>NZ_JBHSMA010000037.1:0-786 GCF_042655385.1 Larkinella bovis | reverse complement strand
CATCCCGAAAACTCCCATTAAATGACTGCGCGGGCAGCCCCGTCAATAAATGGGTTATCAGTGGGTTTACCAGGGCGAGAAAAGTCGAGTGTCACCTTGTTATCATATGCCGGCACGGGCCGCCCCGCACTTGTCCAGTGCTTTCGAAATAAACTCGCTTCCATTATCAACCTGTATCCTTTTCGGAGAAGCTGAACATACTTCTTTCAGGTGATTCATCACTGCTACCACGTCTTCTCCTTTTAACGCCTGGCCGACATGGATGGCTACGCACTGGCGGCTATAATTATCGACTACAGTTAAGGCTCGGATTTTTCGTCCGTCAAAAAGTTGATCCGCCACAAAATCCATACTCCAACTCTGATTTAAACTAGAAAGTTGAGGCCGATCAAGCCTCTGTGCGGCCGCTCTATTCCGCTTTGGTCGCTTACTTCTTAAGTTTAACCCTTCTTCACAGTACACTCTACGAACTCGTTTATGGTTGTCGCGCCAACCCTCACGCCTAAGCAGAACATGGATTCGTCGATAACCGTAGCGGACACGTACCTGAGCGATTTCTTTGATTCTGTGCCGTACAGCCGTATCATCTCGACGGTGTGGCTTATAATACCAGCAGGACCGTTGCAGTAGCACAACCGAGCAGGCTCGTTGAACGGGAACACGATAATCCGTAATTAAACTAGTGGCCAGCATCCGCTTCTGGGCTGGCCCGCTCGGGCGGCCCCGTTAAAACTTTTTTTTGAGCACATCCTGGAGCATTTGCTTATCCCAGCTTAGGTCCGCTAC
>NZ_JBHSMA010000036.1:0-1070 GCF_042655385.1 Larkinella bovis | reverse complement strand
TATTGATCCGTGAATAAGCTTATAATAATCGTATCTTGTTGTCGGTATGGGAAAATACAAACAATCAGATTACGAACTACTCCGCAGACGCTGTGTTGAACTAGATCTGGCGGGTTGGAAGCAAGGACCTATTGCCCAAGCATTAGGCTTGACTCAAGGTTGGGTGAGTCAGACCCTCAAGAAATACCGACAGCAAGGCGTAACAGCCTTGCAGTGGCGAAAACCTACCGGAGCGCCGACCCGGTTAACCAGGGATCAACTCCAGCAACTGGTCGATGAGCTCAACAAAGGGGCTCAGCATCATGGATTTACGGGCGCAGTTTGGACACGGCCCCGGGTAAATGAGGTCATTAAAAAGCTATTTGGCGTTAGTTATGACCCATCTCAAGTTGGTCGACTTCTCAAAAAAGCGGGCTGGTCTCGTCAGAAGCCACAGGCCAAAGCGCGTCAGCAAGATGGCCATGCAGTGGCCCAATGGAGGCAAGAGCGTGTAGCAGAACTTAAAAAAAGCACAGCGTGAACAGCGCGTCATTTTATATGTCGATGAATCAGCCTGTTATTTACTGCCCTTACTGGCGCATACTTGGGCACCTTGTGGTCAAACCCCAATACTGCTTGAGCAAGCCGGTCGAGCCCATCTGAGCCTGATTGCCGCTGTTGCACCCAATGGCCGCATCTATGTAGCCGGTCAGGATCAGCCTTTCACCAGCGAGGATATTGTTTGGTTTCTTAATAAGCTTTGCAGTCGCTATCGCAAACGAAACCTGTTAGTGATCTGGGACGGGGCGGCTATTCATCGCAGTGAAGCCGTCAAGGTCTTCTTGAAAGAAAAACGGGGACGTATTCATTTGGAGCGCTTACCGGCTTACAGTCCTGAATTGAATCCCGTCGAGTTAGTATGGAGTCATCTAAAGCGTAGCCTAAAGAATCAGGTATTTTCCAACTTGGAAGAGCTAACCACAGCGGTTCTTAGTCAAATTAAACATTTGGCGGAAACCCCAGAACTGGTGCAGGCCTTCTTTCATAAAAAGGAGATAGGATTCATTACAAGTTAATTCACACCTCTATAA
>NZ_JBHSMA010000035.1:0-1096 GCF_042655385.1 Larkinella bovis | reverse complement strand
TGTAAGTGTCCCTAAAATTCGGACAGTTTAGAATTAGAGAAAAATGCTAATTTTAAACTGATTCCTATGAAAAAGACGCGATTCACCGAATCTCAAATTGTCAAAATCCTCAAACAGCAGGAAAATGGCATTCCCACCAAGGAAATTTGCCGCGAACATGGCATTTCCGAAGCCACTTTTTACAATTGGAAAAGCAAGTACGGCGGCATGGAGGCCTCCGATGTCAAACGGCTCAAAGACCTTGAAGAAGAGAACGCCCGCTTGAAGAAAATGTATGCCGATCTGGCCATGGACAATCAAATCCTGAAGGATCTATTCACAAAAAAAGGCTGGGCCCTGCCACAAAAAGGCAATTAGCCGAAGAAATTGTTCGTGAGCAAGCTATTCCCGTGAGCAGGGCCTGTCAGCTAGTGTCTTTACCGCGTTCGCAATTCTATTACAGCACTAAGAAGGACGATACGGCTGTGATTGAGGTATTGCAGGACTTGGCTTTTACACATCCTTCGTATGGGTTTCGGAAATTATTTGCCTATATCAGACGATCTGGTAAATCCTGGAATCATAAGAAAGTGTATAGGATTTACAAACTGCTCAAACTGAATCGAAAACGGAAGGGTAAACGCAGACTGCCAACTCGTTTGAAGCATCCACTGCAACAGCAAACAGTCATTAATAGCAGTTGGAGTATGGACTTCATGAGTGACACAATGGTGGGTAATCGCAAATTCCGAACGTTCAACGTCATCGACGATTGTACGCGGGAGGTGCTGGCGATCGAGATTGATACTTCGCTTTCCGCTAAAAGGATTATTCGGACTTTGGAACGGGTAATTAAAGATCGAGGAAAGCCCAAGACAATACGTACTGACAATGGCCCGGAATTTACTTCTGGTGATTTTGAGCTTTGGTGTAAAGGCGAGAAAATTGAAATTCAGTATATCCAGCCGGGCAAACCAATGCAAAACGGCTACGTTGAACGATTCAATCGGCTGTATCGAGAAGCTGTTTTAGATGCTTATCTATTTTTTGAGCTTGACCAGGTAAGACAATTGACATGCGACTGGATGGAGGAATATAACCTAAGAAGGCCCCATGA
>NZ_JBHSMA010000034.1:0-1198 GCF_042655385.1 Larkinella bovis | reverse complement strand
CGATGAATCAGCTTATTGCGAACGGCATTGAGAACAAGCATTTTGTTCTTGCCTTCGGCCACTTTGCGTCGGTAATAGTCCTGGAGTTCGCCATTCATGCGGATGGCCGACATGGCCCCTAAGTGGAAGAGCGATTTCAACCGTTTTCGGGCATGTTGGCTGACGCTGGTTTTACCCCGAACACTGCTCCCTGATTTATACTCAAAGGGAGCAACCCCGGCATGACAAGCTAGTTTTTTGGGGTCAGTGAACTGGTTAAATTCGTCGGTAGCGACTAGCACCTCGGTGGCCGTGGCACTACCAATGCCGGGCACCGAAGTGATCCAGCCGAATAATTCTTTTAGGCGCTCATCGCTCTGAATGAGGTGGGTGATTTGTTGGTCAGCTTTTTCCAGGTCGGTCGTAAGGGACTTGATTGATGCTTGACAGCTTTTCAGTAATTGCCGTTGAAGGGTCGCATCTACAAAGCCTTGCTGTTCAGTAATCGGCTGTTGGAGTTGCTGACGGACTCGCAACAGACGTTGACGCAGCGCACTAAGTACGGCTAATTTTTGCAAAATGGGCCGGGGTGGTTGCCACAGGCGCATCTGATCGCGGAAGCGGAAGGCATATTCAGCAATACGCACGGCATCGATTGCATCGTTTTTGCCCCTTTGCAGGCCACCTGCTTTTTTGATTTGCAGACTACTTTCTAGCCAAAGAGAAAGTTTGATTTTGTACAAATGGCTGATTATGTGCGCATTATAGATACCGGTATGTTCCATGCAGCAAACCGCTTCCCTCAAAGTAAAGCCAGGTAAGGCTTTTAGGAGTTTAAGCGTGGTTTTTATACCCGTTTCAGAATTGGCCGACTGGCTTTGTAAGACGATGGTTTTACCATCAAAGACGGCCCAATCGAGTGTTGCCTTGGAGATATCAACCCCAATAAAATAGCGAATGTCCATGAGCAATGATAATTTAGGGTTCCAACAAGTCACTTACTTTACTGCTCGATCCCTTGCTAATGGTGGGACCGCCCCTGCGGCCCTGACGCCCAAATTTCCATACGAGCCGAAAGCAAGTAAAAACAGAGCGGGACCTGAATCCGAGCATAGAGCTAGTACTCTGCGGCCCCATAGGAAAACCCGCTCTGTTCACTTGTTGGCAAGCTACCAATTCTTGGTTTCTTACAACACCACAAACCTAAAGGGCGGCCCCG
>NZ_JBHSMA010000033.1:0-1257 GCF_042655385.1 Larkinella bovis | reverse complement strand
TGAGATGGTCCAATAAATCGGCACAGTGAACTTGCTTAACTTGCAAGAACATGCAGCCTAAAAACACCCCCCTTAAAAGGCGTAAATACGACGCGACTTTTAAAGCAGACGTGCTGAAGATGATTGCCAACGGCCAGAGCGTACCATATGTGGCTCAGGCACTGGGCATCAGTGAAGCGCTCATCTATAAATGGAAACAGCGAAGCAAAGGGGAAGAAAAACACCATTTTTCGAGCCAAACTTCGGACATACTGATTGAGAACCAGCGATTGCTACAACGTGTCAATCAACTAGAAACCGAGCGCGAAATCTTAAAAAAAGCCTTAGCCATTATCAGCCGACAGACCTGAGATTGCGATACCAACTGGTCCAAGAGTTGGCTGCTGAGTTTACGGTGGAAATCTTGTGCTTGGTGCTAGAAGTAAGTCGGACGGCCTACTATCGATACGTGCGGGGCGATAGTTACCAATTAACCCCTGAAAAAACGGAGTACCAGCAGTTAGTCGAACAGATTTTCAACAAACATAAACGGCGGTATGGCAGTCGACGCATTAAAGCGGAGTTGCAGGAAAAAGGGCATCTTTTGGGACGTCATCAAGTTCGAACGTTGATGAAAAAGGCTGGTTTGCAGGCTATTCAACCTAAATCGTTTGTGCCTCGAACGACAGATAGCAAGCATGGTAGAGGTTATTGGCCGAACTTATTATTAGGCCAGCCGTTGCCTAAGGCTCCCAATTTGGTTTGGGTCAGCGACATTACCTATCTGCCGTTAATTAACGGTGATTGGGCATACCTAGCTACTTGGATGGACGTATTCTCTCGTAAAGTAGTGGGCTGGCAAGTAGGTAATACGATGGAAGATGAACTGGTTATACTTCCGCTACGTCGTGCGTTGCAGTTGCGGCAACCTGCCGTAGGTCTGATTATACACTCAGATCGGGGCGGCCAATACGTATCGAGTGAATTAAAAGAGGTAATTCGATTGTGGCACATCAGGCCCAGCATGAGCCGGGCTGACGATCCCTACGACAATGCGTTTGCGGAGTCGTTGTGGAGCCGCCTGAAGGCGGAATTACTAGAAGGCGGAGCGTTTCTGAGTGTTGATGATGCTCATACAGAGATCTTCGACTATATTGAAGTCTATTATAATCGGGAGAGAAAGCATTCATCGCTGGGCTACCAAAGCCCTGAACAATTTGAACAGAAGTATTACAAAAATCTGACAAATTCACTGTGCCGCTAAATCGGACCACCTCA
>NZ_JBHSMA010000032.1:0-1478 GCF_042655385.1 Larkinella bovis | reverse complement strand
ATCATCTTCAGCACGTCTGCTTTAAAAGTCGCGTCGTATTTACGCCTTTTAAGGGGGGTGTTTTTAGGCTGCATGTTCTTGCAAGTTAAGCAAGTTCACTGTGCCGATTTATTGGACCATCTCAGTAGTTGCTGGCGGGAGCGGGACAGTAGAGAGTTGATCGTTCATTTAAACAGAGTAAGGAAAGTTTAGGGTTGAAAACCTTCAAATTTGTCATTTTTCAGTGTTTTCACAAATTTTAGCCAAGTTAGTAGGGCACGTGTCACGCTGTCCAGCTAGATACCTGACCAAGTATAAGGCAATATATTTGTGGTTTTACTAGACAATTATTTCTATATTCGTGTTATTCAGCATAACGGGAACAGATTTGGCCGAGGCCGGTTGATTCATCTCCGTTTCCATTGCTAGAAGCAATCGTTATGGCAACAGTAACAACACCGATATCTTACGTAGACCCCATCAAAGATCTTTGGGATTTGAAGGCGGGAAAACTATTTGCTTCTCCGAAGGACTTCAAAAACTGGCTCAATAGGGCAAATAGTATGTTGAAAGGCCAAAAACCGGTTGATCTGTTAAATAAACCGGAAAGTTTGCAGCAAGTAATAAAAGTATTGGGCCGTATGGAGCACGGCATCATGGCGTAATCGGTGAATCAATGTATGTTTACCGGATTGCCAGTAAAGAATACATCGAAGATTTATCGGGCGAAGGCGCCAGGCTGTACGGTGGGCGTTGGAATCGTGAAGGAGTAGCCGTTTTATATACCGCCAGTAGCTTGTCACTAGCAGCTTGGGAGTACTGGGTTCATCTCGATGATTCAATCACGCTTGATCAAAACGCCTTTGCGGCCGCGACAATTGAAATCCCGGATTCTTCTATTTTAGAACTACCTCCTCTGACGCCAGCCTTGGCAGATAATGAAGAATACCTCTTTTCGTTGACTGATAATTGGATAGTTAAGAACGAACACCTCTGCATGAAAGTGCCTTCATTTGTGATTGAGGGAGAATTCAACTATCTGATAAATCCACTTCATCCTTTAGCTAAAGCCAACATGGGGTTAGTAAAGGTGAATTCCTATTCCTTTGACAAACGAGCTTTCGGAAAAACGCTTGTGGAAAAGCGCAGCTTGTCGGTAATACGATCATTGCGGAAAATACTCTCAAATTTCATTCGCTAAAGCACCCTCCTCTGAATTAGTAGCTAACGGAAATGAAATAATCTAATATGATCTTGTCTAGATGCAAAATTTTTGTATGTTTGAGACTAAGCCGTAATTGAGTAATTACTACTACTATTAATTCAACAAGTAAATTGTTCTACTCAATAGCATTATTTGATCGAATAATTTTGTAAGTACCCCTAATTTCAGACAGTAGCAATTAGAGTTTTTTCATTTTCAATCACCCTGTTTTTCCACTCTTCGGGAGTGAGATTACCCAGTGATTCATGGGGCCTTCTTAGGTTATATTCCTCCA
>NZ_JBHSMA010000031.1:0-1583 GCF_042655385.1 Larkinella bovis | reverse complement strand
ATATTGAAGTCTATTATAATCGGGAGAGAAAGCATTCATCGCTGGGCTACCAAAGCCCTGAACAATTTGAACAGAAGTATTACAAAAATCTGACAAATTCACTGTGCCGCTAAATCGGACCACCTCAGGCTTCTGGGGTGAATGTTCGTCATGGTTTACTCATGATTTCCTAAATTAATGAACTAATTGCACCGGCGACCCGGCTGTTCTCACAATTTCGTCCAACCATTCAGGGGCTAAGACAAGAATATCGAAGCCGTGCTGGATATTGATTTCGCAACGATCAAAGCTGTACACTAATCGTCCGATTTAATATTTCTTAAATCGGGCCACTTTCATTAAGCCATATCCTATCAATAAGGGACCAGGTGAGAGGATAACTAATAATCCAATTTTTTTAAATAAGTAATCGGTTAATAACCAACCTAATAGAGTTAGCGCACTGAAGAAAAGGGCATAAATAAACTTGTACATGGTGCAGAATCGATAGCGCTGTTGCAGATTCCAAATCTTAAAATTTTAATTTTAAAACCGTCCCTACAAGAGATTCATTCTTTTGTTTGAAAAACGAAAGCCAAGGAAACTATACATAATAAGGGCTGTAGTTTCATACAATGCCTCAATTGGGTCACTCCTGTAAATCCCTGCTTGATAATCTCTCACCCAATCAAAAATAGCGTAGCAGTAGCCCGCAAAGTAACCTAATACCCCTATTACCAAAAAGAATGTGAAAAAGTAGCTTTTCATACACATGCTATTTTGACTGATTTTTAAGCAGTTGTAAAACAGCAATCAATACTGAATGTTTTGTAAAACCATATCATGCTCATAATTGAGAACAACTTTAGTCCATTAAAACAACCGTCCGGATACTGAAGCAAACCGAAGCCGATTCTCTCTGCCTGGCTACTTTCTCACCTGATGGAGATTGCCAGCGCAACTCAGTTCGATAGCAGAGAGTAGGCTAAACGAGCAATAGAAGCCCAAAAAAACAATCCCAGCCAGAATCTGGCTGGGATGTCCATTATTCTCTGTCCTACTGAAAAGTAGTTCAGCAAGATATATAAACCAAATCATATGTTATCATTTATCATTAAAGATTAACATAAGTCCCATACTTTAAACAATTTTACTCGTACCCTCTCCATAAATACGGCTAAATATACTAGGCCTAAATACCTTATAATGAGAATTAACACTATGAATCAAAGCAGTCGCTTATTGGAAAACGAAACCAGGAAATTAATCGTCCAAGATGGAAACGAAAGAACTGATCCAGCCCGAAATAATTGAGCAACACCAGACTGAACCCTTGGACGTCAAGCGGTATTTCGGGTTTGGATATTGTGGTAACGAGAACGCCCCGCCGGAATCCGGCGGGGCGTTCTCGTACTATAAAGATATTTGGTGTCATTACCCAAACAGAAGAAATAAAAATGCCAAATGTCTGTCAGGGTAAGGGACTATCGCATTAACCGTGTAAACTTTTCAATCGGGGTTGGCGAGGCTTAAAGCCTAACCCTATCTTCAAAAATAGTTAAAAACTGATTTAGAATCATACCCCAGTTGCGGATGGGCATCGT
>NZ_JBHSMA010000030.1:0-1675 GCF_042655385.1 Larkinella bovis | reverse complement strand
TTGGGGTTGTTCAGCATCTCCTGCTTGCCCAACGGCAGCAGCAGGTGCTTCTCCTGCAAGGGCTGATTCGAACTCAGGTTGACGTGACCCACAAAGTTGTCGAACCCGTTGGTCTTCTCGTTGTACACCTTCCGCAACCGAACCATGTCAAACCACGTCAGCTGCTCGTAACACAACTCGTGCCAACGCTCCCGCCACACCGCTTCCCGCAGCGTCGCCTGGCTGTAGCTCCCCAAAGCCGGCGTCACCAGACCCGCCCGGTCCCGAATCTTCTTCATAGCCTCATAAGCCTCCTGGGTAGGACCACCCACCTCGTTCTGCGCTTCGGCAAAAATCAGCAGCGTTTCGGCGTACCGGATCTGGGGCACGTTCAGGTTGTTCTGCCGCGTACCGGCCACCCCCTGCGTGCCGTTGGCCGTGCGGTTGAAGTGCTTGAAGATGTAGTTGGCCCCCAGACTGAACCGCTCCCCGTTCCCGTTGGTAAAGTAGGTCGAGTAGAAATACCCCTCCTGGTCCTTGGCCCGCTTGTCGCCCGCTTCGTAGGAGTTGTAGAACGACACCGTCGGCACCGTACTGCCCGTTCCCGAGGGACCGTTGTAGGTCACCGGTTTGAAGTTGGGGTACATGTTATCCATCGGATTGCCCGCCACCAGCGTGTTGTACTGCAGCATGAACAGGTGCTCCAGCCGGTTTTCGGTGCTTTCCTTATGCACATCCTCGTAGGAGGTAAACAGACCAATAGACGTCGGGTTGGCGTTGGCGTAGGTGATCACTTCCCGGGCCTTGTCAGCGGCCAGCTTGTAGTGGCTGGCCCCCTTGCTGAGGGGAAAACCCGCCATTGTCAGGTACACCTTCGCCAGCAACGTCTTGACGGCGGCCTGATTGACCCGCCCACTGACATCCATCCAGGCTAACCCGGCGGCTTCGGCCGTCGTCAGGTCCTCGACGATGAGTTTGTAGACCTCCTCCTTATTGGCCCGCCCCGGCTGGAAATCTTCCGAGGAAGCCGTTTGGGGTTTGGTGATCAGGGGCACATCGCCCCACAGCTGCACGGTCATGAAGTAGGCCCAGGCCCGCAGAAACCGGGCTTCTCCCAGGATTTTCTTGCGCTGCACTTCGTCCATGGGGGTGATGCCCGGCACCTTGTCGAGCACCTGGTTGGCCTGGGCGATGACCTTGTAGAGCCCGTTCCAGTAGTTGACCACGTGGATGGTGTTGCCGTCATGCACCAGCCCGTAGAGGTTGTTGAGGTCGGAGTTCTGGGCGGTTTCGGTGGTGGAGGTGCCGGTGAGGGCTTCCAGCAGCTGCCAGTTGGAGGAGAAGATGCCGGCGCCATCGCCCATGAACCGCAGGTCGGCGTAGACCGAAGCCAGGGCCGCTTCGGCGTGGTCGGGAATCGTGTAGAAGTTGTCGGGGGTTAAGTTCGAGGGGGCCTGTTCATCCAAAAAGTCCTTACAGCCCACCGGCCCCAGCAGGGTAGCGCCCAGCAGGGCCACCTTACTTACTTGCTTAAGAATATGTTTCATTGTCGAAATCTTCATTTGATGCTTTTAATCAATTACAACCCAATCTGCAGGC
Organism: Larkinella bovis; assembly: GCF_042655385.1. NCBI lineage: Bacteria > Pseudomonadati > Bacteroidota > Cytophagia > Cytophagales > Spirosomataceae > Larkinella > Larkinella bovis. Next base: position 97 of record NZ_JBHSMA010000030.1, on the reverse strand, counting down.
CGAACATCCAGGTGGTCGGTTTGGGGTAGTTGTGCCAGATCATCCCCTGCGAGAAGGCACTGTTGCCATCGCCCTGGTTGGTCGGCGTTACTTCCGG
>NZ_JBHSMA010000029.1:0-1876 GCF_042655385.1 Larkinella bovis | reverse complement strand
CGGATCTGACTCCGGCTGATCTGACAGGTAACGGTTTCCAACCTGCGGATCTGACTCCGGCTGAACCCCAGTATGCTGATCTGACGGGCAATGGTTTCCAACCTGCGGATCTGACTCCGGCTGAACCACAGTACGCTGATCTGACGGGCAATGGTTTCCAACCTGCGGATCTGACTCCGGCTGATCTGACGGGTAACGGCTTCCAACCTGCGGATCTAACCCCTGCTGAACCCCAGTACGCGGACTTGACTCCCACTGAATCGACATACGACTCGTCCAGCAACTCATATGATTCTTCAAGCTCTTACGATTCCTATGCAAACGATAGCTCCAGCTCCAATTCCTCAAGTTGGGGTTCAGATTCATCTGACAGTTCCTCAAGCTGGGGATCATATTCATCAGATAGCTCATCAAGTTGGGGTTCAGATTCGTCAAGCAGTTCCTCTAACTGGGGTTCTGACTCATCTTCATCAGATAACCATGAATCGACTAGCAGTTCATACGATAGTAGTAGCGGTAACTCTGAATAGCTAAAGACTGTCACCATCCAGAACGCAAGAAACGGACACTAAGCGGTGATTACGGCAGCATAGCTACGGGCACAAGAAAGCCGTCCTTACTGGGTGTGAGGGACACTGCACCCCTCGATCTGTACCAACAGATGGGATAACGAAATTGTTAGTTGATAGATTTGTCCTTACCCCGTTAAATGCGCCAGTTTTGACTGGAATTAAGCCACCTGTCGGTACTCAACTGGCCCGGGCCGCCGGTGCGGTCATAAATTGCAAGGCTTGATGAGGCCGTTCGGTATTGTACTCAATCAGCCACTCATCAACAATGCGTCTTACCTGCCTGATACTGGTAAAAATATGAGCATCTAACACCTCTCGCCGAAACGTGCCGTTGAACCGTTCGATATACGCATTCTGTGTGGGCTTACCCAGCTCAATCCAGCATAACTCTACTTTTTTATCCGTACACCAATCCTGTAAGGTGTGACTGATAAATTCCGGGCCATTATCACTCCGGATTCGTTTGGGTTTCCCATACCGTTCTATTAGTTGGTCCAAAAACCGCGTTACTCGTAGGGCCGGTAGCGAATAGTCTACCTCAATGCCCAAGGCTTCCCGATTGTAATCGTCGACTACGTTCAATGTACGAAACTTGCGGGCACCGGTTAACGTGTCACAGGTAAAATCCAACGACCGCCCCGGCGGCCCGGCAGCATTCATTACAAGCCATTGCTTTGGCCAGTGGCTGACGGATGGCATCCGGTAATCGCTTCTTAGTTTTTCGCCGTAAGCTCAATCCCAAGTTACGGTATAAGCGCCTGACTCTCTTATGATTGATATGCTGACCTTGCTTACGTAACCTACGATAAATTTTCAGCACCCCCCATTGTTTGTGACGCCGTGCCAATTGTTGAATCCGGTGGCAAAGCGCTTGATCTTTCTCTGCCACCGGTTCGGCCAGTGCATTACGACCGCCGGGCGGCCCCGTCAGACCCACCCAGCGACAGGCTTTGCGTTGACTAATCTGTTTGATATCCATCATCCAGCGGGCAACCTGTCGACGCTCGGTGGGCCTCACCACCGCTCAGGCGGCCCTGTTTTTTGAGAGTGCCTCCTTAATGATTTCGTTTTGTAGGCTCAACTCGGCATACATTTTCTTCAGTCAGCGATTTTCTTCCTCCAACTCTTTGAGTCGTTTGACTTCCGAGACCTGCATGCCACCGTATTTAGCACGCCACGGGGCCGCCCTTTAGGTTTGTGGTGTTGTAAGAAACCAAGAATTGGTAGCTTGCCAACAAGTGAACAGAGCGGGTTTTCCTATGGGGCCGCAGAGTACTAGCTCTATGCTCGGATTCAGGTCCCGC
>NZ_JBHSMA010000028.1:0-2383 GCF_042655385.1 Larkinella bovis | reverse complement strand
ATATTGAAGTCTATTATAATCGGGAGAGAAAGCATTCATCGCTGGGCTACCAAAGCCCTGAACAATTTGAACAGAAGTATTACAAAAATCTGACAAATTCACTGTGCCGCTAAATCGGACCACCTCACTTAACTGTTGACATAGGTAATCGGTTGCCAAACCTTTTCCTTCATCTCCATAGCCTAATCCAACAACTATAATAGCTTTTCTCTGTTGCATCGTCGAGATGATTTGCACCTTGTTTAGCCCTACAATTACTTTCTAAGCAATTACCAGGACGCCATATAAACTGCTGTCGTAAAATCATTTGTAATCTCACACCCACTTCCAATTAGCATAGTTAAATCATTCTCTAGAGTATTTTCTGCTAGCACTACCACCCTCTTTTTCAATGCTTTAGCATATCCTATTTCGAAGATGGTTCCAGGGTCTTCTCCATTAAGAACAGCTAATACAACGTCAGCATTTTCAATAGCTGCTAAATCTTTACCGACAACTTGATCAGGACCTCCTCGACCAACATCGTGAAGGGGGGAAAATACGTCATTACCAAATTCAATTAATTTACAGCGTAATTCATTTATCAGCCACCTTTCTGCAACAGTGAAAAAGGGACCAGCTAAATAAAGTTTTTGTGCGTGCGTATTCCGTCTTAATTGTTGAAAAATATTCGGCGCAACTGGTAATGGCAAAATTCTACTTTGGCAATATTGAGCCGTAAAACGTGAGGCTAAAAGCGCAGCTTCTGCTGCTGGTAGTTTTTCTAACGCCCATTTCCAGGCAAAAGCAGCAGAAAAAATATCTCCCGACCCAATAGGCCAAACAGAGGATGTCTTAAATACCGGGATTATATGTGTTCCAGAACAGTCAACAACCAATGCTCCATGAGGACCATTTTTGATAACTACCACTTCTGCTTCTTCATTTTTGAGCAATGCTTTCCCAACCTCTTCTAAATTATCTTGGTCAGTCAAACCTGATAGAAGTAATGCCTCTCTATGATTCAGTACCAAGGCCAGGTGAGTAGCAGTAGAGCCTGTAAATTTATAAGAAATCCCATTTTGAGGATCATAAACTACATAAGAACCACTCACTTTTACTTCTGCCTCAATTTGTCCATATACGAGGATACTTTCGGCCGAAACATCCGGCATCCTTGTTTTAAAATTTAGGAAATCGGATGGATAAAATAAAGGTTTCGTGAGTGGATGATAATATTCAAAAACTATTGTTTCTGGAATTAATACAAAATCTGGCTTTATATTAAATGAATTGCATATAGCATTTGCAAGATTGATAGCATCATTACCAACACAAGTTTTAAATGATATATCCGACACATGGCCGGAAAGAGCTATCGCTCCTCGAAGCCCAGAGCCGTACAGCTCATGCCACTTAGGATCATGACATACTTCGAAATAGGTACCACCAACAACAGTTAGCATGCAGCCCTATTAGTTTTTGTGCTCAATTCTGACATCGCACACATTTCCTGTAAGATTAATAATCACAGCTAAGAACTTAATTCCCTTTTTTATACAATTAGCAAGTTTAACAATATCAGGGGAGATAACCTGACCACATAGCTCGTTGTCTGAGTTAAATACTTCAATCCGACCGGCTGAAGCATGCAGTTTAACAGATAATACATCTCCTACTTCAAGATTACTTAACGCCACCTGCTGTGGACTTAGTAATCTAGTTTCAAGAGTGAGATTAATGCAGTCATCTTCAGAACCATTTTCAAAGCTTGCGCCCCCACCTATGCCCGATCCTGTGCTTGAATTTGATATAGGATTACTATAATCCGAAGAAGACTTTCTGTAGGAACTTCCACCACTACCCATAAGTAAATATTTAGAATATAAATTGATATAAATTTTCGTTATCAAAGCTATGCTATGCAGAAAGAGAAATGACTAAGCCGCCCTCTGTTTCATCATTCGTATTAGGTAATTGCACCTGTTGCTTAACCCGTTTAAAAAGGTTATCTACCCAATTCTGGCCTTTGGTATTACACCATCGCCCAAAGCCTAATTCAATGTCTGAGTCCAAGTACATCAAGACGGCTCCATCACATTGAAACCTTTTCACAAACTCTTTTAGAACCTCTTCGTCAGTCAAATTTTGTGCTGATGTGCGTTGTTTTGTCATAATCTGATTGAATTTTTATCGGTATAAGTAAAACCACCCGTTGACCTAATGGAAATTTTGAATAATTTTCATCATGTCGGTAAGGCAATATAGTCCACCAAATTGTAAGTGTCCCTAAAATTCGGACAGTTTAGAATTAGAGAAAAATGCTAATTTTAAACTGATTCCTATGAAAAAGACGCGATTCACCGAATCTCAAATTGTCAAAATCCTCAAACAGCAGGAAAAT
>NZ_JBHSMA010000027.1:1623-4804 GCF_042655385.1 Larkinella bovis | reverse complement strand
TAAAATCTGTGGTGGCGGCAACCTACTCTCCCGGAAGTGACTCCAGTACCATCGGCGTAACGGGGCTTAACGGCTCTGTTCGGTATGGGAAGAGGTGTTCCCCCGCACCCTTACCACCATCCCAGCTTGGTGTGAACCACCGGTTCACAAGCTCTTGGTGAGATCTTTAAGAAAAAAGGAAAAATATAGCAGCGAACATGCACAAGGTCTCGCAAAATCAGTTCCCTGCGGCCCTCAGGTCATTAGTATGGCTCGGCTCTAGCGCTCTCACGCCCTGCACCTGCCACCTATCAACGTCGTCGTCTCCAACGTCCTTCAATAGAAGACTCATCTCCGGGCCGGCTTCGCACTTAGATGCTTTCAGCGCTTATCCAAACCCCACGTAGCTACCCGGCCGTACCACGGGCACAATAACCGGTTCACCAGCGGTGAGTCCACCCCGGTCCTCTCGTACTAAGGGCAGCCCCCGTCAATCTTCTAACGCCCACCACAGATAGGGACCGAACTGTCTCACGACGTTCTGAACCCAGCTCGCGTGCCACTTTAATCGGCGAACAGCCGAACCCTTGGGACCTTCTCCAGCCCCAGGATGTGACGAGCCGACATCGAGGTGCCAAACCTCCCCGTCGATGTGAGCTCTTGGGGGAGATCAGCCTGTTATCCCCGGCGTACCTTTTATCCTTTGAGCGATGGCCCACCCATGCGGAACCACCGGATCACTATACCCTGCTTTCGCACCTGATCGGCCTGTTTGCCTCACAGTCAAGCTCGCTTCTGCTATTGCACTCCCCAGCCGGTTACCAACCGGCCTGAGCGAACCTTTGGAAGCCTCCGTTACCCTTTCGGAGGCGACCACCCCAGTCAAACTACCCACCAACCACGGTCCCTCTCATTGAGAGGTTAGACGCCAACACACAAAAGGGTGGTATTTCAACGGTGGCTCCACGATGCCTAGCGACACCGCTTCGCAGCCTCCCACCTATCCTACACATCTCTGTGCCAGCGTCCATGATAAGTTGTAGTAAAGGTGCACGGGGTCTTTCCGTCCCGTGGCGGGTATCCGGCATCTTCACCGGAACTACAATTTCACCGAGCTCATGGCTGAGACAGTGCCCAGATCGTTACACCATTCGTGCAGGTCGGAACTTACCCGACAAGGAATTTCGCTACCTTAGGACCGTTATAGTTACGGCCGCCGTTTACTGGGGCTTCAGTTCAGCGCGTCGGGTTGCCCCTAACGCCCCCCCTTAACCTTCCAGCACCGGGCAGGTGTCAGACCCTATACTGAATCTCTCGATTTCGCAGAGTCCTGTGTTTTTGGTAAACAGTCGCCTGGGCCTTTTCTCTGCGGCCTCTCTTGCGAGGAGGCCCCCCTTCTCCCGAAGTTACAGGGTCAATTGGCCGAGTTCCTTAGCCATGATTCACTCGAGCACCTTAGATTTTTCATCTCGACTACCTGTGTCGGTTTGCGGTACGGTTGCCCTCTTGATTAACGATAGCGGCTTTTCTTGGAAGCCCGTCCGGATCACTATCCCGGGCACCCGAAGGTCCCCAGGTACTATCGGTCTCCACCTACTCCTGCGGATTTGCCTACAAGAGCAATAGCTTACAACCTTCAACGCACTATTCCCGCAGTGCGCGGATCCTTCCGTACTCCGTCCCCGCTTTTCTCAAAAGGCCAGTACGGGAATATTAACCCGTTTACCCTCAGGTTCGGCTCTCGCCTACCCCTTAGGGGCCGACTCACCCACCGTTGATTGCCATCGCGGTGGAATCCTTAGTCTTTCGGTGTGCAGGGTTCTCACCTGCATTGTCGTTACTTATGCCTACATTTGCTTTTCTGTACTCTCCAGCCCGGCTCACGCCAAACCTTCACTGACTACAGAATGCTCTCCTACCACAACTAGCAAAGCTAGTGTCCACGGCTTCAGTGGGTCGCTTCATGCCCGTTTATTATCGATGCCCGCCTCGCTCGACCAGTGAGCTGTTACGCACTCTTTAAAGGAATAGCTGCTTCCAAGCTAACCTCCTGGCTGTCTCGGCAACCGGACCTCCTTTGTTCAACTGAGCGACCACTTGGGGACTTTAGCCGGTGGTCTGGGTTGTTCCCCTCTCGGAGTCGGACCTTAGCACCCGACCCCTCACTCCCGTATCAATTCCCAGGCATTCGGAGTTCGTCAGAAGTTGGTAGGATGTGACTCCCCCTAGTCCTATCGGTAGCTCTACCTCCTGGGAATTTGGCATACAAGGCTGTTCCTAAAAACATTTCGGAGAGTACGAGCTATTTCCGAGTTTGATTGGCCTTTCACCCCTACCCGCAGCTCATCCAAAAACTTTTCAACGTTTACTGGTGCGGTCCTCCATGACATGTTACTGCCACTTCAACCTGGCCACGGGTAGATCACCCGGTTTCGCGTCTACCCCCACTGACTCAGCGCCCTGTTCAGACTCGCTTTCGCTTCGGCTCCGCTTCTAAAAAAACTTAACCTCGCCAGTGACGGTAACTCGTAGGCTCATTATGCAAAAGGCACGCTGTCACCCCATTACGAGGCTCCAACCGTTTGTAGGCGTCTGGTTTCAGGTTCTATTTCACCCCGCTGCTTGCGGTACTTTTCACCGTTCCCTCACGGTACTGGTTCGCTATCGGTCTCTGATGTGTATTTAGCCTTGGCAGATGGTGCTGCCAGCTTCAGAGGGGGTTCCTCCGGCCCCCCCCTACTCAGGATCCCAAACCCACCAACAAATTCTACCCGTACGGGGCTGTCACCCGCTCTGGCGGCTCTTCCCAAAGCCTTCCGGTTGATCTACTGGTTTGATGTCTGGTCCTACAACCCCGCAGCGGCCGTAACCGCTGTGGTTTGGGCTAAGCCCCTTTCGCTCGCCACTACTCAGGGTATCACTCTTGTTTTCTCTTCCTGCGGGTACTTAGATGTTTCAGTTCCCCACGTTTGCTCCATCATTGATGGTGATGCGGCTTCACCGCACCGGGTTGCCCCATTCGGAGACCAGCGGATCAAAGGATGTGTGCTCCTCCCCGCCGTTTTCGCTGCTGTCCGCGTCCTTCTTCGCCAATCAGAGCCATAGGCATCCCCCAGACGCCCTTTGTTAGCCGTAGCTCAACAAAATCTTGCCTTACTTGTGCTTGCCTTACTGTTATATCTTTCCCTTCTCTCAAAGAACT
>NZ_JBHSMA010000026.1:0-7612 GCF_042655385.1 Larkinella bovis | reverse complement strand
TTTTACTTCTTTTTTCGTCTTCCCGACCCCTAACTGACTAATAACCAAAAGGTTAGCTAGTTTCGCTCCCGGTGTCTTCCCTGATTTGGGACTGCAAAGTACCGCATTTTTTTCCCCTTTGTCAAGACCTACATCGAAAATAATTGAAGCCGGTTTAGTAGGGTGTTGATTATTAGGCGATAAGGGATGAATTTATTTTTTCATTTTCTGATAAAAACCGGATTGACCGGATAAAACGATGGATGGCAGGGATCTTATTCTCCTGATTTTGCTCCAGCAATCGAACGAAAGCACTTCCAATAATAGCCCCGTTGGCATACTGGCTCGCCGTCTGAAAAGTGGCATAATCCTGAATACCGAAACCAATCAGGCGCGGATTTTTTATATTCATCGCATTAATCCGGTTGAAATACGCCTTCATTTCGTCCGAAATTCCTTTTTGTGACCCTGTCGTGCTCGCCGACGAAACCATATAAATGAATCCGTCGCTGAGCTGATCGATTTGCCGAATCCGAGATTCGGAGGTTTGGGGCGTTATTAAAAAGATATTTAATAGGTTATATTGATCGAACGTTGCTTTGTAATCGCGCTCGTACACATCAATCGGCAAATCCGGCACAATAATTCCATCGACCCCCACCGCAGCGCACTGTTGACAAAAGGCTTCGATGCCAAATTGGACGACCGGGTTTAGGTAGCCCATCAACAAAATAGGAACCTGCACTTTTTCGCGTATTCCCCGTAATTGCTCGAACAGGATTCGCAGCGACATGCCGTTATTCAGGGCTTTTTGATTGCTCTGCTGAATTGTTTCGCCATCGGCCACCGGATCTGAATAAGGCATTCCGATTTCAATCAAATCAACGCCGGCTTCCTGTAAGGTCTCTAAAATGGGAACGGTATCATTCAACTGCGGAAAACCCGCTGTAAAATATACATTCAGGATTTGCTCTGATTTCTTTTGAAAAACTTCGATAATGCGGTTCATGATAATACAATCAGGGAATGGAACGTTTTCCCGCTAATCGTTGCCGATTAGCGGGTCAAAACGGTTTTACGAATGCTAATTTGTTAGGAAAGACGCGTTGTGTAGGCTGCCAAGTCTTTATCGCCCCGTCCGGAAAGACAAATTACGACCACCTCGTCGGGTCGGGCCTTCAGTTTGGATAAGCTGGCCAGTGCATGCGACGACTCCAAGGCCGGAATAATGCCCTCCAGGCGACTTAATTCGAAAGCTGCTTCTACGGCTTCCTCGTCGGTAATGGCGAAAAATGTGCCTCGTCCTGAAGCGAACAAATGGGCATGCAGCGGACCAATGCCGGGGTAATCCAGACCGGCCGAAATGGAATACGGTTCTACTACCTGACCATCTTCTGTTTGCATCAGGATGGTACTGCTGCCGTGCAGAATACCCGGTTTTCCCAGGGCCGTTGTGGCGGCCGAATGGCCGGAATTAAGGCCCTGTCCGGCGGCTTCGGCAGCAATCAATTTCACCGAAGGCTCATCAAGGTAATGATAAAAAGCCCCGGCGGCATTGCTTCCTCCTCCCACGCAGGCGATGACGTAATCGGGATTGGCCTGACCGGTTTTTTCCAGCAACTGTTTCCGTACCTCTTCCGAAATGACCGATTGAAAACGAGCGACCATGTCGGGGTATGGGTGCGGCCCCACCACAGAACCGATTACGTAATGCGTATCGACCGGGTTATTGATCCAGTGTCGCATGGCTTCGTTGGTAGCATCTTTCAGTGTCCGGCTTCCACTGGTGGCCGGCACAACCTGGGCGCCCAGCATCCGCATTCGATCGACGTTCGGTTTCTGGCGTTCCATGTCGATGCTACCCATGTATACGATACACTCCAGCCCCATCAAGGCGCAGACCGTGGCCGTTGCGACGCCATGCTGACCGGCTCCGGTTTCGGCCACGATTCGCTTTTTCCCCAATCGCTGGGCTACCAGAATTTGACCGATTGTATTGTTGACTTTATGTGCTCCCGTATGACACAGGTCTTCACGTTTCAGATACACCGTCGTATTATAGGCGGCTGACAGACGACGGGCGTGAAAAAGGGGCGTCGGGCGGCCCACATAATCGGTCAGTAAATCCCGAAATTCACGCTGGAAAGCAGGATCGGCGATAATAGTCCGGTAATTCGCACGGAGTTCTTCCACATTCGGGTAAAGCATTTCCGGAATATACGCTCCGCCGAAGGTTCCGTAATAGCCCCGTTCGTCGACCTGGTAAGCTGATTTTAATTCTGTGGTTTCCATTGTACTCAAAAACAATCACGCAGTAACTTCTACCCGTACCCGTCTACTCGCCGGGCATTTTCAGTGGTTACTTTTTTATTTTAAATAAGGCAGAAAAGCCTGGGAGACCGCTATAGCTGTCTCTGTTTCTTGTATAGCTATTTCAATAACTTCGGATTAAGCGACCGTTTCCTCTTCTTCGATGGGTTTTAAACGGGTGATGATTGCTTTGACCAGTTCGATGTCTTTCAGGCCCGGACTCATCTCGACCCGGCTGTTGATATCGACACCGTAGAGCTTGAGGTGTTTAATTTTTTCGAGGGCATCCAGACTGTCGGCATCGATTCCGCCACTGATAAAAAACGGTTTCTCGTTGTCGTACCGGTTCATCAGGCTCCAGTCGAACAAAACCCCGTTCCCGCCGTACTGATCTCCTTTGGCATCAAACAAAAAGAAGTCGCAGGACGGCTTGTAGTTGTTGATCATGCTGAAGTTGAACGTTCCATCAACCGAAAACGCCTTGATGATACTAACACCCCGGTTGCGCAGGTTCCGGCAGAAATCCGGCGTCTCCGTACCGTGCAGCTGAACATACTGCAAATCGTACTTTTTCACGCTCCGCAGAATGTAATCTGGGCTGGCGTTGACAAAAACGCCCACTTTTTTCACATTGCGCGGGAACGATTTCAACTGCTCTGCGTCCAACTCATCACCCACAAACCGGAGTGATTTGTCGTAAAAAATAAACCCCATAAAATCGGGGGCCAGGGCGAGCAGTTCGCGAATGTTGTCGGAATCCCGCATTCCACAGACTTTTACTTTCATACGATATATTGTTTTTGAGATAATGGATTCAACTGATTCAGGTCGGCGAGCAATTGTTCCAAAGCCTGCGCCGGATCGGCGGTTTTCATAAAGGTCTCCCCGATTAAAAAACCCCGATACCCTGACTGTTGAAGCGACAGGATGGATTCTGCCTGCTGCAAACCGCTTTCCGAAATTTTGACAAACGAATCAGGAATCAGGGAAGCCAGCCGGACGGAGGTTTCAGTATCGGTCACGAAGGTTTTCAGGTTGCGGTTATTGACGCCCACCAGATCGACGGTTTCGGTCAAATGGCTGGCCAGCTCGGCTTCATCGTGCACTTCGAGCAGAACTTCCAGGGCCAGATCGTGCGCCAGCTGACTGAAGGTTTGAACCTCTTCGGGCGACAAACAGGCGGCAATGAGCAAAATAAAATCCGCCCCGATTGCCCTGGCTTCGACAATCTGGTACGGATCGATGATAAAGTCTTTCCGGATGATGGGCGTGGCTGGATTGGCTTCCCGCGCCTGGGTCAAATCCTGCGACGTACCGCCAAAAAATGGCTCATCGGTCAAAACCGACAGGCAAGCGGCTCCGGCCCGAACATAGCCAGCCGTGGTTTCGGCCACCAAAACCTGATCATTGATAATGCCTTTGGAGGGCGATTTCCGCTTGAACTCGGCAATGATGCCCGACGATCCGGGCCGACAAATGGCATCGCGAGCCGACAACGGTTTCCGGTTGAAAAGGGGTCGTTGTTCCAGCTCCCGTTGGGATACTACGGTTTTTTGGTATTCTACTTCGGTTCGTTTCCGCTCAATAATCCGTTTCAGTACGTCCATTCTATAATCCGGTGGTATTGCACTACTCGACTCTCACTCTTTATTTTTGGGGCGGTTAAGCCGCCAGTAATTTTTTCAAACTGTTCAGCGCCCGCCGGCTCTCCAGCGACTCCCGTGCCTGTTGAATGCCTTCCTCAACGGTTTTTGCGTGCCCGGCAACTACCAATGCCAGAGCAGCATTCGCAACCACGGCGTCGGTTTGGGCCGGTGTGGCTTCGTTGTTCAGCACATTCATAAAAATACGGGCAGAATCTTCAACTGACTTTCCGCCGGCCAGTTGTTCCGGCTGGAGTTGGGGCAAGCCAATTTGGTGCGGAGTCAGCACTTGCTCAGCGTGTGCGGAGATCGTTTTGAAGGCGCCGGTCAGCGACACTTCGTCATAGCCATCCAGAGCGTGTAAAATCATAAACCGCTTGGGCGTTTGCTGATAAAGATACGCATATAATCTGGCTAATTCAAGACTAAACACGCCAACGAGCTGTTTTTTCGGAAAAGCCGGGTTTACCATCGGGCCCAGAACGTTAAAAAAAGTCTTAACACCAAGCTCCTTTCGAATCGGCCCGACATTTTTCATGGCCGGATGGAACAGGGGCGCGTGCAGAAAACAGATTCCTGCTTCTTCAACTTTTTTCCGTAAAACATCGTAATCGTTCGTAAACCGGTAGCCGAGGTATTCCATCACCGTTGACGAACCGCACATCGACGAAACCCCATGATTTCCGTGTTTGGTAATTCGCTGCCCGGCCCCGGCTACCACAAAGGCCGAGAGGGTCGAAATATTGAAGGTATCTTTGCCATCGCCCCCGGTTCCGCACAAATCCATGACATCGAACTCCGACAAATCGACCGGCAAACAGAGTTCCAGCATCGCATCGCGGAAGCCTTCCAGTTCTTCCACGGTAATGCTTCGCATCATGTAAACCGTCAGAAAGGCGGCAATCTGCGAGGTGTTATACTGCCCCGTGCTGATGCCGACCAAAACGCGCTGGGCTTCTTCTTTCGTTAAGGTTTTATATTCGAAAAGGTGGTTTAGTATGTCTTTCATGGATGGAGCAGACGTTCAAGTCTTTCTTATTTCTGATAAAAAGCATTTGAGGGGCAGTTTTCGGAAACTGGTCCGGAACGGTAAGTAGTTGTACACCATTTCCCGATCGGATTCGGCCAGCTTAAACACGCGACGGTATTCCGGCAACAAACGCCCCAGGGAACAACGGTTTCCAGCTTCACGCTTTCAACCAGTTTTCCAGCATTTGTTTGCCGTGTTCGGTCAGTACTGACTCCGGATGAAACTGCACACCGCGAACATCGTATTCTTTGTGCGCAATGCCCATCACCCGGCCTTCCTCGTCCACGGCCGTAACGGTCAACGCTGCCGGAACGCTATCCGGAATTACCGTCCAGGAATGATATCGCCCCACCAGCAAGTCCTGAGGTAATCCATTAAATAAGCGCTCCGAGGTATTTTTTATAAAAGCCCGATGCGCGACACCGTGGTATACATCCGACATATTTTCGAGCGTTGCCCCAAAGGCTTCACTGATCCCCTGGTGGCCCAAACAAATGCCCAAAATACTCTTCGTCGGTGCGTAGGTGCGAATGATTTCCTGCATAATACCCGCTTCCGACGGAATACCGGGTCCCGGTGACAACAGGATTTTATCATAGGCATCCACCGCTTCGAGCGTAATTTTGTCGTTCCGGTACACATCTACCGTATGCCCCAACTCGCGGAGAATATAGACGAGGTTGTACGTAAATGAGTCGTAATTGTCGATAACCAGCACTTTCATAAAACCGTTCTTTTAAATTTTTTCAGCCTGTTTCATGGCGGTACGCAATGCCATCAATTTATTATGTACTTCCTGCAATTCGCTTTCCGGATTGGATTTAGCCACGATGCCGGCCCCAGCCTGGTAGTACAGGGTGTTATTTTTACTGAGGAAAGTCCGGATCATAATGGCCTGATTGAAATCGCCACTAAAATCCATGAAACCGATGCACCCCGCGTAAAAACCGCGACTTGTTTTTTCATAGCGATCGATCAGTTGCATTGCCATGTGTTTCGGAGCACCCGAGAGCGTTCCGGCCGGAAACGTTTCGCCCACAATCCGCAGCGGTTTTGCATTTTCGTCCATTTCACCGACCACTTTCGACACCAGGTGAATGACGTGGGAGTAATATTGAACTTCCTTAAAAGTTTCCACTTTCACAGTTTTGCAGTTCCGGCTCAGGTCATTTCGGGCCAGGTCGACCAGCATGACGTGCTCAGCCGTTTCTTTCGGATCATTATGAAGTTTCTGGGCCAATTCAGCATCCGCAACATCGTCTCCGGTCCGGCGGAAAGTGCCGGCTATCGGATAAATAATCGCCTTGTTACCTTTCACAACAATCTGTGCTTCCGGCGACGACCCAAATACTTTATAATTACCGTAATCGAAATAAAAGAGATAGGGCGAGGGATTCAGCGAGCGTAGGGCGCGGTAAACATTGAATTCGTCCCCCCGAAATGCCGTAGAAAATTTACGGGACAGCACGATCTGGAAGACATCACCCCGGTTGCAATGGTCGATCCCTTTATGAATAATTTCTAAAAATTCCTGATCCGTAAAATTAGATTGCTCGTCCTCGGTGGTCTGGAAGGTGTAAGAAGGGAAATTGCGGTTTTTTATCAGCGTCTCAATATAATCGAGGTGGTTCGAACCGGTTTCGTTATCGTCTGATGAATACGAATGCTCAAACAGGTAAAGCTCGTCTTTGAAGTGATTGATCGCGATAACATACCGAAAAACCTGGTAAACAACCAGGGGTACATCGTTTTGGGCTGGAGCAGCTTTAAAAGAAATATCCTCAAAAAACTGAACCGCATTGTAACCAATATGCCCAAATAAGCCATTTGTGATAAACGGAAACGGCAATTTCTCGTATTGAAAACCGGCCCGGAAGTTTTCAATAGCGGTTAGCAAATCATCAGTTGGCGAACAAGCGACAGAATGGGCACTTCCATCCGGATAGTTAAGCTGTATAGTTGCGCCATCAAATTCAAACCTGGCTACCGGATCGAAGCAGATGTAGGAATAGCTGTTGTCATTACCGTGATAATCCGAGCTTTCGAGTAATATGCTGTTCACAAATTTATCCCTCAGTCGCAGATAAATGCTTACTGGAGTGAGGGTATCAGCCAACATTTTTCGATACGTACTGGTTACTTTAAAGAAGCGAGGGGGTTGTTGGGTTTGAGCGGACGCTACCATGGCCAAAATGAATAGGTTAGAAATGAAAAAAGCCCACTGTGTTGAACAGTGGGCTTTTGAAAAACCAGTTTTGGTTGGTTACAAAGCATAATGGGACTGTTCAACTCGGCTAGAAGAAGAACGCCACCACCAAAGATTTGAAGAAGTTACTCCAAAATTCATGTCTGTAAACCGTTAATTAAGTCGGGGTGGCGGGATTCGAACCCACGGCCTCTACGTCCCGAACGTAGCGCGCTACCGGGCTGCGCTACACCCCGATTGATGCGCAAAGATAAAACTTTACTAAAAACTGGAAAGAAAATATTTGTCCCCATCTCATTTTCATGAAATGGGGACGGTAAAATCTGTGGTGGCGGCAACCTACTCTCCCGGAAGTGACTCCAGTACCATCGGCGTAACGGGGCTTAACGGCTCTGTTCGGTATGGGAAGAGGTGTTCCCCCGCACCCTTACCACCATCCCAGCT
>NZ_JBHSMA010000025.1:0-8523 GCF_042655385.1 Larkinella bovis | reverse complement strand
TGATGGAGGACATGGCGACGGGTGAAATCCGGTTGAGCATTTTGTGGGAGTGGCTGCATAAGGGGGCGGTATTGACCGAAGGGGATCCCGAGACGGGCACCAAAGCCGGGGCGGTTTTTACCCAGGAGTTATTTCAAACATTGCTGAAACAGGAGTACGAAAAACTGTTGCAGGCCAGCGATAAGGATGTTTTTGCAGCGTCGAAAAGTACGACGCTGCCGATCGCGCGGGAGATCGCTACGGTCTTCGTTTTGAGCAAAATAAAGGTCCCCTGGTTCATCGACCTGCTGAACATCAACCTTAATAACCTGGATCTGGCGGAAGCCAAACGACGGATTGAACTGTATATAGATGCGCTGACTAACGAGGGAAAGCGCATTACTGAAAACCTCGATTTTGCCGAAGTCGCGAAAATAAATCTCGTTTGAAATTGGATGGTCGGGGTTTGGCGGTTAACTTGATTCGCCATCTTAAACCGTACGGGTTCATTCGTGCGGACCCATTCCTGCTTAACCCTGACCATCCGACGTTCGATGGTCCCATTCAAACGCACTCAATTTCTGCAAAACGATGCAACAGACCATTCGGCGTGAGGATGCCCTTGAGTACCATGCCAAGGGCCGTCCCGGAAAGATTGAAGTCATTCCGTCCAAAGAATACAGCACCCAGCGCGACCTTTCGCTGGCTTACTCGCCCGGCGTTGCCGAACCTTGCCTGGCGATTGCGGCCGATCCCGACGATGCGTTTAAATACACCGCCAAAGGCAATCTGGTGGCCGTTATCAGCAACGGGACGGCGGTGTTGGGACTGGGCGATATCGGGGCCCTGGCCAGTAAACCGGTTATGGAGGGCAAGGGACTGCTGTTTAAGATTTACGCCGATATTGATGTGTTTGATATTGAGCTTAACACCACAAACATCGACGAGTTTGTCCGGACCGTTAAAATTCTGGAACCCACTTTCGGCGGGGTGAATCTGGAAGACATCAAGGCACCCGAATGCTTTGAGATCGAGCAGAAACTGAAACAGGAACTGACCATTCCGGTCATGCACGACGATCAGCACGGCACAGCCATCGTGAGCGGAGCGGCTTTGTTGAATGCGCTGGAACTGGTGCGCAAGCGCATCGAAACCGTACAGTTTGTCATTCTGGGGGCCGGGGCTGCGGCTATTTCCTGCGCGAATCAGTACGTGGCGCTCGGAGCCCGACGGGAAAACATGGTCATGTTCGACATCCACGGCCCGTTGCGCACCGATCGCACGGATCTGAACGATATCACCCGACCGTTTGCGACCAGCCGGAATATCGAGTCGATGGCCGACGCCTTTGCCGGAGCCGATGTCTTTGTCGGTTTGTCGAAAGGCAATCTGGTCAGCCCGGATCTGATCCGGTCGATGGCGAAGGATGCGATTGTTTTTGCGATGGCCAATCCGGTGCCGGAAATTACGTATCAGGAGGCCATCGAAGCGCGCCCGGATTTGATCATGGCAACGGGTCGGTCCGATTATCCGAATCAGGTCAATAACGTGCTGGGCTTTCCCTACATCTTCCGGGGGGCGCTCGATGTGCGGGCGACCGAGATCAACGAAGCCATGAAACTGGCGGCCACGTACGCGCTGGCGGAACTGGCCAAACGAACTGTTCCGGATCTGGTGAATCTGGCGTATAATGAGCCCAATATGATTTTTGGCCGGGATTATATCTTGCCCAAACCGGTTGATCCGCGCTTGCTGACGACGGTGGCTCCCGCCGTGGCGAAAGCGGCCATGGATTCGGGCGTGGCCCGGCAGCCCATTCAGGATTGGGATGCCTACGAACAACAGCTCGCCCGGCGGATCGGGCAGGAAAACCCGATCTCGCGGGTTATTCTGGCCAAGGCGAAGGCCAATCCCAAACGGGTCGTTTTTGCCGACGCCGAGAACCTGAAAGTCCTGAAAGCCGCCCAACAGGTCCGGGATGAGGGGATTGCCCACCCCATTTTATTGGGAGAGGTCGATAAAATCCAGCCGCTTATCCGGGCGAACAACCTCGATCTGGGCGCTGTTCCGATCATCGATCCCCGTTCGGCGGAGCAGGAAGCGCTGGTGGACCGGTTTGGGGAACTGTACTTTGAGAAGCGTAAACGCAAAGGTGTCAACCCCACTGAAGCCCGGAAGCTGATGATGATTCGCAATTATTTTGGCGCGATGATGGTCGAAACCGGGGAGGCCGATGCGCTTATTTCGGGACTGACGCGTACGTATCCGGATGCGATCCGGCCCGCTTTGCAGATCATCGGCAAAGAGCCGGGGGTGCGGAAAGTGGCAGGGATGTATATTCTGCTGACAAAATATGGCCCGCTTTTCTTTTCGGATACGACGGTCAACGTCAATCCATCGGCTGCGGAAATTGTGGAGATTACCGAACTGACGGCCCAGGCGGTGGAGCGGTTCAACATCAAACCCCGGATTGCCCTGGTTACGTACTCCAATTTCGGCAGTGCCAAAGGTGAGGATGCTGAAAAGATGCATGAGGCCGTCGAACGGTTACAGCAGAAATACCCCGACCTGACGGTGGATGGCGAAATTCAGGCGCATTTGGCGTTCAATACGGAATTGCTGCGGCACAATCACCCGTTCAGCAAGCTGGTGGAAGAAGGGGCCAATACACTGATTTTTCCGAACCTCTCGGCGGCCAATATTGCCTACAACCTCATGCGGGAAGCGGCCGGTTTAGACGCGATTGGTCCCATTTTGCTGGGTATCCGTAAACCGGTATACGTGCTCCAGATGGGCTCGTCCGAACGCGAGATTGTCAACATGGTCGCCATCGCCGTGGTCGAAGCCCAGGGGAAGGAAAACCGGTGAACAGGCCGGACGCGTTGTTAAACTCTGCTCGATTGGCTGAGCCCGCCAGGCTGTGGAGAGGAAAGCCGGGCTGACCCGTTGCCAAACCGGCGTTCCGTCCGGTTCTTCCGTTTTATTCAGCGGCCTAACGGGTTCTGACGACAGCCAATTGTTTTAGCAGGTCCATACGACTTCCTTCCGGGATGGGGATGGCGTATGGATGCCGGTGCATAAAGAGCTGATTGCCCTCGATTCGTTCCAGGTGATTCATGTTAATCAAGACGGAGCGCGATAACCGGTAGAAGTTAGGGGTGGAAAAATACTGTGCCAGGTAGCCCAGATTCATGGTTAACAAATGAGGGATTTCTTCCTGAATCATGAATATGTTTACGTACGACCCATTGGCCTGGAGGTAAACCACATCATTTTTAAGAATCTTTTTATATCCTTTCTTAATCGGCAAAAACAGACTGTCAGAAGTCTGTGTCTTATCGGGGTCCTTGGTCGCTGAAAGATAATTGTAGTAGGCCAACTCGATCTGCATCGTCAACTCATTGTTACGAAACGGTTTTAGCAGATAGGCTGCTGGCATGGTTTTTTTTGCCTCTTCAAAAATAAGCGACTCGGAGTTGGCCGTCAAATAGATGATTGGCATCGCATGGTAGATGAGTAGTTTGCGAGCGGTTTCAATGCCATTGTCAGTAGCGCCATCGAGTTGAATATCGATAAGGGCCAGATCGGGGGGATTTTTTATTACGGATGCAATGGCCTCCTGCGTATTTCGGGCGATAGCCGTGACCACGTGGCCGGACTTCTCTAAGGTTTCGCAAATGTCTGTAGCTGTAATTAGCTGATCCTCAATAATCAAAATGCGTAATGAGTCCATATCATTTTTTAACATTTAAACTCCATTCTAAACTGGCTTCCAGCATGGGCCGTAAACTGGTAAACCCCCTGCAACTGCTCGACCTGCATTTGAATCAACCGTAACCCGAACGTCCTGACCGACGAGACCTTTTCATTTTGAAAGGAAGGTAAAAAGCCTGGCCCGTTGTCAGACACCGATAAGACGATGCGATTCGCCTGCTGACAACAGGAAATCTGCAAAACCGGATTGGGATGATTCATAAACGCATATTTACAGGTATTGGTAATTAATTCGTTAACAATCAGGCCGATTGGCATGGCCTGGTCGGCGGGTAGTTCGATGGGGTCTATGGTATACTCGATTTCGGCAGTCGAAAAACCAAAGGTTAGGAGTACACTTTCCACGAGTTCAGTGATAAACTCAGCTAGTTTTACCGTGGCCAGCTTATCACCATCATACAGCCTTCGGTGCAGAATGGCCATTGCGGAAACCCGTAGTTTACTTTCCTCAACGGCCTTCCGGGCGGTTGCATCTTCCAGGCGGTTGGATTGTAGACTTAACAAGCTGGAAATTACCTGCAAATTATTTTTAACCCGGTGATTTTGCTCCTTGACTAAGACGACATTCTGGTCACTAATGCGTTTGTATTTACGATTGAGTCGGAAGAAAAATACACACAGGGTGCCCGAAACGGCGACAAGTACCAGTACGGCCCCGATGAACCATTGTTGAATGGTAAGAATTTTAGAACGCAGAATCAGTTCTTTTTTCTGCGTTTTAAGCAAGTTCTCTTTTTTCTCCAGGTCATATTCGACATTTAGCCGGGAAACCGCCCCTTCCCGGTCTGCCATCAACACATTCTTTTCCAGCTTTGCCAGTTTCTGAGCGTGTTCAAAAGCGCGCTTCCAGTTATGGGCATTCTGGTAATACGCGATATAAGTCTGTTCGAGTAATTGCAACTGGATGTGCTCCTGCACCTGCGAGCTTTCTGAAAGTTGTTGTGCCTCACGAAGCAGGCTCCAGGCTTGATTCGGACGGTTTAGTGTTGTATAAACCGATGCTAGTTGCAACATAATACTTATCCGAATCGCGTCCTTTGCCAGTTTGGTGTAGATGGCCAGGGCGGTTTCCATATACGGTATGGCTAACGGACTCTTCCTGACATTCCAGAGATAGAATCCCAAATAATTGCTCGTAACGGCGATCGCTAAGGAGTCTTTCCGCTTATACGCGATTTGTTCAGCCTTTCGGAAATAATGTAATGTACTGTCATAAAAGGAGCTCTTATTTTCTTTCTGCTCAATCCTTGGCAGGCCATAAGCGTGGAGATCAGCTAACGCATTGTAGGAGCGCATCAGGCCCTTTTCCGATTTTATTCGTTGAAAAACATCCATTGAAAGACGCGCATACTGATAAGCCTCTTTATAATGCTGCTGTTCGTTTTCGATGATGTATAACCGGTGATAAAGTCTCCCCAACTCATAGGAATCACCCCGTGGTTCCAACTTTCCCAAAGCGCGGAAAAAAAAACGTTGGGATGTTAAGTAATCGCCAGCGGCATTATAAATCTTACCATACAGGTAGGCGGCTTCGGCTAGCTGCACCGTATCGTTCTGAACGATCGCGGCCCGGTAAACAGAGTCAGCAAAAAGTAATTTCTCGGTTTGCAGCTTTAGCGGAACGACTTTTTGGCCCATTGCGGGTAACAGAATTCCACACCAGACAAGCTGCCTAACCAAGAACACTCCATGTCGACAAAGGGTAGAAAACATGACAACTGCGAGGAAAGCTAGGGGGATAGGAACCGGCCCGTTTGCAAAAAATGACTAGATAAAATACTCGGCAATTCGACTAGAAAAAGATAAGATTCAATTCCAAAATTGATGATAACTACGTATAGATGTTCAAAAGTATAATTGTATTTTTCAGGTAAATCGTAGTGAAGGGTAGAATTGGTACGAGTCAGGTTTTTGCCAAAAAATCACTTTTTTACTATATTTTTCAAAAGTACAAACATATAATATATATATTGTGTCAAAAAAACATAGGCGGAATTTTTCTAATGCCCATTGAGTTTCCAGACGACTCTCTTTCGTATCTAGAGATATATGAGAAATATTTTCATATATTCTGCCAAAAAAATCCTTATAAAGAAAAAGGGGGAATTCGTAAAGAAAAATACGGGCTTAGTGCGTTTATTATTGTTAACAATTCCCGGATTTGGTAGCTTAGACTATATTAATTAATAGATTCTGAATACAAAATAAACAAATTGCGTGTATAATATTGGTTATTAGTCTATTATGGAAACCTTTTGAGGCAGTCGTATAGTCCAGAAGGAAGTTATAGTTAACTCTGTCCTACATGTATGATCATACCTTCTACTCCGGTTTCAAGTGAACCCCCTTTTTCGTATGCCCTTGATCCACTAATCCGGAAAGAGCTACCCTATTCTCCTCTTCCGGACGAGGACCTTTCGGATTTTCTTTCGCAATTAGCTCCGGCCGAGCGGTGGTATTCTCTACCACAGTCATCACTTTTTGACCGACAGACGCTACCCAATAACCAGCATGTGTTTTTGCGAAAAGTTCTTTTAAAAGCTGACAACCCTACATCGATTTTTGAAAATATTCGGAGCGGTTTATCTGAAAATCAATACTTTGCTTTTAAAATTGAAACGGCAGAAAATATTAAAGTAGCGCTAAAGAATAAATTTCCCGGTTTATTATTTACTACATATTATCCCTTCCACTTTTTGTGGCATCGCGTACTGCCGAAGCTCAAAGGCCTTCGAAAAATAAGCCGTGTCCTTAAGATTTCGGTCGATATGTCCAAGGCAGAAATAATGGGGCGGCTGATTTATCACGGTTTTCAAATTGTTCAGATTCGGGAGACCAATAAGGAAACGTTTTTTGTTACCCAGCCTCACCCTTCCTGCATTCCCAGTCTTTCTGAACCCTTACCCAATGAAGGGTTCATCTTTTCCATGAAGCGGTTGGGGATAAACAAGAAACCCATTACGGTCTATAAACTTCGGTCGATGCACCCGTATGCGGAGTATGCTCAGGATTATTTGCACAAAACCAATGGTCTGGACACCGGCGGTAAATTTAAAAATGATTATCGGGTCAGCACGGGCGGACGATTTATCCGGAAGTATTGGATCGATGAATTGCCGATGCTGTATAATCTGCTGAAAGGCGACATCAAACTGATTGGAGTTCGTCCCATCAGCGAACACTATTTTAATTTATACCCGGAATCCCTGCAAACCATTCGGAGTAAACATAAACCGGGTCTTCTCCCGCCCTATTATGCGGATTTACCCAAAAACCTCGATGAGATCGTGGAATCGGAGTTAAAATACCTGAAGGCCTACGAAACCGAACCATTTAAAACGGACCTCGACTATTTAGGGAAGATTTTCAAGAATATTTTCGTGCATAAGGCACGAAGTCAATAAAAGAAATGGGCGGAAATTTATTGTATCAGCGATAGAATAAAGAAACTAGTAAGAAGTAGTAAGAGGGATTGGCGATAGGATGAACGAATTTTACTGACACATGCGTACGAATTTTATGGTGGAAGACCCCATTCAGATGGTCGATTTGAAGAAGCAATACTTACGGAATAAAGTTGCTATCGATGAGGCTATCCATCATTGCATTGATCAGTCCACCTTTATTAAAGGCCCCCAGGTTACCCAATTTGAACGGGCCTTAGCTGCCTATTTATGGGCAGAGGAGGTGATTGCCTGCGCCAATGGGACAGATGCGCTGCAACTGGCCATGATGGCGCTTGATCTCCGGCCTGGTGACGAGGTGATCGTTCCGGCTTTCACGTACGTTGCCACCGCCGAAGTTATTGCGCTGCTTGGCTTAATCCCTGTCATGGTGGATGTAGATCCCGTTACCTTTACCATTACTGCTCAGGAGATTGAAAAAGCCCTGTCCAGGAAGACCCGGGCGGTGGTTCCCGTTCACTTGTTTGGTCAGTGTGCCGAAATGGAGCCCATCCTTCAGCTATGCCGTTCCCATCAGATCTACGTGATCGAAGATAATGCCCAAGCCATTGGTGCGCATTATACGTTTAGCGATGGTGAAGTAAAGTCGGCCGGCTGTTTGGGGGACCTGGGCACAACCTCATTTTTCCCTTCGAAGAATCTGGGGTGTTTTGGAGACGGCGGAGCGGTTTATACCAACGATACCGATCTGGGAGAACGGGTACGGAAAATCGCTAATCATGGACAAAGTCAGAAATATAAACACGATTTAATTGGCGTTAACTCTCGGCTGGATACTCTCCAGGCCGTCATTCTGTTGGAAAAATTAAAATTGCTGGATGATTATACCGCAGCCCGACAATGGGCGGCAGCCTGGTATGATCAGGCTTTAGCGGACATTTCCAAAATTGAAATTCCAGCCCGTGCTTCTTCCTCAACCCACGTATACCACCAGTATACCTTAAAAGTGCCAGCTCGGGACCGCGATGGCCTGAAAGCATTTCTCCAGCAGAAACAAATCCCAAGTATGGTGTATTATCCTATTCCGTTGGCAAAGCAAAAAGCGTATCAGGATTTGGGGCGGATTGTCGGAGATCTGGCGGTAACGGAAGAGCTTTGTCAACGTGTCATTTCGCTGCCCATGCATACCGAACTATCCGAAATGCAGTTGGAATACATTTGCCAAACGGTGGACGACTATTTTATTGATCCGTGAATAAGCTTATAATAATCGTATCTTGTTGTCGGTATGGGAAAATACAAACAATCAGATTACGAACTACTCCGCAGACGCTGTGTTGAACTAGATCTGGCGGGTTGGAAGCAA
>NZ_JBHSMA010000024.1:0-10230 GCF_042655385.1 Larkinella bovis | reverse complement strand
ACGTTGAACGATTCAATCGGCTGTATCGAGAAGCTGTTTTAGATGCTTATCTATTTTTTGAGCTTGACCAGGTAAGACAATTGACATGCGACTGGATGGAGGAATATAACCTAAGAAGGCCCCATGAGTCACTGGGTAATCTCACT
This sequence comes from Larkinella bovis, assembly GCF_042655385.1. Classification (NCBI taxonomy): domain Bacteria; kingdom Pseudomonadati; phylum Bacteroidota; class Cytophagia; order Cytophagales; family Spirosomataceae; genus Larkinella; species Larkinella bovis. Next base: position 10,084 of record NZ_JBHSMA010000024.1, on the reverse strand, counting down.
CCCGAAGAGTGGAAAAACAGGGTGATTGAAAATGAAAAAACTCTAATTGCTACTGTCTGAAATTAGGGGTACTTACACATTGATAAGTAGAAAAAATGTATTTTTCACCTAATCAATGGTTTAGCATGAAAAAGAGCCCGTTCAGTGAATCGCACCGGCGAACCGGTTAAAATTGTCGAAATCTTGGCCCTGCCCAGCCAAGGCCTATCCATTGGTGAGATTTGTCGTACCCACAACATCTCCCCAGCTACCTTTTACAATTGGTGTAACAAGTTAGGCCCTACGGCTCGGCAAACCGTTGGGCAGGTAAAATCGCCAATCAATTCCAAACCTCGCTTCGGCGAGTGTGCCGGGTAGTAGGGCAACGTAGAGTAACCGTTTATGCCATGACCAAGCGGGTGAATGAAGACCAGGCTATTACCGATCAACTTAATGCTTTGTCTAAGAAGTATTTAAGCTGGGGCTTTAGCTTGATGTTCGGCTATTTACGCTTAGTGGGGCATGCCGGGAATCATAAACGTGTGTACCGAATTTACAAAGCTTTGGGGCTTAATTTGCGCAGTCCTATCAAACGAAAAACTATCAAGCGAGATAATCCCAATACCTTGGCTGCCAGTCAAGTAAATCAAGGCTGGTCGCTAGACTTCCTAAGCGATGAGGTAATGGCAGAAAAGAAAACGCGCATTCTCAATATCTTGGATGACTATAGCCGAAAATACCTGCTAGTGGTGGCTCAAGGCGCATTTAAGGCCAAAAGTTAGTAGGTTATCTGGAGCAGATGGTGGCGGCACATGGCAAACCCGAGTACATCCGTTGCGATAATGGGCCCGAAATGATCAGTGTTGCCATTGTAAGTACCCCTAATTGTCAACACACCCTATAAAATCTTGAATTTTTTTTGATATACAGCTAATTGTATTACTTTACCTAAAATTCAAATTAGGGTCAACGTATAATTTTTAGGGCTAATTCTTATCTTCACACCAGGCGTACAAATCCACTCTGTAATAAAAACATTTGAAATCATTATAGCTCTAAATACCACTTCATTTTTGTCTTTACTACATCCAATACAATTAAATCAGGAAAAGTAGATTTTCTAGTCAACCTGTTACTTTTTGATGAAAAAAAGTATTTACACAAAACAACTAAAAAATAAACTCAATCCTATGCCTATAAAGTTTACCCGCCCCCTCTTGATACCTGCTTTCGGATTAGCCTTCTTCATCTGTTTTGCCAGCTTTGGTCAACCGAAAGGTGGTCAACCAGTTGTGGTGCCTGGAAATCGTGGCGTCGAACGCCGGATGGCGCTGGTCATGGGCAATAAAGAATATGTCCACGCTGATAAGCTTCGAAATCCGGGAAATGATGCGTTGGATATGTCCGAGGCACTTAAGAAATTAGGATTTGACGTAACGACTGCCATTGATTCTGACTATCCCAGAACCGCGAGAATAATCCGTGAATTTATTGAAAAACTTCGTTCCAGCGATGTGGTTGTGTTTTATTATTCTGGACACGGAATCGGTTATAATGGGAAAAACTACTTACTACCCATCGATGCGAACGTCAATTGCATCGAGCGAGTTGAGGAACATGGCTTTTCACTCGGCCGGTTGTTCAGCGAATTCACCCAAAAACAGGTCCGGACCAGTTTTTTGTTTTTGGACGCTTGCCGCAATATGCCCGAGCTTAAAGCCTGTCAGGGCACTACCCGGTCCATAACGACTCAGGGCTTGGTAAAACCTACAAACAATCCACGGGGTAGCATGATGATCTTCGCTACGGAAGAGGGAAGCACTGCCGATGATAATTTATCAGGCCGTAATGGTTTGTTTACGAGCGAACTATTGAAATACCTAACCCGTCCAGGACTGGGGATACGCGCCATCATGGACAGTACGGCAACAGGGGTTGAAATCCAAAGCAATGGCTCCCAGTCGCCCGCCCGCTACGATAAATTACTCGGCGATTTTGTGTTTGTAGGAACTCCGATTTCACGTAATGAGCCGGTTGGCCCACTAGTTGTATCAACCCCGCGTACTACTCCAACCGTGTCGGCTCCTCGAGGCTTATTCGTTTCGGTGAAAGGAACAAGCTTTAAAATGGGCGCTATAAACCGGCCTTACAATGAGCAACCACTACACGAAGTTCAGGTAGGGAGCTTTTTAATAAGCCGCTATGAAGTAACGGCGAAAGAATGGAAGGATTTTTGCCAAGCGACGAAGCGTTCAATGCCTACAATCCCCGATCTGGATTTCAGTGATCCCAACAAGATTTACTGGCAGGATAAAGATCGTTTTCCCATTACCAACATCACCTGGTTTGAGGCGGTTGAATACGCCAATTGGCTAAGCGAAAAACAGGGGCTTCGCAAGGCTTACCAAATTGGGGATGGTAGTGTTGAATGGGATAGAACGGCCAATGGCTATCGCTTACCTACAGAAGCGGAGTGGGAAATGGCTGCCCGTGGAAATTCGCAGGACCTACCCTACCCAGGCAGCAGGAATGAGATGGAAGTCGGCTGGAGTCAGAGCAATAGCGATGATCGATCGCATGCTGTAGGGGGTAAAAAACCCAATGATCTGGACCTTTATGATATGTCGGGAAATGTATGGGAGTGGTGCTGGGATTGGTATGACGAATATTATTACACTAAGTCACCGAAACAAAACCCCGTCGGCAATACCACCGGTACGATGCGCGCTCTGCGTGGTGGATCCTGGTTAACTTCCACGAATGTAGTTTCGGTAAGGCGCGGACGTAGCCCACGCACGCAATCTACAGAAATTGGCTTTCGACTGGTTCGGAGCGAATAACCATCTTTATCTGTAACGCTTAATCTATTCATTTTCACTTAATCTTTAATTCAACTTATGCGCTTTTTACGCACTGCATCTGCCACGTTCATGCTGCTTACCACCTTGCTGTCGCTACTGAGTTTTCCGAGTTTTTCCCAGTTTGGAAAAAAAGCCTCCAACCGGGATGTAAAGGATACTCTCTTGCTCCAGGAAAGATCACCTTCCTTTAAGCCTAAAATGGGCCGATTAGTCGACAGTATCTCCATTGAAGCAGTTGATAAGTCCTTTGTAATCGCGAAGGGGGAAACCTTCAAGATGGATAAACTGGGGATTGAGCAGCGGGCCGGCTGGGTTAATCCAAGCTCAAATTTCTCAAAGGTCTTTAACAAATCTGACGGTATTCCGGTGAAAATCATTGTCTCCCGTAAGATTCCGGAATATGAAGAAACCATTGTTAAAGAGAAAAACGTGCTGACGGGTAAAGAAGTAGACAAGCCCGTCAAAAAGCTCAAGGGATATAAAGGCCGGGATGATATCTTCTACGGTTTGCTGGAATTCAACAAGGTGCATGAGATTTGTAACAACGACCCGGCTACACGTGCTTATTTTATTTCCATTCCCCCAAAATACCTCGATGCTGCACGGGGAGGTAATATTTCGGTAGTTTACGAATATTATAATTGCACACCCGTGCGAAAAAAAGGGGCGAACAACTACACGACTTGGGTGCTATGGATCTCCGATATCGAATTTACTAAATAATCCTATGCGTATCTGGATAGTTCTTGTCGCGAAGGGGATTGCCTTCCTGACAGCTTTACAACTAGCTTATGGTCAATCATCGGAATCCTCGCTTGAGAAAACCAAGCGAGTTCTTGAATTGGTCGATGAATACCAAAGCAACTCTCAGTTGGACAGCCTCTTAAAGTCCCATCGCTCCCCTCTGGTCCTTATTGATCAATTTATTTTTGTTCCCCACCAAGGGTGTTACTATCCAAGACACTCCAAAGGAACGTACGAGGAGCGAAATGCTGGGGGGGACAACGAACAACGGGGTAGGGGCGGTCTTATTAACAGTAAGCAGAAAGCAGGTGGGGTCTTCGCGCAGCGTAAATCCGAGGGTGGACTTTCGGAGCGCGAGACTGGTGGCGAAATTACTTCCCGGGAAACAGGGGGAGACGATTCCTACCGCCAACAGGCCGGAGGAAAGGTCAAACGGACCGAAGGTGGCGAAACCGCTGACCGAAGTCAGAAAGGGGATGACAGCCAACGAAGTGCGGCTGGAAAAAATAAAACACGGACTGAAGGTGGCGAAACTACCGACCGAAACACGAAAGGAAATAATACCAACCGATTTACGGAAGGAGCTAACCGGAAGCGCCGCTGGAGCGGCGCCTTTAAGCTTCGCAAACCACAAGAAGTCGACGAAAATGTGTATTGCCAGAAAGAGACTAGTCAACCAGCTTTTTTGCTGTCCAATGTTCCAACTGGAATGAAGGTGGAAGTATACGACTTCATGGGTCGGCGGAAAGTTGAACAATTCATGGTCGTATATTATTAATTGCCTGTACGGTGCAGTGCCTTCAGTCGCTGCACCGTACAGGCAATTAATCGTGGTTTGGCACAATTAAGAAGGGGAGTTCAAACGTGCCGATTGAAGAATCAGGATATGTTGTTGGATCCACACTACGGGAGGACGCTCCACCGGTTCTAGCAAAAATACGTTCAAGCACTTTTTTTGACCCTGTAGTGATTGCGCGCGCTTCGATGGCATTTCGTAAGTCGAACTGTTCCTGCGATGCCAGCACTTTGAATGTTTCGCGGCCGTATGGAGGCGCTAATTTCACCCGGTGTGGTATGATGACGCTTTGGCCAGGGTCGAGTCCATAATTATCGGCTGAGTCGTGAAAATCAGGAGTATCTCGTACCGGAAAAAGGATATTGACCAAGTCGTCGGGTTGAATATCAATAACATTAAAGTAAATTCTGGTTTGTCCTTTGTTCGTTACTCGAACTGACGTACGCTCTCCGTTCTTAAAAACCAGAGCCCCATCCTGAAGAAATGGGCGCCGACCGGCGCTATCAGTCACTACCTGCCCATCTGATAAGTTGGGAAGCAACTCCATTTCGACGGATATCTCACCAGTCGTCTGTCCAAAAGACCGGAAAAATCGCCCCTGCACATAATTACGGAGAAGGCGAGTAATAACCTCGATGTCTGTTAGCTTACTCAATATCAGGGGCGTTCCGATTGGCAAGTGGTCTTTCGTGCGTTTGAGCAAAAGTACCCTTTCCTCCCCCTGCAATGAATCGGTAAAATAAACCTGCGATTCAGGAAACGCTTTTAAGGTAAAAAGATCATGAACTTTTTGAACCGCATTTTGGACAATTTTTCGGCTGTCAACATTCAACAAACGATCCATACTTATCGACAAGGATAAGTCGCCGTAGGATCGCTCGGTAACAAATACCCAGTAATCAGTTTCCTTTTGAATGATAATCGGTTTCTGAAGCAGTACCGTTCCTGTAAATTGATCGGCGTTAACTACCGTTCCGGAAATACAGCTGCTGATTTCAGCCGGGTTGGTTGTTCCCGCTGGACAAACCTTGACAACTGTTTTGGGGTAAACCATTTCCAGTAAACCGGCCGGGATCCCAATTTGCTTTCCACCACTGTGGACTTCCTGAATCCTATAGTAGGGGGTTTGCACTACCGCTTTTCCGCCGAAGAGCTCGCGGTCGTAATTACCATCCATGGAAGGTGACTGTGATAGCATCATCTGTTTCATTTCGGTGGTTATCCGGTTAAAAAGTAACCGGTAGGTTTCATGCTGCTGCACAGTTCGCAGGGTCTTATACAATGCGTATGAAAGCGATCCCACTGCGGCTCCGCTCGGTAAGACGTATTCCTTATTTTCTTCATAATCTTTGGCAGCAGCAATCACAACATACGGCGATAGGTTTAACCGGTCGATTATGGACGGTGAATTGTCAAATAAGTGGGATTCGGTTTGAAGCGGTCTTTTTTGTGGAACTCGGTTCCGGCGAAGGTCTAATGGTTTCCCACCGCGAACCCGGCCTTGTCTGCTTTCGGATCGTTGTCCCCGGCTGATCGTCCCTGAATGGCACGAATCGGCGGTCAGGAGAATATCACCGCTCGGACCCAGTTTGATTCTAAGGGAAGTGATTAATTCATCTAATTCGTCGTCGGTCAAATGTTCTCGCCCGTCATACGGATCATTTTCGTCTTTTAGCCGCGACGGAGCCCGGTAGCAGACAATTGTTTCATCGTAGGCATCCAGTTCTTCGTTGGAATCGTCGGTAATCTGCTGGCCATGACTAGAAATGTGAATAACTATTTTGTCTCCCTTTTCCGAACGCTCAGTCAGCGTTTGAATGGCGGAAACAACGGCTTGCTTGGTGGCTGCCGAATCCTGAAGGACGGTTATATGCTCATTGGTAAACCCCTGAAAGTTTAATGCTTGTCGAATATAGGCAACATCATTAATAGCGTGAATAGCAGGCCAGCCATTTTCAGTTGGATACGTACCAATGGCGATAATCAGAGCACGCTTTGTCTGCGCAGCCAGTGGGATGGTGTTGAGCAAAAGCGTGATGGTTATGGAGAATAGAAATTTCATACAGTAAGGGAAAAAAGAGGTAGGTTCTGCTGGATTCACGTTTCAACGTTACCGCCGATTTGCCTCCTCAACCTGACCGCGCCGGGCCAGGTATAGGATTAGCCCTTCCCGGTACATGGGGTTGGAAGGAGACAACCGAACCGCTTGTTCATAGGCTTTTTGCGCCTCCGCATATAAGCCCTTTGCTTCGGAATTACTAGCTATCATAAAAGCGGTAAGTGCCCGATCGGCGGACGTCGCTTTGAGGTTGGCTGATTCTGCCGGTCGAATCGCTTCGAGGGTGGCTTGATCGTAGATACGGAAATCAAAGAGTGTGCAGGGCGAATTTTGCGCCGGAATGGCAGCCCAATAATAAACTCTATTTTTTTTAAATAAAGGCCGGCGAAGGTCGAAGGCTAAGGTCGTATCCGTTGTTTCGGTTTGATAAAGCGGATGGGCGTCGAACTTATTTTCGCTGAAGATAGCAACTTTGTAGGCTCGGGCCGCCGGGTCTTTTTTCCACCGGAAAGTAATAATGGTGTCTCGCATGCCAGCTTTAAAATCCGGGCTTATCATCAAAGGTTGAGGGCAATCCTCGCTGCCCCGGCTGGAAATTCCTGTTCTACGAAACCGGACAGAATACTTTTCCGGGGTGTCATGGGCATGTGTTAGGTCAAACCAGAGTGTTTCGAAAAATAAGTTAAGCGCATCAGCGAAGTCAGGCGGCAATGCACTGTCTAACAAGGTTTTTAACTGGTATTTTCCGGCTCGGTTACGGATAAAATATACGGTTTGGGCGTCTTTCCGGAGGAGGACTTCAGCCTGACGGCCTAATGTGATCCAGCCGTTCACATCGATCGATTGCCGACGGTGGGCTACCGACAGGCGTTGAACTGGAGCCTGCTTCGTGATCTGGTACCGTACATCGCCGGCGACATTTTCCAGCGTTAGGGATTGAGCGGATGCTACCTGGGCCATCAAAACCAGCCAATAACTCATTAGGGTGTACAGGTTAGTGGTCATCGTTAAATGAAGAAGTATAGCGAATAGTTGGAAAGTAGCTTTTTCTTTGCAGAGCCTGAAAGAAAGAATTCGTACTGACCCAATTTTGCAGCCGTTTGGAAAGCTTTTCGTAGAAATACAACACATCAACCGATAACGCGACCGGAACGATAAACAAAAGCGGATCAATTTCCAGACGGTACCGGATGAACGCTATAAAGGATGCAAATAGGATTATCGCCGCCACTAATAACTGACTGACTTTAAAAAGTTCGTTAAACCATTTGTAATGATGATAGAATATAAAGACAACAATCAATGCCCAGCAAAGCAGGAACGACAGTACGAGTTGCCAACCAACTGACCCCCTTGTTGGATAGGAGTCATTAAGCAACATGGCGACGATATGTGCATTGATCTCTAAACCGCTTAAGGCACCGTTGCCCGTCGGAACAGGATGAATATCCTCGTTAGTGTATAAATTTTGATAGCCGGCCATAGACCCGACGAGCACTAGGGCATCTCGGAGTTTAATCAACCTAGGGTTACCCGGTGTGAAATCACGCTCATGCAGCGTATCGGTCACTACGCCGGGCGGTTGATACAGTATTCGCTCATCCTCATTATCTTCCTGACCGTGTCGGTGCCTGATAAAGCGTTGCCAGGCTTTCGGATCATAGCGCGCAACCAGTTGACCGGCAAAGGAGGTGTCGCCCTGACTCCAAGGTGTAAAATGGCGGACCATGTCTTCCGACTTATTAAGCGAAAAATCCGCGTATCCTTGCGGGCCAATCTGATATCTATTTTCAGTAATCGGAAGAACCGATTTTGAGAGTGGACGTTCATACTGACGCAATCGGTGGCCGAGGGTGACCTTGTATGCCACGGCGCGCAGGAGTTTTCCGGATCTTTCTAATCGCTGCAGAACACCGTATAAATTAGAGTCATAGGCTACTCCTGGTTTATCGAAGGCCAAATCGAGTCCTATCACTCGGGGGTTGTGCCGGGCGATGGTATCCAGTACGACGGCAATGCGGGTCCGATCCGCCGCACCCATATCGACCAGAATCGGTAGAACCGGATGAGAACCTACGCGGGCATGCGTCCGTAGGTGCGCAAAGTTCTCATACCCTTCTTTTACCACATCAAGGGCGTCGTGGACTGGGTTCAACGTCTCCAGGGACAATACCCGCTGGGTTAGGGAAAAGAATAATTTGCCGGTGCCATAAACGGCGAATACGAGCATAGTAGCCAGAAAGGCATCGATAACTAAGTTACGAAGAGCTACGGGCTTTTTAGTCATATAAGGTTTTAAACCGAAAAGATAATTAAAATTGGCTAAAATTTTAGTACACTTATTTGAGTAATAGTGCTTTGTACGATTAATTAGCTAAGCATACTTTTTGGTAGTGTCGCCGAAGTTTTTCACGTGCTTGGGCATTGGTAAATTGCCAGTTCACCGTAACCCTCGCTTCATTCCGTTCTTTAACACATTGATCGACATGCATCTGTAAGGTTTCAATGTCAGCAATACGTTGATGCAAACATTGGCGGGCAATGGCCGATAGTTCCAACTCGACCCTATTCAACCAAGAAGCCTTCTTAGGCGTATAATGCATTTCTAAGCGGGCCGCTACCTGCCGCGCATCGGCTGCGGCCCAACTTTCGTAGAAAGCGGATGCAGTATGCGTGTTTAGGTTGTCCTGAACCAGTCGGCTAGTCTGTGCCTGTGGATAAGCCGCCACCAGCGTCTGCATAAAGCGACAGTAATCTGCTTTCGTACGTGTGGCGGAGACCTCCACCAGCCGTTTGCCGGTTAGGGGTTCGAAGGCCACCAGCAAACAGGCGGTTCCGTTGCGCTGATAGACTGAGTCTTCCCGCTGGAGCTGGCCCGATTGCATCGGTAAGGGGCCGCTACGTGCCCATGCAGCATACAAGGCCGCTCATCAAAACAAATCAGCGGGTGCTGAGGATTATAAGGCTGCTCGTAAAGTGCCAGTACGTCCTCCATCCGGGCCATGTATTCGCTATGCATAGTTCCGATACACCATTGTTGCCGCCGATGCGGTTGTAGCTCGTTTTTTTTAGAATGCGCGCGACCGAATCATAGCCGATATGGTCCACCAACGCCAGTTCAACGGCTTTGTCAGCCAACAGCCGCAAAGTCCATCGGTTATGGCCGACCGGGGCCTGACTACAGGCTAATGCCTTCAGTTTAGCACAAGCGACGCCATCGAAGACCAGACGGCGACCGGGCTTGGCTTTTTCACCGACCGCTGCTCGTAAGCCGGCCTGCTGATAGCGAGTGCGAATCTGATAGCCCGTTGGCACACTTAAGGCCGTTTTCTGAGCTACTACGTAGCCACTTAATCTCGTCGCGAAAGCCAGCAGCGCCTGAGCACGCTTTACCGCTCGAACCGGATAAGTACCTTTCGTGGTCATCTCAATCAATGTGTGCCGATCGGTGTTGTCTTAGCCCCCTAAATAGTTGGACAAAATTGTAAAAACAGTTTAGTCTATTAATTCAGGAAATCATTGACCTTAGCCCTAAAAACTGGACAGCAAGAGGATAGAAAAATCAAGGCGATTTAGGTAACTTAAACAAACCAAAGAATCGCTTATGAAAAAGTCAAAGTTCACCGAAGCACAGATCATTTTTGC
>NZ_JBHSMA010000023.1:0-13014 GCF_042655385.1 Larkinella bovis | reverse complement strand
TTAAAGGAATATTTACTTTAAGCAAAGATAAAAAGGATATAAAAGAAGAAGCCAAAGTAATTATACCAGAGCTTGAAAAATTAGATTATTGGTTTGAAAGTAGCTATTATGGATCTATAAAATAAAAAGTTCAGCTTGCACACTTTCTAGTCTTTTATTGGCTACCTCAATAAATTGCGGATTTATTTCAAAAGCAATAAAGTCGCGTTTGTTGGCTACTGCGCTTACACACTCGCTACCAGAGCCAGCAAAAGGTATTAAGATTAAATTACCAGGATTTGAGAAGTGTTTCACTAGTCTATCACAGATAGCAAGGGGTTTCTGTGTTGGATGAGCAACTTTCTCATTCTCAAACCTTTTCCCTGCAAGTACAGGTATATTCCAAACATCTCCGGCTTGCTTTCCTTCTGGATTAGGAGTCCATACTTTGCCGTTTTTTATTATTTGATTTTTAAGACGTTCAATGCTTTTATAAGGTTCTCTAATTGTATGGTATGTGTAAATATCAGATTTTGAGAACCACAGTAGCGGCTCATAATTAGCGGCTAATGTGTTCTTATATCCAGAAAATCCATTTTCATAAAACCAAATAATTTGCCTTCTATATTTGAGTTCTCTCTCATACAAATGACATTGTATATAGCATTGATAGTGATGAATACCATACACAAATAATGAGCCTGTTGGTTTCAACTTTGGCAAACAAGCATCAATCCATAATTTAGACCAAGCGATATATTCGCTTACTTTTTTCCATTTATCACTTTCATTACCAAAATCTTTACCTACATTATAAGGTGGATCAGCAATAATTAAATCAACGCTTTCATCATCTAGGCGTTGCACCATTTCTATACAGTCTCCTAAGTGGATTTTATTGATTTCCATATTTTATTTAATCTTTTGAAAGATTAAGACGTTTTGATGGTGAACGTTTGGAACAAATGAGAATGGATAGCCGTAAGGGTAGATACTCTTAAATTTTTGGTGTAAAATGCGAATGCCTTTAAGAGCAAAATTCCCCTTATTTTCTATTGCTCTCGCTATGTCAGCATGAAAGAGATGGTATTTTTCTTTCTTGCGAAAATCGCTAACAATAACACATAAGTATTTCCTTGATTTTAAAATTCTAGCAGAGCGATCGAAAATATCAGAAAGAATTTCTAAAAATTCCTCATAACCTTCTATATTCCCTAAGTCTTTTTCGTCTGTACTGTATTTTATATCAAGATCAAACTCTACTCTATTTTGCTTTACCTTATGATCCACAGTTTCCAATATATTCCAATAGGGAGGGCTTGTAATGATGAAATCAAACATTTCATCGTCGAAACTATCAATAGCATCCCTACAATCAGCATTTATAGCGTGTTGCAAATTTTTGTAAGGAAGATCAAAAGGCACTTCGATATTAATACGTTCCTGTATAAGAGAATGGTACTTTGGATTAAGTTCTATGCCATAACCCTCTCGTCCTTCGAATGCACAAGCTTTCAAGGTTGATCCTACGCCAACAAATGGATCAAGTACTTTTCCGCCCTCTTTTGTGAAGTAACGAATAAGCTTGGCCACATCTTGAAATGAGAAAGGGGCGGGGTGTAACCTTTCTATTTGTGCGTCTTTACTACCCGCTCCAAGACCTTTTTGCGTGAATACGGTTACTGTCTCGGAAAGCCATTCTTTAGAAGTGAGATCGTTAAGTTTGTTTCCTACCTCGAAAGTTGTCTCTTCATCAACAATATATAATGCGCTGGCCTTCTGCACATTACCTGTAGAGCTAAATAATGCCACTTTATCCCACTTATCAATTAACCTCTTGGGAATCTTATATTTATGACGATCATGATAGAACCGCTCTAACACGGCTTTTGCCTGTTCATTCAAGGCAATATCACTTATTGGCTCGTAATCTCTACGGTTTTTCTTGTAGAAATAACATCTGCCGTTGTTCTCAAATAGTTTTACCTGCTTCATTACAGCAAAGTTAAAAAATTCCAAATCGGAATAACGTATTGATGCTTTTTATACCTCTATCATTTAATTACTCGTCTGTATTCTGTTGCATTTTTTTAGGTTTGGGGTTGTATGTCGGAATGGTCGCTTTCTGTGTTTATTTTCATAACATAAGATTCATTATGCAACAATAACGGGAAAGTACAACGTTGGGCTAAATCCTATCAAACAGCCCAACGTTGTACTTTCCCGGTTTAAGGCCTATTCATTTAAAGAGTCTATGGCTTTCAAAACAGCAGGCAGATCATTGTCTAGAATATGAGCAGGCATGTTAAAAGCAATTTCCTTAAATGCCGCCTTCCAATCTTGTTCATCTCCATACTGAATCAATACTGTGGTTGCACGTAGCATCCCTCCAGGGGATTTTGCCCAATTTACAGTGCCTTTGAAAATCCGGTAGTACGTGTTAGGCCCGTGACCACTCTTTATTAATTTGTGGCTCCATTCTTCATAAACAGGAGATTTCATACGAATACGTTTTTGATTAAAGATGACTAGATCCGTAATAGCGCCAAATAGCGCTTCTTTAGCCCATACTTCGATTGTTTTTTTCAGAGTGGCTTAACTTTCTTATAACTAGTCCCTTACAACCGTCTAATTAGAGCCATATTATCAATGTAATCGATATTTAGCTTTACTAAGGTTTGCTCGGCAACTAGTGCCCAAGGGGCCTATATATTTCATCCGATCATGTCTTTGACAATCAGAGTTAGGAGCTTTCATCATCGGAAATCTTGCCAGCTTCACTGCTATGCCTGCTTTGCTTGGGGCATCAATTCAGTACAATATTTGGAAGCGATCTGGTTCATCCCGGTATTGCACCCTTACAAATGAACCTAAATACCCTAAAAACGCAACTTATATTCTGTTTCTAAAATGTAAATTTAACGAAACATAAAAGCAAGATAATGAAACATAATGCTATCAATGTCGCATAGTAAGTCCAAATAAGAAAATACACAGATAAGGGACACAAAAGTGCCTTTAAAGGGATGTTTATGCACCTTTAAAGGCGCATAAAAAAAACCTAAAAGGAAAAAGAAATAGAAAAGAAAGGAAAAAGAAATAGAAAAGAAAGAAAAAAGAAATAATAAAGGAATTTGATTTTGTTTAAAACAGAACTTAAACAAAACTAATTATGATTCAATTTTATCATTAACAATAACCTATCATTAAAGAATACTAGAGGTAACTCTTTGTATATAAGATATTTAAAGTATTTTATGTAAAAATTTATTTACATAAAAATAGATAAATGTAAATAAATTTTTACATAAAAAGATACTTTACACTATCTATTACAATACTCGTATTGTAATAGACTGACGAAATTTCTGCTTAAAACTTGTTTTTGACAGAGGGAATTCACGAGCCAAGTCGTTTTCATACCATGCAGTAAGCGTTTGCTAACTTTTGGTAAGTATTTGCTAACAATTGGTAAGCGTTTGTAAACATTTGTTGCACTTCTGGGAAACATCTGTACGCATTTGAGTGCATATACCTGTATTTAATTGTATATACTTGTATAGAGTAGGTAAAATAACTCTTACGCAAAAAAAATAGCTAATAGCAAATTAATTGCACTTTTTTTTACTTACTTTGTTAAATGCAAAAAGGACCCCGCCACAGAGTCCTTTTGCAAACTTTAACTAAAATAGAAAGCAATGAAAACAAAGAAAATTCACTCAGTCCAGCGCGGCTGGTCACAATTGCAAAAATTGCAATTTGTTTCAACGTTCGTCAATGCGTTAAGGCTTATCTGGGACTTGGTACGCTCCTTTGGCCTTACCGGTGGTCTCGAACATCAATTAAGGTAATCAAGTTCGCGCATCTTTTTGATACTGAGCCATCTACCTACATAGAATGGCTCAGTATCTACTGCGCAAATATACTGATTATTTTAATTTACAAACACCTTTAATGCTTGAATCCTCACGGTTTGTGCTTCCTGTAAAGGTTGATTTTAGAGTAAATCTTCAAGCGTTAAGCCATCTGGATGAGTTATTGACTGGGTTGATTGATCAACCGGGTTATCCATATGCTTGACTTGCAAAATGACTTGGGCCTGCGCCTGAACAGCTAGATAGTTAGCCTGTAATTCGTTAGTATTTACTGCTGTGAATGAGCGAATGGGTTGTGCCCTCGATTCATCCGCGACAAAGACACGCCGAAACTCCGTTACATTCCCTTCAGCAATTAACCCGGCAAACTCACCGGGCTGAAACCGCATAACCACCGACGCTTCCAACCGATCCCGCTGCTGCACGTTCTCGCTGCGGCCATAGCTGGTCCGGTCGCCGTGGCTCATTGAGCGGCCTTCGAAGGCCTGATCATACTTGCCAAAGAGTTTGCTCACCCGCTCGGCGGTTTTAGGATTGGTGGTACGCCCAAAAAACTGGTTGGACAGGTTGCTGATGATCATTTCAGCCACCGACGCCCCTAACGTGCCTTCCATCTGAGCGATATCCTGCACCGCATACACGGTGGCCACTTTGTTATCGCGGGCCGTGGCTGGAATCTGCTGAAAGTTGGGAATGAATAGCGTCGGAGCTTCATCCAGAATGACGACACTGGGAATGCGTCCCCGCTGATTCATCCGTTTCAGGGCTGTAGAAACGATGAGCGATAGTAAAGGGGAGAAAGTACTACTTAGGGTGGGATCGTTGCCCAGAACCAACATTCCGGGCTTTTCCGGGCTATTCAGATCGAGCGGTACATCATCCCCCGAGAGTATCCAGAAGATTTCCGGGCTGTTGAGTACCGATAGGTAGTTTTGGATCGTGGCAAATACTCCGGCCAGCTGATTTTCACTACCCGCTCCGCTGCTGACCGAGGCAATGATCCCGCGCGTTTGCTCATCCTGGCTCAGCGTCCGGATCAAGTCGGTCGGACTTCCGGCCAGCAGTAGGCTCACGGCATGGGGCAGGCTGCACTGCTCAGGGTGACGCTGACGTAGATACCAGATAGCCCCCGTTAACAGCACTTCCGCCGATTGAATCCAGAAGCTGCGGGCCTGACTGGCCTGGTAGTCCAGATTGGCCAGCACCGTCACGGCGGCATCGCGGGCAAAACTGGCAGAAGTCAGCAGCTCGGCCCGAATGGGATTGATCCGGTGGCTGCGGCTCAGATCGGTGAAGTTGATAAAATAAGGGGTTACCGGGCTACCTTGGTAACTGCCAGCTACTTCCTGCGCCAGGGTGGGAAACTTGAAGTCATACACAATGCCGGCCATGCCCTGGGCTCCGGCCTGGTGGATGATGGGTTCAATGATGCTTTTACTCTTGCCGCTTCCGGCTCCCCCAGCCACGAAAACGCCCCGGTACGGATTGGCTACCTGAATCGGTCCATTTTGGGTGGCCAGCGTGAAGCCGGGCAGGGCTTCCCCATCCGGTTCTACTGGTGCGGACTGCCTGCCCTGAATGTACCGCCAAAGTCGATAAATCCCGTAGGCGACCGCCCCCCAGAAGACCCAGTCAAATAAGCCCGATTCGATCAGCCCGTAAAAAACCGTGTACACCAGCCCGATTCGAAACCACAGGTAATTCAGCAGGACAGTCTGCTCATACAAATCCCGCTCTCGGGGGTAGAGCAGCCGAATCACAGGCCGCAGGATCACCCCCAGTCCGATCCACTGGAGCCCGCCCATCAACATGGCGGTGACCAAGCCCAGCAGCATACACACGCCGACGGGAATCAGCACATCACTAAAAAAACTGATGACGAATATGGAATGGAACATACTGATTTACTTTAAAGTCTCAACCCTCGCTTTTTTTGGGGCTCGGGCGGTTTTTGGGCCAATTCCAATAGTTTCCGGATCTTTTCCCCACGCTCCTGCTCAGTTGGATTAACTGCCGCCATGCGCGGGGCCGCTACCTCCGGTTTAATGCTGGGGGCTACGGGCTTCGTTTGCTCAGGCTGCACCCTGGGGGCTTGCTCCAGCTTGCGTTTGGCCGCGCGTTCAATCGCCTGTTGCTGCTGCTGGCGGGCCCGGTGCCGCAGATCCACCCGGTCTTCTTTGTCACCGTGGGCCATCGTATTGGCGTAGGCAAATGTTTCCGTCAGGGGCCTTTGGTAACCAAATTGCCTATCGTAGACCTGCTCGGCCAGCGTCTTAAAGGCGCTGCGGTCAAAGCCCCCCTGCACCGCTCCCCGCTGGGTTCCCCGGTGGTTGGTCACCGGACTGAGTTTGAGCGGATTCTTTCGGCTGATTTCTCCGCTCTGCTTCCGCGCCTGGTAGCGGGCCAGATTTTCCGTGCGGCTGACCAGCACGTGAACGTGCATCTGGTCGCCCGCTTTGGCCTGGCCACGCGGCACGTCTCCCAACTGCACCGGGCGGTCCTTGTGGTTGTAGTGCCGGGTGTGCTCGATCTTGGCGTACCAGACCAGATCCCGGCTCTCTATCCCCTTTCCAAAATGGCCCGCGTAAGCTTCCATCATCGACCGGGTGTACGCTTGCAATTGGCTCGGATCGTTGCCCAAATGCCGGAGCTCGGATTGACTGGGACTGAACACGACCTGGTAGAACTTGGCTTCTTCCTTACCTAGATTTCGCTTGTTACCGTCCAGGTCATCGATGACCGGACGGACCGGTAGATCCTGCCGGGTTTGGTCGAACCACTGGCCGGGCTGTTCTTTCTCCAGGTATTCGGCCAGGCCCCGGCAACTGCCGCCACTTCCGGCACTAACTTTGGCTACCACCCGGATTCTTTTTTAAGTTGTCCAGAGCTTCTCGGGCTTTGCGTCGGCGCTCCTGGTCGTTCTCCCAGGCCGTTAAAAATTCGGGTCGGACCAACTCGGGCCGCAGGGCCGTACCCAGTTGCCGCAGCAGCATCATGGCAAACGTACTATGCAGTTCCTTCACCGTATCCTTCAGGCCGTAGAGTTCATCGGCGACCTGGGTCATCTCGTCACTCATGGGTTTGAGGATATCCTTCTCCTGCTGGCGGATAAACGATACCAGCCGCTTGTCCAAAGCCTTAATGGCCTCGGTGGGATGTTCCGCTTTGGGGTTGCGGGGATCAGCTTTGGTAGCCTTGAAAAAGCGGATCATCGCTTCCAGGAGCCCTTTATTAGTCAATCCGTAGCCGTCGGCCATCCGTTCAAATTCGGTAAACAGGGCGGGTGAAAGGGCGACCTGTTTGTCTCTGATCTTCTCTTTTTCCATAGAATCAAGGTCATTCAAGACACATTTACAGATAAATAGTACTGATTGTCAATGATTTTAGTAAAAAATACAGGTTATATCGGAATTGATGCTAAGGTAGTTAACAAAATAAAAACATCCAAATGTGTTTTAACTAATTGATTTAGTGTTAGTTATATTTTCTTAATGGCCCTGCGGGCGAGTGGTGAACAGTATAGCGCAGCGTAAAATACTGTTCCCGCTCGCTTCTAAAAAGAACGCTCCGCTATAGCTCCCTCCCCGCTTTGTTTTTTTGTTCTTTTCTGTTTTGGCATTTTTTGGTTGGACTCGTTTACGCCCTAAATGAAAAAAGGGCGGGCTGAAAAACTATTGTAGTAGGAAATTTTCTATTATAGTTAATTACTATATGGTGTACTTTCGAATAAACCGACAAATACCCCCACTCAGCAGAAGAATAAACCGACAAATACCCCCACTCAGCAGAAGAATAAACCGACAAATACCCCCGATTTTTCAGGCAAATAATTTACAAGTCTGTTTTTTATTTTTATTTTCGGCCTGTATTCTGACGAAAAGGGGCAAAACAAGATTTGTAAGGATGGAAGATAAGCGAAGCACTCAGTTAGTGTTACCCCTCGGCCTGACCTATGAGCCGAAACATAAGGACTTAGTTAAACAGCATTGGAATGTAACGTTTGCCCGGCAGGGACGTATGAGCGTTACAGCTAAACGGATCATGGCCCGTGTTATTGACCAGATCCGGGACGATGATTTCAAGCTGCGGCCTTACTATCAGTTTCGTATCGTTGATATTATCACTGATGCCGGTATAACGAAGGAAACAGCTTACAAAGAAGTTCAGGGGGCATTACGTGAACTGTTGGCCGCTATATGGGAATTTGAGAGCATAGATAGGTCGGAATGGTTCGCCCGGCACCTACTTGACTCGACAAAGGAAAGGGCTGTAGGGTACAAAGACGGAATTATTACAGTACTGCTTAACCCACAACTAGAGCCGTATTTTGTCCAGATCGCCCACTATTCGACCTATCAGCTTAACAATTATATGGGTCTCAAAAGCTGGTACTCGATGCGCTTCTTTGAAATCCTGTCGGCCTTCCGTGATACGGGCGTATGGTGTCCGACGGTTGAACAGTACCGACAACTTATGGACTGCTCCGAGGAGAAAGACAAGCGGGGCAAGGTCAAGCGAGACAAAGACGGAAACGCTAAAATGAAGTACCCCGATACAAGGGACTTAATCAACCGTACAATCACTGAGCCGTTAGAAGAATTGGCCAGTACGAACTTGGCGTTTAACTTTGAGCCGGTATACGAAGCTGAACGCCTGACAAGAGGGCGTAAAAAAATAACCGGCTTTAAATTCATTCTTAAACGTAAGCAGGACGGCAAAATACCGGAGTACTGGCTACAGAATAGGATGGTGGCTCAGGTAGTGGCCAACCTGCGGGCCTGGAAAATAACAGATAAAAATATCGCCCTATATCTGGAAGATATAGGCACCAAAGCGGCTAATAAGCTGGTGTACGATTGGCAGCTAAAAGAAAATACAGACGACCGGATTAATGACCGAACTAAATATTGTAATGCCGTATTTGTTAGAATTGGTAAGGCTATTCAGGAACGCCTTAAGTCTGAAATTCAAGAGTCTATAGGAAATATTTAGGTTAGTAATTGCACCTAATTACTAGTGTATAATTAGGTGCAATTACTAACCTAAATTATACTTCTTTTTCTCTTTTTGTATCTTCTCCTCTATAGCCTCGAGTATCCAATCTTGAAGTGAAACTGCAAGCTTCGGACTTGTCGGTTTACGTGGTCGTTTCGCTCGTAACTGGTCAACTTCTGCCAGTTGGCTAGACATGATCTTTATATTGAAGTTCTTGATTTGCTCCGGCTCTGGCAGCTGTGCTTTACCGACAGTTGAACTACCTCTGTTTATGATTTGCTCTATTTTCTTTTCCTGCTCTTTACTTGTTTGCTGCTCAGAAGGGATGGCAACGGCTGTCTTCTTTGGGGGTCCTGATACGGCCATAACAGTTATTTTTTAATGCCTGTAACATGAGTAAATAATGCTTCTACTTCAAAAACAGCCTTTTCATCAGTAGGCATCATTTCAAAGACTGATAACCCTTTGCTGGCTGCTGTTGCAAAAGCTTTGCGGTTGATAATAGGGTAATCAACAAAATTTAATTCTTCGTTATCCTTTAAAACCTCCGTTGCTTCATTATTGTCGGCTCCGCGTGTGTCTGCTTTGTTTAGAAAAGAATAAACCTGTAGTGGCATGGATCGGCTTCCCTGAATCTCGCTCAGCAAGGCTTGCACTTTAGAGAGCGTCCAAATCTCGTAGCTACGGGGAGCGAATGGAATCAAATACACATCAGACACAAAAAGTGCAGCTCGTTGGCTGGCCGTGTCGCGTCCTCCAGTATCAATAACAATGTGATCATACTTAGGCCGTAATTGTTCGATTTGTCGGCGAACGGTTGGGCCGTTAAGCTGCACAAGGGTATATCCTAGCTGGCCTTTCTTAGTCTCCTCACGCCAGGCTGTAAAATCGCTGGCGCTCTCTTGCTCATCAGCGTCCACTAATAAAACATCTGCCCCCTTCTTCGATAACCATACAGCAAGATTAGTTGATATAGTTGTCTTTCCTGTACCGCCTTTAATACCTCCTATAGTAAATACCATGTTGGTTATTAAACATCTACGTTAATTTCACAAGTGCATTAAAACACCCAAAATCGCACCTGTATTTAGGTGCAAAAGCTAGTGATCACTGTAAATCTACTAATATAAAACCGTTTAAAAACATGATATACAAAATATTCCTAAATGGAATACTGAGTAAAGTATTTAAATATTGCAATATGGAATAATCCGATACCGACGATGGATTTTTCAGAATACAGGCAATTTCATTTTAAAATCACTGAAAAGTTAGTCAAAGCAAGAGAGGAAGCGGGGCTTACTCAAAATGCTGTTGCTCAGACTGGCATTCTCAGCCAAAGTGAAATTTCTAAAATTGAGAATGGTCAGAGGTATATAGACTTTATAACGCTAATACTCCTGGCCAAGCTCTACGGAAAAGATGTAAACTATTTTGTTCCCCCTGAAAATTAATGGGCGTTCTGCGATTTCCTAACCCTGGCTCAGATATAAGAAGATTTGCCGCAGTATTAAGGACGATCTACAAAAGCATAGGAGAAGACAAAGTATTCACTCATGATGATGGCAAAGATGCCATGATACATAGTGGTCATGCTTCTTCTTCGGGGGCTATTGGGGAAGAAGCTATCAGAAGATCAACGCGACAAAACCGCTCACTCGATCCACTTTACAATCAGCATAAAATGTATTCTGAGCTTTATAGAATGCTCGGATGGTATGAACCGGCTGAGATGAATACCAAGTTCAAATTGACAGATTTAAGCTATTATGTTGATTGTTCAGAAAACGACCCAAACATTGAAAAAGGATTAATAGAAGAAGGATTAATAGGCATATGCTTTCCAAACTTCTTAGTAAATAATAGAGGTGGCAACCAATTAAGATATTTTTACTTTTTGCTGTTCATGATGGAGCAGCTTGGCGGCTTAATGTACAGAGATGAGATTATATTAAGCATTCATACTTTGATGAATGATAGGCCGCTAGACGATGCTCTAAAAAGTCAAATAAATTTAGTTAATACGCTAAGGGGCAGCCTTAAAAATGTTGATGAAGGAATGCAGAATTTAATGCATTCTTCGGGTATCAAAACAAATACATTAATGAACTATACAAGGTTTCCTCTAGGAGCATTGCAGTTCACGGGATGGGCTAAACCTGTATTAAACAGAAATTTATATGGCCAAGCAGTAAGGTGCTATCAGCTAACAGATTATGGCAGGGCAAAGCTTGACATATTACGCTCTTTGAGGGACATAAGATATAATGACATTAGTGAATACGATTATAAAGTACAAGCAGCATTTACCCTGCTGTCTAATTATGCCTTCCTAAAAAGGGCAGGGTTCAATATTGAAGACGAAGAAGTTAAAAAAGTCATTACACGAGCAAAAGAAATTTGTAAAAATGTTTTAGAAAATCTCGGCGTGTTTGACACGAATACCATATTGTATTCACCAATTCAACAAGGGCCACAAGAATTGTATAAGGCTGCTTTTACGCTATACGATGAATTAAAGGCATGAAAAGGCTAAGCGTCAATCCCTTAAGTCACGTTGCTCCCACAATATGGGATGAACTTCTAACAGGAGGAATACCAAACAGCAAAGCGTCTGCACTTCAGATTATTCAACAAAATCTTATAACTGCTGACCAAAAAACATTTTATCCTTTAACTGTCAAGGTTTTAATGTCGCTCGGTTATAATGCGATAGAAGGCAATCATGGAGATACAAGTAATAGAGTAGACGCTTTTATAAAAGATGCATCATACTCTATTCCTATAGAAATTAAATCTCCTACTGAGGTGCTGAATATCAATATAAAATCTGTTCAGCAAGCTGTAGAAAACAAAGTAATTCTTCTGTCAAGACAATTTTACCCAACCACATTAGAAACATCGTCTTTGGCAATCGGGTATCTATATCCAGAAGAACGTAGCGGAGTTTATGAACTTATCGATGACGTTAAATACACTTACGGGTTCAATATTGGAATAATAACTTTACACGATTTGATTGTTGCATTATGGGAGAGAGACTTTGAAGCAACAGTTTTTAATAAAAGCCGTATTACAAATCTAAAAGGGAAATATATATGAAGCGGCTTTCTTTAGAAAGTAGTCAATCTAAACGCAGAGGTTTAATAGATAAAAGCGTTAAAAGTCTCCATATAATTCAGGATTTAAAGGGTAGTAGTATAATAAAAGTAGATGGCGTTTCCATCTCTCCAACTTGCTTAAATTGTGTTGATACACCATGCAAAGAATTTAAGACGAGTGAAATTTTACCCAATGTTCTAAATGGTATGCCTGCAAATCCTTCAACAAAGGTTTGTCCTGTAAACGCCATTTTCGAGGACAAATCAACTGGCTTCCCTGTGATTGATCCTGAAACCTGTTTTGGTTGTGGTTTATGTTTTAACCGATGTCCTTATGGAGCTATTAGTTTGGAGGTTGGCAGAAAAGCTAAGATTTTACACGGTGATTCTGAGATTGTTAAGTTCGCAGAAGTAGACTCACTAGCTGAATTAAGCACAACTTATGAACTGAGAGTTAGCCAAAATAGGATTGTAACTGAAAACATACCTAAAGACGGATTAACAACTATTTACAAGGAAATATTAAGAATTAGGACTTTAAATCAAAGCTTTGAAAATCTTTTTACAAGAAACGTTTTACTCTGTTTGGGCATAAACGCTAAAATCAAAAATATTGGCAATAATGATATTCGTATAGACCTGATAGGTAAGCAAGGAGAGAACATAATAGCTGCGTCAATAGACCTAGTAGGAAGTGATACACTTAATATTCCTCGTTATTTACTTGACGCTATCGCAGTACTACATTCGCGTCATAATATTGATAGAAAAAGTATAATACCTATGGTTATAGTAGGCAGTTACCCAAACAAGCGTTCGGATTTCTTTGAGATGCTTGGAGATATAAAAGATGTAACTGGCTTTGAAACAAAAACTTTTTCACTTCATTTTCTAATTATAATGATGCTTCTTAATAAAGCTTTAAACTTTGATGAGATTAAAGGAATATTTACTTTAAGCAAAGATAAAAAGGATATAAAAGAAGAAGCCAAAGTAATTATACCAGAGCTTGAAAAATTAGATTATTGGTTTGAAAGTAGCTATTATGGATCTATAAAATAAAA
>NZ_JBHSMA010000022.1:0-15833 GCF_042655385.1 Larkinella bovis | reverse complement strand
TGAAGTCTATTATAATCGGGAGAGAAAGCATTCATCGCTGGGCTACCAAAGCCCTGAACAATTTGAACAGAAGTATTACAAAAATCTGACAAATTCACTGTGCCGCTAAATCGGACCACCTCATACACACCTGCTGGCGAAGAGGGAATACTTAATAGTAAAATATCATATTGTACCGTTTCAGGAAGGTCATTCTCTGTAAATGGAGCGAAAATGTCATCCTCATCGGTTTTCGACTGGTTAGCAGATTCCAGTCTGTCTTCAGCATCTTCTTCCTCGGCAACTACTTCGCTGCCTGAACGCCCAACAAATTTGTCGATTACTTCTACCGTGAGGTTAGTTCCTTTAGGTAATGCAACTATTCCGATACCTTTAATGCGCAGTATAGGCTTTTGTGTCAAAGCAATTGCATACATAAGGTCCTGTATTTCTTCTGACGTAAAGAGTCGAGTTTTATACCTATACTGGTCACCGAAGCCCGGTGTAGTGCCCCCCAAAGTTTTATAAAGGTATTTTTCTAGAAACACACCTCCCTCCGGATGCTTGCCCACAAAAGATCCGAGGAGTTTCTCATTAATCAGATCAGTAATTCCGTCAAACTCGTACCAACTTTTGCCATCAAAATCAAAGTGTAGTACTACAGAGGGAAGCGATAATAATAGCTTTTCGATCTGTTCCCGGCAGCGGGCATACTCCGTCCTGAACTGCCCGATTACTGTATTCGTTAACGAGGCTGCCAACTCTTCACAACGAACAAAGGAACTATTCTTTCCGACCAGCCGATAATTGCCCCCTTCATCAACGCCATTTTTTACTGGGAAGTAGTTGTAGATAATATCGCCGAATAAATACAATTTGGTTGAGTCTTTGGAGGACGTTTTGAAGTTGAGATAATACAATGATGCTATTTTGTCTTCATCCGTAATCTCTTGCACTCCATCCATTTGAAAGTCAAATGATCCATCGGTCCGCTCAGTTACAGGTAAGCGAAAAAAAGTTGTCTGGATTAAATTTCCCGCAGCGTCCTTTTTCTTCTTTATCGCATCGACATCTTTACTAACCTTGTTAATTAGTTCGTGATAATCTTTACTGTTTGCTGATTTACGGTACAGGCTCCCTAACGAAAGTGCAGTTTCAAGGCTCATAATTAATAGCTTTATAAGTTATACCACCCCCACACCCCCAAACCCCTCGGCATTATACCGCCCTATCCCCGCCAGCACGGCCAGTTCCAGCAACTCCCGCGGCCCGTTGAGTTCAAACGTAAAATTGTAATACCCGCGTACCTGGGTCTGCGCTTTGGAATCTTCTTTAATCGTCAGCAACCTTGATCGCGGTTCCCGATCCGGCAACAGTCGATAGGTTAACGTCGATTCGTCAAAATCATCATCGGTCGTCCTGCCCGCCGGAGTAACGGTTTGCGCACTTCCCCACTTCGCCAGCAGGTTCGAGATCAGTAACGGTCCGAAGTGTACGTCGGCCGGATGCAGGTACTGATCCAGCCCCCGCTCGTCCTTTTCGGCAATGACCACGGGGGAGAGCGTCCGCAGCCGGACGGTTTCCGACGCAATGTCCACCGGCACGGCTTCCACCCGCTCAATGATGAATTCGGCCGCCCGGTGCCGGGGCGTCGCAATCACGCAGCGCTGGTCCTGAAACAACCCCATAATAAAATGCTGGGCCGCTTTGTCGATGTAGAAACTAACCACCCACTCGATATACGGCGAGTTGACCCACATACCGCCCGCTTTGGGGTCAACTTTGGCATCCGGCATGATCAGGTCCGAAAAGGTAAAAAGCTTGAACCGGCGCGTCGCTGAAAACGCATACCCCTGCTCGTGGAGAAACCGGGCATAAACCGGCTCCGCATCCGCCAGTACGGCGTAGATGAACGCGCTGAGTCGATAGGCATAATTAAAAGGTACCAGCGTTTGCCGGGCAACAGGTCGTAAGGTCAGGCGGAATTGCATACGGACAGCTTAGGAATATAAGGATCTGGTACAATTCATAAAAAGATTAAGTTACTTGCGGGCGTCCGGTTTATTTTCAGGACTACACCAAATGTGCAGATTCTTCGTGCAATCTCCATGCACGATTCTATTTTTTTCAACCGATGGCTCTTTCTCAATCGCAACGATTTCAACGCATCAATGACCAACTCCGGCGCGGTCTGGCCGTTCCCCCTACGGAACTAATGCGGTTATGTGAAACCGCTGAACGCACCCTGAAAGAGGATCTGGCCCAGATGCGGGAACGGTATGGGGCACCCATAACCGACGACTGGGAGGTTACCTCTATACTCAACCCTTCGACCTGAAAACGGTTGAAATTGAACTCACCAGTCAGGATATTACTGCTCTTAAAAAGGCATTGGCCACGCTCAATCAATTCCGTGACTTGTCCGTCTTCGCCGATTTTCGGGGAGCCGTGGACAAAATTGAACAAGCAGTCCGTTTCCGCCTGAGTCATCCGACTGTCACCCAGAATCACCTGGTATTTGAAGCCGTCCCGCCCGGTCGTGGGATCGACTTGCTCGATCCCTTGTTGATGGCCTGTCAAAACCGCCGGGTGATTCAAT
The DNA here is from genome assembly GCF_042655385.1 of Larkinella bovis. Lineage (NCBI taxonomy): Bacteria > Pseudomonadati > Bacteroidota > Cytophagia > Cytophagales > Spirosomataceae > Larkinella > Larkinella bovis. The sequence goes on along the minus strand of NZ_JBHSMA010000022.1, from coordinate 13,255 downwards.
TTCAGTATCAAAAATACGATGACCCCTCCCCGCGATTACGCACGGTTTTCCCCCACCTGTTGAAAGAGCATCGCAACCGCTGGTACTTAATCGGGTACGAGTTAACCCCTCCCCAGTTACGCGTATTCGGTTTGGATCGGATCGTTGCTGAAACGGTGGTAACGACTTCCTACGAGATGGATCCGCCGGCCTTTGAAGCCCAAGCGTATTTTAGCCCTGCCCTGGGTGTGGCCGTTTATGATGCTCCGCCCGAAGAGGTCGTCCTGTCGTTTAGCCGAAAACAAGGACTGCATTTTAAAGCCCAGCCTTTCTTCCCCTTCCGGGAAGACGATGTGCTGATGGATACATCCGATGAATTTCGGGTTAAACTGTCGATTATCATCAACCAGGAACTAATTTTTGAATTAGCTCGATTGGGAAGTACCATGAAAGTACTCCATCCTCAACGATTAATAAATGACTTAAAGCACTTTCACTTGCAAGCTTTTCAGCAGTATTAGCGTAAAGCATTGAACCGCGTAACGAGGGAATGAGTGGAGTCGCTGCCGGGAAATCCAACTACTTGACCGGATAAACCATTAGGTGAAACAGTAAAGACAAATCGATGTCTATCAAGCAATTACCCCCTCAATCCTTCTCTTTTTCTTCTGTCTGCGTATACAGGCAAAACAAAGGCAAATATGCACATTGGTCCGTTGGTGGGCTATCAAATCGGGGACAAAAATCGTCAAATTTGGGACAAGCCTACTTTATTTTCGTCTAATGAGGTGGTCCGGTTTAGTCCGACCGTAAGAGCATGCCCACGGGATCACCGATGGGGGCTTTGATGGTGTATAATCAAAGGCTAGGTTGTCCAGGTTCCCTAACGACCAATTCTAAGCCAGAGAATCCAAAAACGCGGAGGGGTGAGGTTAGAAACTGGCGATTTATAGACTTGATTTCAGTGGCACCAACTCATCGGCCATACCGAAATGGGAACCCGGGCCGCCAGGCGGTTTGCTTTCTGAGAGGAGTTTATAATACCGGGACCAGGAACGGCAAGAAGACCGGAGGCCGCACTGTTTCCGGAAAACGGGTGGTTGATGCGGTTCTGTCAGCACACCTTGATACGGTTGACAAACCCCAGGTCGGTTGTCAACCGTATCAATTGCGGCTCAAGATTCAGACAACGGGCAGATTGCCGCCATCAACGATATAGTTAGCCCCGGTGATGTAAGAGGCTCTCGGCGAAGCTAGAAAACAAACCAGTTCGGCGGTTTCTTCCGGCTCCGCCATTCGGCCCAGCGGTACGCCCCCAAGTCTTGCAAATAGGTTTTGAGTCATCATCTCGGTGCTAACGCCTGTACGCTCAGCCAGTTGCTCAATAAACGCAGCCATGGCTTCTGTTTTGTTTAAGCCGGGAGAAACCGTCATAACCCGCACGCCACTCGGAGCGACCTCGTTCGACAGGGTCTTACTGTACGCATTGAGGGCTGCCTTGGCGGTGCTATAGGCCATCGTCGATTCCCAGATGGGGAACAGTCCGCTGGTAGAAGAAATGTGAATAATAACCCCACTTTTTTGTGACAACATCCTGGGCAAAAAGGCGCGATCCAGCCGCACGGCCGCTAAGAGATTGACCTGCAAGGCTTCCTGCCAATGCGCATCGGTTAGCGCGCTAAACCCGCCAGCGGGCAGGGTGTTGGCCCCCATGTTATTGACCAAAATATCCAGGCCGCCAAAGCGCTGGTTGACCTCGTTGACCACCTGTGTACTTTCATCCGGTTTGGTGAGATCTGCCGCAATAAAGTGCTGGCTCACAGACATATCTTCGGGTTTAGTCCGGGCGGTACTAATCACGACGGCACCGGCTTGGGTGAGCCGATCGGCAATAGCCCTGCCAATTCCTTTCGTGGCGCCCGTAACCAGGGCGATCTTGCCGTCAAGTTCGGCTGTACTACGTTGTTGATCGATCATGAGTGATAATTATGAAATGATTGTTTCAGAATGGGTCAACTATCAGTAAACACCTCATTCTGAAATGAACGTTTCAAAATGAGGCAAAAAAATTATTGGGTAAGATGGCGAATCATAAATTGGGCAAGATTAGTAATCTTCCGGGGATCTCTGTAGAGGATGTGTAGCTCATACCAACCCGTATAGGTGCTGATGATGTAATCCGCTAACAGATCGGGGTCTTTATCCTTACCAATTTCTCCCTGGGCGATGGCTGCTTTGATAAGCGAACTCAAAAAGGTTTGCGTAAACTCATTGTCGGCTTTTAGAATCGCCTTAATCAGGTCATCCTTGGGAGACACCTCGAAAGCCGTTTTGATGGCTAAACAGCCATTTACGCCCTGAATGACTGCGATGCTAACCTGGTTAATAAAATCAGTTATGGCGGCTAATGGCGAGGTCGCCTGGAGGGCCTGTTCCTGTAAGGAAATCCGTCTATTGTGCGTGTACTGCTTGAGACAAAGCACAAAGAGTTCGTGCTTATCCCCAATGGTATTGTAAAGGCTACTGCTGTTAATCTTCATTGCATCGGTTAACTCTCGCAATGAGGCCCCATTGTAGCCTTTTTCCCAAAAGACAGACGTAGCTCTTTCGATAGCTTGCTCTATATCAAATTCGACCGTTCTTGCCATACTGCATTCCTAAAGAGTGAGGCAAAGATAAGCTTTTTCTGAAACAAATGTTTCAGAAAGAAAAAAAAGAGCCCATAGGCTCACCAAAAATAGTTTGTATAACCGTGTTGCACCACGTTAAAAATGAGCTTCCGATTCGGCTTATCAGGTATCTGTTCCTTCAGTGGGCGAATAAAGGGGATGACGAATTAGTGAGATGCTGCCAGGGAATGAACAGGAAAAGCCTCCGTGTAGGACGTGATTCGCATCTTCCGTCTCCACCAGTTACCCCGACACCCTTTTTGCCAGGCGTACCGGTACAGTAAATCATTAAACCATTTCGTCGGTTTTGGCCGGTTTGACCATCAGCAGAACAAACGCGCAAAGCAACATGATCGCGGCAGCCGCGTAGAACAAAATGGTCAGATTCACGTGAGCATCCCGCAGAATGCCCCCGGCGTATAACCCAATGCCGCCCACGATGCAACTGAACAGATTCAATACGCCATAACCCGTGGCGCGGTAGCGCGGATCGGAAACCAGGCAGAGAATCGGCATCATGTTGGCATCGCTGAAGGAGCGGGTAAAGGAGTACACCATAAAACCGGCAATGGCGACCACTACGCTGGCAGTGCTACTGGCGAAGAAAACAGCCGGTGCGGCCACAACCAGCCCCAGAGCGGGCACCAGAATCCGGGCCCTCGGCTGGGTACGACTCCAGCGGTCGGCCCAGGCTCCCCCAATCAACACGCCCACCAGACCGGCGGTATACAGGTAGCCCGTAGCGTATAAACCGGCCGTCGTTTGACTCAACTGAAAATGTTCCCGGTAAAACGTCGGTAGCCAGCCGATGATCAACCAGCCCACCACCCCCAAGAGTCCCCAGTACATCAGGGTCAGCACAAACGCTTTCTGGCTGAAAAGACTCCGAATTCCCCGCCAGAAACTAACCTGGCTTTCCGGTGAGGAAACCGGCTCGGCGGTAACGTCGGTTTGCAGTTTGGGCGCATCCCGGAGCACCAGCAGCAGCACCACGGCATACCCAATACCAAACAGGCCAAACACCTCAAACGCTGCGTTCCAGCGGTGGTTTTCGGCAATCCAACCGCCCACAAAGCCCAGACTTTGTCCCGCAATCACCCCCGCCATGTGGATACCCGTTGCCAGTGACCGGGTTGGTCCCCGGTGGTAATCGGCAATCAGCGCCAGGGCCGCCGGGATGTAACAGGCTTCACTGATACCCATCAGCGCCCGCGTGAGCAGCAACTCTTCGAAGGTGGTGGCCCGGGCCGTCAGCCAGGTAACCAGGGACCACACAAAAAGACTCCCAATGATCACCCGACTGCGGTTGAAGCGGTCGGCCAGAAAACCGGCGAAGGGACTCAATACCCCGTACACCCATAGGAATACGGCCGTCAGCAGCCCAAACCGGGCGTCGCTCATGGGAATGGATTCCAGAATCGACCCCCTCATGGTGGTAATCATGATGCGGTCGAGGTAATTCAGACACCCGACAACGCAGAGCATGGCTACAAAGAGCCACGCCCGCGCCGACGGTTTGGTTGGGGTAGGAATAATCGTTGATTGCACGAAGCCGTTCGCGTTGAGATTAATAACCGGGGTTTTGCGTAATGGCCGGGGTTACGTCGCGCACCGATTGGGGAATCGGAAACAGGTATTGATCCCGGCTTTTGACGTTACCTGCGAGGTTATACTGCGTCAGGAATGCTTTCATCACATCCAGTGCCCGATCGGTACGGACCAGATCGAACCACCGCAGGTTTTCAAAGCAGAACTCCGCCCGACGTTCCTTTTCCATCCACAAGCGGAAACTGGCCTGATCCGGCACATCAGCCGCCGTTTTGGGGGCCAGACCGGCGCGTTTCCGCACATTGTTCAGGATCTGAAACGCTTCTCCCGAAGCCGAATAACCGATCTCATTCAGGCTTTCGGCGTACATCATCAACACATCGGTGTATCCCAGCGCAATCCAGTCAATATCCCAGTCGTTGGCCACCGTAACGGGGCCGTTCTGGTATTTCTGGCTGGTGGGCAGGGTGGTGATGGTCTGGCCGGATTTGTGGAGCCAGCTCAGCCGGATCGCACTGGTTTTGCGTTTGTCGCCCGGTTCGAAGCTGTTGATCAGGTCGTTGGAAAGAAACAGGTTGAAAGGAGAGCCGCCAAAGGGCAATCCGCCCTGCGCAACGGGCACCGGCGCAACATCGTTGGAGGCATTGCGCGTCGGGAACGGGTTGCCCTGTCCACTGGCGCCGGTTTTGAATAACAGCGAGAACACCTGCTGCTTACCACCTTCGAACTGATGGCTGTAAATGTTGTCGTAGTTATCAAAAAACTCAAACTGACCGGATTTGATCACTTCTTCGAAAGCATCTTTTGCCTTGGACCATTCCGCCTTTTTCAACGGGTAGCCACTGCGGAACACGTAGACCTTGCCCAGATAGCCTTTGGCGGCCCATTTGGTGGCCCGGCCCTTGTTGGCATTGTCGTACGTAGCGGGCAGCAGATTAGCCGCTTCCGTCAGGTCGCTGACAATCAGGTCGTAAATTTCCTCGATACTCGACCGGGTGAGCTGATAGCTTTCGTCGATGGAAAGCGAGGTCGTTACTTTGGGCACCCCGCCAAACAGCCGGACCAGATCGAAGTAAAACAGGGCACGGGCAAACTTCGCTTCGCCTTCGTACTGTTTCCGTTTGTCGGCCGACATATCAATCGAATTTACCGTTTCCAGTATCCGGTTACTGCGGTTGATGTTGTTGTAATACAACGACCAGGCAGTAGACAGCACGGGCAGCGTCGGGGTAACGTCAAACCGATTGATCGGGCCGTCGTCGTAGGCCGTTCCCTGAAACGTGTTGTCGCTGCGGGCTTCGGTCAGCATGTAGGAGCTTTGCGACGTAACCCAGGCATTCCGCAGGCCGTTGTAACAGCCCAGTACGGCCTGGTTGATGTGGGTTTCGGTTTTGTAAAAACCCTCTACACTTTTTTGGGAAATCGGGACCAGATCCAGTTGCTGACAACCGCTGGCCAGTCCGATCAACAGGGTGAAAATAAGGTGTACGGTTTTCATCCTTTTAAAATTTTACGTTTAAACCGAGGGTATAGGTTCGCGCCAGCGGGTAAGTCGCGTCGAAATCGACACCAGCCAGGGTATTGGTGTTCGAATACGTTCCCGTCTGGGGGTTTTTATTGTAATGATCGTGCATAAAGACGTTGTCGACGCTGCCGTAGATCCGGATGCCGCTGATGCTCTTGGTTTTGGCCAGCAGCGACTCCGGTAGCCGGTAGCCCAGCGAGATGGTCCGAACCCGCCAGTAGGCCGCACTGCGGAGCCAGAAGCTGGAAGGCGTGGTCAGGTTGGCCGTCACTGCCGCCCGGGGTACCCAGCCATTGCCCGGCTGTTCGGGCGAGCGCCACCGGTCGCGCCAGTAGCCATCGACGTTACCCCGCGATTGTCCGTGCTGCCCGATGGCGGCATTCAGCAATTTGTTGCCCCACTGCCCGTCCATCGACACCATCATGTCAAACGGGCCGTACGAAAACGAATTTTGCATCCCCCAGAAAAACTTCGGGTTGTTGTTACCCAGAATGGTCCGGTCGTCTTCCGTGATTTTTCCGTCACCGTTCACATCCTTGTACTTGATGTCGCCCACATTTTGGGTTTTGTATTTCGGATGGGCGTCGAAATCTTTCTGGTCAACAAAAACGCCTTCCTGCACAAAAGCGAAGTAGCTGCCAATCGGCTGGCCGACCTGCGTGATGGTGGTAAAACCGTCCCGGGTCGTATAAATCGGCGCGTTACCGGGTCCCAGCGCCGTTACCTTGTTGGTATTGTGGGTGATGTTAAACGAGGTAGTCCACTTGAACGGACCGGTGAGGTTGCGGGTGGTCAGTTCGAGTTCGACCCCCGAATTGCGCACCGAGCCAATGTTCATCCGGGCCGACGAAAAACCGGTGATCGGCGGGATCTGGACGTTCAGCAACAGGTCTTTCGTATCGGTCTGGTACACGTCAAACCCCACAACAACCCGGTTATTGAAAACGGCCAGATCAAAACCCGCATCAAAGGTAAACGACCGCTCCCAGCCCAGCATCCGGTTGCTGAACGAGCTTGGACTAAAACCGGAAACCACCGCCTGACTGCCGCCCAGCACGTAGTTGGTATTCGACAGCGTGCCGATGGCGGCATAGTCGCCGATGTTGTTGTTCCCCGCCACCCCGTAGCTAACCCGCAGTTTCAGGTCGTCGATGAAGGAAACCGAGCGCATAAAGGGTTCCTGCGAAATCCGCCAGCCAACCGATGCCGCCGGAAACCAGCCCCAGCGGTTGTCGGCCCCAAACCGGGAACTGCCATCCCGACGGATGCTGGCCGTCAGCAGGTATTTATCCCGGAACGAGGTGCTCACCCGACCCAGAAACGACATCAGGCTCCAGGCCGTGGCCGACGACTCCCCGGCGCTCAGGATGGTGCCCATGTTCAGGGTGGTGATTTCGTCGTCGGGAAAACCGGTTTTGGAAAGGCTCGTTGCGGTGAACTTATCCTCCTGGTAGGTGAAACCCGCCAGCGCGTTCAGGCTCCATTTTTCCTTCTGAATATCGTAGGTCAGCGTGTTCTCGTTGAGGTAGTTTTCCCGGGTTCCGGTGCCAACCGACCCCACGTGCCCAACGCCCCGGTTGATGTTGTCCGGTTTGAAAAACTGGTTGAGATCACTCAGAAAATCGGCCCCGAAGGAGGTCCGGAAGCGCAGGTTTTGGGCCAGATCGATGGTGGTGTACAGATTGGCCCGCAAGTTCCGGCTTTTGGTTTCGTTGGTGAGCTGGGTCGCCAGCGCAATCGGGTTCAGGTAAAAGGCTGCGTGAAAGGGATAAAAACCGCCCCGCTGGGTCTGCTGTTCCAGACCCACGATGGGCGCTACCCGCACCGACCGGCTAACCGGCCCCTGATTGCCGTCGCCATCCGAATCATTCTTCCTGACCGAAGTTGCGGAAAGATTTAACCCCATGTTGACGCGGGAACTGAGTTTGGTTTCGACGTTGGCGCGGAAGGCCAGTCGGTTGTAGTCCGAACCCAGAATAATACCCTGCTGGTTGAAGTAGTTACCCGAGATGTAGTATTTGGTATTCTCGGAAGAGCCCGAGGCCGACAACTGGTAATTCTGGACCGGGGCCACCCGCGAGATCAGCTTCTGCCAGTCGTGATCGGGCAATGATTTCGGATCGGTTAACCAGACCGGATCGATCCAGTAGTTGGCATTGCTCCGAACCGAATTAGGATCACTGGCTTTTCCGCCCTGAAGCATCCAGGTGTTGTTGCGTTCTTCGATGGCAAAATCAATGTATTCATCGCGGTTGAGCACATCGACGCGGCTAAACCGTTCCTGCAAACCGTAGTACGTATCAAATTCAAGCACCGGTTTACCTTTTTTGCCCGATTTCGTCGTAATCAGCACGACACCGTTGGAACCGCGCGATCCGTAAATAGCCGCCGAAGCGGCATCTTTGAGCACTTCGATGGATTCGATCTCGTTCGGGTTGATGTTGTCCAGCCCCGAGTTGATCGGAAAACCGTCGACGACGTACAGGGGCGAACCTGAATTGTTGATCGACCCAACACCGCGGACTTTAACGGCCATGCCCCGTCCGGGGCTTCCGCTCGTCTCCTGGACCTGAACCCCCGCCAGTTTGCCGTTCAGGGCGTGGTCGATGCGGCTCACGGGCCGCTGATCGAGGTCCTGGGCTTTGATTTTGGCAATCGAGCTGGTAATCTGGGTGCTTTTGAGCGAACCGTATCCGATGACGACGGCTTCTTCCAGATTGATGTTCGATTCGGTGAGCTGCACATCAAGCTGATCGTTTTCGACGGTTTTCTGCACCGAATTGTAACCAATGTAGGAGAACTGGAGTACGTCACCTTTTGACGCGGCAATCTGATACGCACCCGCAGCGTCAGAAACGACACCTTTCAGGGTTCCTTTGATGAGAATCGTCACACCCGGTAAGGATTCTCCGTTTTCACGGGTGACTTTTCCCCGAACCGTCAGACTTTGCGAATAGACCGAACCGGACAGCAGAATTCCCAATACAACCGACAGAAAGCAATTCCAACGGTTTCGGAAGAGAATACAATCCCGGTTCCTGTAGCGAGCAGGAATAATTTTTTTCATACATTTGAAGGTTACTACTGGTTTAGTACATCTTGTTTTTGAGTGGAGGAGCTGCTGGAACAGCTCCTTTTTCGTTGGTTTATTTGAGGGTTAGAAGTGATTGAATGCGGTCTTTGAGTTGCGCCATCGGAATGACGCTCAGGTAGATGGACGACTTGCCTTCGTGCGACGAGTAGTACGAGATCCAGAGCTTATCCTCGTGAATCAACAGGCCCGGGTAGCTGGTGTCGCCCCCGGAAGGCAGTTCGTACAGCCGCTGAAAAATGCCATTTTCGTCCACCTGCAACATCACGGTCGCCGTTCCGGTGCGAGTAGGCGGCCGTTCATAGGGATACTCCCGGGTCACAACCAGCCAGCGGTTGTCGGTAAGTTCAAAGAAATTCTGCCCGCCCATGCCGTGATCGATCTGAACGACTTCGAACTTCTGGTAAGGCGGTTTCGCGAAAGCCAGAAAACCGGCGGTGGAGTTGCCGCCCGCGTTCCGGATCAGGATAACCAGACTGCTGTCGGCCCTGAATTTTACCGTGGCTTCGCAGCCTTCGGGTGATGGGTTGAAATCATTACTAACGACCTGGTAATTAACCCCATCGACGGTTTTGTACAGAATTAACTTGCGGTTTTTGGTGTTCACCTGTCCGGTTTTGGGGTCCGTCTCGCAAATATTGGATGCCACGTAACCGATTGGGCCATTCCAGGTAATCCGGAAAAACCAGTTATTGGAGGGAATGCCGCGCACCCGCATGGGCGAGGTCCATTGCTGGCCATCCTTCGAGAACATCACCCGGGTATGCCATTCCATTAACTTATTGTCAACGTAATCGGAACCGCCACAGGTAATCATCAGCCGACCGTCGGGCGTAATGGCCAGTTTGGGGTCGCGGAGATCAATACCCGGCTCCTTGATGAGGGCCTGACTCTCCCACTTCTCGCCATCCACAGAAGCGATGACCCGGATCGTACCGTCCGAAGATTCGCCCGGTTTGGTATGGACCGGCGAGTGGCCCAGACCCTCGCGAAACGTACAGTAAAATTTGCCGTTAAACCGGAGCAAGTCCGTAAACGCACTGTGCGGAGACGAATTCCAGATCGGTTTTGATGGCAGAATGTCGGGGGCCTTGTTTAAGGCCATGAGCTGGGAAACCGGGACTTGCGTAAAGTAAATGGAGGCCTTCCCTTCGTGGGAGGAATAATACGAAATATACAAGGTTCCTTCGTGCAGAACCATGCCGGGATAGCTGTTGTCGCCACTGGACGGCAACTTGAAAATCTTGCGGAACTTGCCATTCTTATCACCCAGGAAGAATGCCGTGTTCGGAACGGTTTCGTAGGACCGGGTTCCCATGACCAATTGCTGATCGTTCAGAAACAGGAAGTTAGGTCCGCCCAGCCGCATGGTCAGCCGCTGAAAATTCCAGTTGGTATACGGAGCAGCACTTTTGGCCAGCATGCCTACTTTATCGCCTATTTCCCGGCGAATCAGTACAAACAGGGAATCGTGCTGGTCAAACCGTACGGTGGCCTCGTTCGGAAAACCGTCGACGTCCAGTTTGGACACCTTTTCGAACGACTTGCCATCTTTCGTTTTCAGCAGGTACATGGCCGTCGGGCCGTTGCGTTCCTGGGGGCCAATTTGATAATCGATGGCGTAGCCGGTCCCTTTGTGCCAGGTCACACGCCAGATCCAGTCGCCCCAGGAGACGATGGACGGATCAACGTTCACTTTTTCGGGCACCGAAAACTTCAGGCCGGTTTTGTCGGAAAAGGCGACGTGTGGCGTTCGTCCAAGCAGTTTGCCCTGCTGATAAATCGAGCCACCAATGATGATCATCAAACGGCCGTTCGGCGTAATCGACAGCTTGGGGTCACGCAGGTCGATCCCTTCTTTTTCCAGTAAGGCAACGCTTTCCCAGTCTTTGCCCGTGGTTGATTTCAGGATTCGTACTTTTCCGTCGGTGCCAGGGATATGGCCCGACCCTTCCCGGAACGAGCAGTAGAACGCTCCTTTAAACCGAATCAGGTCCGTAAAGGCGCTGTGCGTGGCCTGATCCCAGATTTTGGTTACCACCGGCCCATCGTCCTTCTTCCGACCGTACGCGGTGGTGAGGCCGGTCAGAAAGGTCAGTAAGAGAAAAAGGTGTTTGATCGAACTATTCATAAGATACAAGAAATTAAGGGTTAGGGATAATCGTATGGGTGGGTACGGGCCGGTTTTCACTCAGGAGCCGGCGGAAGTGGCCCGCCCATCCCGGTTTGGCCGTGCGTCCGGGTGTCTGTGCGCCCCAGCAGCACTACCGTGACCAGAACGAGGCTCCGAAGTTTCATAAACCAACCAGTCTGGATTCGGTGAGTAATTCAAAAAAGTCGGTCTTTTGCAAATCCTGCTCCAGTTGTTGCCACTCGGCTGGCGTCAGGTTTCGGAGCGGAGTCCGGCAGGGACCACAGTCGAGACCCGCCAGTTTCAGAATGGCTTTGCCACCCACCACGGCATTGACGTACCGAAGCATCACCGTCACAATATCAATGGATTGCATCTGATAGGCCCGGGCAGCGGCAAAATCGCCGTCCTGATACGCTTCCATGAGTTTGTGGTACACCTCCGGAATGAAATTGAAGGTGGTGCCGATGGCGCCCTGCACGCCCAGCACCAGGCCGTTGATCAGGATTTCGTCGTGGCCGTGCAGCACATCGAAGCGACCGCCTTGCAAAGCCACACACTGGTGCATATCCATGAAATCGGTATACGTAAACTTGACCCCCGCGAGGTTCGGAATCCGCTTCGAACCCCGTTCCAGCAACTGATTGACTTTGATATGCGCTCCGGTGGCAACGGGCAGGTGGTAGTAATAAAACGGCACTTCCGGGGCCGCCGAAGCCACCTGCTGGCAATAGTCCACGATGACATCGACCTCCGATGACGTTAGAAAACAGGGCGCCATGCAACCCACGGCATCGATTCCTATTTGCTGGCTATGGGCCGCCAGATCTTTGGAAATCTGGACACTCGTGCTGCCGACGTGGACGATGATTTTGAAATCAGCCGTGCCGTGAACGGCCCAGGCTTCTGCCATCACTTTCCGTTCCTCGACCGAAAGCAACATGCCTTCGCCCGACGAGCCATTCACAAACACGCCGGCCACACCCTGCCGTTTCAGGCGGTCGGCGTACGTGCTGACCAGCGCCGGATTGATGGAACCGTCGGGGTGAAAAGGAGTAAAAACCGCAGCGATCAGCCCGTTTATTTTGGGGTAATGAATCATATAGGATAAAAATTAGTTGGGTATGTCGGGTGTATGGATGGTTTTAATGTATTCGACGTAAGCGATCAAATGATCCTCCACCGCTTTCCGGTAGCCTTCCAGGTCGCGGGCTTCCAGATAAGGAATGAGGTCTTTGTGCCGGACCAGTCGCCGTTCGGGCTGACTGCCCTTATTAAATCGGTCGAAGTCCTCGAAATTTTCGTTGACGTACTTGAAAACCGGCAGAATGATATTCAGAAAATCGAGCATCACCCGGTTTTTGGTGATGGAATAGATCTTGGTGTGAAACTCCCGTTCCATTTCCACATTTACCTTCAGGTAACTGATATTCTCTTCTTTGGCCACAAGCCGTTTCAGTTCCTCAATATCCTGGTCGGTGATGTTGTTGACGATCAGGTTGGCGCATCCAATCTCCAGCGAAACCCGCATCCCCAATAGATCCAGGATGGTTTCTTTACTCAGGATAAAAGGGTTGACCACCTTTTGAAAACTCGTCATGACATTGGGTTGCGAAAGGACAATCCCCCGACGCTTCCGGCTTTCAATCAATCCCAGCATCCTCAGGCGACTTAAGGCTTCCCGAACCACATTCCGCCCTACACTGTATTTCTCCGCCAGTTCCAGTTCACTCGGAATTTCATCACCTGGCGTCAACTTTTTGTCAGTAATATGCTTGATTATCAAGCTCTCAAGTCCATCGACCAAGGTACTGTTTCGAAGGATCTCATCCATACGTATTAAATGGTATATGTTCTATAAGTCGTATATGTCCTACAATAATAGCTATTTTTTTCCATGTACGATGAGAACTTTGTTTTTTTTACGAAAGATTTGGTGGAGAAATTGGCAATAGTAGTTCTGAGCGTATTAGGGTGTCTAGCCTACAACCGCTTTTCCAGAGTTCAGCGCTAGAGCAAATCAGGCACACAGCTAGCCGATTGAAAGTCTTGTCCTAACGGAGTCCTTCTAAACAGGCTGTCTTAGCCCCTTATTAGTTGGACAGATTTTCCAAAATGGTTGTGTTACTTGCGCAGATTTCGGAGCGGCCATCTCGGAGGGATTCCTAGACAATGGGATACCAGGCTGAGATGGTCCAATAAATCGGCACAGTGAACTTGCTTAACTTGCAAGAACATGCAGCCTAAAAACACCCCCCTTAAAAGGCGTAAATACGACGCGACTTTTAAAGCAGACGTGCTGAAGATGATTG
>NZ_JBHSMA010000021.1:19565-21523 GCF_042655385.1 Larkinella bovis | reverse complement strand
ATTTTCCTGCTGTTTGAGGATTTTGACAATTTGAGATTCGGTGAATCGCGTCTTTTTCATAGGAATCAGTTTAAAATTAGCATTTTTCTCTAATTCTAAACTGTCCGAATTTTAGGGACACTTACACGAAGGGCAGTGTTTATCAAATTCAAACGAGGGGTAGTAACAGTTGGGCAGTTTGGCGATGCGCTCATTTAAGACCTCGATCCGGAATTGCATCGGGGACAACAACTCCTCCTGGGTCTTTTTGTAATCGGGGTGCAGCATCGGGTTATCGTCACAATTGCCCTCCAGGAAGAAGTACTTTTTGGGGTCTTTCTTCATGAGCTCCTCCGTCAAAAAGACCCACTTCCCGCTTTCGTGCCAGGGATTGGAAGTAAAATCGTAGAGCGAATTGTGCATCCAGTTTCCGGCAAACCGCTGGGTGTTGGCCCGCATCAACATGGGCATCAGGATGGTTTTGACCCACTCGTCTTTGAAAAGCGCCGACTCATCGATCAGGCCCCCGTCGTAATTACCCCCCCGGTTTGAATCGGGCCGTTCAAAACTCAGCAGTTGAATACAAAAACCGGTAATGAACGAAATGGTGCGGTCCCAGGACTTGGGCGATTTGTAAGGCCGGGGCCAGTGATCCGGCGGAGCCTTGAACAGGACGTAGTGGCCCAAACCGGTTTTTTCGTCGTATTCGCGCCAGCCCATGCCCCGAAAGGCGTCGGCCATATCGACCAGCACGATGTTCAGGAGTTGGGCGAAAGTAAGACCGGCCAGAAAGAACTTGGCCCGGTGCATATAACGGGCGAAGTAGGCGATACAGACCAGCAGCAAAAAGGTCTTGCCGAATGCCCGGCCCGCCAGCAGGGTTTTGCGCTGGGCCTGGCTGGCCAGAAACAGTTTCTGCTTGGGAAAAACGTAGACTAGGTTGGCCTTTTCAGTCAACGACATCGTGCTCGGCATCTTCAATCTGGCGGGATATTTCGACGGCGGCAAGGTCGTCGGTGAAAATCAGGTTCGGTTTGGGCATAAACAGGCGGGGATCGATCTGCTGACCTTCTTTCTCGGTCATGCCCTGGAGTTTGGCGGCTTTGGCCAGCACGTTGGCGGCTGCTTCGTACTCACCTTCTTCATTGAGTTTATCGGCCAATTCCTCCAGACGGATCACATACACGGCTTTTTTGCCATCCCGGATGGCTTTGGTGGGGTTACCGCCGAAAATGGAAAGCGCATCGTTGACGATGTTATAGGACTGGCTCTGGGAGAGACAATAAGCGGACATGAGCAGCTTGACCACTTCTCGGCTGGACTCGCCATCGCAGAGCTGCGTGTAGGCGAAGTTGTACCTCTGCATGAGCAGTTGGTCCTTCTCGGCCAGCGGCACCTCCCGGTGCAGGTGGTCACGAAACCGCTCCAGGCGGTCTTCTTTGGGGATTAATTCCATTGAAACGAGTTTTAAAGCAAGTTTCCGGAAAGCCTCGGGGTGAAAAAGGACGCAAAATAGTATAGAACCGAAGAGCTACCTGTCCTAAAAATTGCTGACTGATTTAAAGACAGCCTGTAAATCAGTCAGCTAAATAGGTGAAGGTTTCTTTACCACATACTTGATTTTCACACAGCAAGACGTTTTATCATAAAGCGTCTCTTAAGAATGTTGCTAACCTCATTATGCCAGTGTCATGGGCTAGATCAATTTGTAGAAACGCATAACTTAAAGTTTATTCTAACATTCTCCGCCCAAGCAGAAACTCGGACAAAGTAGGTTGTGCCAACCTTCAGCCCCGTCAAAGCCTTCTGGTCCATGGTCATTTCTGCACACAGAATATTTCCTCCAGGTGCGTTATTGACCGCTTCAAATACCTGAACATTGCGGTAAGGGCTGTTGCCATGCGCATTTTGAATATCCGATATCTTCAGTAGATGTGCTGCCGCTGTTGCGGTAAACTTGAACCACACATCGTCGTCTT
>NZ_JBHSMA010000021.1:0-19468 GCF_042655385.1 Larkinella bovis | reverse complement strand
CAAGCAGAAACTCGGACAAAGTAGGTTGTGCCAACCTTCAGCCCCGTCAGGAATTTTTCTTCCATGGTCATTTCTGCACACAGAATATTTCCTCCAGGCGCGTTATTGACCGCTTCAAATACCTGAACATTGCGGTAAGGGCTGTTGCCATGCGCATTTTGAATATCCGATATCTTCAGTAGATGTGCTGCCGCTGTTGCGGTAAACTTGAACCACACATCGTCGTCTTTGCGAATATTTGAACAGCTCGCTTGGGGACTCGCTGTAGCCCCATTTGTGGTCCCAGAGACTGTGTTTGCACAATTGTACCCATTGTTGATGAGAAGCGAGATTGCTCCGGTGTATTCATCATTAGCAGGAGGCACGGGAGGGGTTGACACACACAGCTTAAAGTTTAGTCTGATATTCTCCGCCCAAGCAGAAACTCGGACAAAGTAGGTTGTGCCGACCTTCAGCCCCGTCAGGAATTTTTCTTCCATGGTCATTTCTGCACACAGAATATTTCCTCCAGGCGCGTTATTGACCGCTTCAAATACCTGAATATTGCGGTAAGTATTATTACCACGGACTGCTTGCAAGTCTGATATCGTAAGTAAGTGAGCAGCCGCTGTGGCAGTAAACTTGAACCACACGTCATCCTCTTTGCGAATATTTGAACAGCTCGCTTGGGGACTCGCTGTAGCACCATCAGTTGTCCCGAAGACCGTGTTTGAGCAATTATAGCCACTATTGATAGGAAGCCCGATCGCCCCCACATATTCATCATTTGAGGGAGCGGAGGGTTCAAGCGGCCGATTTGTAACGAGATCTACATACCCTTTAATAAAGTCTTGATTGTCCGTTACCAATAAATCATAAGTGCAATTGCTTAAATAAGGCTCTCCAGTTACCCCGGCAGCAATACAGGCCTTTCTTGCCGCATCTCTTTTAGTGTCGCTAAAAGTAGGTAGAGGCTTGGGCAAATCTCTTCTTGTATAACTTTCGGTATTTTTACCAGACTCGTATTGTAAAAGGAAGTTTTTGTTAACTCGCCATGAATCAGCATATCTTGGATAAAGGCTTGAAAATTCGTTTTTAACAACTTCCCCTTCTTTCGTTTTTAGGTCGTTCTCTTTATTACCGTCAAAGTTTCCCAACAAGCCTTCTACTTTCCCCTTTCGATCAGGACCTAAAAAAAGTGAGTAATTCATAGAACCCGCATAAACATCTATTTCAACCCGGTCCTTGCTTGAAGCTACGACTTTTATCTTTCCGCCCTGAATTGAGATTGAAGCTCCCTTTTTCAGTGAGATATTTCCCGAGGATACATTTTGTTTTTCATTGTTAATAAATACTGCTGCGGGCTTGGCATGTACACTAACAATGTCGTCTCCAGTTTGAATTCCCAAGGCAGTGGTCATAGTTACGTATTCTGAATTGCCAGGGCCTTCATGCCTTGCTTGAATTTCGAAGTTATCTGTAGTCGATTTAAGCAAAATAAATTCTCCGAAACCTTGAAAATCGTAATTAAAACCATCCGCTGTTCTGAGGTGAGGATCGCCCCAGCCTCCTCCATCTGAATCGTCATCTGGATCGTTAGGATCATTAGGGTCGAATGGGAGATGGTCTTTAATTATATCCTTTAATTTTTCCCAAAACTCTTCTGCGCATTGTGGTCCGTAATCCTTAATGTCTTGTCCGTTACTAAATGCTTCAGTAAGACATTTTAGAAATGGATCTATCGCCTCACCATCTTTAGGATCATCCATACATTTGTGATCCATATAGTCAGCTAAATCTTGAGCCGAATTCTCACAAGTTGCAACAGTAAATTTGAGCATTTTTGTGACGCAATACCATGATCCAGCCACACTTGCCAATCCATATTTAAAGAACTTTGATCCACACCAGATCACTACTCTTTCTGCAGTTAATACTCTAGTTAAGCATAAGGTAATGCTGGCTGCCAATCGGGTAATATTGCTTAAGTTATTACAGTAGCCTTCGGCCTTTTTTCGACCACCTTTTAAGCCTGTTTTTTGCAACATCTGGAATAATTCAAATTTTTTCAACAAATCAGGCTCTAATTTTATTTGTTGATTCTTTATGACAGTTCCTTTAGTATTAAAATCATCAATCTGAATATTAACTGTACTTTTAGTAAAATCATACGCAGAAAGTTTTAATGTTCGATGCCCGCCCTCCGAAAGTGCTTCAATTTCTCCAATTAACCCATCTCCTAAAACCTTAATATTAAATGCTATTTCTGAGTTTTTATTATAAATAAGAATATTAGAAATAGCTGTTAGTTCTCCGTCAGGAGATTTAGATCCCAACAATGAATACATCTCCGTAAAGAGACTATCAACCATAATTAAACCAGTCTTGTTCTTTGGATTTTTCACCAAAATAGAAGTAAATCTTCCAGGATCAGCAATTCCTTGCTCTTCAATTGGTGTAATTTCTTCGGACTCTTTTTTCTTACAACTATTAACAGAAAATATTAAGGTAATACAAAGGAAGAGTATAAAGTTTTTCATAGCAAAGTCACTTATGATTATTTATTTGACAAACTTCGTTCTACATTCATTAATCCAAGGAAAATCAACTATTAAGAGCAAAAAATCGTCTTATTAATACTAATATATTTACAAACATTAAATCTTATTTGGAAATGTGTGGCTGTTATTTTGCAAATATTTTATTACAAACAAGTATTACAAATCTAACTATATTTATATTATTGATCCGTGAATTAGTCTGTCATGAAAGCCACCTCTTTTTTGTTGAAGAATGCCCTCACTAATTTTGGATCGTTTTCTAATCGTTTGGTTTGCTCAAGAACTACTACAGTTAAGTCTTCCAGGTTTGTGAAAACTTGGTTTTTCAAGTTGCCCTTCAACTGACTCCAGGCCAGTTCTACTGGGTTTAATTCTGGGCTATAAGCGGGCAAGCGTTCCAAATGAATCCGTCCAGGGCGCTCACCAAGGAACTGCTTAACGGCCTGGCAACGATGAATTGCGGCTCCATCCCAAATAACTAGCAGATTTCGCTTCCGATAACGCTTACACAGTTGGCCTAAAAACCATACGATGTCTTCACCCGCGAACGCCTGATCCTGACCGGCCATATAGGTCCGACCGTTAGGAGCAATAGCCGCAATCAAGCTTAAGTGGGTTCGTCCCGCTTGCTCCACCAGTATGGGCGTCTGCCCACAAGGTGCCCAGGTATGAGCGACTAAAGGCAATAAATAACAGGCTGACTCATCGACATATAAAATAACTCGCCCTTCATCCTTCGCTTTTTTTGAGCTCAGTCGGACCGCCGATGCGGTAAGCGTTCCTCTCGCCATTAGGCAACTGCCTGCGCATCTTGCTGACGGGCTTTGCGTTGCGGTAACTGCCTGCTCCTGCCTACTTTCTTCAAAATACGGCACTACTTGAGATGGGTCATAACTGACCCCGAACAACTTCCTGATCACTTCATTGACTCGGGGATAGGTCCAGATGGCTCCGCTAAATCGGTGATGTTCTGCCCCTTTATTAAGTTCGCTCACTAATTGGTTGAGTTGTTCAGTCGACAAACGGGCTGGAGCACCGGTTCGTTTACCTTCTTGCAAGGCGGTTAGTCCTTGCTGGTTGTATTTCTTCAGGGTTCGACTAACCCAAGGTTGAGTTAGGCCAAACGCTTGGGCGATTGCTAATTGTTGCCAGCCGGCCTGACTGAGTTCAACACAACGTCGCCGGAGCGCTTCGTAATCTGCTTGTTTGTAGTTTGCCATTAAAAGCAAAAGCAACTCACATAACAGATTTACTCACGGATCAATAAAGAGTAAAAGGAATCTAGGAAAACCTATTTTATAAGTTGCTTTTACGCTTGCCAAACTCTCATCAATTATACAATTAAATGTTTCAAATTACTATATTACAAATTTATTTCTGATTAACATTGATTGAGTATATATACTACTTTCACAAAATTGACCGTACCTGAAAATACACCGCCACCGTCCCTCCGATCCGCCAGAGCCAGCGTTCCAACTTAGCCTGGCGGTTTTTCTTTTTCTGGTGCCCCAACTCGTCCTTCGTGTCGAAGAGTTCATTGGCCAGCTTGCCGTTGTCCTGGTGGGCTTTCCGAAGTTCCACCGCCAGCTGATCCCGGCTGCGTTCGGCCAGTAGCACTTTTACCTGCAGTGCTGCCACGTCCTTCCGGATGTAGTGCAGTTTGGTCAGGCTGTCCAACAGCGGCTTGGCCAGATCGACAAACTCCTGCACAACGGCCAGGCTGTCATTTTCGGTTTTTTCCTTTGATTGTGCCAATGAGGGTGCGCATAGCTTCCAGAGTAGTAAGCTCACCATTAGCCCGCAGCGAGTCGCGTTCTTCATATTGCCGGATTTTATACTGGAGAGAATCAATAACCTGCTGTTTCTGCTGGAGCTGGATAAACGTCTCCAGCGAATCCGCCTGGCGCTGGGTCCGGATCGTCGTCTGAAATACTTCCTTTAACCCATCCACTTGGCTCGGCTCCGTTGGCATCACAAAGTGCAGCACCAGGTAAGTCCCTACCGCTGTCATCACCGCCAGGACAACCTCCCGAATCAGGTTTTTTGTCGTACCCAGATGCGAAGCCGTGCCCTTCAAGTACTGAATAATCTGACGGATGTAACTCATTTTTTAACCAGCTTTTCCCAACCCGTCAGCTCGAAATGCGGCCGGTCGATGAGTGATTGAAAGTTACCGCCCCAGGTTATACCGGGCGTTTTCAGCACCAGTTTGGCGAAGTCGGCAAACCACTTCACCTGGTAGTCGGTCGCGCCTTTGCTGTTGCGGAACGCGATATCGAAGGCCAGCGAGGGAAAGTAATTGTGAGGGCTTTGGCCGGCGCGGGCGTTGGTGACGAACTCGTCCTTTTCGTCGATCAGCCCGTCGCCATCATTATCTTTTCTGTCGCGGGGTTGGTCATACAGCGTCTGCTGTTCCTGGCTGGACCGGTAGGTGGCCACCAGAAACGGTTTGGGAGCGGTGGGGTTGATCAGGAGCCACTCGGCTTCGGCCTTACCAAATGCGTAAGCGAGTTGGGGATGTAAATCGGAAATGGATCGGGATGCCATCGCTTGGAATGATTTTCGAAGCGAAGGTTGGCGGACATGTTAAGAAGAAAAAGGACAAGAATTACGAAACTGGCTCTTTGTCCTTTTGAAGTTAATCTAAATAAGCAAATGATTGTGGAGCAGTGAAACTTGCAAACTTTTCTTTTGGATTTATCGGCTCATCATATAGCAAAGGATCAAATATTTCGATAGCAAATCCCTGGTTTCTGCCTTTAAAGTATTCATTATAAAACACTTCTGCTACTCCAGAATACTCTTTTGTCTTTTCCCAGAGATTTGTTGGTTCATCTTTATGGATTTTTTTTACCTTAAATTCTCCCACGATGAGCCCTATTGGCATTGTGCTATAAACAATAACAGTAGTAACATCTTTTTTAAATAGTGCTTTTCGATATTCGAATCGCTTCTGGCCACTAAAAATTCGTTCTACAAATTCAGGCTTGATTGATAATAAGACTTTCATCGACTGCTCCAGCTTTTATGATTTCTTGAAATTGTTCTTCCCTCAATGACAGAAAGCCCCAATATGCATTAGGATCTAATCCAATTTCTTCAATGAGGATTTTTCTGTTAACACGTCTAGAAAAAGCGGCATTATACGTCATTTTGATTACAAATACGTCACCTGAATCATATTGTTCTTTTAACTCCTGACTTGTAAAAACACTATATGCCTGACAGTAAGCATAAAACTCATCGAAACTTGCAAAATCTTTTTTTCTACGAGTTTCTTCAACTACACATACTGAGGTAATCACAGCACGATAGTAAGCCGGGCCCTGCCCATCGCCCGTTCTATATATTACAATTATATCACTTTTCCTTAATGAACTCACTTTCATCTTACATATATATATCTTATGTATACTATTTGTATAGGATACATCTTGTATAATATCAAAGTTCTCATTGTTAAGTATGGAGTCTGGAAACAGGCGGGTGTGGAAACCTGGATATATGGCGAGAAGGTACTTTTTTCCAGCATTAGGATTAATTAGGGGATAATCTCTATGTAATTCCCCTTCGAGAGAATTAAATTTCTTTTGTAATACCAATTCCTCTCCATTTTGATTTACTTTTCGCCCTATTTCATTAAATCCGTATTTCTTAAATAAGCCTAAGAGATACCCGTGTTTAGGAAAAATCGTTACATAAGCCTCTTTAAATTTATATTTTATACAATAATCAAATATTTTCTTTATGAATCTCTCACCAAGTCGGGTACCATGAGGGTTTATTTTGAAGGTACCAATTTTCAATCGTCTCTCCGCAGGTAACGGAGGCTCGACATCATCAATTTGCCCGTCTTCAGATTTTAGGTACAAAAATGCTTCTAATCCAGCATCGGATGCCATGATAAATGCTTTGGCGTCTTCTTGTTGCTTTTTAACAAACCACTCATTAAATCCTACATAGTCAGCTCTTAATGAGTCAAAGAACGTATCGTTTAAATCAATTTGGCTGAAAGAGGTGAATTGAATATCCATTTTTTATCAAAGAGAAATTATAGAGGTTTCCGCTGATTGTTACATAATTTGCAATAAAAATTAAAATATTTACTTTTCTAAGCTCCCCCGTAAAAAAGAGTAGAAATACCTAAGGTTTTTATTATTGTTTAAGGTTGACCAACTCCTGATCCAGCCGCGCAAGCAACGCCTGGCCATACATCGTCAATTCCGCATACTGCATCTCCTGATGAAGAATCCGGGCTACCGACAGCGGCATCGGTAGCCCGTACTGTTTCCGACCGTTTCGATGTCTCCAGGCGGGAATTTTCTCAACTAAGCTGGCTTTTTGCCAGTATTCCAGCAAAATCTGGTCATAAATGCTGCGCTCAAGCGGCTGCAGGTCTATGACCGGCAGCACTCGACCGTGCAGAAAATTCACCAGACCCAGAAACTCACTGGGGTACATTCGGATTTTGATCATGAATACTGCCAGCCTTTGTTGCGATCCCACTGCGCAATCCGGTCGCCCCGGTTGCCGTCAAAGCTATGAAAAATTGCCCCTTCCAGCACACGCCCTTTCCAGCCTTCGGGCAGTTCATTTTCAATCCGGTATTTCCAGTACTGGACCCAGTAGCCCAGATTCTGGTATTTCCATTGTTTACTGGCTACACCGTGGGCATCAATATCGCGGCTGTAAAACGTCCGGACGTTTCCATCGACAAATCGGACAATAGCCTGCACGCAGGCATGGCGTTTGAGCGGATCCGCTCGGTGCTGAAAATTCGTAACCATCAGTGATAAAGGGTAAATAGTGAAACTTCAAAAATTTATCGGTTAAACCGGCGCTGGCCACCGGCGCTCTGCGGCTTCTGTTGGCCAATTGTGCTGGCCAGCTCCCGGAACCGGTCGACGGCCGCTTCGCCATAGTTGATCATCATCTGCTCCAGGGTTCGGTAGGCGTCTATGTAGGTCTTCTCCTGTAGTCGTTTCTGAGCCTTCCCTTCCGGATGTCTCCGGAGTTGAATGATAGCCCAGCTAATCCGGCCCATCGTGTAGTTCCGCCGGTATTTGCGCTGATTATCCTGCAGCCAGGCATCTGTGGCCCGGAAGCCTCGCAGGTTTTCCCAGTCGAAGTAGCCGGTGCCTTCCCGGAAGCGGGCATACGGATCCGGAACCCACTTGTCCGGATGGCGGCTGTAGAACCCGGCCGCCAGATCAACTCGTCGATACAATTGCGCCTGAAACTGATCCCACTGCTTTTCAGTAAGTTGGTAGGAGAAATCGCGGTAAACGCCAGCTCGAATTGCATTGATGACGGTCCGGTTTTCGTATTCCTGGAATGTCCGGCTAGGGTAAAGGATCTGCCTGGCATACAGCCAGAAGGACGTAACGTACCCTTCCATCATGGCCTTTTTCTGCTCATCGGTTCTTTCCCGCCGAACAATCGGCCTTGGCCGTTTTGGGACCATCAGGTTCGCTTTGAGCCGCTCTCCAGCGGTCGTCGCGGCCGGCCCGCCCCCCCCTCTCTCATGGTAACCTTGCGGGGTTTCTGGCGCTTTGGCAGGTTCGGTTTGGGCCGGTTTTTCCGGTTGCCGTTCGGGGTTGCCATGAAATTCGTCGCCGTGCTCAACCAACGCCACCGCTTTTTGATCGTCGCCGTGCTCCACATTTCGACATTTATCTGTTTCGGTTTCATTGTTACTATGAGTCACAGTGACTTTATAAGCGGAAAAATCCTCCGTTGATGCCTTTATAATTTGCCCAATTTGGAGTTTTGAAAGCGGTTTTTTAGAGCTTTCAACAGGGTTATCCACAGTCGCACGAAGAAGAGCCTGAGCAGGACTATGATGGGCAAAAAGTACCTTTTCGTCAATCCAAATTTTGAAGTCGGCTCGCGTTCCTCGCCATTGATAGCGCTTTACAAGGCCGACCTTTTGCAGCTTACGTACGTGCGCTCTGGCTTGCCGGTCAGAAAGCCCCCGGCGCGCTCCCAACTTTACCGAATTCGTCAGCAACGGTGGTATACTTATATCACCTTCTTCATTGTAAAAAGCAGCTTCTCCGAGGGCTCGGGCCAATTGATTGATGGTTGAAATCTGGT
The DNA here is from genome assembly GCF_042655385.1 of Larkinella bovis. Taxonomy (NCBI): domain Bacteria; kingdom Pseudomonadati; phylum Bacteroidota; class Cytophagia; order Cytophagales; family Spirosomataceae; genus Larkinella; species Larkinella bovis. Next base: position 10,829 of record NZ_JBHSMA010000021.1, on the reverse strand, counting down.
CCTTAATAAGCCTGGCACCAGTGGCTTTTACATTGCCGGTTATTGCTTTAGGACGGTGGGGAACTTCTACCTTTTCACCACGGCGCGTTGCCGTATAGGTTCGCCAAGGAACGGCCTCGTTAAGCTGGTTCGATAGGATATGCCATCTTAATAAACTCGCTCCCTGATTAGGGATCAGGATTGCTAATGATGTATCCATTCGATCAGATGAAACCTATTACATTCAATTTCCGGAGCAACCCGCGTACATTAAATTCACTAAACGAAACAGGATGACTAATGTCCTTAATGACCTGATCCGCATCTAGCTTTCCCGATTCATAAATGTATAAGGCTTTTTTGTCGTCAGCGATAAGAAAAAAAGGTTCCGAATCTTCACTTTTTCCGACACCAAATTCATCTTCGGAAGGCTGTTGGCCGAAGGCAATTACAAATAGTGCGTACAATTCAGCCGTACTGAGTTGCTCAGGAGTTCGAGGTCTAGTTGCCATAGATTGATTATTTGGTTAATAGTTTCCCGGCTCCCTTCGGAGGAGCCGGGGAGCTTGTATTCGGTCAAATTACGGTGGACCGGATGCCTACTTCGGTGGAACTGCCTGCAGGAATCGAACCTGCCTAACCTCGGAGACCTGAGGTGCCTGACCACTCAGCCAGGGCAGTGGTAGAGAATACCGGTCGGCAACCGCCAACCGGTATTACTGATCACTATTCCTAAACCCTTAACCTTTCTGATGGAATTGCCCATCGTTGCGGGAGCCGGATTCGAACCGGCGACTTACCAACTATCCCGCCTTAAAGTATGCTGACCCGAATCAGGCCAGGCCAGCATCACCTGCTTTCCTTGTAGCTATTCACTTTATTGCCTGGCTCCCTCCGGAACGGCCTTCCGAAAAGCATCCACTAATAATTGCATCGTCCGTTTCAGTTCGTCGATTTCCCCGCTAAGCGTTGGATCGGGATGTTTCAGCCGCATCAAGTCAGCTTCCCGTTCTTCCTTCAGGCGTTTAGCCTGGTCATACAGTTGCCGGAATGTCGGACTGGTCTTAAACATCGTTTTCAAAGCCCTGACGATTCCCACAGGTACTCATCAAGCACCCATTCAAGCATATACGTCAAATATTTTCTCCGGAAGTAACCGCCCATCAGGATCCGCTTCCACCAGGGAGCGCGGTCGAATTGGCGCTGCTTTTCGAGGAAATGGGCATAAATCCGGGCCATCGAAGACTGGGTAAACTGCTGTTCGATAAGCTCGACCCGGGACTGGAACGAAACGGTGGATTGGTTGGCCATTACCTGGAAGTTTGGTGCGGCAAAAACCGCCATTGAAACGCATATCGAAAAGGACGCTTTTTCTTAATCGTTGCATCCATACCGTTTATTGAGCAGCTGCGTAATCGACAGCACGATTTCTTTATATTTCTCGACCAGATACTGGCCAAAAACAGAGTCCATATGAGGAGGCACGGCCAGTAACTCTTCTTCAATGCCAGCCCGAATTGCCAGCAGTTTATCATCCGATTCCTTCGCAAGCTCTCCCGCATCATGGCAAAAAATAACCTCGGTCAGTGTCATGGTAAACAGAGGGATGGGTTAGGGTCAATCTTCGTCCGGATCGCTCAGCGCCTTCCAGAAGGCTTTGAGTCGCTCGGCTTCTTCTTTTTCGAGCCTTTTGAGCCGCGCCATATCCCAACTCAGGTACACGAGCAGGCTAATCAACAGGCATAATAATCCGAGCAGCACAAGCGGATGAGAAAGCTTAAGCAGCCAAACCTGCAGGTAATAAATTATCCGTTGCATACAGGTTCTCCGGTTAATTCGTGCAGTTCAAGTAGGATTTTCGAATGAATGATCTGAGCGATTCCCAACTCAAACCCTAACTGACTTTGTACAGACTCTTCACCGCTTGACACGAGCCCATCGATACAATGCTCAAGGTTTGCAATGTGCGTCTGCAGGAACGACTCCATCATTTTCAGATGAAATACCTGCTGTTTTTTGCCCGGGAGTGACAGACTTACGAACGGCTGCTTCCGGAAATAGCAGAGCATAATTTCTTGATAATTCATATAGTTAATTTGGTATGCCAAGCAACTGACCAGAAACAGGAAATGAATTTGTTCGGAAGTTGTCCGGAGTAAAGCCCAGGAATTCGATCATACATTCAGCAATCCAGAAATCGACCCGTCTCAAGTCAAAGCCAGGTTTGCAGATCGTCCGCTCAAACCGGTTCAAGCAATTGGCCAGCACAAGCTTCGCCCGGAACTCGTTATACCGCTTTTCGTCGGTCGTCCGGAGGTGGTCATACATTTCTTTCAGTTCCATATCTACCGTTAAATCAAAATAGTGAATACTAAAGGCTCTATAATCCTATCGACTAAAATGTAAAACTATTTTTGTATTTGTCACTAATGTGTAAAAACAATCCTTTTGGCATCGTTTTCGACGTATAAATTGTTACATTCGTGTAGTAGTTTCGGTAGCAATATTACCATAATAGTGTCAATATTTACAACAAAGTGTAAATATTTTGAATAAAAATTTTCAATCCGTTGAAAGACAGATATTTAAACAAAATACTCAAAGGTCATATTTACACTTTTAAAGAAGAAGATATATACCTTGTCAAGTATATTGAATCTTTAGAAGATAGGTATCAGATGCAGACTGAAATAATTGAGACATTAACTGTGTTAAAGCAAAAAGCTCAAGTGGCACAGAAGTCTGTGTTGTGAGCCAAGAGCATTAAATGATTTTTTATGAGTTACAAATAACAAATCCTTGAATATGATAGAATCAACCACAATCGCAGAACGAACAAGGATGTTGATAGACTCTCAACACCTTAATGAGTACAGCTTTTCTAAAAAAATTGGCAAAAGCAATTCCGCAGTCCAGAAGATTGTAAAGGGAGAGAGTAAACCGGGCTTTGATATGCTGGAAGCTATATTTCAAGAGTTTCCAACACTAAACCGGGAATGGTATATTGAAGGCAAAGGAGAAATGTTTCGGCCTGAAATCACCCAGGCGGAATCAAAGCAGGATCAATATCTGCAAGACTATATGAATCGGCTTGAGGAGCGGTTTATTAAAATGATCGAAGCGCGTGATCAGCAGATCATCAGCCTAACCCGAATGCTGGAACAAGCATTGGGAAAGCCTGAGGTTGTACTCGCTTATGCAGCCAGTTGTGCTCTCTTTTTTTTGAGTTTTGGGTACAACTTTGGGTACAACCCGTTAACCACCAAGGTTAACCGGCTGTGAATCAAATCTTTTCCAAGATAATAGAATGATTTTTTAATCCGGTATCCGGATTAATAAGACAACGGAAAAGGTATAAAATAAAAAACCGCTCCCCAACAGAGCGGTTTTTTATTTTATACCTTTTCACTCTGATAGTAAACGAATGAGCTCACCACAAAGCCTCGTAACTTCTTTTACTAACAATTAGTACGTTAAAGGCCATTTCCTCGGCCATTCGTAGGATCGCGCGGCATCGGACATCCCGCTTAAGCCTCACGACTCCACCCCCTACCGCCCCTTTTGCAGCACATCCTCCTTCCCCTGACGGGCAGGCAGCTACCTAGCCGGTTTTAGTTGGCCGATTGGAATCAATCCCTATTCATCTCACCCACGCTTCCACAGGGCCACCTTTTCCACTAAACCCCTAACGAACTCCTTTCATATAAATAGGCTTTGAAATAAACAATAAATTCGCAACCTTTTCCTTCTTCACTTCGCACTTCAATACGCCCCTTATTCTCTTCTATGAACTGCTTTATAAGGAGCAAGCCCAGTCCCGTTCCAGGTTCATTATTTGTCCCGTTTTCAGAAATGGCACGGCCCGCCGATTGGAATAACTGGGTTAGTTTCCGGACAGACATCCCCCGTCCATTATCCTGGATATGAATGGCTATAAAATTATTTTCAGTTGTGTAAAACAACGCAATGGTTCCATGATCGGGTGTAAACTTGATCGCATTGCTAATGATATTCTGCAGGATAATTCTAACATGGTTTTCATCAGCTTCAATGTAAAGCGTATCCTCAAAATGGTGCAGTAAACGCTGTTTTTTTTGCAAAGCCGACGATTTATATAAAGACAGTACGTTTTCACTGGCCTGCGTCAAATCCACTTTTTCGTACTTTGTTATTACACCCATTTTCTGGCTGTTGGCCCACATTAACAGGTTATTAATCAGATCAAAAACCAGCGAAACCTGGCGATGGAACTCTTCAAATAACTGAAACTGATCATGCTTATTTAAATCGCCCGATCGTATCATTTCCAGGGCCTGGATAATAGACGCAAATGGGCTGCGAAGGTCATGGCCGATCACGGATAATATGCGGTCTTTGGTTTTATTCAGCGTTACAAGTTCTTCCTGCTGCGCCTGAATTTCGTCCTTTTGCTGCCGAATTTCATTATTGCTCTCCTGTAGCGCCTTATTCAGTGCATTTTTATGCGCAATATTTCGTCGCAGTAAAACCAATAAAATAACGAGGGCGATTGAGAATAACGTGGTTAAATAAATGATCGTCCGGACGTTTTTTATTTCTTTCCTGTTACTCTCATTCTCCCGAATCAACTCCAGATTTTCGGCCCTTTTCTCTCGTAAATGCAAATAGTTAATTTCTCTTTCCTTTTTTTCGTTAAGCAAACTGTCACTATAGGCCCTAGCCACCGACTGATAGGTATACGCCTGTTTATAATCTCCAAGGGCGGCATAACATTTCGACAAAATGGTCGCGGCCCGCTCAATATCCCATTTAGCTTTCAATTCTTTTGTGAGAACAAAACTTTTCCGGGCATACCCTAAGGCTTGTCGATATTCCTTCAGCTCGTAAAACGTTTGCGCCAGCCCTGAATACGCAAAGCCCCTTTCCCAATTATCCTGGTACGCAGCAAAACTGAGCACCGAGTTATAATAGAATAAGGCCTGTTCATAATTCCTGGAATGATAATGGGTTTCTCCGATCCGGTTCAAGACCATTTGACCCACGTGCCCATCGTTGCAGGCCTGCGCAATTTGGAGAGCTTTATTTAAGTTTGCGAAAGCATTTTCATACTGGTGAAGATGATCATACGACAAACCAATATTAAAGTAATTTACAGCTATTCGCGAGCTATCCTTTAACTGCTTATTGATGATTAAGGCTTTTTTAAATTCAGGGAGCGCATCAATTATCCTGTCCTGGCCCAGATAGATTAATCCTCTTGTATTAATCGCATTAGCGATTCCCGATTTAAAACCGATTTGCTTACTGATAGCCATGGCCGAGTCCGCGTAAGACAACGACTCAAAAAAAGACCCGGTTATATAATAAACTTTCGCAATAATATTATAGGCTTTCGCGGTTTCAATTTTAATATCGTACTTTTTAGCAAATCGCAGGGAAGTCTTCCCGAAAGCCATTGCACTATCTGGATGGTTATAAAAATATTTCTCAGCCAGTTTATTAGTGAGTGCTATCTGGTTGGAATCGGTTAAGACACCATCCCGTTTTTTGAAGCTATTGAGTAGATCCGCCGTGGTCTGACTAATGCCGGGAACGCAAATAAGATGAATGCATATAAGGACTAAAAATGTTAGGGAAAAGGGTCTGCACATTGTAAAGCGGTCATTAGGCCTGCATTCGGCTGGGCTAGTTCTTGAAACCTTCTAATCTATTGTTTTTTATCCTAAATATGCGCTTTGCTGCGTAAAATCTCCATCGTCAGGCAGTTGTAGAATACGTCGCTCTCGGCAAGCTCCTGAAATAGGCCAATGCCAGGGAGAACGATAGCCGGCGATAGTAGTAACGCCAGCCCAATGAAAACCGGGGATAGTAGATCCGGGGGCTTTTCGGGTTTGAATTCAACAGATCGATTTTATTTTCAACGACGGTTTTCACAATCACACAGGTTTTACCAGTCTCTCGTTATGCCAATGTTTTTTGCAACGCCGGAAGAATTTCGTCAATGGCTTGCCAAGCACCACGAAACCGAAAAAGAGCTTTATGTCGGTTTTTACAAAGTAGGTTCCGGCAAACCGAGCATCACCTGGCCCCAGTCGGTCGATGAAGCTCTGTGTTTTGGCTGGATCGACGGTGTCCGGCAATCCATCGACGAGCGGAGTTATCAGATCCGGTTTACACCCCGCAAACGAAATAGCATCTGGAGTACCGTCAATCTCAAACGAATCGAACAGCTCGTCGAACAGGGGCGCGTGCAGCCCGCCGGTCTGGCCGTCTATCAGGCGCGGGATTTGAAAAAAACCGGTTTATACGCGCATGAACGGGAACGCTGGGACCTCGACCCGGTCCAGGAAACGGCCTTCAGAGCCAGCGAAAAAGCCTGGCAGTTTTTTCAGCAACAGACCCCTTCTTACCGAAAATCCGCCCAGAAGTGGGTTGTGAGTGCCAAACAGGAAGCCACCCGGCAGAAACGCCTGGCCGACCTGATCGACCATTCGGAAAAGGGCCAAAAAATCCCACCCCTGCGCCGGGCTGGCGAATAGGGCGGCCTACCATCTGCCGTAACACATTGATTTGCAGAAGCATGATCCAACGATAGAAGCTGACTCAATCTTTCCACAACCAGCGCAGTGATTCGGGCAGGATGGAGCCCCCGTGTTTGCCGTTATGACCGCCCGTTCCGCCGACGAATTTGTAGTCGTACTTACTGAATTTTAAAGCCGCATCCATCTGGAGGTTGCCCAGCCACCAGTTGCCGTGGGCGTTGTCGAGATCGTTACTGCCGTCCTGCAAAAATACCTTGATGTCGCGTTTGGGTGCTTTTCGGATGAGTGACGGATACACGTGCCCGCCTTTGATGTTCGTAAAACTACCGACATGACTTAGTACCCGGTAGAAATAATCGGGGCGTTGCCAGGCTACCGTAAAGGCACAAATACCGCCCGACGAAATACCGCCGATCGCCCGCATTTTCGGCGAATCAGCCAGTTTGTAGTTCCGGCTCACTTCCGGAATCATTTCGTCGATCAAAAAGCGGGCGTACTGGTCCGTCAGCGTGTCGTATTCAAAACTCCGGTTATCGGGGCGCCAGGCATCTTTGGGAAGATCGTCGCCGTGCTGGCCGGGATTGATGAACAAACCAATGGTCACCGGCATGACTTTCTGGTGAATCAGGTTATCAAACACGATGGGCACCCGAAAATCGCCGTCTTCTTTCACGTACGCATGGCCGTCCTGAAACACCATCAGAGCTGCCGGGTTGTTCGGCGAATACTGCGCTGGCACGTAGACGTAATACTCCCGGATCGTGTTCGGAAACACGTTGCTTTTCCAGATGTGTTTGGTAATCCGGCCTTTCGGAACGCCTTCGTGCCGTTCAGAATCCGGGCCATACGTGGCGGTTTCGGTCTGGGCAAAAACCGGTCGCCAGATCGCAAAAGTCAGCACCGCCAGGCAAAAACCGGCGGCTCGTTTTGAGAACGGGTTCATCTATCTGATCAGATTTAGGATTAAAAAGCAGTATCAGGTATTTTTCGTCGCCACGCGGTAGAGGATCAGAGCCAGTCCAACGAACGCCAGCGCGCCCAGCAACTGGAATCCTTCCGCGCCCAGCGCATGCTCCAGCGCGGGTTCGAGCGTCAGACGCGCCAGAAAATTATATACCGATTCGTTAACCGACAGCAGGGCCACCACTACCCCCGCCAGCGCCCCACCGGCCACCAGGCCCGTCGAAAACAGATTACCCCGCCCCAGATCGGCATCTTCTTCAATAATACCCCTGCGTTTTGCATTCCAGTCGGTCAGAGCTTTCACGCAGCCGCCGGCAAAAATCGGCAGGGTTGTCGAAAGCGGCAGGTAAAGCCCCACGGCAAACGCCAGTGCGCTGATGCCGCAAATCTCAACCACAAACGACAGGAAAGCACCCACCAGTACGAACTGCCAATCGAGGTTGAACGACAGCAAGCCTTTGATGAGCGTGGCCATCAGCGTGCCCTGCGGAGCCGGAAACCGGTCGCTGCCGATGGCGTGCGTAATGCCCTGCGCCACCAGATCGGGCGTGGGCGTATCGAGCACTTTGACCGTCGCGCCAATCGCCAGCGAGGAAACGATGACGCCCACAAACAAGGCCATTTGCTGGTATTTGGGCGTTGCTCCGACCAGATACCCGGTTTTCAAATCCTGCGAGGTCGCCCCGGCGGTGGCGGCTGCGATACAGATCATGCTGCCCACCACCAGAACCGTCGGTTCGTAGACCTTACCGGTTAATCCAAAACCGATGAACACCAGGGCGGTGCCCATGATGGTAGCAATGGTCATCCCCGAAACCGGGGACGAACTCGTACCGATCAGCCCCACGATGCGGCTGGCGACGGTGACGAAGAAAAAACCGAAGATGATGACCAGGATGCCGATCAGCAGCTTGGTCAGCAGCGTATCCCCCGGAATCTGCGGCAGAATAACCATCAGCGCAATCAGTGCCAGACTCCCGAAGATAACCACTTTGATCGACAGATCCTGCTCCGTCCGCCGAATCTGGGTGTTATCTGCCCCCGCTCCGATCGACCCGAAGCTTTGTTTGAAGGAAGCCACAATGGTCGGAATGGTTTTGAGCAACGTCATAAAACCGCCCGCCGTGACCGCCCCTGCGCCAATCTGGCGGATATAAGCCCGGTAAATGGCCGCAGCCGTATCGTTAAATGTATGCGTCGTCGGGTTCCAGCCGCCCGGGCCACCGGCCGTTTGCAGGTTTGGAATATAGGCAAACTTCACCAACTGAGCCGCAATGATATCGGCGGGCACCAGCGACGCCAGCAACGGAATCAGGGCCAGCCACGCCAGAATACCGCCCCCGACCAAGACCGCCGAAATCCGGAAACCGATGATATAGCCCACGCCGAGGTATTCGGGGGTAATCTCACCCGACACCTGCGCCGACGGGAAATACCGGTTGGCCTGTTTGGTAGCCCAGACGGGTGCTTCGGCGATAACGTGCAATACTTTTTGCAGAATGGCATAGAGCAGGGCCACCCCCAGCCCCTGGTAGGCGGTTTTGGCGAAGTCACCGCCCCGCTCACCCGCAATCAGGACCGACCCGCAGGCCGTGCCTTCGGGATAGGGCAACTTACCGTGTTCTTCCACGATGAGCGCCCGACGCAGCGGAATCATCAGGAGTGTCCCCAATAATCCGCCCAGAATCGCCAGCGTCAGAATGGTCCAGTAGGAAAAAAAGTCCGCCCCGATATCGTCGGTCAGGAACAGAAAACCGGGCAGTGTGAACACCACACCCGACGCGATGGATTCGCCCGCCGAACCGGTGGTCTGGATAATGTTGTTTTCGAGAATGGTCGTTTTCAGAAACCGCCGTCCGAGCGAGATAGCCAGAACCGCAATGGGAATCGAAGCCGAGACCGACAAACCGGCTTTCAGGGACAAATAAACGGTAGCCGCTCCGAACAGGACCCCGAACAAGGCCCCGGTAACGACGGCTTTCAGGGTGAACTCGGCGGTGGCCTGCTGATCGGCGATATAGGGTTTGAATTCTGTAGACGGTTTCGTTTCCATGGGCAGGATTCAGGATTGGTCCGAAAGATGAATCGATTTTCGATCAATACAAAACAAGCGGGCACCAAAACCCCGCCAGGACCAAGTTACGGGGATAAATTTTATTTCTGCACGAAAAGTGCCTGTTTCCATTTGTACGAAAGGCCTTGACTTTTCCGTTGTTTCTTTAAACATTTGCAGCCGATCAGCGGGAGTAGCTCAGTTGGTAGAGCGGCAGCTTCCCAAGCTGCAGGTCGCGAGTTCGAGACTCGTCTCCCGCTCTTTTCGTACTCGCTGTGACTGAAGCACTTAGCTGAAAAGCTGGGTGCTTTTTTTGGTTAGTGGATGTATCTGGTTTGCACTACGGTTTGCATTTTAATTTGCTGTTAAGAAAATCTCTTTTGACAAAGGGTTTATCTGTGCATGATTGAAAAATTCATTTAGGCATTAGTTATCTCATTGAAACTCTCATTTTCTTAAGCAAATACTGCTTAAGAAAAAAGGTTTAAATAATCATCGAACACAAATACTCGGTTGCGCTAAATGAGGTGGTCCTGTTTTGCCGGACACTTTACTTTTGAGAGTTTAATTGAACAGTTTGATAAAATTGATTTTCAAAATCAATCGGGGAACGATAACCTAACCCCGAATGTAAGCGACGAACGTTGTAATACCCTTCAATATAATTAAATAGCTCGTCATGAGCATCCTGAAGATTCATAAAGCAACCGTCCTCCAATAATTCAGCTTTTAATCGACCGCATGGGCGGTCCCACCCAAAAAGACTCTGCATGAGCGTTTTGAGAGGGATTATCCGCTTCTGCCATGCTTTGTAGACACCGCCATTTATTGAGTCGTTGCCGAAAATGGTGACCAAAATACTGGCCACCTCGATCGGAGTGGACCATCAAACCGGGCTTTGGTTGACGTGTCCTGAACCCTTCAAAGTGTGCCAGTGAAAAGTAGCGTAAAAAACTTAACTTTCACTAGCAATTGAAAAGGGGAATGAAAGCAACACGATTTACTGAATCGCAAATTGTAGCGATCCTCAAGCAACAAGACAGCGGCCAAACCGTCGCTCAGATTACCCGTGAGCATGGTATCAGCGAGGCCACGTTTTATAACCGCACGGATTTCCATGGTTTATGCAAGTAATGAGACATAATTTTTGTCATATTTCTGCTGCCGGTGGACGACCGAGCAGACTCGATGAATCAGCTTATTGCGAACGGCATTGAGAACAAGCATTTTGTTCTTGCCTTCGGCCACTTTGCGTCGGTAATAGTCCTGGAGTTCGCCATTCATGCGGATGGCCGACATGGCCCCTAAGTGGA
>NZ_JBHSMA010000020.1:0-31112 GCF_042655385.1 Larkinella bovis | reverse complement strand
TCCCATACCGAACAGAGCCGTTAAGCCCCGTTACGCCGATGGTACTGGAGTCACTTCCGGGAGAGTAGGTTGCCGCCACCACAGATTTTAAGGGTCCTCTCCGAAACGAGAGGACCTTTTTTTTGGCACACCATGCTTTAAAACCTCCATTATGGATCAAATCGGGGATCAGGTGCAAAACTTGTGGAGTGCGTTGCATTTTTTTAGGTTTGTGTTTTTAATCAAACCTGACCGTCTTGGAGAGTTTCCTGCCTTTATTCGAATACCTGTCACCCGATTTTATTGTAGCCTATTATGAGTTGACCCATGTCGAGCAGTCCTCCGAGGTGCTTCATGTTTATCTGCAAGAGAAGAACTACTCGGAGTCCGATCCCGCTAAAGCATTTCTTTTATCAAAGGGTCTCCTGCCTGAAATTACCATCCAGGACTTTCCCATTCGGGACAAGCGGGTGTTCTTGCATATCAAATGCCGTCGCTGTTAAATACCCAGACGGGTCAAATCCAGCAAAGAGATTGGTCGCAGGTAGCAGAGAGAACGCGAATGACGAAAGAATTCGCGGATTTTTTAAACCGGGCCGCCGGGCGGAGATTGACGGATTTATTCCCCCACAGTACCAATAGCCCGGGGCGTTTGTATGGCGTTGCCGGAAAACGTCTGGTACACCACTACCAGCACTTCGCCCGCTTTTCCCCTTGGCCTCTATTTCGTCATTTGAACAAACACGTAATAATTCGGATCACTCGTCAGAGAGGTGACCCCTGATTGCGGTAGCGTTTGCCACCGGGTGGTCGGACGGAGATTTTGACTAGGGCCATCGTTGTTCAGGCAAACGCGCAAGGGCATGTCAAACCCTTCGACACAATTGGTCCAGCGGTACTGGATTTTGCTTTTTACCACTTTGTATTCGAGCGTCGGAATGCGTTTGTCCCGCAAATACTGGTCGAAGGTCTTCTGCAGGTTGAACCCTGATTGCTGACTAATGTAGTCTTCAATCTGCTTTCCGTCAACGGTTTGGTGGTAGAACGTTTTGTTGAGCCCCCGCAGAATTTCCCGCCATTTCGTATCATCTCCTATAATGTGCCGGAGGGTGTGCAGCATGTTACCGCCTTTGTAATACATATCGCCGGAACCCGCATGGTTTACATTATAAATCCCGACGATAGGCCGATCGTTGCGGATGAGGGCCCGGCAACCGGTTACATAAGCGGTCCCCGCATCCTTACCATAATAATATTCGGTGTACAGATTCTCGGAATAATTGGTAAAACTCTCGTGGATCCACATGTCCGCAATGTCGCGATACGTGATGTTGTTGGCGAACCATTCGTGGCCGGATTCGTGGATAATGATAAAATCCCAGAGCAGGCCGAAACCCGTATTGGACAAATCCTTGCCCAAATAACCGTTACGGAAACGATTACCGTACGTGACCGAACTTTGGTGTTCCATGCCCAGGTAAGGCGTTTCGACAAGTTTGTAACCATCTTCGTAAAACGGATACGGGCCAAACCAGTGTTCGAAGGCCCTCAACATCGGTTTAACTTGTTGAAACTGGTGCCGGGCAGAATCTTCGTGTTCGCGCAGGGCGTAAAAATTCAGATCGAGCCGACCCTTTTCGCCCTGAAGCGTATCCGACCAATGAATGTAATTGCCCACGTTCAAATTGACGCCGTAATTGTTGATGGGATTACTGACAAACCAGTCGAAGGTGTGCGTTCCGTCATTATGTTCGGTCAGGCGACGCAGCCGCCCGTTGGAAACGTCGGTGAGATCTTTGGGAACCGTGATGCTGATTAACATGCTATCGGGTTCGTCATACATATGATCTTTGCAGGGCCACCACGAACTGGCGCCCAACCCCTGACAGGCCGTTGCAATGAACCACTTACCCGCTTTATCCCGCTTCCAGACAAAACCGCCATCCCAGGGCGCGCGCTTGGCAACTTTCGGCTTTCCGGCATAATAGACCACCAGCGATTCCCGCTGGCCGGTTTGCTGTTTCTTCTGCAGCGTTACAAAATAGGCGTTACCATCCCGCCGAAAGTTTAGCTCCTGTCCGTCCTGAACCACCTTCTGGATGTGTAGCGGGCGCTGCAAATCCACCTGTAACGTCTGATGGGGTTGTAAAACGCGGTAGTGAATCGTCGTGCTTCCACTGATGGCACTGTCGGTGGTGTTGAGTTTAACCTGCAAATGATAATAGGCCAGATCCCACCAGGCACGTTCGGGGGTAATGGAACCGCGCAGGGTATCATCGTGGGTGAAGGCAAATTGCTGGGCGGAAACCGTTACGGATAAAAACAGACCCGCAAAGAGCCCGACGGTTTTTGAAAATAGATTCATTAGGATGGTTGAAAGACGATGAAAAACAGACGATCAGCGCGGCCCGGGAGGGCAGTGCTCCAGCAGGTATTTTGTGTACAGCGTGCGCAGGTGACGGTTGGTGCCCTCGCCTTCCGAGATGCTGTGCGTACGGTTGGGATACGGCATCACCTGAAACTGCTTGTTGTGCTTAATGAGTTCATTGATAAGGACTTCGGCGTTGGAGTAATGTACATTATCGTCGCCGGTTCCGTGGATATACAACAGGTTGCCGCGCAGGTTTTTGGCGTACGTGATCGGAGAGCCGGCCACAAAATCGTCCCGGTTTTCCTGCGGTAACCCCATGTAGCGTTCCTGGTAGATGTTGTCGTAAAACAATTGATTCCCGACGGCGGCAATGGAAATACCAGTTTTATAAATTTCCGGATATTGAAAGAGCAATTGCAGCGTCATGGAACCGCCACCGCTCCAGCCCCAGACCGCCACCCGGCTGGTATCCAGGTAAGACCGCTGTTCGAACAATTTTTTAGCACCCATCGCCTGGTCGCGAACGTTGATTCGTCCGATTTGTCGGTAAATGGCTTTGCGCCAGGCAGTGCCTTTGAGGGTTGGTGTTCCCCGGTTATCGAGCGAAACGTAACAATAACCGGCTTTGGCCATATCCCCATCGAAAAGATTGTTGCTTCCGGCAGAAAAAACGTCGTTGGTGGTCGTGTTGGCGGGCTCACCGTAAACGTAGAAAACAACCGGGTATTTTTTGGTGCTGTCAAAATTGGCCGGTTTACGAATCCAGCCGTCCAGCGTAATCCCGTCGGCGGTGGTTACGGTAAAAAACTCGACATTGCGGGGTGTCGGGCTGGCGGCAGAAGGTCGGGTCGATGACCGGACAACCTGATGCGTCGGCAAACGAACCCAGGTGGTTGTGGGCGGAACCCGATGGCTATTGAACGTATGCATGGCCAATTGCCCGCCGGGGCCAATATCGTACGAGTGCGTTCCGGTTTCGCTGGCGGGCGAAAGCCGCTCCAGTTTTCCTTTTCCGTCCATTTTGGTGCGGAACAAATAGCGCTGGGTGGGCTGGTTGGGCGAGGCAATGAAATAAACGTACCGGTTTTTATCGTCGATGTAACTGATACTCGCAATATCGTACGATCCGGGCGTAAGCAGGGTTTCTTTTTTGTCGTCGCGGCTGAGTTGATACAGATGCCGCCAGCCGTCTTTTTCGGAAACCCAGAGGAACGATTTGCCGCCGTCGAGCCACTCCCAGCCGCCCGGATTGCCCCGGTTCCAGCTTTCCTTCGTATCAATCCAGGTGCTGCTGCTCTCCTCGTGAATCGGCGTGGCCGATCCGTCGGAAGGCTGGGCAACGAACAGGATACTGCGGTTTTGTTTGCGGTTGAGTTGTTGGATAATCAGTTCGCTGGTACTGGGAAACCATTCCATTCGAACCAGGTAATGCTGCTGCGGATCACCCGGTATCTTCAGCCAGCGCGTAGGCCCTCCCGTGGCCGATACCACCCCAATTCGCACCGGCGAGGGGGATTCACCCACTTTCGGGTACTCAACCGGCACCGCGTGCGAATACACGGAATCCGTCGTATTGAGCATCAGATAATCGCGGATGGCGCTGGCATCCACCTGCCAGTACGCAATCTGCTTGCTGTCGGGGCTCCAGCGAAAACCGTCGCGGCAACCGAACTCTTCTTCATATACCCAGTCGAACGTGCCATTAATCCTTTTGCGCGTACCATCGGTGGTCAGCGGGGTAGTTTGTCCGCTTGCAATGTCCTCGACAAAAAGATTATTCTTACTTACATACGCAACCTTGGTGCCGTCGGGCGATAGTTTGGCGTAGAGCAAGGACTGGCTGGGCTGGTTTTTTCCGACCTGCCGCAATTGATTGGTTTTGCGGTCGAGGAGGTAGTAATCCCCACGGGTATTGTACCGCCAGACGCGGGCGGTATTCGTAAAAAGCAGAACCGTCGAGGAGTCCGGACTGAATGCAAAACCGGCAACCGGAAGCGGTTTGCCGGAGCCGGGTAGAGTAAGTTGCTCCTTCGAAACAAAAACGGTTTCCTGACCGGAAACCACGTCGGTCCTCAGAAGGGCTTCGCGGTTTGAAGATAGAAATGCTTTGCCGTCGGGTGTCCACCGAATGCCCTGGAACTGAGCCAGCGACACGGGAATAAGGGCGGTAAGGAAGAAGAGAAGTGATGAAGTGCGTTTGAACGTCAGGCTCATAGAAGGTTAATAAATGGCTTTAAGGTATTGGCCCGGTGTCAGGCCGGTAATCAGTTTGAATTGGCGGTTAAAGTTAGACAAGTTTGTGTAACCGCACGAAAAAGCAATCTGGCTGATGGGTAATTTGGACTCCTGCAACAACCGGCAGGCGTGTTCGATCCGCACTTCATTGAGCAATTGCGAAAAGGTTTTGCGGGTATGCAACCGGAAAAACCGGCAGAAGGCGCTGGGCGTCAGGTGGGCTTGTGCGGCCACTTCCTCGAGGGTGATGGGCGATGCGTAGTGATTCAGAATGTACGTAAAAACGTTGTCGATCCGGCGGTGATCGTCGGGCCGGCGGGGTTGTTCGTAGGCCGTCATCGACAGGATTTCCCGCCGGTCGTCGGCGGCCATGTGGTCCAGAATCGTCAGTAGGCGCATCAACTGTTCGAAGGGCCGGACCGTGGGCAGTTGTTCCATACAGGTGGTAATCGAAACCGGTTCATTGAAGCGAATCCGGACGCCGTGCCGGGCGTCCTGAAACAGCTGGTTTAAATGACCGAGTTCGGGCATGCCGAAAACGGTTTCTTTCAACTGCTCGGGCCGGAGAAAAACCGTATATGACAACGCCCGCTGCTGCAACGAACCACGGAAATAAGCCGGATCGTTGCGGAAAACATGCGGTAGGTTGGCACCCAGCAGGAGGAGATCATACGGACGAAACCGGTCAATCCGGTCGCCAACCACCTGAGTACCCACACTTTCTTTGATCAGGGTTAACTGCAATTCCGGGTGAAAATGAAGCCGGTCGTAAAAATGCGGGCCGTCGTCGATCTGCACCCGAAACGAGCGATCATTTACCGTTGGAACCCGAAACAACAGCGGTTTCATAGGATAGTTAACTATAGTAGACAGTTAGACAAAAGAGAAAAGATGAAAGAGTACTTTGTTGATTTTTAACTAATTAGTCGCTTGTCTATTCTCTTTCTTCTTTAATCTGCATATAGAATGATGAATCGTCAGGATGAAGTGGCAGATCAAATTAGGGAATAAATCCGGAATTGATACAAAATTAGTGGCAATTTTGCTCAAGTGTCGGGATGTTGGATAATTGTGTATTAGAATTGATCAATCTCTGTGTAGTGATCCGTTGACGGATTCGCCAATTTTGTTTCAACGGATTCTTCTGCTTTCCAATTTTTTCTGATACTGCTTTTTTCTGACTCTTATGGCTACAACCGTTCGCTGGCAAGGTGTTTACCCAGCCCTTCTCACTCCCTTTACGGCCGATGATGAAATCGATCTGCCGCTTTTCGCCAGGAATATTCACGCGCAACTCGAAGCGGGCGTCCACGGGCTGATCATCGCCGGTTCGCTGGGTGAGGTCAGTACGCTTTCGGGACCCGAGAAACTGGCACTGCTGGAAACCGCCCTCGAAGCGAACAACGGCAGGGTTCCGGTGATCATGAACGTGGCTGAAGCCGTCACCCGGGAGGCCATCCGGGGGGCTCGCGAAGCCGAAGCGGCCGGGGCCGACGGCTTGATGCTGTTGCCCCCGATGCGGTATTTTGCCGATGCCCGCGAAACCGTCGAATTTTTCAAGGCCATTGCGCAGGAGACCTCACTGCCCATTATGATTTACAACAACCCGGTGGATTACAAAATTATGACCACCGTGGCCATGTTTGAGGAACTGGCGGTGTTGCCCAACATCCAGGCTGTGAAAGAATCGACCCGGGATTTGACCAACATTACCCGAATGCGGAATGCGTTTGGCGACCGGTACCGCATTCTGGGCGGGGTAGATACGCTGGCGTTCGAAGCCCTGTTGTCGGGAGCCGACGGCTGGGTGGCCGGGCTGGTGGATGCCTTTCCGCAGGAAACCGTGGCCATTTTTGAGCTGGCCAAAGCCGGTCGGATCGATGAAGCGCTGCGCATTTACCGCTGGTTTATGCCCTTGCTCGAACTGGATATTCTGCCCAAACTGGTTCAGTATATTAAATTAGCGGCCACCGCGACCGGCATTGGCTCCGAATACGTTCGCGCGCCCCGCCTGACGCTGGTGGGGGACGAACGGGAACGGGTTCAGGGAATTATTGAGGCCGCCCTGGCGACCCGTCCGGTTCTGCACGTATCGTAGCGGTTTTCGGGCCGCTAAACCAGCGGCCCGTCCTTCCGGCCGAAACCATTCTAAACCGATCTGAAAGCCATTCTGCCCGTATGAATTATAATTTTTTCTGTATCGACGCGCACACTTGCGGCAATCCCGTCCGGGTGGTAACGGGCGGTAGTATTCCGCACCTGACGGGGGCGACGATGAGTGAGAAGCGCCAGCATTTTCTTCGTGAGTACGACTGGATTCGCAAGAGCCTGATGTTTGAACCGCGCGGACACGACATGATGTCGGGGAGTATTCTGTATCCGCCGACCGACCCGGCCAACGATGTGGGCGTGCTTTTCATCGAAACCTCGGGCTGTCTGCCGATGTGCGGCCACGGAACCATCGGGACGGTTACGGTAGCGATCGAGCAGGGCTTAGTGGTTCCGAAAACACCGGGCGTTCTGAATCTGGAAGTGCCCGCCGGTCTGGTGCGGGCCGAATACCGTCAGGAAGGTCGCAAGGTGAAGTCGGTGAAAATCACGAATGTCAAGTCGTATCTGGCAGCCGAGAATCTAACGGTAGAATGCCCGGATCTGGGGACATTGACCGTCGACGTGTCGTACGGCGGCAATTTCTACGCCATTGTTGATCCTCAACCCAACTTCCCGGGCCTGCAGCACTACAAGGCCGAGCAACTCATTGCCTGGGCGCGGGTGATGCGGCAGCGACTCAATGAGCAGTATACGTTTGTCCACCCCGAGAATCCGACCATCAATGGACTGAGCCATATCCTGTGGACGGGCGAACCGCTGGCGGCCACGTCAACGGCCCGGAATGCGGTTTTTTACGGCGATAAAGCCATTGATCGTTCGCCCTGCGGAACCGGAACCTCGGCCCGGCTGGCCCAGTGGTACGCCAAGGGCTGGCTGAAACCGGGTCAGGATTTTGTCCACGAAAGCCTCATCGGCTCGATTTTCACCGGACGGATCGAGCAGGAAACCGAGCTGGCGGGCAAAGCAGCCATCGTGCCGAGCATCGAAGGCTGGGCCATCATTCACGGCTTTAATCATATTATTCTGGACGAAGACGATCCGTACGTGCACGGTTTTCAGGTCATATGAAACACATTGGAATTGTTGGCGGAGGTATTATCGGACTTTGTTCGGCGTATTACCTGCGCAAAGCGGGCTATCAGGTGACGGTTTTCGACAGAAACACCCTGACCGATGGCTGTTCATTTGGTAACGCCGGGATGATTGTGCCGAGCCACATCATCCCGCTGGCGCAGCCGGGTATGATTGCCAGGGGGATGCGGATGTTATTGCGATCGACCAGCCCGTTTTACATCAAGCCCCGGCTCAATGCCGATCTGCTGCGCTGGGGCTGGTTATTCTACAAGCATTCCACGCCCGAGCACGTTGAGCGGTCGATTCCGGCACTGCGGGATATCAGTCTGCTCAGTAAAAAACTGTACCAGGACCTGGCGCAGTCCGGTGAGTTGACCCCTTTCGGCTGGGAAGAAGTGGGCCTGTTCATGCTCTACAAAACCGCCGGTGCGGAACACGAGATGGCGGAAGAAGCGGAGGTCGCCAACAAAGCGGGGATCGAAGCGCGGCAGTTGTCGGGTGCGCAGGTGCAGGACCTGGAACCCGACGTGCGGGTGGATGTGCGGGGGGCGGTTTATTTCCCCGGCGACGCCCATTTGGTTCCGGGGCAGTTGGTGCGCTCCCTGGTAGAATACCTGAAAAACCAGGGCGTTTCGCTGGTGGAAAAACAGGAAGTAACCGGTTTTGGGCGAACGGGTTCCCGTATCAATTCGGTCCGGACGACGACCGGCGAATACGCGGTCGATGAACTGGTGATCGCAGCGGGGGCCTGGTCTCCCCAGTTGATGCGATTGTTGGGCGAATCCCTGTCGCTGCAGGGTGGGAAAGGATACAGTTTTATGCTGCGGAACCAGCAGCCCAACCTCCGGATCCCGGCGATCATGCTGGAAGCCCGGGCGACGGCGACGCCCATGGGGCCGGATTTGCGGTTTGCGGGAACGCTCGAAGTGGCCGGAACCGATTTGACCGTCAACATGAACCGGGTGCGCGGCATCGTCAACTCGATTCAAAACTACTACCCGGACGTGCCCGCCCAACTGCCGGACATATCGAAAGTCTGGAGCGGTTTGCGGCCCTGTTCGCCCGACGGCTTGCCATACATTGGTCCCTATCCCGGTTTTGAGAACCTGACGCTGGCGACCGGCCACGGAATGATGGGCGTCAGTCTGGGACCCGCTTCGGGGAAACTGGTGGCCGAATGCATCGAAAAACGCACCCCGACGATGGATCTGGCCCCGTTTCATCCGGCGCGATTCCGGTAAAAGACGCTAGAATTCGCGGAAATTCGGCTAAATTGCGGGCTACTTGGGCGGTTCGATAAAATAAAACTGGAATTAGATAATAAATATTTGGAAAACCGTTAACTAGCAAGTAGTTAGCAGTTGGATAGGAGTAATGCTACTTTCCGGTTTTTAAAAATGCGTTCCGGACTGCGTCGGATGCGCCCCATTTTGTAGAGCTTGTAATTACCCCATACCATGAAAGTCAGTTCGCCACAAGTGGGCCGATACTATTACGTCGGAAATGAACCGACGCTGTTTACCGAAAAATTGCTGCGGGAAATCCTGCCGCACCACCGTCCTCAGCCCATTCGTTTAACGAAACAATGGCTGATCTCCTTTGGCTTCCAGCAAGACCCGGCCCGTCTTTTCTGGTATTTTCAGGACCTCAAACTGGTTCCCGGACTCAATTGCTGGCTGTGCGTGAGTACCCGTCGGTACCTGTATTACGTACATGAACTCCAGGAATGTTTCGCTGATATTTACCAAACCGAATTACCGCTCGAAATTCAATAACCCCTGCCGGTTTTTGCCCTTTCGGAGAAGCCGGAAGAAATTCATGGATCCGGCATCGCCGAATCGGATTTAGCACGATATTTGTTCGAATATCTGTCTGATAACCTGGGGCAATCCTGTTCAGTTCGCTTCTATCTATTTTCACAGATTTTTGCTCAGTCTGGCCATCCGAATTTTAAGTAGATCAACACCTGAACGAGCTGTTTCAGCCCGGCGGGTGGTTGGTAAGGAAATTCTTTTTGTCTGATAACTAAAGCGGTAGAAAGTCTTTCTTCGGCGATTTTTTTTGATTTATGCCGTTTCGCTAAACTATTTTAAGAATAGTTGATGGTTTTTGGGAATTATGTTACCAGTTGGTGTCATTTAGTATATATTTTGCAGGATTGTGAGTAGTTTTCCCTGTCTTAAAACGATATCTTTACTACTACCTACTAAACGCTACCTTATTGACAAACCTATATGAAAATTAGTCAATCTGTTTACAAGGACCAGACCTGGACGTTTCTTTCGGAAAGTCCCGGTTTTCTGGCTGACAAAGCCCAGTTGGTATTCGCATTTGGGGAACGATTCCAACTGGAAAAACCAGGTTTGTTCAATGACTTGCACGCCCGGTTTCCTCAGGGGGATATTGTGATCAATTCGACGGCGGGCGAAATCTACCTCGATAAGGTCCACGATGACTCCGTGATTGTAACCGCCATTGAATTTGAAAAAACCCGGATACGGGCGGTTCAGATTGATATTACTCGGCATACCGAAAGCTATCAGGCCGGGGAGAAAATGGCGAGAGAACTGGACGAACCGGATCTGGCTGCTATTTTTCTGATTTCGGACGGCAGTCGGGTCAACGGCACCGATTTGACCAGCGCGCTGAACGAGCTGCTGAATCGCTACATTCCGATCTCGGGCGGCCTGGCGGGCGATGCGGCTCGGTTTGAAAAAACGCTCGTGGGGTTGAACCAGAATCCGGCGCCGGGCAAAATTGTCGGGATCGGGTTTTACGGCGACAGCCTCAGTATCGGGCATGGCTCGATGGGGGGCTGGGACGTTTTCGGGCCGGAGCGCGAAGTGACCCAGGCCGCTTACAACGTTTTGTACCAGATTGATGACAAACACGCCCTGGATCTCTACAAGGAATATTTGGGCAAATACGCCGAAAGTTTGCCGGCGGCCGCGCTGCTTTTCCCGTTGTCGATGCGGGTTTCGGCGGATTCCGAACCGGTTGTGCGGACCATTCTGACCATCGACGAAGAAGCCAAAAGCATGACCTTTGCGGGGGATATGCCGGAGAAAGCGCTGATCCGGTTTATGAAAGCCAATTTTGACCGGCTCATCGACGCATCGGCCATTGCGGCCCAGACTTCGCTGAACCAATTGAATTTTACGCCGGAACTGGCGATTCTGATCAGTTGCGTTGGCCGGAAACTCGTACTCGGACAGCGAACGGAAGAAGAGGTGGAGGCTGCCCGGGAGGTATTCGGGAGCGATGCGGTTATGACGGGTTTTTATTCGTACGGTGAAATATCACCCCTGCATTCCAGTGCCCGTTGTGAACTGCATAATCAAACGATGACCGTAACGGTCTTTTCGGAGAATTGAATTCATGGAAGCAAACCAACTCCATAAACTGCTTGCCCGGCAAATCAACAGGCATTTGCCGGAAGACTGGCTACAACACGAACAGTTTCAGCAGTTTATCAAAGCGGTTAATGATTCGTATCATAATTTTGACCGGGATAAGGAATTGTTCGAACATTCGTCGTTTCTGAACGAGCGCGAGTATACCGCGATCAACCAGAAGCTGAAAGAAGAGATCAGTCAGCGTCGGCAGTCGGAAGAAAAACTGATTGAGGCCATCCAGTCGATGGATATTCCGGATGGGGACGAAATGCCGGAATTTGGCCCCGAAAACCTCGTGTCGCTGGTCGATTTTCTGCAGAAACAGATTGAACACCGCAAACAGATTGAGCAGGAATTGCGGACAGCCAAGGAAGTGGCCGAAAACGCAACCCTGGCCAAATCCGATTTTCTGTCCATGATGAGCCACGAAATTCGGACGCCCCTCAACGGAATCGTCGGGATGACGTACCTGATGAGTCAGGAAGAAGTGACCCCGGCGCTGGCCGAAAACCTCAAGACGCTGCAATTCTCGATCGAGCACCTGCACGCATTGATCAACGATATTCTGGATTTCAGTAAAATCGAAGCGGGGAAAGTCGAATTGGAAGAGTCTAATTTTGATTTTAAGCACCTGGTTTCCAATATCAAACGGGCCCATCAGTTTAAGGCCGAAGAGAGTGGTACGCGGATTAAGCTAATGGTCGATGACGATATTCCGGACATTCTCATGGGCGATTCGCTGCGGATTGGGCAGGTGTTGTCGAACCTGGTTTCGAACGCAATCAAGTTTACGAAGCAGGGAACGGTGACCATCGAATTGTCGCTCCTGAAAAAGGACGACGAAGTGGCCTCAATTTATGTTTCGGTGCAGGATACCGGGATTGGCATTCCGCTGGAAAAACAGCAGGCTATTTTCGAGATGTTTACGCAGGCCAATTCGGCTACAACCCGGCAGTTTGGCGGAACCGGTCTGGGGCTGGTCATTACCCGGCGTCTGCTGGAACTGCACGGCAGCCAGATTGAAGTCGAAAGCGAGGAAGGCAAAGGCGCTAAATTTTTCTTTACGCTCGATTTACGCATCGGGTCGACGGTAAAGCAGAATTATGCGCTGACCGATAGCATCAACGATCAGACCCTGAAAGGGGTCCGGATTCTGCTCGTGGAGGACTATCCCGTCAATGTCAAGGTGGCGCTGAAATTCCTGAGCCGGTGGGGCGTCATTGTGGATGTGGCCGAAAACGGGCTGATCGGCTTCGAGAAGTTCCAGAAAGGCACTTACGACCTGATTCTGATGGATTTGCAGATGCCGGTCATGGACGGGTATACCTCGACCCGGCAGATTCGGGAAACTGATGCGAAAATTCCGGTCATTGCCCTGACCGCTTCGGCGACGTACAGCAACCGCGACCGGGCAATCGATGCTGGCATCAACGACTACGTAACCAAACCGTTCAATCCCAACGATTTATTTCAAAAAATCGCCAAGTATTGCCACCGGCTCAATTAGTTTCCAGCAGCCGGTTTTTGCTTTGCATTGTAACCCTCAACTGAAATGGTAAGTAGCCCACTCTCCAGCGACGATCGTTCCAACTGTCTGGACCGCGAGCGATTGGATTGCCTGTATGGAGATGATACCGAGACCTTTCAATCCACGATTGAAATGTTTCTGGAAGAAGTCACCCCTGTTTTTCTGGAACTTCCAACGCAGATCGAATCCCAGAACTGGGAAACCTTCACCTTGCTGACTCATCAGTTGCGGCCCTTGCTCGGCCTGGTAGGATTGACGACGCTGGAGAAAGAATTGCTGGCCATGGAGGAAAAGGCCAAAACGGAGCCGGATACCGAATTTTTACGGAATTCGTATCATCATTTTAATGCTGGTCTGGAACGAATGATTCCGTTATTAAATGCCGAACTGCAGCGGCTGGAGTAAATCCGGTCAAACTTGACGTAGTTTCAAATCGTTTGCTTTTAGCCAGACATTTGCCTGCTGGAAAAAAGAAAAATAAGAACTATTGCCCATCGATTTGTCGTTATTTGTGCGGAAACTGTCTATATTTATCAGACAATTTTAAAGACTTGATTAATGTAGTATGGTTTTTGATGATAGGCTCTATAAGGAGTGAAAGAGAGCCGATTAATCGGGTTGAATAACCACTTTGATGCCAGGACGCAACTGCTTGTTCATGCAACGGAAAGCAGCTTGTTAATTCGAAATATATTATATGGAAAATCAATACCATGTGCTTGTCGTAGAGGATGATACGTACATTCGGAAGGTACTGCGCCATACGCTGAAGTCGGAGTTTGTGATTACGACCATGAATAATGGGATTGAAGCGATGGACTGGCTGGAAGCAGGCAACCCCGTTGATATCATCATTACGGACCTGCAAATGCCTTACCTGAGCGGTCAGGACCTGATCCGGACCATTCGCGCCAGTTCGCTGCTCCGTCAGGTGCCCATTATCGTTCTGTCTACCTTTACCGACAGCGCCACCAAAATCGCCTGTCTGGAACAGGGGGCCGACGATTATATGATCAAACCGTTCAATCCGTTGGAGGTCAAGGCGAAAATCAATGCCATTCTGCGACGGACGGGGGATAAAAGCAACCCAGCGATGCCCGCGCCCGGAAATCGCCCAATTTTCTGATTTTCTTAGCTTTCGATCATTATGTTGACGGTATTAGCAAACGGAGCAACCTACCGGGTTTTGTATGTTGAAGACGATCCTCAGATGGCCACCGACTTTAACCAGGCCTTTGGCGAAACCGCTTCCATCACCACTGTTAACAGTATCAAAGAAGCCCTTTTTTGTCTGGAAGCCGATCCGGACATCGATTTGGTGGTCTTCAACGACCGCCTGAACGCAAAAAAGTTTCTGAATGCCATCCAGTCCATTCCGACTTCTGGCAAGCTCTCCACGATTCTGCTGACGGCAGAAGCTTCCATCGATCTGAGTGTTGAACCGTTTCGGGGGCGCGTTATTGATGTGTTCCACTACGGCTATTCAGAAGCGGCTTTTCAGACCCGGTTGTCGTATCTGATCCTGAAAAAACAGTACGCCGAAAGCGGTAACCAGACACCGAAAGCGCCTTCCGTCCGGATGCCGATTGGCAAGCGACTGTTCGACATTGTTTTTTCCTTCCTGCTGTTGTTACTCATTTCCCCTCTTCTGCTAATCGTGGCGATTCTGGTTAAACTAGATTCGAAAGGGCCGATTTTTTACGGTTCGAAACGGGTGGGCATGGGTTATAGGGTATTCAATATGTACAAGTTCCGGACCATGCGCACCGATGCCGATAAAATGCTTGCCAGTATGGCGTCGCGGAATATGTACAACATCAAAAAGCTGGAGGAACCCGCCGATCAGCTTTGTGAGGCCTGTCGGTTGGCCGGAACAGAATGCCAGAAACCGCTTTTTCTGGACGATAAGCAGGTTTGCGAGGATATCCATTTCCGCAACGAGAAAGCGAAGGCCATGTTTTCCAAGTTTAAGGAAGACCCCCGCGTCACCCGGTTGGGAAAGTTCCTGCGCAACACCAGTATCGATGAACTACCCCAGTTTTACAACATCCTGCGGGGTGATATGTCGTTTGTGGGAAACCGCCCATTGCCACCCTACGAAGCCGAAAAACTAACGGCCGCTGGCTACGCCAGGCGGTTTGCCGCACCGGCGGGTCTGACGGGCCTCTGGCAAGTGACTAAACGGGGGGGAGCAGTGGTTTCGGATCAGGAACGCATTCAACTGGATGTGCTTTATGCGAAGAAGTTTTCGTTTAAAACGGACCTGATGATCGTGATTCGAACGCTCAAGGCAATATGGCAGAAAGAGAACGTATAAACAGCGTTCCGCTGGTTTCGCTGATCACTATCAACTACAACCAGGCCGCCGTGACCTGTCAACTGCTCGAATCAACCCGGCGCTTGAAATACCCCCGGTTTGAAGTTATTGTGGTGGATAATGCGTCGAAGGAAGACCCGACAGACCGGATTGTAAAAGGCAGGTACCCGAATGTAAAAGTGGTACGGAGTTCCGAAAATCTCGGTTTTTCCGGTGGCAATAACCTGGGCATGCAGCACGCCCGTGGGGCTTACTTTTTCTTTCTGAATAACGATACCGAAGTGACGCCGGATTTGCTGGATCAACTGCTGGAACCTTTTAAAACCAACCCCGCCATCGGTATTGTCTGTCCCAAAATCCGGTATTTCGACCAGCCGACGGTGATTCAATACGCGGGTTATTTTCCGTTGAGCAAATTCACCGGTCGAACCTGGTCGATTGGATTGGGGGAGACGGACAAAGGACAGTATGACCGTTCGGGAGTTACGGATTTTGCCCACGGAGCCGCGATGATGGTGAGTCGGCGGGCGGTCGAGATTGGGGGCGCAATGGATGAGTCATTCTTCCTGTATTACGAAGAACTGGATTGGTCGATGCAGATTCAACGGGCTGGCTTTCAGATTTATTACCAGGCAGCAGCTTTGATTTACCACAAGGAATCGATCAGTGTCGGGAAGGCCAGTCCCATGAAGGTGTATTACCTCACCCGCAATCGGTTGCTGTTTATGCGGAGAAACGTCAGCGGTTTTCCGTTGTACGTTTTTATCCTGTATTATTTCTGTTTTGCCCTCACCAAAGCCGCATTCGTCTACGCAGTCAAGGGGCAGCTAACCTATCTGAATGCCCTGAAAAATGCCATAGTCTGGCATTTTACGCATAAAATCCGCCGTTCAAAAAACAATCTATCCTCACCCGCCGTAGCGGTTACTTAACGAATTCGCGTATGGAAATTTTACTGGCAATCTGCGTTGCACTGGTCGTCTATACCTATTTCGGATACGGCATTCTGGTATGGCTTCTCGTTCGAATTCGGGGCCGTCGTCCCGCCCTGAACACGGCCGAAGCGTTCTCGCCCGACGTTACCCTGATTGTTCCGGCGTATAACGAGCTGCCATGTTTATCCGACAAAGTAGCGAATTCATTTTCGCAGGAATATCCCGCTGAACACCTTCATTTTTTGTTTGTGACAGAAGGGTCGAACGATGGTTCATCGGAGTTTTTGCAGGCAACTTACGGCCCAAAACTGGGCATCATGGCTGGCACGGAACGCCGGGGCAAAGTGGCCGCCATGAACCGGGCGATGCAAAAGATCACCACGCCCATTGCCATTTTTACCGATGCCAATACGATTCTGAACAACATGGCTGTCCGGCGGTTAGTGGATCATTTCCGCGATCCGAACGTGGGGGCAGTGGCCGGTGAAAAGCGCATTCTGACCAGCGACAGTGAGTCGGCGGCTGGCTCGGGAGAGGGCTTGTATTGGAAATATGAATCCTTTCTGAAACGGCTGGACGCGGACTTGCACACGATTGTGGGCGCGGCTGGCGAGCTGTTTGCCGTGCGGACCGAACTGTATGAGCCGGTAGAGCCCGACACGATTCTGGATGATTTTATCATTTCGCTGCGGATTGCCGGACGTGGTTACCGGGTGGCCTACGAACCGGAAGCCTACGCCATGGAGCGTCCGTCGTTTTCGATCCTGGATGAGCAGAAACGCAAAATCCGGATTGCTGCGGGCGGTTTTCAGTCGATTGTTCGCCTGCGTTATTTGCTGAATATTTTTCGCTACGGCTGGCTCACCTTCGAGTACGTTTCGCACCGGGTGATGCGGTGGGCGGTGGCTCCTTTCTGTTTGCCGCTGATTTTTCTGGCCAATGCGTGGCTGGCGGTTCGGGAGTGGCTGACGCCTTCTTCCGGGAATTATGCCTGGACGGTTTTGTTTGCGCTCCAGTCGTTATTTTACGCGGCTGCCTGGATGGGCTATCGGCTAGAAAAGAAGAATTTACGCTGGAAACTGCTGTTTGTTCCGTTTTACTTCACGTTCATGAATGCCTGCGCCCTGGCCGGTTTGATGCGGTATCTGAAAGGCAGCCAGTCGGGCACCTGGGAAAAAGTGCGACGCGCGGGCGAAGTAGAGCTGAAAGCGCCTTAAATGTGGTTTTTCTTGGCCCATTCTTTTCTGATTATTACGAATCCGGAGACAGCTGCCCCAATGGCCTTCCTGTCCGAAAATCAGGTAGTTGCTGAACGCCATCCCCAAAGTCTAACTCCCCCATGTGGTTCGCCCGGGGCCGGGTGCCCTCCGGTCTGAAAGTGAAGACTTTTTTTGTAATGTACTGATTACTAGTGTTTTTGATTCGAGCTGCCTTCGGGCATCTTCCCTTTCTTTGGTTATTTCTCTAGGTTTGGTATGTCTGCATACAATTTTTTTGATCCCAGGCTTCCTCTTATCCCCCGGTTTGCATTAAATTGCACTTAGGTTATTTCCCATTTATTGGGGGATATACTTCGTTAATTCATCATTTTCAACAAACCAAACCTATTTGTATGAGAAAATCATTACTGCTTAGCTGTCTGCTAACCGCATGGGTGTGGGCATCAGCTATGGCGCAGGATCGGCAGGTGACGGGAAAGGTCACCTCCGCCGACGACGGATCCGTGTTGCCGGGCGTATCCATTCAATTGAAAGGAAGTACGCGCGGAACCCAGACGGATGCCAACGGTAGCTACTCGATGACTGTCCCCAACTCAGGCGGATCATTGATTTTCAGTTTCATCGGGACCGTTACCCAGGAAGTTGAAATTGGAAACCGGAGTACCATCGACGTTAAACTGGTGAATGATACGCGCGCCCTGAGCGAAGTGGTCGTTGTGGGGTACGGAACCCAGCAACGCCGGGATCTGACCGGTTCGCAACTGACCGTAAAAGGCGACGAAATTGCCAAACTGCCGGTTCAGACGTTCGAAACCGCCTTGCAGGGCCGGACGCCGGGTGTGCAGATTACACAGGGAAGCGGCAAACTGGGTTCAGCCTTGCAGATTCGCGTTCGCGGAGCAGCCTCGATTTCAGCAGGAAACGAGCCGTTGTATGTCCTGGATGGGATTCCCATTACGTCGCAGGACGTCAATACCACTGATACGGAATTGTTCAGCCCGTTGGCGGATATCGACCCCAACGACATTGAATCCATTGAAATTCTGAAAGATGCGTCGGCTTCAGCCATTTACGGATCGCGGGCCAGCAACGGAGTTGTGCTGATCACAACCAAGCGTGGGAAAGCCGGTCGGACTAATATTCAGGTTGGCTACTACACGGGCATCACGAATGCGACTCGCAAACGGGAATTTCTGAATGCTGCCGAATACAAGGAACTCTTCACGGAATCCCTAACCAATGCAGGGGTTGATCCCAACGATCCGAGCGACGGTTTTCCAGGATATGGCCTGGATCAGAATTCAACCGTTGATAGTGACTGGGCCAGTGCGGCTTTCCGCCAGGGTGCAGTTAATCAGGCCAATTTTGGAATCAATGGCGGGAATGAAAAAACCCGTTTCAGCCTGACCGGTGCGACCAACAAGCAGGTCGGTTTTATCGTAGGGAACAATTTCCGCCGGAATAACATGCGGTTGAATCTCGACCATAACATCAGCAATAAGTTCAGCGTTGGGGCCAGTATTGCCTTTTCCAACATTGTCAACAAGAAAGTGTCCGGCGATAATGCCTTCTCAAACCCCATTCAGTTGAACGCTTTACCGCCAATTCAGCCGATTTACAGCGCAACCGATCCAACGGGGTACAACCGGCAGACTTTTTATTACAACAACCTGGTTGAACTGGATAACGCATCCAATTACGCCCGCACGTTCCGCACATTCGGTAACATTTTCGGGCAATACCAGCTTTTGCCGGGGCTGTCGTTCCGGACCGAATACGGTTTTGATGTGCTGAACCTTCAGGAAGAAATTTACCAGGGACGGCTAACCGAAGATGGGGCACCGACCGGTTACGGCTACCAGGCCATGACCCGGGTGAACAACTGGACGACGAACAACACGCTGAGCTACCTGAAAAACATCGGTACCGATCACAGCATCGATGTGCTGGTTGGGATGACGTACCAGGAGCAGAACATTCAGGCGGTGTCGGCTACGGGCCGGAATTTTCCGAACGACAAGTTTCAGGAACTCGCCAGTGCCAGCCAGAAAACCGATGCCAGTTCAACCGAAACCGGTTTCAGCATTCTTTCATACCTGGCCCGCGCCAACTATAAATTCAAAGACCGGTACCTGATCGGTCTGACGGGCCGGATCGATGGTTCGTCGCGCTTCGGGGCCAATAACCGTTACGGTTTTTTTCCATCGGCTTCGGTGGGCTGGATTCTGAATGACGAACCTTTCATCAAAGATGCGCTTCCAATTCTGAGTTTGCTGAAACTGCGGGCCAGCTACGGACTAACCGGAAACTCAGAAATTGGTAACTTCGATTCACGGGGCTTATACGGTACAATTAATTACGGCGATCAGGTCGGGATTCGGCCGTCGCAGGTGGCCAATGCGGCTTTGCGCTGGGAAAAATCGACGCAGTTTGATGTGGGGCTGGAGTTTGGGTTCCGCAATAACCGGATCAACGGACAGATCGATTTTTACAACAAAATTACCGACGACCTGCTGCTGAACGTACCGCAACCCGCCATCAACGGGTTTTCAACCATCGCCCGCAACATTGGTAGTTTGCGCAACCGGGGTGTCGAATTCAGCATCACCTCGCAAAACCTCGTTGGCGCCTTCCGCTGGTCGACCAACTTCAACATTTCGTTCAACCGCAACAAAGTAACGAAACTGAACGTGTCGCCGATTCGGGCCAACTCGCGCTTCCTGAGCTACGTAACGGAAGGCAAACCGCTGGGCGTTTTCTACGGTAAAAAATACGTTGGTGTCGATCCGGCAACGGGGGATGCGCTGTATCAAGGTTCGGATGGTCAGCCGACCAACGACTACGCATCGGCGCCGGAATTGTTCGTGGGCGATCCGAACCCGGATTTTACGGGCGGTTTGAACAACAACTTCTCCTACAAAGGGTTCGACCTGAGCGTGCTGTTGCAGTTTGTTTCGGGGAATGATCTGTTCAACGTCGCGGGTATTTATCAGTCAGTGAATGGGGATTATTTTGATAACCAGACCAAAGACCAGATGAAGCGCTGGCAAAAACCGGGTGATGTTACGGATGTTCCACGCGCCGAGTTTGGGGCTGCCAACGGGACCGGTATCTCATCACGCTGGATGCAGGATGGTTCATTCCTGCGGGTGAAAACCGCAACACTGGGCTACAACCTGCCAAGCAGGTTGTTGAAAAAAGCCTTCATCCAGACGGCCCGTGTGTATGTTTCAGGCTTGAACCTGTTTACGTTTACGAATTATACCGGCTATGATCCGGAAGTGAACACGCAGTATGTTAACTCAACCAATCAGACGGCCAACATTGCGTTAGGACATGATTTTTATACGCCCCCGCAGGCCAAAACCATTACGTTTGGCGTGAATCTTGGCTTTTAAAGGTGGTCTTTCTGTCGTTCAGGACTAACAGAAGAAAACCGGTTGACTAAAATCAAAACTTGACAATGAAAAAAACAATCATATCCTTAAGTCTGGCGATGGCGTTGGGTATTACAGCCTGCGACAAGAAGTTGGACCTTGAACCCCGGCAGTCGGTCGATGCTGAAACGGCTCTGTCGTCGGCACAGGACGTTGAAAGTGCGCTGATTGGTACTTACGGTGTCTTTTCCGGTACCGGTGGCGGACTTGCCGACGGTGAATTGTACGGCACCAACCTGAATTTGTTGCCCGAACTGCTGGCTTCCGATAATTATGTGGCCTGGCGCGGTTCGTTTGCGAGTTACCGGGAAGTAACCAGCCGACAGATGCTGGCGACCAACGCCGAGGCACAGCGGACCTGGATTACGGCCTATCAGGTGATCAACGTCGCTAATAACATTCTGGAGTCGCTCGATAAAGTGCCCGATGCGAACCAGCGGACGGCTTTTGAAGGGGAAGCACACTTCCTGCGCGGGATTATGTATTTCGAACTGGTTCGTTTGTTTGCCCTGCCCTGGGGGGCAACCGCTGCCAACGATCAACCCGGTGTTCCGCTCGTGTTACGGGCCACCAGGACGCAGGAGCAAGCCGCCGAAACCCGGGCGCGCAATACCGTAGCGCAGGTGTATACGCAGGTGATCGACGACCTGACCAAAGCAGCAGCCCAGATGCCGGAAGAGAACGAATTGCGGGCTACGAAATTTGCCGCGCTGGCTTTTCTGTCGCGGGTCTATCTGCAGCAATCGGATTATGCCAAGGCGTTAGCAGCCGCTAACCAGGTCATCGAATCCGGTAATTACCAGTTAAATCCGGCTGTGACGACGGTTTTCCGGAACAAGAACACGGCCGAGAGTGTGTTTGAAATTCAGGAAAATACCCAGAATAATCCCGGAACGAGCAACGACGGGCTGACAACTTTATACGCCAGCATTCCGGCGGGGGGCGCAGCGATTGGCCGGGGTGACATACAGGTTCTGAATGAATTCGTGGCTACGTATGACTCAACGGATGCCCGGCGGAAGGACTTGTTTTATATCGGCGTCAAAGGGGGCGGCTCCCGGTATTATACCGGAAAATGGGCGGATTTCTACGCCAACATTCCCGTCATCCGCTTGTCCGAAATGCTGCTGACCCGCGCGGAATGCAACCTGCGGCTTTCGACCACAACGGGTGCGACGCCTGCGGCCGACCTGAATGCGGTTCGTACCCGGGCGGGGCTGGCACCGATTGCCGCACCCACGTTGGCCAATGTGCTGAACGAGCGTGTCAAGGAATTGGCATTTGAAGGCTTGCGTCTCCATGATATCAAGCGCACCAAAGGCAAAACCGGTGATTTTAATTGGAATGATCCCAAGCTGGTGCTGCCCATCCCGAAACGGGAAGTGGATGCCAATAGCCAGCTGGTGCAGAACCCGGGGTATTGAGGCTGAACAGGGGAGACTCGAAAATGGGTATTTTTAGCAGTCTGTGACTCTCCGTTCTCCCTTTATTTTCTGCTTTCTTTTTCCCATCAATAAAAAATGCCGGACCTTTGGGTTCGGCATTTTTTATTCTGCACAATCACAACGTTTTCCGAAAATAAAGCGTCATTGTGAATGTTACACATTTTTTATTCGTGTATACATCGGTTGGGCCGACTTAGACGTTTATTGTTTTGAAAAATAAGTATATTGAACATCCAAATGCACGGATGAGCCGCTTATACTGTCATTCCGTTCCGTTAAACACCCAGTAACCTGTAGATGAGAAAACGTTTTACTTTTTTAGGTGGTTGGTTAGTACTCATGGTCCTGACGGGAAGTCTGGCAGTTGGGCAGGCTCGCCGGGTGACGGGCCGGGTAACCGCAGCCCAGGACGGATCCACGCTGCCCGGCGTGAACGTCGTGGTGAAAGGAACCACTGTCGGCGTTAGCACTGATGCCGATGGTAATTACACCATCAATGTCCCCGATGACAAGAGTATCCTGACGTTTTCGTCCATCGCCCTGGTGACCCAGGAGATTCCAATCAACAACCGCTCCGTGATCAACGTCCGGATGGTCGAGGCCGTCAACGAACTGGCGCAGGTGGTTGTCACCGGGTATAATTCGGTGCAGAAAAAAGATATCACCGGGTCGATGGTTTCGGTAACCAGCGATAAATTCAAGGAAATTCCGGTCGCCAGTTTTGACCAGGCGCTGCAGGGGCAGGCCGCCGGTGTGCTGGTAACCCAGTCGTCGGGAACACCGGGGGGCGGGATTACCGTCCGGGTGCGGGGCAGCACGTCCATTTCGGCCAGCAACCGCCCGTTGTTCATTGTCGATGGCGTTCCGGTGGAAGACGGATTGCTGTCGTCGCGGGATTTCGGCGGCCAGAACGATAATGCATTTTCGCTGCTGAATCCGAACGACATCGAGTCGATTCAGGTCTTGAAAGACGCGTCGGCCAAAGCCATTTACGGGTCACGGGCGGCCAATGGCGTGGTTCTGATTACGACAAAAAAGGGAAAAGCCAATCAGAAAACGACCTTTGTGGCCGAAGTGCAGCGCGGGATGACGGAAATTGTGAAACGGCCCGATCTCCTGAATTCAGCCGAACTGCTGGAACTGCAACGCGAAGCCGTCATCAATGCGGGACAGGATCCGGATAAAATGGGCTTGATCAAAGGCGTTACCGACGGCGTCAATACCGACTGGGTCGATGCGGTTTTGCGGAAGGGCGTCTATCAGCAATACCAGCTTTCGGCCAGTGGCGGCAATGAAAAGACCCATTTTTACCTCAGCGGCAACTACCGGGATGAGGAAGGCATTCAGTTGAACAACCGCTTTACCCGGATGTCGGGCAAGCTGAGTTTCGACCACAAGGCCAACTCGGCGCTGTCCTTCGGAACCGATATTACGCTGGCGCGCACGTTGAACAAACGCGTCAAGGGCGACAACTTCCTGGATGGGGTCTATTCCGGCGCCGTAAAATCGCTGCCGTTTTATTCGCCCTACAACGAACAGGGAAAGCTCTACGGCCCCAGTGATCCGAACTACGCCGGTTTTCCGAACTTCAACCCGGTTGCCCAGGCGCTTCTACCCCGGTTTGATACCTATACGGTTAAAATCCTGAGCGGTTTATGGGCCGAATACGAACTGCTCCAGAACCTGCGGTTCCGCTCGAAAGTAAGCATCGACTACAACCAGGTAACGGAAGACCAGTTTGAGTCGTCGGCCACCGCCATTGGCGGGTATCTGCAAGGTGTCGGAGGGAAGGGGTACGGCGTCTATACATCGGGAACCTACACGACTTTTATTAATACCAATACCCTGACGTATAATTTCCTGGTGAACGAAAAACACCGGTTTAACGCGCTGGCGGGACTGGAAATTCTGCAACGGCAGGAACGCTCCGGGAGCGTGACGGGCCGTTTGTTTCCGAGTGACGATTTTACGTACATTACCTCGGCGGGGATTGTCGATAACGGGTTTTCCAATTACCTGCAAAGCGGCCTGATCTCGACCTTTGCCGAATTCCGGTACGATTACGACGAGAAATACCTGGCGACGGTAACGGCCCGCTACGACGGTTCTTCCCGTTTCGGGAAAGACCGGCAGTTTGGTTTGTTTCCCTCGGTTTCGTTGGGCTGGCGGCTTTCGCAGGAGAAATTCCTGGAATCCTACCGGTTTCTGGATGATCTGAAACTACGGGCCAGCTACGGTTTTACGGGTAACGAGCGGATTGGCGATTACCAGTTTCTGGGAACCTGGGCCGCTGTCACCTACAGCGGGGCGTCCGGTTTAGGGCCAGATGCCCTGGCGAACCCGACCTTGCAGTGGGAGCGGACCCGCGAAGCCAACATTGGGCTGGATGCCAGACTGTTCAGCGGGCGGCTCTCTTTCTCGATCGATGCCTACGATAACCTGACTGACCGCTTGTTGTTCGCGCAACCGATTCCGTCGACCACCGGTTTTGGAACGGTGCAGGGAAATATCGGGAAAATATCCAACCGGGGGCTTGAACTGATGGTTTCAACGGTCAATTTCGACCGGGGCGGTTTTCGCTGGAATACCGATATAAATCTGTCGCGTAACATCAACAAGGTAGTCGAGTTAGCCAACGATGGCCCGCTGTTCCGTGGGTACTCGGCCAACGGGGTTGGGAGTACGAATGTGGTGCTGCAGGGCGAACCACTGGGTTCGTTCTGGGGGCTGAAGTTCCTGGGCGTCGATCCGGCCACGGGCGACGCCATTTACGACGACAAGAACGGCGATGGCCGGATTACGAGCGATGATGGTCAGGTAATCGGAAACGCCCAGCCCAAGCTTTTCGGCGGACTTACCAACCGGTTTTCATTCAAAGGCTTCGATCTGAACGTCTTTTTTCAGGGCTCCTACGGCAACAAAATCCTGAATTTTACGAGTGTGACTTCCGTCAATACCGGCGCGGATCTGCAAAGCAACCAATCGCGGAAGGCCCTGGAGCGCTGGCAAAAACCGGGTGATATTACCAGCGTACCCCGCTATGTTTACCAGAATACGTATAATAACTACCACAGTAGCCGGTTTCTGGAAGATGGTTCGTACCTGCGTCTGAAAAACGTATCGCTGGGTTATAATCTGCCCAAGAAATACGTCGATCGGTTCCGGATTGTCTCCAACGCCCGCATTTTTGCTTCGGCCACGAACGTCTGGACCTGGACGCGCTACAGTGGGCCGGACCCGGAGGTGAGCACCCTGGATGGCTCGACAACGGCTCAGGGCATCGATTTTTTCACCTTGCCGCAGTATAAAACCCTGATGGTGGGAATCACCTTAAATTTATGACACGATTCTTTCGCTATACCGCTATTCTGGCGACGGCCTGGCTGGCGTCCTGCACCACCGTTCTGGAACCGAAACCGGTGGACCTGCTGGTCGATAACCTGGTGCTGAACGAACCGGCCGACGTGGAACCGGCCCGGATTGGTGCCTATGCGGCTCTTCGGGGCATGGCTGCATCCAATATGATGGCCGGCGATTTTACGGCCGACTACATTCGCCACAACGGGACCTTTACGGACGAACGGGAGTTTGGAACCAAGCAGATCACTCCTTCCAACGGGGTCGTGGCTTCGCTCTGGAGCAATCTGTACCGGACCATTTACGTCGCCAATTTTATTCTGGAACGGCTGCCGACGGTCAGTGGTGTGCCCGAGGCAACCCGGAAGCAGGTGATGGCCGAAATGAAATTTCTGCGCGGTTACGCCAACTTCATCGGGGCCAATACGTACGGTGATATTCCGAAAGTGACAACGACCGATCAGGCCACTAACCGCAACATCCCGAAAACCGCCAAGGCCGACATTCTGGCGCTGGTGCTGGAAGACTGGAAGGCCGCCGAAGCTGACCTGGCCTCGATTGAACCCGGTTCGACGGCTACGGTGGTCAACGGGACGTACGCCAATAAAATCAGCGCACGGGCGATGCTGGCGCGGTATTATCTGTACCAGAAAAATTGGGCGCAGGCCGAGCAATACGCGACGCAGGTCATCGATGCGAAGGTCTACGCGCTGGAGCCTAATTTTGAAGACATCGTCAACAAAGACTTTACGAAGGAGTCGATTCTGGAAGTGGGTTACGCACTGACCGATGATCCGGGAACCGGCGCTTTTTCGCTCACGAATCTTTACCTGGGTCGCCGGGAAGTGATTCCGTCCGATCAGGTCATTTTGTTGCTGGCTTCGACGGAATCCGGGACGCGTCGGGCGACGATTTCGTTCAACTCGGCGAATCTCAACGGCGACGATAATGGTTGGACGGTGCAGAAATACGGCACGGCCGACAACGATAACAACAACATTGTGCTGATGCGGCTGGCGGAAATGTACCTGATTCGGGCCGAGGCACGGGCTCAGCAAAATAAGCTGACCGGCGCCAACGGAGCCATTGCCGACCTGAATGTGTTGCGGGCGCGGGCGAAAGCCCCGAATGTGGCCGCTACGAGCCAGTCCGAAGTGTTATCGGCCGTCGAACGGGAGCGGGTGTATGAACTGGCGTTCGAAGGACACCGCTGGTTTGACCTGATCCGGACCGGCCGGGTGCAGGCGGTCATGTCGGCTTTTTCGCCCAACTGGAATGTCAAGTACGAACGCTGGCCGATTCCACAGGGCGAAATCCAGCGAAACCCCGCTTTGAAGGACGCCCAGAACCCGGGCTACTGACAGTTAAAAATGATAAGTTAAGCGTTAACGGAACCCTGACTTGAGTTGAATCTGGATCATAATGAGATATCTTAAATACATAGTAGCGGTTTTAACGGTACTGACGATCGGCTGGGTGGTGGTGGCCTGCGAAGAACAGGACCTGGACCGCACCTTTGAGGGACCCTACTTTGTGCGGTTTACCGATTCCTCCCTGACCTACAAGGAAAGCTACAACAAGGTGGTTTCGGTGCGGGTCCATCATGTCGGGCCGCAGCTGGATCAGCCGATTACCGTGCATTATACCATTGCCGGAACCGCCCGCGAAGGAAAAGATTTTTCGATCGAAGGCACGAAGGGAACGGTTACCATTCCGGCCAAACAGAGCTTTGGGGAAATCAAAGTCCGGCTGATCAACAACGCCAACAACATTCTGGAGTCGCAGAATATTGTCTTTACCCTGACCGATGTGGAGCCCTCCACCTTAAAGATCGGTTTGGGAAATGCGGGTTTGCTTGGGAAAAATCTCACGTTTACCATTCAGGACGACTGCCTGTTGAGTGGAACCTATACCGGGACGCTGCGGGTTGGTAATCAGTCGGTTTCGGTGAAAGATATTGATATTGTCAGCACGGATTGTAAAACCTATACGGTGACCAACTGGAACATCGGGCTTTTTAGTTTTGAAGCCATTAAAGCCACCCTGACTTTTACCGACAACGGCGATAATTCCCTGACGATTCCGGTGCAATCGAATTCCGAGCTGGCGGCTCCGCGGGATACGATCAGTGGCGTGGGTTCCTGGAATCCGCAAAACCGGCAAATTTCGCTGAACGTTCGGTTGAAAGTGCGGCCGGATGGGGCCACGAAAGACACTTTATTGACAATCCCGTTGACATATATTCCGCAGTAAAGCGGTTTTGCAGAAACGAATCGATATCGCTAAAATGACGGGCCAGACGGTCTGCAAATGGGTCTAACTTATGAAAGCATTCGTACGAATTTTCCTTGTTCCGATGGCCCTGCTGGCATTATTTGCCGGTTGCTCGGAAAAACTTGAGCCTAAACCCGTCACCTATAGCCAGTTACTGACCGGGACGGAAAAGAAAGCCTGGCGAATGGTGTCTTTCCAGATTTTTGATAACAAAAAATCCGATGGTGTCCAGAACGTGCAGACCATTATGGCATCCTGCGAAGCCGACGATCAGTACGTTTTTTACGCCAATAGCGATCATAAATTCGAATATACGAACGGTCCGTCCAAATGCGACACGAGTGAACCGGACGTGATTTTCGACGACACCTGGACGCTCATCAACGGCAATGCGTCGCTGGAATTTGTCATTCCGCTGCTGGGAGGCAAATTCCCCTGGACGGTCCGGAACCTGACCGAAACGTCGCTGACAGTAGAGTATTTTTTTCCGGATATCGACGCCAGTTACCGGTTCACGTTTAATTCCACGACCAAATAGAAGGTGCTAAGCGGAGTAGCGCCGGTTGTCTGGATTGACCCGCTGAGCCCTGGATAAATTGTTTTGCTTTTATGTTCAAACGTATACTTTTTTCCCTGGGCGCCCTGACGTGTACGCTCAGTACATTGGTCGCCCAGAACATTCCCGCCTGGCAGAAACTGGCCAGCCAACCGGCGCGGGAGCAATGCGCTACCATGCAGATGGACAGCGCTATCCGGGCTAAATTCCCCACCGAAATGGGTACTCGGGCGGCTTTTGAAAAAACACTCCAGGAACGGATCGAACAAATCCAGAAGCTCGAACGGACGGGCCGACTGGCCGACGCGGTGCTGACCATTCCGGTGATTGTGCACGTTGTCCATGCCGGTGAAACCGTCGGAACGGGGCGGAACATCAGCGAAGCGCAGGTGAAATCGCAGCTGGAAACGCTCAACGAAGACTTCCGCCGGAAAGTCGGAACCCGCGGTTTTAACGATAACCCGAATGGGGCTGATATCGAAATCGAATTCTGCCTGGCGGCTATCAATCCTTCCGGCGGCACGATGGCCGAACGCGGAATCGACCGGATCAACGGGGCCTCCAACTTCGGGAAGTCGAGCTGGAGCAAGGCCGATATCGACGGCGTTCTGAAACCGAATACCTACTGGGACCCCGAAAAATACTTCAACATCTGGGTCGTTGATTTTGCCCCCACCGACGACCGGTTGCTGGGTTACGCCCAGTTTCCGAGCCAATCGACGCTGACGGGCCTCAGCCCCAACATGGGAGCGGGGAGTACTGATGGGGTCGTAATCCGGTATCAATCGTTCGGAAACGCTGAAAAAGGCAATTTCCCGGTGATGCAGGCTCCGTATAACCTCGGGCGGACACTGACCCATGAAGTGGGCCACTGGCTGGGTCTGATCCACATCTGGGGAGATGCCAACTGCGGAAACGACTTTGTCGACGACACCCCGACGCAGGCATCCGAAAGCCGGGGATGTATGAAAGGCCGGGTGAGCTGCGGGGGAACCAACATGGTGGAGAATTACATGGATTATTCCGACGATGCTTGTTTCAATGTTTTTACCAGGGGCCAGAAAACCCGGATGCGGGCGGTGATGCAATTTGCCGTTCGGCGGGCTAACCTGGTCAATTCCAATGTCTGCGGTACGTCCGTGGTGAGTCGTCCCACGTCCAACTTCCGGGCCGAAAACGTGAAAGTCCTGTTAGGCGCGCAGGTGCGTTTTACGGATCTTTCGACCAATTTCCCGACGAGCTGGCAATGGACGTTTGAAGGTGGGTCGCCCTCGACCTCCTCGGAGCAGAACCCGGTGGTGACGTATGCAACGGCGGGCAAGTTTAAGGTCACCCTCGTGACGGCCAATTCAGCCGGATCATCGGCTCCGGTGGTGAGGGAGCAATACATCGAAGTGCTGAATGTCGGTTTATGCGCCGATCAAACCAATTTCAGCGGGACGCGAACCGTCTTGCGACAACCCGGCGGAACCGGTTATGTGGCCGGACAAAATAGCCGGAAAACCAGGGCGGTTTCCGAATTCTTTGAAAACTCGCTGGGTTATAATAACATGCACGCAGCCTCGCTCCGGTTTGGGGTAGCAAAGGCCGCCAAAGGGGCCGAAACCGAAGCTGTGGTGACCGTTATGGTCTGGAACGCCCGCGGTTTTCAGAGTGGGCCGGGGGCGGTGTTGGAAACGAAGGATGTTCCGCTGCGGACCATTCTGGACGATGTGGCGAATAACCGGGCGACGAACGTCGTCTTTGAGCGAAACGTGCCGCTGAGTGGGTTGCCGTTCCATATTGGGATTGCCCTGAATTACGTAGCCGGTGATACGGTGGCGCTGGTCACGACCCGAGACGGAGAATCGCTGACGGGTACATCCTGGGAACAGAATGCGGCCGGGGAATGGGAGCGGTACCGGATCCGGCAGGGGCTGAACGTGTCGCACGATATTACGGCGAATGTCGGAATGAAACCGTCGGTGCAGATCACGGCCTCGTCGCAGTTTGTAGGGCCGGGCGAAGCCGTGACGCTCAACGCCCGGGGGGCCAGTATCTTTAGCTGGACCGGCCAGAATCTGAGTACCACGCTGGGGGCGCAGGTCATCGCCCGCCCAACGGCCACTACCTCGTACACCGTCACCGGTTCGGGGCTGGATTTGTGCAGCACCACGGCAACGGCCCGGATTTTTGTCCGTCCGGGAACGGTGACGGAAGTGCCGACCAACCAGCCGGATCAGGCCTTGATGATTACGCCCAACCCCAGCGACGGGCTGACGACCTTATCCTTCCGCAACAGCAGCCGGGGTGTGCTGACGGTCTCGGTCCGCAACGTGGCTGGTGTCGAAGTGCTGAAACAGCAATTCCAGAAAACCGACGACGGTTTTGAGCGAAATCTGGATTTGCGAACGATGGCCGGTGGGCTTTATCTGGTTGAGGTCCGAATTGGGACGCAGGTGGTCAGGAAGAAGATTGTGAAGTATTAAATTGTTTTTGGAAATGAACATTATTTTTCTATTGTAAGTACCCCAAATCTCAGACAGTAGCAATTAGAGTTTCTTCATTTTTGACCTTGACCCAAATCTTGGACAGCCAAAACTAGAAAATCAGGCTTTCTTTTTCTTTAATTTTCTTCCCCTTTCCCACCTCGTCAGGCGTCAGGTTTCCTAACGAACTGTGCGGGCGGTATGAGTTATACTCCTGTCGCCAAGCTTCAATTTTTTCTCGAGCGTCTTCCAATGACAAAAACCAGTGCGCGTTTAAACACGCATCCCGAAAACTCCCATTAAATGACTGCGCGGGCAGCCCCGTCAATAAATGGGTTATCAGTGGGTTTACCAGGGCGAGAAAAGTCGAGTGTCACCTTGTTATCATATGCCGGCACGGGCCGCCCCG
>NZ_JBHSMA010000019.1:0-32848 GCF_042655385.1 Larkinella bovis | reverse complement strand
CTTGGAAGAGCTAACCACAGCGGTTCTTAGTCAAATTAAACATTTGGCGGAAACCCCAGAACTGGTGCAGGCCTTCTTTCATAAAAAGGAGATAGGATTCATTACAAGTTAATTCACACCTCTATAACCTTATACATTCTATTTGATCCTCCTAAATAATCATCTATTTTAAGCCCCCTTAAATACTATATTGGCAAGCTGTATTACTTTTCATTTGAGCATAACTGTGCGGGTAATTTGAAACAAACCAGGTTAAAAATGAAGTCAGGTCAATTTTATCCGCCAGCATCGTTTCTTGTCGATAACGCCAGACATTTTTTAAGTCCTTCATAGCTAATAGCTCGCTGACTTTCTGAAGCATCGCTTCAAAATCGCGGGGAAGAAACGAATAACAGAGTTCATACCGATTTTCAATTTCATTCGGTACCGACAGTCGTCCGGCAAAGGAATTCAGTTTAACAGACGGTGTACCTAATAAAGCCGCTTCAGAAACCATGGTTTGACTATCACCAATGAAGAGTGTTGCATGATACATTAGGGTATGAATTTTTTCAGGAGTAACCGGGAGCCGAAACATTTCCAATTCAGGCTCTATAGCTCGTTCTGTTGTAATAAACAATTTCCCGTACGGTTTAAGCAAATTGACCAGCGCCAGTTTCTGCTCCAGTGATAGGCCAACCGCAGCGGTATCGTGGTGTGCTTTAAATGCATTAAATCGTAGAATGAAATACGTATCACCAGGTGCCATGCCTAACTCCTGTAATACCGATGGGTCTGGCTTGAACCGCTTCGGGTGCAGATAAGCCAATTCATGATAACTTTGATGACAAATGTGAGCCTTTCCCCGGTCTTCAAAGGCCAGTGAATGAGGG
This sequence comes from Larkinella bovis, assembly GCF_042655385.1. Lineage (NCBI taxonomy): Bacteria > Pseudomonadati > Bacteroidota > Cytophagia > Cytophagales > Spirosomataceae > Larkinella > Larkinella bovis. Next base: position 31,976 of record NZ_JBHSMA010000019.1, on the reverse strand, counting down.
GTTAAAATTACAGTAGCCAATGAAACCGCTTTGCCAAATAAGGGCGTAACTGTTAAATCGTCATCATCCAAAGCAAAAGATTTCATAGTGGTTACTTTCGAAACCATTGGTAAAGCCATAGAGACCCCAATGCCGTAATCAATCCGATGTGCAATGACAACAAACAACAGTTTTAGTACATGAATAAACTCATAAAAATATTTAGCAACCATTTGATCTTTTTTAGACCCCATATCAATGTAATCGCACTCATACGACCTCAGTAGATCTTTAATAGCTTTAACATTTTTAGCCGCAATGATTATCAGGTGTCCTTTCTGACGCATTTCAGCGATGAAGTTTTTAAATAAATGCACATGAGCCGGGTGGTTAATATCAATCAGTATTTTCTTCTTTTTCATAAAATAACTCCGGTATATATATGGCCAACGCATGCTTGATTTTGTGCAAATCTTTTTTTCGCAGCCGATGGTTACAGGGAATAGTAAGTATTTGGGTAACGATTTTTTCAAACATTGGGCAGGAGCCGTTCACATAGCCAAACGTAGTGGCCCAAGCCATAGCATATTGGAAATGCTTACCCGCGCCTATACCTTGTTGAATTAAATATCTATACAGATGATCTCTATCCTCACAATACAAAACAACACCTAGCCAATTTCCAGGCTTATTTATTATATATATACTTTTAGAGAGAGATGAAACAGAATTGTGAATTAGTAAAGCATTTTGTTGTTGGGCTAGGGACCAGGTGGTAAAAAATTTCCATTTTTTTCTAAGCATAAGCTGCACAGACTTAAACGGCTGAATTTCAATAAAGGCACTTGACTGAATACGTTTATTTTTATTCGCTATATATTGGCCTAGTACCACATGAAGTGTGCGATATCCTATTCTCGAATAAATTAATGAATGAGTCAGCCGCCGGCCAATAAAAGCTAGCTCGGCCCAGGTTGTAGGCGGTTTCAGTTGATTTATTTTTTCGGCGATGTGACACTGATAGGTTTTGTTGTTAACAACCAGCAAACCGCCATGGCCTAAGGTTGGGAACTTTCCATAGCCAAAAGAAAACACGGCTATATCAAAAAAACGCCCTACCGGAATGCCCTTATATCGGCTAAGAAAGGCATGGGCACAATCTTCAATAATTGGCAAATGCCCTGCTTTCTTTTTGATCTGATCAATATCGGCTGCAATACCAAACGTATGAGTCACAATCAGCGCATCCAGTGAATTCACCTTTTTTTCAAGATCGTCACAGTCAAGCGTCAACTCATTGGTTATATCAATAAATACCGGCCTGAAGCCAGCAGCTGTAATAGCTGCCATGACTGATGAGCAGGTATATGGCTGTATCCCAATCCTGGCTTTTTGTTTCAATTGAAACGCCTGCAAGGCATATTGAATACCCAGCCTGGCACTTGAAATTTCATATACAGCTGCCGACGGGAAGAATTCACGAAAACAATCTGTGCTGGTCGTTTCGCGAGGTATTAAGCTCTTCAGAGAATCCCAAAACTCGCCTATCGAAAAAGAATAACTAAACCGTGGAATCATTCGGAATACCGTTGCCAGATACGATAACCTTTCTTAATCATTCGGAACAAACGCGGATAATGCATTCGCTCGTAGCGCCCATAACCGACTAATTCGCCCCCAAATTGCTGTTTATAGTCTCTGACACCATAGGGCACACCCGGTTTGCCAGCCCCTCCAAAGTCAAATCGCGTAAAACCGTTCTGTTTTGCCCATTTAAAGACTGCCCAGGGCAGCAAATCATTCGGAAACTTTTTATAATAGTTGCTAAAGGCGCCGGCATAATAATCAAAGAGCCAGTCCCCATAGGCTAAACAGAGCATACACCCAATAATCTGACCTTCCCAACTCACCGTGAAGATACGTAAACCAGCCCGCTCATTGGAAAGAGCCCATAGCGACTCAAAATGACTAAAATCGGGTAAGGGAATTTTGGTGCGCCGATACACCTCCTGTAGGATCGCATAACAGGTGCGTAAGGTCGGCAACGCGACTTGTTGTTGAACCGTACAACCTTCTTTCTCGGCTCGCCTGATCTGATTGCGTCGTTTGGTGACAACATCTTTCCACAGATCTTCTTCTGAATGAATCAGATTAACAAGGATATTCAAATGTTCTTCATATTGGAATCCCGCCCTGATAAACGAATTTTTATACGGTTCCGTATCCGTTAAATTTCGTATTTGGGTGTAGATGGCAATCGGATGATGTGTCAGATAATACCGGAGTAAACCTTCTAAAATTTCCGGGGAATTGTCTTTTACCACAGGCCCCCCCCAGATTATAAGTCGACTGGAGAGGAATGAAAGTATGGGCAGGGTTGACTGAACTTGCCGAATCAATAAGATCACTCCACAAACCTCGTCTTCGTCTTTGGCAATCAGATATAACGGAGTCAGTCTCTTCGATACCTCCGAAACTCTAAAAAAATAAGGGGACTGGAAATAATGAAAGCCCTGACAATCTGCCAGGAATGAGGTAATCTGCTCTTCCGTCTTCTGATCAAGTGTAACTGCACTAAAAAACTGATACCGATTGGACGTACTCATGAATAGGCAAGACTCTGAAACACGGTTTGGTAGTCGGGATTTGTCTTCAATGGTCCTCGGGTTAGGTAGAGTATAATTGGTCTATGCCCGAACAGCAAATTCACGAGCGTTGAGGTTTGGCGTCGAGCATTGCGTTGGCCGATACCGACATCGGTGTAAAGGCGTATAATTTTTTCAGCAGTGGTCGGAGCCGTCGGACTGAGTTAAAAATCAATTCATAATGAGAAGGGTAATCGAATATTTTTTTAGCCGGAGCGGTCCAGATTTGCTGAAACTCCTGGTCGGAGAGGTCCAGCTTTTTCTGGACGTAAGCCCGGGTGAGTTCTAATTCCTCATCGGTCGCAAAGGAACGTTGTAACTGCGCCAGAGCCTCTTCCCGGCTTATGGCCTGACTGAGTACCTGGGCCGATAAGTTGATCTTCCGTTTATCGATACCAAACTTCCGGGGCAGCCAGTAGGCCATAGAGAACTTGGTGAAAAGATTTTCGTGGTGGTGCCCGCCGTAATCCTGCCAGTCGTAAAGCTCCATCATCAACTGTTTAGCGTCCTGTTTTTTATACGCCAGGTAATAATACGGCCTGATATCCTTGATTCCCCGAACCAGGCCCGAATAGACCAGCGTAAATAGGGTTAGCAACGGATAGGTTTTGAGGGGAACACCAGCACCAAACCGCCGATGAATAAACCGCAATTGCTTCGCATCGGCATAGGTCCATTCTTTCGGCTGTTTCCCTTCCGACCGGAAATCGTTGCCCCGCAGAATATAGCGAATCCCTTCCGAACGCGCTACTTTGTACATGGTCGCTTTAATGGCCAGATCCGTCGGCGTATCGATCCAGGGCATGCCCGCTTTCATATACGCCCTGAGCAGGTCTTTTATCTCTTCGTAATCGATTACATACGTTTCTAGGTCGATGCCCAGTTTGGACGTTACCTTATAAATGTTCTGAACCGCAATTTCACTGTTAAAGCCATTGTCCAGATTGACCGCTAAGGGCCGCAAACCGTACTGGTGGGCCAGATGCAGCAGATACGAACTATCGACACCGCCACTGACACCCACGATGCAATCGTAGCGCCGGTTTTTACCGGCCGCTTTCATTTCAACGACCAGCTTCTCCCAATCGGCCTGCCCCTGCGTTCCTCTTGGGTAATCGGCCATCATCTTCTCCTGCAGCCGGCAGAAGTTCGACACCCCGTTTTCATCGAATACAATTCCGGGAATCGTCTCATCCCACACACCTTTTGCACAAACTTTCATGATTGATCTGTTCTCTAATAAAAAAGGGATAGAATAACGATGGCTGATTAGCTAAATAAGGTTACCAGTGCTTCGGGGTTGGGGTAGTTTACCAAAACCGCCTTTCGGGGACCATGATACACAAAGAGTGAACCGGCCGCCACCGCCGAAGCGTGCGCCGACTGAATAGCGGGCTTCAAATCAGCTAAACAACCCGCTCCACCGGCCGCCACCACCGGAATGCGTACGGCCGCCGATAACTCGCGAATCAATTTCAGGTCATACCCCCGCATCATTCCATCGTGCTCAATGGACGTAACAATCAGTTCGCCCGCGCCAAAGGCTTCCATCTGTTGCGCCCAGGCAACGGGATCGAGTCCGGTGGGGCGGCTGCCTGCTTCAGCGTAGACCTGTTGTTTGCCTAAAAATTTCTTCTTGATATCGATCGAGACCACAATGGTCGAACTGCCAAACTCTTCCGATGCGGTTTTAATAAAGTGCGGTTCTTTGATGGCGAAGGAATTGATAACCACTTTCTCGGCTCCGGCCTTGATCAGGTTGCGGATTTCATCCAGTCGCCGAATGCCTCCGCCTACCGCGAAAGGCATATTGGCCTCATCGCCAACCTGCCGCACAAAATCAAGATCAATGCAACGCCCTTCTTTGGTGGCTATAATATCCAGTAACAACAGTTCATCGGCCCGGCGGTCATTGAAGATCTTGACCGCATTGATGGGGTCACCGATATAGGTATAATCCTTGAATTTGACCGACTTGACGAGCCCCTTGTTTTTTAAGAGCAATAACGGAATAACGCGTGGTCTAAACATGGATGAAATTGGCCATCAACTTCTCACCCCAATCGTGGCTTTTTTCGGGATGAAACTGTGTTCCGTACAGCGTACCCTTTTCAATGGCTGAGACAAACGGATAATCGTAAGTCGTCATTGTCAACACATCCTGCGGGTCCCGACAAACCATATGGTATGAATGGACAAAGTAAAAAAGAGCCTGTTCGGGCACATCGGTAAGCAAGGCCGATTGCCGGGTCCGCTCACCGTTATTCCAGCCCATATGTGGCACCTTAAACGTCAGGTCGTCGCTCACGGCAAAGCGCACGACATCTGCATCGAACCAGCCGAGTCCTTCGGCATCTCCTTCTTCGCTAAACCGTGCCATTAACTGCATTCCCAGGCAAATACCCAGAATAGGCGTCCGCTCGCCCAGTACCTTCTGATTCAGAACTTCCCAGATACCGGATCCTTTTAGTTTTTTAACACCGCTGGCGAAATGCCCAACCCCGGGCAAGACCAGCTTCCCGGCTTTGGCAATCTCACGCCAGTCTGACGAAATCCGAACGGGGGCCTTCAAGCGGTCGAACTTCTTCTGCACCGAACGCAGATTTCCCATGCCGTAATCGATAATGACTATATCGGTTTTCGTGCTCATCGTACTTGCTGATACACTCGCCAGACCTGCTGGGCAATCAACCGATTATCAAACCGTCGCACGGACTCGCGCGACGAAATCGGTCTTGGGTTTTGCAACACCAGCTGAAGCTTGGCCGCTACATCAGCCGCGTCGTAGCTGGTGAGGTAGCACCCGGCGAGGTCTCCCAAAACCGATTCTACATCACCCACGCGGGTGGATACGACCGGGCAGTTGCTGGCCAGCGCTTCTTTGACAAATTGGGGAGAACCTTCCGAATGCGAAGTCATCAGGGCCACATCGACAGCATTGAACAACAGGGCAACCTGCTCCCGTGTATAGTTTTTCAGTTCAAGCAATTCTACCTCCTCCGGAAGCCGATCCATAGCCGCCTTCGCCAGTGGATAGTTCTTTACCGGATTGGTAAAGCCGGATGAAAACAGCACGTATCTTTTATGGTCGGCCAACCCCAGCTGTTGCCGGCTCTCCCCTTTGGGCCGGGGTTTGAACAAGTCAAAATCGACCCCGCACGGAATAATTGCGTGTTTATTTTTCTTCGTATAAACCGCCTTTTTAGCAAGGTTCGGACTAATATAAATAGTTCGGTGACTCAGCAATTCTGCAAACAGCGAAACCACCCGCAACCAAGGCACGTTGATATCCGATCCGTGAAAGGTAGTGATGACCGGAACCCGCCGTTGCAGATTCGCTACCAGGGCCGGCATCGTCACGTGGGCATGAACGACATTATACACCCTGGACTCCAGTCGATCAATCAACTCACTTAAGCAAGAGAGATAGCCCCTGATCCCTTTCCCGCGAATGAAGAAGTAATCAAATTGAAGCGTAGAATCGAATTGTTTTAACGCTTCTACCTGATCAAAAATAAACGCCTGATGCAATCGAAGATCGAAATCAGGTTTATTTCCGCTACAAACTACCAGGATACGCACGATTGTTACGAACGCCCCGCCACTTTAAACCAATTCCAGCCGATAATAATTATAGATATCAGCATCAGATAAGGAACGAAATATTTCTTATTGCTGCGATTCATCTGGGAAATACCGTACGCAGCCAAAATTAACAGGAAAGGGACAAGCGGCAGATGAAAGCGCTCGGATAAGGCAAAACCGCTCGAAGCCAGAACGAAAATATAAGAGAACGTAATAGCTAGAAGAAGAATATGCGCCCGTAGCTTTTTGCGCTTGAAAAGGGTCCCCAAGCCAATCAACACGAAAAAAGCGTAGACATTACGGGTAAACAGCGCCCCGCCCAGCATCATAGCATTTGGTTGTTCGGGGATATATACTAATGTAGGAAAAGGAGCTATCAGCATCATCGGCAGAAAAATACTTCTCGATCCGTAGCGCGCTAACCGGTTCTCCCCTCCTCCTTCCCGGGTAGCGTAATTCTTCATTTGAGAAGTAAGGTTCTCGTCACTCGCTGCCAAGTATTCATCAATAGTTTTTCCCAAAGGGGTTGAGTAGATAAAAAAAACTCCAGCTATCAGCAAAAAACCGAGTACTACCCGTTTATATCCTTTTGAAATTCGGCTAGAAGTAAGAAACGTAGCCACACCCACCGATCCAATCAAGCAAGCCGCTAAGACCGTTCGAAAAAAGAAAACCGATGCTCCAACTAAAACAATACCAACAATACTGCTGAGGTATACTTTGGGGCTACGAATAAACTGATCAGCCAGGTAAACAAACCAGACAGTTAAAAAAACCATCTCGGTTTCCTTAACGTGAATACCACAATAATAAATAAGATTGGGTACCAGCATCGCCATGATACCCGCCATCCGCCCTGTCGATTCATTGAAGTTATTGCGCGCAATGTAGTAAACCAACAGACAGGTATATGAACTCAGAATAGCTTTTAAAATACGGGGTATTAACACTCCATCACCAAGTAGATAGTAGAATATGCCGAGGTAAAACGGATACCCCATATCCGAATAGTTAGTACCAATATACGCTAAATATACATCGAATTTACTGTCCTTCAATAAACCTACTAACCAAACAGCCTCATTGTGGTAGCCAAACGAATCAGCAGCCTCAAACTCAAAGGGCTTACCGGTTAAAGCGTTATAGTACAGGTAGCTAAAGAGTATCCAAATTAATCGAATTAAAAAAGCGACCCTGAACAATCGTTTCGAAAACAATGAAACCGAAACATTAGCCCACTTTTTGGATAATTTTGACGAAAGATAAAAGAATAAAACCACTTCAACAATATTAAATAAAATCGAGCTTATAGTTAAGGGACGGGCTATAAACATCAAGAAAGTAACAACCAAAATAGAGCTGAAAGTAAGAACACTTTTTCTCGAGAAAAAGAAAGGAATATATTGAGCCCTAACAGCATTCATACTAAACAATTGATTTATATAGGTGGATTACCTGGCAGACATGATGGTGAATTGAGTATTTATTCTTAACTAAACTGGCGTTTTTTTTAGCCTTATCTAAGTATGAAAGTTTATTTTGGCAAAAAGGCACTATTTTCTCTAATAGATCATCACTATCCTTTGTCCTATATAGGTAAGCCCCTCCCCCTTCAGTGATTTCCTGCATAACCGGCCAGTCGTTTACGAAAACAGGCACACCAGCGGCCATTGCTTCGACAACCGCTATTCCAAACGAGTCGTGATTGCTTGCGTAGACGAAAGCATCCAAATTTTTTAAAATTCTGGGAACATCATGACGAGAACCAACAAAATAGACCCGATTTAACAATCCATTCTCACGGCAGAATTTTACACAATCATCATATAATGAATTGGATGAATTTCGGGAGCCAACGAAAACAAACCTAAAATCAATAGTGGACTTCTGTAACTTATCTAAGAATCGACAAATTGTAAGCTGATCTCTAACGGCAACAAAATTACCAATACACCCCATAAGTAACTCGGGTGGAGATATTCCTAACTCTTCCCGAAAGGTATTCGAATGAGAAACATCCAGTTTTTCAAAATTAATGCCATTATAAATAACTTTTTGTTTGTCAAAGCAGGACAGAGAATAAGCAACTACATAGTAATTTCGCAAGTGGTTACTGACGTAAATATTCACATCAGTTCGCTTAACTATAAACTTGAGCATACGATGAGCAAACCAACTCCAGCCGAAATCATATCCATGAAAGCTCAAAACAAGGCTAATCTGCGTTCCTATGACAGCCCAATACGCCAGAAATGCATCGAAAGGTGTTTGCGCATGAATAATTTGTACCCTATGACTAAGCAACATTCTTCGGAGTCGGAATACATAGAGGATATCAATCCGATGTTGAATCGGTAAATGCTCTATTACTATCCCCGTTTGTATAAACTCCGAAAGCATTGCCCCTCCTTTGCGATAAATAAGTATACAGTCCAATCCTTCAGGAGTTGCTTGTCGTATTGTATCTAACAATAACGTCTCGGTTCCTCCTCGTTCCAGGGCACCAATCATATAAGCAACCTTCATAGGACTTTCATACGATAAATAATGTGTTTCGCTCTTGAGCCAAGCCTTTTAATAGTAAAAAACAATTTTACGGACCAAAGCGGGAAACGGTATACAAACTGATAAAATGGTGGCTGTAATTTAAAATCAACTAAAGACAATACCTCCAGTAATTCAGATGAATAGCTCCCCGATAAATAATAGGGGATTAATGAACGAACTCTTAAGCCGTCCAATAATCTTTTTAGACTAGGAAGTTGTTGCTCGTAAGGCTGTAGGTATGATAAGTTAAAAATAAAGTGGTTCTCAGGACGATACAACTTATATCCCCCAATAGCTCGGTTATTAAGGTTGACATCTTGATTAGAATATGATAAAGGTTTGTTTAAGTAGGCAATATTTCCAATTAGGGATAACCGTACCCATAAGTCAAAATCTTCTCCAAAGTGCAAAAAAAAACAGAAACCACCATTTTCTAAAAAAGAAATCTTTTTAACAGCTACGAATGAACAATTTATAGGCGCACAATAACTTTTTCCATATACAGAGATATAATCAATATATCCAGAATGGAAATTTCTAGGCAAGCCTTTATATTCAATATATCGTTTACCTCTTCTAATATAATAGTAATTCGTTCCATACAAAATAGCATCAGGAAACTTAAAAATTAAGTTAACTAACTCAGTTAGAAAATCTGGATGCCACCAGTCATCAGCATCTAAGAAAGTTAAGTATTCATACTTAGACTCAATTGCTCCTCTATTACGAGCAGCAGAAGCACCTAAGTTTTCTTGATTTATAATAGTTATTCGATGGTCACTTATATTTGAAATTATATTTATACTATTGTCAGTCGAACCATCATTTACTAATATTAATTCAAAATCAGGAAAGGATTGATTAATAACACTTAATATTGAATTATGTAGATAATCGGCCTTATTGTATATCGGAATAATGACTGAAAACATTTGTTTAATGTATATAATTTATATCTTAAAGCTCTTAAGTATATAGTCGATAATCCTAATCGATAAGTTTGCCTTATATTTTTGAGTTAGTTGCAAATAATAATGTAAAAATTTAATTAAATAAGACCTTGGATCCTTTAAATTATATTTTATCAAAAAATCTTCGTTCCAAATACTTAAACCAGAAAAATATTCTACCCCTTTAATTTTAATAAATTTATTTACTTCTTCTAGGTAATGCACTCCTTCATCGTCAATATTTAAATAAGAAAAAATATCAATCTCTCTTTTCTTGTAATAAGAAAAGAGAGATTCGTCAACAGGAAAAGTAGTATAATTATTTTCATCATTATAAGACCTAAAAAGTGTAGTATTACAAATATCTGGCTCATGGTATTTAGTAATAGCTTGATAGAATATCTCTTTGTTTAGCTGACATTTTTTATTGATCCGAGCAAAATGAACAAACTTAATATCATTAATAAATACTTCATTGGCCCGTTTTTTTGGATATGGTAATCTCCATTCATGGATATAAAAATATGGAAAAAAACCATCCCATTCGTTATCTATTACACTACAAGCCCAATACATCCAAGCTTCCTTTTTATCAATAACCGAATATGGGTAACACAAATTAATCCATTTAAACCAAAATATATTACTATTTTTTGAACTAACAATAGACTCCCAGCCAATAGTATTAGTAAAATCTCCACTTAAGAATTCATCTGCATCAAGCGAAAAAATAACTTTATTGCCTTTAATTTTTTTCGACTCATCAAATAACATTTTTCTTACTTGCGCTTGATGCATTGATGTATTACTATTCTCTATTAGAATCACTTTTTTATATCTCAATGCAATATCTTTACTTCCATCAGTAGAACCCTGATCAGCAATAATAATAAAATCAGCCCATAAGCTTGTACACTTCAAAAAAGCGTCCAAAATCCAGGCCTCGTTCCTAACGGGAGTTAAACATATCAGCTTAGGAGGCATATCTTTTTCTTATAGCCAATATTTGTACTGCCAAGAAAAACAGTTTTGGGTTAATTAAAATCAAAAAACAATAAAATTTTAACTTAATTGTAACAGACGATTTCCAAAATAAAGGAAACTTAACTAAAGAATTAGTGCGTTTAAATTCTTTAGTATTACCACTATTGTTCAATTGTAAATATGCATTAATATACAACCCAGCCAAGTATTTATAAAGGTTATTTACCGCACGATGTTCCTTATTTTTATCGATGAACTCAATCAGAAAATTTGCAATGCCAATAGAATCAAATATTTTCTTTAAAGAAAACACTCTCATAATAGAATTAGATCTAATTCTATATACATATAATAGATCTGGCATTACCGCAAAGCTATTTGCATAAAAAAAAGACAAAACTGAAAATGGAATATCTTCGTGCAATATATCTTCTTTAAATAATAATTTATTTTTAGATAAAAATTCCTTTCTATAACAGCGTTGCGGCACACAAACAAAATGCATATTTTTTTGAACGAATATGTTTTTATCTAAATAATCCCATGGAGAATGATAATCTACAAAATCTGGATCATCTTCATAGGATTCGTTGGTCTCTTCGAAATACAAACTAGACCTAAAGCAAACTAGGTCATACTTATGTATTTTAATTTTATTAAATAGTGCGGAAAGTACGGAATCATTATTGTAAAAATCATCCCCATCTAAGAAAAGCAGATATTCTCCAATCGATGCTTTTATTCCGGAATTCCTTGCCTCAGATAGACCTTTATTGCATTGGTTAATTATAGATAAATTATTGTTTTTTTTCTCATAGTTATTTATAATAACCGATGATCTATCTGTTGATCCATCATTTACACATATAATTTCATAATTATCAAAATCTTGATTAATTACTGATAAAAGGCATCTATCCAAGTATGACTCTACATTATATATAGGTATAATTATAGAAAACACTGGGGGAGGCATCATAAATAATGATTTATTATAAAACTATTAAAATTGAATAATTGATAAAAAATCATCAATATGATGAATTTAAGGTAGTGCGTCAAGTACTTGCCGTTCACATCGGTGATCGGGGGGCTGCTGGTGCCTTGGCGTTATGGCAGGCAGTACCTGAGCAGTATCGCTAAAAAGCAACCTTTCACACCGATGATTGGGATGCCTACAAACAGATTATCCCGACGCAACAGCATGAGTTAGTAAACTGTAGTGGTCCTATAGATGCGCTACAGATGATACTTATCAAAAACTTGACTTATCTTAAGTGTGATGGTTCGAAACATTCGCTACAATTGAGGTAGTTTTTGGTTTCTGGGAATATGCTATTTTCGGTTGATCAATCTCTCGACTATGATAGCATCTTCCGTCCAAACCCGTCAAACTTGGCTGGCGGTGTATCGACAAGTGGGCTCTGTAAGCGTAGCCGCTCGTCGATGTGGCATTGCCCGATCTACCCTCCAACGTTGGATTAAGCGTGAAATGACCGAAGGATTGTCGGATCGATCCCGCCGACCTGATCGGTTGGCCCATCAGAAGTTTGACAACCAGGTCGAGAATCTGGTACTTCAAATTCGTGACTCATTTAACGTAGGCAAAATCCGGATTTGCTCTCTTCTTTTTCAACAGCATAACATCCGATTGTCCGCTTCAACAGTAGCCCGCATTCTCAAAAAGCATCAACGAAAACCCATTAAACGCTACCGTAAACAGCAACCACCCACGCGTTATTCTCGTCCGGTGCCTGGAGATCGTGTGCAAATGGATGTTTGTAAAATCGCCCCTGGAATCTATCAGTACACAGCCATTGATGATTGTAGCCGCTTTAAAATCCTATACACCTATAAGCGCAGAACAGCAGCTAACTCCATTGATTTTCTAGACCGGGTACTCGAACAGTTTGTTTATCCCATTCAACGCATCCAGACGGATCGCGGGCGGGAATTTTTCGCTTATTCTTTTCAGGAAAAGCTTCAAGATTGTTGCATCAAGTTCCGACCGATCAAACCCCGCTCCCCACATCTAAATGGCAAGGTAGAACGCAGTCAACAAACCGATCTACAGGAATTTTACCGGACGGCTAACCTGAAAGATCCCGACTTGAACGACCGGCTCGGCGAATGGCAATTCTACTACAATTACCAGCGACCTCACAGTTCACTAAATGGCAAAACCCCTGCGGAAGCCGCTGCTGAAAGTCGCCAGAAACACCGTTCTGGGATGAAGTCATTGCCAAATGCGATCCGGCAAAAGAACGGATTCGAGAACAATCGTACTATTGGGATAAGAAGCTCGATGCCCTAAAGAAGAAAGCAAAAACCTAGTTTTGTGCTATTTTTAACCCCTTTCCAAATGTAGCGTATCTATAGGACCACTACACTTAAAGTTACAATAATGTACTTTTTAAATATTCTCAAAACCGGCAAACTGTAGCGAATGTTGTGAACCTTCACAAGTGAACAAAAAAAGCATACGAATCATGTCAAACGGTTTTTCTGCACGCTCCGACAACGGACTTCACGGTTAGTTCGGTTGAGTTTGTCTTTTTCCGAAAAAATCGACCGACATATTAACTCAATCCGATTTGTGGTAATGCAGTACAATCTATCATTACAAGTTTAGGACTACCATAAAAAAATAGTTAATGTGCTACCTCAACTGACCAACAACACAGACATCTTCACTGGGCCTATTATGTGTAAAGGGAATATTAGCCAGCTCGTCACCTAAAGTCACCTCTCGAATATTTTTAAACTTTCCACATTGTTCAAGTTGATAAATCAACCCCTCCGCATCATAACACCACTCATGTTTTTCAAACGGTACGCTATGAGAAAAAATGGAGAAATAAAAACTATTGGGACTATCTTTATGAATTCGATTTAAAGCCCAGTCATAATTCTCCCTAATTTTACCAGAAAGATAAAAACTAATATATTTCTTTAAATCAGGTGTTGATATAAGTATATAACCATCCTTATTGAGCAACTTTGCACAATTATCTAAAACAGCACGCCCTGATTCGGGTGTAAAGTGTTCAAATACATGTTGTAATCGAATGAGATCAAATTTACCAAGACGACTAAGCGAAGTATCTGTAGCATTAACGATATCCATTCTATAGTAACGTCCTTTCTCAGTTACTAGCGTTTCAGGAAATAAGTCAATATATGTAAAATAATCATCGAAAGTACCACCACATCCTATTTCGAGCCATCTGGTTTTCTTTTCCGACAATAATTTTTCACGTAATCCACCATTAGAATGTGCTTTAAGATAATCACCCTTACTTTTAAGAGAAGAGTGGAACTCTTCTATTTGAGAGATCTTGTAGTTATTTATCGTTTTTTTAGTAAAAACAATAAACCCAAACTTATCCAACAAATTTATTACCATTCTTTTAATCATTTCATAATAGCTTTTAACTTATCAATTCTAAAAATTATACGGTAAATGTTTAAAATAAAAAACCAAATGACCTTATTTTTCCTCAAACGCCTAACAATCCTCCCCTCTACCGCGAACTCCTGGTAGTCTAACAAAATACTATGTGGCAATACTTGATGTAAAACTTTTTCACGTTCGGATTTATCCAATTCCTTATTAGCACTTATCCCATTCGCATCAAAGTACACTAAATCAATATCTCGATATACTGTTTTTTCATTATTCAAACCCACAGCAATGAGATAAAGCTTCCAATCAGAAACAATTTTTAAACCTTCATCATATAAACCATATTTATCAAAAAGTATACGCTTAATATAAGCAGAGGCATGAAATATGGTTGACGTATATAAATCCAGCAAGGTAATTTGACGCCCTTCGTAGCTCTTTTCTACAACTCTTCTACCAGCAATTTCCCGAACTTTATTGCCATATATAATACTAGAATCAGGCACGCCATAAAGCATTTGCTCCGTAACATTGGGCGCTAGTAAATAGTCTCCTGAATTAAGAAATTGACAATAATCTCCTTTTGCCTGCAATATCCCTTTATTCATCGCATGATAAATACCACGATCAGGCTCACTAATCCAATACGTGATTTTATCTTTGTACTCATGAATAACCTCAACACTTCCATCGGTAGAGCCACCATCAATGACAAGGTATTCAAAGTTCGTATATGTTTGACAGATTACACTTTCAATGGTCCGCCTTAAACCCTCACTGTTATTTAAATTTATTGTTATTATTGAGAGTTTTATCATGGTATTGTTGCCTTATCCATGCGGTGGGTCTTATAAAAAGGCAGAATGGCCTTGCTTAACTTGCAAGATGATGCCGTCTAAAAACAAACCGTAGTATTTACGACGCAACCTTCAAAGTCAACGTACTGAAAATGATTGATATGGGACAACTTGTAACCTATATAGCCTATGGTCTAGGCATTAGCGAAGCGCTCATTTATAAATGGAGGTCACTGGCTAGGTACCCCTGAAATATCAACAATATTGGCTTAATTAAACTGACTTTTCCTAATTGTAAACTATTGATTAGGTACCTTTTCTACTTTTCAATGGCTAAATACTACGGGGAGAATACACATTTATCTACAAGTCAGACATGAATATATTTTCCCCAAAATGACTCATACTCATATTTCTCCCATGCATGGCAACCAAATGGTAATTCGAAATTATTTAACTGATATAAAATAGACGGAAAGCGTTCAAATGAGAATTGTATTGCTTTAGAAAATGAGGGAGTCGACAATCCAAGCGGGGTGCCCTTTAAAAAAGAGCACCAAAAATCATCCTCATTATATCTCCAGTTTGATGCATAATGTCCAAATGAATTTCTATACCCTAACGACATTAAAAAAGCTAGAGGGATTCGTCTATAAAACTTCCTAATATTAAGTGCATCATTTTTAACTAGTAAACCATGAAAAGAAAACAGCCTTTTTTTATACGAAAATCGATCAACAAACGATGAAATTTTTCGTAACGAAAAGCCCCCGTTACCAACGACCATATTTAATGGATCATATATATACTTGTCGTAATCCCCAATTAAAGGAGCGCCTATATAGTCAACATTTAATCCACACCATTCTTCTAAGTTATTCTTAAATATATATGAATCTAGTTGATAAATAAGCATATAGATATGCCCGTCAAATCTTTTGTAGAAATCCATTGATAATAAAAGTCTATTATATCCTGAAATACTTTCAAAGTAACTTGCATTAAAATACTCTTTTGAAACCACAACACCACACTCTTCTGATACTTTTTCGTATAAATATGTATTTAACTTATTTGAACAAACTAATACAATTCTATACTTACCAAGTAGTCTATAGCACTGCCTTAAAGATTTAACCTCAAAATTGGTTAAATCTTTTTTGTAAATTGGTATAACAACTACCTGCATGGTACTATTACTTAGCTAATACAACTCTAGAAAACTTAATAAGAACTCGCCTTAACAATGTCTTCTTATTTGGATTATAAAACCTCTCAAAAACAACCCGATCAAACAGCTTGTCTAGCTCTATATCCCTAAAAAATAAATCATATCTATACGAAAATATAGGCATTTCAATAATTGCAGATTTATATATTGTGTGTGTCGCTCCTTTTCCATAGCCAATATTAGATACCAAATTTACACTTGGTACTATACTAATTGGGCAATTAATCAAGCGAGCCAAATACCACTGATAATCCCACACATCCGTACGTCTACATTTATACAATTCATCAAATATAGTCCCCCAATATTTATATTCTACTTCTCTCAGTAATTTTTTTACAATATCTCTATTACTTTCATTGCCCCATTCAGTAAGATTATAATCAAAATACTGCCAAGCTCTTTTCCAAGTTGCCCACCCCCATGTAGGACCCGTTAAACAAAATAGATAAGGTTGCCGAGTACTTTTCCATTTTAGCATGAGGTTAGTCCCACTAATTACTGATATATTTGGGCTCCCCCTGTAGTAAGTCAACATTTTCGTGCAAAAATCAAAAAAGTCTTCAGTGGGTAAGCAATCATCTTCTAGAATAATCCCCTCCTCAACATGGTCAAAGAACCATGTAATTGCTTCAGCAGGCCCCTGCCCACAGCCTCTATTTTCAGTTCTGAATAAGGTTCTTACTGTACATGGCCAATCTACCTGTTCAATAATTGCCCGTGCTGCTCGGCAGGCCTCTATATCGGTAGGGTTATCGGGGCGTGGACCGTCTGCAGCAATGAATAAATATTTGGGCTTGACAACCCGGATTATATCGAATATACGCTGGGTTGTATCGGGTCGATTAAATATGATTAATAATATGGGTGTCTCCAACATTAAAAGGAATCCATTAAGGCAATTTAAGCTTTCGTTTTAGCGAGACTATCTCTACTGCCCGGTTATAAATAAAGGCAATTATCCCATATAGTATTTTTTTTGACTTTATCCACTCCCAAAGTCGTAATTCGTCCGATTTCACTCTCCAGAATTCATAATCAGCCAGCACTCGTTTAGGGAAAGCCAGTTGGAGTATCTGTTGAATTTCTTCTCGTGACTGAAGGCTATTTTCATGGGTATTTGATATGCCTTCTAGATTGTAATCAGCAACGACACAATCTAGAGCAGTTATAGAACAATGATTAATGATAACAGATCGGATCCAAAGATCATAATCACCATGAATTTTGTAAGATTCGTTATAATTTCCTAACTGAGTAAAACACTCTTTTTTTATAAATGTAGCTTGATGGGGAATTGTTGCGTGATAAAATGATTGCAAGGTCAATTCTTTTGTTGGCATAAATGTATGCACGATACTGCCATTTTTTGAGACTTGGCACCCACCGATCAATAAATCAGAGGTTTGCGTATTTTTAAAACATCTTTCAAGTACATATTTATCAATCAACCAGTCGCCAGAGTTAAGAAACAGACAATACTTACCTTTTGCATAAACAATTCCTTTGTTCATCGCATGGTAAATACCTCGATCTGGCTCAGAAACCCAATAAGTTATTCTATTACTATTAGATTTAATAATATCAACACTACCATCAGATGAAGCACCATCAATCACCAAAAACTCATAATCCATAAAAACCTGGTTAACAACACTCTCTATTGTCTTAAGCAATCCTGAGCCGTTATTCAGATTTATAGTAATAATAGAGACATTCGGCAAATTACTCATCGAAAAAAATAGGCTTCAACCTGGAGTAATTCACCTGTTCTATCACTTCGATGTCCATTATCTAACAATTTAAGTTTAAACTTAAATTGTTTTAGAATATCTAACATTTCCTG
Organism: Larkinella bovis; assembly: GCF_042655385.1. Taxonomy (NCBI): domain Bacteria; kingdom Pseudomonadati; phylum Bacteroidota; class Cytophagia; order Cytophagales; family Spirosomataceae; genus Larkinella; species Larkinella bovis. Next base: position 14,006 of record NZ_JBHSMA010000019.1, on the reverse strand, counting down.
CATCAAGGTTTCACCTTTATATAATGGCTGTAACGAAAGCTCCATTTGAAACCCCTTAATTTTTTCCAAAGAATTAAGGCAACCTTCGAATACCTGGCGCTCGAAACCCTGGGTATCAATCTTTACAAAGAGGTTTCTACCGGGTTTGTAATATTGATCAATCAGTGAGTCCAGCCGTTTTACAGTTATAAGCTCCTGCCTGGCATAGATGGATTCTGGCGCACTCTCAAGGTGTAAGGGTAATATATCCAGAATCGAACTACTGTATGAGTTGGTGGATACATTGATCACGGCGGTTCCGTCGTAATCGCCTAGACCCGTATGAACTGTATTCCAATGGGGATCTGATTTTGCCTTTCCCTTCAGTTGCTGATAAGCCTCGTCCATTGGCTCAAACGAAACAATCTCTCCACGATATCCTAACGCTCTAATCCGCTGGGCATACTGTCCGGTATTAGCCCCTATATCAAAGACCAGGTCAATCTGGTTACTATGCATCAGATCAAGCCATTGCCGAACAATGGGGTCAGTAGGCAAATGTTGGATGTCGTATCCAAACCGTTGGGCAAGTTTCTTTATAAGTGATTTCACCAGGATCGATCCGTTTTAAAAATTCGAAGCACGAATCGTTTTAATCGACGAGCCCAGATACCGACCCGAATAACGCCGATATGCTCCAGAAAACAATAAACCCGGTACTCACGACTCTGTAGCCAACTCTGACTTTGCTTTTCAAGCAGATCGAGTTGGTCATAATCAGGCAAGAATAGCGGATATTTTTGCCGAAGAATATATAGTTGCTCCCTGCGGGGCAACGATGCTGTTACAGGGTTGCAACTGATACCATCCATGTTGAAATACGCCACCGGCTCGGGATGATGCTGATAAGAACAGCCATGGAGTAATAATGCATCTAAAAAAAAAAGCCAGTCGGAGGCAATTTTCAGTTGTTCATTATATAACCCGAATTTAGAGAACAAGCTACGGCGAATAAAGGTGGCCTGATGGGGCAAGGTGCCTAAAAAGAGCGTTTTGGCCGTTATCCGGTCAGGTGAAGGGACAAACCATTTAATCGAATTCGTCAATGTGTCAAAAAAATAGACATCACCCGCTATCAGATCGGCCTGCGGTTTATTAGCAAATATGTTTTCGAGGATTGTAGGTGTCGCGAGCCAGTCACCGGAATTCAAAAAAAGACAATATTCTCCCTTAGCGGCTCGAATGCCTTTATTCATGGCATGATAAATGCCATTATCGGGCTCAGATACCCAGTAAGCAAACTTATCTGTATATTTATAGATTGTAGCACGACTTTCATCATTTGAATCTCCATCAATTAAAATGTACTCATAATCACAGAATAATTGCATCAAAACACTATTAATCGTTTTCTCCAATCCCTTTTTACTATTAAGATTAATTGTAATTATCGAAAGCTTCACCTTGATATTTTCTTTCTAATAATACTCTTAATAAACCGTTTTAACTTTTTATAATAGCTAACTATTTCAGTCTCCCCAAAAAGTGTCCTTTGTATAAAGATATCTGCCTCAATATTCCTATCAATAAAGTTTGGATGTATCAATGGAAAAGATAGGTTATGAGTGGGTACATTTGCAAAATAGTTATTAGGATCCTGTGAATGAGTCGCATCGGGACCGTACCCTATATTTTTCACTAAATTCACTCTCGGAATAACAGCTAGTTGTTTGCGCACCATACATAGATAATGAAATTGAAAATCCCACATATCATTTGGTCTATTATTATACAACCATTGGAAATGGTTCAACCACCACATACTATATTTTTTTTCTGTAAATAAAAAACCAGAAAGAGACTTTTTATTTATTGTAGGCCAATTATTGATATAAAAATCAAAACCTTGCCATGAACGCTTCCACGTAGCCCAACCGTTTGAACTGGGGAATACTGAAAAGTAATAATCTGATTGTATTGGCATAGGTTGAATCGGTTGAAAATTATTTCCGGATATTATAGAGACCTGTTCATTGTCACGATACCGATTCAGCAACTCACCACAGAATCTAAAAAAGGATTCATTGGGCAGACAATCATCTTCAAGAATTATACCTTCGTCAACATGTTGAAAAAACCATGTTATAGCATCTGATGGTCCACGACCACAGCCAGCATTAAAATCCCTAAATAAAGTTTTAACTTCACATTCCCAATCTATATTATCCAAAATCCAGCCACGTATATGCTGGCACTTTTCACTTTCACCTTTCTTTTCTAGTCGAGGCCCATCAGAAGCAATAAATAGCCTTAATGGTTTTTGAGACCTTATGACATTAAAAACTTTTTTCGTTTCCTCAACTTTGTTAAAAACAACAAACAATATTGGAACAGATAACAACATAAATTAGACCTTAACTTTACCTACAACTATTTTACCTAAATGCTTAATATGCCTTATTACATGCCCCTTTAATTGATCAAAAAAAATGGATTCCAAGCGTGGCCTACAAAAAAATGCTAATATAAAATGAAAATATCCTACAAAAAAATTATTACACTCAAGTTGTTGCAAACACAAAGATTTTGCAACAAAATAATTAACATTTACTCTAATAGTCAACCACTTAAAATACAATCTATTTGGATAAATATTGTCAGCCTCCCAATTTAAAAGTATAAACTCATTAATATATTCTTTTTGAACATGTGGCCAATAGTGATATATTATATTGTTTACTGGCAATATAGTGCCGCTAAGTTGAAATAGAGTTGAAAAAGCTAACTGTTCACATGTATGAAGATCCGATTTAGCAAATAAAATATCGGTCAGTGTATATATATGATTAAACAGATTTTTAAGTATACCAGACTGCCCCCCAACTATGCCTGCATTCCACATATATAAACTCGCAACTTCCTGGTGAATATTATTAAAATCTTTATTAGTAAACCTATGCATATAATTTATTATAAAGTCCTTTTCATCTGATTTAATAAGAAATTCTCTTTTGTGCATTACAAAAAAACCGTTTTCTATTTTTTTGAAAACTTGTTCAATATTACCATTAACGAAACAATCTGTATCAATGTAAAGAATATTTCCATTTACTTTGTGTATAAGTCGCTCTATTAATGCTATTTTAATTCTATGAATAAATTTTTGCCTTCCTAATAGTTTTTCAAATTCAATTTCAGATATCACTTCTACTGATACAAATTTGCCCAAGTTTTTAGGTATCCAACAAGTCTTATCAGTAAACAAGTGGATCGTAAAACTATTACGAAATGAAAAAGGCAAAAGGCTACTAATTAGCAATTTACATTGTCTGTAGTATATTTCACCTTTAAGTGCTATAATGAGTAAATGGTTCCTTGTCACACCTCAATTTTTTCTGATTTACATTTAGTTAATTTTTGTATTTTACAGGAAAATATTGATCATAATCCTCATATTTAAACTTAAAATACATTTCTACACCAAATATTTTTAGTAACAAATTAACTATATAAGATTTTCCTTTTATTTTACTATTTTTTATTCTCTTAATAACCCCAGTTAATATTATTAACCTATAATAATCCAATGGCTTCAATAATTTCTTATTAATAAAACTAGTTACAGACAAGATGCCATTATCATGCATGTATATTTCAGAAATTATTCTAGCTACTAAACAATTATATAGCCCTCTATTCTTCTTGTGAGTATTAGGCAGTATGCCATAATTTATTAATATAAATACGTTCCGTTCCAAATTAAGATTAGCACTAATTCTAGGCTGACCATGCTTCCTAACTATACAATCAGGAATGTCTCCATTTAAAGAAAATATCAATCCTTTTAATATGGCCCTAAGGTGAAGTTCTACATCTTGAAGAGCCGTGAGGTCTTCATTCCAAAATAACTTATTCTTCAATATTGAATGCTTACGCCAAATTGAATTTAGCGTAAGCCAACTTGGGGCTAGCATAGAAAAATTCTCAATTAAATTTTTATCGACATGGTTTCTTACATAATAATATTGTGTAGTAAAGTCAATTGGGTATTCACCATGAAGTCCCTGAGAAACAGAAAAATCTATATCCAAGTTTGAAATCATAAAGTCAATTCTCCGGCAAAGGCAGTCTTCCAACAAAATATCATCAGAATCTAAGAATATCAAATACTCACCAATGCTACTCTCTATACCAATATTCCTACAAGTGGGTGCTCCTTTAGGATCTCTATTCCTTAAAATAATTTTAAATCTATTATCTGTAGCACTATATTCTCTGGCAATATCCAATGTTCTATCTATTGAACCATCATCAATTATAACACATTCCCAATTATGAAGTGTCTGCCTTAATACTGAATCTAATGTTTCAGCTATTAAATTTTCTCTATTATATACTGGAATTATTATTGAGACTAAAGGGGGGGGCATATGCTATGAAATTAGAGCATCATACAATTTATTTAAATGTGTACTCATTGAAAAATTTAATTTAATATTTTCTTTTCCTGCTAACCCCATTACCCTTGCCATGTCCGGATTTTCAATTAAGCTTATCAAAGCCTGTGCCATTCCTTCAACATCATGTTCATCCACTAAAAAGCCTGATATGCCATCAATAATTACCTCTGGAATACCTCCATGACGAGTAGCAATAACGGGGATACCGGCAGCGCTGGCTTCAAGAATAGCTACTGGGGTTCCTTCCATATCCCCATTCATAGCAATAATAGAGTGCTGAACAAAGCCTGCAACTCTTGAAAGAATATCGGCATATTCTACAGGAGATATAACACCAAGTAAAAGTATATTTTTTTCTAAATTGAAATACGTAATAAGGTTTTTAATCGTTTCAAATAACTCCCCTGATCCTGCAAAATATAATTTAGCACTCGGGTACTTATTTACCACTTTTCGGAAAGCTAGTATGGTGTAATAAGGGGCCTTTTTATTTACAAGTCTACCAATAGCTACAAAGGATAATGGCTCTGAAAAGGTTGGTTTTATTTGTAGAAACAGGTCATTTGGGCCGTAAATTGACTTGGTTATTTTGTTTATTGGACACCCTATTTCTATTAGTTTTTCTCTCATTACGTCGGAAACCGCAATGATTTTTTTAGCATAATTAAATAAATTTTCATAGCCTTCCTTGTTTGATTCCAGTACGGATCTTATTGAAGAATCATAGCCATGAAAAATGACCACTAAAGGTATTTTTGCATAACTGCACGTATTTACTAAAGAAGCCCCAGTTTGTCCATATTCAGCAAGAACTACATCTATTTTATTTTTCTTTAAAGAGTATACTAAATCTTGTTCCGCAATTGAAAGTGGTATCCTTAGAATCTTTTTTTTTATTTTCTTAAATAAAAAAAATATAATATTTCTTTTTAATGCAATATTTCCTTTATTTTCTAGGTAATTAGGAAAGTGTCCACCATAGTAATAAAAAATATTTCCATTTAAATTCTTATGAGCCTCAATAAATGTCTCAGAATAGGCATTTTTATTTGGAGACACTAATGCGATGTTTAATATTTTATTAAGCATATCTTGAGGTTAATAACCCGATAAATCTTTTAAGTACCGAATTCGCCCTACTAGTTTTATTTATATTATTTGCAATATTAAATTTTTCAATAATTAATTCACCGCCTGCGCTTTTCCTAATATTTTTAATTCGATCTTCGATACTTTGTGTTTTCCAATTATTTAATTTATTAATTGGTTTTTTATAAGGCGATGTTTTTTCAATTAAGCAATATTGATAATCATTTGTATTCCATATGTTTACATGTTCAAAATATACAACATTGCCATTGATTAATTTAGCTAACCATAAAAAATCGCTTAGAGATACATCTTCGTCTATGGGTTGAAGTCCTGAAGGATTATTATTCCTAAGGTAGTTTTGATGATAAATTGTGGGACAACTAAAGAAAATTGCGCCATCCAAAGTTAACAATCTATTTAAAAGCTCGATAAAATTTGTTCTTTCAGTTTTTGGAATATGTTCAAAAACATCAATTAATATTATAAAATCAAATTTTTTTGATGTTATTTCTCTAGTTTTAGTGATGTCTAGATTTAAGTATTCTAAACGATCATTGTTAAATATTTGATTAGCAGTTTTTATTAATTCACTACTTAAGTCAATTCCTGTAATATTAGCCGCTTTAAATGCATTGGATAGTTCAAAGCTTGACCAGCCAATTCCACACCCTATGTCCAATATTTCTTTTACCTCGACTGGTATTTTTGTGACTACCTTTTTTATGGCACTTTCTATTCTATTGTTCCCGTTTAAATAATCTAGCAACAATTTTTCTGCCCAATTATCGTAAAATTCTTTAGATGACATTATGATACTTTTTTTGTTTCCCAATAATTATCTTCCACATATGTTGCATGTTTTGGGTACCAATAGTAGTCCCTCAATTCGGAAAATACTTTCACCTCAAAATTGCAAACATTCTTGATTGTCTCTATTTTAGTTTTTGTTGTCTTATCTGCAAAATGTACAATTAGATAATATATATCTGGGTAAAGTTTACATCTCGGCAATATTGATGTCAACTTAAAGGTGCCCTTTTCATAGCAAAACCTGTTTTCGTTATGTAAATTCAAGATATGCAGTACTGGTTGCTCATTGCTATTTATTATTTGATACGATATCGCTGGAGAAGTAATCATAAATGGCGTAGTTATCTCAAAGATAATTTTCAATTCTTCACCATGCTGATGTACATTATTTTCATGGCTTGTGATCACCTCAATACTAGTAACTTTTGGCCTATCTGAATATGATATACTTTTATAGTTTACACTAGCTTTATGGATATTTAGATAGTACTTAATTGAGTAATGTGTATAGTTATCAAAGGTTTTTATTCCATTCTCTAAAACTATTGAGCGGTTTGTCAGAGCAGATACTGCCTGTAAATTATGACTCACAAACAAAACCGTCCTACCCTCATTCCGGCTTACATCCTGCATCTTCCCTATTGCCTTTTTCTGAAATTCGGCATCTCCAACCGCCAATACCTCATCCACAATCAGAATTTCAGGATCCAGGTGAGCCGCTACGGCAAACCCTAATCGAACCGTCATTCCGCTGGAGTAGCGCTTAACCGGCGTATCGATATAGCGTTCACAGCCGGAGAAGTCAATGATTTCATCAAGTTTGGAGCGAATCTCCCGGCGGGTCATGCCCAGAATCGCCCCATTCAGAAAAATGTTCTCCCGGCCAGTCAGGTCGGGATGAAAACCGGTTCCTACTTCCAGGAGGCTACCAATTCGTCCATTGAAATCAATCCGACCGGTGGTTGGACCGGTTACTTTCGAGAGAATTTTTAACAGGGTTGACTTGCCGGCGCCATTCTTTCCAATGATGCCCAATACTTCGCCGGGCATTACCTCAAAGTTGATATCCTTTAGGGCCCAGACGTATTCGCTATTGCCTTTGCTCGCACGATCATTGGTTTCCCCAATTTTCAGATAAGGGTCTTCCTTTCCACGGACCCGGTGCCACCAGCGTTGAACATCTTCCCGGATGGTACCGGTACCAATGGTGCCTAAGCGATACTGTTTGGATAGATTTTCGACGCGTATGATGGGTTTCATGCAGATACTTGTGGACAGCCCTAGACGGTGTCCATAAAATTTTTCTCCGTTTTGTTAAAAACCGCTAAACCAACCAAAAACACCATGACGGTAAATCCGGCCGAGTAGCCCAGGAGCCCCCACGAAAACGTGCCGGTTCCAAAAAAACCGTATTTGAACGTCTCAATGACGCCCGTCATCGGATTGGCGAACATGATGGGTTGATATTTGGACGGGATAGCCGATAACGGAATGATAACCGGAGTGGCATACATCAGGAGTTGTACGCCAAACTCCACCAAATATTGTAAATCCCGGTAGCGGGTGGTCATGGCGGATACCAGCATACCTATTCCTAAACCCATAAAGCCCATGATCACGATCAGCAGCGGCACTAACAACAAGACACTATTGGGGTACAGCTTTGTCCCCGTAAGGATAAAGAAGGCGTATTGGACCAGAAAAAGCGAAAGTCCAATGCCAAACTGGATGAGGTTACTGATGACAATCGACAGTGGGGTGACCGCCCGCGGGAAATAAACTTTCCCGAACAGCCCCGCGTTGGCGGTAAAGGTATTCGAAGTAGCCCGCAGGCAGTTGGAGAAGTAATTCCAGGCCGTAACGCCAGCCAGGTAGAAGAGGATGGGTGGTATGCCATCGGTTGAGAGTCCGGCCATCCCACCGAAGACAATGGCCATTACCGTAGTCTGGAAAATGGGCTGGATAAAAAACCAGATTGGGCCTAAAACCGTCTGTTTGTACTTCGCCACAAAATCCCGGCGGACAAACAGGATCAATAGATCCCGGTATTGCCAGATCTCCTTCAGGCGCAGGTCGAACAGGCTGTTCTGCGGAGTAATGGAATGCGCATAGGTTTCTTCTTCTGCAATGGCGTGATTTTGAATCATTCTCCTCTTCCAGCGTTTGGTAAAGATGTGCTTGCCAGTTCGTAGTTAGTGCCCAATAGCTGCTCCAGGGAGATATTATCTTCCATCCCAATTTGATGCCGCCTGTCTTTAATCAGGGGGTGAAAATCACCGCTCAGCTGCGTCAGTCGGGCATTACGGATGTGGTGAACAATATTGATGGAAGAATAAGCCTGATCCAAGCCAAACCCGCTCCCCGCCAATATTTGTTCGTAGCTCTTGGTATGCAGATCGGTAAAGCCGTCGCTAAACTCAATTTCTTCCCCTTCAATTTGCAGTGAACGGTAGGTCCGTTTGTTCGCCAGTTTTATCCCTTCGGGCAGGGATTCATATTCCGTGCTTAAAAACCAGCGTACCCGGGCCCGCTCCAGTTCCAGATAGCCAGCCGCCGTATTTTCTTCCCGAAGGTGAACCTGGTTCTGTTTTACCTTTCCAAAAACCCAGGTCAGCATATCGAAAAAATGCACCCCAATGTTTGTGGCAATACCGCCGGATTTGGCCGGATCACCCTTCCAACTGATGTTATACCACTTCCCACGGCAGGTAATATACGCAAGGTCCAGATCGTAGATCTTATCAGCCGGTCCACTGCTAATCCGGTTTTTCAAACTGATCAAACTGGGATGCAGCCGTAGTTGCAGAATATTATTGACACGTTTGCCCGTCTCCTGCTCCATTTCGGCCAAGCCCTCGATGTTCCAGGGGTTCAGCACGAGCGGTTTTTCGCAAATGACATTTGCTCCGTTGCGCAACCCAAACCGGATATGGGCATCGTGCAGGTAGTTCGGGCTACAAATGCTCAGGTAATCGATTGAATTGCCTTCCCGCCGGATTTTGTCGATGTGCCGATCAAAACGTTCAAATTCGGTAAAGAAATCGGCTTCGGGAAAATAGCTATCCATGACCCCAACGGCATCGAATTTATCAAAAGCCGTTACGAGTTGGTTATTTGTATCTTTGATAGCTCTCAGGTGACGGGGGGCGATATAACCAGCCGCACCGATCAAGGCAAACGTTTTCATAGGACAGAGAAGAAAGGGCGTATCAGGCGATGGTAACTAGTTTACCATTTTTCAATCCGTAGGTCATTCCACTTTCCGGGCAGGTTGCCAGACCGTTCTGATCAAAAACCAGGCGATGCCCGTATTCGCTAATCCAGCCCACCTGGCGAGCCGGATTCCCAACTACCAACGCAAAAGGCGGCACATCCTTGGTCACAACCGCCCCCGCTCCGATAAACGCATACTCCCCGATATCATTTCCGCACACAATCGTTGCATTGGCACCGATACTCGCTCCCTTACCCACTGAAGTCTTTTCGTACTGGCTTCGCCGATTGATGGCGCTTCGGGGGTTGATGACGTTGGTAAATACCATGGATGGCCCTAAAAACACATCATCGGCGCAGGTAACACCCGTATAAATGGAGACATTGTTCTGCACCTTTACGTTATTTCCCAAGATGACCCCGGGCGAAATCACGACATTTTGGCCAATATTGCATTGTGCGCCAATAAGGCAATCGGGCATAATGTGTGAAAAGTGCCAGATTTTCGTTCCTTCTCCAATGCTGCATCCTTCGTCAACAACTGCCGTTGGATGGATAAAAACCGCTTCCAATTTCCTACTTACCCTCGTTTTGCAAGGCGGCTAAACCAGCCCTTTTTAGGCGATTTTTCTGCATAATACCCGCCATAGCCGTAACCATATCCATACCCGTAGCCATACCCATAATCGGCGGAATTACTATAATTGACCGCATTGAAAATGACATTCAAGGATTTGAATACGTTCTTTTTATTTAACTCGCTGAGGGTGTTTAAATATAAACGGGGCGTTTTTTCATGACGAACCAGATAAAAACAAACATCCGTATAAGTGGCCAATAGTGTGGCATCCGTCACTAATCCAACAGGAGGGGTATCAATAATGATAAAATCAAAGGAATGCTTTAAACTCTCAAATAGATGATTAACCCGGCCATTGGCGATCAGTTCGGACGGGTTAGGAGGAACCGGCCCTGACGGTATAATGTATACGTCGGCAATTTCCGTTGTCTGAATAATATCTTCAATCTCTGCTTTCCCAATTAAATAATTAGAGATGCCAACTTTATTACTCACCTGAAGATATTCCTGAACTTTCGGCTTTCGCAAATCAAATCCTAAAATCAACACTTTCTTGTCCAAAAAAGCCAACGATGCCGCCAGATTGATCGCTATAAAGCTTTTACCTTCTCCACTCGCGGAGGAGGTTACCAGCACGGTCTTACCCACACCTTCCTTCGCTTCCGGAAACAAATACTGCAGGTTTGATCGCAGCATTCGAATCTGTTCACTGACAAAACTACGGTTCTTAATATCAATAACTTCACTCTTATCCCCTTTCTCTTTAATCCCAATCTCCGCAAACACTTCCAAACCCGTTCTTCGTTCAATCTCTTTTTTAGATTGTACCGTATTGGTCAATGCCTCTTTGGTGGCAATCAGGGCAATTGGGGCCGCTAATCCAATAAATAATGCTAACAAATAAATGTTCTGTTTATTAGGACGGATTGGATCACCTATTGCGTAAGGCGCATCAACGATACGACTATCCGTCACGGTTGATGCATACGAAAGCGCCGTTTCTTCCCGGGTTCTCAGCAATAATAAGTACAGATCTTCTTTTATATTCGCTTGCCGCTTAATACCAACAAACTCCCTCTCTTTCCTTGGAATCGTTGAAATCGCACTCTCTAAACGGGTATTTAAATCCTGTAAGCTCCGTTTTGTAACATGTAAACTGGCTTTCTGATTGCTTAAGTTCTCTTTGATAGCCTGCTTAACATTTCGCATTTGTGAGAGTATCGTTTCTAAGTAAGGGTTACCCGGCTGAACGGTCTGGGCCATTTTACTTCGTTCGATTTCCAGTTGCGACAACTGTTGAATATACGAATTTAAAACTGGGTCCGACACGCCCATCATTGTAGCCGGCGCCACGATGCCTACTTGTGCGCTGCTTAGGTATTCTTCAATACCATCCAAGACTTTCAACTGGATTTCTAGCTCATTTAATTTAGAGTCATTTTCCTCCACTTTCCCTAAAAACAAATTAGCCTCAGAGCTTAAGTCTGTTACACCCTTGGTCCTGCGGTAACTTTCAACATTCTGCTCCACATCCCCCAATTCTGCCGTTACTAATTTTAACCGTTCTTCAATAAATCGGAGAGTATTGGTCGCTTCCCGGTTTTTATCCTCCAGCGATACGAAAGTATATTCATTCAATAACTTTGTAATGATATCGACGCCTTTAATAGGAACTGATGTTTCCAACCCCAAAGCAATCAAGGTAGTTTTCGGATTTAACAACGAGATTTGTAACCCGTTAACCAATTCACTAACCAGGGCATTGTCATTTTGAAAAATAACCTTAACGGGAGTACTAAAGTCAGGGGTGAGCGTGTCCCGGTCAAACACCCGAAATTTACCATATTTAGAGGTTACCAGTTGGCTGTAATAGAAGGTTCCCAATTCGATCTGGTCTTCGTCTAGTAACTTATATTTATCATTGGATTCAATTTTGATGTACAAGGGGTTTTCATACGCATAACCCGTGATTTCTGTTGCATTCAGAATGATCGGACTCGTCGTATGAAGTTCATTATCACGCGCTTTAGCCTCTTTCCAGTAAGTAACTTTTAAATTCAGATCATCGACGACTTTTTTGCTCAGCGCCCTTGATTTCAAAACTTCTATTTCATTTTCGACCAGCTTACTTCGCCCTCCCATATCCAGTTTTTCGAGTACCTCCGTATTCATTTTCTTATCGTCCTTGATAAGAAGCGTCGCGTTCACCTGGTAGATGGGTGTATACTGCTTTAAATAAACATACGCTCCGAAAAAGCTTATAATCAAGGCTATGACAAGCCAGTACCAGTAACGAAGGTACTTAAAAAAAAGCCCAAGAATATCGTTATCCTCCTCCTCCAATAGCTGCTCAACGCTGTTCATACGTACTTGAAAAACTTTTAGAAACGCGAAACCAGGTAAAATACAGAGAGAACTGTGGTGATCAAGCTCAGGTAAAAAGGGACTCGTTGATAAAATAGGCTGGGTTGCTCCTGTGGCTTCGGCACTACCTTTTCTTTCGTCGGTTCGACATAGATAATGTCATTGTTTTTTACGTAAAAGTAAGGGGACTTAAAAACATCTCGATTACGCAAACTTACCTTCCCAACCTCTCTTGCATTGCCGATATCACGAATAATGGTTATACTATCCCGTTTACCGTAAATTGATAAATCACCAGCAACCGTTATAGCTTCAATTAATGTCGTTTTATCGTTAAGCAGATTAAAAATACCGGCAGCACCCACTTCGCCCAAAACCGTAAACTTATGGTTCATGTAGCGAATATTTACGGCCGGATCTTTTAGAGTTTTCTCTACTTCAACACGCACCTTTTCTTCCGCCTGTTGCAGCGTCATCCCTTCCAGTTTCTGCTTTCCAATAAGCGGCATGGAAACATTACCTAAAGAATCGACCGGATACCCCAACGGCTGCGTTCCAACCCCACCAGAACCTGGTGAAAAAGACGCCAATGGCAATGAACTAATATTATAGAAGTTCAGTACATCATTGGACTCTTTATTTAAGCTACTAACAATTATACCCAGTATATCCCCTTTTTGGATAGTCGAAACCGGCGGCTGAATCGTTTCTATAATGGCAGGATAAGAACGATCTGTACTTTGAAAATACTCTAGTTTAGGCGTAGGTTGTTTTACCGTGGCACAGGAAGAAAAATAAAGAAGAAAAAGGACCCATAAAAAAGAAGAATATACGATATGTCGACCAATAGCGATTTTATTGCGCATTTGCTTATGTAGTTGGGAAAGGATAGCATCCCAAATATACAGAATAGTCTTAATTAATTTATATACGGCTTCGCCCGTTCAGTCCCATGGTAGGCTTAGCAAAGTCAAAGGATTTGTTATTATCGCCGGTTAAAAGACAAAATAGACCTGTCGATCAACCCATAGAAAGGTTGAAAGAAATTACTATATAAGGCATGGAAGATATCCTATTGGCACTGACTTTTCATGGAAACACCTACCTATTTGGTAAGCATTCGATGGCCAGAAAACTTAAAGAGACGTTGAGGAAAATCTATTGTATACTGATCCGGTTTGGTATTTCTGTGCAAAAACCTGAATCACGATTAAGCGCATTTATTTGCTAAAGTAAAACTGATTTTGGATATATACAAAGGGTTTGTTTAAAAAAATGCTCTATCGGTATCTATAAGTAAATAATCCGTTATGTATTAATTTTTGTTTAAGAATGGCAACTACCTTCTTTATAGACTAAAAAGTGTATTCAGTATTTTTTATTATAGAGGTGTGAATTAACTTGTAATGAATCCTATCTCCTTTTTATGAAAGAAGGCCTGCACCAGTTCTGGGGTTTCCGCCAAATGTTTAATTTGACTAAGAACCGCTGTGGTTAGCTCTTCCAAG
>NZ_JBHSMA010000018.1:0-92064 GCF_042655385.1 Larkinella bovis | reverse complement strand
ATACCGACAATAACTCGTTCCCGCGTCAGGCACAAAAACCGACCCGTTTCCAGTTGTTCAAACAGCAACGGAGCCCGTATGCCCCGCAGGGACCCAACCCGATGCAGCAACAACGGCAATCGACGCAGCCACCTGCCCGGCAGAGTGGAGCGCCGAAGAACGAATAAAGGGCCGTTCATCTGCATAATGAACAATGAATTGAGATTCTTTCGGGCTCATTCATTGTTCATTGTTCATTATTCATTAAGTTTGCACCCGATTCGGGATGTAGCACAGCCAGGTAGTGTACTTGCATGGGGTGCAAGGGGTCGTGGGTTCGAATCCCGCCATCCCGACAGACGACAACTTCTACTTCAGAAGGCATTCAAACCCCGCACCTATGGTGCGGGGTTTTTTGTTTTTACCCGCCTGAATCGACTTCGTATATAGGCTTCAAAAACCGCCCCGGGTTACGGTTCGCCCAAATTGGCTTGACTCATTTTCTGGGTTTATATGCTGGTTATCAATAGATTACCTGAAAAGTTGTTGCAAATTTCCTGATTGACGACCACTCCCGAAAAACAGGCGGAAGAAAAATGGCCGAAAATTTGTGTAGTTAAATGGCTACGCATATATTTGTAGTCAAATAGCTACGCAATGAACTTACGACGAGACGTCTTTCAGGCCATCGCCGACCCGACCCGACGGGCGATTCTGCTGCTGCTGGCTTCGCAGGCGATGACGGCCGGGGCCATTGCGGCCAACTTCGACACGGCCCGCCCGACGGTTTCGCGGCACCTGCAAATCCTGACCGAGTGCGAATTGCTGCAACAGGAGCAGACCGGCCGGGAGATTTACTATCATCTCAACGGCCAAAAGATGAAAGAAATAGCCGATTTTCTGGAACCCTTCCGCAACCTGTGGGATGACCGGTTTAACAAACTGGAAACCATCATGAAGAACTACCAAACTAAAACATAACCGGGTATGGAACGCAAGACAACGATTAAGGCCGAGGAAGGCAAGCAGGATCTGGTGATCACCCGTGAGTTTGATTTACCGGTAGAGCTGCTCTTTAAGGCTTACGAAGAGCCTGACCTGGTAGAGCAGTGGATGGGAACGAAAGTGCTGAAGCTGGAAAATAAAAGGCACGGTAGCTGGCAGTTTGCAACCAGCGATGCGCACGGCAATGTGGTGTTGCAGACCAATGGGACGATTCATGCGTTTGTGCCGAACCAGCAAATCATCCGAACCTTTGAAATGGAAAGTACGCCCGATTCGGCGATCCGGTTTCCCGTCCAGCTTGAATTTCTGGAATTTGAACCCCTGGCAGACGACCGCAGCAAACTGACGATGCAAATCGTGTACCGATCGGTGGCCGACAGGGACCGGATGCTGCAATTGCCGTTTGCCAAAGGGATCAACATGGCACACAATCGGTTGCAGGATGTTGCAGGTAAATTAAAGGCACTGGATCATGACAAAACGAAATAAAATCATCTATTGGATTGCCACGCTCTGGCTGTCATTGGGAATGGTATCCAGCGCCATCGTGCAATTGAGTAACGTACAGGAGGAAGTCGATATGTTCACCCGGTTGGGCTATCCTATCTATTTTCTAAGCCTCCTGGGCGTCTGGAAATTGCTGGGCGTTATTGCCGTGCTGATTCCTAAATTTCCGTTGCTGAAGGAGTGGGCGTATGCCGGTTTTTTCTTTAGTATGTCGGGGGCGGTTTTTTCGCACGTCGTTAGTGGGGACGATGCCAAAGCGGTTTTTGGACCATCCTTACTGCTTGTCCTGACGGTGATTTCCTGGTTTTTCCGGCCCGCCGATCGAAAAATGATTTTCGAGAACCCTTAAGCGAATCGCCGGGAAAAGCCAGCAAACGCCGACGCTGGTCCCGCAGAAAAACGAAGCAAATGAAATCCGCAAAATATAGCACCACTATGAATAATCATAAAAAGTTAACGCTGGAACAACGGGAAGAACTCCTCAAAACGGTGAAAACCCGGTTTGAGAAAAATACAAACCGCCATGCTGGTCTTGACTGGGCGGCCGTGCAGGAAAAACTGGAAGCGAATCCTGAAAAGCTGTGGTCGCTCAGTATCATGGAAGAAACCGGGGGCGAACCGGATGTGATCGGACATGATACTCAAACGAACGAATTTCTTTTTTGTGATTGTTCGGCGGAAAGCCCGAAAGGTCGCCGAAGCGTTTGTTACGACCGTCAGGCCCTGGAGTCGCGGAAAGAGTATAAACCGCAGGATAGCGCAGTGGAGATGGCGACTGAAATGGGCGTTGAACTGCTGACCGAAGAACAATACCGGGCGTTACAGCAACTGGGTGCCTTCGATACGAAGACGTCGAGCTGGGTGCAAACACCCCCGGAAATCCGGAAACTCGGCGGAGCACTCTTTTGTGATCGCCGTTACAACACGGTTTTTCTGTACCATAACGGAGCCGAATCCTATTATGCTGCCCGCGGCTTCCGGGGCTTGCTGCGCGTCTGATTCTTGTATCCCAGTAATACACCCGAAGGTTTTGAAGCCTTACGGGTTTACTGACACAGTGGATCAGACCGGCTGCGTCTGGTTGTTCTTTTTAAGGAGAAAGGCACAAATCAGCGAGATGACCAAACCAATCGGCAGCACTTCGAAATAGGTCAGCAGGACCACCATCAGCGGGTTTTTATACATCTCTTTATAGCCGTTCATTTCGTCGGCTTTCGTCGCCAGTTCAGTTGCACTAGCCCCGGCGGTTTTCGCTTCTTTCAGCACATGCGCCGTGTATTTATCCATGAAATCCGGTATAAATACATAATAATCAACCAGCCAGACGAGCACATACATCGTGGAGGCAATCAGGGTGATGGCCAAACCGATTTTAAACGCTTTTCCGAACGAAATCACGCGGTGGTTGTAGTTGTCCCGGTAGTTTTTAATGCCTACAAAAATCAGCGAGAACGCCAGCACCATCGACGCATAGCCCAGCGCCATGTTGCTTTCGAAATTTTCGTTAGCGTAGCATAGGGCCGTCGAAATGATCATCGTCGCGGTGAGGATGAAACCGGCGATGAGTCCGCAAATCAGAATAATTTTTTTCATGAGGAAAGAAGTTGATATCGGGACAAAAGTGGGTCGTCAGGCTGATTCGGCGCTCATCCTTTCGGGTGATTTAATCAATCAGCCTGAAAATCCTACTTAGGGAGGATCGCCATCAGGGAATCAGACGGAGCCGTCTGGCTTTTTCGACGGCCTGCGTCCGGCGCTTTACATCCAGTTTTTCCAGCACATTCGACGAATGCGTTTTGACGGTATTGAGCGAGACAAACAGACGGGATGCAATTTCCTGATTGCTCAATCCTTCGGCGATCAGTTGCAGCACTTCCAGTTCCCGTTTGCTCAAACCGGTTTTGGCGAGTTCTTCTTCGTTCAGGCTGAAAACCGGCGGAGCGGGTTGATAAACGGCTTTTTCGATAAAAACCGTTTCTACTTTGGGGCGGGTCAGCTTTTGCGCCAGCCAGATGCCTAAACCCGTAAAGAGCAGGGCAATGGCACCAACAAAAATTTCAATGGCGTGGTTGACGATCAAAAACCGTAACTCCAGCCATTTCAACAGAAACAACAGCAACGCCAGCGAAATGCCGTAGAGGATGGCGATTTTGTTTCGGATCAGAAAACGAACGGGTCCGTGCATTTCTATTGACAGGGTGTTGGCTGGAAACAGAAAAGTAACGGTTTAGAACGGTATTTCCGAGCCTATTTACCCGCAAAAAGCGCTTCATAATGCGCCGACGGTTCCAGAATACCGCCACTCTGGTCGTAGAAAGACTGATCGGTCGGGTAAACGCCTTTCACGGTTTTCGTCCAGGCTGCCCCGGCTTTGGGATGATACGACGTGAGTTTATCCCAGTTTTTGAAGTACTGATGCCCGTTTGTTTCCTGCAAACCGACCGTCATGCCCGGAAACGGCGGTAGCCGGGCGGCCACGGCTTTGTTCCAGTCGACCAGAATGGGGTTGACCGTCAAATCCGCGCAGAAACACGGAATCTTCTTTTCATACGCCAATTGGGTGATTTTCATGGTCATGCTGAGCGTTTTGGCAATCGCTTTCACGGCAATGGCCGAATAGCCCTGCTCAATCCGGCGGGCCGCATCCTCGACGGTATGCGCACTTTCGTCGGCGGCCACCCGCACGCCCAGATCGCCCACAAACACCTCGTTGGTTTCCTCAAACGGTTCCTCAATCACCGCAATCTGGTCGAACGCACCGATTTTTTTGGCGTGGTCCAGAAACCGCAGCAGGGTTTCTTTCTTCTCGTAGCGCCCGTTGGCGTCGAAGTAATACGGTATTTTGCCGGTTTTTGTGTACGGCGTTTCGTAATGCCCGATGGCCTTGTGTACTGCCGTCAGGAAGGCAATGTCCTTCTCGATCATTTCGGCCTGCGTGCCCGCCGAACCGGTTTTGAGCTTCATGATGAAATAGCCTTCGTCGGCCGCCGTTTTGATGCGTTCGGCGGTGGTGCCGACGCTGAACGACGGGATGCTGGCCACGGCTTTATGGCGGTACGACAGGCCCGGGCGGTAAGCCGCCGGAATCATGTCGTCGAAGCGAGTCAGCTTATTTTCCTGCGCGTAAAGCAGCCAGGCCGCATTATCGACGCACACCAGCGCATTCAGCGCGAAGGTTTTCCGCAGGTTCGGATTCCCGGTAATCTGTTTGCCGTAGGCCAGCACTTCCGGCAACACCGTATCCAGCAACTCGACCGGCGTGGTAAACGACGTGCCTTTGATGAGTTGCAAGGCCCGTTCGCTCATGGCGTACATCAGCGCGTTTCCGGCACTTTCGGAATGGGCGGCAAACACGCTCGAATCCGACCACAAAACGCCCTGCGTTCCCAGCCCGATTTTTCGGATGCCCGATTCCGATTCGAGCAGCGCAATGGCCTGCCAGCTATCCGTAATCGCACTACCCTTAAACCGGTACGGATTCAGCGGTTCGCGCTCAAAATTGGAGTCGACGTTGCGGATTTTTATGTTCGCCAACGGTTTTTCCGGTTTGCTCGTCGCCCGCGCTTCCGGCGAAAAACCATTCAGGCCAATGGCGGTCAAGGTACCTGTGTATCCAAGAAATTTCCGGCGGTTCATATCGCTTGAAATGGATTAGGTTGTACCCACGGACTTTAGTCCGTAGAGGTGTTGCAAGGTCCAGAAGGTATGCTCACGGACTAAAGTCCGTGGGTACGAGCTTACGATGTCATTTTCTCAAAAAGCTGGCGTTGTTCGATCAGGGCCGCTACTTTGTCGGCTGGATTGGTTCGGCATTCGAGCAGAATCCAGCCTTTGTAGTTGTTCTTGATGAACAGATCCATCAATTGCTGGTACGGATAGCTGGTGTCGTTCAGCTCGCGAACGTGGCAGATGTCGCCGAAGCGTTTTTTGACCAGATTGAAATTATATTCCAGCCCTTTCCCATTCAGGTCTTCCGGATTACAGTTCCAGCAAACCGTTGCATTTTTGTTCGGCGCGTGGTCCATAATGGTTTTGATATTCGGCAGCTCCTGCGTTTCGTTGCCGTGCACTTCCAGCCGAATCTGCTGTCCGAAATCAGCCGCGTATTTCGCCAGTTCGTCCAGCGAGCGGCCAATCTGCGCCAGTGTTTTTTCCGTAGGAACTTCCTTATGAAGCTGATTCGGTTTTACCTTGACGCCCGAGCCACCCACGTCGGCGCTCAACCGGATGAATTCCTTCGTGCGTTCAATGGATTTTCGCAGCCGTTCCGGGTCCGGGGAATCATACTGCTCGTTCGTTCCCAGACCGACCACTTTAACCGCGCTATCGGCAAATCGTTTTTTCACTTCCTGCCGTTGGGCCGCGGGTAGCTCCGGCATGACCCCGTGGGCGTGTTCGACCCGTAATTCCACGCCACCAATTCCGGCGGTGGTGCAGTTTTTAATCAGGGTTGGAACATCCCAGTCTTTGCCCCACAAGTAGGTGACCAGTCCCAGCTTCATCTGCGATTTTTTGAAATTGGGGACCGCAGCGAGGGACGAACCGGCCAGCAAGGAAGCTCCGGTTAGAAGTGTTACTTCTTCAAGAAAGGTTTTTCGGGTTATTTTATTCATGGGTAAGGAATAGTTACGCTTGGTTTAAAATCCGATGGAATTCCCGCCATCGACGGGCAGCGAGGCACCGGTGATGTAGCGGGCGGCTTCAGACGACAGGAAAACGGCGGCATGACCAATGTCTTCCGGTTTGCCAAAATGGCCCATCGGGGTCCGGCGCATGGCGCGGTCGCGTCGGTCGGGATCGCCACCCATCGCAATCTTGCTCATGGCGGTTTCGATGAAACCCGGGGCAATGGCGTTAACCCGGACATTGTGGGGCGAAAACTCCGACGCCAGCACTTTTACCATGCCCTCCACGCCCGATTTCGAGGCTGCATAGGCGGCTACCCGGTCAATACCGTAATAGGCCGCCATCGACGAAATCATCAGGATAGAACCGCTCCGTCGGGGCACCATCCGCCGGGCGCAGGCCCGCGTTAGCGCAAAAACCGCCATGAGGTTGGTCTGAATGATGCGGCTGAACTCTTCGTCGGTGACTTCCAGGGCCGGTTTTTTCAGATTGATTCCGGCATTGTTTACCAGCGTGTCGATCGGCCCGAGCGTTGTTTCAATTTGCTCCACCAGCCCTTCCAGTCCTTCCAGATTCGCGACATCGTTGACAAAATAATGAGCGGTTTCGCCCAGTTGGCTAACGGCTTCACGGAGCGGTTCTTCCCGGCGGCCGGTAATCACGACACTGGCTCCGGCCTGCACCATGCAGCGGGCAATGTCAAAACCGATACCGGTTCCTCCGCCGGTAATCAGGGCCAGTTTGCCGGTTAATGAAAATGCATTCGGTTGACTTTCTGTTGATTGCACGTTATTGGGGTTTAAAAGCGGTTTATCGGACCAGATAAACCTGTACTGATTCCTTGACTTCTTTTAGGGTTCGCTCCGGTTTTTTGAACGGTTTGGGAATGGGCTGTTGGGCAAATTCCTGGAGGTACAACACCCAGGCATCGCGCCACCAAATGGCTTCTTTCTGCTGCGTCAACAGTCGCCCGGCTACGTTATCGAAAGTTTCGGGATCGACGTCTTTTTGGACCTGCGCCCACTGTTTTTGCAGCCAGCCCACCGAATCGGCGCCGGTATAAAACCGTGTACAAAGCTCTTCCCAGAGCGGCCGGCCCGTGCTCAGTTTTTTTGTCCAGGGAACATGGTGGAACCAGAGTAAATAAGGCAGCGGACAGGTTTCCGGATTATTCCATTGCTGCTGAACTTCCGGACGGTATTGCGCCAGGGCGTTGCTGCCGCTGGCTGTGCGGTCGAAGCCCAGACCCGTGGAATCGGCACGGTGATAATAAACGGCGGTCCAGTCCGGGCGCGAACTGCGGTTTTGCCAGGGTTCCGGCGCAAAATGAACGCCCGTCCACGGTCGCGAAAGGCCCAGTGGCGTGTTGTAATTGACGTAAATTTCCCGCGACTTCAGCAGCATCTCCGTAACGGTTTTAACCGAAGGCGGCACGGTGGTCAGCGTCATTTTTACCCACTCATCGGCGATGGCTTCCGACGACAACGCATGATCCCAGGCCAGCCGTCCGAAGGCATACCAGTTGGCCTGCGCGAGCGGGTGGCCGGTCCAGTTGCGGTCGGAGCCGGTATTGGCGACGCCCGCGATGGCGGTCAGTGGGTAATTGTGCAAACTGCCGTCGATGACTTTCGCCACGGTTGAGCCCTTACCTTTTACGTGCGTATCCGAATCGAGGCATTCCTTGAAAATGGGCGCTTCGTAAACCAGGTGCGTCGCAAAACCGAGGTATTCCTGGGTGATCTGAAATTCCATGCCCAGCGGGGTTTGGGGCATCATGCCGAAGATGGGCGAAAACGGTTCCCGGGGCTGAAAATCAATCGGGCCGTTTTTGACCTGCACAATCACGTTTTTCTCAAACTGCCCGTCAAGCGGTTTGAATTCATCGTAAGCGGCTTTGAAACGGTCGCCGTTCGGGTCTGCTTTGTAGACGAATGC
Source organism: Larkinella bovis (assembly GCF_042655385.1). Lineage (NCBI taxonomy): Bacteria > Pseudomonadati > Bacteroidota > Cytophagia > Cytophagales > Spirosomataceae > Larkinella > Larkinella bovis. The sequence goes on along the minus strand of NZ_JBHSMA010000018.1, from coordinate 84,012 downwards.
CCGCCAGATGACAATGCCTTTGTGGGGAGCCAGCGCTTTGGCAAGCATATTGGCCCCGTCGGCGTGGGTGCGGTTGTAATCCTGCGGACCGGGCTGCCCTTCCGAATTGGCCTTGACCAGAAAACCCCCAAAATCCGGAATGAGCTTGTAGATCTCGTTGGCCTTGTCAGCCCACCACTGGTTGACTTCCGGATCGAGCGGGTCGGCGGTTTTCAGGCCGCCAATCGTTCGCGGAGCTGGGAAGTACACCGACAGGTAAATTTTGATGCCGTAGGGCCGGAACACATTCGCCAGAGCAGCCACTTTTTCCAGGTACTCGGCGGTCAGAAACCGGGAACTGGCGTTGACGTTGTTGACGACGGTTCCGTTGATGCCGATGGAGGCATTGGCGCGGGCGTAATCCCGGTAACGCGGGTCGATGCGCTCGGGCAATTCGTACCATTTCCAGAGCGACGAACCGGCGTAACCCCGTTCAATGCTGCCGTCAGTATTGTCCCAGTGGTTCAGCATCCGCACCTGAATTTTCGGATTGCTGGTCAGCGCAAGGTTGCCGATGGGTTGCCCGGTTTGCAGGTGGCGCAGGAACGCAAACGCACCGTACAGCACCCCGGCGTCGGTTTTGCCGGAAATGGTAATGTTTGGCTGGCTACGGATTTGATACCCTTCTTCGTTGATTTGTGGCAGACTGGTATCGGTTTTTAAGACAATGCCACCGGTTTTGCCGCCCGCACTGCTGACGATCGGGACGGTTTTTCCGAGCAAGCCCCGCAATCCGGTTTGCAATTCTTCGGCGGCTGTTTTCAAAACCGGGGAATTGCTATTGAGCACGATGAACGGGGCCGAACGGGCGTAGGCGGCTCGGCGGCTGGCGTCGTTGATCAGATCATATTTCAGCCACAAGCGGTAACCGTCGTCACGGTCCGGCGCTCCGGCGTGGCAGAGTGAGGTGAGCAATACGAAGAATAAAAGCGTATACTTCATGCTTTTAAAAGTTGTTTCGCAGAGGACATCAGAGTTTAAAGAGTTAAGCGGAGCCTCTGATAAACTCCTTTTAACTCCGCTTAACTCTGCGAAATAATTTGATCTTCCAATGCCCGCATGATCCCTAACTCAAGCCCGCGCAATTCCGCCAGTCCGCGCAAGCGCCCGATGGCCGAGTAGCCCGGATATGTCTTTTTATGCAGGTCGTCGAGCATCTGATGGCCGTGGTCGGGGCGCATGGGGATGGACGTTACGCCCACGCCCGTTTTGGCCCGCCGGTTTTGTTCCCGCACAATTTCCTTGATGACCGCGTACATATCCACATCGCCCGCCAAATGGTCAGCTTCGTGGAAATTCCTTGGATTCTGTTCCCGTTTCGTTGTTCGTAAATGAATGAAATGAATCCGGTTGCCAAACCGCCGGACGATGCCGGGCAGGTCGTTGTCGGGGCGGATGCCCAGCGAGCCGGTGCAGAACGTAATCCCGTTGGCGGTGATGTCACAAGCCGCCATCAGTTCGGCCAGATCGGCTTCGGTGCTAACGATACGCGGCAGACCCAGCAGCGGCCTCGGTGGATCGTCGGGGTGAATGCAGAGGTTGATGCCCACAGATTCGGCCACCGGAGCCACTGCGCGAATAAAATAATACAGATTGTCCCGCAAGACCCGGTCGTCGATGGTGGCGTATTCGTCGAGTAACCCCTGAAAGGTCGATAGTGTAAAGGCTTCTTCGGAACCGGGTAAACCGAGCAGGACAATATTGCTCAGTTCGGTGATTCGTTCGGGCGTCATCTGGCTAAATTTGCTCCGGGCGGCTTCGATCACTGCCGGTTCATAATCCGCTTCGGCGCCGGGGCGTTTCAGAATGCAGAGATCGAAAACCGCAAAATCTTCCCACACAAACCGCAGCGCCAGTGAACCGTCCGGCATTTCGTAACTCAGGTTGGTCCGTGACCAGTCGAGCACCGGCATGAAATTGTAGCAAACCGTGGTGATACCGCAAGCCGCCAGATTTCGCAGCGACTGCTGGTAATTTTCAATGTACTGATCGCGCGTCGGACGGCCTTTCTTGATGTCTTCGTGAACTGGCAGACTCTCAACCACCGCCCAATGCAACGAGACATACCGTTCGTTATCGGCTTCGATCAAGTGTTTTCGTTTCTCAATTTCCGCCATGGTCCAAACGTCGCCGACCGGAATCTGGTGCAAAGCCGTCACCACCCCGTGGCACCCCGCCTGACGAATGTCCATCAGCGAAACCGGATCGTGCGGCCCAAACCAGCGCATCGTTTGTAGCATTCCCATTAAAAGCTCTATTTCGTGTCGTTAAAATATTTTTTGGCAAATTCCAGAAAAACCGGCCAGTCCAGCGAGTCGACGTGGCCACCTTCGTGGTTTCGAAAGCCCACTTCGCCCGTAATCAGGGCGACATCCGGCGCGGGCATCTGCGTCGTTCCAACGCCTTTTTTACCCAGTAGTTCGTAGACTGGACTGGCAGCCGCGCAGGCCAGAAACATCCCGTGCGGATCGGCCCACTGGTCTTTCGTGCCGCCGGTAACGAAGACCGGGCGCGGGGCAATGAGGGCAATCAACTCGTGGGCATCGACGGGCATGGCCTGCCAGTTTCCGCCGTATTTAACAAAGTTGCCCGCCATCCAATGATACTCGCCTGATCCCGCTACGTTGTCGATTGTTTCGCCGAAATTCCGTTTTTCGAGCGACGCGCCCAGCGAACCTGAGCAACTCGGAAAGGCGATGGCCCAGCGTGAATCCAGCGCGGCCGCCAGCAGGGCGGTTTTGCCCCAGCGCGAGTGTCCCTGAATCCCGATTTGCTTCGGATTGATCGCTTTGTCGGTTTCCAGGTAATCGAGGGCGCGGCTCAATCCCCAGCTCCAGGCGGACAGAACTCCCCAGTCGTCGGGCTTGCGGTCTTTGCCTTCGTTCACCAGACCGATGATGCCGCTGTGCAACCCGGCACCGCTGTCCATCTGTACCAGACCGGTGTTGAAGAGCGCCACGGCCCAGCCGGTTTCAATGACTTTCCGGATGGTGGCCATCGGCGTCGGAAAAGCGCCCCAGACGATCACCATCAAGGGAGTCGGGCCGGAAGCGTTGGCGGGGGTGTACATCGTGAGCTCGATTCGGGGCGTGGCGCTGGGGAATTTCGAGTTGTCGATGCGGCCGATGACGAGCTTTTTGTTGGCTTTGCCGCCGACAGCCGTGTCCTGGCCGGTTACTTCAAACGTGACCTTGGGCGTGTTTTTCGGAATTTTGCCGTAAATCTCGGTTTCGTAGTCGTTCAGGATTTCCGGGCGACGCTGCTTCCACCACACGGCTGCGGTTTTGACCGGTTTTCCGTTTTTCAGCACCAGCGGATCGGGCAGCTTGTAGTCATTAGCCTGCGCTTCGTCGTAATTGGTCCAGTTGCCCCAGCCCGAGCGCACGTGGGTGTTCCCCGCTTCGTCGTACCAGTTACTGGAGCCTTCCCGCTGCTTGACGTGCTGCGGCCGTTTCGGATCGTCGGCGGGTGGAGGCAGGTTGGCGGGCAGTTTCAACCCGAGTCGGTCCATCGTCTTTTGCCAGTCGTCCTGAGCGGCCGCGCGCATTTTGTCCATGTACGCCCGGCGCTCTTCCGGGCTCATTTTCGCAAAATCCGGACTTTGGGCGGTGGCGATTGGCAGCGATAAAACCGCGAGCAGCCAAACCGCCCCGAGGAAGCGAAAAGCCAGGTGTTTTCTCATGACCTACGCAAAGAAAGGGACATCTTTGGGCGCATATTTCTTCATGCCTTCTTCGTTGATTTCAACGCCAATACCCGGTTTTTCGGAGAGCGGAATAAAACCGTCTTTGACCATCGGCCCGTCGAAGGTGACAATTTCCTTGAACATCGGGTCTTCGTGGAAATAAATCTGCCACTCCAGAATCATGAAGTTCGGGACCGACGCGCAGACGTGACTGGATGCCATGGCGCCCAGGTACGAGGCCACCATGTGCGGGGCAAACGGCACATAATAGAGGTTGGCAAGGTTGGCAATGCGTTGTCCTTCGCCCAGACCGCCGGCCTTCTGCAAATCCGGCATGATGATGTCTACCGCGCCGATTTCCAGCATCCGGCGAAAACCGTACGCCAGGTAATGGTTTTCACCCGCGCAGATGGGCGTGCTGGTCGATTCGGAAATGATTTTGTAGGCTTCCACGTTCTCGGCCGGAATCGGTTCTTCCAGGAACATCAGGTTCAGCGGTTCCATCATCTTGGCCACCCGTTTGCCGGTGGTCATGTCATACCGTCCGTGCATATCAACGCAAATATCGATTTTGGGTCCCACGGCTTTCCGCACGGCGGCAATCTGGTTGTACATCCGCTCCAGTTCGCCGGGGCTGGCCGTCCAGTTATAGCGGTCGTATTTATTCGGATCGTTCCATTCGTCGATGTCGTACTTCACCGCCGTAAAACCCATCTGAACGGCTTCCTTCGCGCTTTGGGCAAAATTGTTCGTGCTTTTGTCGGTATCACGGTAAGTGCCGGTATCACAGTACACCCGGATTCGGTCGCGGTATTTGCCGCCCAATAATTGGTAAACCGGCAAACCGAGGGCCTTGCCGACCAGATCCCACAAGCCGGTTTCGACGGCCGACAAAACGGCAATGTACATCCCGGCCTGCGCGCCTTCAAAAAAGCCGGAACGGCGAATGTCTTCGAATAAGCGGTTGACGTTCAGCGGGCTTTTGCCTTTGATGCGCTGGGCCATCATCTTGACCAGATGGTAGGTGCCGGGCGTGGCATCCACGGCTTCCCCGCAGCCCCAGATGCCCTGGTTGGTATGAATCTTGACGAACAGGCTGTGCCCGTTGCGGATGTAGCCGCACTTGATGTCGGTAATCTTGAGGTCGGAGGGCGCCGAGGACAAGGGCGCTCGTTCTACGGCGGTTTCTAAAGGGGCCCCGAAGCTGGAGGTGGCGGCAAAGACGCTGGCGATGGCGCTTTTGGTGAGGAAAGATCTGCGTGAGGTCATGAGATTGGAAGTTTGTCAGGTTATTACACAGGGTTAATCAGCGGATATCAGAGTTTATCGGAGGAGGCCCTGATTACCTCTGATTAACCCTGTGTAATAACTCATTACCACGTACGGGTTTTTAGATAATCCTGAATCTGTTCTTTCGGAACGGGTAACTCACTAATGTGCGCGTTGAGCCACTGTGAGAAATCTTTTTCAATCTCGGGCGACCAGCGGTTGTCGATCTGGCCGGGGGTATATTTCTGCTCGCGCAGCCGCTGGTGGCCAAACATATCCCGCAACCGCACGATTTCGGAGGTTTTGACCACCTTCTCGACCAGGTGCGGAGGAATGAAGGTAACGGCCCCGTCGCGGCCCAGCACCACATCGCCGGGCATCACCATCACTTTGCCGATGCGCGTCGGGCGGTTGATGCCGACCAGCGTGGTGTTCAGTTCGCCGTCGGGGTTGTTGAGGTGGTGGGAAGGGTGGTAGCTGCGGAAGTAGGACGTAAAACCGCCAATTTCTTTCAGGCCGGCGATGTCGCGGATAGCGCCTTCGTAGACAATGCCGTTGCCGGTTTTGGCGTAAATTGAATTGCCGAGGTTGTCGCCGATGGTCGGGCCGTCTTCGTGCATGCCAAACTGATCGACCACGTACACATCGCCTTTCGTCAGCATGTCGATGGGCCAGGCGTTCTGTGATTTCACGCGCCCGTCTTTTTCGTGGCCTTTTTTGTCAATGACCCGGTGTACGTCGGGCCGCCCGGGCATAAACGTTGCGGTCAGTGCCCGGCCTACCAATACACTGTCGGGGTTGATGGTCTGCCATCCTTCGGCGTACTGGTACTTGTAGTTCGAGCCTTTCATGGTAGCCCAGGCTTCTTCGTGGGTCACCAGTTTCATGCGTTTGAGAAGCGCATCCGGCACCTTGGGCCGTCCGTCGGGGAAGCGTTCACCCTTCCATTCGGGTGTCAGAAAGATCAATTCTTCGCGGGAAATCTGCTGCCCGAACGACACCGTCGCTAGGCCGAACAGGCAAACCGTCAGGGCTGGTAAAATGATCCATTTCATCATAGCATTCTGGAACCAGGAAAAGAGTTAGAATTGAAACGAAAGAAGGCAAATTCCGCTGACTTCTACCCGTTTGGCCACGGAATCACGCGATAAGCGCGACGGGGGTTACCGGAATTGCTGCGACGTGTCCACTTTGTTCGCTTGCGGACAGAAATTGTCCGGCAGCGTACACTTTCAAAAAAGTCAAAAATTTTTACTGTTGATTATCAGATACTTAATTTATTGGCATAGCAATTGGCATATAGAACGCAGAACAGTAACAACAACAAGAACAACATAACAACAAATACGAACAACCATGAAGGCATTAGTTGGTACCCTGATCTGCGCGGCTCTTCTGAGCGCCACCCTGGCAACGGCCACCCCGAACACACCCAAGTCTCGTTCATTCGAAACCAGTTCGTTTGTCACCAGGCAAAACAAAATCTGGGTGGCCGTTGAAAAATCATCATCAACACCAGTAACGGTTATTCTCCGTAACAAAGACAACCAGGTATTCTTCAAGCGCTTTATCGGCAAAGACGAAAGCAAGTTTGTCGCGAAACTGGATGTGAGCGCTTTGCTGGAAGGCGAATATGAACTGGAATTTGTCTCATCGGAAGGCAGCGTGAAGAAAATCGTCAACATCGGAAAACCGGTGGTTCAGGAGCCTATCCGCCTGATTTCGATGAAATAAAAGATTCTGTAGGATTAGTTTAGGTTAAGAAAGCACGGGAAAGCTACCTCCGAATCGGAAGTAGCTTTTTTTTGGTCTATGGTTTATTTTTGCGGATGGAACAGCCGCGTACGATTTATACCACTGCCTTTTTTCTTCTCTGCTTAAGTTCTTTTCTGTTCTTTGCCAGCTTCAATATGCTGATTCCCGAGTTACCCGGTTATCTGACCAGTCTGGGCGGAGCCGAATACAAAGGGTACCTAATCAGCCTCTTTACCTTAACCGCCGGATTGTCCCGCCCATTCAGTGGCCGGCTGACCGATACCATCGGACGCGTGCCGGTCATGGCGCTGGGTTCGGTAGTATGCTTCATCTGCGGTTTTCTGTATCCGCTGGTGGGGTCGGTCTGGTTCAATAGCATTGCCGCCCTGTTGCTGCTGCGGCTCGTACACGGTTTTTCGACCGGTTTCAAGCCGACCGGCACCTCGGCGTATGTGGCCGATATTGTGCCCGACGAACGTCGGGGTGAAGCCATGGGCGTTCTGGGTCTCAGTGGCAGCATCGGTATGGCGTTTGGGCCGGCCCTGGGTGCCTGGCTGACGGATTCGTTCGGCCTGAATCCGTTGTTTTACACCTCGTCGACGCTGGCACTTTTATCCATTGTTATTCTATTAAACATGAAGGAAACCCTGGCCGAACGCGTGCGGTTTCGCTGGAGTTTACTGAAAATTTCGCGCCGGGATGTGTTCGAACCGGCGGTTTTGGCACCTTCTCTGGTCACGTTTCTTAACTCGTTCAGTTTTGGCGCCGTTATCACGCTTGCTCCCGATTTTAGCCAGGCGTTACAGGTGGGTAACAAAGGGTTATTTTTTACGGTTTTTACGATCTCGTCGCTGGCGATCCGGTTTCTGGCGGGTAAAATTTCGGACCAGTACGGGCGTCGTCCGATTCTGTGCGTGGCTTCCCTGATCCTGACGGCGGCCATGCTTTTGCTGGCATTCAGCACCTCTCCGTTTTCATTTTTGCTGGCCGGCGTCGTCTTCGGCATTTCGATGGGGATGTATTCGCCGACGGCGCAGGCCTGGACGGTCGATCTCAGTCATGCCGGAAACCGGGGCCGGGCACTGGCTACGATGTACATTGCGCTGGAAGCCGGCATCGGCCTCGGGGCTTATCTGTCGGCTTTTCTTTACGGAAACAAAACCGACCGGTTTTCGCTGGCTTTTCTGGTCACTGCGGTTTTTTCCCTGATTTCCTTTCTGTATCTGGTCTATAAGCAAAAAAAATGAGAACAGCCTCAGGACCAATTTCTTCGAAAAACCATAAATTGAAATTGCGAGGCTGATAAACGATTTTTTTAGTTAGGCCTTGGCAATATTTTTTTTTCGGGGGGGCTGAACCGTTTGCGTAATTAACACGGGAAAAACGGGCTGGACAGATTTAACTTATTAAATATTTATATAAAAGTTTGTTAAATATCAGTACAAAAATGTCAAATAATGTGAACAAATAATATTCCGTATAATTTCATGAAAGAGAAATAGTTATCAAATTTTTTAAAAATTTAATTGGTGGGTCAAAACTTGGAAAAATATAAAAAACGTAAAAGAATTTCTCGAATTAACAAAAAAATGACGCTACCATTTGCATAAATTCAGCTAGAAAATTGATACTTTTGTTGTAGGCTTCAACAAAAGCCTACCGAAATTTTATTCTACCAAAACGTTTCAATTTGAAATTTTCGTTTTCTTTACACAAAAAACCAGTTTCAATTTAACCCTACAGTTAGTCTAATGAAAACACAATCTCCAACTCCAGCACCAGCTAAAGCAGCAGCTCCCAAGAAAAAGTCGGGCGGTCTGAATCCGGTGTTTGTCATTCCCATTTTGTTTATCATCGCCGTTTCCACGTACATGTTTGTGTTTGGCGATGCCAGTCACTTTCAAGGTGGAAATAACGAAAACCTTCCGATCGACGGCGATTATTTCGGGATCGTTTACAAAGGTGGTCCGATTGTACCGCTTTTGTTTACCTGTTTCTTAATTGTGCTGGTTTTCTCAATTGAGCGTTTTATTACGATCGGCCGTGCCAATGGCTCCGGTTCAATCGACGAGTTTGTTCGGAAAGTAAAAGGAATGCTCGACCGTAACGAAGTAGAAGCCGCTATCAAAGAATGCGACCGTCAGAAAGGGTCAGTCGGTAATGTGGTAAAAACCGCGCTGGTAAAATATCAGCAACTGAGAAATGATACAGAGCTGACGAAAGAGCAAAAACTGGTTGCGCTGCAAAAAGAAGTAGAAGAAGCAACAACGCTCGAATTGCCGATGTTGGAGAAAAACCTGACCATCATTGCAACCCTGGCTTCGGTATCAACGCTGGTTGCGCTGTTGGGTACGGTATTGGGGATGATCCGGGCCTTTAGCGAATTGGGTTCAACGGGTCAGCCGGATACGGCCGCTCTGTCAACGGGTATCTCTGAGGCCCTTGTAAACACAGCTTTGGGGATCGGTACGGCCGCTATCGCGACGATCATGTACAGCTATTTCACGAGCCGTATTGATGAGTTGACGTACAACATCGACGAAATCGGTTTGAGCATTCAGCAAAACTTTGCCGCACACAATTAATTGTAGCCGGTAACGTTTTTACATCACAAAAATTCATTAACTATGCCTATCGTTAAGCCCAAGCGGTCGCATCCTCACATGGATATGACGGCGATGTGTGATGTAGCCTTCCTTCTGCTGACCTTCTTTATTTTGACGGCGCAGATCCGCGTACAGGAGGCTGCTGAAATCAACCCGCCAACGTCTATCTCAGGTATTAAAGTGCCCGATACCGATATCATGACCATTAGCCTGGATAAAGACGGGAAAGTGTTCTTCGGTATCGATGGCCAGCCGAATCGGATTGCGATGCTTGAAAATATTGGCGAAGTGTACGGTATTTCATTCTCTGATCGGGAAAAGAAAGCATTCTCACTGTTGCCGAACTTCGGTCTGCCGATCAACCAGTTGAAGTCCTTCCTGTCGCTGAAATCGGACCAGCAGTCGCAAATCAAGCAGCCCGGTGTTCCGGTCGATTCGACGGCTAATTTGCAGACTAACCAGTTATCGCAATGGGTTTTCAATGCCCGCAAAGCGAATAACAAACTACGTATTGCTGTAAAAGGCGATAACCTGGCGAAGTTCCCGAACTTCAAGAACGTATTGAGTTCCCTGCAATCGCAGAACATCAATAAGTTCAACCTGATTACAGGTACGGAAGCTCCACCTGCCGGATGGACAAATGATTAATTAACCACAAAACTCACGCGATTCATCGCCTTAACAGTGTAAAAAGATGGCAGATATCGACACCGGTGGGGGTGGTGGTAAGAAAAAAGGTGGGAAAGTCCGAAGTAAAAAAAGTTCAACCCGGGTCGATATGACCCCCATGGTGGACTTGGGCTTTCTTCTCATTACGTTTTTCATTCTTGCCTCCACCTTGAGCAAACCGTCTTCGATGACACTAAACGTGCCTGACAAGACCCAACAAGAAGAAACGGAGCCCATCAAGGCCTCCAAGGTAATGACAATTTTCCTGGGGAAAGAAAACCAGATTCACTACATCTTCGGAAAAGCCGCCAACGAAGACCCGGAATTAAAAACGGTTCAGTTTGGGCAGGAAATCCGGAGTGCCTTGCAGGAAAACAAAGCGAAGATCGGAGAGAAAGATTTCGTCGTGGTCATTAAACCGACCAAAGAATCTACCTACAAAAACCTGGTGGATATGCTCGACGAGATGGCGATCACGAAGACGAAGCGCTACGCGTTGGTGGATCAGCTGACTCCGGATGAGAACAAGCTTATTGCCGACAAAATGAAGTAATGAACGGCCTCCAGCCAATTCAATGAATTAATCGCCATGGCAGAAGTAACGACCAACACGGGAACACTCGATGATATAGTGTTCGCCGATCGTAACAAGGCGTATGGTGCGTATGCATTACGGAAAAACTATTCCAAGACGATTTATCGCTCCCTGATTATCGGGTCCGCGCTATTTCTCCTGGCAATGGCTACCCCGACCATCATTTCGGTGCTGAAACCTGAAGAACAGGAGCAGGCCATGGTGGAAGTGGACCTGATGAAATTACCGCCACCGCCCATTGACCCGAATGAACCGCCACCGCCACCGCCACCGCCGGTAGAACTACCGAAAGTAAACACGGTGAAATTCCTTCCGCCGGAAGTAAAACCGGATGAGGAAGTACCCGAAGAAACTCCTCCGCCGACCGTTGAGGAATTGAAAGAAGCCGTTGCGGCCGAAAAAACGCAGGAAGGGGATCCCAATGCCGAAGAGGTGATTGTGGCTCCGGAAGAAACCGCCGGTCCGACGAAAGTCGAAGCGGCTGTGGAAGCGGCTCCGAAAGAAGAACAAATCTTTACTGTTGTTGAACAAAATCCGGAATTTCCGGGCGGGATGGCCGCTCTGGGCCAATTCCTGAGCAAGAACATTCGCTACCCACCCGCAGCGTCCCGGGCCAACGTATCCGGCCGGGTATTCGTAAGCTTCGTGGTGAATACCGATGGTTCCATTCAGGACGTACAAGTTCTGAAAGGCTTGGGTTTCGGTACGGATGAAGAGGCCATGCGCGTTGTAAAAGCCATGCCGAAATGGCGGCCTGGTAAACAGTCCGGTCGTCCGGTACGGGTTAAATACAACCTGCCGATCAACTTCCAGTTGGAGTAAGCTTGCGAATGAAACCAAAACCATCTGCGGATCTTATCAGTCGGTATTTAAACGTGCTGATGGGGTTATTATACCTGGGAGGGGGCATCTATCTGATTGCCTCCTCTCAGTCTTTTGGACTGTTGCCCACCGGGACCTTCCGCTATCTGTTAGCCGGTTTGCTAATCATCTATGGATTATTCAGGGCGTATCGGGGGGTACAACGTTTGTTTTAAGGATGAATACGCTGATTAAAATTGGACTTGGAGCTGGCCTGCTGAGCCTGGCTGCCTGTTCGTCCCCACCGCCGGATAATCCAAGTCACGGAACCATCAGCATAACGGCGGATGAATCCCTGGAGCCGATGGTCGAATCCATCTACAAGGCTTACGAAGGCGTTTATCCCAATACGAAATTTAACGTAACGTTTAAACCCGAACAGGAAGCCATTGCAACCATGCTGCGCGACAGCGCCCGGCTGGTGTTTTCGACGCGTGAACTGAATGCGGATGAAAAGGCGGTTTTGGCCAGAGAAAAGATCAAGTACAAATCGGAGTTCATCGCAACGGATGGCATAGCCCTGATCGTGGGTCGGCAAAACCCCGATAGTCTGATTACGGTGCCGGAATTGAACGACATTTTTCAGGGCCGCATCACCCGCTGGGAACAACTGAAGCGGGGCCGTCAAACCGGGCCAATTGTGCTGGTATTTGACAACAACAATTCCAGCAATCTGAGTTTTGCCATCAAGCAGTTTCAGGTCACGGACTTCAATAAACTCAAAATTTTCACGGTAAAATCGAACAAACAAGTCATTGAATATGTTCGTAAGAATCCAACGGCACTGGGCTTTATCGGTGTGAACTGGATTAGCGATGGTGACTCACCCCTGGCTGCGGAACTGTCAAAGAATCTGCGGGTTATGGGCGTATCCGATCAGTCAGATCCCGGTTCGATTGATGATTTTTTTCAACCATTTCAAAAGAATCTGGGTTTAAAGACATATCCCCTTCGACGGAACGTTTATGTGATTAGCCGGGAAGCCCATTCCGGTTTAGGAAGCGGGCTGATTAATTATATTGTTCGCGATGTGGGCGGGCTATTGATCGAAAAAAGTGGTTTATGGCCCGCAAAGCCGTATAATCGGGAGGTATTTCTGGAAAAGTATTGAAAAACTTTCGGTTCCCAGCGTAATTTTGTAATTTTGCATTTTGTTTTTTTAAGGTATAAACTATTTTTTCACCCATTCTCAACCTGAAATTGGCATGAATTTCAACAAGAAAGCTCTGTTTACAGTGGTGGCCGCCGGTTTGTTCGGTTCATTGCAAGCGGTTGCCCAAGATGCACAATCGGGAGTGAAGGATCTGGAAGCAGGCCGTTACAACAAGGCTATCCAAACATTTGAAGGTTTGGCAACCAGTGCACCTTCTGCCGATAACTTTTTCTATCTGGGTTACGCTCAGTTGAAAGCCGGAAATCCGGACGCTGCCAAACAAGCCTTTGACAAAGGGGTGGCTGCCGACCCTAAAAACCAACTGAACAACGTTGGCCTGGGTGCGGTTGCCCTGGCTAAGAAAGACGGCGCTACGGCAAAGACCTTAATCGATAACGCTTTAAAAGAAACTAAGAATAAGAATATCGACGTGCTGCTCCGCGCTGGTGAAGCCTACACGATGTTCCGCAAACCCGAAGAAGGGCTGAACAACCCGGCAGAAGCGATCCGGATTCTGACAATTGCCGACGAGCGGGATAAGAAAAACGAGAACGCCGAGATTGAAATGGCGTTGGGCGATGCCTATACACTGAAAAACGACGGTGGTAATGCGGTTTCAAAATACGAGAACGCGCTCACGATTCGCCCGAACAATGCCGAAGCCAAATACAAAATCGGTAATACGTTCCTGCGCGCTAAAAACTACCAGCAAGCGCAGAAGCACTACGAAGAAGCTATTGCGGCTGACCCGGACTTTGCACCAACGTATGAAGACCTGGCCGAAGCATTCTTTGGTTCGAGAGCCTATAAGAATGCCGCTAAAAACATGGATTTGTACATCCAGAAAAGCCAAACTACTAACGTAGACAAATTGCTGCGTTCGGCCCAGTTTGACTTCCTGGCTGGCGACTTCAACAAAGCCATTCAGAAGCTGGACCAACTGGAAGGAAAAGTGAAAAACCCGGTTATTCAGCGGATTCGTGGCTGGGCCTACTCAGGTTCGGGTAAATACGACGAAGCCATTCAGGCCCTGAACACCTTTATCCAGACCGCCCCGGATAAAGTAATCTACGATGATTACAAATACCTTGGCCGCGCGTATGCTCAGTTGGGAACACCGGAAGGCGACTCATTGGCCATTGTAAACCTGGAAAAAGCGGCTCCCCTGGACTCAACCGAAAACCTGTACCGGGAGATCGGGAAAACGCAGTATAGTGCTAAGAAATACGATAAGGCTGCCGATGCGTATAAAAAAGCAATTGCAGTTGATACCGCCAAGGCTACGACCAACGATTATTTCCAACTCGGGATGTCGAACTATCTGCTCGGAAGCCGGGTAGGACGGGACAGCACCATGATGATGGGCGGGGATACGGCCGCCATTCGTCAGGCGAAAGAGAAATTCTATGCAGCAGCCGATTCGGCATTTCTGAAAGTAAACCAGATTACGCCGGACTGGTCACCGGGTTATTACTTCCGGGCGTCGGCTAATTACTTCAGCGATACGAAAGGCGCAATGAGTACGGGCGCCCCCGTGCCGCTATACGAGAAATACCTGGAAGTTTCGGATAAGGAGATTGCTGCCGATGCCGCCAAGAAAGAATCGAACAAACGGTATATGATGACGGCGTATAAGTTCCTGTCCTCCTATTACGCGAACAAGAACGACGCGGTGAAGTCAAAAGAATATTTGACAAAAGCGGCTGAACTGGATCCGAACGACAAGGATGTGCAGAACGCCCTGAATCCGCCGGCACCACAACCGGCTGCCAAACAACAACCGGCCGCCAAACCAGCCCCGAAAAAACCGGCTGGGAAAGCTACCAAATAAACTTTTTCCCAATTTTGAGTAAAAAGAGGAACCCTTCTGAAGGGTTCCTCTTTTTGTTGGGAGAAACCTATTGATAAATACTTGTCCGGGAATATGATGTTTTCCTGACAACAAGTGTAATTTTGTGCGTAAACGTGCATGCACCTTGCAATATCCTATGCTCAATCTTGTACTATTTGGCCCACCGGGTGCCGGGAAAGGCACACAAAGTGAAAAAATAATTGCCCAATATAAATTGGTGCATTTATCAACGGGTGACCTGCTGCGATCCGAAATCCGGGCGGGAACCGAACTTGGTCTGCGGGCCAAAATGCTCATGGACCAGGGAATTCTGGTTCCCGATGAGGTGGTTATCGGCATGATTGAGAATAAGCTGAAAGAGAACCAGGCAGCGGCTGGCTTCATTTTTGATGGCTTTCCGCGGACGGTTCCGCAGGCGGAAGCGCTCGATCGGCTGCTGGCACAATACAACACCCGGATTACCGTGATGGTTGCGCTGGTCGTGAATGAAGAAGAGCTAACAAAACGGTTGCTGATTCGCGGGCAATCGTCGGGCCGTCCGGACGATCAGAACGAAGAGCTGATCCGCCGGCGGGTGAAGGAGTATAATGATAAAACGGCACCTGTTGCCAATTACTACGAATCGCAGGGGAAATTCAAAGCCGTCGATGGAATCGGGGGCATTGAGGAAATATTCCAGGCCATTTGTGAGAAAATCGAAACCGCCACGTCAAACGTTCAGGGGTAACCGGATGATTGTCAGGCCAAAACGGGTAGGATGGCTTCATCAAACTTTATAGATTACGTAAAAATAAATGTTCGATCAGGCGCCGGTGGCGCCGGATCGATGCATTTCCGGCGTGAAAAACACGTCGATAAAGGCGGTCCTGACGGGGGCGACGGCGGACGGGGCGGACATATTGTCCTGAAAGGCAGCGCGCAGCTCTGGACGTTATTACACCTGAAGTATCAGAAACACATTAAAGCCAAACCGGGTAAAGGCGGGGAAGGCGGCCGACGGACGGGGGCCGAAGGAGACGATGTCATTATTGAAGTTCCGCTCGGAACCATTGCCCGGCACGCGGAAACCGGTGAGCAGTTGGCCGAGATCACAGAAGACGGGGAAGAAATTATCCTGCTTCATGGCGGTCGGGGTGGTTTGGGAAACTCCCACTTCAAGTCTTCGACGCGGCAGGCACCGGACTATGCCCAACCCGGCGAACCGGGCCAGGAAGAGTGGGTCATTCTGGAATTAAAATTGCTGGCTGATGTAGGGCTGGTTGGCTTTCCGAATGCCGGTAAATCGACCTTGTTGTCGGTGGTATCGGCGGCCAGGCCCGAAATTGCCGACTATCCTTTTACAACCCTTGTACCCCAGTTGGGGGTCGTTGCTTACCGGGATTATAAATCGTTCGTGATGGCCGATATTCCGGGCATTATCGAAGGGGCGTCGCAGGGAAAAGGGCTGGGATTGCGGTTTTTGCGGCACATTGAACGAAATTCCATTTTACTGTTTCTGGTCCCGGCGACCAGTGAAGACTGCGGGGCCGAATACGAAACGTTGTTGAATGAGCTGCGGCAGTATAATCCGGAGTTGCTCGACAAACAGCGAATTGTGGCTGTTTCTAAGACGGATTTGATCGACGAAAAAGACTATAAAACGATTCGGAAACGTTTACCGGCCAATATTCCAACGGTTTTTATCTCTGCAATTCGGCAGGAAGGCTTAACAGACCTGAAAGATTTGATCTGGAAAGCACTGACCGAACCTGAAACAGACCTATAACCAATCCACAAGCGACCAACGCAATTGACTCAGTGGGACGCTCAGCTTATGAAGAACATTCGAATTTGTACAACGTTATTTTGCTTCTTCCTATTCTTACTTCCTGCCCGGGTGCTGGCGCAGCTCCAGATTACATTTCCCAAATCACGCATGGTTTTCCAGCGGAATGGCGGTAACGAAGCCAGCCTCTGGATTGGCGGTTTTTACTCGTTGCCCTTTAGCCGGATTCAGGTGCGCGTCGAACCCATGGATGGCGGCACGCTCGTTGACTGGACCACAATTCAGGAGAATCCGAAAGGAGGCGCTTTTGCGGGATCGGTCACGGTGAAAGGTGGCTGGTACCGGATCAAAGTGCGTGGTTTGCAGGGAGAACAATACATTGAAGGCGGTGGTGTTGAACGGATCGGGGTTGGGGAGGTTTTTGTCATTGCCGGCCAATCGAATGCCCAGGGATTTACAAATTACGGGGGGCCGGGCGCCAGCAGTGACCGCGTAAGCTGTGTCAACTTCGGCCTGGGCAATCTTGACTCACCGTTTGATCCCAATTTTCCCGATTTTTCGCACCTGGACGCGGGAAACCGGGTCTTCCCGCGTGGTTATTCGTCCTGGTGCTGGGGGCGGCTGGGGGATATGCTGGTCGCGCGGTTGGGCGTACCGGTTTTGTTCTTTAATGCCGCCTTCGAGGGGTCGTCTTCCAAAAACTGGCGGGAAAGCGCGGAGGGGATTCAGACTACCGAAGAATACACGAATACGGACAAATACGCCATTGGACAACCCTACGGCAACCTCAGGACGGCTTTGAACTATTATGTGCACGCGCTGGGGGTGCGGGCCATCCTCTGGCATCAGGGTGAAGCGGATAATATATTCAACCGATCGGTAGATGATTATGCTTACAATCTGTCGCGGATTATTAATAAAAGCCGGGAGCATAGTGGCAAAGACATTTCCTGGATGGTGTGTCGGGTGTCGTATGATGGAAGCTCGACCGATCCAAATGTTATCGCGGGGCAGGATAAGGTAATTCAGACAACCGGCAATGTATTTGCCGGGCCGAATACCGATGGCATTCAGATTCCACGATCCGGGGCCGGACAGCGGGATAATTTGGGCGTTCACTTTTTTGATAATGGCCTGATTCAGCTGGCTGATGCCTGGAATGCGAGTATGAATGATAATTTCTTTCAGAATTCGCGGCCCCTGTCACCCACCGGTGGCGCTACGATTACGGTCACCTGCGGACCAACCAATACCCTGTCGTTGAAGGTTGACGGTAATTTCAGTTCCATCAACTGGAATGCCGGTGGAAACACGCAAACCGTGACCGTAGGCAGTGGGCAGTATATGGCGACCGTAAAGGACGATCGGGGCAATACGCTTTTTACCGCTCCGTTTCAGGTCCCCAACCGCCCGACGATCACCCCCAACGGCCCCACCACCTTCTGCGAGGGCGGGAATGTTACCCTGAGTTCTTCGTACGACAATACGTTCTGGAGCAATAACGGAACTGGTAAAAATATTACCGTTTCGACGGCCGGGAACTACCGGGCGGTTTATCGTGATGTCGGTAACTGTGAGTTTAATTCGGATGAAGTAGCCGTGAAGGTCAACCCCCTGCCGGCTCCGGCGACCGTCCGGAATTTGGGTGAGGCCCGGTTTTGCGATCGGCTTTCCACCAGGCTCGAAGCCACCGATGCCTTGATTTACAACTGGAATACGGGCGAAAAAACGAAGCAGATCGAAGTGCGTAAGGGCGGAACCTACTCCCTGACCATAACCGATCAGAATGGCTGTACCTCCCGGGAGTCCAATCAGGTAGCCATTATAGTTGATCCGCTGCCCAACCGGCCGACCATCAGTGCGGGCGGCCCAACAACCTTTTGTGCCGATCAGAACGTCACCTTGACGTCCACGGCCGAAACCGGTTATACCTGGGAAAGCGGGCAAACGTCGCGGAGCATCACGATCAATCAGGCCGGTAATTACGTCGTCAGAACGCGGAATATCTACAACTGCTTGTCCGACCCTTCCAACACAATTACGATTAACGTCAATCCGTTGCCGGCTCCGCCAACCCTGACGGCCAGTGGCTCGACGACCTTCTGCGATGGCGGCCAGGTGACGCTGACGGCCAGCGGTTCGCTCAAAGCCTTCTGGAACGTGGGGGATTCGACCCAAAGTATTGTTGCGACCCGCTCGAATGTCTATACGGCCCGCGTCCGCGACGGCAACGGCTGTTACTCTCCGGCCTCGGCGGGGCTGACGGTCGATGTGAAACCGGTCCCTTCCGTGCCCATTGTTCAGCAAATCGGTACCTATACGCTGGAAGCGACCGGAACCCGGCAGGGAGATTATTACCAGTGGCAGCGCGACAACGCCGTCGTTGAGCTTCGGACGCCGATTATTAAAGCCAATCAGTCGGGCACCTACCGGGCGAAAGCCTTTCTGGCGTATGACAATGGACTCGTCTGCTCGTCCGATTTCTCGGCGGCCATTGCCTATACACTGATTACCGACAACGACGGCCTGAGCATCTACCCGAATCCCAGCCCGGACAAGGTGGTGATGATCGAAACGCTGGAGGATATTACGAATGTTACGCTTACGTTGTCGACGCTGAGCGGGCAGGTACTTTGGCGGACCACCGTATCGTCGTTTGCTGAACGGCAGCGATGGACCCTCTCGACCGTGCCGCCGGGGCATTACGTCCTGACGGTTCGATCGGCTACCTTTAAGGCTTCGAAACGGCTGATTCTTGGTTTATAAGCCTTTATAGCATGGATTGGCTCCGCGGAATCACATTCGCGGAGCCTTTTTGTTTTCCCGGAAAAAAGGGAAATCTTTGTTAGCGTAAGCGTATGCATCGGATGCACACCCCGTTCAACCCCTACAAGGATCAAAGTACCGAACCGATACGAGAGATTGAAGTGAGAACGATTACTTGTTAATACCGAATGAAATTCACCGTAATCACCCGAATGCTTGGCATCGCGGGACTGTTTCTTTTTGGACATTGGGCAACGGCCCAGATCAAGATAACGTATCCGGCCAGCCGGGCGGTTTTTCAGCGCGACCAGCGGGATAACAGCACGATTTATATTGCCGGAACCTACGCCCAGCCCATTACGAAAGTGGAGGCTCGTCTGGTCAAAATGAACGAAGGCCAGGGAATCGACACCGACTGGCAAACCATTCAGACCAATCCCAGGGGCGGTGTTTTTCAGGGACCGCTCAACGGCCGGGGCGGCTGGTATCGCCTGGAGGTCCGGGCCTGGGACGGTACGACCCTGGTCGGACAGGATAATGTGCTTCGAATTGGCATCGGAGAAGTGTTTATCATTACGGGCCAGTCAAACGCCCAGGGCTTTCAGCAGCAGGGGGCCGAAGGAGCTAAAGACGACCGGGTCAATTGCATCACCTACGACAACACCACCGCCAATTCCCTTGAAAATCCGCCTGCGCTCAGTTTTCGGCAGTTAGGCGCCGACGCGCTCGTTGGGCCCCGGGGGCAGAGTGCGTGGTGCTGGGGCTTGCTGGGCGACATGATCGTGGCCAAATACCGGGTTCCGGTTTTATTCATCAATACAGCCTGGGCCGGTACCGCCATTCATAACTGGACGGAAAGCTTTGACGGAAGAACGACCAAAAGCGTTTTTACGGGTCAGGACCTGCCCGCCGGGATGCCCTACGGAAACCTGCTGGTTTCGCTGCGGTATTTCAGCTCCTTGCAGGGCCTGAAGGCGGTTTTGTGGCAACAGGGCGAAACCGATAATCATTTGCGGATCCCACAGGAGCAATACCGGACCTCGATGCAATTGCTCATCAACAAAACCCGCGCTGATACCCGGCGGTATTCGTCGTGGATGCTGGCGCGTTCCTCCTATAATTTAGGCCGGTTTGACGGCGGCATTATTAACGCCCAGAATCAGGTGATTGGTACGTTTAACAACAACGTCTTTGCCGGACCGGAAACCGACCGGATTCAGATTCCGCGGTATGATCAGATGAATGGCGACGGTGGTACGCACTTCGGGGGCGACGGTTTACGGCAGTATGCCGAAGCCTGGTTTGCCAGCATGGACGAGCGGTTTTTCAGCGGCTCCATTCCGTTGCTGCCCTTGCCGACACCGGCCCTGACCGTGACCTGTGCTTCGACCAACCAGAGCATTAACCTGAGTTTGGAATCGGAGATACGGGACAAAGACAATACGGTTTTTCAGCTCAGCAACGTCACCTGGAGCAACGGACAAAAAGGTCGTACGCTGAACGTCACCGCCCCGGGAACCTACTACGCCATCGCCAAAGACGAAACCGGGACGACCTTTATTTCACCTTCGGTAACCATCACGGCTCCCCTGGTCCCGGCCACGCCCACCATTACGCAGGCCGGGACGCAGCAGGCCTGCGCGGATTCGACCTTCACGTTTTCGACCGATACGCCGGTTGCCAATAACATCATCTGGAGCACCAACATAACCGCGCGTCAATTGACCGTCGGAACAGCGGGTAGTTACACGGCGCGGGCGGTTAATCCGTATGGGTGTACATCGGCAGCTTCGGCCCCGGCCAGTCTGGTTATCCAGCCGAAACAGGCTCCGCCGGTGGTTGAGCAGCGCGGGCCGTTCTCCCTGCAGGCGTTTCCGCCCGAGGGAGCGGTGATCGCCCGGCGGCAATATGACTGGAGAACCGGTAATACGGCGGTAGGCGGCAATTCGGAGGTTATCAAAGTGACCCAGACCGGACAATATTCTGCCCGGTCGAAAACGACTTTTACACTTGGCAACAGTTCGATTGTTTGTAATTCGCTTTATTCCAACCCGGTCACGTACGTCGTGAATGAAAATGCAAGCGATGAAATTATCGCGTTTCCCAATCCATCGCCCGATGGGATTGTCCGGCTTGAAATGAAAGAGAATTTAAAAAATGCCAGCATAACTGTCTCGACCTTAAGCGGTCAGGTCGTTTACAAAACGCAGGTTGCGGTTTTTGATAACCAGCTGGCCATTAATTTATCTGCCCTTTCAATGGGGAACTATCTTATACAAATTAAGGCGGATGGGTACGAAGCGACCCGCCGGGTTTGGATAAAATAAGAACCGGATCAACACAAAGCGGGCCTTCCAGTTAGTTGGAAGGCCCGCTTTGTGTTGATAAATCCGTGGTTATGTGGTAAATTTGAAAGGTGATTTCGTGTTTGAAATATCGTTAACTTGCGTGCTTTCTATCGCTTTATATGAATACAACGTATTTGCCTTCTGATTACCTGCCGATTCTTATCCAATTGGGATTAGCACTGGGATTTATCGTGACGACCATGATTGTCACGCACAACATCGGTCCGAAACGGAACAGTCAGAAAAAAGATGCCGCCTTTGAGTGCGGAATTCCTTCGCAGGGTGATGCCCGGACGCCGATTTCCATTAAATACTTCCTGATTGCCATTCTCTTTGTCCTGTTCGACGTCGAAGTGATCTTTATGTATCCCTGGGCGGTGAATTTCAAAAACTTAGGCGTAGCCGGGTTTGTCCAAATGGCGCTGTTTATGAGTTTACTGCTGGCCGGTTTCTACTATATCCTGAAAAAAGGAGTTTTGAAGTGGGAGTAAACTGAAAAGCAGTAAAAAATGTTAATTTGTTGTTATCAACAACCAAAATGGCATGGCAAGTGATATTAAAATAGTGGAAGCGCCCGATAACTACAGTGGTGCTGGTTTTCAGGCGACTTCCTTTGATAAAATAATTGGATTGGCCCGGGCGAATTCGCTCTGGCCTTTGCCGTTTGCGACCTCGTGCTGCGGAATTGAGTTTATGTCGACCATGGCGTCGCGGTACGATATTGCCCGGTTTGGTGCCGAGCGCCCGAGTTTTTCGCCCCGTCAGGCCGATGTGCTGCTCGTGGCCGGTACCATCGCCAAGAAAATGGCGCCGGTTCTGAAACAGGTGTATCTGCAAATGGCCGAACCGCGCTGGGTGATTGCGATTGGTGCCTGTGCGTCGAGTGGCGGTATTTTCGATACCTACAGCGTTTTGCAGGGCATCGACCGCATTATTCCGGTGGATGTCTATGTGCCGGGTTGCCCCCCGCGTCCGGAGCAGATTCTGGATGGCCTGATGCAGGTGCAGGAACTGGCGCATAACGAATCCCTCCGCCGGCGGAATTCGCCCGAATACCAGCACTTGCTGGAGTCGTATAATATTCAATGATGGATGGTTTGAAGAACAAAATGATGGTAATGTTGCCGGGCCGAATCCGTAGAAAACCGTTCAACCCGGCACCAGCCAACCCTTAAGAAACAGTTAGTGATTCAAACCATCTGACAATTTGATTTCTTTTCATGACGAACGAAGAAGTTGCTAAAGATCTGATCCGCCAGTTTGGGGAAGACGTTTACGATTTTGATGACCCGTACGGAATGCTGACCCTGTCGACTACGCGGGAGCAGATTATTCCGATTATTCAGTACCTGCGGGATCATTCCCTGTATCAGATCAGTTTTTTGACGACGCTTTGTGGGATTCACTACCCCGATGATCCGAATCCGGAGCGGGAGTTTTGTGTCGTTTACCAGCTTCACAGCCTGATCAACAACTTCCGGATTCGTATCAAGGTTTTTCTGGCCGAAAACGATCTGCACATCCCGACCCTGACGACGCTGTATAACTCGGCGAACTGGATGGAGCGGGAAACCTACGATTTCTTCGGAATTATCTTCGATGGTCACCCCAATCTGAAGCGGATTCTGAACATGGAAGACATGGACTACTTCCCGATGCGGAAAGAGTATCCGCTCGAAGACCCAACCCGGGAAGACAAGATTGATGCACTTTTTGGGCGATGAGAAGGGAAGGAGCGGTTATCCTTATCCCTTCCATCCTTTACTCCCTGACATGACATGAGCACAGTACTCGACATATCGAATAAAAACGTACCCGGTAACGATTTGCCCGCTAAACCGGAAGGAAACGTTCAGTACGTTAATGAGTTAACCACCCTCAACCTCGGCCCCACGCACCCGGCAACCCACGGTATTTTCCAGAATATCCTGCAAATGGATGGTGAAAAAATCGTATCGGGTGAGCAGACGATTGGCTACATTCACCGGGCTTTCGAGAAAATTGCCGAACGACGTCCGTTCTACCAGATCACCACGCTGACCGACCGGATGAACTACTGTTCGTCGCCGATCAACAACTTCGGCTGGCATATGACCGTTGAGAAGCTGCTGGATATTACGGTTCCGAAGCGGGCGCAGTACATCCGGGTGATTATGATGGAACTAGCCCGGATTGCCGATCACCTGATCTGTAATGGAATTCTGGGCGTGGACACGGGCGCGTTTACCGGTTTTCTGTACCTGTTCGAAGAGCGTGAAAACATCTACGAAATTTACGAGGAGGTTTGCGGAGCTCGTCTGACGACCAACATGGGCCGAATTGGGGGGATGGAACGCGATTTGTCGCCGGAAGCAATCCGGAAAATCCGGGCGTTTATCAAGCGGTTTCCGCCCATCATGCGCGAGTTCGAAAAGCTGTTCAACCGCAACCGGATTTTCATGGACCGCGTCATCGATGTGGGCGGTATTTCGGCCGAGCGGGCATTGAGCTACGGTTTTACGGGTCCGAACCTACGGGCGGCCGGAGTCGATTATGACGTGCGGGTCATGAATCCGTATTCGTCGTATCAGGACTTTGAGTTCGATATTCCGGTGGGTAAAAGTGGGGATACCTACGACCGGTTTATGGTGCGGAACGAAGAAATCTGGCAGAGTCTGCGCATTATCGAACAGGCGATGGAAAACCTGCCGGAGGGGCCCTACTTTGCTGATGCGCCGGAGTATTACCTCCCGCCCAAAAAAGAAGTCTACCGGAATATGGAAGCGCTCATCTATCACTTCAAAATTGTGATGGGAGAGATCGATGCCCCGGTGGGCGAAGTGTATCACGCGGTGGAAGGCGGTAACGGTGAGTTAGGCTTTTACCTGATCAGCGACGGTGGCCGGGCGCCGTATCGTCTGCATTTCCGGCGGCCCTGTTTTATTTACTACCAGGCCTACCCCGAAATGTGCAAAGGCCTGACGCTCTCGGATGCGATTGTGATCATGAGTAGCATGAACGTGATCGCGGGCGAATTGGATTCATAAATATTCCCGCAAGGGAGAAAGGAGGGCATATGAAACCCGACTGGCAGGATTTGGTCAGTAGCTCCTATCCGGAAACGGTCAGCACAATCCGGAAAATGATTGAGCAGAACGAGTACGATGAGGCTATTGCCGGTCTCGATGAATTAGAGGAAAGTATGTCTAAGCATGAACAGCGGGCCGTGAAAAGCCAACTGACGCGCTTGATGGCGCATATTTTGAAATGGCGCTACCAACCAGACAAACGATCGACCAGCCAGGTGCGGAGTATTATTGGCGCCCGGATTGAAATTGAAGAAGCACAGGATGCGATGCCTTCTCTGAATGATGCTTTTATTGAAAGCGTTTGGCCGCGATGTTTTGATCATGCTATCACAATGGCTAAGGCCGAAATGAACCTGTCGCGTAAAGATAAATTTGAGCCTGCTCCGCTGACGTGGCAGGAAGTTTTTGAAGACGAATACCTGCTGTAAACCGATATGACGGAAACGCGAAATACCGTAGAATTTACCCCTGAGCGAGTGACCAAAGCGCAGGAAATCATTGCCCGCTACCCGGATGGCCGCCAGAAATCGGCGCTGTTGCCCCTGCTTCACCTGGCGCAGGAACAATGGGGCTGGCTGAGTCCGGAAGTGATGGATTACGTGGCCCGGATGCTGGATATTCAGGCGATTGAAGTTTACGAAGTGGCGACGTTTTATACGATGTTTCACCTCGATCCGGTTGGCAAACACGTCATCGAGTACTGCCGGACGGGGCCGTGCTGCCTGATGGGGGGCGAAGAAGTGTACGATTACCTGAAACAGAAACTCGGTATTCAGGCTGGCGAAACCACCGCCGATCAGAAGTTTACGCTGAAAGAAGTAGAATGCCTGGCCGCTTGCGGAATGGGGCCGGTTTTTCAGATCCGGGAGAAATACTACATGCATCTGACCAAAGAAAAGGTCGATAAGATCATTGAAGAACTGAGTCAATAGAAACTCGGAGAAGACAAACCTAAAATTCAAAACGCGAGACACGGATGGAAAGTAAGTTGAAAGATAGGCTCCGGCGGTTTTACCGGATGGTTAAATTCCGGATGAAGAACGCTCCGCTTGATTTTGAAGAAGAGACTTTGCCCTGGATTGATCGCTCGGATGCTGATATCGATGCGTTTGTCAAAAAATTTAAAACACCGAAAGATTTTCCCTACGATTTAGGTCAGTTGCTCCGCGACTGGCGCGATAAAGGGTATGTCATTCTGGAACAGGCCATTCCCGTTGAATGGATCGATGGGTTGTGGCAGGAAGTGGAAGAGGTTGTTGAAAACAATGAAAAATATTCGCTGAAATCCCTGGTCTATCAGTTTAACGACGGCAAGGAAACACCGATTAAAGACGTTCCTAAAGAAAGGTTGAAGGGCATTGGTTCGCGCTTGCTCGAATACCACAGCAGTTCGGTGGCGGCTAAAAAAGTGATGACGCACCCGCACATCGCGACCTTCCTGCAGGCGGTTTTTAACGAAAAAACGACGGTTTTTCAAAGTTTGATTTTCAAATACGGCAGCCAGCAGGCTACGCACCAGGATTTTCCGTGGGTGCGCTCCAAAATCGCCAGCCACCTGGCGGCTGCCTGGATTCCGCTCGAAGACGTCAGCCCTGATTCGGGACCACTGGTTTATTATCCCGGTTCGCATCGCCTGCCGAAGTTTGATTTTGGGACCGGTATTCTGTTCAGCGAACAGGATTCGTATTATACGCCCGACGATTTTTCGAAATACCTCGATAGCATTTGTGCCAAAAACGGTATTCAGAAAACCGTGTTGCTCCTGAAAAAAGGTGATGTGCTGTTCTGGCACGGCGCTTTGGCACACGGCGGTAGCCGGATCAATAAACCGGAGCTGACCCGGAAATCGTTCGTTTGTCACTATTCAACGCTGCGGTCGTATCCGAAACACCGCTTCGAAGAAGGTGATAAGTCAATTGAACAATTGCATAACGGAATTACTATTTACGCCAACCCGACCAACCTCGCTGAGGAAGACATCATGACGGGAGGCAAAGATTGGAAGTGATAATTTTGTGACTCACGATGAGGGTGAAAACCCGTTTTGAACTATAGCTATGGGCAAAAAAATTCTGCTCGAACATATTAACGTCCCCGGTATTGAAACCTACGACGTTTACCGGAAACAGGGCGGTTATACGGCGGTGGAAAAGGCCATCAAGACCATGACACCGGAATCCGTGGTAGAAGAAGTGAAGAAATCCGGCGTCCGGGGGCGCGGGGGCGCGGGCTTCCCGATGGGCATGAAATGGAGCTTTCTGGCCAAACCGGAAGGGGTACCCCGGTATCTGGTCTGCAATGCCGACGAATCAGAACCCGGTACGTTCAAGGACCATTACCTCATGAAACACATTCCGCACCTGCTGGTGGAAGGAATGATTATTTCCAGCTACGCCCTGGGGGCCAACAAGTCGTTCATCTACGTGCGGGGCGAGTTGATGTACGTCATTCATATTCTCGAAAAAGCGATTGCCGAAGCGAAAGCCGCCGGTTTTTTGGGAAAAAATATTCTGGGGTCGGGCTACGACCTCGAACTGGTGGTGCAGCCCGGCGGAGGAGCCTACATTTGCGGGGAAGAAACCGCCCTGCTCGAATCGCTGGAAGGCAAGCGGGGCAACCCGCGGAATAAACCGCCTTTCCCGGCCGTCAAAGGGCTTTATCAGTGCCCGACAGTGGTTAACAACGTCGAGTCGATTGCAACGACCTCCTGGATTATCAACAATGGCGGGGATGCCTATGCCGCCATCGGCGTAGGCCGAAGTGCCGGTACGAAGCTGATTTCGGCCTCGGGGCACATCAAAAAACCGGGTGTTTACGAAATCGAGCTGGGCGTACCGGTCGAAGAGTTTATTTACTCCGACGAGTGGTGTGGCGGTATTCGCGACGGGCATCACCTGAAAGCCGTCGTAGCCGGGGGTTCATCGGTTCCCATCCTGCCGGCCAACCTGATTCTGAAACTGGCCAATGGTGACCCGCGTTTAATGACCTACGAATCGCTATCGGATGGCGGTTTTCAGACCGGCACCATGCTGGGATCGGGCGGTTTTATTGTCTTTGACGAAACGGCCTGCATCGTGCGCAACACCTGGAATTTCGCCCGGTTCTACCACCACGAATCCTGCGGCCAATGTAGTCCGTGCCGCGAAGGAACCGGCTGGATGGAACGGGTTCTGCACCGGATCGAATACGGTCACGGCAATCAGCGGGATATTGATCTGCTGGTCGATGTGGCCAAGAAAATTGAAGGAAACACCATTTGTCCGTTGGGCGATGCCGCGGCCTGGCCGGTAGCGAGTGCGATCCGCCACTTCCGCGACGAGTTCGAATGGCACATTACCAACCCTTCCGAAGCGACGAAACCGGGTGCGGTTTTTAAAGGCGAGATGGCGCTGGTGTAAAAATGCGATAGCTAAATGGAAAATACACAACCTCAGTTATTTAAAGTCACCATCGACGGCGTTGAAGTCGAAGTGGAACCCGGAACAACCATTTTGCAGGCGGCCCGGAAAATTGGTGGCGATGTGGCTCCTCCGGCCATGTGCTACTACCAACCGCTGAAAGGCAGTGGTGGCAAATGCCGGGCCTGTCTGGTGCGGGTAGCGGCTGGTTCGGCCAAAGATCCGCGTCCGATGCCCAAGCTGGTTGCTTCGTGCATTACGCCGGTGCAGGATGGTATGGTCGTGGAGAACTCGACCAACGAGCAGGTGCTTTCGACTCGCAAATCGATTGTGGAATTTCTGCTGATCAATCACCCGCTCGATTGCCCGGTTTGCGACCAGGCCGGCGAGTGCGATTTGCAGAACTTCGCGTTCAACCACGGCATGGCAACCACCCGCTACGAGGAAGAACGCCGGACGTTTGAAAAACAAGATATTGGTCCGTATATCCAGTTGCACATGACGCGCTGCATTTTGTGCTACCGTTGCGTGTATACAGCCGACCAGATTACGCAGAAACGCGTGCATGGCGTATTGGGCCGGGGCGATGCCGCCGAAATCGGCACCTATATCGAAAAAGCCGTCGACAACGACTTTTCCGGGAACGTGATCGACGTTTGCCCGGTGGGCGCCCTGACCGACAAGACGTTCCGGTTTAAAAACCGGGTCTGGTTTACGAAGCCGGTCGATGCCCACCGCGACTGCCCGACCTGTTCCGGCAACGTGACGCTCTGGTACCGGGGCGAGGAAGTGATCCGGGTGACGGCGCGGAAGAACGAATGGAATGAAGTAACGGAGTTCATCTGCAACACCTGCCGGTTCGACAAGAAGCAGACCAGCGACTGGGTGATCGAAGGACCGACGAAAGTTTCGCGCAGTTCGGTTATTTCGGCCAACAAATACCGGCGTGATCTGGTGAAACCAGATTTTCAGAAAAAGCTGGCGGCTGCGACCTATACCGATGTGCATGAGGAGCGGGATACAGCGCAGTTGGGTATTCAGCAACTGCCCCCCGAGCGGTTTGCACCGGTTCTGCCCCACGCTAACGATCCCGAACCCTGAATTTAGACCAGAGAGAACAGACAAGGGAAGTAAGGCTTAATAATTCCTGGTCTAACCTCTCACTTCTTATAGCTAAAAAATGAATCTGACCGAACTCATCATAAAAGCCATCATCATTCTCGTCGTTTTCGGCGTGACCCTGCTGATTGCCATGTATTCCACCTGGGCAGAACGGAAAGTAGCCGGTTTTATCCAGGACCGTTTTGGACCCAACCGCGCAGGACCGGGTGGTATTCTGCAACCACTGGCCGATGCCGGTAAAATGTTCTTCAAAGAAGATTTTATCCCGTCACAGGCCAATAAATGGCTGTTTATCCTCGGCCCCTGTCTGGCGATTCTGACGGCGCTGATGTCGAGTGCGGTCATTCCGTTCGGCGAAAGCATCCGCTACGATGATCTGACGATTCCGGTGCAGGGCATCGAAATCAATATCGGGATTCTGTACATTTTCGGGGTCGTTTCCCTCGGGGTTTACGGGCTGATGGTGGGCGGCTGGGCGTCGAATAACAAGTTTTCGCTGCTGGGCGCCATTCGGGCGGCTTCGCAAAACATCAGCTACGAAATCGCGTTTGGCTTGTCGATCATCGCCATCCTGATGATGACGGGTTCGCTCTCGATCCGGGCGATTGTCGAAGCGCAGCACGGTTTTGCCTGGAACGTATTCAATCAGCCGCTGGGTTTTATCATCTTTCTGACCTGCGCGTTTGCCGAGTGTAACCGGACGCCGTTCGATTTGCCGGAATGCGAAACCGAGCTGGTTGGCGGGTACCATACCGAGTATAGCTCCATGAAGCTGGGCTTCTACCTGTTTGCCGAATATATCAACATGTTTGTGTCGTCGGCGATTATTGCATCCCTGTATTTTGGCGGTTTTAACTACCCCGGCATGGACTGGGTGCGCGAAACGCTGACGGGTTCGCTGGGGGCGGCAACCGGTCATAACCTGGCGACGCTGATCGGAACAGTCGTGCTGTTTGGCAAGATCTTCTTTTTCATCTTCTTCTTCATGTGGGTGCGCTGGACATTGCCGCGTTTCCGCTACGATCAGTTGATGAATTTAGGCTGGAAAAGCTTCATTCCGCTGTCGGTCCTGAATGTGTTCATAACGGGTCTGGGTTTGCTGTTCGATATTAAATACGCCAGCTGGGTAATTATCGTGGTGGCGGTTGTGCTGGCGCTGATGTCGTCGGCGCGGGCACCGAAGCCAGTGGCCCAGCCCCAGCGATCCTGATAATGCTTACAACTCACTATGCAACTTACAAATCGATCTAAAGAAGTCAGCAACAAGCAGATGACGCTGGCCGAGAAGATGTACCTTCCGGCTATCGCGCAGGGGCTGGCGATCACGATAAAGCACTTTTTCGGGAAGAAGGTTACGATACCCTATCCGGAGGTGAAACGGTATCTGGGGCCGGTTTTTCGCGGCCACCACGTCCTGAAACGCGACGAAGAAGGCCGGGAACGTTGTACGGCCTGTGGTCTGTGTGCCGTGGCCTGTCCGGCGGAAGCCATTTCGATGGTAGCCGCCGAGCGGAAGAAGGGCGAAGAAAATCTGTACCGGGAAGAGAAATACGCAGCGGTTTACGAAATCAATATGCTGCGGTGTATCTTCTGCGGCCTGTGCGAGGAAGCCTGCCCGAAACAGGCGGTTTACCTGCGCCACGACCGGCTGGTTCCCATTTTCACCGAACGCGATCAGGTCATTTACGGAAAGGATAAACTGGTCGAGCAACTGGACGATCGTTACATCCGGACCAACCCGGAGGTCCAGGCAACGCCCACCGAACCGTCCTATTCGCGATCTGCCACCTAATTTTCGTTTAATGGTTGAGGTTTAACGTGTAAGGCTAAACAACGTTAAACCTTAAACCTTAGACCTTAAACGCTAAAAAATGAAGCCTACTGAGATATTATTTTACGTACTAACGGCCATTACGCTGCTGAGCGCGTCGTTCGTGGTAACGGCCCGTAACCCCATTCACAGCGTTCTGGCGCTGATCATGACATTCTTTACCCTGTCGGGGCATTACATTCTGCTGAACGCCCAGTTTCTGGCAGCTGTTAATATCATTGTCTACGCCGGAGCGATCATGGTATTGTTTCTGTTCGTCATCATGTTCCTGAACCTGAAAAAGGAAGACGAAGAATCCAAAACGACCCTTACCAAGCTGGCGGCCGTGGTCGTCGGTGGGGTTTTGCTGGTGGTGATGGTGGCGGTTTTCCGCGCGGCTTCGATGGCCACCTACAATCCATCGACCTACAGCGCAGAAGTGGGTCTGGTCGAGAGTCTGGGGATGGTTCTCTACAAAGATTATCTGTTGCCGTTCGAACTGGCCTCGGTGCTGTTGCTGGTGGCGATGGTCGGTGCCGTCATGCTGGGGAAACGCGAACCCGGCGACCGGCACTATTGAGCTCCTATTCTTGCACCTCGGAAACGGGTTGTACTGGCGACAGTGCAACCCGTTTTTACTTTTACGGAAAAATAATCAAGCTACCATTTTGATCGTACGATTTTTATCGTATCTTTGAATCATGAAATCGGAAAACCAGAACCCATCGGAAAAAACCGAGCCAACCAAAGCCGAACTGGACGTGCTGACCGTGTTGTGGAAACACGGGCCTTCCACCGTCCGCTTCGTACACGAACAACTGAATGCGTTCAAGGAAGTAAATTATACAACCACCTTGAAACAGATGCAGTTGATGGTGGAGAAAGGGCTACTCACTCGCGACGACAGCAGCATGAAACACGTCTACGCCGTTGCAGAAGAGGAGCAGAAGACCAAGAAGCATTTGCTGGATCGTTTCGTCAATCATCTTTATGACGGCTCGGCGGGCAACCTGGTTTTGCAACTCCTGGACACTAAGAAGGCCTCCCGCGACGAACTTAAGGCTATTCGGGCTTTACTGGATAAGTTGGACGAGGATTGATGAAACCGCTTAACAACTCATACTCATGAACTTTTCCCTTAACCAGCTTCTCGACCAAACGGTGGTCAAGGCAGTCGGTTTTACGTTGCTGCATTCGCTTTGGCAGGGCTTTTTTGTAGCGATTGTGGCCGGTCTGGTATTGCTGCTGACCCGGAGGGCAAAACCGGATCTGCGTTACAATCTGTTTATGGGCTTACTAGCCCTGTTTACAATCAGCGTTGGAGTTACCTTTTCCCTTCAGTTGGAATTCGGTTCGGCCAGGCCAGTGACCGAAATTCTGAACCTTCCCGATGGTTCGTCGTTGGCCGGTCAACGAGTTTCATCCCAGCCAGAAACGATAGTTTCGTATGTCGATACCGGTTTGGCTTTTTTCAATCAGCATTTGTCCAGCATTGTACTGGTCTGGTTACTGATTCTATTGATCAAAAGCGTTCAATTTGGGATAAACCTGTATCAACTTAATTACCTGCGCCGATACCAGACATTTCCGATCGGCCTCGAGTGGGAAGACCGGGTGCGGTCACTGGCTGAAAAGGTAGGAATTCACCAGACGATCCGGGTGGTGCAGTCCGGTTTGGTCAACGCGCCGATGGTGCTGGGGCAGTTGAAACCGATTATTCTCCTTCCGTTGGGGGCCCTTGTGACCATTCCAGCCGCCCAGATTGAACTGATGCTTCTACATGAACTGGCACATATCAAACGGTTGGATTTCGTAGTTAACCTATGGCAGTACCTGCTGGAACTCCTGTTTTTCTTTAATCCGGCCCTGTTATGGCTCTCAGCTCTGATCCGGGCCGAACGCGAAGCTTGCTGCGACGAACGGGTGGTTTCGCAGGCGGATAACAAGCGAGACTACATCCAGGCTTTGCTGTCATTCCGCGAATACCAGCTGGAAGCACCGACGTATAGCCTGGCGTTTGCCGGTAAAAAGGGGCTGATTCAGCGGGTGGAACGGCTGGTATTGAAACAAAATACGGCCCTGAATTTAGCAGAGAAGCTGATTCTGGCGTTGTCGTTGGTGCTGATTTTTACAGTTAGCCTGCTGTACGCTCAACCGATCTCGAAACCGCCTTCTTCAAATCAGGCTGAAAAGCAGCAGCCAGAAAAACCGGGCAATGGAATAGAACAGACAACCCCGTCCATCAACGCCCAATATAACAAGACGCCAGAAAAAGTACCGTCGAACGTCATCAAGGGCGAATCAGGAAAAGAAGCTGATCCGGCGCATCCTGGCAACACTGTGCTAACCGATAGCAGCCGGCAACGGGCCGTGTTGGATGAGTCGCAACCGGATTTGATTCGGGCTTCATTAGGCGATTTGAGTGCGCTTCAGGAGTCGTTGGTGGCCCTACGGGATTCGTTGCCTGCACAGTACGAAAGACCGAAACTGACGCTCAGCCAACCGACTTATTCGCCCAAACCGCTGGCCTTAGCGAACCCGAAACCGAATCCAGAGAAATCATCTGTTGCTGAGCAATTGATTGACGCGGTCGTGGACGCCGGTTTGAGCCCATCCCGCGACAACCTGTCATTCCATATCACGAACGATTTTCTGATCGTGAACGGGGTTAAACAACCGGAAGAAGTGCATCAGCGCATCATTTCAAAATTTGTCAAAAAACCGGGCGATATCGTCGATTTTACCTACCGGAGTACGCGCTAAAAATCTGACAATTCTTGTTTCCATCTTCCGCTAAACGTACGCTCGGCAGGCTGGATTCCTGTTGCCTATTGAACGGTTTTACTCGCTAATAAACTTCAATTACACTTTTTATGGCTGCCAAAATTCGGGTATTGGTTACCCTATGGATCATTATTGCCCAATCGGTAGGGTTGGCCCAGTCCATTATCCAGCTAAACGGGCGAATAACCACTCCGGATCAAAAACCGGTGGAAGGGGTAGGCGTTTCGCTCGTACGGGCTGCGGATTCTAGTCTGGTAAAAGTCGACCTGACCGAAGCCGATGGGAGTTTTCGTTTCACAAATCTTAAAACCGGTTCCTACTTCCTGACTGCCAGCGCGCTGGGGTTTGAGCCGTATCGGAGCGTCATTCTTGAACTGACGGCGACTGAGCCGGTTCGAACACTGGCGTCAATTCAGCTCCGCAGCTCAGCCCTTCAACTGAAGGAAGTCGTGGTGAAAACGCAGAAAGATTTTGTCGAGTTTAAACTCGACCGAACGGTTGTAAACGTAGACGCGCTCCTGTCCAATGCTGGTACGAACGTACTGGAAGTATTGCAGAAAGCGCCGGGTGTCACGGTGGACCAAAACGGAATCATCAGTTTGAAAGGTCAGAGCGGGGTGCTGGTTCTG
The DNA here is from genome assembly GCF_042655385.1 of Larkinella bovis. Classification (NCBI taxonomy): domain Bacteria; kingdom Pseudomonadati; phylum Bacteroidota; class Cytophagia; order Cytophagales; family Spirosomataceae; genus Larkinella; species Larkinella bovis. The sequence continues at coordinate 49,838 of NZ_JBHSMA010000018.1, read as the reverse complement.
ATCGATAACCGACCCACCTACCTGTCGGCGGCTGATCTGGCGGCTTATCTGAAGTCGTTGCCCTCAGGTTCTGTCGAGCAAATAGAACTGATGACTAACCCGCCCGCGCGGTACGATGCCGCCGGAAACGCCGGGGTGATCAACATTAAAACGAAGAAATCGAAAATCGCGGGTTTTAACGGGAGCATTTCGGCTGATGTCGGGAAGTCGATTTACTGGCGACACAACGAAACCATTACGCTAAATTACCGTAAAAACCACTTCAATTTCTTTCTCAATGGCGGTTTTAATCACTACGACGGCTGGCGGAAACTCACGATTGAACGGCGGTATTTCGGCGAAACAAACCAACTGAACACGATTTTTTCCCAGACATCCTATTTTTATCCGCGCAACCGCACCCCTACCCTGAAAGCGGGCGTCGATTTTTATTCCAGTCCGAAAACCACGCTGGGTCTGGTCTATACGGGTTCATTTACGCTTAACCGCGAGCAACGGCCAGTCAGCAGTGCGTTGCTAAATCTGATGGGGCAACCGGATTCGTTGATTGAGGCCGCCAATTCGCAGCGAAGGCGCTTTCATCAGAATGGCATCAATCTGAATTTTACACACCAGTACGACAGCACAGGCCGCTCTCTGACGATTGATCTGGATTATGTGCAATATCGTATTTCGACGCAGCAAACGTTCCAGAATACATTTCTGGAAGCCAATCAGGTGGTTAAAAATCGGGAAAATCTGCGGGCGGACCTGCCCTCTGATATTGCAATTTATTCGGTCCGGTCGGACTATAACCATCCGCTGGAAGGTAAGGCCAGCCTGTCGGGGGGAGTCAAGAGCAGTTATGTTTCGACCGACAATGCGGCCAATTATTTTATCCAAACGGTTTCGGCTGAAAGACCGGATTGGGACAAAACCAACCGGTTTCGGTATACCGAAAACATCAATGCAGCTTATCTGAATTATATCAAAGAACGGGGCCGATTTTCGCTGCAAACCGGGTTGCGGCTGGAAAATACGCGTACCCAAGGCCACCAGTTGGGCAATGCGGCCAAACCGGATTCGTCGTTTAAACGGAATTATACCAATCTGTTCCCGACGCTCTATCTGTCGTATCAACTGGATAGCAGCCAAAACCGACTGACATTCTCGTACGGACGGCGCATCGGGCGACCGTTTTATCAGGACCTGAATCCGTTTGTTTTTCTGCTGGACAAGTTCACGTATTTTGCCGGAAACCCATTTCTGCATCCTGAGTTTGGTAACCGGTTCGAACTGACGTTTAACCACAACAAGCGATTCAATCTGTCGCTGCTCTACAACATAACCACCGGGATGCACAACGAAATCATTGAACAGCAGGCTGCGGTTTTTATCAGTCGGACAGGCAACATCGGTCGGCTGCGGTACGGTGGTATTTCGGTCAATACCACCCTGAAAGCCGGGAACTGGTGGACGTGTAACCTGTACGCCGAAATTATGAAAAACCAATTTGAAGGGCTTCCGGGAAACGCCGGAACCCGTACGGGATCGGTGTATGGCTACCTGGGGCCGAACAGCCAGTTTCTCTTTAAAAACGGCTGGAGCGCCGAATTAAGCGGTTTTTATACGACCCGCAGCCAGAGCGGGCAGTTTGATAAGGCGTCGCTGTTTGTCGTCAATACGGGTGTTCAGAAAAAAGTGCTGAACAACAAAGGCACCGTTCGACTGACGACCCGGGATCTGTTCTGGTCATTGCGCCCGCGGGGTACTATTCTGAACATTCCGAATGCGACGGCCCGATACCACAACGTTTTCGACACGCGGGCGCTGACGGCTTCGTTCACATACAGTTTCAGCAAAGGCGCGTCCGGAAAACAGAAACGCACAACCAACGGCGCGGGGAGCGAGCAGGAGCGGGTCAAGAATTGAAAAACCGCCTTACCGCGATGTGATGACTTTCCGAATGCCGAGATACCCACCGACCGAGTCCGTGTAAAGGCCACCGTAATCATTGGCGAACGCGGCATTGAGCAGGAATTCGCCCATCCCGCCCATCTGGACCGGTGCCGTCAGGCTGAACAGCGTCGACCATTGGTTGCGGATTTTCGGAAAGGGTTCGCCGTACGTACCGATGTTGTCGCTCAGCGACAGCTTTCCCAGCCACTCAACGCGGCCAAGCCGGCCCGACATTCCAAAATGCAGCAGACTGACGCGGTTGTTGGCGATGGCGCCGTTGGGCAGCCTTGCCCGAATGTCCGTGCCCGGTGTCATGAACGGCGAGCCAATGGTTCGCCCGTTGTAAATCCAGCCGTCCAGGTATTGCGAATGGTTGAAATAATTGTCGCGGCCCCGGCGCGAGGGATCAAAAATCAGGAAGTTAGGTCCACCCTGGTTTTTGGTGTACAAAAATTCGGCTAAAAACTCGCTGATCGAAAAAAAGGCTCGTTCGCTGCGCTGGTTTTTCAGCCGCAAACCCTGTAACCCATCGCGGATGTTGGTCAGGTAGAAGAGCGAACCGTCGTCGTAGATGCTCTGGCGATACAGCAACAAACTGAGCGACCCCAGGTTGGCTTCCAGTGCCAGATCAACCGTACCGAGGTGGTTACCAACCCGGTTTTCTTCGAAAGTGGGCAGGGTGGTGTCAATTTTATTCGGGTTACGGTGGGAGGTCACAACAAACCAGTAATTGCGAAAACCGGTGGGCAAATGCCCGTTAACGGTGAAATCCGGCGATATCTGGTCGGAATAACCGCCCCACTGCACCTGGTGATTGATCCCGGCGTAGAGTTTCAATCTGGAACCCGGTTTCCCGAGCCGCCCGTACAGGGCCTTCTGATGCAGGTACGAGTTCCGGACAATCCGGCCGTTATTTCCAAACCAGCCGTGGTTGTAAAAAGCATTAATGGCCAGAAAATGATTGGTGAGCGGAATCGGGACAAAACCGTGGGTGCCAAGCTGAATCACGGGCAGGGGCAGGGCGTTGCCCGACCAGGCAAACGAACCGGATGTGAGGGTGGTATCCGTGATCCCGTACACCATCCGGCGTCGGCCGGCGTAAAACTCGATGCCGCCGTAGCGAGCCTTTACATAGGCTTCCGGCAGCAGGATCTTCGGATTGTGGGCTACATTGCCAACGACCTCAACCCCGTAGCCCCAGTCGATCTTTTTCTGGTGGATGATCCCGCTATCCTGCACCGGTTTTCCGTAATCGGACGAAAGGCCGAAACGCAGCGTGCCGGCGGGCGTGGTGGCCGGAACAATCCCGTACTGGTTGGCCCGGAGCCAGAACGGCGTTCGACCCCCCGTCGAAACGTAAGTGCCCACCTGCAGATCGTACCGGGTTGTTTTGGGAAAATAAGCACGTTGAGCAACACCCGGATAGATAAAGCACGCGGACAAGGCAAAGACCAAGCCGGCTTTTATAGTCATGTTGTACGGTATGGACAAAAATGGTTATTTGCCTCTTCCCTGCATCATTACCCGGACCGTCTGGACAATGAGCCAGACGTCGGTGGAAAACGAGACACGTTGCAGGTATTCGAGATCGTACCACAGTCGTTGCACCATCTCTTCAACGTTTTCGGCATAACCGAACTTGATCTGGCCAATGGACGTAATGCCGGGCCTGACCATCAGTAAGTACTTGTATTCCGGTGTTTTTTCGAGAATCTGGTTGATAAAAAACTGCCGTTCCGGGCGCGGCCCCACCACCGACATTTCACCCCGCAGCACGTTGTAAAACTGCGGAAACTCGTCAAGACGGGTTTTCCGCATGAACTGCCCCCAGGGCGTAATCCGGTCGTCGTTATCGCCCGACGAAAGCGCCGGGCCACTCCGTTCGGCGTCGGGATACATGCTGCGGAACTTATAAATCCGGAAAGGACGCCCCCACTTGCCGATGCGTTCCTGCGAATAAAAAACCGGGCCTTTCGACGTCAGTTTCGTGACGAGCGCAATCAGGATAAAAAACGGAGCCCCCAGGCCCAGAACCGCCAACGAGAAACCAATATCGAAAGCCCGCTTGAACACATTGACCTGCAAATCATCGAGATAATGCGTGGAAAGGCTGATAACCGGCTGAACGTCATGGTATTCGACGGTAACGCCTTTGGTCAGGAAGCCCTTGAAGTCGACAATCAGTTTTACCTGGTACTTGGCTTCTTCCGAAAAACTCATGATTTCGCGCAGTTGCTCCGTTTCGATGTACGGCAGGCAGCAATACACGCAGTCGATTTCGTTCCGGATGATGTATTCTTTCAGGTAGCTGTAGTCCCCGCGTAGCGCTGAAGCGTTTTCGGACGTCATTTTGTCGAAATACCCGTAAAACTTAAACCCGATTTCGGGGTACATCTGGTAGAACGTCTGGATGCTGCGGGAAAGTGGCCCGTAGCCCACGACCACAAACCGCCGGGTGTTGTAGCCCATCGCCCGGTACACCTTGAGCAGAATCAAAACCGCCGAGCGCCAGAGCGAACCGGCGCAGAGAAAGAGCACGTACGTCAGCAGCAAATGTTCCCGCGAATAGGAAAAACCGCCTTTGGTAAATACCCAGAAAACCGAAACGAGCGCAATGTGCAGCCCGACCAGCTTCACAAGACCCACCAGCAGATTCTGGATCGTAAACGTCAGACGGGAATAATTATACGGTTTGTTGATCAGCAGAATCAGAATCCACGCGGCATTGATGAACCAGAAAAGCGTGAGGTAGGGTACTTCGAATAACGACTCGGTTGTACCAAATTTTAGCCGGTAGGCGAGCGCAAAACAAATATCCAGCAGGATAATGTCCAGGGTTGCGCTGAAAGGCCGCAGTAAAAAAGAAAACCGGTGTTTCATAAGCTATTCGTTTGGAACGGTTGCCGCTTGACGGACAGAGAAACAACCAAACCGCTCCTGCACTGAATTCGAAACAAATGAAAGACACTTATTATAAAGAGCGAACGGCATGCCCATTTTCCACTCCTTAACTCCAAGTTCACTTTATTTGTACGATATTCGAAAAGAAATTATTGAAAAATCGGGCAAAAATTATCGAGAGGACTCGAAGAAAATCATGTTCTTTTCATAGTTCTACTTAAAAGTCAGATAGTTAAAGTTGTTTAGCGGTTTGTAAACCATTCAGTGACTTTGCCGGACACATACTGGTTAAACGTCCGCCGGAAATTTTCAACACTAAATTGCTGCGCGTGCTGATGAATGACCACCGGGTCAAACTGGTCGGCGGTTTTTTCGAACCGCTGCACGCAGTCCCGGAGCGAATCCACTTGCTGGCGGTCGAAAAACAACCCGGTTTTCTGATCAATTACCGACTCCAGCGCCCCGCCCTTCCCGAAGGCCAGCACGGGGGTCCCGCAAGCCTGGGCTTCCACGGGGGTAATGCCAAAATCTTCTTCGGCTGCAAAAATAAACGCTTTTGCTTGTTGCATATACAAAACGAGTGCCTCATTGGATTGGTAACCGACCAGTTCGATGTTCGGAGTCGCCAACCGTTTGATTTTTTCGTAATCCGGACCATCTCCTACTACGACCAACTTTTTATGGGGCATGGTTGTAAAGGCCTCCACAATTAAATTGATTTTTTTGTACGGGACCATCCGCGAAGCTGTCAGGTAATAGTTTTCCTTTTGTTGCCCCAGGGCAAACTGCCGGGTGTCGACGGGTGGGTAAATGACATCAGCTTCGCGACCGTAGACCTTCCGGATGCGCCGGGCAATGTACCGGGAATTGGCCACAAAATAATCGACGCGCTGCGCCGACTGGTAATCCCAGAGCCGGATGTAGTGCAGAATCATTTTGGCAATGAGACCGCTCAGGCCGGTTTTCAGGCCGCTTTCGTTCAGGTACTGGTGGTACAAATCCCAGGCGTAGCGCATGGGGGAGTGGCAATAACAAATGTGCAGCTGATTCGGGCCGGTCAGCACGCCTTTCGCTACGGCATGGCTACTCGACAGGATCACATCGTAGGCACTGAGGTCGAACTGTTCGACGGCCAGCGGCATCAGCGGCAGGTACGAACGGTACTTTTTTTTCGCCCAGGGAAGGTTCTGAATAAAGCTTGTAGTGGCGGTTTTGTGCTGAACCAGTGGTCGCTGCGCATCGGGCAGGAAATCGACCAGGGTGAAAAGATCGCTCTGGGGATACAGCGCCAGCATTTGCTCGACCACGCTTTCGGAACCGGCGAAGGTCACTAACCATTCGTGGACAAGGGCAATCTTTTTATCAAGCATTTTCAGACAGGAGACGTTAGATTAAAGACAACAGACCAGACAAGTAGGCCGATAGAACGCTTTCCTCTCTTGCTAGCGTCTTGTGTCCAATTCAATAATCAGGTCCGCGAGTTTGCGGGCGGATTCGTCCCAGCTAAAATGCTCGACCCGGGCGCGCCCTTTTTCAACCAGCGTTTTTCGCAAGGCTTCGTCCCGGTAGAGCCGGATCAATCCCTCGCGGATGCTGGCGATGTCGTACGGATCGACGTACACACTGGCATCCCCGCAGACTTCGGGCAGGCTCGTTGTGTCCGATACCAGCGTGGGGCAGCCACACGCCATCGCTTCGAGCGGAGGAATGCCAAAGCCTTCGAAAAACGACGGATAGGCGAAAAACAGCGCGTGCTGGTACAGGTTCACGAGTTGTTCGTCGCTAAGGTAGCCGGTAAAAATAATGGATGGATCATTCTGAATCATTTCTTTCAGACCCGTGTCGGCAAAAACCTTGTGGGCCGCCCCGACAATGACCAGTTTGGTATCGGGCAATGCTGCTTCCTGAAAGGCCTGAATCAGCCCCTTGAAATTCTTGCGCGGATCGAGCGACGAAACCGCCAGAATGTACTTGCCGTACGGGTTTTCGCCTTTCAGCGCGGGCGGATACCGGAAAAGATCCGAAATGCTGGGGTAAATGATTTCCAGCTTTGACCGGGGAATGTGGTAAAACCGGATAATGTCGTTGAGGGAATATTCGCTGATAGTCAGAACTTTACGGGCCGTTCGGGAAACGCGGGGCGACGTGAAATTATAGAGCATCGAGAATTTTTTGCTGAACCACGCCGGATTGACGTGAAACGAAAGATCCAGAACCGTCGCGATTTTATTCGGGTACCAGAGTGGAGCCGTATTGCATAGATTGACCAGCAACGGATCGCCTAACTGGCGCAGGTACCCGGGTAGCGAAACCTGTTCCCACAGATAACCCCGGGCCGGGCCGACGACCTCGGCTTCCAGCTCGTCGGCAATGGCCTGATGACGAATGTCGTACGGCGTGACGAACGATGCTTCCGGGAGCAGTTTTTTGAGTCGTTTACTGAGTTCAATCCCAACCCGCTGGGTACCGGTAATGGGCTGGGTGAGAAAACGGGCGTTGATGACGATGGGCTTACGCATGCAAATAAGTCCGGCGATGCTTCAGGCGGTCTGAACAACCGGAGCCGACGGATTCTGTTTTCGGAGGTAATTGCGTTTCAGAATATACAGGCACAAAGCTATCACAAAAGGCAGCGCATTGGAAGGAGAAGTTATTCTGTGCTCCGTAAAACTCATGATGGACAGGTTGAAAAACGATACCAGCAGAAAATCCCGGACGATGCCGGCGGGTTCTTTCCGCAGAAAACGATAGACGGCGTACCAGAACATGAGGAAAATACCGAGGCCGATCAGTCCCTGCTCGCCTAGCAGATGGAGGTAGGAATGGTGCGCGTGGGCGTCGTTGAACACCTTTTGGGGCTGCCCGTTCAGGCTGATGACATACGGAATCCCGCCGTATCGGAACGGAATGTCATTGACGGCTCCAAAACCGGCTCCGATCAGGGGCGAATGGCTGAAGTTGTCGACCGCCCGTGGCCAGGTTTCCATGACCCGGATGAGCAGATTGGCCGATTTAGTGGTGACTTCGCCGTAGAGCGGGGAAATGTAGGTGTTGGCGCCCCCCAGGCTGGGGTCGGCATCCCGAACATAGGTCTGGTAAATCGGGTACGTAAAATACAGAATCACCGCCTGCACCAGAATGATCGCCAGGAGTGCTAATTTGATCAGGTAAGTCCGGTTGGATCGATCGAAGTAAAAGAACGCAAAACCGGCAATCAGGCCCAGCATGGAGCCGCGTGAGGTGGTGGAAACTAAAAAAAGCGTATTAATACCGATCAGGTAGAGCCACCGGCGCTTGCGTTCTTTCAGGTAACAGATGATGTTGAGCGAGAGCACAATGCTGATGAAGCCGCCCGCGCCGTTGGTGCTTTTGAAAAAACCGTGGAAAAACGTAGCCGGGTTATTCCAGTCGAGGATGGCGGCAAAGTTGGTCATCACCAGGTTTAGACCGAAGGCGATGCCGTTGACGATGGTCGCAAAAATCAAAAACCGCTTGAAAAGCCGGTCGGCGTTGAGGTTATACGAAAAAAACGGAATCAGGAGCAGGGGGGTGTAGGAGATGATAAAGTTGCCGTCGTACCGGTAAAAACCGAAATGCAGGAAGGAGGCCGGGTAGTACAGCAAAATGCCCGCGAACGAATAGATAAAATAGAGATAAAGCCAGAACAGGTATTTCGGAACCGCAAAGGTTTGATACCGAAGCAGCAGAAACGGTAAAACCGCCATCGACAGCAAGGACGGCAGCGGGCTGATGAAAATCAGATTCGTTACGGTTCCGAACAGGCCGATCAGCAGGGCAATCAGGAGTATTTTTTTTACCGATAGCGTCATCGATCAGTCCGGGAAAGGGTATCGGCGGGGCGTTTGGCCCGTTAATACCCGGATAAAAAGCCGGGCGTACACCCAGCGGGTGTTCAGGATACTTTTGAACAGGCTCAGTACGGTTAACAGGTAGATACTGCCAAACGCTGGCCAGCCCAGGTAGTGGCGCGTGAACAGAAATTTATTGCGATGATAGTAATAATCGGCAAATTTCGCACGGTAGGAGCGGCTTTCGGGCGAGGCCCCGATGGTAGCCCCTTCCTTGTGATAGACAATGGAGCGGGGTTCGTAGGAAACCGACCAGCCCTGCCGACGCCCCCGCGTGCTCCAGTCAATTTCTTCAAAATACAGGAAATAAGCTTCGTTCAGTTCACCCACATCGCGAATAAACCGGGTGCTGGCAAACAAAGCGGCTCCGGCCACAAAATCCAGGGGCCGGTCGGCGGGCAGTTGCTGCGTCGCCGGGTCCGCAGCCGCCAGACCCCGGCCAATCGGATACGCTTTGCCGGTAAACGGCCGATAGGTAGAACCGCCCAGATACTGGACTATCCCGGGCTGGTGGTAAAATAAAATTTTGGAACCCAGCATCCCGATTTTTTCCGCGCCCGGTTGTCCGGCCCGCTCGACCAGCCAACGCAGACTATCCGCCCGGACAGTCGTATCGTTGTTCAGTAACCAGACAAAATCCGCTTTTGCCTGGACCAGCGAAAACCGGATGCCGAGGTTATTGCCCGCGCTGTAGCCCTCGTTGCGCTCCGCCCGAATGAGGACGAGCGGTTCCGAAGGATGCACTTGCGCCCCGATCTCCTTTTCATCCAGCACCGCATGCGGAACCGCTTTTTGCAGGGCCCAGTCCCGGATTTTCGGTACGGAATCGTCACCGGAACAGTTATCGACGACGATCATCCGGCGGTTCGGGTAGTCGAGCGCCAGCACGCTTTCCAGGCATTCGATCGTATCGGGCCAGCCTTTGTAATTCAGAATGATCACATCAACCCAGGCAGTGGTCGTTGTCATGGTGCTATACATCGGATGGAACCGGCCGGCCCAAAACGTGTTTTTTGAGCAGGAGTTTCAGGTAAATACCGTAATAGTAAACGCTGATGAGGGTGTTCAGGGTATAAGCCGTCCAGCGATTGGGGCTGCATTTGCGCTGGATCTGCCGAATTTCGGTCAGAGGGCGCCAGAATAAACTACTGACGCCTTCGGCCGAGCAATGCGCCACGACCTGCGGAAACCGGAGCAGGCGGTTTTTGTGCGCATACAGCCGGAAATTCAGCTCGTAATCCGACATAATCCGTAACCCGGTATCGTACCGGAAATGGGTAAAAACCCGCCGGTTGTAAAACGCGCCCTGGTGGTGAACCGTGTTGTAAAAAAGCGTTTTAGTGCCCACAAAGGAATGGAACGTCCGGCCGTTGCTCAGCTCGACATCCCCGTAAATCAGGTCATACTGCTCGTCGGCCATGGCGGCAAAAGCCGTCAAAATGTGGGGTTTGAGGAAATCGTCGCTGCCCAGAAAGAACAGCCACTGGCCGTTGGCGGCATCGATGCCTTTGTTCATGGCGTCGTAAATGCCCTTGTCGGGTTCGCTGATCCAATATTTAATTTGTGATTCGTACTGGCGAATCATGTCAACGGTCCCGTCGCTGCTTTGGCCGTCGATGAGGATGTACTCGAAAAGGGTATGATCCTGTTCGACGACGCTCCGGATGGAGGCTTCGATCTGACGGGCCGCGTTATAACAAACCGTAATGATGCTGACAAGCGGTCGGTGGGTGTTCATGGCCGTTACAAGAGATCCTGATACAACGTCAAGGTTTGTTGCACGGTTTTTTCCCAGGAAAAGCCCTGCAATTGCTGCCGCCCCCGCTGAATGAGCTGCTGCCGAAAATCCGGATCGTTCACGATTTTTTCGACGGCTTCCCGCATGGAATCCGGGTTTTCGGGATCAAAGTAGAGCGCTGCCGAACCGGCCACTTCGGGCAGTGAACTCCGGTTGCTGAGCAGACACGGACAGTTACCGGCAAAGGCTTCCAAAACCGGTAATCCAAACCCTTCGTAGAGCGACGGAAACACAAACGCCACGGCCTGCCGGTATAACTGCCGGAGTTTCAGATCGTCGATCGGTTGTTGTTCCACCAGCGAACGGAGGTTTAATTCCCGCAGCAGTAGCAATTCATCCGGTTTGAATGCGCCCCCTCCCGCGCAAATGACCCGAAGCTGGTGCGACCGGAGAACCGGTGCGGCCGCCCGAATGAACGCTGAAAAATTTTTATAGTGCCCCCGGTTGCCCACAAACAGCAGGTACGGCGGATGGGGAGATGGTTCCGGTTGCAGGGGATCGGCGGTTAGGGAAGTCCCGTGGTAAATAACCCGAATCCGATCCGGTGGAAGCTGATACACATCGATCAAATCCTGCCGGGTATGTTCGGAAATGGCGATTATGGCACTGGCGCGGCTGATGATTTCCCGCTTCCAGGGGAGCATGCGCTGGTCGGTAGCCAGATCGGAAAACCGCTCGGACAATCGCTCGTGAATCAGGTCGTGGACCGTTACCACGACGGGTTGCCGGCGGAGGTAGCGGAAAAAATAAGGGTCGTAATACGTCGCGTGGTAGAGATCGAAAGACCGCTTTCGCATCTCCCAGATCGACCAGGCCCGGTTTATGGCGTACAAACGGGGTTGCACCCGGTGAACCGGCCAGGTCGGAAAAAATGGCCGCGCGGGCAAACCGTATTCCCGTAAATGGACATTATTGGAAAAAAGCAGCGATAAATGCGCAGAGTGCTGACTGTCAGATGGGGGAATGCGGGTGATTAATTCGCAAAAATACCGGGAAATGCCGCCGTAATTTTGTTCAGAAAACGTTTGATGGTCATAGAAAATCCTCATGCAAGCCAATGCCTTCAGGGAAGCAGGTGCTTTTTGAAGGTTGTTTTCACCGTTTTTAAACCCGATTTGTTGGTAATATTCTCCATTTTTTTCCGAATCCCATTCGGTTTTCGGAAAAACTTACGCAACGTATAGTCGGTAGCCTCGCGGTTCTCGATCAGAAACCGGGGGTGAATAACCTCGACCAGTGGCTGCAACGGCCGATTGGCGGTCGATTCGGTATCTTCTTTGGTGTGCGTGGCTTCCTGGCCAAAACCGATGTTGGAAATCAGATTCTGGTTGGGGCAGATGCACAGGCCGTAGTTGACCCAGATCGCGTAGCACCACTGATAATCCCAGGTATCGATGTGCCCCGTATACACACCATCGAACGCGTCCTGCCAGTATTCCTGCACCTTCGGATCGGCAAACAGCGTGTTGATCAGGTTGAACTCCCGGAACGTCGGGTAAGTAGCCATTTCGACATCGTATTTCTGCCAGGCCCGGCGCCAGCTGGCCCAGCCCCAGATATGGCACATCTTCGAATAAAAATAGGAGCCGTCGCCGTGCCATTGCCCCCCCTGAAAATTGACCCCGGCAATGTGCATAACGCTCGGGTTGTGCTGGTGGTAGTAGAGGTTTTCGCGGCAAAATGTGAAGAAAGTCGGATCGGGCAGGCAATCGTCCTCCAGAATAATCCCCATTTCGACCTGCTCGAAAAACCAGGTAATGGCGGTGCTGACGCCTTTTTTGCAGCCGAGGTTACAGGATTGAATCAACCGGTGTACCTGACAGGGCCAGTCAATTTCGTCGAGTAACGCCACACACTGCGCGACTTTTTCGGCATCCGTCGGGTGGTTGGGGCGGGGGCCGTCAATGGCAACATAAAGCTCCAAAGGCTGTGCCTGGCGGATTTGGTCAAGCACCTGGCGGGCGTGATCAGGCCGGTTAAATAAAATGAATAAAACCGGAATGTCGGATTGAGTAGACACAGAGATGGCCTAAGTAATTTTTACCATTGCTAATTTTGGCAATCAAGGTACGAAATAAACATATGGCTTTCAAATAGCGTCCGTCAAGGGCTGCTTCTTCAGGGAATCATATACTTTTTGAAAGTCGGAATCCAATAACGAAGGCGTCGGGTAACCGTGAAACCGGTTGAACAGGCGGACTTTTCGCGGATCGGTGAACCAGCGGAACCAGGTGGGGTCAATGTCTTTGGCGGTCATCAGGTGCAGATCCCGCCCGTCGCTGTACAGTTGCAGCCGGAATCGTTGGGCCAGCCGACGCAGCGAGTCCAGGCTATAGAGCGACACGTGCTGGCCGGTTTCCGGAATGAAATACCACCAGGTTTCGGGCGTTACATTCGGGTCGGGCAGGAGTTTGGTCGAAAAGAGAATGCTTTTGCCGGCCTGTAGCATCTGTTCGATTGTTCCGACGGGATCGGGCAGGTGTTCGAATACCTCAAACGCCGTCACCAGCTCGTACGTCTGGTTTTCCGGCTGATCGGTGATGTCGAAGTGTTTCGCAAAGAGGTTTTCGCAGTACTGATCCTGCCGGATGAAAGGAAACCCCCGGTCGCGCATGATCCGGACAAAGAGGCCATAGCCTCCGCCATAGTCCAGAAAAGGGCCTTCGGGCCGGAACCACTTCCGGATGATGGCTTCGACCGTGGGAGCCCAGAGCAAGTTTCGGGAAACCAGGCCGAGATCCAGCGAGGTGATGGCGGATTCGTACGCTTCCGGCAGCCAGTAGGGCGTTTCGGTCTGAATAAAACCGCATTCGCGGCACCGGTAATAGGTCACATCATATTTGAACAATACTTTCACCAGGAAAGACTCGTTCGATGGGGTATCGCAAATATGGCAGGTCATACGTAAATTTCAGGAGCCTGACACTCGGGGAAATAGCCAAAAGTACGACTAATTTTTCAGACCCAGCCGCCTTTTCAGACTTTCCGTTTTAATGGTTACCCAACCCGGTTTTTTAAAATAATGGTTGCTGGAGTATTCGGTCGCCAGCACATTTTCGATGATAAAGGCCGGATGGTTGATTTCGTCTAGCGGTTGCAGCGGCAGGTTGGCGAGGGATTCGCGGTTGTCGCGGGTGTGGGTGGCTTCCCCCCCGAACCCAATGTTGGTGACCAGGTTCCGGTTGGGGCAAATGCACAGGCCGTTATTGATCCAGATCGTGTATACCCACGGATACGCCCAGCTATTGACATGGCCCGCCAGCACGCTATCGAAGGCTTCAATCCAGTACTGCTGGACTTTCGGATCGGTAAACAGGTCGGCAATGCGGTTTTGCTCACGAAAAACCGGGTACGAATTCATCGCTACGTCGTACTTCTCCCAGGCCCGGCGCCAGCTGGCCCAGCCCCAGACGTGGCAGATTTTGGTATAAAAATACGAACCGTCGCCGTGCCACTGACCGCGCTGGAAATTAACCCCGGCAATGTGCATAAGGGTGGCGTTGTGGCGGTGGTAGTGGAGGTTTTCGCGGCAGAACGTAAAGAAACTGGGGTCCGGCAGGCAGTCGTCTTCCAGAATAATCCCCATTTCGACCTGCTGGAAAAACCAGGTGATGGCGGTGCTGACGGCTTTTTTACAGCCCAGATTCTGGTGCTGAACCAGGCGATGCACCGAACAGGGCCAATCAATTTCGTCTAATAAAGCCTGGCATTCAGCCACTCGTTCCGCATCGGTCGGATGGTTGGGACGTGGTCCGTCGATGGAAACAAAGAGTTCCCGGGGTTGTACCTGGCGAATCTGGTGAAGCACCTGACGGGCAAGGTCAGGTCGGTTAAAAAGGACAAACAGAATAGGGACGTCAAACTGCATCAGTACACCAATTTGTTGATTCATTGTGACTTGGAAGTCAGGTAGTCCTGATCGGCAAAATAACCGTTCCAAACGGCATATCCGATAAAAACATAGCCGTGGCTGGTCAGGTACTGGTATATAACGTCATTGCTATACGATTTCATCTGAAAGTTATGCATTTCGATCACAATCAATCTCGGACGGTAGCGCGAAAGATCCAGGGAACGAAGCACGTTGAAATCATGTCCTTCCACGTCAATGGAAAGAAAATCAATGGTTATACCAGGAGACAGGTATTGATCCAAAATGGTTGTCAACGTCACGGTTCGGAGTTTCTTTTCGCCGATCACCTGCGCCGAGTTTGCCAGCCGTCTCTCCTTCATTATTGGGTTAATGGTGCTCAGCTCGTGCAGGGAATATTCCGTAAAAACGACCTCTTCCTCCACGTCCGAAACAGCGGCATACACCGGAATATCCCGTTTTCGGAGCTTTTTATGTTTTTCCACCAGCGCTTCGTTGGCATCAATGGTAATGCCTCGCCAGCCCATCCGGTAAAAAGAAAAGGTGTTGGAAAAATTGACGGGATCGTTGCTGCCCACTTCGACGTAAAAACCGGTCTTGGGTTCGCCCAGTAACACCATCAGAAGCCGGTCTTCGCCCACCTGAGAGTAGCTTAGGCGGACCGCCGGATCGAAAAACCGACGCGCAAACGTCGCAAGACCGTACCGGATCGCCGTGAGAAAAGGATAGCTTTCGAAGAGCGCTTTTAAGTTGGATACCATACTGCGTAAAATTTATTCAGCCTGTTTCAGCAGGCTGCGGAAGAAATTGAACTGAAAAATGTTGCGAATGGCCACCGATTGAATGAAAAAGAGAGGGCGGGCCTTTGGGATGAAAAAGTTGATCAGGTAAGCGGATACCATGTAGGCCAGCAACGTGGCTACGGAGGAGCCAACGGCCCCGTAATCAGGAACAAGTACCAGGTTCAGCGCGATGTTCAACACGGCTCCGGCTACGGTTTTGAGCAGCAGCAGCCGTTGCTGGTTCTGAACAATGAACCAGTAGGTGCTGCCCACGCCGATGAACACGAAAACCGCCGACCAGATGTGAATGACCAGAATCCGATCGACGCCGGTGTACTGCTGGCCGTACAGAAGCTGGATGAGGTAAGGAGCTGCGATGGAAATAAAAAGCCCGATTGCCAGGCTGATGAAGGTCAGCAAACTCAGCAGTTTCTGGAAAGCCCGTAGAAAAGCCTCTTCGTTCTCGGTTTTTAATTTGACCAGGTTCGGATAAAAAGAGGAGGAAATCGCCGTTGCGATGAAATACCAGACTTCCGAAAGCCGCAGCGCGGCCGTGTATTTCCCCAGTTCGAGGTCGTCGGCCAGTTCTTTCAGCAAATACTGGTCGGAGCGCATGTAGAGGAAAATGAAAAAGTCGGAAATCATAATGGGCCAGGCCAGTTGCAGCAGCCGGAGCGCCAGCGTCCGGCTGAAACGCCAGTGCCGAATGTGCTGGCCCTCTTCCCGGTTATAAATCAGAACCAGGATCCCGGCCGACAGGGTAGCTTCCACAAAAACAACGGAGGAAAACGCCAGCAAGCTGTATTGATTGACCAGAAAATACACCCGAAGCGCCGTTGACAAAACGAAGGCGATGGTCTTGGCTGTCACCGACAGCCGGGATTTGACCCGCGACTGAAAATACAGATCGATCACATCGACGCTCTGACACACCAGCGCGGAACTGGTGAACAGAATCATGGCCTGTAAAACCGGCTGGTCGTCGTACAGCACGTGCGCCAGAATGGCAATGCCCAGAAAAGAAACGGTGCCCGCAATGAGCCGGAGGAAAAAAGCCGTTCCCAACAACTGGGGTTCCGTATAGTCCTTGTTGCGAACGAGTTCGGTAATGAGAATACTGGCCAGTCCCAAACCGGCTACCGAAGCCAGCACGGTAGGGAAAACCCCCGCAAAATTGAGCAAACCAAACTGCGAAGGCCCTAAATACCGCGCCGACCAGACACCGACCAGCAGGGCGGTTGCCATGCGGAAGATGCGGTCGAAGAAAACCCATCCGGCATTGGCAAACGCTTTGCGTGTCGTTGTACTTAGCTTTCGGGTGGTGAGTTCAAGCATGAATTCTGGTCATTATTCAGGAGTCGGTGAGGGGGATCGTCCCGGTGAGCTGGGCGTCGACCATCAGCCGTGCGACATCTTCCATCTTGTGTTTGGCTTTCCAGCCGAATTGCCAGTAGGCTTTGGCCGGATTGGCGTTGCCTTCGGCCAGGTCGGTCGGCCGGAAAAACGAGGAGTCGATCTGCACGTGTTCTTCCCAGTTCAGCTTCACCTGTTCGAAAACAATCCGGATAAAATCCTTCAGTTTGCGGGTGTGGCCGGTGGCGATGACGAAATCATCCGGTTTCGGTTGCTGGAGCATCAGCCACATGGCTTCCACGTAATCGGGTGCCCAGCCCCAGTCGCGGGCGATATCGATGTTGCCGAGGGTCAGTTTCTCCGTGCTGCCTTGTGCAATCCGGCAGGCGGCTGCGACGATTTTCCGGGTGACAAACCGCTCGGGCCGCAGGGGCGATTCGTGGTTGAACAAAATACCCGTGCTGGCAAACAGGTGGTACGCTTCGCGGTAATTGGCGACCTGCCAGAAAGCCGCAGCCTTGGCAACGCCGTACGGACTCCGTGGGCGGAACGGCGTGCTCTCGTCGGCGGCCAGATTGCCCGTGTCGCCGAACGATTCGCTCGAACCGGCGTTGTATAACCGGATGGGTAATTCGCTGAACCGGATTGCTTCCAGCAAATTCAGCGTTCCGATGCTGATGCTCTCCAGGGTTTCGACGGGCTGTTCGAACGATAAACCGACCGAACTCTGCCCGGCCAGGTTATACACTTCATCGGGCCGAATCTTTAACAACGTTTGCAGGACGCTGCGAAAATCGTTGATATTAACCGACACCAGCGACACCAGCGACCGAATGTTCAGCCGGTTCAGGTTCTGGAAGGAAGACATCTGGGCGTCGCGTGAGCCACCGTATACCTCGTAGCCTTTCTGAAGCAGCAAATGGGCCAGATAAGCACCATCCTGTCCGGAAACTCCACAAATCAGCGCTTTTTTCATAAGCTAATTCATTCGTTTATGGTTTACGGTACCTCCTGTTCGTCACCAACGACGACCGTAAATCCAGGTTACGCAACCTGTTTTTGTCTCTTACTGTCGGGTTGCCAGTATGGTTTTTACCAGGGTCCAGCCCAACCCGGCGAGGATACCGGCGGCTGTGGCCGCGAAAATCAACATCATTCGCTTCGGACCACTCGCCCGCAACGGAATGCGGGGTGGTTCCAGCATTTTAAAGACCGGCGTTTCGTCCTGCACCTTGATTTTGGCCTGCTCCAGTTGCCGGGATAAATCGTTGTACACATTCTGGGACAGCAAAAACTCGGCCTGAAGCCGCTGCTCCGCAATCCGGGCCAGTCCGCTGTACAGACTCCGGTTGCGGTCGCGGTAGCTTTCCAGTTCGTACTCACTGGCCTGGTAGCGTCGCCGGGCCTGCTCGACCTGTTCGCTGAGAAACCGCTCCTGATTCCGGACTTTCTGCGTCCGGTAACTGGTGATGTAATTGGTCAGGTACTCGAGCGACAGCCGCGCCACGGTGGCGGCCACCACCGGATCGGGCAGGGTGACTTCGATCGTGACGATTCCGGTCCGGCGCTCATACGTGGTCTGGATCCGGTTGATCAGGGCGTTGGCCAGCCCTTCCTGTTCGGGCGTGATCTGCAACGCTTTGCTGTAATTTTTCGGGTCAGGCAGGTTCACCGTCGCCGGTTTTGCCGGATCGGGCGGGTTGCTGTCGGTCTGACCGGTCAGGCGCTGGAGAGCGGTTTCGCGGCCGTGTCGTTGCAGGTACGTCTGCAACGGCATGGTGGTCCGGTACGTTTGGGAATACACCTGTTGTTTCAGGATGTCCAGCGCGAACGGAATGCTTTCGAGCACGTTGGGGTAGAGGTCGGGCCGAATGACATCTCCGGCCGCATTGTCGAGGCTAATCCCGGCCAACCCAGCCAGCGACCCGAGTCCTCCTCCGGCCCCGCCCGCACTGCCCGCCGATACTTCCGGCATAACGGTCACGGCCGCTTTATAGTCGTCCGGTTTCGAAAAAGCGTAATAGAGACCGATTACAGCGCCCAGCATGGCAAATAGCAGTACGGCGTTGCGGCTGCGCTGGAAGAACTTCCAGAGGTCACCCGGCCGGATCTGAATGAGGTCGTCATCCATTTCGGAATCTGCGGAGGTTTTTTGCGGGGTTACTGCCATGGGCGACGTACAAACAATGCGCGGAGGTGCTTAAAATAATCGAACCAGGTTAATAATAACGGTGGTTAGGGTAACGGTCATTGTGCCGATGACGGAAATTAGCCCGATTCGTTCACCCGGTGTCAGCCGACGGTCGTCGGTCAACGGGCCAAACGGCACAATAACCTGCGATCCCGGTTCTACTTTGGGGTATTTTCGGAAAAATAAAAACCGTTTGGTGCGATCTTTCAATCCGTTGGCATACACCACATACGATCGTTTGTAGCGGGCATTGTCCGTGTAGCCGCCAGCCTGCGTCACGTAATCCTTGAATTCGAAGCCGGGCGTGTAGCTGACCGTGGCCGGGTTCAGAACGGCTCCCTGAATGGTGACGGTTTCGGGTCGCTTCGGAATAATCAGCGAATCGCCGACTTCCAGCAGCAGATTACCCGACACGCCCGGGTTCTCCAGGATAGCGCCTAAGTCCGTCGCAATGACGGTTCCCCGGCGGGAAAACCGGGCCCCGGGCAGAAAGGCTTCGGGTTTGAGGCCCCCGACGCGCCGGAGCACATCCGAAATCCGCTCCGACCGCGATTCAATGGCGTAGTGGCCCGGGTGCATGACTTCCCCGAAAACCGCCACATTCTGCTGAAGCTCGTAGCGGGGTGATGTCCGGACGTAGACCACATCGAATGGTTTGAGCAAAAACCGGGCATCGGCCGGTTGCAGGTGCAGTTCGCGATCGATCGAAAACTGGAAAATCCGCACGGTTTCGCGGCCGGTCGTTTTACTCGTGTCTTCCCGAATCCGCCGGGCTACTTCGATGCGGGTGGGGGTAGCGCCTTCCTGAAAACCGCCCGCCCGCGCAATCAGGTCCGCTACGGACAGGTTGGTCACGTACGGAATCGTATCCGGTTTGTTGACCGCGCCCTCGATACTGATGTAATACGGTTCGCGCAGATCCCGAACGGAGTAAATGTGCACACTATCCTGCCGAACCAGCGGAATGTCTTCCGTCTCGTTTCGCATCAGTCGACCTACATCGAACGGAATCGCTTCCAGGTCCGTATTCTCGCGTTCCCGGTACAAAACCGCCCGGTTCAGAAACGCGTCGTTGCGGAGTCCTTCGGCCCGGTTGAGCAGCGAGCGCACGGAAGTGATTTCGTCACCGAGCGCGTAATCGCCCGGGCGCATCACCGCGCCCGATACCTGGACCCGGTTTTCGTACCGGTTCAGGATTTCGCCGATGGTGTACCGGTCGCCCGATTGCGGCACGAACGTGGCTACCTGATCCTGCGTAAGGGTGGAAATACGGAGTTCACGGGGCGTGTTTCGGCGTAAAGTGAGCGAAAACGTATACGCCCGATCGGTGAAACCACCCGCGAAACTCAGGATGTTTTTCAGGGTTTCACCGGTTTTTACCTCGTAAATCGCGGGGCGTTTGACCTGCCCGACCACCTCGACCCGAACGCCGTAATCACTGACCCGGATCACGTCCTGATCCAGCAGCCGGATGTCGTCTTTTTTATCGGCCCGCAGCAAATAGTCGTACAGATCGATGATCCGGATCACACGGTTGTTGCGAATCACCTGAATGTCCCGGAATGAACCGGTTTCGGGATTCGGACCGCCCGCCAGATACAGCGCATTGAACGCCGTCGCCAGCGACGAAATGGTGTAGGTGCCGGGCATCACCACTTCGCCTACCAGCGTCACACGGATGCTGCGGATATTGCCCAGGGTGACGGACGCGTAGGTGCCGCTGCCGGGCCGGTTCAGGCCCTGGAAAGCCTGCCGCAGCCGTCCGACGATGCGTTGCTCAGCTTGTTCGATGGTCAGGCCGCTGACGAAAATGGGGGCCAGATTCAGCATCCGGACCGACCCTTCGGGACTCACGCGCAGCCGGAAGCTCTCCGTCGAATTGCCGTAAATTTCGACCACCAGCTCATCGTCGGGACCGACAACATAGTTCCGGGGCGTCGCGATTCGCAGATCCGGTTCGAAAGTTAAGGTGGTGCCTTTAAACAAAGCGGCTCCGAAAATAGACGGCCGCCGGACGGTATCGCGTCGCAGCAGGCTCAGGCTGTCATTGAATTGGTAAGATCGTTGCGAAAGCGTGCCCTGCTGGGCCCGGTTTATGAGGGTATCGACGGGAAATTGCCCGGGGCGGTTTGCCTGCTGCCGGATTTTAGCCATGCGCTGCCGCATTTTGGCGATGTCGGACAACGTATAGCCCTGCGACATAGCCGCCTGTTCGATTTGCATCTCGGTTAGTCCGCTGGCCTGGGCGCGTTGGTAAAATTGAATGATCTGCTCATCGCTTAACTGATCGGCCCGCGTTGGCTGCTGCGCAAAGCTGGCGGTAACGGTAAGGAGCAACACCAGAAAGGGCAGCAGAGAGCGTTGCCGGAACAGCAAAAACGAAGACTCACAGTGGATCAACAGATGAAATGGTGTTCGGCTACAGTTCATGCAGAGAGAATAATCTGGCTCACAAAGGTACGAATTGATTGTTTTTCTGTGACTTTTTATAGTCAATGGCTTAAAAGTGGCTTTTTATTCGAAAAAACCGCTATTTCGCCCAAAAGTTTGCCGTTAATTAACTGACAAAATAGAACTTAACCAAGATGGCGCTTATAAAGTCCGTACGCGGCATTTCCCCGCAGATGGGGCAGGAATGCTGGTTTGCTGATAACGCAACGGTGGTCGGGGAGGTGATGATGGGAAACCACTGCACCGTCTGGTTCAATGCCGTGGTGCGGGGTGATGTCAATTCGATAACCATGGGCGATTTCTGCAATGTGCAGGACGGTGCCGTGATCCATTGTACGTACCAGAAATTCAAAACCACCATTGGCAGTTACGTGTCCATTGCGCACAACGCCATTGTTCACGGCTGCACGATTGAAGACAAAGTGCTGATCGGGATGGGAGCCATTGTGATGGACGGTGCGGTGATCGGAACTGGTTCGATTATTGCCGCCGGAGCCATCGTTACGCAAAATACCGTGGTCCCACCGGGCACCATCTATGCCGGAAATCCGGCCCGGTTTCTGAAAAACGTAACGCCCGAGCTGGGCGAAGTATTCATGCGGACGGCCAACAACTACGTTCTGTACGCCAGCTGGTACCAGTAACCGATTGCCAGAACCGTATCGGCGGGGATGACGTCAACGATCGTTGACGTCATTCGGTAAGGACTTTTTCTCCGGATAGATGGCCCTGGTCTGACTGCAATTTCCGGGAAATCCTCCTTAACTTATTGTACGGAATGTTTTTGTTTGTATTTTTGTTTGAAATTAGTCTAAATATATACGACTAATTCACCACTCTTCAGCCGCTTTCCCCCATAAGTGACTTGATGTGTGATGTCAGAAGCAATCACATCATTACTATTATGCTGAATTCAACGTCATTGACAACCGAAGCCCGCACAAGGCTCGAAGAATACCTGCTGAAAAAAGGCCTGCGCCGGTCGTCGGAGCGGTTTGCCATTCTGGAAGAAGTTTATTCGCGCGACGATCATTTTGATGCGGAAGACTTATACCAGGCGATGCATCATCGGGCGTTTGCCGTCAGCCGGGCCACCGTTTATAATACGCTGGACGTATTGGTCGATTGCGGGTTGGTCCGTAAAAACCAGTTCGGGGACGAGGATAACACGAAAAGCCGGTTTGAGAAAGCTCTGGGCCGCCAGCAGCACGCTCACTTGATTTGTGTCAATTGCCACCGGGTAATTGAGTTCTGTGACCCCCGTTTGCAACTGATCAAAACGACGGTCGGCGATACCTTGCAGTTTCAGGTTGAATCGCATTCGCTCGTTTTTTACGGCGAATGTGCCGATGAAGCGTGTGTGGCGCGGACGAAGGCCGCAGCAAATCTTCAGTAACGAACCCGGTTAGTCGTCGATTTCCTCCGTCTCTTTTTGCTTCTCTTTTTTCATGTCGTTCCGGGCGTTGATGTAGCCCCGAATAACCGTAAAAGTTGTGACAGCCAGGAAGAAAATGATAATATAATGGACGTAATCGACGATCCACGGGAATTTTTCTCCGAAGTAATAACCGCCCCCCACCAGCGACACGACCCAAATTGCGCCACCGACGACGTTATAGAGCATAAAGTACTGAAAGTTCATCCGGATCAAACCGGACAGCAGGGGGGCAAACGTGCGGACAACCGGTAAAAACCGGGCCACAATCAGCGTCCGGCTGCCGTACTTCAGAAAGTACTCGCGGGTGGTTTCGATGTATTTCTGTTTGAAAAAGAGCGAATCCGGGCGGTTTTGCAGTCGGTCGCCAAAATACCGACCCGTTAAATATCCGGTCAGTGAACCCACCACGGCAGCCCCAAATATACAGCCGATGAGCAACAGGATCGGAACGTCCAGAATCCGGGTGCCGGCAAAAACGCCCGACAGAAACAGCAGGTAGTCGCCCGGCAGGAAAAAACCGAAGAAAATCCCGTTCTCGACAAAAATAATCAGGGTAATCAATACCAAACCGCCTGTCCGAATGATTTCCTCGGAATTGAGTAAGTATTGGAAAAAGTCGGCGATTTGGTTCATGGTGTACGAAAGAGTGAAGAGCGAAAGAGTGAAAGAGCGAAAAGCTCTGCCTAATGGCTATATCCTGCGGAGCTTTTCGCTCTTTCACTCTTTCGCTCTTTCACAATTAAATATAGTCCGCCAGCTCCAGCCAGCGGTCGGATTTTTCGGAAATCTGCTGGTCGATCTGTTCAATTTCGCGGGCCCACGCCGTAAGATCTTCGTGGTTGCCGTCTCCACTGTTCAACTGATCCAATAAACGGCTTTTCCGTTGTTCAAGTTCCTCAATTTCTTTTTCCAGGGCTTCATATTCCCGCTGTTCCTTGAAGGAAAGCTTCCGTTTGGTTTCGGTACCCGAAACGGGTTTGCTTTCCGGTACAGAAGCAGGGGATATTGCCTTCGGTTTTTCCGCCGGTTTGCGGTCGGCGGGCTGACTGGCCTTGCGCTCCCGGTAGTCGGTATAATTGCCCGGAAAATCGGCCACTTTGCCGTTTCCTTCGAAAACGAACGTATGATCGACCAGCCGGTCCATGAAATAACGGTCGTGCGACACCAGCAGTATACAACCCGGAAAATTCAGCAGAAATTCTTCCAGTACGTTCAGGGTCGTAATGTCCAGGTCGTTCGTGGGTTCATCCAGAATCAGGAAGTTTGGATTCTGCACCAGTACGAGCAGCAACTGCAACCGCCGTTTTTCGCCCCCCGAAAGTTTGTGCACATAATCGTACTGCTTGGCCCGGTCGAACAGAAAATGCTGCAAAAACTGCGAAATAGTAACGGTTTCACCCGTTCCCAGTTTGATGACTTCGGCCACTTCCTGCACCACGTCGATCACCCGCTGGTTGTCCGGAATAACCAGATCCGACTGGGTGTAGTACCCGATCTTGACGGTTCCGCCCGTGACAACTTTTCCCGAATCGGGCCGTAATTCGCCGGTAATCATGTTCAGCAGCGTGGTTTTGCCCATGCCGTTTTTGCCGATCACGCCGATGCGGTCGTTCCGCCGGAAGGTGTACGTGAAATGGTCGAGCAGCACGTTGTCGCCAAACCGTTTGCTCACATTTTCGAGTTCGATAATCTTGCTGCCCAGCCGCTGCGTCCGGATGTTCAGCTCCAGTTGGTCGTTGTTCAGTCGCTGGTGGGCTTTATCCTTCACTTCTTCGAAGGCATCGACGCGGTATTGGGCCTTGGTGCCCCGTGCTTTGGGTTGCCGGCGCATCCAGTCCAGCTCACGCCGGAAGAGGTTTTTGGCTTTATCGACTTCGGCGGCAAAAACCGCCTGCCGCTCGGCTTTCTTCTCCAGAAAATACGCGTAATTGCCTTTGTAACTGAACAGGGTCTGCTGATCGAGTTCGACAATCTGGTTGCAAACCCGGTCCAGAAAATACCGGTCGTGGGAAACGAGCAGGAGCGTGCTGTTGTTGGTCGACAGGTAATTCTCCAGCCACTC
Source organism: Larkinella bovis (assembly GCF_042655385.1). Taxonomy (NCBI): domain Bacteria; kingdom Pseudomonadati; phylum Bacteroidota; class Cytophagia; order Cytophagales; family Spirosomataceae; genus Larkinella; species Larkinella bovis. The sequence goes on along the minus strand of NZ_JBHSMA010000018.1, from coordinate 25,184 downwards.
GATGGTTTCCAGGTCGAGGTGGTTGGTCGGTTCGTCCATGATCAGCAAATCCGGGTTTTCGATCAGCACCTGCGCCATGGCCACCCGCTTCCGCTGTCCGCCCGAGAGCGTCGAAACCGGCTGCGCCACGTCGTGAATGCCCAATTGCCCCAGAATCTGCTTCATCTGCGTTTCATAATCCCAGGCCTGCAAGGTATCCATTTGCTGCATGGCGCGGTCGAGGGCATCCGGGTTGTCGGAGAGCAGGGCTTTTTCGTACTGCCGGATGGCCGTCAGCGCCGGGTTGTCGCCCGTCAGCACGACTTCGATGACCGACAGGCTGTTATCCAGTTCCGGCTGCTGGTCCAGAAAACCGACGGAGATGTCTTTGCGGATGCTGACGATGCCTTCGTCGGGGGGCATTTGGCCGGACAGAATCGACAAAAGGGTGGATTTGCCGGTCCCGTTGGCACCGACGATGGCTACTTTATCCCCCCGGCTCATGCCGAACGTCACGTTCCGGAACAGCCACTTGTCACCGAAGGATTTAGCGAGATTTTCTGCTGATAAATAATTCATTGTACCGCAAAGATACACATCCCAAACCGGATCGCCGAGGCCTTCCGGCCCCGTTCGTCACGAAAACATTCCGGTCCGGCCCCGGCATCGGACCCCATTGCCTAGAATTTTCGGACGAAAATTGGTAACTTTCCGGGCAAATTTTCTTTATCGATTACATGCTTAATCCATTAACCCCATTCATGCGAAAATTTATTGCTCTGATTGGTATTGCGTGTGTGCTTTCAACGAGTGGTCGGGCCCAGGTGACCGACGATGTGAAAAAATCTTATACCCAGCCCATCCCCGGTAGCACGCTGGTGTACGACATGGTGGCTATTCCGGGCGGAACGTTCACGATGGGCAGCCCGGCCAACGAAAAAGGTCGCAAAACCGACGAAGGTCCGCAGCATAAGGTGACCATCGAGCCATTCTGGATGGGGAAAATGGAAGTAACCTGGGATCTGTTTGATCTGTTCGCCTTCAAGAATATGGAAAAGGAGATGGCCAACCGGACGCCCGGTTTCGATCTGGCCAAGACCGATGCCGCCACGCGCCCCAGTCCGCCCTACGTGGATATGTCGTTCGGCATGGGCCGGGCCGGTTATCCCGCCATCAATATGACGCAGTATTCGGCCATTCATTTCTGTGCCTGGTTGTACGCCAAAACCGGTATTTTCTACCGTCTGCCCACCGAAGCGGAGTGGGAATATGCCTGCCGCGCCGGGACGACAACGCCGTATTCATTCGGGGCCGATGTCAAAAAACTGGGCGAATATGCCTGGTACAACGGCAACAGCGACGGTTCGTACAAGCAGGTTGGGCAGAAGAAACCGAATCCGTGGGGCCTGCACGACATGCACGGTAACGTGATGGAGTGGACACTGGATCAGTATTATCCGGATTATTACGCCAAAAAGGCGAAGGGAGAAGTGAAAGAACCCTACGCCAAAGTGACCGAGTTATATCCAAATGCCGTGCGGGGCGGTTCCTGGGATGATGACCCGGCGGTGCTCCGCTCGGCGGCCCGCGTTCCCTCCGTTGCTTCCTGGAAAATGCTTGACCCCCAGGCGCCTAAAAGTGAGTGGTGGCTGACGAGTGCATCGTTTGTCGGTTTCCGGGTCGTTCGGCCCGCCAAAAAACCGTCGGATGAAGAAATTAAGGCCTATTATAATCCGCCTTTGATAGAAGAGTATTGATTATCAGTTACGCATTGAATTGCTGTTAATAGACGCTATTTATCATATTTCTAAACCTTTTTCCTTATGTCAAACGAATCAAATCGCCGGAACTTTCTGAAACAATCCGGCTTGCTCACGGGTGGCGCCCTGTTGACGACCCTGCCTTCTTTTGCATCTTCCTATGGTTTCAATAGCTCGGCCGATGATACCATCAAAGTGGCGCTCATTGGTTGCGGTGGCCGGGGAAAAGGTGCTGCTCTTCAGGCCCTGAAGAGTAAACAGAATGTTAAAATTGTGGCCATTGCCGATGCGTTCCGGGATCGGTTGGATGACGCGTATAAAACCTTACATCAAAATCCGGAGCTGGCCAAGCGGGTCGATGTGCCGGAAGAACGCAAGTTTGTCGGTTTCGATGCGTATCAAAAAGCCATTCCTCTGGCGGATGTCGTGATTCTGGCGACTCCTCCCGGTTTCCGGCCGATGATGTTTGAAGAAGCGGTCAAGCAAAACAAGCACGTCTTTATGGAAAAACCGGTGGCTACCGATGCGCCGGGGGTTCGTCGGGTGCTGGCGGCTGCGGAAGAAGCCAAAAAGAAAAAACTCAATGTTGTCGTTGGTTTGCAACGTCATTATCAGCCCAACTACCGGGAAATGATCAAGCGCATCCACGACGGCGCGCTGGGCGATATCATCGGCGGATCGGTCTATTGGGTGAGCGGCGGCGTTTGGGTAAAACCGCGTCAACCGAACCAGACCGAAATGGAGCACCAGATGCGGAACTGGTATTACTTCAACTGGCTCTGCGGGGATCACATCAATGAGCAGCACATTCACAACATCGACGTGGCCAACTGGGTGAAACGCGGTTATCCGGTTTCGGCGCAGGGCACGGGCGGTCGTCAGGTGCGGACGGGGAAGGAATACGGCGAAATTTTCGACCACCACATCGTGGATTTTGTGTACGAAGACGGAACGCTGATCAACAGCCAATGCCGCCACTACGAAGGAACCTATAGCAAAGTAGATGAGCAATTTGTCGGTACGAAAGGCCGGGTCGATTCCTTCGGACGACAAAGCATCCTGAAAGACTACAAAGGCAATTCGATTTACACGCACAACGGTAAAGGCGACGGCGATCCGTATCAGATTGAACACGATGAACTGTTTGCGGCCATTGCCAAAGGCGAGTACAAATTCCAGGATGCCGAAAACGGTGCAAAAAGTACGCTGACGGCCATCATGGGCCGGATGGCGACGTATTCGGGTAAAATGGTGAAATGGGACGAAGCCCTGAACTCGAACATCGATCTGTTCCCCGAAAAACTGGCCTGGGATGCCAAACCGAAGCTGCTGCCCCTGGAAAATGGCTTCTATCCCGTTGCCGTTCCGGGTAAAACCATCGCGGTTTAACAAATCATCATTGTAGAATTAAAAAGGGCGTCGACGGCGCCCTTTTTAATTCCAGCAAGGTACCAAATCTTTTCAGGCGGCTTGCTCGATAACGAACAAGGAAGAAACCCAAAAACAGGCCCTGACCCATTCAGGGCCTGTTTTTGGGGAAGTTATTAGGGAGTCCACCAGATTTTATCTTTGATGATGTCGTCGCTGCCTTGTTGGGACGCTTCGTCATTGTTGGTTTGGCGTTCCGATTCCGGGTACATCAACCGCAGCGGGCGGGCCGTAGGCGAAGGCGCATCCAGCGAGTTCGGAATGGCGGGAATCCCCAGTCGGCGGTAATCATTCCAGGCTTCCAGGCTGCTGATACTGTTCAATGCCAGCCATTTCTGCGTGATAATGGCTTCAATTTTATGGGCAGCCTGATCGAAGTTCACCAGAGGCCGGGCGTTGTAAGCCGGAAAGGCGCTGGCCGCCACTTCCATGTATTTGAACGATTCCTGAATGCCCTGCTCGTAAAACGTTTTGGCCGAACCCGGAATCCAGCCGCGCTGGGCGGCTTCAGCCTGCAAAAACAGACTTTCGAACGAACCCAGCAGCACCGAAGGCTGGGTAGCGGTTTTGAACAAAGCGGCCGGACGACCCCCGTTTTCCTGGGGCCCCTTGAAGGCCGAGGTGTTGGCCCGGTTGTATTGGGATTCGGCGTTGGGGTTTCCAAACAGAACGCCTTTATAGTCGGTACCGACGGTGGTGTAAAGCGTTTCCAGCCGCGGGTCGTTGCGGAGTTTGTATTGTTGCACCACAAAAACCGTCGGACGCAGATCCTGGTGATTGCCGGTGCTGGCTCCCTGTACCGTCCGGTAATTACTTTCCCAGAACGGATTCAGTTTCGTCGCCGTATTCAGGTAACCCGGCTGGATGAACGCGTTTTCGCCCACACCCAGAAAGCCGCTGCCTTCCGACTGGATTTTCTGGATTTCTGCCGTGATATAGGGTTGGTTATTGGCTTCACTCTGACGAAGCAGGGCGCGGAGTTTTAGCGTATTGGCAAATTTGATCCATAACCCTTTGTTGCCTTTGAACAGAATATCATCGGTGCCGGGGCCAACCCCTGCCGGGGCCTTTTTGAGGTCATCGATACCCGCACTGATGAGGTTGATCGATTTTTCGTACACGGTTTTGCCGCTCTCATAGCGCGGAGTTGGGTGACGCGTCCCCTGCAAGGCATCGTCAAATGGCAGGTTGTTGTAGACGTCGACCAGGCGCATAAAATGCCAGCCCTGCATGATTTTGGCGATGCCGGCGTAAAATAACGCGCCTTCGGTTTGCGCCTGTTCTTTTATCAACTGGTAATAGAGTAGCGTGGTGTACCCGGTTTCCCAAACCGGAATCCCGTCGCGCTGGTGGCGAATGGCGGGTCCGTTGTACGATTTCAGATCGATGAACAGGTTGACCCCTTCGCTGGTGGTACCCCAGTAACCTCCCCAGAACGCCCCGATCTGGTTCAACTGGCCGGTTTCCTGGTTGACAGTGCTGACCAAAGCCGCCGGGAGTTTGGCACTTAACGCCAGGTTTTCGTTTACCGGCGCATTGGGGTTGTTATTGACTTCCAGAAACTCGCTGCATGCACTAAGCGAAACCGCCAGCGTAGCTACCAGGGTGGTTTTAACTATCTTCATCATGGCCATCTTCAAAAAGTTAAATTCACATTGAAACCGTATGTCCGATAGGGCGGAACCTGCCGGAAGCTCAGGTAGCCGTCCGTGCTGTTGTAGAGGTATTCCGGATCGCCGTACTGGTTGTCTTTGTGGCGAATAATGAACAGGTTTGTTCCGATAAGGCCGACGCTGGCTTCGCGAAAGACTTTCTGCTTGCTGAGCAGTGCCGCCGGAAGTGTATAGGAAATATTCAATTCCCGCAGTTTGAAATAATCAGATTTGGCCGCCGTATTGATCTGCACTTCCCCCTGCTTGGTCCAGAAGGCTTTGTCGCCTTTCGATAACACGGTGGTGTTCGGCGTAAACGTTCCGTCGGCATTCTGAATCACGGAGTTCGGGAAGATAAACGGCTGACGGTCAAACTCGGTCGTACGCGGGTCCGTTCCGGCGGTGTACATCCGGGGCACGATCTCGGAATACAACCAGCCCCCCATTCGCCAGTCAAACTGCGCCCCGACGCTGAACCCCTTGAACTGCAACGTCGTATTGAAACCCATCTGGTAAGGGGGCACCATCGTCCCTAGGTGAACGGGGTTGGCAGCCACTAGCGGTTCGCCCGTCGTGGGATTGATGATTACCCGGCCCTGCGGATCACGCTGGTAATCGCTCACCTGCAGACTCGGATACTGCTGGCCGAGATTGGCGTATGACTGGCGGAAGATGTTGAACGATTGCAAACCTTCGTACAACTCCTTTACCTGGTTATTGATGTGCGTAAAATTGAAACCGAGGTTCCATTTCAGCCCCGGGTTGCGGACGACATCACCGTTGACGCTCAACTCCACTATGTTGTTGGTGAGCCGACCGGCGTTCACAACGGCGCTGCTGTAACCCGTTGCCCGCGAGGTTGTGGCGTTAAAAATCTGCCCTTTGGAATCCGAGAAAACGTAACTGCCTTCAACATTCAGCCGGTTATTCAGGAAACTTAACTGAACTCCGGCTTCGTAGGAGGTAACAAATTCCGGCTGAATGTTGGGGTTTGGATACTTTGCACCCGGGGTGAAGCCAACCAGGTTGCCAAACGGAAAACCGCTGATCTGGCTATACGGATTGTTGAGTGAATACGGCTCCAGCGTTACGTTGCCGGTTTTGTTCCAGGAAGCAAATACTTTTCCAAATGAGAGAAAGTGGCTGGATTTCAAGGCTTCAATAGCTTCGTTGAACACGAAAGAGGCACTGACGCCGGGGTAGAAATACGACCGGTTTTCCTTGCTCAGAACCGAAACCCATTCGTTGCGGCCCGTTAGCGTTAGGAACAGGTAGTTGTTGTAACCACCGGTAAACTCTCCGTAACCTGCCAGGGAACGGTATTGCGTGATGCTGGAACTGCCCGTTAACTCGCCAATCCGGGTGCCGGGGTTGAACAGGTCGGGGAGCAGCAAATTGCTGGCCGAAACAGTAGCGGTTTTTGTATAGTCGGAGCGGACGTTCTGCCCCAGAATCAGGCGGGTGCTGAATAGACCGAATTGCTTGTTGAAGTTGAGGATCAGGTCGCCGTTGAGCCGCTGGAAGTTGTTACTGCCGTCGGTCACGCTGCCGTTGACGTTCCGGCGACCGGCTGCTTCAAATTTGCCGGTGGTGCTGCGGGTCTGCGTGGAGGTGCTGAACACTCCGATGCGGTACATCGCGTTGAACCAGGGGGTTACCTGATAATCAAGTTCAACTTTTCCGTTGATGGTCTGTTGCTCACTGAGGTCGCGGGTGTTGTCAATCTGGTGATACGGATTTTTCTGTAAATCCGTAAAAAAGTAGTTGGGATTGGCGTATGAAGCGGGATCCTGCCAGTTTTTCATCGACTTGAATTCGAAATTAGCAGGCAAGGAATAAGCCGTAATCCAGGGACCGTCGGGCGTCGTGTTTTTCTTGAAATAAATGTAATTGACGTTGTACGAGGTATTGAGTTTGCCAAATTTGCGGGTTCCATTGAAGCGGGCCCCCGTTCGGCGGCTCTTATCTTTCGGAATGATCCCCTTGATGGCCACGTCCTGAACGGAGATGAAATACGTGTTTTTTTCATCACCGCCCGAAAACGAAATATCATTCTGAACATTTACACCGGTTTGAAACAGGTCTAGCCGGTTGTCGCGCGCGGGGGCGGCATACCGAACCTGATGCCGTGACCCATCCGGCAGAACCGGTCCGAAATCCTTCATACTTCCGTCAAACGCGGGGCCCCAGGATTCGGCCTGTGTGGGGTCGTAAACCCCGTTGACACCCTGTCCGAATGTCGTCTGGGCCGGTGGTAACAGGAATACCTGCGAAAAAGTGGTGGTATTGCTGAACTTGACGGTGCCACGGCCACGGGTGCCGCTTTTGGTGGTGATCATGATCGCGCCATTCACCCCCTCCGAGCCATACAAAGCCGCAGCGTTGGCACCCTTCAAAACCGTAATGTTCTCGATATCATTGGGATTCAGGCGGGTAATCTCCGGCATCGGAATACCGTCTACCACGTAAATCGGGGCGTTTTTTGCCCGGTTGAGTGAGCGGCTGCCCCGCATCGTAATCTGAATCTGCGGATCGACCTTGCTGTCGTACATATTAATCCGGAGGCCCGCAACCTTGCTGGTCAGACCGAACAACGGATTGACGGTTTTCCCTTGATTCAGGTTTTCGTTGCTGATCACCTGCGCGCCACCACCGAATTCGCGGGCGGCCCGTTTGATGCCCAAAGCGCCGGTAACAACTACTTCAGACAGTTGGTTAAAGCCCTCTTTCAGGGCAATGGTCAGCGTTTGTGTGTTCCCGGTGACGGTTATTTCCTGTGCTTCGTAGCTGATGAAGGAGAAAACAAGCACGTGTCCCGGCTTGACCCGGATCAAAAAATCACCTTTTTGATCGGCGGTTGTCCCCTGAGACGTTCCCTTGATGGTGATGGTGGTCCCCGGCAACGGAACGCCTGTTTTTTCATCAATTACCTTGCCGCTCACCGGATGACCCACTTCACTGGCAGGTTGTGCAAACGTTTTAAAGGCCAGAAAGATAAGAAGGAAGAACGTAGAGAGTGCTTTAATCATAGCAGGCGTAATTTTTATCTGGAATTAGAGAGGGTTAATTTTATTTAGACCCAATCTAATTTAACTTTGTGGCTGCAAAGGTAAAAACGGAATGAAAAGCGAAAAGACGGATCAGGGAGAATCGATGACGCAAAGAGGAGGATTTAAAAACATCGGGCTGCTCGGTATAAAAGAACCGGCTACCGTGTATTACGACATTGCTTTTTTAGGAGAATACAAGGGTATAATTGTGGAAAAGCGTGATTGCTGTCAGCGCGAGGAAACTACGGGAACGAGTTATGAATTTATTTCAGAAGACATTCATATCTGGTATGGAAATGTAGAATCAAGCAAACGAATAAAAACCCGGTTTGAGAATGCAAAACCCTATATTCAGATGCTTTTTTCGATTCGGGCCCATAGTTCGTATAAATTTGAATCAGGCAATTGCCAGACATTCCAGTTTTCAAATCAGGAATATAATACGATAGTACTTCCGGATGAACCTATGTGGGTAGAATTAAAGCCGGATACGCACATCGAATCACTTTCGATTAACTTATCACCCGCTTTATTCTTTCGCTATTTTCCGGATTCTGTCTCCGTCTTTCCGGGCTTTCAGAAAAATGCAGCGCAGAAAATCCCGTCCCGACTCAGTAAGCAAAACCTCCCGATTACGCCTAAAATCAGTCTTTTACTGTATGATATTTTACATTGCCGACTCAGTGGCTACAGCAAACGCCTATATATTGAAGCGAAAATAATTGAGTTACTCGCCATTCAGTTGGATCAATACGAACAAAGTCGAACGGCGGTTTTTTATCCGGATTTAAAGCAGGAGGAAGTCGAAAAAATGCAGCAGGTACAACAACTTATCTCCAATAATCCGGAAAAACCCTTCTCATTAAAAGATTTATCCAGACAGGTTGGTACCAACGAATATAATTTAAAGAAATATTTTAAACAGGTTTTTGGTATCACGGTTTTTGGGTATCTGCAAAATTGCCGGATGGAAAAAGCAAAGCGAATGCTGGCGGAAGAGAATATGAAAATTGCGGAAGTAGGGCGGCAGTTAGGATATAAACATGCCACCCATTTCACAGCCGCTTTTAAAAAATATTTTGGGTTCTTACCCAATAAAATTAAAGCTTTCTTTTTTGTGAATATTTTCGGGCCAGACCTGTCTGTCTTGCTTGAGTGTTTGTAAGAACTCAGGCTGACGGGTTGGTTTCGCTAAACTGAAACCGGGTTCTGGGCAGGCTTTCGGGGTATTCATCGCGGATGAACGCAATAAGATTTTCCCGCATAAAACACCGCAGATCAAAGCTCTCGCCCGCATTCCGGGCGGATGTCAGCACCCGGATTTCGATGCAGGTCGGCTGCGTATTGGTCACCTGCACGGCGCATACTTCCCGATCCCATAACGGATTATCTTCGGCCAGGGCTTTGGCTTTCTCCCGAATCCGTTCAACGGGTACGTTGTAATCCAGGTACAGCAGCACCGTACCCAGCACCGAAGCGTTGGAACGGGTCCAGTTCTGGAACGGTTTTTCGATGAAATACGTAATGGGTAGAATCAGCCGCCGACGGTCCCAGAGCCGCACCACCACATTGGTTAGGTTGATTTCCTCAATCCGACCCCACTCACTTTCGACTACCACCGCATCATCGACCCGGATTTGCTGCGTAAAGGCGATCTGGATACCGGCCAGCAGGTTGGCAATGGTGCGCTGGGCCGCAAACCCAATTACCACCGAGGCAATTCCCGCCGAAGTCAGAAAACTCAGCCCGATTTTCCGTCCGCCGTTGAACGACAGCAACAGAATGGAAAAACCAACGACTATGATGATGATCGAGACAAACTGCCGCACAAACCGGATCTGGGTCACAAATTTCCGCAGGTGCAGGTTGATGTCGTTGGCCGTGTCGTACTGACGAATAATGAGCCGCTCGACCACTTTCAATAACTGAACGATCAGCCAGGTGGTGGCAATGACAAAGGCCATTTCGGCGGTTCTGGACGCGTACGGAAACCGCTGAAACGAGCGCTCCTGAATGTTGGTGATAACCAGAAAAAACAGGGAGGGAACGAAGAAATAAAAGGCGTTCCGAATGTACTGCCGCAACAAACCGAGTACTTCAACATGGCGACGGCGGAGAATAAACCGTACAGTTTGGGCCACGATGAAGTTGATCAATAAGCCGGCTCCAATAGCAATCGCCAGGAGCAGCCAGCCCGAAATTTTCCGGTTATGCCGGAGCCAGCGGTCAATTTCCGTACCAAGCTGGCCGAAGTTGTCCCAAAAATCTGTCCAGTTCATGGTTTGTCAGAGGAGTTCCCCTATAAAAGCCGCAGAAGCCCAAAAAAGTTACCCGGTTTGGGAAAGTTTAGCGGTCCCAACCTAGAGTTTTCGCATCCAGTACACCATGGGCTTAGGCGTCGAAGCTGATTCGCCCACATCGGGCCACTCCATTGTACTCCGCAGCGACGGTTCCTTTGTATACCCTCTCTTGATCCAGAAGGCGTCATTCGGGCGGTAGTCCGACGGTTTGGCCGGATGGCTTTCGCCCCGTTCTACCGAACAGAAACAGGCGGTTTTATAGGTGCCAAAACGGCGGGCATGCGCTTCCCGTTCGTCAAAAAACCGGTGCCCTAAACCCATACCCCGGTAGTGCGGCAGAAGAATGCTCTCCCCGAAATAGAAAACCGTATCGGTATCAAAACCCGCCTGTTCGAAGGGTTGACGGATGTCGGCGGTTTCGTCGTCCAGCGGAATGCAGGTCGTTGCACCAACCATTTTCGGGCCGTCGTAAACGGCAAACAGAAACGATCGTTCCGACTGCGCATAGGTTTTAAGGTACGCTTTTTCGTACTCCATGCTCCCTTCGTAGAGATACGGATAGTCACGAAAAACCGCTATGCGCAGAGCCGCGAGCCCGTCAAATACCGATTCGATCGCCCGCCCTCTTTTGGTCAGGAAAGAAAGTGATGGCATCAGTCGCGGGTTTAGGCGGAAACGGCCTGAATCCAGAGTGGCAGGTTGTAGTAGGTCGTTACGCGCGTAATTTTACCGTTGGCGACCTCCAGAAAAGCGGCCGCCGGGACGACATACGTCTGATGCGTGGCCGGGGGCAAACCGTCTTCCGCTTTTTTATAAATCCCATTAACAACGAATTCGACCGCAACACGGTTACCGGCGGGTTCGGTAAAAAAGACCATGTCCGTCAGTTTTTCGTCGTACGATTCGTCCATGTGGTGAACAAAAGCCGTGAACTTTTCAAGGCCAATGCGCGCTTCGCCCTGGTTGGGTTCGTGCCGGATGTCGGCAGACACCAGCGCCAGCATTCCGTCCCAATCTTTCTGATTAAAGCAATCGTAGTAGTTCTTTACAACGTCTAAAGCCGCCATTCATTTACGAGGTTAGTGTAGTGCAAAGATAGGAAGGACGAATCAGGAATGGTGAATCCAAACTAAAAGCCCACGATGAAAACCGTGGGCTAACTGAATCCGATCAACGTAAAAGCTTTATGCCAACAACGGTTTGACCACTTTCCCGTGCACGTCCGTCAGCCGGTAGCGACGGCCCTGATGTTTGAAAACCAGCTTTTCGTGATCGACGCCCATCAGGTGCAGAATTGTGGCCTGGAAGTCGTGAACATGGACGGGATCTTTAGCAATGTTATAGCCAAACTCGTCGGTTTCGCCGTAAATCATTCCTTTTTTGACACCGGCACCCGCCATCCAGACCGTAAAGCAACGCGGGTGGTGATCGCGACCGTAGTTGTCTTTCGATAGCTTGCCCTGCGAGTAATTGGTCCGGCCAAATTCCCCGCCCCAGATTACCAGCGTATCGTCGAGCAGGCCACGCTGTTTCAGGTCCATGATCAAAGCCGCCGATGCCTGATCGACACTCTTGGTCTGAATTTGGATGTCCCTGGGCAAACTCCCGTGCTGATCCCAGCCCTGATGGTATAGCTGCACAAACTTGACATCCTTTTCAACGAGTTTGCGGGCCAGCAAACAATTGGCAGCAAACGTGCCCGGTTTGCGCGAATCCGGGCCGTAGAGGTCGAAAATATAATCCGGTTCTTTCGAAATGTCGAGCGTTTCGGGCACCGACGTCTGCATTCGGTACGCCATTTCGTACTGCGCCATCCGGTTGTTAATTTCCGGATCGAGCACCTGTTTGAATTGTTCCTGATGCAGTTTGCCCAGATAATCCAGCATCCGCCGACGGCTGGTTTTGTCGATGCCCGGCGGGTTGTTGAGGTAGTAAACCGGGTCGGGACCGGACCGGAACACGACGCCCTGATGCACCGACGGCAGAAAACCGTTGCTCCACAACTTGGCGTACAGTGGCTGATCGCCGTCGCGGCCTTTTGAGAGCAGCACCACAAAGGCCGGTAAATTCTGGTTGTCGGAGCCCAAGCCGTAACTGGCCCAGGACCCGAACGAGGGCCGACCGGCCTGTTGCGAACCCGTCTGGAAGAAGGTCACCGCCGGATCGTGGTTGATGGCTTCGGTATGCATCGACCGGATGAAGCACAGGTCGTCCGTAATCCGGGCCGTGTACGGCAACAGTTCGCTGATCCACATCCGGCTCTGGCCGTGTTGGGCAAACTTAAATTTGGAAGCCGCCAGTGGAAACCGGCTCTGCCCGGCGGTCATGCCCGTCAGGCGCTGCCCTTTCCGGACCGATTCGGGCAAATCCTGGCCCCACATCGTCTCCAGCTTCGGCTTGTAATCGAACAGATCCAGTTGCGATGGGGCTCCGCTCTGGAACAGGTAAATCACCCGTTTCACCTTGGGCGAAAAATGCGGTTTGCCCGGCGCGCGGTTTTCTTCGCTCCCCGCCAAGGCTTTGACCGGATTGAGCAGCGACGCGAGTGCCATGGCCCCCAGCCCGACGCTGGACCGGCCCAGAAAATTCCGGCGGCTCAACTGATCGTGTATTTCGTCTTCCAGGTTGTTCATGACTTTCCAGTTTTCTCTCCGCTTAACTCTTTTCTCTCTGCTCAACTCTGCGAAATAGTTTTATATTGTTTCGCGGAGCTAAGCGGAGAAATGCCGAGTTGAGCGGAGGTTATCGTTTGATAATCGCTTCGTCAACGTTTAGGATCGTGCTGGTTACGACTGTCCAGGCTGCCAATTCGGGGGCGGGAATCGCTTTATCAACCGGATATTCACCAACACTCAACAGTTCGGCAGCGCGCTTCGAGTTCTTTTTAAAATCCGTCAGTTCTTCCGCGTACAATTGCTTCATCAAACCCGTTTCGGCCGGGCGCGCCGGGCGACTGGTCACGGCTTTGAACACGTAATCAATCAGTTCATCATTACGCAAACCCTGTTTCAACGCTTTCTGCCCCAACACCCGGGCGGCTTCGACAAACTGCGGGTCGTTAAGCGTCACCAGTGCCTGGAGGGGTGTACTGGTTTTCTGTCGTTTGACGATGCAGGTATGCCGTTCGGACGCATCGAAATTAAGCATCATTGGCGGGGGCGACGACCGTTTCCAGACCGTGTACAGGCTCCGGCGGTACAGGCTGTCACCGTGGTTCTGCACATAATTGATGGCGTTTCGGGTGGCCAGTGCTTCCCAGATACCAGCGGGCTGGTAGGGGTGAACACTCGGACCGCCAACTTTCTTGGTTAACAATCCGCTGGCGGCCAGGGCAATATCGCGGACCTGCTCGGCCGACATGCGGTAACTAGGACCGCGAGAAAGCAGCGAATTGTCCGGATCAGCTTCCAGTTTTTTCACATCGGCGGACCGCGACGACTGGCGATAGACAGCCGACATAACGATCAGTTTGTGCAGGGCTTTGGCATTCCAGATGCCCGACGCGCCCGCACCGTCCCGGAACCGAACGGCCAGATAATCCAGCAGTTCGGGGTGGGAGGGCAGGTTGCCCTGGTTGCCAAAATCGTCGCTGCTTTTGACCAGCCCCTCGCCGAAATACTGTTGCCAGAACCGGTTGACCATCACCCGGCTAAATAAGGAGTTATCGGGGTGCAGCAGCCATTGGGCCAGTCCCAGCCGGTTTTTCGGATAGTTAGCCGGGAACGGCATCAGTTGGGCGGGCGTTTCGGGTTTTACCTCCTCGCCCGGCGCATCGTAGGCGCCCCGTTTCAGCAGGAAGGTTTTTCGCGGATATTTCCGCTCCTTCATGACCATCACCTGATGGGAATTGTTGTAGAGTGCCAGTTCCTGTTCCCGGAGTTTCTGGGCTGCTTTAAACGCCTTCCGATAAACAGAATCGTGGGTGGTGACGTAATAGGTATACAGGCCCGCCCGCTGGGCTGGCGTGCGTTTAGCGGCTGGGGTGTACAAGGCCGTGGTCAGGGCGTCCGATTGATTCGCCAGCGCGGGAATTTCCAGGGGTGTCAGGCTGCGGTTGTAAATCCGTAACTCGTCGATGGCGTAATCCTTGATGTAGTGATCGTGAACCCGGCCGATCAGGAAGGGCGAACCCGTCCAGTTTTTGCCGTTTTGACCGTGGTCGATGCTGTGGCGCAGGTTGTCGGTAACGACTTGAAGCGGAGCCGGTTTTCCATCCAGATACAGCTTAATACCGGCTGCCCGCCCTGATCCGTCGTACGTCATGGCCAGATGGAACCATTGTTGGTAACGGACTTTTCCGACGGTTTCCACATCCAGGCTGTTGTCGGGCCAGACGTGACTGATGGTCATTTTAAGCCGCCCGTCTTTCTGCAGCAGAATTTCGTAGCCCCGGTTGCCGTCGAAGGGGCCGTTTGACTTACCCATCAACATGCCTTCCACATCCGGTTTGGCAATAGTGAACCAGGCGCTAACCGTGAATGGTTGATTTTGCTCAAAATAGCCGACCGGGCGGGGCAGTTCGATATTGCTGTCGCCTTTCAGGTACCGCGCCATACCAATGCGCCCTTTGATCTGGTACGGCATACTTTCGGGATCGCCCGCCAGCCGCGCCGGGAGCGTGTCGTTCACCTGATTCCAGAAGGCGTTGCGAGGATCTTTTTCGAGCTCTTCGCGGGTTTTCGGAACCATTACTTTCTTGGGTTCAGGCAGTCCGAGTTTTTTCCGGCGCTCTTCTTCTTTTTTCTTTAACTCATTCTCTTTCTTCCGTTCGGCGTCTTTGATTTTCTTTTCTTCCGACTGTTCGTAGGCTTTAAAGTCCAGCCGATCGGCTTCATCGAAGGTATAATGAGCCACTAACCCCTCGTTGATGGATGATTTCGGACTGCGCTCGGCCTGGGTTAGCCATTGTCCAAAAGCTTGCTGGTACTCCGGACGATTGATGTTCAGACGCGGTTGTAACGGTTTTAACTGCTCCCGGATAAATTTCAATTGGGCTTCCGTTGCCGACGAGGTAAGGGTAAGGGTTGGGGCGGGTTCGCCGTTGTACGGTATCTGGCCGCGTTCGTTGTTGTTATTGAAAAAGGCGTATAACGAGTAATAATCCTTCTGACTAATCGGGTCGTATTTGTGATCATGACAGCGGGCACATTCAACCGTCATGCCCAACATCGCTTTCCCAAACGTATTCACCCGGTCGGCGACGTATTCCACCCGGTATTCTTCGTCCACAATACCGCCTTCCTGGCTTTGCTGGTGGTTCCGGTTGAAGGCCGTTGCCAGCAGCATGTTTTGCGTCGGGTTGGGCAGCATATCACCCGCCAGTTGCCAGGTGATGAATTTATCGAACCGCAGGTTTTTATTATAAGCCGTGATCACCCAATTGCGGTAAGGCCACATGGTGCGTAAACCGTCGTCCTGGTAACCATGCGTATCGGCGTAGCGGGCGGCATCCAGCCACTCAACGGCCTGCCGTTCGCCATAATGCGGGCTGTTGAGCAGGCGGTTTACTACTTTTTCGTAGGCGTTGGGCGAGTTATCGGCCAGAAAGGCATCCACTTCGGCCACCGTGGGCGGCAGTCCCGTCAGATCGAGCGTCACCCGGCGCAGCAACGTGGCTTTGTCGGCTTCGGGATTGGGAGCCAGTCCTTTTTCTTCGAGCTTTTTCAAAACGAAATGGTCAATCTCGTTTTTAGGCCAGCCTGTATTTTTAACCGTTGGAATCTCCGCCATCTGGGGCGCAATCAACGACCAGTGCGGTTTATACTCCGCGCCCTGCTCGATCCAGCGGACCAGCAGGGCTTTTTCTTCCGTAGTCAGCACCAGGTTGGATTCCGGGGTCGGCATCCGGTATTCCGGGTCGTTGGAAATAATCCGGTGGTAAGCCTCACTTTTCGCCAGATTACCGGGGACGATAGCGGTTTTGCCGCTTTTGGACAAGGCTTCGTAGGCACCGTCGGGCGTATCCAGCCGCAAACCGGCTTTCTGCTTGGCCTTGTCCGGCCCATGACAGGCAAAGCAGCGGTCGGACAGAATGGGTTTTACATGCAGATTGTAATCGACTTTTTCGGGCAATTTGCTTTCCACCGCCACCAGCTCAGCCGGTTTTTCAACGCTGTTGCTACAGGAAGTCCAGAGCACTACCGAAAACAGGCCGATAGCGGCACGCAGCAGGAACGGTTGAAATCGTATGTCGTTAAAATGACACATACGAGGAAATGGGTTTAAGAGAAAAATGCAAACAATCTACAAAATTATATAAACTATTTTGGAAATAAACCAATTTGGATGCTAAAAAGTGTACTATTTTGACAACCCGGTCCGTTACTTTGCTTTTTCGGATTCCGTAGCGGCCGAATCGGCTTTTATGAATTGCGCAATCGAGCCTTCGCCCAGGCCCATGTTGATTTCCAGATTCGGTAACGACTTCTTCAGTTCCGCCACGCCGGCATCGGTTACTTTGGTTTGCCAGAGGTAGACGGTTTTCAGGTTTTTCAGACCCGCCAGTTCTTTGATACCCGCATCGGTCACGGCGGTTCCGTACAGATTCAGGTATTCGAGATAGGGCAGATTTTTCAGATTTTTCAGGCCCGCATCCGTTACGCTGGTTTGTTCCAGGTGTAGTTTCTGGAGGTTTTTCAACTGGGCCACCTGGGCCAGCGTCGCGTCGGTTACGTCGGTATCGCCGAGTTTCAGCCAGACAATCTGCTGACTCAGTTTTGGGAGGGCGGTGGCTTTGGCATCGTTGAACGTCCGGGCATTCACGGCACTGACTTCCAGCTGGTTCTGTTCTTTCGATAGCGGCAAGACCAATAGCCCGGCTTTCCGCAGCTCCTCAATCGCTTTCGGATCAGCCGCCGGCAGTTTCATTGTCAGGACCGGCGATTCGGGTGCGGGGCCACTGGCGACGTGTTGGCTGCCCCCGGCGCTGCCCGTTCCGAGCGAAGCCAGGGCCGGTTTTACGGCGTCCGTAACCTTGAGCTCGGCGACTTTTTTATCGAACGGAGTCCCTTCATTGATCCACCACGTCAGCAGCATAAGCTGATTTTCAGTTAATTGTGGCTTGCCTTTGGGCGGCATGTGGTGGTCGTCTTCTTCCGGCAACAGACAAACCTTGATCATCTTGCTCTGATCGGCTTTTCCGGCCACGATAATCGGACCATCCTCACTGCCTTTCTGAATCATCGCGGGCGTATCCAGCCGCAAATCGCCTTTCGATTTTTCGGGGTTATGACACTGGACGCACCGGGTTTTCAGAATCGGGTGCACGATTTGCTGGTAGACCATCGCCTGATTGACATCGGCAATGGGTTGAATGTCTTCCACGCTTTCTTCGCGGGGCGGAATGCCCGCCAGCGACCGAAACGGTTCGGGGGTATACTGGGTCAGAAAGTCGGAACCGTGGGTGAGCGAACCACCGTCGTGCCCGGCCGCCAGCAGCAGCAGCAGCCCAATGCCCAGGGCCGGAAAGTAAAACAACTGGCCGAGCCGGATTTTCGGACCGATGCGTTCGTGTTTGACCGCCCAGGCAATCCAGGCAAAAACCGCCACGCCGATGCCTTCCCACATGTGACTGCTCAGCGTATTGTCGTCGTAGCCGCCCCCCAGCGAGAGCAGGTAGCCGAAAAGACAGGCCATCGTCGCGCTGACCGCCGACCAGAACAGAATCAGCGTAATCGTGTGTGAACTAACCCGTTGTCGCCGGGTAATCCGGTCGAGTTCGAGCAAACCGGCAATCAGCAGAAAGCCGATCGGCAGGTGAACGATCAGCGGGTGAAACCGTCCAAAAAAGAGTGCCCACTCGTTGGGGGGAGGAGTCGAGGCCTGTAAAAGAATGAAAGAAGTCATTAAAATCGCTGGGTTCAATGAAGCAGAAACGTCGGCGCGGGTAGTCCCTAGTGGATGCGCAGGCAATACTTCGCCGGGTACGAACAGTGGCCCGGTGAAGTCTATTTTATTGAAGTCGGACAGCCTAACTCACGCGTTGCAGCTTGACCGGATACGTCTTTTGGGAGGCCCACTGCGGCACGTAAACGCTTTCATCGCTGTCGACGTGGACATCGTGCGGATGCAGGAAGGTCGTAAACGCCATGTCTTTCCGCTGGGCTTCCAGTTTGCCGTCCTTGTAAACCGGAGCCGAACCGCCCGGTGTCGAAACCACTTTGTCGTTTTTGTCCAGAATCTGAATGTAGCCCGAATTCGGGTACGAATCGGACGTGCTGCGGAAAACCGCCCCGTAAATCATGTCGCCGTGCAAAACCGGGCGGCAGATGTACGAACCGGGCAGCGCGATGGTCGACAGGTACTTGCCGTCGAGCGTAAACCGCTTCAGGCAGTTGTGCCGCCGGTCGGTGATGAGCAGCGTCGGGTTGGCCTTGTTGCGGGTGTCGACCAGAATTCCGTGGCAGCAGTCGAACTTATCGTTGCCTTCCCCTTTTCCGCCCCAGTGCCGGATGTATTTCCCCTTGCTGTCGTACTGCGTGATGTAATTCAACCCGTACCCGTCGGCCACATAGATATCGCCGTTGGCGGGGTTGATTGCGGTTTCGGTGGGCGTAAACTGCGTGGGATAAGCGTATTTGCCGGTTTCTTTGGGATAGTCGAGGACCATCAACTCCTTGCCTTTCAGGTCGGTTTTGATCACCTGGTGCCGGTTGTTATCGCAGATGAACAGAAATTGTTCGCCCCCTTCGTTCGACAGGGTCAGCCCGTGGGCGCCGGGGTAGCTATTGCCCCAGGTTTCGAGCAGTTTGCCGGATTTGTCGTAAACGATGACGTTGTTTTTGGTTTCGTTGGTGAGCAGAAACAGCCGTCCTTTGGCATCTTCCACCATTTCGTGGCAATCGTTCACCGGATTTTTACCGGCGTCCAGAATTCCCCAGTTCGGTACCACCCGGTAGCGGTGCGAACCGTGGCCGATCACCATCTCATCGGCTTTGGGTTTCGCTCCGAAATTAATGGTAGGAATAGTCAGTCCGACGGCAGTAGCGGCCGCAGCCTGGGTTAAAAACGTACGTCGGTTTACAGATTGAGATGCCATAAGGTTAATAAGTGCAAAAGGTTTCGGGTGTTTAGCTTTTGAAGGACCGACGGACCGGCGGGGTCCCTGTTTAGTTCGTGATTTTCAGTACCCAGTCGTCGTGAAAGACGAAATGGAATCCCCAGTCCACTACGACAATTCGAGAAACCGTTCCGTATTGATGCCCCGGTCTTCCAGTTCAAACGAATTGTTTATAATAAGTTGGTGAATATACTGCCAAAGTGGGCGATTTGTCAACCAAAAACTCAGGTCAACATTCAGAACACTCTGTAAAAGGTCACCGGGGTAGTAATCTCCTTCGGCAAACGGGTTTTTATTTAACCGCTCGATGGCCAGCGGAATCAGGAACGGCAGCGCAATGCCGCGGCCGATCAGCAGCCGTAGGTCTTCCGTCCGGAACTGGCACAGGGGTGTTTGCCGGAGCGCATGAATCTGCTGTTCCTGGTTGTCCGCCCATTCGGACTCTTCCGAGTTTTTGTGTTCCAGGATATCGAGCGTTTTTTCCTGCCAGTTTTCTTCCATGGGTATTTGCAAGTGGTGCAACAAGCACGTTTTACGACCATCGAGCGGACGAATATACTGGCCTCGGGTCGGATATACCGCCGGAAAATTATTTTTTTTTGCGAATGTGAGGTGAGAAAGTACAAACTTGTCTCTGTTAAATACCACCCTTAAGGACCGGTTTGCATGCAACAGATACCGCTCAACGATAGCGAAAACAGCAACGAGAGGCTGCCCTGGTTTTCGACAAACCGTTCGTCGGAGGCTGTAGGGAAAGTGACGGACGATGAACTGATTTTCCGGCAACTCTTCGCTCAGGAGCCCCAGCGGGGTTGTGAACTGCTGTTTCGGCGGTATTACGCCAACCTGGTCAACCACGCAGCCCGGTTTGTCTATTCGAAGGAAGTCGCCGAAGATCTCGTGGCCGAAGTCTACACGGCTTTCTGGCAGGACCGGATTTTTGAGCGGATCACCACTTCGTACCGGGCTTATCTCTACCAGACCGTTCGAAACCGGGCCTATAATTATTTGCGGTGGGAACTGCACCCGTCCGATCCGCTGGATTCGTACGCAGCCCAGCAGGTGTCCAACACGATGAAGCCTGACGAAGTGCTGCAATTCAGCGAGTTACACCAGAAAGTCGAAGCGTCCATTCAGGACTTGCCTCCGCAGTGCAAGCGCGCTTTTCTGCTGAGCCGGGTGGAGGGGAAAAAGTACCCGGAGATTGCGCAGGAAATGCAGATCAGCCGGAGCGCCGTCGAGAAACTGATGATTCGGGCGCTGAGTCAGTTGCGGCAGGAGCTGAAGCGGTTCTGGTCTATTAGCCTGTTAATGGGCCTGCTTTTTACTGCTTTCTGACGATTGGGAATGATCGCTATACCGACTGGGTATGAATCGAATAGGCTATGGAACCCGTACTGATAAAAAGAATTTTGTTTGATTTTTTTGAGGGAAGAGCGACGGCTTTCCAGCGAAAGTCCCTCGAAGCCTGGTTGGCCGACGACGCCAATCAGGAAACGTATTACCAGTACCTGGACGAATGGGAAAGTGGGCGGCCGCAGTTTGCCGTCAACGTCGATCAGGCCCTGGAAACGTATCAGCGGGTGTTAACGGACAAAAAAACGCCCGAACGGCCCGCCCGAACGGCACCGGTGATCTTACCCGGTTTTTCGGTGCACTGGCTTCGCTGGAGCGTGGCAGCATCGGTGTTGCTGGTGAGTGTGGCAATGGCGTACGTGTTGCGGTCGCAACTGCTCTATACAACGTACCGAACGGCTTTTGGACAAACCAAAGCCTACCACCTTTCGGATGGAACCGAAGTAACCCTGAACGCGAATTCGGTGCTGCGGGTGCCCCGGTTTGGGTTTGGCAGCGATACGCGCGAAGTATTTCTCGAAGGCGAAGGCGAATTCAAAGTGACCCATACGGTGACGGATCAGCGCTTTATCGTCCGGACGGCCGACCGGTTTCAGGTCGAAGTGCTGGGGACGGAATTCGTGGTTTACGCCCGGAAACGGGGCAAACGGGTGTTTCTCAGCAAAGGCAAGGTGAAGCTGGATCTGCCGCAGGGCCAACAACTGTACATGCGGCCCGGCAACGTGGTGACCATTGCCAATTCCGGCCAATACCGCCTGACCCACACCGCCCAGGCCCGCCCGTATGTTGCCTGGAAAGACCACTGGTTTTATTTCGACAATACCTCGCTGGCCGAGGTCGCTACCCAGATTCAGGAACAGTTCGGGGTCAAAGTTGTGGTGCCGGATACCAAACTGGCCCAGCGACGCATTGCCGGAAATTACCGGGCCGAGCAGGCCGACGACCTCCTTCAGATCTTGTCTGAACTTCTGACGCTGAATGTCATGAAGAAAAGTCAACATATTGAATTACAACTTCCTAAATCCCTTAATCCTTAACAATCGTACGGAATATGGTTATCCCATGTTTACAAAAAACCGCATTGGTTACGTTGGTCGTGCTGAGTCATCAGTTGACCCGGGCGCAACCTCTTGCCCTGGCCCACCAACAGGATCGCTCCCCGGCCGAGGTCCGGGCTGTACCAACGGCGGGCCAGCGCATGAAAGACGTCCTGACAGAATTGAGCCGTCAGCACCAGGTCAGTATTTTGTTCGAAGAGACAACCGTGAGCGGGATGACAGTTCCGGCCTCTACCCGACTCCGTGCCGGCAAGCTGGAAAAACAACTGGAAACTCTGCTGAAACCGCACGATCTGGTCTACAAAAAGGTGGGAAATCAGGCGTATTACATCATTAAAAATCCGGCTAAAAACGCCCCGCCAACCACCTCGTTAGCCGAACCGGTTGACGGGCCGATGCCGCAACGTAACCCGGTCAGTGTAAGCGCTCCGGTGCTTCCGTCGGTGATTGGAACCGATGAACGGGCTGATTTTACGGTCAGCGGGCGGGTGACGAGCGAAAGTGGCGAAGGATTGCCGGGCGTGAGCGTGGTCATCAAAGGCACCCAACGCGGGACGGTTACGAGTTCGGAGGGTACGTACTCACTTTCGGTGCCGGAAGCGGCCGGTGGGGCCGTCCTGGTCTTTTCGTTCGTGGGGTATCTGTCGCAGGAAATAAGTGTCAGCGCGGCCACAACCGTCAATGTTTCGCTGAAACCGGACGATAAGGTTCTGGAAGAAATCGTGGTCATCGGCTACGGAACCGCTAAAAAAAGCGATTTGACCGGGGCCGTCGGCACCGTCAAGGAAGCTGAACTGAAGGAACGCCCTGCTCCCTCGCTGCAACAGGCCCTCTCGGGGCGTATGCCCGGTGTGCAGGTCAACACCAATTCGGGACGCCCCGGAGGGCGAAGCACCATCCGCGTGCGGGGTTTCAGCTCCATCAACTCCTCGAACAACCCGCTGTATGTAGTAGACGGGGTAATGTTGCCGCAAGGAGGACAGAACCAGTTCTCCTCGGCCATCGACTACATCAACCCCAACGACATCGTTTCGGTGGAAGTGCTCAAGGATGCCTCCTCGACGGCTATTTACGGGGCTCGCGGGGCCAACGGCGTCATTCTGGTGACCACCAAACGGGGTAAATCCGGTGAAGGCCAGGTGACCTACAATGTCGATTTCAGCATCAATGCCATCGGGCCGAATCCGCCGAAAGTGCTGAACGCCCGGCAGTATCTGGCGGTCGAAGAACTGGCCTGGAAAAACATGGAGAAGTACGATCCGGCTGGCTGGTCGGCTGGCAAGTGGGCGTATCTGAACCCCAAACTCCGCCGGACCGACCCCCGCGTTTTCAATCCGGATGGCAGCCCGAAGTACGATACCGACTGGTTTAAGGAAACCACTCAGAACAAGTTGTCGCAGAACCACCAGCTGGGTTTCAGCGGGGGGAACGAACGCACCCAGTACTCGATCTCCCTGGGCTACCGCGACGACCAGGGGTTGCTCAAGACCTCCTACATGAAACGGTACTCGGGCCGCTTCACCATCGATGATCAGGTCAAGAAATGGCTGAAAATCGGCGGGACGCTCAGTTATAACAATCAGTCGGAGAATCTGGTGGACATCAACGACGCGGTGGCGCGTCAGATTGTCGAGGATTTTCCCTTCCTGCCCACGCGCTACGAAGATGGTACGTTCGCCAATAACCGGGATTATCCATACGCGGAAGGAACGATGAGTTCCTACCATCGCCTGATGGGAACCCGATACATCCTGAACACGCAGACGACGCTGGGAAGCTTGTATTCCAACATCACCTTCGCCCCGGGCCTGGAGATGCGTACGGTTTTAGGAACCAACATCCAGACCCAGGAAACCAATTATTCGGTGACCCGGACGCTGAACATTGGGGGCAACGGCAATGCCTCAACGACCAATCGCAAGGAAGCGTTCTGGTCGCTGGAGAACTATTTGACCTACAACAAGCAGTTCAACGAAAAGCACTCGATCAATGCCCTGCTGGGGGTTTCCTGGCAGGAAACCAACATCTTCAGCATCGGAGCCAGCGTCAGCAACTTCGCCACCGACTACTTTGGTTTCAATAACCTGGGGGCCGGAGCGACCAATCCGGGCGTGAGTTCAGGCGCTTCGCGGTTCTCGTTCAACTCCTACTTCGGTCGGGTCAACTACAGCTTTGTGGAGAAATATTTGCTGACGGTGACGGGCCGGGCCGATGGTTCCTCCAAGTTCGGGAACAACCACAAATTTGCCTTCTTTCCCTCGGCAGCTTTGGCCTGGCGGGCGTCGGAGGAGCAATTCCTGAAAGGTAATTCGGTCATTTCCAACCTGAAGCTACGCACCAGTTTCGGCATGACGGGTAACTCCGAAATTCCGCCCTACAGTTCCCTGTCGCTGTTAAGCTCCAACTACGCCACCATTTACAGTGATTCGCGTGTGGCAGGAACAGGCATCAGCCGGTTGGCCAACCCGGATCTGCGCTGGGAAAAAACCGCTCAGACCGACATTGGCGTTGAACTGGGTTTACTGAAAGGCCGCATTAACCTGGAAGCCGATTACTACTACCGCAAAACCACCGACATGCTCCTGGATGCCCCCGTACCCCGCACCAGCGGTTATGGTACCATCCGCCGGAACGTGGGCTCGATGCAGAACAAAGGCTTTGAATTTGGGTTGAACACGGTCAACATCGACGCGGGCGGTTTTCAGTGGAACAGCACCCTGAATGTTTCTTTGAATCGAAATAAAGTACTTTCGCTGGCGACGCCCTCGGACATCTTCAACGTGGGGGGACCTAACTTTACCAACCCCACCAACATCATCCGCATCGGCGAACCGGTTGGTTCGTTCTGGGGTCTGACGCGGCTGGGAGTCTGGAGTGAAGCCGAGCGGGAAGAAGCCGCCCGGTTTGTGAGCTACCGCAACGGCTTGACGATTCTGCCGGGGGACATCAAATACCTGGATGTCAACGGCGACAAAGCCATCACCGACGCCGACCGCAGCATCATTGGCAATGGCAGCCCGAAAGCCTGGGGGGCTTTCACGAACACGGTCCGGTATAAAAACTTCGATTTGACCCTGGAATTGCAGTTCTCCTACGGCAACGACGTGATGGACCTGAATATTTCGACCAGCGAAGACCGGCAGGCGCTGGCCAACAGCTACACCTCGGTACTGAACGCCTGGACGCCAACGAATCAAAATAGTCAGATTGCCGAAATCCGTGAAACCCGGGCGGGCTACGTCCTGAACGTGGACAGCTACTGGATCAAGGACGGCTCGTTTCTGCGGGGCCGGAATCTGTTATTCGGTTATACGTTCCCAAGCGTTGTGACCAGCAAGTTGAAAATGAACCGCTTGCGGGCGTATGCGACGGTGCAGAACTTCTTCCTGCTGGTCAAGGACAAAATCATTGGCGACCCGGAAGTAACGCCGACCAACCAGGGCGATGGCAACAGTGCCTTCTCGCAGGGGATGATCTGGCACAACTACCCCAAACCGACCACCTGGATGTTCGGCCTGCAGATTGGGTTGTAATTGATTAAAA
>NZ_JBHSMA010000017.1:0-102030 GCF_042655385.1 Larkinella bovis | reverse complement strand
GGCGGGTGGCTGGCGCACCCTTTTTCAGCCTGCGTCAGCCAACCGCCGGGCGGCCCCGTCTTCACTCCTAACTCTTCACCGCACGGGCGGCACCGTCTTAACTGATTAGAATGACCCGACGAAATTTTATTGAATCGACTGGCGCTACGTATGCGACTTTGCTGGCCTGGGGGTTGCTGAAACCGGCTCCCGCCGAAGCCTTTGCGTTACCCGCCAACGGGCTCAAAGACGGAAAAGCCCGAAAAGTCGTGATTTTGGGGGCGGGTCTGGCCGGTTTGACTACGGCGTATGAGCTGGGTAAACTGGGCTACGACTGTACGGTTCTGGAAGCCCGGGGCCGGTCGGGCGGCCGGGTCTGGACGGTTCGCGGAGGGACGAAGGAAACCGAAATTGGCGGGACTGAACAGGTCTGCCAATTTGTTGATGGACAGTATTTTAATGGTGGAGCCGCCCGGATTCCGCACCATCACCAGCTGACCTTACACTATTGCCGGGAGTTGGGCGTGCCGCTCGAGATTTTCAACGGCTCGAACGAGTCGGCCTGGTTGTATAACGATGGCGGAACGGGAGCGCTGGCCAACAAACGAATGCGCATTCGGGAATACCACAGCGATTTGCGCGGTTACACGAGCGAGTTGCTGGCGAAGGCGCTGGATCAGTCGTCGCTCGACCAACAGCTGACGAAAGAAGATGTCGAGAAACTGATTGATTTTCTGAAAAACGAAGGGGATCTCAACACCGGCAAGCTCTACAAAGGCACCAACCGCCGGGGCTACAAAAATCCACCCGGTGCGGGGGCCGTTCCCGGCGATCTGGCTGATCCGTACGGGTTGACGGATTACCTGCGGTCGGGGTATATGCAACCGGTTTTTTACAACAACGGCGATTATACGTTTGAGCAACACGCGACGCTGTTGCAACCCGTTGGCGGTATGGACGCCATTCCGAAAGCATTTGAGAAAAAACTGGCGGGAAAAATTCAGTTCAATGCGCCGGTGAAAGAACTGCGCAAAACGGAAAACGGCGTTCGGGTGGTGTATCAGAAAGATGGCAAGCCAATGGAAGTTACGGCTGAATTCTGCGTTTGTACGTTGCCGTTACCGGTTTTGAAAAAAATCGACTCGGACCTGTCGCCGATGGTGAAGCGGTCGGCGGATTTTATTCCGTACATGAAAACCGGGAAAATTGGGCTGCAATTCAAGCGCCGGTTTTGGGAGGAAGACGATGCCATTTACGGCGGTATTTCCCGGACTAACCTGGATATCAATCAGATCTGGTACCCGTCATTTGGCCTGATGGGCCGGAAAGGCGTGTTGATCGGGTATTACAACTTTTACAGCCGGGCCGAAGCGGTGGGTGATATGACGCTGGCCGCCCGCGAAAAACTGGCGCTGGAGCAGGGGTACAAAATCCATCCGCAATATCCGCAGGAATTTGAAAATTCGTTTTCGCTGGCCTGGCAGAAAATCCCGTACAACGAGGGGGGCTGGGCGGTGTACGACGAGGCCGCGCGCCGGAAATTTTACCCGGCATTGCTCGAGCCGGACGGTAACATTTACTTCGCCGGGGAACACACCACGTACCTGACGGCCTGGATGGCCGGCGCGTTTACGTCGGCCCGGCGGGTTGTCGAGACCCTGCACGCCCGCGTGGGCGAATACACGAAAAAATAACCGTACCCGCCGGTCTGTGGGTACATCAACTCAAATGCTTCTATGAAAACCAACCAACTTCGTCAATTTGTGCTGCTGGGTTGTCTAGCAGTTTTGCAACTGGTCTACTCAACCGTCCGGGCGCAGACAGCGAGCATGTCGCTGGATCAACTGAAGGCCATCAAAGCCATCAAGATCGCAAATCTGGAAAAAGATACCTACTTCAAATCCGGGGATTTCATTCTGGACCGTTACGAAGAACGCCCGGCTTATGTGTTTAATTACAGCGACGGTATTCCCCGGAAAATTTACCTGTACAAGGTGTTCACAGCAGCCGACACCAAAGAACTCGGTTTGCTGGCCATCTACGAAAATGGTAAAACCAAAGACGTAAAACCGTTCGTGATTCCCGGCGCTAGCGCCGACCGCAAGGCATGGGATGCATATATCGATGATCTGAAATACGTGGGTGAAAAGGAAGCCGGTCTGATGTCGGCACTCGGTTTTGTGCTTTCCCGCGAAATGTCCCTGCTGCTGGGGGGCGGTTCAAAGGAAGAAGGCGGGGAGAAGAAAAAAGAAGAATACAACTTCTGTTTCCCGGCCGATGCCCTGGTAACGCTGGCCAACCGCCAGACGAAAGCCATTCAGGAGGTAAAACCGGGCGATGAAGTGATGGCGTACGATGCGAAAACCCGCCTGCTGGTGCCTGCTCGGGTGCGTGAAGTGTCGATTCACGAAAAACCGAATCTGGCGATTGCGGGGGTTTGGGTGATTCCCGCCGAGGAGGTGTCGGCCAGCCTGACCCTGACCAGACCGGTTTTGCTGGAAGCCACTGCCAACCACCCGGTTCAAACCGCGACCGGCGCGAAAAAGCTGGGCGATCTGCGTAGGGGTGATGTTCTCTATCGGTTCGATGGGGCCACGCAGGCGGTTTCTGCCTGGAAAGTAGCCGACGTTCAGTCGAATGTGCGGTCTGTCAATACCGTCTACAATCTTGTCACCGACCGGGGTAGTTATTTAGTGAACGACGTGGTTGTGCTGGATAAGTGATTGGCGGTTTAGGGGTTTCAGTTGCTATCCGGAATTTTAAATTCCGGATAGCTCGGTTTCCGATTTGCAATCGGATTTTCGGATTATAAATCCTCTACAGTTACGATCGGGATTTTTAAATCCCGATCAGCTCTCGCAACCGTAAACCGTATACTTACATCCCCCACGCTGTCATTCCACCATCTACTGCAATTGTTTGACCGGTGATGTACCCGGCTGCGGGCGTACACAGAAACGCAACGGCCGCGGCCACTTCTTCTGGTTTTCCGATGCGCCCCATCGGCGTCCGGCTCAGGATGCGTTCCAGTCGTTCCGGATTGGTTAGCACCGGTTCGGCCAGGGGGGTGTGAATGTACCAGGGGGCAACCGCATTAACCCGAATGCCGTCGGCAGCCCACTCGACGGCCAGATTCTTCGCCAGTTGGTGCAAAGCCGCTTTCGTCATCCCGTAAATCGATCCGCTGCTGGTGTGGGTCAGTCCCGAAACCGACGAGACAAAGACAATACTTCCTTTTTCGGAGGCTTTCAACAGCGGATAAGCGGCCTGACACAGTTCGTAGCCCGACCGCAGGTTAGTATTCAGGAGGTGATCAAACTCGTCGGAGCGGTAATCCACCGTGGGTTTTCGGATGTTGGTTCCGGCATTATTGATCAGTATATCCAGACTTCCCCACCGGTTTTGAACCGCTTCGAGGAGCTGCTGCCCGGCACCGGGCTGGCTGATGTCGGCGGCCAGTCCTTCCACCGAAAAACCGTTCTGCCGGTATTCCTTCACTTGTTTTTGTAACAGGTCATTGTCACGGGCGACCAGAAACACCTCGGCTCCCAGCGCGAGGAGTTGTTTCACAATGGCTTCCCCAATGCCTTTGGTGCCGCCGGTAACCAGCGCGCGCTGGTGGGTAAGTTGCCAGGAAAGATTCATGATTCGTTAGGAGACTGTTTGAAAGCATGCAAGAAACGAATCACAGCGAAAATCGCTACGGATTTGGCAACTACTTTTGAACGTATAACCCAGTGAAAGTCAGTTTACCCAATCGAGAGAAATATTTTTAGTTTTTTTTGTACAATAGTGAGTATTGCCTGAATTATCCGGCCTATTAACAAACAGTTGCCAATCGGTGACTGCTTTCTGATTTTATCACCGGAGTCTATGCTGAAATCCGATTTGAATCGCCAGGCCGCCAGGGTCTGGGAAAAAACCGACGAGACATTGCTCTGGCAGCAGTTTCGGGAAGGCCCACAGGAGGCCTTTCAGGCGCTGGTTCAGCATTTTTACCGGGAGCTTCATTTTTACGGGAGTCGATTTACCCGTGATTCGGATTTACTGAAAGATTGTTTGCAGGATCTATTTCTGGATTTGTGGACGTATCGGGCCAAAATCGTACAGACACCGTACATCCGACCGTACCTCTACAAATCGCTTCGGCGAAAGATTTACCGGGAAGTGATGCGGCAATCGTCGGTGATCAACGAAGACGGTTTTCCGTTTGACGAACTGGGTTCGGAGGAAATTACGCCCGAACAGGCACTGATCCGCACGGAATTGTCGGACTACCAGACCGCCCGGTTGAACACCTTGCTGGGGCAGCTTTCGGACCGGCAGCGGGAAGCGATTCACCTGAAGTTTTACGGTGAATTGTCGAATGATGAAATTGCTGATATTCTGGAAGTTAACAAGCAATCGGTTGCTAATCTGCTCCACCGGGGTTTGAGCCGTTTGCGGGAAAGCTGGCCGGCGTTGCTCAGTCTGCTGGGTTGCTGGCTGTTCAATCGCTGAGAAAAAATAGCCACTTCAACTGAGTATCGGGCGAAAACACTTTCCTATTAACAACCGACATGCTTCTGATCCTCAACTGGATATGAACGATTACCAACAGTATACCGCCGAAGAGTTTCTACAGGATGCCTGGTTTCTGGCCTGGGTCAAACACGGCCAGCCGGAGGCCCGGCAGTTCTGGGAACAATGGCAGCGGGAACATCCACACCAACGCGAAACGCTGCTGTTGGCTAAAGACATGGCCGAAGCCCTCAAAAACCGCCCGCACAATTTGTCGCCTGACCAGGAACGGCTTGAGATTGAGCAGATTGTCAAGTTGACGCGTCACGTGCCGGAACGTTCGCCCTGGGCGGGTTTTACTTACTCGCTGAACCAGCACCGCTGGCTGGCCGCGGCCACGCTGGTCATCCTGCTGGGCATCGGTTGGGGCCTGTTTCAACGGAGCAACTCATCGGAACGTGTGACCCGAAATCCGCTTTCGGAACTGGAAAAAACGGGCAACGACCGCTGGACCAATCAGGTCAACGGGACGTCCCAACCCGTGCACCTTACGTTGCCGGATGGCAGCCGAATAACGCTGATGCCGCACAGCCAGGCGTCATATCCCCGCACATTTGAAGCCGATGAGCGCCGGGTCTATCTGAAAGGCGATGCGGTTTTTTCAGTCGTGCACGAAGGACAACGCCCGTTTCTGGTCTACAGCGGCAACCTGGTGACGCGCGTGCTGGGTACCCGGTTTCGGGTGCAGGCCCGGCCCGGCGAAAACCAGACGCTGGTGTCGGTGATTTCCGGGAAAGTGTCGGTAATGGAACAAAAAGATTGGGTTGCGTCGCGAAAACCGGAGCAGAACCGGGTAGGTGGGGTGGTGCTGACAGCCAATCAGCAGGTGACCTACGATGCCAACGACAACCGTTACCGCAAAGAGCTCGTGGAAAAACCGGTTGTTATTGCGTCGGCAACGGCAAAACCGGAAACGTTTGACTTTGAGGATACGCCCGCAACGAATGTGTTTGAACGGCTGAAGAAAGCCTACGGCGTAGAAATTATCTACGATACGTCGGCCCTGCGGCACTGCACCCTGACGGCGTCGCTGGCGGGCGTAACTCTATATGATCAACTCCAGTTACTGTGTGCGTCGATTGGAGCTACTTACGAGGTAGTCGACACGCGCATCATCATCAGCAGCAAAGGCTGTTCATAAAATACAAACAAAAAAGCCCGCTATGGTGCGAACATAGCGGGGTAATTGGACCGATCGGGCGGCAATCACGGGCCACCGCCGACCGGTGTAGCTACTCCTTTGCCCGGAATAACTAAACCACCTCCAATTTATGGACAAGTTTACTAATCACGAAACGATTCGGATGCTTATGCGACTATCGCTACTCCAATTGTTATTGACCGTCCTGTTGATCAATAGTGTACTGGCCGCCCGGGCGCAGGAACTCCTGGAGCAGCGTGTGAGTATGCGGCTGGATAACAACACCGTCCGGCAGGCTTTGCAAACGCTGGAAAAAACCGCTCGCGTCCGGTTTGTCTACAGCCGTCAGGTGGTGCAGGTCGATCGGAAAGTCTCACTCACGGTGACGGACGAGCGGCTTTCAGAGGTGCTGGACCGCCTGCTGAAGCCGCTGCAACTGCGGTACGTCGTAACGGGTAGCCAGATTGCGATTGTGCCCGGCCTGACATCCGATAGCGCGAACGAAGGCCAGGCGTCGGTGAGCGAACCGCAAGCCGGGCTAATCGTTGACCGGCCCATCAGCGGAAAAGTGACCGACGAAAAAGGGGAGGGGCTGCCGGGCGTCAGCGTGGTGGTTCGCAACACCACCCGAGGCACGTCGACCGACGCGGATGGAACGTTTCGACTCAGCATTCCGGATGGTGAAGCCACGCTGGTTTTCTCGTTTGTCGGTTATCTGAATCAGGAAGTTTCGGTCGGTAACCGCTCGTCGATTGACGTGAGTTTGCAGGTTGATACCAAAAGTCTGGAAGAAGTGGTGGTGGTCGGGTACGGAACCGTCAAAAAGAGTGACCTGACCGGCTCGTTATCGCAGGTCAAAGCGAAGGAACTCAATGCGTTTCCGAACGCAAATGTGTTACAGGCATTATCGGGCCGGGCGGCCGGGGTGCAGGTGCTGCAAAATACCGGAGCGCCGGGCGCCAGTGTGAGTGTTCGGATTCGGGGTACCAATTCCATTCAGGGTAGCAACGAACCATTATATGTAGTGGATGGTTTTCCGCTCTCGGGCAGTAATCCGACGGTGCTGAATAACACCGATATTGAAAACATCGAGATTCTGAAAGATGCTTCGGCTACGGCCATTTACGGCTCACGCGGGGCCAATGGAGTGGTCCTGATTACGACCAAGCGCGGCAAGTCCGGGAAAACCACCGTTGATTTTGAGACCAGTTACAGCTCGCAAACTCTGCGGAAAAAACTGGACCTGATGAACGGCCGGGAATACGCCCAGTTCTACAACGAACAGGCGGCCAACGATAACCTGAAACCGTATTTTACCCAGGAGCAGATCGACGGTTTTGGCGCGGGCTTCGACTGGCAGGATTTTGTGTTTCAGCGCGCTCCCATGAAAACCTCGGCGTTGACCATCAGCGGTGGGTCCGAAAAAACGCAGTTTTCCGTCTCCGGCAGCACGTTCAATCAGGATGGAATTATCCGGGGGAGCGACTACAACCGGTATGCGCTGCGGACGAACCTGAATCACCAGATCAGTAAAAAACTGACTTTCAGTCTGTCGTCGAACCTGACCCGGATTTCGTCGAACGCCCGGAACAGCCAGGGCGGTAACCGGGGGGCGTCGTTAATTGCGGGGGCTATTTCTGCCCCGCCGATTCTGGACCCCTACAACCCCGACGGAACGTACCGGATTTTCGGAACCACTTACGCCTTCATCAATGCGGCACTGGTGAATCCAATTAACTCGCTCAATGAGCAAACCAGCATTACCCGGGGAAACCGCGTGCTGAGCAATGCGGCCTTCAGTTATACCCCAATTCCCGAACTAACCATCCGGATTTCCGGCGGAATCGAAAATGCCGACGATCGTTCCGACTCCTACACCACAACCAATTACGTCGGCTCGCAGGGCAGCGCCGGGGTCAGTACCAGCCAGTTTACCAGTTTATTGAACGAAAATACCATCAGTTACAACAAAACCATCCGGCAGAAACACAGCGTTTCGGCGGTCGCCGGTTTTACGTACCAGGATTTTGTCAGCACCTCCCTGAGTGGCAGCGGTCAGGGGTACATCAGCAACGCCAGCCAGACCTATGATTTGGGTGCAGCCAGTACACCGGGCATCCCGGCTTCGGGCTACTCCAAATCAACACTGGTGTCGTATCTGGGCCGGGTCAACTACGCCTACGACAGCAAATACCTGGCTACCGTCAGCTACCGGATCGACGCTTCGTCCAAATACAGCCAGGGAAATAAATGGGGACATTTCCCGTCGGCGGCTTTGGCCTGGCGGATCTCTAACGAAGATTTCCTGAAAAACAATACGGTCGTTTCGGACCTGAAACTGCGGGCGAGCTGGGGGCTGACCGGGAGTCAGGCCATCGGGCCGTATGCGACGCTGAATCAGCTGGTTTCGAGCAAAACCATCTTCGGCGACGCCTTGTATACGGCCTATGCGCCCGGAACCAACCTGCCCGGCAACCTGAAATGGGAAACCACCGAACAGAAAGACATTGGTATCGACCTCGGCATCCTGGGAAACCGGGTGATTATCACGGCCGATTATTACCTCAAAAATACGCGTGATCTGCTCAATACCGTGCAATTGCCGTCGTCGCTGGGCTTTATCACCACCATTCAGAATGTAGGCGAAGTACAAAACAAAGGGCTGGAGCTGGGGGCGAATGCCAACCTGTTTTCCGGGGATTTCAAGTGGGACGTGAACGCCAATATCGCCTTTAACCGCAACAAAGTGATCAAGCTCTACGGCGGACAGGATATTCTGGGCGGTTTTGTCGACATCTCGGCCATTACCGACACCCGCAACATTCTACGGGAAGGGCAGGCCATGGGCCGTTTCTGGGGGTACATCGAAGACGGCTACGACGATAAGGGCAAGATCAAGTACTGGGATCTGGATGGTGACGGTACCATCACGGTGCGCGACAAAACCTTCATTGGCAATCCGAACCCGAATTTTATTTACGGTTTCAATTCCCACATGTCCTACCGGAATTTCGACTTGACGCTTTTCATTCAGGGGACACAGGGCAACGATATTTTCAACACCAGTTCGATCAACAATACCGTCGATTACGGCTACGGATTGAACATGCCCCGCGAGGTTTTCCTGAACCACTGGACTCCCACTAATCCGACGGCCAAGTATCCGATCGTGAGTAATTCGACCCGCACCAACGTGTCGGATCGGTTTGTGGAAGATGGCTCCTACCTGCGGCTGAAGAACATTCAACTGGCCTACAATTTCCCGTTGCAGAAATGGGGCGTTGGCTGGATTCGGACAGCGCAGGTCTACGCCAGTGGCCAGAACCTGGTGACGCTCACGAACTATTCGTGGTGGGATCCCGAAGTGAACTCCAACGGGGGTTCCAACTCCACTGCCCAGGGCTTCGATCACTTTAGCTATCCAACTTCCAAATCCGTCACGTTCGGCCTGCGGGTCGGTTTTTAAAATCAATGAGCGAAAGAATGAAAGAGCGGATTGCTCAACAGGGTTCTGGTCCATTTTTACTCTTTCATTCTTTCGCTCTTTCACTCTTTAAGTCGTCAGAACAATGAAAAAGATACTATTCCTTCTCCTGCTTCCGGCGCTGCTGACGTCCTGCGAGGATGTGTTGCAGGAAAACCCCAAATCACTGGCGGTTGAAACTTTTTACAACACGAAAGCCGAGGTCGAATCGGCGGTGAATGCCATTTACGTGCCCTTGCGCAGCAGTTCCACCAACGGGATGGGGGTGTACATCGCCGTCCTGGAAGCCCATATCGACTATGCCTACGGACGCGGTAGCTATGCGGTTTTGAACAATTTTCAGGGACTCGATAATGTCAACATCAGTCGGGTTGCCGGTGCCTGGGAGGCTTATTATCTCAGCATTCGGAACGCCAATCTGGTGATTAAAAACGCGCCCAACGGCAAATCGATCAGCAAGGCCGATGTGACCAGCTACGTAGCCGAAGCCAAATTCCTGCGGGCGTTCAGTTACTTTCATTTGGTGCGTAACTGGGGCGGTGTTCCCATCCGGACCGAAGCCAATATGACCGAGATTGACGCCAAACGGAATACCGTGGAAGAAGTCTATGGCCTGATTCTGAGTGATCTGAAAGAAGCCGAAGCGAACCTGCCCGATCAGGTGTCACAACCGGGCCGACCGACCAAGTGGGCCGCCAAAGCCGTGCTGGCCGATGTTTATCTGCAACAGGAAAAATTTGCCGAGGCCCGCGATAAGGCTGATGAAATCATTAAGTCCGGCCGGTTTTCGCTGATTCCGGTTGCCACGTCCGAGGATTTTCAGAAAGTTTTTGGTCCGGACATCATCACCTCACCGGAGGAGGTTTTTTACCTAAAATTCTCCCGTCAACCCGGCCAGGGCAACCTGTTCCCGACGCTGATTAACCACCCCGGAACCAGGCTTCTGGGCGGAGGTGGGGGCGTTTTTGGCCTGCACAGCGACTCGACCAACCCGGTTTACCAGCAGTGGGACAATGCCGACTTGCGGAAAGGCATCTGGTACTCCTGGAACATCGGAATTGGCGCCACGTCATTGCTGAGCAGAAAATTCATTGACCCCAATTCGCTCGAATTTGCCGGAGCGGGCAACGATGTTACCTGGTATCGTTACGCGGATGTCCTGCTGATTTACGCCGAAGCAGCCGCCCGGGCCGGGAATGCACCAACGGCAGCCGCCATGGAAGCCCTCAATCAGGTACATCGCCGGGCCTACGGAAAACCGGCCGCAACGGCTTCGGCGGTTGATTTCAAGCTGGCTGATTACCCGACGACGAATTCGTTCCTGAACCTGCTCGTTAAGGAACGGGGCTACGAATTTCAGTACGAAGGTAAGCGGTGGCTGGAACTGAAACGAACGGGGAAAGCGCGGGAAATCATTCTGGCGGCTAAAGGGAAAACCATTGATAACAAGCATTTCCTGTGGCCGATTCCGGTTTCGGAATTGAACTACAACAAAGCAATCGATCCGGTGAAAGATCAGAATCCGGGCTATTAAAACACTACTAAACCCTGAAAATGTCATGGAATCAATGGATAATAAACCGGAAATCGCATCCCTGTTTAACCTGAACCGCCGGAAGTTCCTGCGATCGTCGGTCGTCGGCGCTACCGCGCTTTCCGGCCTGGGGCTGTCTGAACAGGCACAGGCGCAGAACCCGACTACTTTTTCGGAACCGGCGCGCAAGCTACCCATTAAGGGCGAGGTCGATGTGGTGGTTTGCGGGGGTGGTCCGGCCGGTATTGCCGCAGCCATCACGGCGGCCCGGGCCGGTGCCCGGACGCAATTGCTGGAAATACACGGTTGTCTGGGCGGGGTCTGGACCGCCGGTTTACTGACCTATATTTTCGATTTCAACAAACCGGGTCTGACGAAGGAAATCAAGGCCAAGCTTGACGAGCGTGATGCCCGGCGTAATCAGATTGCCGATCAGTTTGTGTATCATCCCGACGAAATGAAGCTGCTGCTGGAAGAAATGTGTGCAGAAGCCGGAGTGAAATTCCTGCTGCATACGCGTGTGGCGGCTGCATACAAGGACAAAAACCAGTTGACGACGGTGATTACCGAATCGAAATCCGGTCGGCAGGCCTGGAAAGCCAAGGTATTCATCGATGCCACGGGCGACGGCGACCTGGGCGCCCAGGCTGGCAATAGCTGGGAAATCGGCCGGGGGGGCGATACCTGTCCCTGTCAACCTCTGACCCTCAACACCCTGGCGGTGGTGAAAGATGCGTCCGCACTCCGGCAGTACATTTCCTTTTATCAGGATGACAACGGCAAAGCCAATATGGACTGGCACGTCAAGGCAACCAAAGAGTTCATGAAAGAGATCAACCGCGCGGGCATTACGCCTTCGTACGGTATGCCAACGCTCTTTCTGAT
The DNA here is from genome assembly GCF_042655385.1 of Larkinella bovis. Lineage (NCBI taxonomy): Bacteria > Pseudomonadati > Bacteroidota > Cytophagia > Cytophagales > Spirosomataceae > Larkinella > Larkinella bovis. Next base: position 90,447 of record NZ_JBHSMA010000017.1, on the reverse strand, counting down.
TCGGGACAATCTGGTGATGGTGATGGTCAACCACGAATACAACATCAAGGCGTTCGATGCCGACGAGATTACCGAAGCGACGGTGCGGGCGCGCGCCGAAGTTTACAATATTGTCCGGGGGCTGGCGAAACTGGGCGGTCCCTGGGAAGGAATGCAGATTGTGGCCACGCCCGAACAGATCGGGATTCGTGATGGCCGCCGGATTCACGGGCGGTATACCGTGAGTAAGGAAGATCTCGTTGTCGGTGCCCGTCACGAAGATGCCGTCGTCCGGCCAACCTTCGGCGTAGACATCCACGCGGCAACGCGCAGTGAAAACGAAAAGGAAACCATTTCGCGGGGCGGTATCAAAATGAAACCGTACGACATTCCGTTGCGGGCGCTGATTGCCAAAGATGTTGATGGCCTGATGATGGCGGGGCGCTGCATCAGCGGAGATTTTACGGCCCACGCCAGCTACCGGGTTACCGGCAATGCCGTTGCGATGGGTGAAGCCGCCGGGGTGGTGGCCGCTATTGCCGCCAAAAGCAAGCGGAAACCCCACGAAGTGGAGTGGAGCGAAGCCGTTGCCACCCTGACCAAACTCGGCATGCGGGGGGCATGAAAACCGTGCTGGCTGTCTGGTTATTGCTTGGGACTGTTGCCCGGGCTGAGGTGACCTTGCCCGCCATTCTGGCGTCGGACATGGTGTTGCAGCAGCAAACCGAGGTAGTGATCTGGGGCTGGGCCAACCCGACGGAGAAAATAAGCGTTACGGCCAGCTGGGATAACCGGCTGGTCGAAACCGTTGGGGCGCCGGATGCCACCTGGCAGGTACGACTACGAACGCCGAAAAGCGGAGGGCCCTATAGCCTGACCATCAAAGGTAGCAATACGATCACGCTGACCAACCTTCTGATCGGCGAGGTCTGGGTATGTGCCGGGCAGTCGAATATGGAACTGAATGCAGCCGGTGGCGCCAAAGACGCCCGGGCCGAACTGCCAACGGCCTTCAATCCCAATATCTGGTTTTTCAAAATGGCGAAGCGGGCGGCTGCTTCGCCCCAAAACGATGTGAAGGGAAACTGGGCGGTTTGTGATTCCGTCAGTCTGAAGCGGTTTAGTGCCGTCGGATACTTTTTCGGTAAAAAACTTCAGGCAACTCTCGGCGTTCCGATTGGCCTGATCGATGCATCCTGGGGCGGTTCCAAACTGGATACCTGGTTGCCCGAATCGCTTTCCAGCCTTTATCCCGAAACCCGGTATTCGGCTCAAACAATGGTGAAAACCCCCTGGGCCCCCGTAAAACCGGGAGCCCTTTTTAACGGCATGGTTGCCCCCATCACGCCTTTTGCCATTGCAGGCGTAATCTGGTACCAGGGCGAATCGAACCGGCATTATGCCCCGGCCTACTACCGACTAATGCACCTGCTGGTTGATAGCTGGCGGGGTTTCTGGCAGCACGATATTCCGTTTTATTACGTCCAGCTGGCGCCGTATCGGTACGGCGGAACCTACGAAACCGCCCTGCTCCGGGAGAACCAGACGCGGGCAATGGATCTAACCAAAACCGGTATGGTGGTGACAACGGACCTGGTCGATAACCGGGATGACATTCATCCGGCCTACAAAAAAGAGGTGGGAAACCGGCTGGCCAACTGGGCGCTGGCCGACACCTATCGCCAGCCGGTTAACGCGTACAAAAGCCCACAATACCGGTCGATGAAAATCCTCGGAAGCCGGGTTCAACTCACGTTCGATCATGCGCCCGACGGGTTCATGGTTAAAGGACCGGAAATTACGGAGTTTGAGATTGCGGGTGCCGATCGGATTTTTACGAAAGCCCAGGCCCGGATTATCGGCAAAACTGTGGAAGTATGGGCAGAGGGGATTCCCAGGCCGGTGGCGGTACGGTTTGCGTTTCGGGATGCCCCCGAACCGAACCTGTTTAGCCGGGAAGGCCTGCCGGTGATTCCGTTTCGAACAGATCAGTGGGATTTGGGCTTGCCGGTTTTGGGCGAACTCACCCGCGAGTAACACCGGGCAGCTAAGGAACAGGAGAGGGCACGACTCGCTAAATTCGGGAAGGAGATTTGGGTTTTTTTACTACATTTACCCGATTTATTCCAACCCTTACTTCGTGCGTAGTTTATGAACTCAACTCGTTACGTGAAACGTTTTCGGTGGTCTGGTCGGGCGCTGGCGCTCTCCACGGCCGGGCTTCTGATCGGGGGCGCCCTGATCGGTGCCTGGCAAAATGACAACCTCAACCAGGCTTCTACCCCATACCTCGAACGGCTTTTTGCCGGTCTTTCCGACGACGATAAACGCGATCCGAAATACGCCGTGGGTAGCCTGAACGTGGCCCCGGGGCTGGAAGCCAAACTCTTTGCGGCCGAACCCATGCTGACCAATCCCACCAACATCGACGTCGATGCGCGGGGCCGCGTCTGGGTGTGCGAAGCGTACAACTACCGCGCTGGAATCAACGGCAACCCGACGCGCCCGGAAGGCGACCGGATTCTGATTCTGGAGGACACCAACGGCGATGGGCAGGCCGATGTTACCAAGACGTTTTACCAGGGGCCGGAGCTGGTTTCGCCACTCGGCATCTGGGTACAGGGCAATAAAGTGATCGTATCCGATAGCCCGAATGTGTTCGTGTTTACGGACGAAAACGGCGACGATAAAGCCGACAAAAAAGAACTGCTCTTTACAGGTATTAGTGGGGCCGACCACGACCACGGTCTGCATTCATTTGTTTTTGGCCCCGATGGGAAGTGGTATTTCAATTTTGGCAACGAAGGCAAACAAATTCTTGATAAAAACGGCAGACCGATTATCGACCGCAGCACTGGCAAAGAAATCGATCTGAAGAACTTCAAACAGGGCATGGTGTTCCGCTGCAATCCCGACGGCAGCGAGATGGAAGTGCTCGGGCATAATTTCCGGAATAACTACGAAGTGGCCGTTGATTCGTACGGCACCATGTGGCAGTCGGATAACGACGACGACGGCAACAAGGGCGTTCGGATCAACTACGTGATGGAATACGGCAACTACGGCTACACCGACGAAATGACCGGCGCGGGCTGGCGGGCCAATCGGACTAACCTCGAAGAAACCATTCCACAGCGGCACTGGCACCTGAACGATCCGGGTGTTGTCCCGAATCTGCTGCAAACCGGCGCGGGGTCACCGACCGGAATCATTGTATACGAAGGAAAGTTGCTACCATCCGTATTTCAGGGGCAGGTGATTCACTGCGATGCGGGGCCTAATGTGGTGCGGGCTTATCCGGTGACCAACGACGGCGCGGGCTATAAGGCGACGATTGTGCCGGTGCTGGAAGGCACCCGTGACCAGTGGTTCCGGCCCTCGGATGTGTGCGTGGCCCCCGATGGTTCGCTGATGATCTCCGACTGGTACGATCCGGGCGTGGGTGGTCACCAGGCCGGTGATCAAAACCGGGGCCGGATTTACCGCGTTGCTCCGCCGAATACGCCGTATAAAATACCGAAAGTAGACCTGACCACGACGGCCGGAGCCATCGAAGCCCTGCAAAGTCCGAACATGGCGATTCGCTATGCTGCCTGGAACAAACTGCACGAGCTGGGTGCAAAAGCCGAAAAGGATCTGGCGAAACTTTACCAAACCGCATCCGATCCGCGCATGAAAGCCCGGGCGTTGTGGCTGTTGAGTAAACTGGACGGAAAAGGCAAAAAGTACATCGAAACCGCCCTGAAAGACAGCGACCCGAACCTGCGAATGGCGGCTTTGCGGGCGGCTCGTCAGTTGAAAGGCGATGTTACGCCGTATGTGAAACAGTTGGTGAATGACCCCGATCCGCAGGTTCGGCGGGAATGCGCCCTTGCCTTACACCGGAATACGTCACCGGCTGCCCCTGATTTGTGGGCACAACTCGCATCACGTCACGATGGCAAAGACCGCTGGTACCTCGAAGCCCTCGGCATTGGTGCGGATGGACAATGGGATGCCTATTATGGAGCCTGGCTGAAGCGTTCGGGGGAGAATCCGTTGACGACGGCTGCTGGCAAAGACATTGTCTGGCGGGCCCGGACGAAGGATGCTGTTCCCCTGCTGGCGAAACTGGCTGGCGATTCGCAGACCGATCTGACCGGGCGTTTGCGGTATTTCCGGGCGTTCGACTTCAATCCGGGTGCAACCGAAAAATCCAATGCGCTGCTGAGTATTCTGAAAAGCAATCCGAATGATGTGCAGATAACGAAACTGGCGTTGCGTCACCTCGATAAGGCTTTCGTGAAAAATTCGCCGGAAGCCATGGCCGCTTTGACTAAACTGCTGGACGAAACATACGGTAAACCGGATTATATGGAGATGGTAAGCCGGTATGAACCCACGGCCGAAAACGCCCGGTTGCTGGCCCTGAGCCAGAAGCAGTTTACGGACATGATGGGCCGGGAAGCCACCCGGCAGTTGTTGAAACAGGGGGGCGGTCAGCTGGTCTGGGAAGTGATCAACGGAAAAGATCCGAACGCAGCTGTCAACATGGCATCGGCCCTGCGCTGGGTAGGAAGCAAGGAGTCACTGGATATTCTAAAAACCGTCGCATTGGACGAAAACCGCCCGGTAGCCCTGCGTCGGGAAGCCACCCGCGCCATTGGCGGCAGCAACGATGGAGAGGAACTGATTCTGTCGCTGTTGCGCTCTGGACAAATCAAGGATGAGTACAAGGCGGCAGCGGTACAGGGCGTAAGCACAACCTGGCGGAAAAAAGTGCGGCTGGAAGCGGCCAGCTACCTCAACGGCGGAAACAGTGCCGCCGGAAAGAAAATGCCCGGAATTCCGGATTTGCTGGCAATGACCGGTGATGCCAGCCGGGGCTTGACGGTTTTCAAAACCAATTGTTCGATTTGTCACCAGATCAACAACGAAGGCATGGACTTCGGGCCGAAACTGTCCGAAATTGGCAGTAAATTGCCGAAAGAGGGTCAGTATCTGGCGATTCTGTACCCGGATGCCGGCATTAGTTTTGGATACGAAGGCTTTGAAGTTAAATTCAAGGACGGCAGTACGGTTTCCGGCATTATCTCCAGCAAAACCGAAACCGACCTGCAGATGAAGTTTCCGGGCGGAGTCGTGACCGACTACAAGATGAGCGACGTGGTTTCCATGAAGCCCCTGGACTCATCGATGATGCCGTCGGGTTTGCAGGAAAACATGTCTACGCAGGAACTGGTGGATTTAGTCGACTATTTAGCAAGTTTAAAACGAAAATAAAAACCTTCCTTTTATCCACTTTATTATGATTCAACGACGCGATTTTGTCAAATCAACGTTAGGACTGGCCGGTGCTGCGCTGGCGGGTAATGCTTTGGCCGGAAAAGAACCCTCTCAACCACAAACGGTGGCAAAAAACCAGTTTAAACTGTTGTATGCGCCCCACTTCGGCATGTTTACGAACAGCGCCGGAAAGGATGTCATCGACCAGCTCAAGTTTATGGCCGACAACGGTTTTAAGGCGCTGGAAGACAACGGAATGATGGGTCGGCCGGTGGAAGAACAGGAGAAAATTGCGAAGGAAATGGCCCGACTCGGCATGAAAATGGGAGTTTTTGTGGTCGATAAAGGCGGCAACGGAGCTAACACCCTGGCGGCTGGCAAGCAGGAGTTTATCGACATTTTCCTGAGCGGTTGCAAAAAAGCCGTTGAAGTAGCCAAGCGGGTGAATGCCAAATACATGACGGTAGTTCCCGGTGATTTTCAGCGGAACCTGCCCATCGGAATTCAAACCGGCCACGTCATCGACGCCCTGCGCCGGGGATCGGATATTCTGGCTCCGCACAACCTGACGATGGTGCTGGAACCGCTCAGCGATACGCCCAACCTGTTTTTGCGCACCTCGGACCAGACCTACGAAATCTGCCGCGCCGTCAACAGCCCGGCCTGCAAAATCCTGTTCGATGTGTACCACATGCAGAAAAACGAAGGGCACATCATTCCGCATATCGACTGGTGCTGGAGCGAAATCGGGTATTTCCAGATTGGCGACAACCCCGGGCGGAAAGAACCGACAACCGGCGAAATCAACTACAAGAACGTGTTCAAACACTGTTACGAAAAAGCCAAAGCCGAAAACAAGGAGTTTATCTGGGGCATGGAGCACGGCAATGCGTATCCGGGCAAAGAAGGAGAGCAGGCCCTGATCAAAGCCTACATCGAATCCGACAGCTTTACCGTGTAATTGCGGATTCAGGGATCAGTCAAACAGAACAGCCCGGCCATCTGGCCGGGCTGTTCTGTTTGAAATCGTTTGGGAGCGAAGCCCCGGCAAATTCCTTACGGAGCCACAACGGAATTGTCGTCTGATGAAACACCGCTGCCAACGTATTTATCGGCTTCCGGATCATTCAGCCAGGTTTCGCCATCGATCAGGTAGCGGAATTGCGTTTCCTGACCAATCGGTAATTCAACCGTCGTTTTGTATGAACCGTCTTTTTGTTTCTTCAGAGCAGTAGCTGACGAATCCCAGCCGTTAAAATCACCAACCAGTGCAACTTCCTTCGCGCCGTTCACCGCGTCAGCAGGCAGCGTAAACGTTACTTTGCAAATTGTAGGCTTGCTTTTTACATATTGTTTTGCAAGTGCCATATCGAGTAGAGTGTTTGGTTTACGGTTGTAAATTTATATGAAAAAAACAGTAATGTGATGGTTATCAAAGTATTAAAACCTGTCTTTCTTGTAAACGTTCTATTTCTCGATGCAATAATTTAAAAAGTCTCCGAATAAAACCGGCTTTTTTCATAGAACCGCTGTCTTTGTAAAATGTTTTAGCCGGCAATCCTACACCATTATGGGTAGAGACAGGGGTTGACGGGCCTCCGTTGCCAGTACGCAATTTTTTAGCGAACCGTGTACCGAACACCCAGAAAACCGCGAATGCCCTGGTTGGGCGCAAACACGTAATTGGGATCGAAGGTCAGCCGGTAGGGGTTGTCGGGCGTGGCCACCACCTGGCCGTCGGGACCGAAAATGACCTGCTTGTCGAAAGGGTCGTTGGCCCGGGCAATGCTGTTGGCCGGGGGCGTAAAGTTCAGCAGGTTCTTGATGCCACCGTAAATCTCAAAGCCATTGTCGAACTTCTTGGTTAGCTGGATGTTCTGAATGCTCCAGGTCGGCGAATAGGGCGCGCGCGGGTCGTCGCTGCTGAGCAGGGGCAGGCGCATCGGCCCGTAGAGGTTCCCCGTATAATCCGTCGAAAAACCGCGTCCGAAATCGTACGAAGCCGTCCAGGTACCGGTTATCCGTTCGGTCAGCAACTGCCGGGTTTTGACGGCTCGGCCATCGGTACCATCCTCCACTTTGTAGACATCCATGAGCGTAAAACCGGCGTTGATTTTCAGTGGGAAGGTGAAATTGGCGTCCAGGTTCACGCTAACACCCTTGGAGGTCGAGTGGCCTTTCAGGTTGTCGAAAAAGATTTTGTTCGGATCGGTATCGTAATCGGCAATAATGCGGTTCGTGAAATACGTATAAAACACGGATGCATCGACGTTCAGAAAACCGCTGCCAAACACGATCAGTTTCGTGTAATTCAGGTTTACGTTCCAGCTTCGTTCGGGTTTCAGTTCGTCCTTCACCACCACCTGCCGCGCCCCGGTCAAAGCCGCGTGGTCTTCGGTGAACAGGTTCACCACCCGGTAGCCGGTTCCGGCGTTCAACCGGATCACATTGTCTTTGTTCGGCGACCATTTGTACGAAAACCGGGGCGTCAGGATGTTGCCGTGCCGCGAATTGTAGTCGTACCGAAGCCCGATCAGCAGCTTGTGTTTGTCGTTGAACGTGAACTCCGGCTGGGCAAAAATCCCGGGTAACAGCGTCCGGTCGGGCTGGTTAATGGGCCGGAGCGAGTCGCCGGTCTGGGTCGCGGGCGTACTGTCGTCGTAAAACGTGTACCGGAACGGTGTTCCCACCAGTAGGCTGAACCGGTTATTGAATTCCTTGTTCCACAGCAGTTGCGCGAAGAAAATCCGCTGGGTAGCCATGAACGGCGTCGTGCCGTAGTACGAGTTCTGGTGGTGGCTGTTGAACGACGATTGCAGGGTGATGTTCTCGGTGGTTGGCAACTGGTAAGCGCCAATCAATTCGAACCGTTTGGTATAAATGCTTTCGGCATACAGGCTATCGGTTCCGCGTAAAACCGGGGTCCAGTTGGTTTGGCCGCCCCAGCGGTCTTCGTAAAAATACCGGGCGGCAATGCTGGCCAGGCGGTTTTCCTTTCGCTCGAACTGCCATTTATTGAAAACCGAGATTCGGTGCTGGAGCGTCACGTCCGTAAAACCGTCGCCGTTTTTATCGTGCGGTGTCTGGTAATTATAGTAGTTCAGACCGACCAGCGAGTTGGCGGTTCCGGCTTTAAACTTGACACCCAGGTCGGCATTGTATTCCTGCCAGCTGGTTCCGAACACATCCGCCGTCAGGACGGGCGCTTTCAGTGGATTTTTGGTGATGATGTTGATCAAACCGGCCACGGCCTCCGACCCGTATAGCGTCGAAGCCGGACCTTTCACCACCTCGACCCGCTCGACCAGTGAATTCGGGATGCCGGACAAGCCGTACACCGTTGATAACGAGCTGACGATGGGCATACCGTCGAGCAGCACCATCGTGTAAGGACCTTCCAGACCGTTGATGTGAATATCGCCGGTATTGCAGACGTTGCAGTTGAGCTGGGGCCGTACGCCGTTGATGTTTTGCAGCGCGTCGTAGATGTTGGGCGTGGGGTTTTTCTGGAAGAATTTCGGCGTATAAATCTCCACCGGAACGGGACTTTCCAGCTTGGAAACCTCTTTCATCGTTCCCGTAATGACGACTTCGCCCAGCGTGTTGGGAGCTTCTCGCAGGTCGACGGTTTGGCGGAAAGTCTGCCCGGCGGTCAGGACGATGGTTTTCTGGAACGTCTCGAAACCGACCTGGGAAACCACCAGTTGGTAGCGCCCCGCCGGAATACCGGTCAGTTTGAAAACGCCCGCCGTATCGCTGAGGGTACCGAAGCGGGTTCCCTTCAGGGCGATGGTGGACAGTTCAAGCGGTTTTTGTTTGGAGAAAACGTGCCCTTCGATCGTGGCCGTCGATTGGGCGGTTGCGAAAAGGGTACTGCACACGATAAGCAGGAGCGATACGTATATCGTTTTTTGCATGGTTGTCGGAAAACAATAATAGAAGGGAAATTCCAGGCCCATAAAGCGCAGGAAATCAGCCGGGTATAAACCAGCCATCACCAGCGCAACGGGCAGCAGGAAATGAAATGGAAATCGCAGGATGCGACAAACAGGAAGCAATTATCCGACAACCGGCGGACCCCGATGGGAGAAGTACGGAAAGAAGTGGGTTTGGATGCGTTCGTAAACCGCCAGAAAATGACGCAGCACCGGCGCGCTCAGGACCGCACAGACAAATGCAAACGGCGTCAGGCTGTCGTAGAGAATGTTGGTGAAATTGTCGAGCCAGAATAATTCGCCGTTGGTGTGCGTATTGGGCTGGTACGGACTATCGCCGATGGGAATGAAAGGGTGCGCGTGGACGATGATCCGGCCACTGGCGAGCTTGTGGGCGTGTCGGAAAACAACCGAATTGACCAGCATAAAGCTGAACAGAATCAGCAGAATGCGGGCGATTTTCTGTCGATAAACCGGCAACCAGTGCATGGCTCTAACTAGGAAGTTGGCATAAACGGCTACGGCCGTTTCAACAAAGATAAAGAATAAATTTAGACAAGTCTAAATTTTTAAGCCCTGGATTTTGCCTTCTCTTGTCCAGAGCCGCTGGCATCGGGCGACTGGCTGGTTAGTATAAGGTTTCCAGTTGTTTAAAAACCGGGATTAACAGTTTCCCTTTTTCGGAAAGCGAATACTCAATGTGCAAAGGTTTCAACCGAATGACCACTTTCTCCAGGTAGCCTTCCTCCACTAACTCCTTGAGGGAAGTTGCCAGCGATTGCTTGTTGGCCCCTTCCACCTGGCGCAGTAAGGCATTGAAACGCAACGGACCCTCAAGGGCCAATTTAAACAGTTGCGGCTTCCACTTCCCGGAAAGCGCTTTCAGTAACTCTTCCGCCGGACAAACCATTTCATGTTGTTGGACTTTTTTCATAGTCAAGTTTTTTTGACTAATTGACAGGCCCCGGGCCCTTGCCGACCTTTGTAGGCAAGTTACACATTTAATTCCAGTGAAATGGAGCAAACAGGCTTTTTTCGCTTAGGAAATAATTCCTGAAGAGGTTGTCTTGTAAACGTTAAGAAAGGTCCGTTTTTCAGTAGAAAATGGATTTATCGGAGAACGCCAGCGGACGGAGCCTGAACGGGGACTTACAAAATTCAGAATAACATGCACAATCAGAAAACGAATCCACTGCTCTGTGATAGTATAACGGGATCATGCGAAGTAGGCCCTGCGCAGGCCGCCGAAAACGACCTGATCGTTCGGGTTGACAAAAAACCGGTCAAACTCCTCTATTTTACCGATCCGATCTGCTCATCCTGTTGGGGTATCGAGCCGCAACTGCGAAAACTGAAGCTGGAATACGGTGATTCGCTGGAAATTGAATACCGGATGGGAGGGCTGCTGCCCGACTGGAGCTATAACAGCGGTGGGATCAGCAAGCCTTCGGATGTTGCTCCGCACTGGGATGAAGTGAGCCACCATTACGATATGCCCATTGACGGCGATGTCTGGCTGGAAGATCCCCTGCCTTCGTCGTACCCGCCCTCGATTGCGTTCAAGGCGGCCCAGTGGCAGGATTCGGAGAAAGCTATCCGGTTTTTGCGCAAAATCCGCGAGATGGTTTTCCTGGAAAAGAAAAACATTACCCGCTGGAACCACCTGGCGGAAGCCGCCCAGACGGTCGGTCTGGATGGGGCCCGGCTGAAAGCGGATTTCGAAGGAGAGGCTAGCGTAGCCTTTGCGGACGATTTGGAACGCGGTCGGCGGTTGGGCGTGCGGGGGTTTCCGTCCATTTTTATTTCGGATGGATCGGGAAAACCGGAATTTATCTACGGGATGAAACCGTACAGCGTTTACGAGAAGGCGATCCAGACGGTGTATCCGGCGGTTCAGAAGCAGGCCGTCGATCCGCAATGGCAGTTCTTATTCGCCCGCTTTGAATCGTTGACCACGCGTGAATTTTCGGAGCTTTCGGGTGTTCCCAGGCTGGAGAGCGTGGCTTTTTTACAGAATCTGACGGATCAGGGGCATCTGACCAGGCTGCGGACAAAAAATGGTGATCTATGGATTGCTGCGTCCGCCGGACTGCCGTAACGTGTAACCTGGAATTCCTCCCCGGGAAGTACCTGTTTTCGAAGCAGGTACTTTTTTTGTTTCATCCGGGTGGGCCGGTCAATGGCTTTCGCCTTCCCAAACCTCCGGCACCAGGTCTCTTCTCAATCATTTTCCGACAAAAAGCTATTCATTCCTTCCCCCACTGCCTATATTTGACAGGAAGGATGGACGAGAAACAATGCATTCATGTCCGGCTAGTTACTCCATCGTTCATCAGCCATCATTTATTATTCATGCCTTATCCTTTACCTATGCGAAAAATTGCCATGCTGGGGTCCGGTTTTATTGGCCGGTTCTATGCCGAATCCATCCACGGTCAACGGGGACGTGATCGCGTGGTGGCTATCTACGCCCGTCGCGAAGAAAGTGCCCGAAAATTTGCCGCCGACTACGGTTGCTCAATCTGGGGAACCCAAATGGAAGACGTGATTGCCCACCCGGAGGTCGATATGGTCTGTATTGCGTTGCCCAACAACCTGCACGAAGCGGCCGTGTTGTTGTGCGCCAAACACAAGAAAGCCGTTGTCAGCACTAAACCGCTGGGCCGCACGGGTGCCGAAGCTCTGCGGATGCTGAAAGCGGTGGAGGAGGCCGGGATTTTTGCTGGCTATCTGGAAGATCTCTGTTATACCCCGAAATTCCTGAAGGCGCTGGAAAGTGTCAAAAACGGTGCGCTGGGCCGGATTCTGTGGGCCAAATCGCGGGAAACCCACCCGGGTCCGCATAGCGACTGGTTCTGGGACAAAGAACAGGCCGGTGGGGGCTGCATGCTCGACCTGGGTTGCCACTGTGTCGAAATCTCGCGCAATTTTATCGGGAAAGATGTGAAGCCCGTGGAGGTGATGTGCTGGGCGGCCACGCAGGTAAAACCGATCGATGCGGAAGATCACGCCATCGCGCTGGTGAAGTACGAAAACGGGGCCATCGGTCAGTTTGAAGTGAGCTGGACGTTCCGGGGGGGAATGGACCTTCGCGACGAGGTGATGGGAACCGAAGGAACCATCTGGATCAACAACTTCCTGCGTACCGGTTTTGAAATGTTCACGACCGGAAAAGGCGCGGATTACGTGGCCGAGAAAGCCGAGAGCACCACCGGCTGGCTGTTTCCCGTGGGCGATGAAGTCAATGACCTGGGGTACAATCACATGTTTACGGATATGTTCAACGCAGCCGACGAAGGACGCGAACCCGCCGAGACGTTCTACGACGGTTACGTGGTCAACGCCGTGCTGGATGCGGCTTATCGGTCGGCCGAAACCAAACAGTGGGAACCCGTGCACCTGCCCGTCTGGCGCGGTCGGGAAGGCCTGACCCAGGAAGCGACGCTGGTGGATTACGACGAAAAATACTACCTGATCAAGGAAGAGGTGACGCATGACGGTCGGCATAAGGTCATTCTGAAAGACAAAGAAACCGGCCGGATTCTGGAGCGTGATTTGCCCTAGGGGAGTAGGTTTACGGTTTATAGTCGCTTCGTTGTTACCGAATAGGTGCGTCAGTCCAACGTAACGACGGCCCGGCGAAAACCGTAAACTGAAACCCCAAAAACCTTAACAGCACATAACTCTTTACTCACCTGTCTGTTGGCAACTCCCGATCGCCCGGAGAATACTTCTACGGAACTTATTTTTACGCATTTACCCGGTTTTGCAAAATTCCTGCTGGAACGGCATCTGGAGGAGTTTAGCGCGGAATTGCTGCGTTTGTATGGAGAAGTTGACATTCCGATGCTGGCCTTTTTCAAGGCGTGGACGCCGGAACAGCTCCGGCAGTTATCCTACGACTCGTCGGCGAAATTGCTGACGGCTTTTGCCGAAAACCGCATCAGTGGCCACATCGACGCGACGCTGCAACGCTGGGCGCAGGACCAGTTGCAGGGGCTTAACCGGACCCAGATTGCTCCGAAAGACATCAGCCTGATGGGCTATGTGCGGAAGCAGGCCATGCTGACTTTTCTGCCCGGTTACACCGCCGATGTGGCCGGAATAATTGATCTCGTTCGGGAAATCGATGCTTATGTTCTCGATCTGGCTAGTCGGGCGACGGGGTTGTATATCAATATCTTACACGGCAAGATTGACGAGCAGTTTTATTTTCATTCAAAGCTGACGGACACAATGCCGGGCGTCATTTACGTCTTTGACCTGATAGAGCGGAAAGAACGATATACCAGCCAGAGAGTCGAACCGATGTTGGGATACACGCCCGATGAAATCCGGGCGATGGGCAGTATGTACCTCGAAACCGTACACCACCCCACGGATATTCCGCGGATTCTGGCCCATTTAGAATCGTTTTCCCAGGTGAAAGACGGTGAAGTGCAGACGTTCGAACACCGGCTGAAGGATAAGAGTGGGCACTACCGCTGGCTGCGAAATTACGAATCGGTGTTTCGGCGCAAACCCGACGGCCAGCCGTGGGAAATTATCGGTTTGACGCTCGACATCGATCTGGAGAAACAAAGCCTGCAGCTCGTGGAGGAGAAGCAGAAGTTCATTCAGAAAATTACGGATGCCGCCCCGGCGATCATCGCGACGTTTAATGTCAATACGGGTCAGTATCTGTTTGTTAGTCAGGGTTTCGAGTTGTTGCTTGGCTATTCGCCCCAACGGTTGCAGGCAGAAGGAATTGGATTTCTGATCGGGATTATGCACCCGGACGATTTTCCCAAATTGATGGAAGAAAATCTCCGGTCGTTGGAAAAAGCCAACCAGGCATCGGGTAATAACGACGAAGTGCTGGTGTCGGAGTTTACGTACCGGATGAGGCACCACAACGGGCAATACCGCTGGTTTCAAACCTACGGCACGGTTTTCGACCGCGACCGTGAAGGCAAGGTGGAACATATCCTGAACATTTCGCTGGACATTACCGACAAAGTGGAAGCTGAGAACCAGGCCGGCGAAAAGAACCGGCGGCTGGAGCAGTCGAACGCGAGTTTACAGGAATTTGCCTACATCGCGAGCCATGACCTGAAAGAACCGTTGCGAAAAATAACCGCGTTTGGCGACCGTTTGCTGCTAAGCCAGCGGGACAAAATGGACGCCGAAGGGCAGCTTTTCCTGACGAAGATTATCGACGCAGCCCAGCGGATGCACAACCTGATCGGCGATGTGCTGTCGGTTTCGCTGATTTCGTCCGACCAGCGGTTTGAAAAACAGGACCTGAAACTACTGCTGGATGATGTGGTGCAGTCGCTTGACTTCAAAATCGAGCAGGTAAAAGCCGAAATTTACGCTGATGACCTGCCAGCGGTGGCCGTGGTGGCCTCCCAGTTTCGGCAGCTTTTCCTGAACCTGTTGACGAATGCCTTCAAGTTTGCCCGACACGACGTTCCGCCGGTGGTGCGGATTACGTACCGGTTTTTGCAGCCCGGCGATGTCTGGTATTCCGGCCTGACTCCGGCCCGGCGGTATCTGGAACTGAAAATTGCCGATAACGGCATCGGTTTCGATAACCGGTATGCCGGTAAAATCTTCGCGATTTTCCAGCGATTACACGCTAAAAAAGAGTTTGAGGGTACCGGAATCGGGCTGGCAATCTGCAAGAAAATCGTTGAAAACCACGGCGGTATCATTACTGCCAACGGCGTTCCTAATCAGGGGGCAACCTTTACCGTGATCATTCCGGCCGGATGATCAGAACCGGCCGTGCAGGATGTAACGGTCGGTTCGGGCGTATAGGGAGGAATAAAAGCTGAAATCGGGTCGGTTCGTATCGAGCCGTTTGTCGAGTCTGAGAACGGGCGTCTGGTTGGCGACGCCCAGTTGCCGCGCCAGTTCCCCGTCGGCCGTTACGGCCAGCACTTTCTGTTCGCCCCCTTTCACCAGTAGCCCGTATTTGGCCCGGAGCAGGTCGAACAGGGAGCGGTTTTCGAGCCGTTGCCGCGAAAAACCGGGCAGGTAGCGGTTGGGCAAAATAACCTTTTCAAAAAAAACCGGCTCTTCTTCCACCGCCCGCAGCCGTTCCAGGTAATAAAAACCGACTTTGTGGTCGTCTTCGGTGGGTGTGAACAGGAAGTCGTCGGGGAAAGGATGCAGCCGTGGTTTGGTCAGAATGGCCGTAGTCATCCGCTCGGTTTTTCCGGTATTGGTCGTATTGGCCAGCCGCCCGACAATTGACATGACGCCCAGCCCGATGGGTAAGGGCTGCACAATACTGCCTTTCCCCTGGTGTTTACGGATGTAACCATCCTGCACCAGCAGGCCCAGCGCCTGCCTGATCGTGGGTTGCGTCAGCCGGAACTGGTTCTGGAGGTCTTTTTCGGAAGGCAACAAATCGCCCGATTTAAAATCGCCCCGGATGATCTGCTGGCGTAAGGATTCATAGAGGTACTGATACTGGGGGATGCGGGTGGGCCGATCGTTCATAGAGGCTGGTTGTTGATGAACAAGTATACAAAAAACTCTTTAAATTGAGACTTATTATAATAAGTTATTGCATTCCTGAAATCGGATGTATACCTTCGTCATCGGGGTTTTACTTTATACTAGTTGCGAATGGATCAACTCTGGCTGGCCAATAAACGAATTGTCGTGATCGGTGGTACGACGGGCCTGGGACTATCGGCGGCCCAGGCATTTGTCGGACAGGGTGCCCGTGTCGTGGTGGTAGGCCGCAACGCCGAAAGTTGTAGAGCCGCCGAAGCGCAATTGGGCGGTTTTGGGCTGGCGCTGAACGGCGACGCGACCGATCCGGCCACGGCGGTTTCGGCCATTGCGCTTTGCCAGGGCGAATTCGACGGTTTTGATGGACTCTACCACGTGGCCGGCGGGAGTGGTCGGCGGTACGGCGATGGACCCTTACACGCGCTGACGCTCGAAGGCTGGAACAAAACGCTGGAGCTGAATTTGACCTCGCTGATGCTGTCGAATCAGGCCGCCGTGCAGGCGTTTCGGGAGCAGAATACGGGCGGCACGATCCTGAATATGGGGTCGGTGCTGGGCTTTTCACCTTCCCCGAAATACTTTTCCACCCACGCTTACGCGGCCACCAAAGCGGCCATCATCGGTTTTACCAAATCAATTGCGGCTTATTACGCCCCCAGCAATATTCGCGTCAACGTGGTGGCTCCGGCCCTGGTCGAAACGCCAATGGCGCAGCGGGCCGCCAATGACGAAACCATCCTGAATTTCATCGGAACCAAGCAGCCGCTGGATGGCGGTCGGATTGGCCAGCCCGCCGATCTGGATGGGGCGGCCGTTTATTTTATGTCCGATTATTCCCGGTTTACCACGGGGCAGGTACTAGCCGTCGACGGGGGCTGGGACGTGAGCGAGGGGCAATACTGAGACTGGTTTACGGTTTTCGGTTTGTGGTTTTCGGCGGGCTGACGCATCCACAAAGCAATCGTACGGAGCTTCCGAATACCGTAAAACCGAAAACCGTAAAACCGTATACTGGAAAACCGTATACCGGAAAAACATGAACGCAATTGGCATTGATATTGGCGGGACCCGGATCAAAGGCGTTTTGATTGAGGTCGAAACCGGGGCGGTTTTACACCGGGTTGTCTGTCCGACAAACGACGGGCAGGACGGGCAGTGGAAACAGGCCGTTGTTGATGCGTTTCGGCAGGTCAAAGCCGTTGCCCAGGGGCCGGTCGTCGGGGTCGGACTCTCGGCTCCCGGTTTGCCAACGCCCGCCAACGACGCCATTGTCTGCATGCCGGGCCGACTTCCGGGGCTGGAAGGGTTGGTCTGGACGGACTTCCTGGGAACGCCGGTGCGGGTTCTGAACGACGCCCATGCGGCCCTGATGGCCGAAGCCCGCTACGGGGCGGCCCGGAATCGCCGGAATGCCCTGCTCCTGACCCTCGGTACGGGGGTGGGGGGAGGCTTACTGATTGATGGCAACCTGTACCAGGGTTATTACCAGATGGCAGGTCATCTGGGGCACGTTTCGGTCCAGGCCGACAGCAGCCAGCTGGGTATTACGAATATGCCCGCCAATCTGGAAGATGCAATTGGCAACGCAACGGTTTCCCGGCGGTCGTACGGACGGTATGCCAGTACGTACGAACTCGTTGACGCGTATCGGCAGCAAGAACCACTGGCCACGCTGGTGTGGCTGCAGTCGGTTCGTCAGCTGGCCGTCACGCTGGCGGGGTTTGCCAATGCATTTTCGCCCGAGTTGATTGTTCTGGGCGGGGGGATTGTGCAGGCGGGGGAGGCTTTGTTTGAGCCGTTGAATACCTTTTTAGAGGTCTTTGAATGGCGACCCGCCGGTAAAAAAACGACAATTTGTAAAGCTCATTTTGAAGACTGGGCCGGGGCCATTGGGGCGGCCGGTTTTGCCAGTCAGGGATAGCGCGAGAAAATTACCCTATGATGATACAGACGTACCTGGAAAAATGTCGGCAACTGGTCGACACGGTTGAACAACAGACTTCTCAATTACAACAGGCGGCCCAGTGGTTTGCAGAAACGATTCTGGCGGGCCGGATGGTCCACGTGTTCGGGTCGGGACACAGCCGGATTATGGTCGAAGAAATGTGGCCGCGCTACGGTTCCTTTCCCGGTTTTAACCCGATTGTTGAACTCTCGCTGACGTTTCACAACCTGGTTGTGGGCGCCAACGGACAACGGCAGGCCATGTTTCTGGAAAATGTGTCCGGTCTGGCCGAACGGATTCTCCGGAATTACGACCTCTCGGAGCAGGATTCGGCCCTGGTCATTTCGTCGAGCGGCTGCAATGTCGTGCCCATCGAAATGGCGGAAGAATTTCAGAAACGGGGGGTGAAGGTGGTGGCCCTGATTACAAAAGACCATTCGGATAAAAGCACCAGCAAACGCAAAGATGGTCGGAAACTGAGCGACTTTGCCGATCTGGTACTGGACACCGGCGCGCCCGTCGGCGATGCCATGGTCAGCGTTCCCGGCCTGGATACACCGGTTGCACCGGGGAGTACGGTGGGCGGGGCGCTGATTATCAACAGCATCAAAGCCCAACTGGCCTGTTTGCTGACCGAGGCCGGTCATCCGCCGAAGGTGCTGACGGCCGGGGTGGTGGCTGGCCCGCAGCGGGCAACGGAATTGTTCGAAGCTGCCTACGACGAGCATGCTCACCGGCTGGCGAAGCTGTACGCCGAAGTGGGTCATCCCCACAGACCGGCAGGCGGCTCCGTTTAGCCCTGTGTTGAGCCTGGCGGCTTATTTTCACCATTTTATTTAGTTATTAATACTTCCAAAAGCTCTACTCATGCAACCCAAACCCATCCGCACCACCGTAATCGGAAGTTATCCGTTTCCCGGCTGGCTCGAATTTGCGTCCCAAAACCTGGATCAGTTCGGGGCGGCCGACATCGAAGAAATGATCGAAGACGCCGTGGTGGCGGCTGTTCATGACCAGACCACCGCCGGGCTGGACGTAATCAGCGATGGCGAGCAAACCCGGCTGGACTTCAATCTGTCGTTCTACGGCTACCTCAAAGGTCTGCAACCTAACCATGCCGAGACCCGCAAGTTTGGGCCACCCGCCCACGACCAGCGCGGCAAGCATTCCATCGTTGACGAACTGACCGCGCCGAACGGTTTGGGGGCCGTCCGCGAATACCAGCGTCTGAAAAAACTGGCACCGGCAGGCCCCACCCTAAAGGCCTCGATTCCCGGGCCGTACACGCTCAGTGGCCGGATGTTGCCAAACGACCGGTACAAAGACCGGTATGCCATTACGGAAGCCTTGCTGCCGATCGTCCGGAAGGAGCTGGAAGATCTGGTGGCGGCTGGTTGTAAGGAGATTACCGTCGATGAGCCGTCCATGTCGTGCTATGCCTACAAAGAAGACACGAAGCGGTTTGTCGATATTTTTAACCGGACGGTGGCCCCGGTGGTGGGCAAATGCCGCCTTTCGACGCACCTCTGTTTCGGGAATTTCAAAGGCCGGCCGGTCGGTTACCGGAAAATTCACCCGATGTTGCCCGATTTTCTGGATCTGTCCGTCGATGAAGTCCACGTTGAAATGGCAAACCGGGAGTTCGACGAAATCGAACTGATCGCGGAATTTGCGCAGAAGATGGACGTAGCCGTGGGCATTATCGACGTGAAAAATTACTACATCGAAACCGTCAGGGATGTCGTGGAGCGCATCGAAACCTGCCTGAAATACATTCCGGCCGAAAAACTGGCCGTTGCGCCCGACTGTGGCCTGAGCCAGACCGCTCGCTGGGCCGCGCGGCAGAAACTGATCAACATGGTAGCCGGTGCAAAACAGGTGCGGGGCAATTAAATGGGCTGTACGATGACGAATTTGATTCCGGCTTTTCAAAAAGATCAGGTGTTTTTAGCGGATCTGGAGGCTGCCCGGTCGCGTCCCGATGAGCTGCATATCTGGTGGCTGGGCCAGAGCGGTTTTCTGCTCCAGTGGCAGGGCCGGCGTCTGCTGTTTGATCCCTATTTATCGGATTCGTTGTCGGTTAAATACGCCAAAACCGATAAGCCACACGTCCGGATGTCGGAGCTGGTGATTGCTCCGGGGCAGTTGACGGGGATTGATGTGGTGACGTCCAGCCATAACCATACTGACCATCTGGATGCGGAAACCCTGCTGCCATTGTTCGGTTCCAATTCGGATGTTCAGTTCGTCATTCCGGAAGCCAACCGGGCGTTTGTCGCCGACCGGTTAAAATGCGATCCCGATTTTCCGATTGGTTCGAACGACGGAGAAATTACGGAAGTGGGCGGTTTTACGTTCCACGGCGTTCCGGCGGCTCATAACGAGGTGGAGCGGGATGAAGAGAATCTGTGTAAATTCATGGGCTTTGTGGTACAACTCGGGCCGTGGATGGTGTATCATAGCGGGGATACTCTCTGGTACGAAGGCATGGTCGATTTGCTGAGACCGTACCGAATCGACGTCGCCTTTCTGCCCATCAACGGCAACAAACCCGAACGACGCGTGGCCGGAAATCTTAGTGCCGAAGAAGCCGCCCGGCTGGGGAAGGAAATGGGGGCTCGTCTGGTAATTCCGCATCATTATCACCTGTTCGAATTCAATACGGAAGATCCGGCCCTTTTTATTCGCGCAGCGGAGCGGTACCGGACGCCTTACCGGGTTTTGCGGTTGGGCGAGCGCTGGAGCGGGAAAAAGGATTCGAAAGGAACAGTTGATTATTGAGCCACGAATTCCGAATATTGGGGAAAGCTCTACTTTCGACCCCTGCCTTTCTTCCCATGAAAAAACTCCTTGCTTTGCTGCTGCTTGCCGGGCCATTGTTTGCCCAAAAGCCTACTTTCAAGCTTCAGGTTGTTGATAACCAGATTGATATTGGTTATGGGGTAGCCATTGGTGATGTGGATGGCGACCGAAAACCGGATATTTTGCTGGCTGACCAGAAAGAAATTGTCTGGTACCGCAATCCGGGAAAACCGGGTGATACCTGGAAGCGGTATGTGATGGCGCAGAATCTGACTCCGCAGGACAATGTCTGCCTTGCCGCCCGCGATCTCGACGGCGATGGCAAGGTGGAAGTGGCCGTTGGCGCGGGCTGGAACCCGTCCGAAACCAACGATACGACCAAATCCGGGGCGGTTTTTTACCTCATTCGACCCACGGATCCCACCAAAAACTGGGAAGCGGTCCGGCTGCACCACGAAATTACGACGCACCGGATGCGCTGGGCGCGCGTCGCTCCGAACCGGTATCAGTTGATTGTAGTGCCGCTGCACGGCCTGGGCAATAAAAACGGCGAAGGGCGCGGGGTGAAGATTCTGGGCTACGAAAAACCGCAGAACCCACGCGATCCGTGGCGGATGCAATTGGTCGATTCAACCATGCACCTGACGCATAATTTCGAAATCTGGGAAGATGGCCCCGAAACCCGGCTGCTGATCGGCAGCAAGGAAGGGGGAAAAACCGTTGCTTTCCGGGGTGGAAAATGGACGCCTGTGGAGCGGTGGATCGGGGCCGGAAATGGAATGGGCGAAGTCCGGCGCGGTTTTCAGACGAATAAAACGCCGTTCGTTGCGGCAGTGGAACCCATGCACGGGAATAAACTGGTCGTCTATAAAAATGGCTCGACGGCCAGCGCCCCGGACAAACTGACCTATGAGGTTCAGCAAACGTTGACGGCGCAAATGAATCAGGGCCATGCGCTGGCCGTCGGGGATTTCCTGAAACTCGGCGTTGATCAGATTGCCGTGGGCTGGCGGAACCCCAACGCGGAGAAGAAAGTAGGCGTACGGCTTTTTGTGCCCGATAAAACCCTGCAAACCTGGCAGGAGCACAGCCTGGATGATAGTGTCATGATGGCGACCGAAGACCTGCAAGCCGCTGATCTCGATGGCGATGGCGACCTGGATCTGATTGCCTCCGGACGGGCGACCCTGAATCTGCTGATCTACTGGAATCAGTTGAAATAGAAAACGGAAAACCGGATTGCGTGGAGGCTAAGGCGTAAAACCGGATGTTCATCCGCTCAATCGGTGAGTCGGTTTCGCCATCAGTTTCTCCCGAATTTTAAGGCAGGCATTGACAGATCGTAAACCGCTATTTACATTTACGTAATTGATTACGTAATTTAAAACGTAAATGCGTTCAGGATGGATTTGATAGCCCAACTGGGTCCGCTGGCGTTTGTGAGTCGTCTTCGCCGGCTGAGTGACCTGATCTCCCGACAGGCGGCTGATGTGTATCAGTCGTTCGGCATTGATTTTGACCCGAAATGGTTCACGTTGTTTTACCTTTTGTCGCGGGAGTCGCCCTTGAGTGTCACCGAGATTGCCGACAAACTCGGTTTTTCACATCCGGCGATCATTCAGCTGGCGCGGGAACTGGAGCAGGCTGGACTGGTTGCGTCGGCCAAATCGGGGAAAGACAACCGGAAACGGCTGTTGTCGCTGAGCGAAAAAGGGAAGGCCCTGCTGCCCGAACTGGAAAAAATCTGGCAGGCCATTAACGAGTTAAATACCCAGCTCATTTCCAAACAGCGCCACAACCTCATTTTTGCGATGGAGGAGATGGAGGAAACCCTGGCGGAGGAA
Source organism: Larkinella bovis (assembly GCF_042655385.1). Classification (NCBI taxonomy): domain Bacteria; kingdom Pseudomonadati; phylum Bacteroidota; class Cytophagia; order Cytophagales; family Spirosomataceae; genus Larkinella; species Larkinella bovis. The sequence goes on along the minus strand of NZ_JBHSMA010000017.1, from coordinate 68,170 downwards.
CCCTATCTGAGTCGTTTTAAAACCTATTTTAAGATGAAACAACGGGACGAAGTCGAAATTCTGGATTTTGATCCGGCCTACCGGGCGTCATTCAAACAGCTGAATCTGGCCTGGATTGAGACGTATTTTACGGTGGAAGAACCCGACATTCAGGTGTTGGGCGATCCTGAAGGGTATATTATTGCCCGGGGGGGACGCGTTTTTTTTGCGCGGTATCGGGGCGAAATTCTGGGCACCTGCGCGCTGCTGAAGCAAAGCGACCGGGTTTTTGAATTGGCGAAAATGGCCGTGGCCCCCGAAGCGCAGGGCAAACAGATTGGCAAAAAACTGTGCATGCACGCCGTAGACGTAGCGCGCCAGCTGGGAGCCCGACAGGTGTATCTGGAATCCAATACTAAACTGACTCCGGCGCTGGAACTGTACAAAAAAGCCGGTTTTTATAAAGTCGAGTCCACGCCCTCGCCCTACCAGCGATCGAACATCAAAATGCAGATCGACCTGTAAAACCGGTTTTACGACAACTGGATGGTTAGGTTTCGTAACGCTGCCGTAAGGCCTTCCAGTTGTGCGGGGATTTCGCCCTCGGGGCCGACCTCCCCGCTGAACTCCTCGGTCGCATCGGCGATTTCGTTCAGCAGATTCCGAATCGTGTCTCCATCGGGTGATTCCTGGGTGGTTGCTTCGTAGAGCCGGGTCAGTTTTTCAGCCAGTGCTTGGGTATTTTCGCTCTGCTTCAGCATTTCCATCCATTTCTGAAGCAGACTCAAGCCGTCCTCATTGTCCTGGGCAAGCTGTTCTTTGCCCAGGGTTTCAATCGTTTCGTCCAGCAGGTCAGTCGTTTTTGCAAGGGTAGCCATAGTATGAGAAAATACGCTGTGTCGGTCCGGACCGACACAGCGTTGACGGTTAAACAGCCGAATTTACCGAAAATCGGAAAACTCCTAGAGCTGGTTACTAAAATTCCGTAAGGCCACCACAATTTGTTCCAGTTCGTTGATCCAGGGACCCTCGCTTGACTGGGCCATTTGCGTGGTATGGTCGGCCAGATTATCCAGTAATTGCTTCACCTGATCGGTATCCGGATCCGGCATCTGAAGGAGCGAGCGCAATTGCATCAATTGATCCAGGACGTTGCTGCCCGGTTTGCTGTCCTGCAGCACTTTAATCCAGTTATCAATCACCGAAGCGCCCTCGTTGGGCGAAGCCACGCTCTCGTTGCCGCTTTTGAGCATGTGGAGTGTCGCGTCGATCGTGTGTTGTGTTAAGGCATTTGAAGGCATAATCCTGCGCGTTAGTGGGCAACCCCCGTTGGCTGACCCGGTTTTAGGCTAACTGATTATCAGCCTTTCGCAGATGACGATTGGCCGATAAAAGGTTAGCGGTTCAGTGAGTGTTTCCAGTTTGGTCGCCCGATTCGCTGGTTTGGGGAACGGCCGGATTGAAACCGGGATTGCCGGCGGCACTGCCCGTTCCGGTTTGGGTAAAGATCTGGGCCCGTCCGTGTTTGTCGGCGATATGGCCCGCTTCCCCGCTAATCACCCGGCTGAAATCCCGGAGGGTCTGCCCCAATTTGTTCAGTTGCTGCCTGATTTTATCGTCATCGGCGGATTTTTCGACCTGCGCAGCCTGGTCCGCCAGTTCATTCAGCAGTACTTTGATCTGGCCCGTGTCGGTATTACCTTCCTGCAATTGCGTTTTTAACGCGCTGAGCGTGTTGGCAATGGAATGGGTGTTGTCAGCCGCACCACCGTTGCGGAGCGCCGTCAGCCAGTGGTCGATCAGGGAAATGCCATCGGTGGCCGAAATCGACGTGGTATCACCGTTGAAAGCATCCATCGTCGAGCTGATGAGGTTGAGCGCTTGTTGATTTGCCATAAATGGGTTGATTATGAGTTTCGGAACCTATTAGAGGGCGGTATTGGTATCGACGAACAGCGTATCGATTTTTCTCCAGTGGGCCATAACCTGATCCGATTTATCTCCAGGTATAAAAGTGAACCGCTGGTCCACCGGATTGTTTGTACCTTTGCTAAGTTTTAATAGGATATGGACCCCACACAGCTTTACCCCGAACTCCAGTTTCAGTTTGCCCGCAGCGGTGGCAAGGGCGGCCAGAACGTCAACAAAGTGGCAACGAAGGCCGAACTTTATTTCGACATCCCGAACTCGGCGGTTTTGACGGCGGAACAGAAAGCGGTTTTACGCGAAAAACTGGCCAATAGAATCACGTCCGAAGGCGTCCTGGTGCTCTATCACCAGACCGAACGGACGCAGTTGGGCAACCGCGATAAGGTAACGGAGAAATTCGTTCAACTGATTCGTAAAGCGTTCGAGAAGATCAAACCGCGCAAGGCCACCCGCCCGACCAAAGCCTCACAGGAGGAGCGAAAAGTTGAAAAGCAGCGCCGGGGCTCGGTCAAAGCCGGACGCAGGAAAGTTGACGTTGATTGATGGCGATGGACGTGCAACAGAAACAACAGGCTGCCTCAGAACTCAGGGCTTTGCTGGGTGACCGGGTCACGGATAGGGCCGACGTTCGGCAGGCACACGGTACCGGTTATAGTTACCATACCTGCATGCCGCCCGACTGGGTGGCTTTTCCGCAGTCCGCGGAGGAAATCGCCGGGATTGTCAGCATTTGCAGCCGCTACCAGCTTCCGGTTGTTCCGTTCGGAGCCGGAACCTCGCTGGAAGGCCATGTACTGGCGTTACAGGGTGGGGTTTGTCTGGATATGAGCCGGATGAACCGGATTCTGGAAGTCGATTTTGCCAACATGTGCCTGCGGGTGGAAGCCGGGGTGACGCGCAACCAGCTGGATGCGTTTCTGGACGGAAGCGGTTTTTTCTTTCCGATTGGGCCGGGCGTCAACGCGACTCTGGGCGGCATGGCCAGCACCCGGGCATCCGGCACCAACGCCGTTCGCTACGGCACGATGAAGGACAATGTCTTGTCGCTGACGGTGGTTTTACCCAACGGCCAGTGTATCAAAACCGGCAGTAAAGCCCGGAAATCCTCGACGGGGTACGACCTCACCCGCCTGTTTGTCGGATCGGAAGGTACGCTCGGCGTACTGGCCGATCTGACGCTGAAACTGCACCCGTACCCCGAAGCCATTTATGCGGCAGTTTGCGCGTTTCCGAGCGTCGAAGCCGCGGTCAATACCGCCATCAAAACGATTCAAAACGGGGTTCCCATCGCCAAAATCGAATTGCTGGATGCGCTGCTGATGCGGGCTGTCAACCAATACGCACAGCTTGCTTATCCCGAAAAACCGACCTTATTTCTGGAATTTCACGGTTCTCCGGTGGAGATTGAAGGACAGATTCGGAGCGTACAGGCGTATGCCCGCGAAGTTGGCGGCAACGAGTTTAGCTGGGAAAAAGAACCCGAAGCCCGGCTGCGGCTCTGGCAGGCCCGCACCGATGCCGCTCCGGCCGTGCTGGCGATGGTGCCGGGTGCCAGCCTGATGTCGACCGATGTGTGTGTGCCCATTTCCCGGCTGGCCCAGTGCATTGTGGCTACGCAGCACGATATTGAAAAAAACGGCTTGTTTGCGCCGATTCTCGGCCACGTCGGCGATGGCAATTTTCATCTGTCGATTCCGGTCAATCCCGCCATTCCGGGCCAGTTCGAAAAGGCCAAAGCCCTGAACGAACGGCTGGTGCAGCGGGCGCTGGCCCTCGAAGGGACCTGTTCGGGCGAGCACGGTATTGGCGTCGGGAAGCTGGCCTACATGGCGGCCGAACACCAGGAGGCCGTTGGGGTGATGTGGGCCATCAAAAAAGCCCTCGACCCCACCAACCTGATGAATCCCGGGAAGCTGTTGCCGCTTTAAAAACCGCCTTTGCTCAGTGCTGCGACTTGTAGTGTTCCGCCAGCACATCTTCGCCAAAATCGCTGGTTAAATCCCGTACCACGGTATGGGTGTGGTTGGCCTGGTTTTGGGCGTTGTCGTATTCGATCAGGAGCGTCGGGCCGTGAATGCGGTAGTATTGTCCTTTGCCGGGGCCAAAACCGGGCTGCCGGTCGCCCGCCCAGGCAAACACCAGCTTGTCCAGACCGACTTTCTTCAGCTTGTCCATCTGCTGGTTTTTCAGCGTCACGTGGTAGTTGTTCAGGTAGGTGTCGAGCAACGCCAGGAAGGTTTTCTGCTGGCTTTCCGTCAGTTTCGGGAACGGAATGCCCTCCATTTTCTCAATCGACGCTTTCCGCACGTTGGTTGTAAAGATTTCCTGCGGAGACGTCTCGCTGATGAGCGCCATCGTCAATTGATCGCTGTTGAGCGAGTTCACCAGCGCCAGGCCCAGTTCGGCTTCTTTTTTCAGAATTTGTTTGCCTTTCTGCGGCACATCGACCCGCACAATGTCCGGATTGCTGCCGAGGAAGGTCGGCGTCATGCCCGAAACTTTACCCGTCAACGACGAAAACTGCCACAACAAATGGTGGCCGTTGAGCCGCCAGCCCCAGGGTTCTTTGCTGTTCGGTTCGCCAAAAAATGTGAAAAAGTAGTTGATCGGATCGCGGTGGGTATCGTTGGGCGGGCGGTTTTCCTGCACACGCAGCACGTTTTCCATGTCCATGATGGCCGTTGTTTTCTCATAGCCCTGTTCACTCATGGCCAGTTTCACCAGCGCCATGGCGGCTTTCTGCTGGTCGGGGTTCATCTTTTTCATCGATAGCCCCTTGCGCGGGACCGGCGTGTAATACCACACATAACGCTCGTTGTCGTTGAACGGATACAAGGCCAGTTTGCGCTGCTCCTCATCGAACGTCTTGATGAAAGCCGTTACCGCAGCCGCCATTTCTTTGCTGATGGGTTCGCGGGCGGGGGGCGTAAAGGCCAGGAACAGCCCCGTCAGGAGTAGGAGGTACTTTTTCATCGGGTTTTAGGAGTTGGGGAGGAAAGATAAGGTTTTTTCCGCAAAAGATTGTCGCCGATGCTCCGCTCCAAAACACGGCGGCCTGACCAATCCGTCATTCACCGGCTTCAGGCCGCGCTTCAGATAATAGATAGTCCACTTTGCCCATTTCTACTGATCAATATGATTTTATTAGAATTGTTTTGTCTGATAAATAAATATTGAATGGCCGGTTTAGCCCAACAACCCAGAAAAATAGTGTGCAACTAAAACCGACAACGAGGATGAATACACTTTACTAATCACTTACCACCGTGGTAAAACCTGTAAACAACAATCCATTTGAAACCGGCCTGTTTCGGGCCTTTACGCGCTCCCGGAAATGGGTACTGGGGAGCCTTGTCTGGCTATTTCTCCTTACCGATGCCTACAGTCAGGTATTGGTTAAGTTCAGCATCAATACCCGGAATGGGCGTAAACCCATCAGCCCACTGATCTACGGGACCAACGATCAGTATCCCTATGCAACGGCCAAGCGCCTGGGCGGCAACCGGATTACTAATTACAACTGGGAAAACAACGCATCGAACGCGGGTTTCGACTGGTTTTACGAAAGTGACAACTACGTGCCCGCGCAACAGCAGGTTCCCGACAGCCAGTACGACGTGCCGGGGGCGGCCCTTTCGTCCTTTCATAACCGGTCGCTGGCGCAAAACGCCTATTCGCTGGTGACGCTTCCGATGGCCAAATACGTGGCCCGGGACAAAAACGGGGCCGTTACGCCCGAAGAGACCGCGCCTTCGAACCGGTGGGCGAATCTGAAATACCGCAAACCGGGACCGTTCAGCCTTCAGCCGGACCTGGGCGACAGTGATGTGTTCGTGGACGAAGAGATTAATTACCTGCATCACCATTTCGGCAAGAGCAATACGGCCCGCGGGGTTCGCGGCTACGCGCTCGACAACGAGCCGGGGTTGTGGTTCCATTCGCACAGCCGGATGTGGGGCACCACCGGCGTTTCGGTGCGGTACCTGATGGATCAGTCGTTCGAACTCGCGCAGCGGATCAAGGAAATGGACCCGATGGCCGAGGTGTTTGGTCCGGCCTCGTTCGGCATTTCGGAGTTTGAAAACCTGCAATTTGCGCCCGACTGGGAGCAGGAAAAAGGTAATTACCCGATTTTTCTGGATTTGTACCTGGGGAAAATGCGGCAAAAAGAGCAGCAAACCGGAACGCGTTTGCTCGATGTACTGGATGTACACTGGTACCCCGAACGACGGAACGATGGCCTTCGCCCCACGGATAACCGGACGGATTATGCCAACAATGCCGCCCGCATGGCCATGACCCGCTCGCTCTGGGACCCCAACTATTCCGAAGGGACGTTCGTGAGCGACGATCCGGTCAAAAGACAACTGTTTTTGCCGTTCCTGCCCAAAATGCACCAGCACATCCAGCAGTATTATCCGGGTACCAAACTCGCCATTACGGAATACAGCTACATGGGCATCAGCCACGCGTCGGGCGGTATTGCCCAGGCCGATGCACTTGGGATTTTCGGGCAACAGGGCGTTTACCTGGCGACCTACTGGGGTGGCGTGGTCGAATACATCAAAGCCGGTTTTGACCTGTACCGGAATTACGACGGGCAGGGCGGACATTTTGGCGACACCTCGATTGAATCGACTACCAACGACCTGAACAATACTTCGATTTTTGCGTCGATCAACGGAACAGATGACTCGAAAGTACACGTGATTGCCCTCAATAAAAATCAGGATGGTCCGGTGACGGCCACAATCAAGGTCGACGGCAACCGCGCCTACAAAAGTGCCGAAGTGTGGGCGTTTGACAATTCCAGCCCGGTGTTGAAGAAGCTGAAAAGCGTCCGGGTGATCGACAACAATACGTTCCAGTACGTCATTCCGGCCCTGACGGCCTGCCATTTTGTGCTGTCGGAAGAAAATATTTTCATTCATCCCGAGATCACGGAAGCCTCCCTGAATTCGACCGCCGGTTATTCTGACGGCACGGCGACGTTTGAACTGACGGTGAAAGCGACCGATGGCGACAATAACCTTTCGACCCTTACCGCTGACCTGAGCCCGGTGGGCGGTGGTCAGGCGGTTTCGCTGGTGCAGAGCGCGACGGAAGCCGGCACCTATCGGCTGTCGTTTACGGTTCCGGCGGGCACGGCGGCCGGGGTGAAAACGATTAAAATAACCGCTACGGATGCCGACCAGCATCGGGCCGAAGCCGAGGTTACGTACCGGATCATCAAGCGAACTGCACCGACCGTGCTCTGGGATGGCGATGCGATCAAACAGGGAGTTGGTGAATCGTTCTACGAAGTGACCGATCCGCAGGCGGTTCACGCCAAAATTGAGCGGATCGAAACCGGGGGGCAGCACCAGCCGGGCAGTTTATTCCTGCATTTTCAGCACAGCGCCAACCGCTATAACACGCTCACCTGGCGGCTTTCCGACAACGGCAATCCGGCCGACGCCCGCAACATCAGCGATTTCGGCTCGCTGGAATTTTACCTGAAATCCAATGCCCCGGACAATGCCGATTTGGAGATGAGCCTGCGCGACGCGACGGCGAATCTGGGTACTTCGAATACGGTGTTATTGAAACAGGGTGGCTACCTCAGTTCGCTGAATACCAACGGTTACACGCGGGTCAATATTCCACTGTCGGTTTTGACGAAAGATTCGGAAATTAATCTGGAACAGGTCTGGCAGTTGAATTTTACGTCCAACACGGCCACGAAACCGTTCGATGTCTGGATTGACGATGTGCGGGTATTGCCGTATGCACACCCGATTCAGAAACCGGTGATCGGGGAAACCAGCGCGACGCCGTCTTCCGGTTACGCCGATGGCAAGACAACGGCCACATTTTCGGCCCGAGTGGACGATGCGGACCATAATTTGCAAACTGTTACCATCGATCTGTCGCCCCTGGGGCTGGCCAACAACCAACCCATGACGCTGGCGAACGGGCGGTATAGCGTCACGGTGACGGTGCCGGAGGGTATTGCAAAAGGTGCGAAAAAACTCAACCTGTGGGCGGTGGATGCCGCCGGAAACACCACCGACGGTTTTATTACCTTCACGGTGAATGAACCGGCGGGAACGGTTGTGCTCTGGGATGGCGATGCGGTGAACACGGGAAAACCGGAGACCCTGAATAATGTTACCACCTGCGTGGTGGACGATGCCAACGGGCATCAGGCACCCAAAAGTATGAAAATGCACTTCGATATGGCTGACAACGGGTTTGCCGCCGTCGTCTGGGACTGGTACGAAGACAATAATGACGAAACCATCAAGGACCTGAGCACCAAAGGCTACCTGACGTTCTTTGTGAAAGTGCAGGACCCCAGTGATCGCTTCGATTTGCAGGTATTTTTGAAGGACAGGTATGCCGCCAGCACCTCGCCGGTTTTTGTGCGCGGGGGTGGTTACCTGACGGCCTTTTCGGGCGAATATCAGCGGGTCCGGATTCCGATGAGTGCGCTGTATGCGGGCGATCCGATCGACAGCAAACAGGTGACGCGTATCGGTTTTCTGGCGACGGGGCTGGATAAACCGTACGATTTCTGGGTGGATGATATCGAAGCGGGTGGGAACAACGTGGCCGATGTGAAACTGACGGCCCAAAACGCCACCTGCGGTCCGACGGGAACGATTCGGGTGGTGTCGATCAACGGCAGCGAAAGCCTGTCGGCGTATAGTTTCTACCTGAACAATGCCGTAAATCCGGCGGGGGAACACGTGGCGGTTTTCAGCCACCTGGCCTCCGGAAAATACGACCTGCGCATCGAAGGGCCGGACGGTTTTCTGTACTACGAAAGCATCACGATCAGCGGAACGCCTAACCCGTTACGGGCGACCATTGTTCAGCACAATACCAGTCTCGATCTGACGGTTTCGGGCGGCAGCGGCTCCTATAGCTACCGTTGGTCGAACGGCAGTACGACGGAAGATCTGGCCCAGGTGACGCCTGGCCATTACACGGTGCAGGTGACGGACGAAGAGACTGGCTATACTATCGAAGCCTCCATTACGGCCACGGGCGGAACGGCGGGGGCGGAGTTCATCGTCACGGATGCTAATTGCCAGCCAACGGGCCGCATTGCCGTACAGAATATTACGGGTTCCGGTGGGAACAACACGTTTTATATCGACGGAAAACCGAATCCGGCCGGTGGAAATAATCCGGTGTTCAGTAACCTGGCCGCCGGCGACTATGAAATTCTGATTACGGGCGAGGGCGGTTTCCGGTTTTCAAAAACCGTAATGGTGCAGGAAACCGGCGAAAAACCGGTTGTCAACGCCGACGTAACCGTGGAAAACGGAAAGGGATACATCAATTTAACGGTTTCGGGCGGCAGTGGCATCTACATCTACCGCTGGTCGGAAGGTTCGGAAACGCAGAACCTCTGGGAGGTCTACGACGGAACGTATCAGGTGGCAGTAACCGATGCCGCCACGGGTTGCAGTACTACGGCTTCGTATACGATTGTCATCCCTGATCTGCAGCTCAGCACTGAAAACCCGGCTTGTGCGCCCAACGGCCGGATTCGGGTAACCGACGTGAAAGGGTCGGGTGGTAACAACACGTTTTACCTCAATGATCAGCCCAACCCGGCGGGGATCAGCAACGGTGAGTTTAGCGGCCTGATGCCCGGTGTCTACCGCATTCGGGTAGAAGGTGAGGGCGGTTTCCGGGTTGAAAAAGAAGTCGTGCTGGAAGGCTCCGGTTCAGCCCCGGAAATATCCGCCGAGGTGAGCTATACGAACGGCAAAGGCTACATTAACCTGACCGTGACGGGCGGCAGCGGAATCTATTCGTACGGCTGGTCCAATGGTGCGACGACCCTGAATCTCTGGGAAGTTCCGGCAGGCACCTATTCGGTGGTGGTAACGGATCTGGTCAGCCAGTGTCAAACAACCTACTCGACGACGCTGAACGACGGGGGTGAGCAGATTACGATTTACCCGAACCCGGCGGTGGGCCAGGACAAGGTGCTGATTCGCTACAATGCGGTGGATGCGCACGTTCAGAAAATTCTTCTGAAAGACCATCTGGGCGCGGTCGTGTATTCCGCCGAAGTAGCCGACGAGGCAACGGAGCTAACGGTGCCGGTTAAAGGGCTGCGGTCTGGCACTTATCTGGTTATTCTGGAAGGGAATAAGGTGGTAACGAAGCATTTGATCGTTCAATAAATAAGTACATTGCGCGTGTATACGTTCACAAGGCCGCCCAACCGGGTGGCCTTGTGTTTGTTTTTTGCCGAACCCATGAAGTTGATCAACCGAATCCTGTTGACTTCCGGTCTGCCCATGACCGTCCGCCAGTTCTGGTGGTACAGTTTTTTGTATTGGCTGTTTTTTGCCGTGATCTGGTATTGCCAGGCAACGATGGTCTGGTTTCTGACTCCCAACCGCCAGATGTATTATACCGAGACGCTCTACTGGCTGATCGAGTTTCTGTTTTGGTGGGGCCTTACGCCGGTGATTATTCTCTGCGCCCAGCGGTTTTCGTTGTTGAGAAACCGGGGGACGAAATGGGTGGTCAGGCAGGTTATTACGCATTTGCTGATTGCAGGGGGACTTTACGCTCTTGAGCTGGCCATTCAACATCTCCTGCTGGGATCGGCTATCGCCTACGAACAGGGTCGGGTCATCACGGTTCGGCGGGTGGTGACGATTTTCTTCCTAAGTTTCGGAACCGCCTTTACCCAGTACATGCTCCTGGTGGTTTGCTACAACGTGCTGACGTATGTGTACCAGTTGCAATCGCTGAAACAACAGCATTTGCAGACCGAACTTGTCAACGAACAACTCAAAAGCCAGTTGGCCAATGCGCAGTTGCAGGCGCTGAAGATGCAGCTGAATCCGCATTTCCTGTTCAATACGCTGCATACGGTGGTGAGCCTGATGCTGCGGAATCAGGTTCGGCGGGCGGCTTTGATGGTAACGACCCTGAGCGATCTGCTCCGGAGCGTGCTGATGCGCCAGCAGGCCAATTTTATCAGCCTGGGGGACGAAATGACCCTGACGCGGCAATACCTGTCCATTCAGCAGATTCGCTTCGAAGACCGCCTGACGGTGGAGTATATCGTGCCGCCCGAAGCCGAGGAGTGTTTGTTGCCGCAGTTGATTCTGCAACCGCTCGTCGAAAATGCCATTACCCACGGGATTGCCGACATGACGGAAGGGGCACTGATTCGGATCACAGTTCAGCGGATGGATGATACGGTCGTCATTGAGGTATTTGACAATGGCTTGGGGCAGAACCAGTTGCACGATACGTCCGGCACCGGGCTGGGGTTGTCCAACACGCTTTCGCGGTTGCAGAAAGCCTACGGGGAGAAAGCCGAATTGCGGTTTGAGCAGCCACCGGGCGGCACCACCACCGTGCGTTTGCTGATTCCGTGCCAGTGTTCTCTGGTAACGCCACCCACTTCCCGGGAATCCCGTTCACAGGCTGTTTAGGCGGTTTTCTTTTTGGAAAACAACCGGAGAGATAGTACCTTACAGATACCATTTATCATATGTTACGGATCTATGAGTCCCTACCACACCCTCATCATTGACGACGAACTGGCAGCCCGGGAGGTGATCCGTACGTTGCTGGCCGATAGGCCCATGCTGAACGTGGTGGATGAAGCTGCCAACGGGCAGGAGGCCGTGCAAAAGATTCTGCACCACCGCCCGCATCTTATTTTTCTCGATATTCAAATGCCCCGGTTCGACGGCTTCAGCGTGCTGCGGCAGGTCTGGCCCGATCACCAGCCGACGGTGGTTTTTACGACGGCCTACGACCAGTACGCTTTGCAGGCGTTTGAAGTCAACGCGATTGATTACCTGCTCAAACCGTTCGACGACCTTCGGTTCGGGCAGGCGCTGGGCCGGGCGCTGGAGCGACTCAACAGCCGGAACCAGCCCCGGATTGAAGCCCTGCTGGCGCAACTCCTGGCGAACCAGACGCCCGCTCCACCCCGCGAGTTTCTGTCGCGTCTGCTGGTGAAGGAGCAGGGACGGATGTATTTCGTGGATTTAAACGACGTTCACTACCTGGATGCCGATGGCAATTACGTGACGCTGCACACGGCGACGGGCAAACACATTATTTACGACAGCCTGACCAAGCTCGAAACCCGGCTCGACCCCAACCAGTTTGTCCGGATTCACCGCTCGCATATCGTCAACCTGGCTGCTATTCAGGAAGTGGAAACGCACTTCAACGGCGATTACATCGTCCGGCTAAAAACCGGCTCGATCCTCAAATGGACCCGCAATTACCGCGACAAAATCCAGGCGTTTCTGAATCAGTCGGGGTAGTAGCCCATAAAAAACGTACAGCCGCAGCCAGTTTTCACTTCCGGGCTGCGGCTGCGTAGCATCAGAAAACCGTACGGTTTTTACAATTCCCGAATCCGGAGATTACGGTACCATACTTTCTCTTTCGGATTGTGGCTTTGCAAAGCAATTTTGCCTTTGGCGTGGGCTTTGGCATACGGCAAATCCTTGAATTTGCTCTTCGCTACCATTGCTTTCCACGCATCACTGCCGTAAACATACTCGACAACCTTCTTGCCGTTCAGGAAATGCTGCACGTTGTTGTTATTCACAACAATGCGGGCTTTGTTCCACTGGCCCGGAGCCTTTACCGCGCTGGGGTCGCTGGGGCCCTGAAGATCGTAGTTGGCACCGGTCAATTGGCTGTCTTTCAATTTCTGGCCGTTGCCCAGGGGGTAGTTTTTGTCGTCGATAACCTGGTATTCCGGTCCTGACCAGTAGGTTGCTTTGTTAGCGGGGTCTTCAATGACTTTGTAAACCACGCCACTATTGCTTTCGGCCGGGATTTTAAATTCAAATTCAAATTCGAAGTTTTCGAACTCCTTGTCCGTGACCAGGTCGCCACCCGTTCCATCGGGGGTCAAGGCGCCATCTTCAATGTTCCAGCCCACCACGTGGTCTTTCAGGTAGCTGTGCCAGCCGCTGGTCGTTTTTCCGTCGAACAGGGCCACCCATTTGCCGGGTTTCGAGCTGCCTATGTTCGACAGGCTCATCAAGGTAATCACACCGGCCAGCAGACCGATAGCGAGGGATGCTTTTTTCATGGTTCAATTGTTTGTATTCGTTTAAGGTCTGAAGTTTAACGTTTAAGGCTTACTCCAAACCGTTAAACCTCAAACCCTAAACGTTAGACGAATTACCTATACCGCATTCATAATTTTCATCGCATTCGGGTCCCAATTGACAATCTGCTTCTTGAACAGACTGATGTTGCCGCACTGGGTGGGGCCGCAGGCGCGGAGCCCGAACGTCGCATCTTCAATCACCGGTTTCTGGTTCCGGATCGAATCGAAGAAGTTGACAAAGTGTTCGTAGCGGTCGCCCTTGTAATCCTTCGGCGTTTTGTACACCATTTCGCGCGGCCCTTCCATTTCGGGACGGTTCGGATACAGTTTATTGTATTCCTTAAGGTAGGCTTCCTTCTGGTCTTTCGGGAAATTGTCGATCGACAAACCGGGGGCTTTCGGCAGTTTGTGGTGCCGAACCGTCAGGCTGTCCCAGCCGATGGACAAATCCCCCTCCGTGCCAACTAGCCGCACGAGGTACCCACCTCCGCCACCATCGACGAAGTTGCTCCGGGTGGTCAGGTTGAACTCGGGATGCTCGGCGGTTTTCGGATAATCGAAAATCGCCAGGTGAATATCGGGCACATCGCGGCCGTCTTTCCAGAACCGCAGCCCTCCGCTGGCGTACACCCGGTTGGGGCCTTTCGAACCCGTAATGGTGTGCAGCGTCGTCAGCAGGTGGACGTAGAGGTCACCCGCTACGCCGGTTCCGTAATCCTGGTAGTTTCTCCAGCGGAAAAACCGCTTCGGGTCCCACTCGCGTTTTTTGGCCGTTCCGAGGTAGGTGTCCCAATCCACGGTTTGGGGCGACGCATCGGGCGGAATCGAATATTGCCACGCACCCATGGCGCTGTGCCGGTCATACTGGGCTTCGGCAAACACCAGCTCGCCGATGTCGCCGGCCTTGAGCAATTCTTTGGCTTTGGTGATGATGATGGAGCTGGCAAACTGGCTACCGACCTGAAAGACCTTGCCGGTTTCTTTCTGCACCTTGATCAGCGTATGCCCGTCTTCGACTTTCTGCACCATCGGTTTTTCGCAGTAGACGTGCTTGCCTTTGCGCATGGCATCCGACGAAATTTTTTCGTGCCAGTGGTCGGTAGTTCCGTTGATGATCGCATCCACATCCGTCCGCTCCAGAATCTGGCGGTAGTCTCTGGTCGTAAACAGGGCGTCGCCCCAGAGTTCTTTGGCCCGGCGCAACCGACCATCATACAGGTCGCAGGCGGCTACCATCTCGACGTTCTCAACCATCAACGCCGTTTGCGTATCGCCAATTCCCATGCCGCCCGTTCCGACGAGGGCGATGCGAATTTTGTCGTTAGCGGCTGTACTACGGTGGCTTTTGACCAGATTAAGGTACGCCGGTGCGGTTCCGGCTTGGGCAAGCGTGGCGGGAACGGCGGCCGCTGCGGTTCCAGCCAGACCCAATGTTTTCAGAAAGGATCGACGAGAAGGAACCTGTTCAGGGTTTTCCATAATGCTAAAAAATGAGTTTACAGGAGCACGTAATTTACGACTTTTTATAATAAGTCCGGAAAAAGACCCGGCGAAATAGACCAGTAATCGCTGGCGCGATGGAATCCGGAGGGCGTTATATTTCTTTTCGTGTGGTAAAATTGTAATTTGGGGCCTTCCTGCGATACCCCTTCACCATGATCCGATTCCTGATTGCCTTGCTGTTGACCATCACCACGGTGTATGGTCAGATCAATCCGGATGCCGGAGGGCGAAGAACTAAATTCTATAGCCTGGAAATGCTGCCGGACAGGGCTCCGAATCCCGGGCGGGTGGCCGGCACCTGGGGCCGGGCCGGCGACCATTTCGACCTGCTACCGTATGCCTTTCTGCAACCGGGCAGTCAGCACCAGGTGCTGACTAAAAGAGGGTATCTGGATGGCAATGGAATCGTCCCCATTCCGGGCCTGGTTTATAACAAGCACAACTATACTTTATCCACCCCGGTCCTTGTCAACGTAAAACCGGGGTTGAATCTGGCCTGCCTGTTGGTTGGAAATAGCCCAAACGGATGAATGGGCAGTAGTAGTATTCAGGGTATACAATCTGAAATTTGGCGAAATGCAAGAAAAACAAATCCCTTCCAGACGAACATTTCTGAAACAGTCGCTGGGTACACTGGCGGCTTTTACCATTGTACCCCGGCACGTGCTGGGCAAAGGCTATCTGGCTCCGAGCGATCAGCTTGCCAAAGGCATCATCGGCGTCGGCGGTATGGGCCGGGGCCATATTCCGTACGCCGGAACGCGCGTGGCCGCTATCTGCGATGTGGACCGGAACCACCTGGAAATCGCCAAAGGACTGATCAAAGACCCCGGCCTGAAAACCTTCGC
Organism: Larkinella bovis; assembly: GCF_042655385.1. NCBI lineage: Bacteria > Pseudomonadati > Bacteroidota > Cytophagia > Cytophagales > Spirosomataceae > Larkinella > Larkinella bovis. The sequence continues at coordinate 52,801 of NZ_JBHSMA010000017.1, read as the reverse complement.
CGACTACCGCGAACTGATTCAGTTGCCCGAAGTCGATATTGTCCACATCGCGACACCACCCCACTGGCACGGCATTATGGCCGCCGAAGCTGCCCGCGCCGGGAAAGACATCTGGTGCGAAAAACCGATGACGGCTACCATCGGCGAAGGGAAACGGGTCATGGAAGCCGTGCAGCAACACGGGCGGATTTTCCGGCTCAACACCTGGTTCCGGTTTGAAGATAATTTTTACGGCATGGGAACGCCGGTAAAACCGATTAAAAAGCTGGTTGAGAGCGGTTTGCTCGGCTGGCCCTTGACCGTAACCGTGAGCCGCCATACCGGTTTCGACTGGAAATTTTACTGGGTCGGCCAAACCAATCTGCAACCCATGCCCGTTCCGCCCGAACTCGACTACGAATCCTGGCTGGGTCCGGCTCCCTACAAACCGTACAATCCGCACCGGGTTCACGGCACGTTCCGGGGTTACTGGGATTACGACGGGGGCGGTTTGGGCGACATGGGCCAGCACTACCTCGACCCCGTTCAGTATTTTCTGGGTAAGGACGACACCAGCCCGATCTCGGTGGAAATCGACGCGCCCCAGCAACATCCCGATGCGGTCGGCACCTGGCGCCGGATTGAATACACCTACGCCGATGGCTGCAAAATCATTCTGGACGGCGAAGGCAAGGACGTAAACCGGCCCTATATCGAAGGCCCAAAAGGGAAATTGTACCCCGGTTTTAAATCGGACATTCCGGATTTGCAGAAGAAACTGGCGGCTTTCCCCGATCCGCTGCCGCAGGTCACCAATTTTGTAGACGCCGTTCGGGGCCGCAAGCGGTTTGCGCTCAACGAAGCCAATGGTTTTCGTTCCTGCACGCTGGTCAACATCGGCAAAGTGGCGCTGCAACTGGGCCGTTCGCTGAAATTTGATCCGGCGAAGCAGGTTTTCGTGGGGGATGAAGGCGCCAACCGGCTGATCGACCAACCCATGCGCGCTCCCTGGATTATTTGACAACGGCTTACGGCTTTTTCATCACTACTTGTTCCCTTCATGAAATTACCCCTCCTTACCCTTGCCGGTTCTCTTCTGCTCGTTACGCCTGTCTGGGCGCAGACCAAAACCGATTCGCGTCCGTTGGAAAACCGGGTTGCCGACGCCGTCGCGCAGATGCCGTCGCTGAATGCTAATCAACTTACTACCAGTATGGAAGCCATCGCGGCTTTGGGAGCGAAAGGCCTTCAGGACATGGTCCTGAGGCTGGCGGCTCCCGGCCGGGGCGACAATACCAACCTCGAATACGCGCTCGGCGGTTTTTCCTATTACGTCACCAAACCGGGCAAAGAACTCCAGCGGGCCACGACCAGCCGGGCCTACGGGCAGGCGCTCGGAAAACTGAGCGATCCGGAGGCCAAGGCTTTTATCATCAGTCAATTGCAGATTGTTGGTAAGGAAGAAGCAGTGGCCTTTCTAAAACCGTATTTGTCGGACGAACAGCTTTGTGCCCCGGCGGTAAGGGCGCTGGTTAAAATCAATACGCCAACCGCCCAGAAAACGCTGATGCAGGCGCTGGTCGCGTCGCAGGGTAACACCCGTTTGTCGCTGGTCAAAGCCCTGGGCGATACCCGGTATGTGCCCGCAGCCCCAGAGTTGACGCGGCTGGTCCAGCCGGACGACAAAAACCTGAGCAAAGTAGCCCTGTATGCCCTGGCCCGGATGGCAACACCCACCGCGGGGGCGGTGTTGGCCCGGGCTGCCCAGGGAAGCGGGTATGCGTACGACGTAACGGAAGCAACGGCCAGCTACCTGGACTATCTCAAACAACTGGCGGTTTCGGGACGAAAACCGCAGGCTGACGCCCTGGCCCGGAAACTACTGGAGGTCTGCACGGACGAAAAACAGGTGCCAACCCGGACGGCGGCCTTAAAAATTCTGGTCGATAACAACCGCGAAAAAAGTCTGCCGGTGCTGACGAAAGCCGTGCTGGACTCTTCCCATGCCTACCGCGTGGCGGCCCTGAAACTGACAACCGGTTTGAATAATAAAGTGCTCAACGCGCAACTGGCGAAACAGGTGGCACGAACTACCGGGAGCGTTCAGGCCGATTTAATCGCGCAACTGGGTGCTACGGGCGATGCAGCGCTGACTCCGGCCTTGTTGCCGGGTTTGAAAAGCACCGATCAGGCGGTTCGGCTGGCCGCGATTCCGGCGGTGGCGCAGACGGGGCAGGAAAATGCCTTGCCGGATTTGCTGGCATTATTGAAACGCGGAACGTCGGCCGATCGGGCCGCGATCAAAGACGCGGTGGCGTCGATGAAAGGGTCGCAGGTGGCCGTGCAACTGACGCACAGTCTGCCGAGCATGCCCGTCGAAGCCCGGGCGACGATTCTGGCGCTGCTGGGAGCCCGCGCGGCTGAAGCGAGTGTGCAGCAGGTTATCGCGCAGGTGCGGGAAACCGATGCAACCGTCAGCCAGGCCGCAGCCGCAGCCCTGCCGTTGCTGGTGCGTTCCGAACAGGTTCCGCAACTGGTCGCCTTATTGACCAGTGCGACAGACCTCCAAACCGTTCAGTCGCTCCAACGGGCCCTAGCAGCCGCGACGGTTTCGGTGGGGGATTCCATCCAGCGGACGGATTTAGTGGTGAACCACCTGCAACAGGCTCCGACGGCGGCTCAGGGCCGGTTTTTGGGTACGCTGGCCTACATCGGTGGGCCGAAGGCGCTGGAGGTTGTGCGGCAATCGTTTGAAAAAGGCGACGGCATGGTGCAGCCGGCAGCCGTTGCCGCTCTGGCCGACTGGTCGACGCCCGACGCAGCTCCGGCTTTACTGGGCATTGCCCGGCAAAATACGGTCGCATCCGAATCCGCGCTGAATGGTTATATCGCCCTGATCAACCGCTCGGCGTTTCCCGCCGATCAGCGGTTGCTGCTGCTGCAGGACGCGATGGAGGTGGCCCGTACGCCCCAACAGAAAGTGGAAATTCTGAAAGCCGTCAGCCGGTGCCGGACGTTCCAGGCCCTTGTTTTTGCGGGCCATTACCTGGACGACCCGGTTTTGAAGCAACAGGCTGCCAGCACGGTGGGGTCGCTGGTGAACGCCAGCCGGGAGTTTTCGGGCAGTATCGTACGGTCGTTGCTGGAAAAAGCCAGTGCGGTTTTGACCGGTCCCGAAAGTGAAGCCCAGCGGCAGGCCCTTCTGCGCCGGCTGCAAACGGTGCCGCCCGACGGTTTTGTGGCCCTGTTTAACGGGAAGGACCTGTCGGGCTGGAAAGGACTGGTGGCCGATCCGATCAAACGGTCGAAAATGGACGCGGCTACCCTGGCGCGGGAACAGCAGAAAGCGGATTCTGTGATGCGCATTGGCTGGTCGGCGAAAGAAGGTCTGCTGGTTTTCAACGGGCACGGCAACAACATCTGTACGGAAAAGCAATACCGGGATTTCGAGATGCTGGTCGATTGGAAAATCACGAAAGAAGGCGATGCCGGTATTTATTTGCGGGGCACTCCGCAGGTCCAGATCTGGGATCCCGCCCGCGTCGATGTGGGAGCGCAGGTGGGGTCGGGCGGCCTCTATAATAATAAAGTATTTGAAAGCAAACCGCTGAAGAAGGCCGATAATCCGGTCGGCGAATGGAACACGTTCCGTATCATCATGAAGGGCGAGCGGGTGACGGTTTACCTGAACGGCGTGCTGGTAACGGATAATACCGTCCTGGAAAATTACTGGGATCGCAGTCAGCCCATTTTTCCAATTGAACAACTGGAACTACAAGCTCATGGTACTTATGTGGCTTACCGGAACATTTTCGTTCGGGAATTGCCCCAGCCCAAACCGTATGAGCTGACGGCTGAAGAAAAACGGGACGGTTTTGAGCTGCTTTTTGACGGTCGCGATCTGAGCAAATGGGTCGGCAATACGAAGGATTACGTCGTCGAGGATGGCGATATTGTCTGGTACAAGAACGGCGGAAAAGGCAACCTGTATACCCAGAAAGAATTCAGTGATTTTGTGTTCCGGTTTGAATTTCAGTTGACGCCGGGGGCCAACAATGGCCTGGGCATCCGGGCTCCGCTGGAAGGCGATGCCGCCTATGTGGGTATGGAACTGCAGATTCTGGATGACGGTGCGGATATGTACAAAGACCTGCAACCGTACCAGTACCACGGTTCGGTCTACGGCGTCATTCCGGCCAGACGCGGGGCGCTGAAGCCCGTCGGCGAGTGGAATTATGAGGAGGTAACGGTGAAAGGCAACCAGGTAAAAGTGGTGCTGAATGGGATCCAGATCCTGAATGGTGATATTGCCGAAGCCAGCAAAAACGGGACGCTGGATCATAAGGAGCATCCCGGTTTGAAGCGAACCAACGGCCACATTGGTTTTCTGGGCCACGGTTCGGTCCTGCGTTTCCGCAATATCCGGGTAAAAGACCTCAAGTAATAAACGCTGATGTCCTCTGATTAACTCTGTTTGATAACGTTTTTAGTTACACAGGGTTGATCAGAGGACATCAGAGTTGATCAGGGGGGTTACAGAACGTCTTCCCGGGCGGCATCGGGGTCGTTGTACTTCCGGTCGAGTTGATCGGTCGATTTCATATCCGAGGGAGCCTGAGCCGTTGATTTCTGCATGGGTTCTTTTTTGATCGCGCTCTCATCCAGGGTCTCCTGGGGTTGGTCGAGCATCTGAGCGGTTTCCTGCGGACGTTCACCCGGCTGGTACGCATGCGTGTCTTTCTCGTTGACATCGTACGGCCGGGCAGAGGTACCCGTATCCGGATGTTCCTCCATGCCTTCGGCGGCTTTGGGCTTGATGTAATTGTCGGGCCCGGGGCCATCCGCACCAGGGCCGTTATTGACCGGGTTTTGCCGGCCGTAGGTTCCTAAGAACTCCGGAAGCTCCTCATTCTTAGCCGGGTCCTGGCTCTGGGTAGGCACATCCGCGCCGGGCATTGTATCCGCCAGGGCGCTCGTGGGTGTATCCTGCGGTTCTTTTTGATTCGAAACCTGGTTGTCGATTTCGGAGGAATTGTTCACTTCATGTGAACGACCCGGTTCGCTGGGCTCCGTAATTTCGGGATGCGCCGGTTTGGGAGTCGTCGGCATATCCGGAATTTCCGGGCCGGGTGCGGGCGGAGTTGGTGGGGTTGGGGTTTCCGGAGCCGCCGGAATCGGGTTATTCGGGTCGGGCGTCGAGGGCAGTTCCGGGATCATATCCGCCTGAGGATGTTCCGACCGAATGTCGACAAGGTCGTAGGTCCGCTGGTTGGGGGAGTAGAGGCCGCGCTCCTCGTCATTGGCGTATTGACTACTCAAATCATCCGTCACTTCAGTGCCAACATCCGCCGTCGGAACCAATTTGCCATCGACCAGTTTGACCATATGAGTTTCGGCCTGATCCTGGCCGTATTTTGTATCTGCGTTTTCGTTATTAATCAAGTCCGCGGGTTGCGAATCATGAAACACATTCGATTCCATACCGTTTGTTACGATTTAGTGAATAGATACCCTAATAACTGACGGTTTGGTAAAAAGTTTTTGGGTTAAAGTGAAGAGCCGGACAACCGCCGGTGGTTTTTCCGGGCGTCGATCAGGGAAGATAGCCCGTAGGGGTCGATGCAATGCGTAGCCAGAAATTACACAGATCTTCGACGACGGACTTGTAATCCGCAAAGGAAGACGGTTTTTTGACGTACGAATTGGCTCCCAATTCATACGCCCGGTCGATATCAGGCTGGGCATTGGAGGTACTGAAAATCAAAACCGGCATCAAATTGTAACGACGATCGGCGCGCAGCCTTTCCAATACCTCAAAACCGCTCATTTGGGGCATATTCAAGTCGAGCAGTAAAAAGGATGGTAATGTCCGTGCCGTTTCGAGCCGTGATAGCAAGTCTGCTCCGCTGGAGGCAATGAGTACTTTCTCCTCTTTTAAACACGATTTAAAGGCTTCCTGTATCAAAAATAAGTCATCTTCGTCATCATCGACGACGGCTATAACCTGTCTGTTCAGCATACGATGGTGGTCAGAAAAATAGGGGTCGGGTGTCAGCTAGTGGCGTTGACGACGATCCTGATTATCAGTAAGATTGGTAGATAAGATATCTTCGGCGGTAATGGCCGGCAGGGCGACGCGTTTTTTCCAGTATGAACAGAAATGGGCCATAACCGCATCCCAGTTGTCGGGCTGGGGCATATAGCAGGTCGCTCCCCATTGATACGCCTGTTGAACCGATTCCGGATCTTTATCCCGGCCGTACAGAATAACGGGAATTCGCCGAAGAATAGGGTGTTGTTTCAATAAGTTCAGAATGGTTTCGGGTTGACTGGTATCCCGATCCAGCATGATCAGGGTGGGAACAAACAGGGCGTCGGCCAGCCCTTTCTGGAAATAGCCGCGAACGGCAGAATCTTCATTAGCGGCTAGATACCGGTGTGGAACGCCGTATTTCCGAAACGCCTGACCCAGCGTTTTCTGCTCCAGGCTGTCGGTGCCAATAAGTAATATTGATAAGGGGCCGGTCATCTTTCCGTGGAATTAAGAACTTATCCAAATTTTCAAAGACAAAACTATCCTGTGGAAAAAAAGTTGGAGTCTGCCGGTTAAATTTTACGCATTGATAAAAAGATATTTATCCAAGTCTTCTGACAATGAGGCTATTAACAAGTTCATAGAAAGCCTGTGGTTTTAACGTTCGCCAATTCGCAATTTCGTCCAGGGTACCGCCGAAATTCATGTAATAATCCAGCCGGTAGCGTTTCCATTCGGTTTCGACAAAATCCCGAAAATTGACGGCGGCAATCCAGCCATCTTCCACGTCTTCAAACCATTCTTCGTAATAACTATCGTCGGAACCGTGGAAATTCAGGATGTTCTCCCCGAGGAGAATAAACTTGTTGATGCCTTCTTCCACCAGCGGATCGATGACCTGCCGTTTCAGGTACATGATATCGTTATGCAGCGTATCGTTCCACTCGCCAAACAGCTCGATGACCACAAACCGGTGGTCGTAATCGGCAAAAAGAATCTTGCAAAACAACGTCTCCGAGCCGATTTCGTCCCAGAGCGGGTGGATATAATACCCGTAAATCGTATTGGTGTACTGGTTCATGTTATAAACGCGGCCATAAAACGGCGACTGCGGATCGTCCGGCGCGCTATACCACTTCTCCCAATTGTAAAAAGGCTCAATTTCGTGCATACTTTTTCGGCTGTTTAGTAGAAACCGGCTATGACAAAGATAGCAAAACTATCCTGGACGAGTCGTTACCCCCTGCACCGAATAAAACGAAAAAGCCCAGTAGCTGAGCTTCTGGACTTTCTGTCGGAAACGTGTATTGCAGATGAAAGTGCTACCTCCATAACAGGCTTCATCGCGTGTGAATACGTACGAACGACCCGGATGGTTAGATTGCGGAAAATGAAAAAAAATAAAAAAATTACTGCATCGTACTCATCAGAGTTTAAGTGCTGAGCTTAAGTGATAAGCGTTTTTTTAGCGATACTGCAAAAAAGCCGTTGCCTGGCAATCTTTATTGGTCTTGAACCGAATCCAGCGGGCCTGAAAGCTTTTGGGAAAGGTAAAGCTGAAGGTCTGTCCCGGTGCTACCGTCACTTCTTTGTACGTCATCCAGGGACCGTTGCCGACGGGGTCGGCTTCGATGGTAAACGTCACGGGTGCAGTGGCTTTATGGGATAGTTGCAGGCTGCGCTGGTCGTAAAAACCGATCAGGTACGGATCCGACACTTCGCCCGCCTTCACGGCGGTATTTTTCCACGGACCGCCGTGACCGGTCGGTTTGCCCAGTTTCCAGAGATCGTCAATAGCCCCGGCCCAGACGGCGGCTTTTTTGTCGTCCGACACGATGATGTGTTCGCTGTTTTGGCTTATTTGCGGGTCCAGACCGGTCATGATCAGCAGCCCGCGGTACGAACCGTAGTCGTTGATGCGGAGGTTGTGCGACGAAACGGGCCGGATTTTGGCGTAACCGTCGGCATTTTCGGCGGGCAGCTCGTAAAATGTGCCGTGTGCATTGAACAGATCGCGTTCGGTGGCCACTTCCCGGCAAATCCGCAGAGCCGCCTGATTGGTCAGATCCGTATAGGCAGCATTGCCGAGCGGCAACCGCCAGCGCCGACCGTTGTCATCGACCACCAGCACCGATGATTCTTCGACCGAAACGGCTTGCTGCGGAATGGCAAATTTGCTCTTGATAAACGAAGCCGTTTTTGCATCGTCTTTCCGAACGAGCTGCATGGCGCCATCCAGTTCGTAATAGCCTGCTTCCGTCGGTTGTCCGCCCGAATACGTCTGCGCCACCAGACCCAGCGCGCGCCGGTTATCACCCAAACCGTAGAGCAAACCGCCCGTCGTTTTGGCGGTTGTCACGTTGCTTAATCCGGCAAACATGGCGTGGGGCGTGGTGGTGCGCTGATCGTTGGCTGTGTACGAAAAGTGCGCGGTTGCGTTGGTAGCCTGGCCCGGTTTGATCCGGATCCATTCGCCGGGCGCGTTGGCGGGAAACTCCACGTTCGCGGCTTTTTTGGCCCCCACGGTCACGGTTTTCAAGGTCGTCCAGGAACCGTTGCCGGTTTTATCCACTTCAAACGTAAAGGTTACGCTGGCGTTGCCGTTGTTCTGGACCCAGGCTGTGCGGTTAGGCCAGCCCGCAAACAGAAACGGTTCCGACGGTTCGGCGGCTTTGACGGCTTCGTTCAGCCAGACGGCTCCTTCGGCGGTGTTGGGGCCTAACTGATCCGGCAGGTTCACGGACGTAAACCAGAGGTTGGAATTCGACTGACCGGGGCCTTCGATGTTGCCCTTGGCCTTCCGTTTATTCAGGAACTCCTTCTGGGCCGAATCGTCGCAGCCAAACACCAGCTGATCGTTCCAGCGGGTATAATCCCCAATCACTTTCAGATAGGCCGAGCGGGGCCGGATGCCAGCCGTGTTTTTGGACGTAAACTGGCCGGGAAACCGCCAGAACAGGCCGTGCATGGTCATCAGGTAATCGGGTTTCTGGGCGGTTCCGATGTCCCGGATGCGGGGCCATTCGGTGTTCCAGCCGTGGGCACCGTCGTAGCTGTGGCTCGCTTTGGGCAGGCGGAAAAAAGTCCATTTGCCGGCATCACGAACGCCCAGCAAGACCGACTTATGATCCCAGCCGGTCGCCCAGATGGGGTCGGTCGCCGGATTCTTGTTGCCGTAAATGCCGCCCGGGCCGGTCACTTCCACGAACTGATTCCGGCGCACGACTTTCCATTCCTTGCCGTTCCATTCCGACAACGAGCCGGACTCGATGTCGAACTGCTTGAGCGCCTGCGGACCGGGTTCGCCGTTGTTGGAGTAAACCATCACGCCCTGACCCGAATACAGCCCTTTACCGTGGGCGCCGGGCAGGAGTTCACCACGATGATTGTTCGATTCGTCGGCCCCTTTTTTCTGCTTTACATTGCCGTCTTCATACAGGAGGGTTGGTGTTAATGTCTTGACATCCACCTCATAAAATCCTTCCTCCATCGTACCGTAATAAATTTTATTCGTGGGGTCGGTCAGATGGCGGGCGTTGCCGGTATGGCGTCCCGGCATGGTTTTGTACGGCATCACCCGGATTTTTCCCTGGGCATCAATGGCGTAGGGGCCAATGAAAAGCTGGTTGCTTTCAGGGTGAATCATCCGGTTGGCGGGTGTCCCCCCGATACTTTCGGTATAAACGGTCTGTTTCAGGTCCGGCGTGATTTCGTAGAGTTTATCCGACGAACCAAAGGGCAGGTGCGGACCATACGTAATGGCCCACAGCTTCCCGGCCCAGGGGACAACCGCGCCTGTTCCGCACTCGCCCTCGTTATTATACATAGCCAGGTGCGGATAAATGCCGCTGTAGGATGGATATTTTTTGGATTGCGCCAGCGCCTGAGCAGCAAATAAACTGCCGATCAGGCAAGCGGAAAGAATGTGTTTTCTCATTCTGAATGGATATTGGTAAAAAACGTGCTACTATTATTCGTAAGTAAACCAGGCCGTCGCTTTACTGTCCTGGTTGGAGGTAATTCGCACCCAATGGGCGTTAAAGCCCGCCGGGAACTCGTGTACGACCGCTTTGCCCGCCGGTACGGTGATCGTCTGGTAGGCATGCCAGCCATTGTGGTCAAAATCGACTTCCAGCGTAAATTCAGCGTCTTTGTCCGACAGAAGTTTGACTTTCTTTTTGTCATATCCCGTCATCAGGTAGGGGAGGGACGGTTCGCCCGCTTTCACGTCGGAATCCTTCCAGACACCGCCTTCGCCAACGGGTTTGCCTAATTGCCACAAGTCGTCGATGGCACCAAACCAGAGGCCGGTTTGAGCCGCGTTGCTGCCGAAAAAATGGCCGTCAGTTTGGGCGGTTTTGCCCGTTCCACTCAACACCAGCAGACCCCGCCAGGTGCAGAAATCCTGAATCTGTTTTTTGTGGGTGGTGACGGGACGCATGGACGAGAAACCGGCTTCGCGCGGCACCTCGTAGAACGTGCCGTGGGCGTTGAACATATACCGCTCCGATTCCAGCTCCCGGCGGTCGCGGGGCCAGCCGGCGGCAAACGGCTGGTCGTAGCGGGCCGACGTTTTGGGTAGCCTGAACGTACCGGATTTGTCCTTCACGATGACCGAAGCGGCATCCAGTTCAAATTCCTTTTTCAGCGCACACAGTTCGGCCACTTCTTTTTCCCGGTTTTCGGCCGGACGGGCAAAACCGAGTTTTTCGTCTACTTCGTAGTAGGTTGGTCCCGACGGGGCCGAAAGGTCCAGAAACTGAAGGTTCTTGTTGTGACCCGCCGGACGAATCAGGCCCGCCGTAACCGGACTTTTGTCGTCAATATCCGCCAATGCCCTGCACAGGCTCCTGGCCGTTTGCGCGGAATGGCCCGTCCCCTGAAAATGAAAGAAAACCGTCGCATTGCCGTCCTGGCCGCTTTTCACCCGAATCCAGTTGGCCGAAACCGTGGCCGGAAAAATGTGGTAGGCATAGCCCGACGCGGGTACCGTAACGGTTTGGTACGGCTGCCAGTCGTTGGTGCCTTTCTGGCTGATTTCCAGAGTGAACGTGGTCGCTTTGCCCGTATTATGGCTCAGGTGGACGATTTTCTGGCCAAAACCGTTGATCAGGAATGGTTCGGAAACGGCACCGGCTTTCACGTCATCGTTGATCCAGACCCCGCCCCAGCCGCTGGTGGCTCCCCAGTTTTTCAGTTCTTCCGGTTTTCCGAACCAGAGGTTCGATTGCGACCGGCCCGCCATCGGATTTTGCAGCAGGCTGGTTTCGTCGGTGGCAATGACCAGTTGGCCGTTCCAGTGGCAGAAATCCGGTACGTAGCGCAGGTGGCTGGCAATCGGTGCAAGGCCGGCGGTGTTGCGGGCGCTGAAGGTCTGGGGGAAATCGTAGAACATGCCGTGCATATCCAGCAGCATTTTTCCGTTGCCGATTTCACGGATGCGCGGCCATTCGGTGTACACGCCCGTCGAACCATCGTAGGTATGCGTGGCTTTGGGCAACCGGAACGTGTACCATTGTCCGTCGTCCAGCAGTTTCAGAAGCACCGAGCGTTTGTCCCATCCGATGCTCCAGAGCGGGCTTTTGTCGTCGGGCGAACCGTAAATTCCGCCGGGGCCGGTTACGTCGGTAAATTGCCGACGCTCGATGATTTTCCAGTTTTTGCCGTCCCAGGAAGCCAGTACGCCTTTTTCGTCGGCATTTTTCGGTGGCCCGCCAACCTGTAAATCCGGCGCATTGGCGTTCCATTTGCTGCGTTCGCCGTTGTTGGCCAGCACCAGTTGACCCTGCGCCGTGTAACCGCCTTTGCCGTGCCAGCCCGGAATCGGGTAGGTGTACAATTTGTTAACGGCCAGCGAATGCACGTTGGCTTCGTAGAGCGCGCCTTCCATGTCGTAGTAATAGACCCAGTTGGCGGGGTCCTTCAGGTGTCGGGCGGTGGCGGTCAGGCGGCCGGGCATCCGGGAGGGCGGAATAGTCCGCACGTTCCCGCCGGCATCGACCAGATAAGGCCCGATGAGCAACTGATTGGATTCCCGGTGAATCATCCGGTTGGCGGGCGTTCCGCCGACGCTCTCGGGCCGGATTTCCATCCGCAGGTTTTCGTCGATCGTGTAGAGCTTATCGGAACTTCCTTCCGGGCAGTGGGGTGAATACGTAATCATCCACAGTTTACCGGCCCAGGGAACCACCGCCCCGATGCCGATTTCGCCCCCGTTGCCGGTGCCGGGACGCGGACAGGGAATGCCGTCGCCTTCGTTGAATGCCGCCAGGTGTGGGTAAACCCCGCTAATTTGCAGGGGTTTACCGACCTTTTTCTGGGCAAAAACCGACCCGGCAGCACCGAGGAGCAGTGCGCAGAATAAGAGTTTGGTTCGCATGGTGCCGATCAATAACCAGGATTTTGAACCAAACCGCTTGTCAGCACTTCTTTCGACGGTATGGGCCAGAGGTACTGGCGGGTTGCGTCGAATTTCCGGATGGTCAACTGCTTGATTAGCCCTGCATTGTACATGGGGCTAAAGTCGGCCACACCGTCGTCGTCAATTTGGGGTACCTGCGGGAAAAACCAAAGGCCCGGTTTTACCACTTTCGTGCGCAGATCGGCGGGATCGAGCAGGCCGTAGTTAAGTTTGTTCAGGACTTTTTCGGCGAGCTTCCAGCGGATGATGTCCATGTAACGAATGCCTTCCAGGGCAAACTCCATCCGACGTTCGATGCGCACGGTTTTGCGCAAAGCCGCCTGATTGCCCATTTTAACCGCCGGATACGCCGAAGTGGCCGTAACCGCTACGCCGTAGGCCCGCGCCCGAACGGTATTGATGGCATCCAGCACTGACTGATCGATCTCGTTGAGTTCAATCTTGGCTTCGGCATACATCAGCAGCACGTCGGCGTAGCGGATGATGATTTTGTCGGGTTCCGCCGTCCAGGAGTTCAGCGTCCAGTCGGCATCGACGCCTTTTTTCCAGATCAAACCGTTGAAGGAAGCAAACTGGGCAATGGAACGCGTGTCGTTGTTATTAACCCGGGTATTGTTACTGGTTCGGAGGACCTGAACCGAATCCGGATGCGGCTGGAAAATAAAACCGATGTGGGGCGTCTGGAATTCAACGATGGTGGCCGTACAGCGCGGATCGCGGTTTTTAAACGGTTCGCGCGGGTTGAACAGCGGTGATTCGTCGATGGGTAAACCGTCTTTGCACAGGAAGGCACAGAACAAATCCCAGGAAGGATCTTTGGCCGCGTAGCCACCCGCATTTCGGGGGACGTAATCCTGAAGACCGCCCAGCGTGACTTTCAGTGCCACCGAGCGGGGAAGCGCAAAAATGGATTCAACCGAATTCTTGGTTTTCGATAAAAACAGGTTGCCGAAGTCGCTGTGCAGCGTGTACACCTTCAGGTCCATGCAGGCTTTGGCCGCATCGCGGGCGGTTTTCCAGTCGCCCATCTGCAACGCAATCCGGGCCTTCATGGCGTAAGCGGCTCCGGCCGTGGCCCGTTTCAACTCCGAGCCGCCGTAGGTGGTTTTCAGTTTGGAAGCGGCAAAATCAAAGTCGGCGTAGATTTTTTGCAGCACCTCCTCTTTCGGCGTCTGTTTCAGTGCCAGCGCTTCTTCAATGCTCAACGTGGTTTCGGTATAAACGATATTCCCGTAGTGCGAAAGCAGCCGCGAATACTGGCAGGCCCGGATAAACCGCGCTTCGGCGGCATACCGTTCGATCTGGGCGGGCGACAAAACCGCAGCCGCCCGATCCACGCTCTGGATAACCGTATTGGCGCGGGCGATGGCTTTGTAGGTGTTGGTCCACCAGGTCTTGACGAAATCAGTTTCGCCGTTGATGGTGGCACCGGTAACGGGGGTGGTGGCATCGCGGTACGTCCAGTCGTCGGTCCAGTCGTCCAGATCCAGCATCCAGAACGCATCTTTGTACAAACCGTTCAGCGACATTTCGATTTCCTCGGCATTCGAGTTCCAGGTTTCGCTGGAGCCGTCCGACAGCGGGTTCAAATCCAGGCTATCGCAGGCCGTCAGGAAAAGCAGACTAAACAGGAAGGTAACTATATTCAGTTTCATAGGGGATCGGGTTAGAATTTAACGGAGGCTCCAAAGACGAACGAGGTAGTAATGGGGTAGCCCAGCGAGGTTCTTTCGGGGTCCCAACCGGTCGGGAATTTGCTGATGGACAACAGATCCGTAACCGAACTGTAGACGCGGATGCTCTGCATTTTCAGCTTTTGCGTCACCACTTTCGGGATGTTATACCCCAGGCTGATATTTTTCAGGCGGAAATACGCGCCGTTGATCAGCCAGTAGTCGGACATGGCGTAGTTATTACCGGCCGATGTGTTGGTGTAGCGGGGGTATTGTGCCTGCAAATTCTGCTCGGGCGTATTGTACGTGCTCCAGGCCGCCCCATCCAGAATGGCCGGGAACGTGCCGAAGTTTTCGCGTAGCGGCTGCACAATATCCGCGCCCAGCCGCGAGTTTTGCTTGGCGACGCCCTGTAATACCAGGCCAAAATCCCAGTTTTTATACCCGAGGTTAATATTCGCTCCGTACGAATACCGGGGCAGCGAACCGCCCAGCAGCACGCGGTCGTATTCGGGCGAAATCTTGCCGTCGGGAACACCCGCCGGGCCGCTGATGTCCTTGTACCGAACGTCACCCGGTTTTACGTTGGCGTTCAGCTTGGGCGAATTGGCCACCTCATCGGCGGTTTGGTAAAGGCCCTCGGATACATACCCGTACCATTCGTTGAACTGGCTACCCTGAATTTTGATCTGATCACCCAGAAAAGCGGTTCCGCCCAGGTCACCCATCGTGGATTTGAAATCGGACAGGTTGAAGGAAGCACTGTAGCGCAGATCGCCCCGGCGGTCGTTCCAGCCGGCCTGCATTTCCCAGCCCGTGGTGAACATTTTACCGGTATTCTGGTAGGGATTATCGAAGCCCACATAATCAGGGATTTCGATCTGCAACAACATATCCCGGGTGGTTTTTTTGTAATAATCGGCGGTTACCTGGAGCCGGTCGCGGAAGAAATTGACGTCGAGGCCAATGTCAAAGGAGTGGGTCTTTTCCCAGGAAATATTCCGGATCGCGTACTGAAACTGGGCCGCTGCCTGAGCCGCCAGAACCGTGTTACCCTGGTAAAACAGCGAGTTGTTTTCAAAATTCAGGATGGCCTGATAGGGGTACAGGTTGTTACCAATCCGCTCGTTGCCTAAAGACCCCCACGATGCCCGTACTTTCAGGAAAGACAACCAGGATGCCGTCGACTTCATGAAATTCTCTTCCGAAACCACCCAGCCTGCCGAAACGGACGGGAAAGCGCCCCAACGGTAGTCGGACGCAAAGCGGGACGAGGCATCGTAGCGGACGTTGGCCTGGATGAAATACTTGCTTTTGTAATCGTACATCACCCGTCCGAACCACGAGCGGTAGGCATTTTCGCTGGCACTGCCGCTATTATCGCGGAAATCCAGCGGGCCGAGGTTCAGGTACGGATAGGTGCTCAGGATGTACTGCCCGCGGGAAGCACCCAGCCCCTCGTTGAAGGCGTAGAAATATTCGTAACCGGCCAATAGATTCAGGTTGTGATCGCCGAATTGCCGGGTGTAATTGGCCAGGGCCTGCGTCGTGTAGCGGTAGCTGTCGTTGCGGCTTTCTTCCAGTTTCGTTTGCGATTGCCCTTCAATAAAGCCGGAGTTGATTTCCGGGCTGTTCCACAGGGTGTAGGGGACTTTTTTGGTGAATACTTTCACCTTGTCGAAGTTGAAGAACGGCGACAGAACCCCGCTGATTTTGAGCCCTTTTATCGGGGCAAAGTCAAGGCTGATCTTACCACCCACCTGGTTGTACCAGGCATTGTTAAAACCGCCGTATTTCAGACGGGCGTAAATATTGGCTCCGTCTTTCCCGGAACCGATGCGACCATCCGAAAACATGGCCGCATAGACCGGCGGCATGATACCCATTTTATAGAAGGGAAACGAACCGTCGCGGTCGTCGGTAATGGGCTGGGGTGAAAATGTTCGCCGGAAGTTAAAGTCGACGCTGGCCGATAAATAGTTGTTGATGGTGAGGTCGTTGTTGACCCGCGCCGTAATCCGTTCGTAGCTCCGGCCTTCATACAAGGCATCAGCCTTATCGTAGCCGAGCGAAACCCGCGAGCGCAGCGATTTGCCGGAACCCGATATGCTCAGCATGTGGCTTCGGCGGGGCGCGTAATCTTTCAGCATCATGGCGCGCCAGTCGGTGTTCGGATACTGGTCGGGGTCCTGGGCGTGCAGGTTGTCGTAGTTATCAATCAGCTCTTTGGGGTAGGTCGGGAATTGGTTGGCGTTGTTACCATTGTCGTTCCAGCGTAGTTCGTTGGTGAGTTGCATAAACCGCCTGGCATTCACATACTCCGGCAGGCGCGTAGCCTTTTCAAAACCGTATTCCGCCGTGTAATCCAGGCTCAGTTGACCGTTTTTGGCCCGTTTGGTCGTCACCAGAATGACCCCGGCTGCGGCCCGGGAACCGTAGATGGAAGCCGAAGCCGCATCTTTCAGGACCGAAATGTTTTCGACATCGTTGGGGTTGATGGTGTTGATGTCGTCGATGGGAACCCCATCCAGAATGATCAATGGGCCGGATTCGCTGATGGTGGTAATGCCCCGAACCCGGATGGTCGCGGTGGCTCCTGGTGCGCTATTGCCGCGCGTCACGGTAACGCCCGGTACCGCGCCCTGCAAGGCCTGCGAAATCTGGGTGGTTTTGCGGGCGGTAATGGCGTCACCCTGCACGGAGGCAACGGCCCCGGTCAGGTCTTTTTTCTGAACCGTTCCGTAGCCGACCACGACGATTTCCTCCAGCGTTTTCTGATCGGGAGCCAGTTGTACATTGATTGTTGTCTGGTTGCCAATCGAAATTTCCTGATTGGCATAACCGACGAACGAAAAGACCAGCGTGCTGGCATCGTCGGGAACCGTCAGCCGGAATTTGCCGTCCATGTCGGTCGTGGTGCCGCGCGTCGTGTTTTTGATCACGACGCTGACGCCGGGCAAGCCTTCGTTGTTTTCGGCCGTAACCTGCCCGGTGATGGTTTTATCAACCGCTGGTGGGGCGGTGATCGGGAGGTACGAACTGGATTCACGTCCGGTCGATGGGCCCGCCGGAGGAAGCTGAATGATAATCTGACCAGCCACCACCTGGTACGTCAGCCCCAGCGGTTTCAGCAACGATTCCAGCACCGTGGCGAGCTTCTGGTTTTGGGCGTTGAGCGAAACCTTGCGGTTCGTTGGAATGGCGTTGGAGCTGTAAACAAAATTTACGTTAGCAACGCGTTCCAGGCGGGTGAGAACGCTTTTGAGGGCGACTTCCTCCGCCTTAATCGAGATGGGGCGCTGGAGTAAATCCTGGGCTTTCCCGTCGTACGCTAACGACGCTCCGGCCAGCAGCAGGCTTAGGAAAATAGGTAAAAAGGAGATTTTCATGACGGTTAGAAGGGTCAAACCGAGCATTCGACAAAATTTCATACTTTTGTATGTTTTGTTGGAAAAATGGAAGAATTCGGCAAAACAAAGCCCTACTCATCCTGGCAGATGAGTGATGATATGTGTTCTGGGGTGTTTCCGGGCCGACTGTGTTGCCGCACTGTCGGCCTTTTTTGATGAGTAATGGATTAGGTCATAGGCATCGGGTTCGTTAAAAAAGTTAAGGGTTTAGGGTGTGCAGCCGGAGCCCGTAATCAGAATACGGTTTCCCTGCACTTCGTACTGCAAGTTGAGCGTCCGGCAAATCAATTCCAGCTTGACATAAAGCGATTGCTGGTCAATTTTGCCGGTAAAGCGACAGTTATTGAGAGCCTCGTTGCTCATCTCCATTTCGATACCGTACGCGCGTTCGAGTTGCTGCAGTACTTCTGGCAAAGGACTGTCGTCGAATACGAAAGCGGTTGGTACGGGTCGAGCCGGAGCCCGAATGGGTTCTGGCTGATCGATGAGGCCGCGGGTCAGGCGGTCTTCGTCGACATAAATAGTTACTTTCTGATTGGGCGTTAGGACTACGCTGGCTGTTTCATCAACGTCGTCATTTCCGACATGTACCTTGGGTCGTTTCTTAAAGACACTGACTTTTCCCGTATGCACCGCCACTTCGACGGTTGGAACATCGGCGGGGGCGGTTACCCAGAAGCTGGTTCCCAATACCCGCGTTACGATGGTGCCGCTGTACACCAGAAAGGGCCGTTTGGGGTCTTTATGAACCTGAAAGAACGCCTTCCCTTTCAGCCAGGTTTCCCGCTTGTTCGGATGTGCCTTGACCGCATACCGGATCGTACTTTGGGGTTGCAGGTAAATGCGAGTGCTATCTTCCAGCGTAAGGGTCTGAGGCTGTTGAGTTGTGTTGGTATACGTCACAAAATCGTCGGCCCGAACGGTTGGCTGGGTGATCCGATTCGCGGACCGGGATGGATACCGGTTGAACAGCAAGGCACCCAATCCGATCAGGGTAATGACGGCCGCAGCCGCAGCCCAGCCCCGGAACAGGGGCAACCGGACGGTTTTTTCCTCCGCCTGGACAACCGTTTCTGCATCATCGCTGGTTTGCAAATCAATGGAATGCCAAAGTTTTTTCTTCAGCTTTTGCCGATCTTCCTCGCTTAATGCCACACTGCTCTCCGTGCCTAAACGATCATACCATTGATCGATCAGCCGAATTTCCGCTTCGGAGCATTGCCCTTTGTTGTAGCGGGCCAGCAGTTGGACAAATTCTTCTTTTTGCATCGGCAGTTGACCGGTTCCTTTGGTAGAGAAGTCGATCAAGCCCCTTGATTGCCCTAAATGTTTTTATGAAACCATGAAATGTTTATATAAATAGCGTTTATCTTGCCGAATGTTATTCGTTTTGTTCAATTAATAAGTTAGGCGTTTCTGGATCAGAACGGGGTTCAGAGCGCGTCTTGTGGCACTATTTTGTAAAAAAATTGTAATTTGGTGTTCATTATTTGAGGCCCGGTGACAAATGACGGAAGAAGTGCGACTTTCATCACTGAAAGAGTTGGATGATGAGCTGATCCTGAAGGCTTTGTCGGAGGGAAATCGGCTGGCGCTGGCGGAGCTGTACGAACGCTATTGGTACGCTCTGTATCGGGTTGCTTTACAAAAAACCAAATCGCAGGAAATTGCCGAGGAGCTGGTTCAGGATTTATTTGTCCAACTCTGGCAAAAGCGGGCATCACTGGCGGTGCGTCGGGCGGATTTTTACTTATTCAGTGCCTTGAAATATTCGGTAATCGATTACATCAAGCGGCAGATTGTCCACGAAAAATTCCAGCAATACCAACAGACCTTTGGTTCACAGGTGGACGAATCCACGGAAGAGCAACTGGCCTACCATGACCTGGTCGGAACCATCGAAACCGAATTGTTAAAACTACCCGCCAAAACGCAAGAAGTCTTTCGGTTGAGCCGGTTTGAAGGACAGACCATCCCCGAAATTTCGGAACGGCTCGCCCTGACCGACAAAGCCGTTGAATACCACCTTTCGAAAGCTCTCAAACTCCTGCGTGCCCAATTGCGGGATTACAGTTTTGTGCTGCTGCTGATATTGGTTGCGCAGGGGTGATAGACTCAATACGTCTTGGTCATATCCGTCGGAATGTGCAGAATGAAATTCGCCAGGTTCTGGTTGGCTTTGTCCGGCTTGGCTACATCCGGTACCTCAACGGAGGCAATGGTTACAATCTTTAAATCCGGCTGTTTCTGGCGCAAATACCAGATAATTCCTTCAAAGTTGTTGGAGTGATAAGACCCGTTGTAGTGCAGGAACGTCGTGCCGGGTTTGCGGTTTTGCAGGATAAAATACGCCATCGTGGCATCTTTGATCGCCTGGGCGCGGGCAAAGTTGGCCGCCTGTTCGGAATCGGGTTTTGAATTGCCGCTGTGCATCATATCGAGCATGGCCTTGTAGCCGGGCAAGGTCAGATCAACAGTTAGCGGGAGGGGGGCTATCCAGGCTTTCTGCGCCGTCGGAACCGTATCCAGCGACGCCAGACCGTGCCGGGCAACGGCGCTGGCGTACCGGCGGGGGACATTCGTGGCAATAAACGTCAGTTTGTGCTCGCGCGCGAAGTCAACCAGCGGGCGGTAATCAGTTTTATAGTTATTCCACAGCCGGGCCTGTTTCGGAAATTCCTTGTCGGTCGTTTTTCCGGAGACATAGTCAGAGAGCGCCGTCTGGTTATCGGCTTCGAACATTTCGGCCCCCAGCATCAACTGATCCTTACGGCTGGCGTATAAATCCTTGGTTAGCTGCAATTCCAGCCAGTGACAGATCGGATTATTATGTAGCTCTCCGAAAAAAACAACGTCAGCTTCTTCGGCTTCTTTTAATACTTTTTGATAATCGACGGCTTTTAGTTTCTGATTGTAAAACTGATACGCCGGTTTATCACGGGTGAAGGCGAAACAGAGGATGGCAAACGAGAGCAGGTATCTCATGGGAAGTCTTTAGGAAGACGCAATATAAACGAGTGACCGGTACAGGCCGAAAAAAAAGGGTTATTTCGCGGAGTTACGCGGAGTTTCCTGGAGTTGCGCAGAGAAAAACTCTGATCAACTCTGCTACTCTCCGCGTAACTCCGCGAAACAACCCCTGAATCAGGCGCGCAAACCTTACAGCTCCCGAATCCAGATATTACGGAAACCGACCGGGTTGCCATGATCCTGTAACAACAGGGGGCCTTTGCCGTGCGGTTGTACTTTCGGATAACCAATGTACTCCGTCGTTCCTTTGATGTGGAAATCGTACAGGATCAGCACGCCGTTCAGTAAAACCGTTACCTTGCCCATTTCCGACATCATGCCGTCCTTGTTGAATTTCGGCGCGTAGTAGATAATGTCGTAGGTCTGCCATTCGCCCGGTTTGCGGCTGGGGTTCACCAGCGGAATGGCCTGTTTGTAGATCGAACCCACCATCCCGTTGGAATAGGTCGGGTTGTTATAGCCATCCAGAACCTGCAACTCGTAGCGTCCCTGCAGGAAAATACCGCTATTGCCCCGGCCCTGGCCGTTTCCTTCCACTTTGTCGGGAGCCCGGAACTCAAGATGAAGCTGGAAATCCTGGAATTCCTGCTTGGTCCGGATCGATGCTCCTTTGGCCGAGAACATTGCCCCATCCCGAACGGGCCAGGGGTTGGTACCGGCGGTAACACCACCCCAGGCTTCGGGGCTGTAGCCTTTCACGGATACCCATTGGCTGCCGTCTTTGCCGTCGAACAGAACGATGGCGTCGGAAGGAGCAGTGGTACCGGAGGCTGTATTGGGCGACAAAACGCCGGGCGTTACCACGCGCGGCACCGGTTCCCAGATCTCCGACGATTCCGGATTTTGCTGGCGTTTTTCCTGAGCAAGAGCCAATTGCGCGATTCCCAGAAACAAGGTAAGGGCTAAGAAACGTTTTTTCATTCGTAAAAATAGGATTGTGTGAACAATGATTTGCACGAAAATACCGGCGTCAAAGATAGCCGAAATGTCAACGCAGTGCGTCTGTTAGGAACCCGGTTTTTTTCAGACACCGTTTTCTCCCTGCTTTCAGGCAGCAGGCCCGATCGTATCCATTCTTGGATTTCTCGAATTTGATGTCGAAATAGTACATTTACGGGTGGAAGTGAATCTATTTTATAAAAAAATTTAAAAAAGAGGTAACTTTCAGGCTTAAAATCAAACCTTCTATTTTTTATCCTCATGAACACAATGTTCGCCCGTTTGGTGATGGGTGTCGGATGGGTGTTTACGGCCGGACTGGCGATGGCCCAGCCTAAAACTGATCAGCCGACGGCTCTTCCGCTCAACGATTTAAGTGCCTTTCAAAAACCCGGAAACAACTGGCGCATTGTCAGTGACGTTTCGGCTGATCTCAACCAGAACAACGTCCTGAAGAGTGTGCCGGGAACCGGTGTGCTGGCCAACCTGCCCGCGAAAGACGGGAATATTGACCTGGTTTCGAACTTCCAGCACGGCGATGTCGATCTGGATCTGGACTTTTTAATCGCGAAAGGATCGAACTCGGGCGTCTATTTACAGGGACGCTACGAAATTCAGTTGCTCGATAGCTGGGGCGTTAAAAACCCCAAAGCGGGTGACAATGGCGGTATTTACGAACGCTGGGACGAAAGCCGGCCGAACGGGCAGAAAGGCTACGAAGGCCACCCGCCCCGTCAGAATGCCAGCCGGGCACCCGGTTTATGGCAACACCTGAAAATATCGTTTCAGGCTCCGCGTTTCGACGCCAGCGGGAAGAAAATTGAGAACGCCCGGATGCTGCTCATCGAGCTGAACGGGGTGGCAATTCACGAAAACGTGGAACTCTCGGGGCCGACGCGCGGAGCCATGGGCAACAACGAGGTGGCCGTGGGACCGCTCCGGATTCAGGGCGACCACGGGCCGGTGGCCATCCGGAATATTGTAATTAAGAACTACGACAAACCACGCCCGGAACTGATGAACCTGAAGTACCGGGTGTACAAAGGTCGCTTCGATAAAGAACCGGATTTCAGTAAGTTACCGCCGGAGGCCGAAGGGTCAGCGGTCATGCTGACGGCCAATGTGACCCGGATTCCGAACGATTTTCTGATTCGGTACACGGGGACGCTGCGCGTGAAAGAAGCCGGTGACTATGCGTTCAATCTGGGCGCTGCGGGCGGTGGCGGCATGATGAAAATCAACAATAAAGTTGTGATCGCAGCGGGCGACCGCCGGCAACGGGGCACGATTACGCTCCCCGCCGGTGATGTTCCGTTCGAGTTGCTGTACGCGAAAATGGAAGACTGGGCCAAACCGTCGATCGGACTGGCGGTGACTGGCCCCGGTATTCGGGAATACATTATGAGCGACGCGGGCAGCAGCCTGAATGGCGATCCGACCGACCCGATTCTGGTCGATGCTCCGTCCAATACCATTTTGCGGAGTTTTATGGATTTGCCCGGTTACCGCAACGCGCAGGGCCGGACTTTCCGGGTGGTGCATGCCGTGTCGGTTGGTAGCCCGGAACAGGTTCATTATACCTACGATATGGACAATGGGGCGCTGGTGCAGGTCTGGCGGGGTCAGTTTCTGGACTCGACGCCGATGTGGCACAGCCGGGGCGACGGATCGTCACGGCCGATGGGCATGGTGCAGCGAATGGGCGTACCGGTCTTGGGCGTCGCCAAACTGTCGTCTCCGCAGGCAGCCTGGGTAATGGACACTACGGGGACCGGTTTTCGAACCAAAGGCTATGTGCTGGACGAAAACGATCGGCCCACCTTCCGCTATCAGGTTTATGGTGCTACGGTAAACGACGCGATTCGCGTTCTCGACAACAGCCAGGGGGTTCGGCGGGAACTGACGGTTCAGAATCCGTCCGATAACCTGTACGCCCGGCTGGCCGAAGGCAGCACCATTGCTCCGTTGGAAAACGGTATGTACATCGTGGATGGCAAAGCGTTTTACGTTCGGATCGATGAGGCCGGGGGCGCTACGCCAACCGTTCGCAAAGTTGGAGACCGGCAGGAACTGATCGTGCCGGTGAAGGGGAAATTGAGTTATTCGATCTTGTTTTAAATCCTATGAAACGAATGTATCCATCTATTTTCCGCCGGACGGTTGTGGGCGCTTTGCTGTCAGCAACGCTTTGTTCGGTGGGTTGGGCGCAGGAATCGCCCAAGGAAGAAGATTTTTATAAAATTCTGAAAGTATCGGCCCCCGAAGGAACGTTGCTGGAAGTAGGCGGTTTGGCCGTTTTGCCGAATGGCGATCTGGGCGTGGCAACGCGCCGGGGCGATGTGTGGATTGTGGAAAACCCGACCAGCCGTCGGCCGTTCTTCCGCAAGTTTGCCTCGGGACTGCACGAAGTATTGGGGCTGGCCTATAAAGACGGGGCCTTGTATTGCACCCAGCGCGGAGAGTTGACCAAACTGGTCGATTCCAACAAGGACGGAAAAGCCGATATTCTGGAAACCGTCGCCAACCTCCCGATTTCGGGGCATTACCACGAATACAGTTATGGCCCCAAAATCGCCCCCGACGGTTCCTATTTTGTGTCGGGCAACGTGGCGTTTGGGGACGAAAAATGGTGGGCGGGCGAAAGCCGGGTCCCCTGGCGCGGCTGGATCATGCACATTACCAAAGACGGTCAGATCGAACCCTGGGCAACGGGTGTTCGCTCCCCCTGCGGTTTGGGGATGATCGACGGCGAATTGTTTTATACCGATAACCAGGGAGACTGGATCGGTTCCGGCGGGGTCTGGCACGTTAAAAAAGGGGCCTTTATGGGCCACCCGGCGGGTCTGCGCTGGAGCGCCGATCCGAAATCGCCGGTCAAACTGACGCAGGAGCAACTCTACGCCCGGATCAATCCGCGCGACAACCGTGATGAGCGGGGCCGGGCGATCAAACCGGAAAACGTGATCGATGAAAAATTCGTGACCCTGTTCGAAATGAAGAAGGAGTTTCCGGAAATCCAGTTGCCGGTGGTTTGGTTGCCGCACGGCATTCAGGGCATTTCGAACTCCGAAATCGTTCAGATTCCGGAAGGTTCATTCGGTCCCTTCCAGGGGCAGTTGCTGGTGGGTGATCAGGGCCAGAGCAAAATTACGCGCGTGTTCATGGAAAAAGTGAACGGCGAATTCCAGGGAGCGTCGTTCGATTTTCGCAGCGGTTTTCGCTCGGGTGTTCTGCGGATGGCGTGGGCCAAAGATGGCTCGCTGTTCGTGGGCGAAACCAACCGGGGCTGGGGATCGGCGGGGGAGGCCGACGAAGGCTTGCAGCGCCTGACCTGGAACAACCAGATGCCGTTCGAGATGCGGGCGGTTCGGGCCATGCCGGACGGTTTTGAGGTCGAATTCACGACGCCCGTTGACAAGAAATCGGCGGAAGATCTGGCATCCTACTCGGTCGAAAGCTTCATTTATAAGTATCACCCGGTTTATGGCAGCCCGACGGTGAACAAAGAAACCCACGCCATCAAAGGGGTTAAGGTTTCGGCGGATGGGCTGAAAGCCCGCGTGATTGTTGAAAACCTGCGCCAGTATTACATCCACAACCTGACGTTGGATGGGGTTCGGTCGGCGGAAGGCTCGTATTCGCTGGTACACCCGACGGCCTATTACACGCTGAACAACATTCCGGAGGGTACCAAACTGACGATGAGTGACGTCAGCACCACGAACTCGGCGGCCCCGAAAACCGCCCCGACGAAAAAAGGCGCTCCGGCCAAAGCGGGGGTAAAAACCGGCGCGAAAACCGCTGCGACTACACCGGCCAAAACCGGAGGACTGGTGGCCAAGGCACCGACCTTTGAAGAGGTAAAACCGTTGCTGAACCGCCATACGTGCTCAGCCTGTCATAATGCCGAAAAACGGCAGGTCGGCCCGGCATTTGCCGATGTGGCGAAAAAAGGCTATTCGAACGAGAAAATTGTGGAACTGATCTACAATCCAAAACCGCAGAACTGGCCGGATTACGCGACCGAAATGCCGCCGATGCCGCAGGTTCCGAAAGCCGATGCCCTGAAAATTGCCGCCTGGATCAATTCACTGGCTCCCGGCAAAACCGCAGCCGCCAAAAATGCGGATGAACCTTGAGGAGTTAAGAATTAAGAGTGATGAGTTAATGCGTCTGCCAACTCTTAATTCTTAACTCCTCACTCCCCGGAAACACGACAGCCCGGCCAATGGTCGGGCTGTCGTGTTTCCGGGGTATTGATTGGCCTACAAGGTGCGTCGGCGAATCGCTCCGGCGGATTTCCTTCACTTGGAACCTGCCGGTTTAACGGGAATCGAGATGGCGGCCTGGTCCCAGGCAATCGATACCTCCGATTCGGTTGGCGTAATGGTCAGTTTTTCGACCGGTGTGGCGTTGGTTTTGACCGGAACCTTGAACTCGGCCACGTCTAGTTTTTTCAATTCTTTTCCTTTTACCGGATCAATGTAGTCATAAGCGCCCCATTGGCCCAGTTTGCTATTCAGAATCACCGTCCATTCTTTTTCGTCGGGAATGGTAAACAGGGTGTACGTTCCGGCTTTTACCGGTTTTCCGCCAAACACAACATCTTTGGCGAAGGTAATCTCGGTGGCTTCGTCGGCTCCCGTACGCCATACCTTCCCGTATTTTTCCAGTCCGTCCGGACCAAAAATAACCCGCCCCTTTTTGGACGGCTGACCGTAAACTACTTTCACACTCTTGCCGGGACTCTCAACTTTCAAGTGTGGACTTTTCTGCGCCGAAACCAGCGTGGAAGTCGCCATGATCAGGAGCGCAACAATGAATAACAATCCCTTTTTCATCGGTAATTGAAGGTTTATTGGTGAATGAATCGTCGCAAATAAAACAAAACTTGGACCAAAAAATAACGGTTTGGTTTAATTGGTCAGTAAAATAAGCTGAACGGATGGTCGGAATAGTACAATCACCTGCAGAAATACTACCGAAAATTGGCATGACCGACGGATGGCGGTCTGCTTTCCGGGAAAATCAATTTTCCCTTTGCCGCTGAACGTCGTACTTTTGTGCTTCATTTGAGACGTTTATGCCGTTGCTTTCTCCGTCGGACTACCGTTCCCCTGCTCATTTGTGGAACGGCCATTTGCAAACCATCATTCCGGCTTTATTCCGAAAAGTAGAGGTGCCGTATGTCCGGGAGCGCATTGATACCCCGGATGATGATTTTCTGGATCTGGACTGGAGTTTTTCAGAAGGTAAACATGGTGGTGCAGCGCCTTCCTCTTCCGGCTTAACGATTCTCTCCCACGGGTTGGAAGGCGATTCCCGGCGGCAGTATCTGGCCGGTATGGTGCGGCACCTGACGGCCAACGGCTTTGATTGCCTGGCCTGGCATTACCGGAGTTGCAGCGGTGAAATGAACCGGCAGGTACGGTTTTATCACCTCGGCGAAACAACGGATTTGCAACTGGTGATCAATTATGCCCTGCAGAAAGGCTATCGGCATATTAACCTGATGGGCTTCAGCGCGGGCGGCAACATTACGCTGAAATTTCTGGGCGAACAGGGCGAGGCCATTCATCCGGCGATTGAGAAAGCGGTGGTGTTTTCGGTACCGTTGCACCTGACTACAGCGGCCCGGCGACTGGAAGCCTGGGACAGTCAGATTTACAACAAGCGGTTTAACCGGACCCTGAAGCGAAAAGTTTTTACGAAAGCGGCCTTAATGCCGGGCACAATTCATACGGAAGGATTGCAAAAAGTACGAACTTTGCGGGAGTTTGATAACCTGTTCACCGCCAGACTGCACGGGTTCCGGGATGCCGAAGATTATTACCAGCAAAGCAGTGCCTTGCAGTATCTGGATAAAATTGCGATTTCGACCCTGATTGTTAACGCGAAAAACGATCCTTTTTTGTCGCGGGAGTGTTTCCCCGAAGAACTGGGGCGTCGGCTGCCGAACGTCTGGATGGAATTTCCGGCGCAGGGTGGCCATTGCGGTTTTACACCCGTCGGACATCCGAAGGACGTTTACTGGTCGGAAGACCGGGCGTTGCGGTTTTTGAAGGGTGAATACCAGGGAATGGTTCCGACGCCATCCCGGAAGGGGTAGACAAGAATTATTTGGAAAATAAGTACAGTGCATCTTCCGATACTCAGGCAGGCGTTGGAAGAATTACTAAATGCCGACAATCTGGAGTAAAACGATGTTAACCAAAACACTCGAACAGACGTATTTCGTTATTGATTTCGACAGCACCTTTACCAAGGTAGAAGCCCTGGATGTGCTGGGTGAAATCTCACTGGCCGGTCACCGGGACCGCGACGCCATCCTCGACAAAATCAAGATCATTACCGACCGGGGGATGTCGGGGGAAATTTCGCTGGCGCAGTCCATTGAAATGCGGCTGCAACTGCTGAACGCCCACCGCGATCACCTGCCCGCCCTGATCGAAACGCTGAAAAACGAAATTTCGGATTCGTTCCAGCGAAACCGGAGTTTTCTGGCCGAACATGCCGACCATATTTTTATCGTGTCGAGCGGTTTTAAGGAATTTATCGTGCCCATCGTTACGTCGCTGGGCATCAAGGAAGAGAATGTGTTTGCCAATACGTTTGTCTTCGACAACGACGGCAACATCGTGGGCTGCGATTGCGAAAACCCGCTTGCTACCGACAAGGGCAAAGTGAAGCTGATCCGGGATATGAAACTGGACGGCGACATTTATGTGATCGGAGACGGCTATACCGATTACGAAATTCGCGAATCGGGGCTGGCCAACCGGTTTTACGCGTTTACCGAAAATGTCATGCGTCCGAAAGTGATCGAAAAAGCCGACCACGTAGCGCCTTCGCTCGACGAGTTTCTGTATCATAACAAGCTGAGTCGCAGTCAGTCGTATCCGAAAAGCCGCATCAAGGTGCTGTTGCTGGAGAACGTACACCCCGTGGCCGTCAATCTGTTTGAAAGCGAAGGGTTCAATGTCGAAATCCTGAAAGGGGCGCTGGATGAAGAAGAACTGATCGAAAAAATCCGGGATGTGTCAATCCTCGGTATCCGCTCGAAAACGCAGGTGACCAGCCGCGTACTCGAACACGCCAACAAGCTGATGTGTATCGGCGCGTTTTGCATTGGTACCAACCAGATCGACCTGAAAACGTGTACTGAAAAAGGGATTGCGGTTTTCAACGCGCCGTACAGCAATACCCGCTCGGTGGTGGAACTGGCGATTGGCGAAATCATCATGCTGGTGCGGAACATCGTTCCGAAAAGCAACAGGATGCACGAGGGCGTTTGGGACAAATCGGCCCAGAATAGCTTCGAAGTGCGGGGCAAAAAGCTCGGTCTGGTGGGCTACGGCAACATTGGCACCCAGTTGTCGGTGGTGGCCGAAGCGCTGGGCATGGAGGTGTATTTTTACGACATTGTCGATAAGCTGGCGCTCGGTAACGCCCGGAAATGCAAAACGCTGGACGAACTGCTCACCATTTCGGATTTTATCAGCCTGCATACCGACGGCCGGGCCAGCAACAAAAACCTGATTGGTGCGCGGGAATTCGGATTGATGAAAGAAGGGGTCATCTTCCTGAACCTGTCGCGGGGGCATATCGTCGATGTGCCGGCGCTGGTCGAAGCCGTGAAAAGTGGTAAGGTGGCCGGTGCGGGAATTGATGTGTTTCCGTACGAACCTAAAACGAATAACGAGCCGTTTCTCAATGAGTTGCGCGGTTTGCCGAACGTGATTCTGACGCCCCATATTGGAGGCAGTACGGAAGAAGCGCAGGAAAATATTGGTAATTTCGTGCCGGGTAAACTCCTCGAATACATCAACAACGGAAGCACCTACGGCAGTGTCAATTTCCCGGAACTGCAATTGCCGTTGCTGAAAGATTCGCACCGTTTGCTGCACATTCACGCCAACGTACCGGGGATTCTGGCGAAAATCAATGCTATTTTTGCCCAATACCACATCAACATCCAGGGCCAATACCTGAAAACCACCGATCAGATCGGTTACGTGATCACGGATATTGCCAAGGATTATTCGGACGAGGTCGTCAGTGAACTGCGGCATATCGACAATACGATCAAATTCAGATTGTTGTACTAATGCATTGACAGGATATGGAACAGGGAGTAAAAAGAATGGAGTGGCCCTCTTCAAAAGTCATGCTTCTGGCTTTTACTCCCCTTCTTCTGCTGCTGGCCGCTGCTCCCAGGATGTATTCCATCTATCAGCGAAAGCAGATTCGGAAGGAATCGGTCGTAACCGTGGGAACCGTATCGCATTTTGAGCTGGTCAAAACCCGATACTGGCAGTATTATCGGGCGAACACCCGGTTTTTGGTTAATGAAAAATCGTTTGTGGGGAAAAGCCGGGTGATTCGTACCCTATCGGAGGGCCAATTGCAGGGGTTGCGGGGCGAAACATTGCCGGTTATCTATGAAAAGGGTAATCCGTCCAATAACGTTGTGCTCTCGACCGAAGAAAAGTTTTCGCAATTTGAGTTTATGTTTCCGGATAGCCTGCATTGGACGAGGCAGTATTTTTATTGATCGACTATGAAACAAACCTACTTCACCGCCGGACCGGCGGAATTGTATCCGACGATTTACCAACATCTGCAAACGGCGATGGATGAACAGATTGGGTCAATTTCGCACCGGAGTGCCAAATTCAGGAGTCTGTACCAGTTCTGCGTCGAACAACTGCGCGAACTGCTCACCATTCCCGAGACGCATGGCATTTATTTCACCGGGTCGGCCTCCGAAGTGTGGGAACGGATTTTGCTCAATTGTGTCGAATACGAGAGTTTTCACCTGCTGAACGGGTCATTTTCAAAGAAGTTCTGCGAATACGCGACGGCGCTTCAGAAGTACACGCACAAGCAGGAAAAACCGTTCGGCGAGGGGTTTGATTATGCCGAGGTGCAGGTGCCGGAATACGCCGAACTGATTGCCGTAACGCATAACGAAACCAGTTCGGGCGTGCAGATGCGAACGGTTGATATTCATAAACTGAAACGCAGCAACGCCCGGAAACTGATTGCGGTCGATATGGTCTCGTCGGCGCCGTACCCGGATCTGGACTTTTCACTGATCGATACGGCATTCTTCTCGGTGCAAAAAGCCTTCGGGATGCCCGCCGGTCTGGGGGTCTGGATTGCCGGCGACAAGTGCCTCGAAAAAGCGGAGTTGCTGAAACATGGCGATCAGCATATCGGTGCTCACCACAACCTGCCGACACTCTGGAAAAACTTCAAAACCTACGAAACGCCCGCTACGCCGAACGTGCTGTTCATTTATCTGCTGGGCAAAATTGCGCAGGATTTCAACCGGATCGGGATTGAAACCATGCGGAAGGAAACGGAAGAGAAGGCGAGAATGCTGTACAAATTCTTGGAAAGCCACCCGCAGTTTACGCCGTTTGTGAAAGAAGAACGGCACCGCTCGCGGACGGTGGTGGTGGCGAATACGCAAAAACCGTCGGCGGAGGTGATCAGTAAAGTGAAAGAATCCGGGTTGGTCATCGGCAGCGGCTACGGACAATTCAAGGATACCCAGATTCGGATTGCCAACTTTCCCGCGACCAGCGCGGAGCAGATTGGCGAACTTATTGACATCCTGAGCAAACTCTAGTTGACGGTAAGCCAGGAAAGGCGTAGGGTGTTGATCGATAGTGGATTAGTCGGTTGCCCAGGCTTGTTTTTCTCTGGTCCTGGATAGAACGGACGTTTTCGCCATACGGCGGATGGCCCCAACGGACTATCCGCCGTTTTTTTACGCCTTCCCGTTGAATAACAATTTCCGGCTGGCCGGGTTTTATGGAGACAATTCAACACCGTCCCATGAAAACGTTCACCAACCGGCTTATCATTCTGACAAGCCTTTGTCTGATAAATGCCATTGTCACGCAGGCGCAGGTAACCGACACGCTCCGTCGGGAGCCCGCCGTCGCAACGCAACCGGATACCACATTCAACACCAGCAAGCGCCTATCGGACGAAAATCTATCGGATTTCGAGCGACCCGGTTCGCCCTGGTTCCAGCGCAATGCGGCCTTTATTGGCCTGGGTTTAGGGTTTGCCATCGGCAAAGGACAGGGATTGTATACGGCTTTTACGCCCCGGGTGGGCTTTTTTCTCCAGCGTGGCTTTGCGATTGGGTTGCGGGGGGCCTTTGAAAGCCGGGCCAAAACCAGCTACCGGGCCAATTCGGCGGGTGCCTTTGTCCGGTATTATCCGGTTCAGAACAATTTTTACGTTTTTGGCGAAGGCGGTTTTAATATCGGGAAGTTTCGTTCCAGCGACGTCGGCCCGAATGATAAACGCGGCTTTAGCAGTCTGAATATCGGAGCCGGGTTAGGGGTGCGGGCACTCGATAACCTGAGTTTCGAACTGATGATCGAAAACAATTATTACGATAAAGCCCCGGTCTATGCGGGCAACAATCGTGGGCCGCAGATTAAACTGGGGGCCAATTTTCACATCAGCTCCCGGCGCTGAAAGTTCAGGCGGGTGATTTGAGGCTATTCAACATCGTTTGCGTGACGGTTCGGTAGAGTTCCTGCCAGGCGGTTTCCGTTTCGGGCGTCCATTCTTCCTGCAATTGGCTGGCCAGGGTTTTCAGTAACGCCTTTCCGACGGTATCGTAATCGACCGAAAGAACGCCGTACTGAAAATGCCGGTGGGCCAGGGCCTTTAATTCTTTTTCCAGCTGATCAGGGTGGTGCAGCTGATCGACAATGAAGTTGATCATGTCCATGAACTTCCGGATTTGTCCCGTCAAATTCGTGCCGAACAGGTAACGGAGGGAGGTGTCATCCTGGAATAAGGTCTGGTAAAAAAGGCTGCCGGTTTCTTCTTTCTGAGGAAGGAGGGAATTCCAGGAATTTTTGATCAGCGAAATCTGACTTTCGTCCATGACAGTAAGTTCGTTGCGTTGTTCTGCCAACGAAATGGGTTTAGGGCAGAGCGATAAAAAAGGGGTGGCTTTCGGCGCGGAGGGCCAAAGTCCACCCCTTTCAAAAAATACATTTCAATAAGTACGGTCGGCGGAGGAAAGTAGACTACCAGACCCGCGTCTGATCGACTTCCGGTTTATAAAGTTTCTCCCCCGGTTTTACGTTAAACGCCTGGTAGAAGGGGGCGAAGTTCGACAGCGGGCCATTCACCCGAAATTTGGCCGGCGAATGCGGATCGGCTTGCACCCGAACCCGCAGGGCTTCGTCCCGGATTTTGGTTCGCCAGATTTGGGCAAAACCGAGAAAAAACCGCTGCTGGGGCGTAAAACCGTCGATTTTTTCGTCACTTTTCCATTGGTCGGTTAGTTTGAAAGCATCATAAGCAATGGCCAAACCACCCAGATCGGCCAGGTTTTCACCCAGCGTCAGGCGACCGTTCAGGTTCAGGTTGTTCAAAACCGTATAACCGTTATACTGATTCACCACCTGATTGGCCTTGGCCGTAAACTTGTCCGCATCGGCCTTCTGCCACCAGTCGCGCAGGTTTCCTTTCACATCGTACTGCCGGCCCTGATCGTCGAACAGGTGGGTCAATTCGTGGCCGATTACCATCCCAATGCCCCCGTAGTTAATGGCGTCGTCGGCGTCTTTATCGAAAAAAGGGAATTGCAGAATCCCGGCCGGAAACACGATTTCGTTAAAGGTCGGGTTCGCGTAGGCGTTCACCGTCGGAGGGGTCATGCCCCACTCGCTGCGGTCCACCGGTTTTTCGATTTTGCCCATATTCTCTTTGTTGTTGTGCCTGCGGGCGCTCTGAATATTTCCAAAATAGTCGTCCCGCTTGATCTCTACATCCGAATAATCCTTCCATTTGTCGGGATAGCCGATTTTACGGGTGATGCCGTCGAGTTTTTCCAGGGCCACTTTTTTCGTTTCGGGCGACATCCAGTCGAGTTTCTCAATCCGGTTCCGGTAGGCTTTCTGCAGGTTATCCACCAGCGTCAGCATCCGTTCTTTGGCTTCAGGCGTAAAGTATTTTTTTACCCAAACCTGCCCCAGCAGCTCGCCCAGGTAGTTATCCGTATTGTCGGCGACCCGTTTCCAGCGCTCCGACAGCGATTTCTGGCCCGACAGCACTTTGCCGGCAAACTCAAACTTGGCCAGCACGAACGGTTTGCTCAGCAGGGATGCGTTATTGTCGATGAAATCAAACGCCAGGACGTCCCGGATGACATCGATGGGCGTCGAAGCCAGCAGGTTGCCAAGCGCCTGATAATATTCGGGCTGGCTGACCAGTACGGTATCGGTTTTGGCCGTCATCGTGCTCAGCAGGGTTGTCCAGTCGATGTTGGGCGTCACTTTGTTGAGGTCGGCAACGGCGTATTTGTGGTAATTCCTGATCGGGTCACGCAGGTCGGCAGCGGCCTTGTGGGACTTGGCAAGGTTGGTTTCAAACGCCAGAATGCCGTCGGCTTTTTTGCGGGCCGTCGTTGAATCAAGGCCGGTGAGCGTGAAGAGCCGGGTGATGTAGGTGACAAAAGCGGCCCGGACTTTTTTGGTTTCCTCGTCGGTTTTGAAATAATACTCCTTTTCGGGCAGACTTAATCCGGCCTGTACGAAATTGATTCGATTGATATCGCTCCGCCGGTCGTCGGCGTTCACGTAAAAGCCAAACAGCGCTCCGCCCCGGTTGGCTTCGTCGGCAGCCATGTAATTCAGAGCTTGTTTGTAATCCTGCAGGGCAGCAATTTTGGCCAGTTCCGGTTTGAGCGGTTCATAGCCTTTCTGCTCGATGGCCACTGTATCCATCCCGCTGGCAAAAAAATCGCCCACCTTCTGTTCGGTACTGCCCTTGGCGGCTCCGGCGGCTGCGGCTTCTTCCAGAATGGCGCGCGTTTTTTTCTGGTTTTCTTCGTAGAGGATGTAAAAAGAACCCCATCCGGACTGATCGTCCGGAATCGGCGTGTTTTTGATCCAGGTTCCGTTGACATACGAAAAGAAATCATTGCCCGGCGTCACGGTCGTATCCATCCCGGTTTTATCGAAAAATACGGTGCGGGCGGTTTCTTCCTTTTCCGATTTACAGGCGGCAAACAGTAACATTCCGCCGACCGCCAGGAGAAGCGATTCTCTGAGGTTCATGTTGTGGTTCAGTTGTTAATGGCTTGAAAACCGTAAAAGTAATTTTTTTATTGATTCACTCGGTCGCCATCGACGCGGGACAACGACCGCTGGTCCTTTTTCCGGTTGTACCGTTGCCTCAAAACAACGGACATAACTAAAAACCGTATGCGTTTCGGAGTTACTTTTAGGGCGGTTTTAACCAACAGCCTCTGAAAACCTCACTGATTTCCGGCTCTCTGCCTGGACTGGTTTACTAATTGATCCGCCGGGATCAAGGGCCACTGCGTAGCGTGGCCTGATCTCCTAGTGCTTTTACGTTCAATTTGCTAACCATTACTCCAATGACTTCTCTGATTTCAACCCGATTACAACTTATTCCCTTACCCCTTTCCTCCCTCGAACAACTGGCCATAAGCCGTTCGAGAATGGAAACGGCGCGGGGGCTGGCCATTTCCCGTTTAGCACTGACCGACGAAAACTTTGCCGCCGAATTCGACGAAGCGATCAGGCAGTATGTCATTCCTAATGTCCGGGCCTATCCCGATCACTGGTGCTGGTATACCCACTGGCTGGTGGTTCACCGGGCGCTGAACCTGACCATTGGCGGTATTGGCGTGGCCGGTTTGCCGGATGCCAGCGGGCAGACGATGATTGGCTATTTCGTGGATAAAAAGTTTGAAGGACAGAACTTCACAACGGAAGCGGTTTCCTCCTTTCTGGGCTGGATTTTTGAACAACCGACCGTGAAAACCGTGGTGGCCGATACGCCCGAAAACCATATTGCGTCGCAACGGGTTTTGCAGAAGAACGGTTTTTCGCTGGAAGGACCGGTGGAGGAAGGGCTGCGGTGGCGCAAAAACCGCCCGGATTCAGGCCGTTAGGTAAAGCGCCAGGCCCACCAGATCAGGACCAGTTGCAGGGGGAGTCGCCCCCACCGCAGCCAGGCCGGGGTGTCCGGAAACTGGTCCGAGGTTGCCATGTAGAGATTGGCCGGGAAAACGGCAATCAGCAACAGGATCAAGCCCCAGGCCGCCAGGGTGCGGGTTGCCGGAAAAAGCAGTCCCACGCCCAGCACCAGCTCGGCCATTCCGCTGACGAACACCAGAATCGAGGGGTATGGCAGGTAGGGCGGCATGATCCGGCGGTACGGTTCGGGCCGGAAAAAGTGGAGAAAGCCCGATAGAATGTAAACACTGGCAATGCTGTAAAGACTCAGGTTGTTCATGGATGCGAGACGGTTAGGCGGGAACAGCCTGGGTTTAAACCAGCTCCAAATTGGACATTGGATAGGAAGTTTAAAAAGAAAACAAGGATTTTCTAACAAAACGAGCAAGGTCCGGGTAGATAGGCAGAGGGCAATACAACTTGAAACCAGATGACGAGTCAAGATAAGGAATTTACCGGAAAAGTAGCATTGGTAACAGGGGCGGGTTCGGGAATTGGCAAAGCCGCAGCTTTGTTACTGGCGCGCCGTGGAGCGCGTGTGGCTGCTCTGGGCCGCACCAACAGCGAATTGCAGCAAACGGTTCGGCAGATTCGGCAGGAGGGGGGCGAAGCCATTGCCCTGCTGGCCGACATTGCCAAACCGGACGAAATGCAGAACGCCTTTGCGGAACTACAAAACCAGTTTGGCGGGTTGCACATCGTTTTCGCCAACGCCGGCATCAACGGGGTATGGGCACCGATCGAAGAACTGGAACCCGATGAATGGGACAAAACCATGACCATCAATCTGCGGGGAACGTTCCTGACGGTGAAATACGCTGTTCCGCTGCTGAAAGAAACCGGTGGCTCGATCATCATTACCTCGTCGGTCAACGGCACGCGGATTTTCAGTAACACGGGTGCGACCGCCTATTCAACCACCAAAGCCGGGCAGGTAGCGTTTACGAAAATGGCCGCGCTGGAACTGGCCAAGCACCGCATCCGGGTGAACGTTATTTGCCCCGGAGCGATCAAAACCGAGATCGACGACAGCACCGAAAAACGCGACATTGAGTCGGCCAAAGAACCGGTCGAATTTCCGGAGGGCACCATTCCACTGACCGACGGCCAACCCGGCTCCAGCGAACAGGTGGCCGAATTGGTGGTGTTTCTGGCGTCGGACCGGGCCAGCCACATCACCGGCACACCGATCTGGATCGACGGAGCGGAGTCGCTGCTGATGGGGTAAGCCCATCCCCAAAGCTCAGTGCTGCATTAGCCACTCCAAATAATCGTGCTGCACCTGCTCGCCGTTATACGCCTTGCGAATCGCTTTTCCCGCCGAATCGTAGGTGATTTTGTGAAACGTGTGATCATGGCCGGGGTATACTTTTACGGTTAAATTGGTCTTTTTCCGGCGGGCGAATTCCAGCGGAAGAATATCGTTCGAATGGGCGTGGACATCAGCTGCGCCATAAACGATGCAGATCGGGATCGTGAGCGCAAGCAGATAGTTGATGTTCTGGTTATGTGAAAAAGAGTACATGGTCCGGTTTGGATCGCCCGTAATTGAGCGGGTATTCAGCGAATCGGCACAAATGGCAACCCACTCTTTTTGCAATTCCTCGACCCGGCGCTGCGCTTCTTCCTGCGTGTATTCGCCGGTATACCCTTTTGTTCTTTCCGTTCGGATCATTCCCTGCAACCGGCCTTCCAAACTCCCCGAAAAAGCGACAAGGTGCGTTACTTTTGGATTGGTATAGGCGGTTTTAATGGCCACATGGTACCCTTCCGAACCACCCACCAGCGCGACCCGCTTTGCATCCACCCAAGGCTGTTGTACTAAAAAAGCTAAAACCGCATTCGTTTGGCGGACGTAGTAATCCAGGTAATTATGCGCAAAATAGGTGGCCGAAAATGAGTTTCGCCTGGCGGAGTGCGAGGATGAAAACAGGGAGTCGAGGTACGATTCGTCGACAACCAGCGGAACGCCCGGTTTGGCAATGATGATGCTATAATACTCGGCTTTATACGTGGAAAATGTACCGGGTAACTCGGTTAGCGCGGGTACCTGCGATTTGGAATCTTTCGTAAACAGGGGAATTGGTAAAGAACCTTGTCTGAAAAGGAGAATAGCCTTTGGCGCTTTTAATTCCGCCGGGGGTACATTTACCGCAAACGTAGCGGAGTCGTTTTCAAACGGAATGGTAAAAACCGTACACCGGCCGACCTGTCGTTGGCTATACTGCCCGAATGCCTTCAGGGAGCCAAATAGAAAAATGGAAACCAGAAAAAGTCTCATCGGCCGGGCAGGATGTTAACGTTCCGGCAAAGATGCAGGGATTCATGGACTTCGGCCTGTTAAGAAATGTTAACAGACGGGATCGTAGCATCGATGCTGGTTCGACTATTTATTCCACCACATGGCCGACAAACTGGGCGCTATTGTCCAGAATCACGCCCCCGCGCCGGAAGCCCAGCCCGCAGCCTTCACCCGCGAAAAACACTCCGGCCTGGTAGTGGTTTCCGGCGGCATCGGTCGGGAAATCGACATACTCCTGGTAGATTTTAGGGTGTTCATCGTACTCTCCGTCGGCTTCAGCCTGGACGCGTCCCTGCTCATCCAGAATCCGGACGTTGGCTCCTTCGCGCCCGAACAGCACTTTCTCGACGAAAGGCCGGTCGGTCAGCGGGCGGTTTTCGGTCTGGAGCAGCAGCGGATGATAGGGATACAATTCCCAGAGAATTTTCAGGATGTATTTTGACTGAAACAGCAGCGAATACGCCGGATTGAGCACGACGACCTGGCGCTGACGGACGGCATTGGTCAAAATCTGGGCGAGGTCGGGTTCTTCGTACCCGATGTATTCCCAGGGCAGTAACTTGAACCAGAAATCGAATTTTTCGAAATGACCGGTTTCCGGATTTTGCCGGAAAATGCCTTCCCCCGCCGAAAATTCAACTTTATCGATGTATTCGAAATCAACCGTAAAACCGGCTTCGCGGGCGGCTTCGCCCAGCACCGCCACGTTGCTGTCGTCTTCCGGAAAACCGCGCATGGCCGACAGGAGCAGGGTCGGCTCCCGGTCGCTGTTCTGCGTCCGGATTTCGCGGAACTGCGTAACCAGCGTTTCATACACCGAATTAAACTGGCGCTCCTCGTCCAGTCCGTTGGCGCGCAGATGGGCGTATTGAACCACGGCTGTTTCGGGAATGCAGGTGGCCGTGTCGGCGTTGAATTCAATCAGTTTAATCGGGTGCCCATCGATGCCACCCGCCAGATCAAACCGGCCGTAGAGTTGAATATTCCGCTCATCGTTCCACGACAGTTTGATTAGCTCGACGAGGTTGGCCGGAATGCCCAGTTCGCTGAACCGGTTGTGGTCGATCACGTGTTGACCGGCTTCGACCAGCATTTCAAAGAGTTGATTGGCCGCTTCGTAATACGCGTCCGCTTCCGCCGGGCTGACCACCACCACTTCGTTGGTTAAATATGATAGCGTATCGGTACCGAGCATCCAGTTCCAGCCAATATTCCGTAGTTGCTGGTCTGGTGCAAGGGGTAAAGGACGGGTTTTGATCATGGTGTGTGGTAGTAAAAGTATGGTTTTCAGGTTACGGTGGGTTGATAGACGCGGTGTATGAAGGCCGCTCACCGAAATCGTAAACCGAAAGCTATAAACAATTAAATCCGAAACCGCCAGAAAATTGACGAACGGTTTCGGATTTCATGCATACTAAGCCCGGTTAGCCGGGCTGAAAGGCCTTCGCGAAGGGGCATCCCGGATGGTCAGCACAGCCAGTGGAAGCCTTAGTTCCGACTTAATCTCCTCCCGTTCAGCGGCATTGGGCTGAATCCGGTTTAGGGCCGTTCGGTACGGAGCGCTGGGGGCATGGGCAGAAAACGAAAAGCGTCACCCAGGAACAACCAACGGACCCGCTCTCTGGACTTCCGTTCCGGCCCGACCGTTAAAACCAGCCCGCGCCGGGAATACGGAATGGCCAGGGAATGGAAGCCAGAATAACGAGCAGCCCCAGACCGAAGAAAATGAAAACTGTGCGGTGTTTCTGAATCGGGCCATTGAGCCGCCGTGATTTCGACCGCCCGATGGTGATCAGGACTACTGCGATCAGCATGCCCACGATGTGTTCGACGGTGTAAAACCGGTACAGGCTCTCGCGCATGATCGTGCCGAAGTCCATACCCGTACCGATACCTACTTTGGGGCTGAGGAAATACAGGATCAGGCCGATCAGGAATTGGGTGTGCGTGGCAACCATGGCAAAGACGTACAATTTGTTGTCGCCTGCCGTGTATTCATCGCGGCCCTGCCATTTCCGAAATGCGGTGGCGATAGCAGCGAGCAACAGCAACAATACAACCCAGCGAAGTCCCGAATGTAGGTGAAGTAAAATATTATACATGAGTGAGAAGGATTTGTCTGATGGCAAAGAAACAACATTTGCGGCTACATCGGACGAGAAACAGAGGAAGATTGCGGACAAAAACCGGGAATTTGCTGTTAAATCCTCGGGAACGGGCGTTCTTTGTCTATTGATTGACTTCTTTATTCGCTTTCATGATTCTTTACAACTTAACAGTAAACATCGACAAGGCCGTCGAGCGCGAATGGTTACACTGGATGCGGACCGAGCACCAGCCGGCGGTGCTGGCAACCGGGCTGCCGCTGGACCATAAAATCCTGCACCTGCTGACCGAAGTCGATAATAACGGGGCGACCTATACTTTTCAGTATTCGTTCCGGAGCAAGCTGGATTTCTTCCGTTTTCAAAAATATCATTCGGATGCCTTGCTGGAAAAACTCCAGCAACGGTTTGGCAATCAATACGTCACGTTTCAGAGTCTGCTGGAAGAGGTGTAAAACGGCGAATTCGTGAGTGGTCTGTTAAGAACAAGAACCGGCCTGGCCCGGTTATACCACGGAATTAACGGTTTTGCGTGTGTCTGCTCCCACTACTGGTCCACCACCGACATCTTCCCGCAAATGGCTGATTCTGGGGACCCTCATGTTTGGTACGTTCATGTCCACGCTCGACAGCAGTATTGTCAATATTGCGCTGCCCACCATCCGGCGGGAACTGGGCGCGGGCGACAGCGTCGAGTGGATTGTAATCTGTTACCTCTTGACCACCACCAGCACGCTGCTCATCATGGGGAAAATCTCCGACTGGGTGGGCCGGCGGCAGATTTATATTTCCGGTTTCTGCGTGTTCGTGCTGGGGTCGCTGCTTTGCGGACTGGCCTGGAACCTCTGGTCGCTGGTAGGTTTTCGGGTGGTGCAGGGGTTGGGTGCGGCCATGATTTACGCCGTAGGACCGGCCATCATCGGGGATACCTTTGCACCCCACGAACGCGGGCAGGCGATGGGCATCATGGGCTCGGTGGTCGCGGCTGGCTCCAGCGCCGGACCGGTGATCGGCGGTTTTCTGCTGGCGAAATTCGGCTGGTCCAGTATCTTTTTTGTGAATGTACCGATTGGCTTGCTGGCCATCTGGCGGGCGTGGGCCATCCTGCCCGAGAGCCCGAAGATGCCGGGCCAACGCTTCGATCTGGTGGGAGCGGGTCTGTTTCTGGTGGGCGTAACCACGCTGCTCACCGGTCTGGATTTTGGCTCGGACCCGCACTACGGCTGGAATCACCCGTTCGTGGTGGCGTCGTTGTCCACCGGCCTGGTCTTGCTGCTGCTGTTTTTGTTCTGGGAAAACCGGGTGCAGGAACCGATGCTCCAGTTGAGCCTGTTCCGGATTCGGCCCTATACGGCAGCCATTCTGGCTGCTTTTTGCGGTTTTCTGGCTTCGGGCGGCAATCTGTTCGTTATTCCTTTTTTTCTGCAACAGGTGCTGGATCTTACGCCCGATCGGGCGGGCCTGGTGTTACTGGCCGGTCCGGTGACCCTGAGCCTGGTGGCTCCGCTGGGCGGTTACCTGTCCAGCCGAATTTCGACGCGCTGGTTGTCCAGTACCGGCCTGTTGATCGCGGCCTGCGGTTATTTTGCCCTTTCGTTTCTGGATAGCCACTGGATCTGGACCGATGTGGTCTGGCGCACGGCGCTGGTTAGTCTGGGATTTGGGCTGTTTCAGTCGCCTAACAGCAGCAGTGCCCTCAATTCGGCGCCCGTTGCCCAGCGGGGAATCGCCAGCAGTATGATTGCCTTTATGCGAAACCTGGGGTTTGTGGTCGGCATTGCCCTGGCGGCTGCCGTTTGGTACAGTTCCCGCAACCGGTTTGCTTTGGCCGAAGGGCTGGAGTCTGAATCCATTACGGCCCAATTACGGGGGATGCATTATACGTATCTGACGATGACGGGTCTGGTCCTGGTCGGGGCGCTGATCTCCTTTAGCCGGGGAAATACCGTTCTGCCGGCTTCTCCTCCGCTGGTGTCGGATGCATCCGGGGTGAAGGCAGACAATTAACGAACGACTACCAGCCAAGGATATGATATAAGATAAATATGTTTTTAAAAATATGCGATAAGTATATTATATTCGAACAAAAAACCGTACATTTGAGCGCGTTTAAAGGTTTTCGCACGACTAAAATGTTACGGTTAAGAAAGCA
This sequence comes from Larkinella bovis, assembly GCF_042655385.1. Taxonomy (NCBI): domain Bacteria; kingdom Pseudomonadati; phylum Bacteroidota; class Cytophagia; order Cytophagales; family Spirosomataceae; genus Larkinella; species Larkinella bovis. The sequence goes on along the minus strand of NZ_JBHSMA010000017.1, from coordinate 10,726 downwards.
GACACGCCCGACGGATACCGCCGGGCGTTGTTTTTTAATTGTAAAAATAGAGAAAGGTCACATCTTTCCGTCGACCGGTCAGAATAAGCGCGGCCACGGGGTTGGCCGTGTAACTACCGTCCGATTCTGAATAGACAATGTAGTCGAGCGAAGGATGGTACGCATTAAATTGAAGCATGTTACTGGTTTCTTCCTGGCTATTAAGCCAATAACCGCAGGATCGTAGTTCGGTTTATTGGCCTGATAAATTAGTGGCGACGGCGGACAAAACCGCCCTTTTCTGAAGAACAAGGACCCGGTGTGGTGAACGCCGTCTCAGACCGGGCTTTCGTTGTTGATCAATGCCTTGCGACTTTTTCGTTTGTCGAGCGAGAGCAGGAAAGCCGGAAGCAGAATGAGGTTGGCCGCCATGCCCATCAGAAGCGTGATCGACACCAGCACACCCAGCGCAACGGTTCCCTGGAAGGTCGAGAAGGCAAAGATGGCAAAACCGGCAAACAGAATGAAGGCGGTATAAATCATGCTGATTCCGGCCTGATGAATGGTGTTGGAAATCGCTTTGGAAATGCTCAGTCCGCGCCGGAGTTCTTCGCGGTAACGGGCCACAAAGTAAATCGTTCCGTCGGAGGCAATCCCGAAAGCCACACTGAAAATCAGAATCGTCGACGGTTTGAGCCGAATGCCAAAAAAGCCCATAATTCCCGCCGTGATGATCAGCGGAACGATGCGCGGGAGCGAACAGATGATCACGGTTCGAACATCGCGCAGCAGCAGGGCCAGCAGGGCCGTAATCAGAATGACCGCCAGATAAACACTTTCCTTCAGGTTATCGACCAGATACTCATTGCCTTTCGTGAAAATGGTACTGCTGCCCGTAATCCGAACGTCGTACATATCGCCGTTGGAAACCCGCTTGCCGGTTTCGGCGTCGATGTTGAAAATGGAATCGACTTTGGGCTGGAGCTTCGTGAGCAACTCACGGATGCGGACCGTACCGACATCGGCCATCTGAAAACTGACACGCGTATACCGGCGGGTGCTGTCCAGAAAGCCTTTGAAGACATTGCCCTGCCCCTGCATCTGGGGCGCATAGGCTGCCAGCTTGCCCATTTCGAGTGCCCCCGGCAAGACGTAATATTTCGGATCCCCCCCGCGGTAGGACTGGTAGAGAAACTTGGCGGCTTCGACCACCGACAGCGGGCGCGTGAATTCCGGATATTTTTCAAACTCCCGCTGCAATAACCGCATCTTGGTCAGGGTGGGGGGCGTCAGCACCCGGCCGGGCTGGCGGGTATCAACCGATACTTCAAAAGGCAGCACACCACGAAAATTCTTTTCGAAGAATTTAAGGTCCGTATAAATTGGATCGTTCTTCGGCAGGTCATCGACAACGTAACCGACGGCCTTAATTTGCAAAGCGCCTATCAGGCTGACGACCACCAGAATCCCGATCACGGCGTAGACGACCCGCCGACGATGGTGTACGGTCTTGTTGACCCAGGTGAGAAACGAAACCACCCAGCGACTTTCCATATGCCCGCGTTGCCGCGACGATGGCTCGGGTAAATACCCGAAAACAATCGGAATCAGAATCAGGCAAATTACATAGGTAACCACAACGCCCAAAGCTGCCACTAAGCCAAACTGGGCGAGCATGGGGCTGCTGGCAAAATAAAAGACAAAAAAACCGATGGCCGTGGTGACGTTGGCAAAAAACGTCATTTCGCCAATAGCTTCGGTGGCGATGTTGAGCGCCCGGACTTTGTCGCCGTGCTGGCTGTATTCTTCGAAATATTTATTGATCAGGAAAATCGTATTGGGAATCCCGATGACAATGATCAGGGGCGGCAGCAGACCCGTCAGCAAGGTGATTTTATACCCGAACAGCACCAGAAAACCGAGCGACCAGACCACGCCGACGCCGACGATGCTGATGGCGGCCAAAACCGCCACAATAGACCGGAAAAAAAAGAGCAGGATAACGGCCGTAACGGCAAATGCCAGCCCCATGAACAGCACCATTTCGTTGCTGACCTTGCCCGTAAATTTGGTCCGGATGTAGGGCATCCCCGACAGATGAACCGGGATGTTGTGTTTGGCACCGAACGCCCGGACCTTTTTCTCAATTTCGAGCACAAAACCGAGTCGGTCTTTGGTATTGAGTGTTTTCTGGTTGAACGTAATCGCCATCAGGTGCGCCTTCCCGGCGCTGTCGGCGACAAAACCCTGATAAAAAGGCAGGGACGCCACCAGAGACCGAATACTGTCGGCTTCGGCCTGGGAGATCAGGGGGCGGGGGGTAATCGGGAAAACCTGAAACTGTTTGATGCTGTCGTTGCGGACAATCCGAACCAGACTGGCGGCCGAAAGCACGGTCTGTACACCGGGCGATTTTTTAAGATCCTGGTTCAGCTGGTACCAGCCGTTGAAAACCGGGAGCTTGTAGAGGTCCGGGGTTTCGATTCCGACGACCATCACGCTGCCGTCTTCACCAAACCGTTTTTTGAAAGATTCGTAGAGTTCAAAATCAGGGTCGTTCGACGGAAGAATCCGGGCGACTTCATAGGAGAGTTGAATCCGGGTAACCTGGTACGCCATGAAAACCGTTCCTACAAAAATGACAATGAGCAGGAGGATGCGATTTTTTAGAATGAAATCCGAAACGCGGTGCCAGAACATCAAAACAGAGCAGACGATAAGGGCGCAAGGTACTAAAATTGGGTGATTTTTGGAAAGGAACGTGCGGAGCCTGTTCAATCCGGGCTTTAAATAAAATGTACAATTTTGATAATCACCCCGGGGGCGGCTTTTCCAAATCCCTTCAGAAACTGCGTTTTCCGTTCTTTTTCGTCTGAAAATGAGCGGAAGCAGCCGGTTTTTCGGAGGGAGCCGGTTGAAAAAAGTGCGCTCAGGATAATTAAAACAAAAATTGGCTAAACAACTTACCCCCCTTCCGGGTTAACCTTTAATAGATGCATGCCTGTCCATCTGTTCGCTAAACCAGTTCGGTATACGGATAATTTATCTACTATTATTCCTTAGAATAATTATGAATTCTAGCCCATTGCAAAACGCAGCGCACAGTGTGCACATGCCCACTAGTGTCGCATTCATTGGCGATTATCTTCCTCGGCAATGCGGAATCGCTACTTTTACCTCCGATTTGTATAAATCGTTCACGGGTTTTTATCCGGACTCTTCGGCGATGGTGGTGTCGGTCAATGATGTGCCGGAGGGTTATGATTATCCGGAAGAAGTACGCTACGAGTTTTACCAGCACGATCTGAATTCATACAAAAAAGCCGCCGAGTTTCTGAACTCGATGAATACCGAAGTCGTCTGTTTGCAACACGAATACGGGATTTATGGCGGAACGGCGGGGAACTACATTCTGACCTTGTTGCGGAACCTGACCATGCCCGTGGTCACGACTTTTCACACGGTTTTACGGAATCCCGATCAGGATCAGCTCATGGTGTTGAAAACCATTGCCGATCTGTCGGCACGGGTCATTGTGATGACCGAAAAAGGACGGCAGTTTCTGAAAGATATCTACGAAGTGCCCGAGGATAAAATCGACGTCATTGCCCACGGTATTCCCGATATGCCCTTCGTCGATCCGCATTTTCACAAGGACCGGTTTGGGATTGAAGGCAAACAGGTGTTGCTGACCTTCGGGCTTTTGTCGCCCAACAAGGGAATTGAAAATGTGATCAAGGCCCTGCCCCGGATTGTCGAGCGGTTTCCGGATACGGTTTATATCGTACTGGGCGCGACGCACCCGAATCTGGTTCGCGATCAGGGCGAAGTATACCGGGAGAGTTTGAAAAAGCTGGCGGAGGATTGCGGAGTTAAAAATAACGTCCGGTTTTTCAATCAGTTTGTTGAATTGGACAACCTGATTGAGTTTCTGGGAGCGACGGATATTTACATTACGCCCTACCTGAATCCGGCCCAGATTACGTCGGGAACCCTGTCGTACGCGTTCGGATGCGGCAAGGCCGTCGTTTCGACCCCCTATTGGCATGCCGAGGAGTTGCTGGCCGACGGGCGTGGGGTCCTGGTGCCGTTCAACGATTCGGAGGCCGTCGCCGATGCCATCATCAACCTGATGAGTGACGAATCCCTGCGGCACGGAATGCGGAAAAAAGCCTATATGCTGGGCCGGAGTATGATTTGGGAGCGGGTGATGGAACGTTATGTCCAGACGTTCGTGGAAGCCCGGCAGCAGCCCATCGCCCTTCCCGGCAGTCCGCTGGCCATGCTGAACGGAAACGGTAACGGAACCTATAAATTACCGCCGATTCGACTGGATCATATTTACCGTCTTTCTGATTCGACGGGAATCATTCAGCACGCCCGCTACCATTTGCCGCATTACGAAGAAGGTTACTGCACCGACGACAATGCCCGGGCGCTCATTCTGGCTGTCATGGTGGAAGAGGCCGGTCTGGGCGACCGTAAACTGGCACAACTGGCGGATAATTACGCAGCTTTTCTGAACTACGCTTACATTCAGGGACGCGGGCAGTTCCGGAATTTCATGAGCTACGACCGGCGCTGGCTCGAAGATATTGGCTCCGACGACAGCACGGGCCGGGCGCTGTGGGCGCTTGGAACCTGTGTAGGCCGGACAGCCGATAAAAATCTTGTGACCTGGGCCATGCCGATGTTGCACCAGGCCCTGCCGTCGCTGATTGATCTGCCGTCGCCCCGGGCCTGGGCGTTCGGCATTCTGGGGGCCTGTGAATACCTGAAGCGGTTTGGGAACGACCGGCTGGTGAAAACCATTCTCCAGCAATTGGTCGATAAAATGCTGATTCGGTACAACGACAGCACGTCGAAGGAATGGCCGTGGTTCGAAGGGTACCTGACGTATGACAATGCCAAACTTTCGCACGCCCTGATTTGCGCCGGTGAAACCTTGCAGGATGCCAACGTGATGGCGTTGGGCGTCAAAAGCCTGACCTGGCTGATTGGTTTGCAGATGACCGGCAGCAGTGCATCCAGTACGGGGTATTTTCAGCCGATTGGTTCCAACGGCTTTTACGTCAAAGGAGCCGAACGGGCTTATTTTGATCAGCAACCGCTCGAAGCCCAGGGTTCGGTTTCGGCCTGTCTGGCCGCTTATCGGGTGACGCACGATGCCATCTGGCTCAAACGGGCCACCAAAATCTTCAAATGGTTTACTGGCCATAATGATCTGGGCCTGTCGGTTTTTGATCCCAATACGGGCGGTTGCCGGGATGGTTTGCACGTGGATCGCGTCAACCAGAATCAGGGGGCCGAATCGACGCTGGCCTATTTGCTGGCCTTAACGGAACTTCATTTGACTCAAAAACAAATTTCTGATACCGAAAAAGCAAATACGGCACTAACATTGTTAGTATAAACGTTGAAGGCAGTAATATGAGGGGGTGAAGCGGGATCGTCTGATACGCCCGTTTAGCCCCTTATTCCATTCGTTTGCTGTCGGTACTATTTTTATTAACTATGATCAAGGCAACCCGAACCGGTATTGTAATCCGGCCCGATCCCACCCGTGTTCTTTTCCGACCTTTTGAACTGAGTAGTTCAACCCGTGTACTGAAAATTATTGCCCGGGTTAACGCAATGACGGAAGAAGAAGCCGAACGTAAATTAGGCGAAGTAATTCGTGAATTTGGCAGCCGACATTATAAACTGGAGCGGTTTTTCCTGAAACGGTTTAACCATATAAAACCACAGCTCCTGACCGACGAGCCGCTGTCACTGGAGCGGAAATTACTGCTGGGTGCGTATTTTACGATGGAATATTCGCTCGAATCGGCGGCCTTATTCAATCCGTCGATCGTATGGCATCCCGACCAGTCCAACGTTCCTCCGGGTTTCAAACGGTTCATTCTGAGCATGCGGGCGACCGGCGAAGGGCATATTTCGTCGATCACGTTCCGCATGGGCTATATCGATCAGGATAGTAAAATCATTCTTCGCAAACCGTCGCGGTATGTTACCTCTCCGGAAATTGTACCGAATCACCGGTTTAATCGGGCGCAGTTTGAGCGGAAACTCTACGAACTACGGCTGTCGAACTCCATTTCGGACATGATGATGAGCGGTTTGGGAGAAGAGTTTGCGCTGGAAGAAATGGAAGACCGGCTGAAACGGGTCCTGAGTCAATACCGGCATCATGTTGAGTACGAGTCTATTGCAAGTAGTTTGCGGACACTGGCTCGGTCGAACTACGAACTTGATTTTGACGACGACCAGAGCCTGGATGAACGCTGTATTTTTCCGACTTCGCCCAACGAAACCAACGGGATTGAAGATGCCCGCTTTGTGCGGTTTGTCGATGACGATGGCGAAGTGACCTACTATGCGACCTATACAGCCTACAACGGTCAGGTGACCTTTCCGCAACTGCTCATGACCAAGGATTTTACGCACTTCAGTATCAATACCCTGAACGGGGCCGAAGTGCAGAACAAGGGGATGGCGTTGTTTCCCCGGAAAATCAATGGGCGGTATGCGATGCTTTCACGCCAGGATGGAGAGAACATTTACCTGATGTACTCCGATGACCTATATTTCTGGCAATCGAAAGAAGTTCTGCTGAAACCGACTTATCATTGGGAATTTGTTCAGCTCGGTAACTGCGGTTCCCCCATCGAAACCGAAGCGGGCTGGCTGGTGCTTAGTCACGGGGTTGGCCCCATGCGAAAGTATGCCATTGGCGCTTTTTTACTGGATTTAAATGATCCCAGCATTGTCATTGGCCGGACAAAAGAACCACTGTTGAGCCCCGACGAGAATGAACGCGAAGGATACGTACCGAATGTCGTCTATAGTTGCGGGGGGATTATCAACGGGAATGACCTGATTATCCCGTATGCGATGTCCGACTATGCCAGTAGTTTTGCTACCGTTAATGTTCAGGAATTGCTTAATGAATTGACCAGCAGCCAAAAGCCGGTTGAAGTCGGTATCGAAGACCAAAGGATGTAATTCCATTTCCTTTCAAATAAAAACCGCACCCGAGGCCCTCGGGTGCGGTTTTTATTTGTCCTTCCGATCTGCCCTGATGGACCAAGGGCGGTATTTTCTGCCAAAACCGGGTGATTGAACGGCTGGGAACGACTCCGGCGTATCCAGGTTTGTTCAGGAATTTGAGAACACCAGACAAAAACGGATCCAGGAAGGATAGGTTGGGGCAGAGCCCGTTTTCTTAACAAAAGTCAACCGATTGTTATCTTATTGATTTTTAATATGTTATCGGTGGCATGGGAGAAGTATTTGTGCCGGACTATGCGTCTGATCTGGAGCCCTTGCGTTCGGGCGTTACCTCAAATAAGTAGGTTCTATAGTTCAATTATTACAACTATTATTAAATTTTTTACAAATTACAGTCCCATCGTATAATTAGAATTTTGTAATTCACTAGATTTACAAAAAAATCGCGTTTTTTTATCATTTACTACCAATCTATTAATTTCCGTAGCAATACGGTTCTGATCATTTATGATAAAACCCTTACTACTACCGGCTCGGCTGGGTAGGGTGGTGAGTGTCTGTGTGCCTCAACTCCTGCTGGCTGCTACCTGTTCTCACTTCGCCCTGGCGGCTGCCACCCCCAACCGCGCCCTGGCTTCCACCAGTCTCCGGGCGATCAAAACCGTCGACCGCACCCTGACGGGAAAAGTTACCGACGAAACCAATTCCCCCCTGCCGGGTGTGAGTATTGTCCTCAAAGGCACCCAGCGCGGAACCGTCACCGATGCCAATGGAGCGTACCGGATCGATGTTCCCGATAATGGCGGCACGCTGGTCTTCTCCTTCGTGGGTTACCTCTCTCAGGAAGTCAATGTTGGTTCGCGCGCTGCGATTGACATTAGCCTGAAAGCGGATGACAAAGTTCTGGAAGAAATCGTGGTCATCGGCTACGGAACCGCCAAGAAAAGCGATTTGACCGGGGCCGTCGGCACCGTCAAGGAAGCTGAACTGAAGGAACGCCCTGCTCCCTCGCTGCAACAGGCCCTCTCGGGGCGTATGCCCGGTGTGCAGGTCAACACCAACTCGGGTCGTCCCGGGGGCCGGACCACCATCCGCGTGCGGGGTTTCAGCTCCATCAACTCCTCGAACAACCCGCTGTATGTAGTGGACGGGGTAATGCTGCCCCAGGGCACCCAGAACCAGTTTAGCTCGGCTATCGACTACATCAACCCCAACGACATTGTCTCGGTGGAAGTGCTCAAGGATGCCTCCTCGACGGCCATTTACGGGGCGCGGGGCGCCAACGGGGTGATCCTGGTGACCACCAAGAAGGGCAAAGCCGGCGAAGGCCAGGTGACCTACAACGCCGACTTCAGCGTCAACACCATCGGTCCCAACCGGCCCCAGGTGCTCAACACGGCCCAGTACATGGCCGTCGAAGACCTGGCCTGGGCCAACATGGCCAAGTATGATCCCGTGGGTTGGGCGGCTGGCAAGTGGGCGTATCTGAACCCCAAACTCCGCCGGACCGACCCCCGGGTCTGGAATCCCGATGGCAGCCCGAAATATGACACAAACTGGCTGGAAGAGGCAACCCAGAACAAGTTGTCACAGAACCACCAGCTGGGTTTCAGCGGGGGGAACGAACGCACCCAGTACTCGATCTCTCTGGGCTACCGCGATGATCAGGGGCTGGTCAAGACCTCCTACATGAAACGCTACTCGGGCCGCTTCACCATCGATGATCAGGTCAAGAAATGGCTGAAAATCGGCGGGACGCTCAGTTATAACAACCAGTCGGAGAACATTGTGGATCAGGGCGATGCCGTAGCGCGCCAGATTGTGGAAGACTTTCCCTTCCTGCCGGTCAAGTACCAGGATGGCACCTACGCCAACAACCGCGACTTCCCCTTTGCCGAAGGCACCATGAGCTCGGTTCACCGCCTGATGGGTCGTAAATACATCCTGAACACGCAGACGACGCTGGGAAGCTTGTATTCCAACATCACCTTCGCCCCGGGCCTGGAGATGCGCACAATTCTGGGCACCAACATCCAGACCCAGGAAAACAACCAGTCCCAAACCCGGACGCTGAACATTGGGGGCAACGGGAATGCTTCGGCCAGCAACCGCAAGGAGTCGTTCTGGTCGCTGGAGAACTATTTGACCTACAACAAGCAGTTCAACGAAAAGCACTCGATCAATGCCCTGCTGGGGATTTCCTGGCAGGAAACTAACATCTTCAGCATCAGTGCCAGTGTCAACAACTTCGCTACCGACTACTTTGGTTTCAATAACCTGGGGGCCGGAGCGACCAATCCGGGCGTGAGTTCAGGCGCTTCGCGGTTCTCGTTCAACTCCTACTTCGGTCGGATCAACTACAGCTTTGTGGAGAAGTATTTGCTGACGGTGACGGGCCGGGCCGATGGTTCTTCCAAGTTCGGGGAAAACCATAAGTTTGCCTTCTTTCCCTCGGCAGCTTTGGCCTGGCGAGCTTCCGAAGAGGAATTCCTGAAGGGCAACTCGATCATCTCCAACCTGAAGCTACGCACCAGTTTCGGTCTGACGGGTAACTCCGAGATCCCGCCGTATTCCTCGCTTTCCTTGCTGAGCTCCAACTACGCCACCATCTATGGGGACGCCCGCGTATCGGGAACGGGCCTCAGCCGGTTGGCCAACCCGGATTTGCGCTGGGAAAAAACCGCCCAGACCGACATTGGCGTTGAACTGGGTTTACTGAAAGGCCGCATTAACCTGGAAGCTGACTACTACTACCGCAAAACCACCGACATGCTCCTGGATGCCCCCGTACCCCGCACCAGCGGTTACGCCACCATCCGCCGGAACGTGGGCTCGATGCAGAACAAAGGCTTTGAATTTGGGTTGAACACGGTCAATATCGATGCGGGCGGTTTTCAGTGGAACACCACCTTCAACATTTCCTTCAACCGCAACAAGGTGCTTACATTGGCGACGCCCTCGGACATCTTCAACGTGGGGGGACCTAACTTTACCAATCCCACCAACGTCATCCGCATCGGCGAGCCGGTGGGCGCTTTCTGGGGCCTGACGCGGCTGGGAGTCTGGAGTGAAGCCGAGCGGGAGGAAGCTGCCAAGTTCACCAGCTACCGCAACGGCTTGACGATTCTGCCGGGGGACATCAAATACCTGGATGTCAATGGCGACAAAGCCATCACCGACGCCGACCGCAGCATCATTGGCAATGGCAGCCCCAAAAGCTGGGGGGCCTTTACCAACACGTTCCGCTACAAGAGCTTCGATCTGACGCTGGAGACGCAGTTTTCCTACGGCAATGATGTGATGCTGATGAACCTGCACCCGAGCGAAGACCGCCAGGCGCTGGCCAACAGCTACACCTCGGTACTGAACGCCTGGACCCCCCAGAACCAGAACACGATGATTGCCGAGATCCGCGACACGCGGGCGGGGTATGTGACCAACGTGGACAGCCACTGGATCAAGGACGGCTCGTTTCTGCGGGGCCGCAACCTGCTGCTGGGCTACAGCTTCCCGAGTCATGTGACGAGCAAACTGAAGCTCAACCGGCTCAGAGCGTATGCGACGGTGCAGAACTTCTTTTTGTTAGTGGATGATCCGATCGTGGGTGATCCGGAAGTAACGCCGACCAACCAGGGCGATGGCAACAGTGCCTTCTCGCAGGGGATGATCTGGCACAACTACCCCAAACCGACCACCTGGATGTTCGGCCTGCAGATTGGGTTGTAATTGATTAAAA
>NZ_JBHSMA010000016.1:35937-138085 GCF_042655385.1 Larkinella bovis | reverse complement strand
ACGTTGAACGATTCAATCGGCTGTATCGAGAAGCTGTTTTAGATGCTTATCTATTTTTTGAGCTTGACCAGGTAAGACAATTGACATGCGACTGGATGGAGGAATATAACCTAAGAAGGCCCCATGAATCACTGGGTAATCTCACTCCCGAAGAGTGGAAAAACAGGGTGATTGAAAATGAAAAAACTCTAATTGCTACTGTCTGAAATTAGGGGTACTTACATTCGGACACTTACCGCTACGACCAGAACGAGTCGGGCGTGTGGGTACCAACGTTTAGTGACTACAACCCAACCAAGGCGCTGGAGCTGAGCTTCGACTTTAACGCAGCGATTTGTTCGGTGGTGGTTTGCCAGGAGGGTCAAAAAGAACTGCGGTTTATCAACAGCCTCTATGCCAAGGTGGCTGATCAGGGGCGGTCGCTGGTGGAAACCCTGGCCCATCGAATCCTGGCCACGTATAGTGGGCATAGTAAGAAGGAGGTCTTTCTGTACGGAGATGCCTACGGGGAGTCTAAATCAGCCGGTTCAAATGAGACCTTCTTCGACCAGGTGCGCAGTGTGCTGAAGCGCGCGGGCTGGAAGGTATACGACCGGATCCTGAAGACTAACCCTGAACACGTTGACAAGTTCAACCTCATTGACAAGCTATTGATCGAGCTCGACGAACGCTTTCCTCGAATTCGAATCAACCAGAACACCTGCAAAGCGTTAATCATTTCGATCCAGAATTCACCGATTCTGCCAACTTTCGCCAAGGACAGACTGGCAATTCCATTCACACGGAGTTGAATCTGCAGCGTACGCGCATTTTTTGGGCTTTGGTGCACACCCTGTTTGTCTTTTTTTGGGGTACGGAACTTGAAACGCACTGAAATGGACATTCTTTTTTTGTAAACATTTTAGTTGATTTAGGTTACATGTTTGTATATGCAACCTTCAAACTTAACAGACGCGCGGTTGTACCTAAATGGGTTGGGGTGCACCCAAAGTTGTACCCAAAAATAAGTTGGTGACCATCAGGTAGAAAAAAATAAAAAGCATAAAAAAAACCGCTCTGGAGTGGAGCGGTTAACCGAAATGTGAATCAAATGAGACTTTTCCGTTGTCTTATTAATCCGGATACCGGATCAGATCCAGGCCGATGTCTTTGCGGTAATATTTACCTTCGAACTGCACGGCCCGGGCGGCTTTCTGTGATTTCATGACGGCGTTTTCGAGGGAGTTGGCCACGGCGGTTAACGCCAGTACCCTCCCCCCGTCGGTCAGCACGTGCCCGTTGAAACCCGGTTTGGTGCCCGCATGAAAAGCCGTGACGTCCTCCAGCGCGGAGAGTTCCGTGATGGGTTTGCCTTTTTCGTACGCATCCGGATAGCCACCCGATACCACGACGGTCGTGACGGCGGTTTGGGGCGAAACCTGGAGTTGAATTTTGTCGAGGTCACCGTTCGCCGTGGCCATCATCAGTTCGACAAAATCAGTCTGAATCCGCGGCAGCACCACCTCCGTTTCGGGATCGCCCATCCGGGCGTTGTATTCAATAACGTACGGTTCTTCCTTGACGTTGATCAAACCGACGAAAATAAAACCCTGATAACGAATGCCTTCCTGCTGCAAACCGGCTAGCGTCGGTTTGACAATTTTCTCTTCTACTTTCGTTAAAAACTTGGTAGTCGCAAATTTTACGGGCGAAACCGCGCCCATGCCGCCCGTATTCGGGCCGGTGTCGCCTTCGCCGATGCGCTTGTAATCTTTGGCTTCCGGTAGAATCTTGTAATTAACGCCGTCGGTCAGGACAAACACCGACAATTCAATGCCGCGCAGGAATTGCTCCACCACGACTTTATGCCCCGCTTCGCCAAACCGCCCGCCGGCCAGCATATCGGTCAGAACCGACTTGGCTTCGGCCAGGGTTTCGGCAATAATGACGCCTTTGCCGGCCGCCAGTCCGTCAGCTTTCAGGACAATCGGCAGCGAATGACTTTCCAGATAGACCAGCCCTTCCTCGAGGGTGTCTGTCGTGAAGGTTCGCGATGTGGCCGTCGGAATACCGTACCGCTGCATGAATTGCTTGCTGAAATCCTTGCTGCCTTCGAGTTGGGCACCCCGCTGGTCGGGGCCGACAATCCGGAGATGAGCCAGTTTTTCCTTTGACCGCAGAAAATCGACCAGCCCTTTTACCAGTGGTTCTTCCGGCCCAACCACCAGGAGGTCGATTTTGTGGTCCAGCAGAGCCTGAGCGATGGCTTCCTGATCGTTAAAAGCAATGGGGAGGTTCGTGGCCACCAGCGCCGTCCCGGCGTTTCCGGGCGCAACAAATAATTTCGTACACAGTGGGCTTTGCGCCATTTTCCAGGCAAATGCATGTTCCCTTCCGCCCGAACCGAGGATAAGTATATTCATTCTCTGAGTTAAGAGTTGAGAGTTAAGAGTTAAGGGTTAAAAGCGGTATGCGGTTTCATGCGTCAGCCACTCTTACCTCCTACCTCTTAATTCTTAACTTAATTAGCTACTTCTGATAAAAACTTAATTCGCATTAACCGCAATTCTTCTTCGGAATAATCGTCACCGGCAAACTCCCGCATGGCCACGCCGATGTTGTCGGTTTCGGCCCGCATGAAGTAGTCGTAAATATCGTCCTGGCGGTCGCTGTCCATGATCTGGTTGATGTAGTAATCGAGGTTCAGGCGGGTGCCGGAGTAACAGATGTGTTCGATTTCCTCAATCAGATCTTCCATCGACAGACCTTTCGACTCCGAGATTTCCTCCAGATCGACTTTCCGGTCGATTTGCTGAATGATGAAAATCTTGACCTTCGACTTATTAACCATCGATTTTACCACCACATCCTTGGCGGTTTCGATGTCGTTTTCTTCGACGTATTTGGCAATGAGGTCGATAAACGGTTTGCCGAATTTGACCACCTTGCCCATTCCGACGCCGTTGATCTGGGCCATTTCTTCCCGGGTTGTCGGGTAGGTCGTGGCCATTTCCTCGATGGACGGGTCCTGGAAAATAACGTACGGTGGCAGGTTTTTCTCCTTGGCAACCTTCTTCCGCAGGGCTTTGAGGAGGCCTAACAGGGCTTCATCATAGGCATTGCCCGACGAAATGTTGGTTTCCTTGTCTTCGTCTTCGGCTTTTTCCTCGTCGATCTCGTAATTGTGGTCCTTCGAAAGAGTAACCGGATAAGGATCTTCAATGTAACTTTGGCCCTTCTGCGATAATTTCAGGACGCCGTAGTTATCAATATCCTTATCGAGCAGGCCGTAAATGGTGATTTGCCGGATCAGCGAACACCAGTATTCTACGGTTTCGTTGAACTCTTTCCCGGCACCGTAAACCGGCAAATTATGGTGTTCGTAACTGGTAATGTACTGATTTTCAGTAGCAGTTAAAACGTCAGCCAAGTGTGGTGCGTCAAACCGCTGATCGGTTTGTAAAACCGTCTGTAACGCCAGCACAATTTCATCCTGCGCTTTAAACCGCTCGGTCGGCTTCATGCAGTTGTCGCAGAAACCGCAGTCTTTGTCCTGATACTCCCCAAAATAACTTAACAATTGCCGACGGCGGCAAACCCCCAGATTGGCGTACGACACCATTTCCATCAGCAGGTGTTTGGCGTTGTCGCGCTCCGTAACGGATTTGTCCTTGTTGAACTTCTCCAGCTTGACAATATCATCGTAGCTGTAGAACATTAGACAGTTGCCTTCCAGCCCGTCGCGGCCCGCCCGGCCGGTTTCCTGGTAATAACCTTCCAGCGATTTGGGCGCATCGTAGTGAATCACAAACCGGACATCCGGTTTATCGATGCCCATCCCGAAGGCAATGGTGGCTACCACCACATCGACGTCTTCGTTCAGGAACGCATCCTGGTTCGCCATCCGCGTCTGCGAATCCAGCCCCGCATGGTAAGGCAAGGCTTTGATGTCGTTGACATTCAGCAGCTCCGAGATTTCTTCGACGGTTTTCCGACTCAGGCAATAGACGATTCCCGACTTGCCCTTGTTATTCTTGATATACCGGATGAGCTGTTTTTTAGCGTCGGTTTTCGGCCGGATTTCGTAGTAGAGGTTCTTGCGATTGAACGAGGTTTTGTAAATATGGGCGTCCTCCATTTGCAGGTTTTTCTGAATATCCTGCTGGACTTTGGGCGTTGCGGTGGCCGTCAGTGCAATCACCGGCAGGTTGCCGATGTTGTCGATGATACCCCGGATTTTGCGGTATTCGGGCCGGAAATCGTGCCCCCATTCCGAAATACAGTGGGCTTCGTCGATAGCGACAAAGGAAATATTGGCTTTCTTCAGAAAATCCAGATTCTCTTCTTTTGTCAGCGATTCGGGCGCAATGTAGAGCAGTTTGAGCGTACCGTTCAGGGTGTCTTTTTTGACTTTGCTCATTTCGGCCTTACTGAGCGTCGAATTCAGAAACTGGGCGTTGATCCCAAAGGCGTTCATTTGATCGACCTGGTTTTTCATCAGGGCAATCAGGGGTGAAATGACAATGGCGGTTCCCTCCGAAGCAATGGCCGGAAGTTGGTAGCACAGGGATTTGCCGGCTCCCGTAGGCATAATTACGAAAGAATTGATCCCCGCCAGGATATTGTGGATGATCGCTTCCTGGTCGCCCCGGAATTGGCTAAATCCAAATATCTCTTTTAGTTTCTCTTTCAGAGATAGCTTTACCGATGGGTCTATCTGCGTCGTCATCTCAAAATTGCGGAAGGTTACTACACATGATTTGGTTGTATCTTTGCCTTTATAAAATTAGTTAAAAACCGATTGACAAAAGCAACATTGAAATTAGTAAAAAAAAATATTCAGTCGACAGCCCGGGCCGTTTTGCTGGCCGAGTCGGAGGCCATCCGGCAAGCGGTCGGGGCCATCGACGAGCAGTTTGAACAAATTGTAGAAACCATTCTGCAAAGTTCGGGCCGCGTTGTGGTGACCGGTATTGGCAAGAGTGCAATAATCGGACAAAAGATAGTTGCTACGCTCAATTCAACCGGAACCCCGGCGCTTTTTATGCACGCGGCCGATGCCATCCACGGCGACCTGGGCATGATTCAGACCCATGACGTGGTTATCTGCCTTTCCAAAAGCGGTAACACGCCCGAAATTAAAGTACTCGTTCCGCTGCTGAAACGAACCGGAATCCCCCTCATTGCCCTGGTTTCGCAGACTAATTCGTACCTCGCTGTCCAGGCGGATTTCGTCCTGAAAGCTTCCGCCGAAACCGAAGCCGATCCCCTCAACCTGGTGCCCACCACCAGCACCACCGTGGCCCTGGCGCTGGGCGATGCTCTGGCGGTTAGCCTGCTCAACGCCCGGGGATTCACCAGTCAGGACTTTGCCCGGTTTCATCCCGGCGGTTCGTTGGGCAAAAAGCTGTACCTAAAAGTTAGCGATATTTACCCGCATCACGAAATTCCAACCGTTGCACTCCGGGCAACCATGCAGGAAGTGATTCTGGAAATGACCTCCAAACGGCTCGGCGCAACGGCCGTGGCCGATGAAAACGGCGACCTGGCAGGAATTATCACCGACGGCGATTTGCGCCGGATGCTCAACCGTTTCAACACGCTCCAACTCGAACAGCTCTGCGCCCGCGACATCATGACGCCCTCTCCGCTTTGCATTCACCCCGACGAATACGCCACCCACGCGCTCAAAATTATGCAGGACCGCAGCATCACCCAACTCATCGTCGCCGTTGATAACCGCATCAAAGGCTTCGTCCACCTCCACGACCTGCTGAAGGAAGGACTTGTTTAGTGAAGAGTTAGGAGTGAAGAATTATGAGTTAAGAGTTAAATAAAATGCGTCAGCCAACTCTTAATTCTTAACTCTTCACTCCTAACTCGCGTCAGCGAAGGCGATTCGATTCCTGGACGAGTTTTTCGTCCCGGCGGATGAAACGGTTGGCCAACATGTTGAAAATCAGTGCGGCCACGATGGCGTAAAAACCGAACACAAAATTGCCCTGATCGTCCGGATTGAAATAGTCCTTGCCTTTGTACAGGGTTAAATACAGGATAAAGCCCATCAGGGCGGTCAGCAGAATGGCGTTGACGGCGCACAGGCCCATTTGCAGCAACCGGTTCCGGTATTTGAAAATGGTAAACAACGAAACCCCTGCCACGGCCACCGCCAGAACCGCCAGGTAATAAACCGGCGTGATCTGGGAGCTAATTCCCTGGGTATACGTTAGCTGGAGCGCCGTCAGTCGGGCCGATTCGGTTGGAACCGTACTGGTTTTTTCCCAGATTGGAAAACCCAGCACCAGCGCCATACAGACGACAATCAGGAACAGAAATATGGTTTGAATGCGTTGAAGCATAGAATTGAAAAATTTGAGCTTGCGAAGATACTATGAGGAACCCTGAAAAGAAAACAGAATCACGCATCGTTCTGACGGCCGACGGCTCTAGTTCAGTGTATAATTCTGACTTTGACCAGCATTACCATTCCATTTTTGGTGCTTTGCAGGAATCACAGCGGGTTTTTATTGAATTAGGTCTGCAAACAGCTTTTGAGCGGTTTAGTGAGATTACGGTTTTCGAGATGGGTTTCGGTACCGGTTTGAATGCGCTTCTGACACTGCTGGAAGCCGAAAAAGCGCAGCGCCCGGTTTCCTACACGGCGGTGGAAGCCTTTCCGTTGCCGCTGGATGAGAGCCGTCGGCTTAATTTTGACCAGCTACTCGACAGTCAATTTCTGCCGGCTCTCCACGAAGCGCCCTGGAACGAGCGGATTGCGGTGTCGCCGGTTTTCGATCTGTTCAAATACGAAGGCCGTTTGCAGGATTTCCGGACGGAAAACCGGTTCAACCTGGTGTATTTCGATGCCTTTGCGCCGGAAGCCCAGCCCGAACTCTGGACCCCCGAAATCTTTGAACAACTGGCTGCTATGCTGCATCCGGGCGGTTTGCTGACGACCTATTGCTCCAAGGGCTACGTAAAACGCAATTTGCAGGCCGCCGGTTTTCGGGTCGAAAAACACCCCGGCCCCGCGCGCAAACGGGAAGTGCTGCGGGCCATTAAACTTGGCTGATCGCCCGGATTCCATTACAGGCCAGGCCGTGGTTTTAACAGTTTGGTCGCTGGGGCGGTTTTTCCAGTCCATCGATTTTACCGCAATCCCACGGCTGAAGGCCCCGTTTTTATTAGGAAAACCGCCCCGGAAGCTCAATATTGCATTCTCCTAAATCCTAACCATACGTACCAAAATGATTCGAAAACTGCTGTTGAGCGGTTTGTGCGGCCTTTCGGCCCTCGTGAGCCTGGCTCAGGAAGAAATTTCGCTGTATCCCGGCGCGGTGCCGAACGCGAAAGGGTCGGACGTCAAAGAAATCAAACGCGACAACCAGGTTGTCTCCCAGGTCATTGAACCCACGCTCTCCCTTTTTCTGCCGCCGAAGGAAAAAGCAACCGGGGCCGCCGTTATCATTTGTCCGGGTGGTGGCTACGGCGTGCTGGTCATGAAACGCGAAGGCTACGACGTCGCCCAGGCGTTCAACCAAATGGGGGTGGCTGCTTTTGTCCTGAAATACCGTTTGCCGAACGAAAAAACAATGGTCGATCCGTCGATCGGGCCCTTGCAGGATGCGCAGCAGGCCATCCAGACGGTTCGGAAACGGGCGGCTGAGTGGGGTGTCGATCCCAAACGCATTGGCATCATGGGCTTTTCGGCGGGTGGCCACCTGGCGGCCACGGCCGGAACGCATTTCAAAAAACCGGTGATCGACAATGCCGACCCGGCCAGCGTTCGGCCGGATTTTATGATTCTGATTTACCCGGTTATTAGTTTTCGGGACGAAATCGGGCATACCGGTAGCCGGAAAAATCTCCTGGGCCCTTCGCCAAAACCGGAACAGATTGCGCTTTATTCCAATGAATTGCAGGTTGACAAGACAACTCCGCCCGCGTTCCTGACGCATGCCGGTGACGATACGGTGGTTCCGGTCAAAAACAGCCTGATTTTTTACGAAGCCCTCCGGCAGAACGGCGTTCCGGCCGATTTACATTTGTATACCAAAGGCGAGCACGGGTATCTGAAACGACCGGCCTTTGAGGAGTGGTTCGGGCGGATTCGCCACTGGCTGGCCGACAGCGGTTTTCTGGCTCCGTAAAAAACCAAATCACGGTTTCTGACAACTAAATCGTGATTACTTCAAAAACCGGAGCCGTGTTAAAGTTCAAAATCTAAAAAGGCTTATTATTATAAGTCCCAATTACTCACTTTTGTATAAAAAATAGAAATCAATTAGTAAATTAGGCGACCCATCTCCTTATCAGCGTAATCAATCCCAGTTTTTTTGCCCGAAGGTGTTGTTCGAAGTATGAAAAAAATCCTACTCCTGCTATTCATATGTGCTGTTGGTAACGTTCGGGCTCAAAATCCGGCAATAATGCCGTCAACCCCGCCCATTCAGGCTAACATCAAGGCGAGTCTGAAAGCGAAAATTACCGGCACGGTGATGGATGCTTCGCAGAACAAACCCGTCGAGTTTGCCACGGTGGCGCTGTTGAATCCGAACACCGAAAAAATCGTGGGCGGCACCACTACCGGCGACAACGGGCAGTTTGTGATCAGCGGGGTGGATGCGGGTTCGTACCGGGTGGTGATCAGTTTTATCGGCTACGAAAACAAAACCATCAACAACGTCACAGTGGGGCAGGAGGGCACTGAGGTCGCGCTGGGTATTGTGCAGATGCAAACCGACTCGCGGACGCTGAACGAAGTGGTAGTGACGGCGGAAAAACCGCTGGTCGAGGACAAAGATGACCGGATTGTGTATAATGCCGATAAAGACCTGACCAATACGGGGGGGACGGCGGTGGATGTGCTGAAAAAGGTTCCCTTGCTGACGGTCGATCCCGACGGTACGGTGACGCTCAAAGGCAGTAGCAGCATCAAGGTGCTGATTAACAACAAACCGTCGAGCATTATGGCCCGCAGCCTTAGCGAAGCCCTGCAGATGATTCCGGCGGAACTGATCAAGTCCGTGGAAGTCATTACGGCTCCCTCGGCCAAATACGATTCGGAAGGAACGGCAGGGGTGATCAACATTATCACGAAAAACCAGTTACAGGGACTGACGGGCGGTCTGAATGCGTCGGTTGGCAGCCGACGGAATAACCTCGGCGGAAATTTTAATCTCAAACGTGACAAATTGAGCGTTACCGCCTACGGAGGGGGAAACAACAGCAATTATTTCGGCGGGTCCGAGTCGTTTCGGCAGAACCTCAGGGGGGGGCAGGTCGCCAGCACCATCGAACAGATTAATGCCTACAAAAATAAAGGCCAGGCCGGTTTTGGCTCGGTAAGCATTGATTATGACCTGGATACCCTGAACCGGATTGGCATCGATGCCAATTTTGGAGGAGAAGGCCGGACCACCAACTCGACGCGGGATACGCGCGTGACCTCCGACGATCCGCAGGATTTCCGGCGGTATAACAATACCCGGAACCGCAACCGGAACATGGACGTCAATTTCAACTATACCAAGACGTTCAAACGCAGCAGTGAGCAGGAATACACCTTTCTGGCCCAGTATAACCGCAACAACAACCACAGCAACTATTCACTCAATCAGTTTCCGTTGCCGGAGAGTGAGGTGATCGATTACCGGGAGCGGAATAACAACGATAACCAGCAAAATGAATTTACGCTCCAGACGGATTTGACCTATCCGTTGTCGACCGTCAAACGGCGAATTCTGGAAGTGGGAACAAAAGCCATTCTGCGCGACGTGGGCAGCGAATACCGCCTGGAAAATGCCCGCGATGGGTCATTGGATTTTCAGGAAGACCCCCGGCGGGCCAATACGTTCGACTACCAGCAATGGGTCTGGTCGTCGTATGCATCGTTCCGGATGCGAACCAGCAAACGCTGGGGCTTTAGCCTGGGCGGACGCCTTGAAATGACGAATATCAACGCCAATTTTATTTCAACCAGTACCAAGTTCAACGATCGTTACCAGAATTTTCTGCCGAACATCACCGTCATGAAACGCTTCGGTTCGGGGGAAGAGCGACGCCTGAAAATCAATTACAGCCAGCGGATTCAGCGGCCGTCAATTTTTTACCTGAATCCGTACGTGAATTATTCCGATCCGAAAAATATCCAGTCCGGCAATCCGTATCTGGACCCCGAACTGGCCCATTCGGTGGAGCTGACCTACAGTACGTTCTCGAAAAAAGGAACGTCGATCAATGCCATGATCTTTGGCCGGCAAACCAACAACGCCATCGAACGCGTCACCACGGTCGATACGAGCGGAGTATCGAGCAGTACGTACCGGAATATTGCCCAAAACGCGACCTATGGCCTGAATCTGTTCGGGTCGGCGCGGCCCGTGAAACAGTGGAACATCAGTGGTTCGTTCGGGTTGAATTACAACATCCTGAATAGTACGGCTTTACAGGTTAAGAATGAGAACTGGAGTTACCGGTTTAATCTGAATACCTGGGTGCAATTACCCAATAATTTCAGCGTCCAGGCCAATGGGTCCTACAACTCGCGCCGGATTCTGTTGCAGGGGCAGTCGTCGGGTTTTTATTACTACGGTTTTTCGGGCCGGAAGGAATTCAAGAAGCAGAAAGTGACGCTAACGGCCAATTTCGAAAACCCGTTCCGGCGGGATAACACCATCGAAACGCTGATGCGGACGGCCACCTTTATCTCCGACGGTTCGAGCTACAATGTGATTCGGAACATTCGGCTGTCGGTCAACTGGCGCTTTGGAAAAATGAATGCCGGCCAAAACCGGGAGAAGAAAAAGATCTCGAACGACGACGGAAAACGGGGATAACACCGGAGCGGATGGCAATACCAGATTGGAGTCTATGGAGAAAATTCTTACCTTACTAAAGAAATCACCTTAACCAACTGCTGATGCGCGTACTTCCGGCCCTTCAAGACCCGACTTCTGTTGCCCCTCCTGCCAATGCTTTTGACCGCTTTTTACTGAGATTCATCCGTGATCCGCGCGACTTGCCGTTTATGCATCTGACGCTTCGGATCACGCTCACCCTGGTGCCACTCGGGGTCCTTCTCTTTATTCCGGCGGTTTCCGGCTGGGTCTGGTGGGTAGTAGCGGTGGCCTATCTCGGATTTTATATGCTGTATAAAGGGCCGTTTGGGCTGATGGGGCATTGTGCCGCCCACCGGCCCCTCTTCAAGCGGGAGTACGACTGGCTGAGTTATTACATGCCGACGATCCTGGCCCTGTTTTTCGGTATGACACCGGAAACCTACCGGGGGCACCATATCGGAATGCACCATCCCGAAAACAACATGCCCGAAGACCTGAGCACCACCATGCCCTACCAGCGCGATAGCGTGAAAGGTTTTCTGCATTACCTGACTGTTTTTCTGTTTACGGGCGTTTTTACCCTGATTACCTATCTGTTCCGGAAAAACCGCTCCAAAATGGCGCTGAAAGCGATGAGCGGGGAAATCTCCTTCGCGGTGATGTGCGGTTTTCTGCTCTGGCTGAATGCCCCGGCCACGATTGTGGTGTTTCTGATTCCGTTTGTTTTCACGCGCATCATCAGTATGATTGGCAACTGGACCCAGCACGCCTTTGTCGATGGCAGCGATCCGGCCAATGCCTATAAGAACAGCATTACCTGCATTAACGTGAAATACAATCACCTGTGCTGGAATGACGGGTATCACATCAGCCACCACTGTCGCCCGTCGATGCACTGGAGCGAACACCCCCGGTTTTTCATGAAAACCATCGACCAGTATGCTGCCAACAAAGCCATCATCTTTGATGGACTGGATTTTGGGCAAATCTTTTTTCTGCTGATGAAAAAACGCTACGATCGGCTGGCGAAGCACGTGATTAACGTCAACGGAACCTTTCAGAACGAGCAGGAAATCATTGCGTTGATGCAATACCGCGTGCAACCGATCCAGGAATGGAACGAAGCGCCGAAACCGGTAAAACACATGGTTTCAGAAAGATAATTCATAAGTGAGCGGCACAGCTCCGCGATTTTCCCCAACACCAGTAGTCGTCTAGTGATGCGCGTCCAAAACAAACGGCTCGGGCTGGTCGGTAAGCCGATAGTCCAGGGCCCGGTTTTTAATCCGTAAGGGTTCCCGGGCCAAGGCCTGGCGCCAGGCCTTGGCCCGGTCGTCGTCCAACCAGAGGGTTCCGCCTTAAAACGATCCGGTTTCCGCTTGCAGGGATAGGGAAGCGATCCGGTTTCGGGTAGTAGCCCACCACAGGCCCACCGCCAGCACAAACAGAACGGATTCGGTCACAAGCCACTGGCGGCCAAACGCGCCCAATGCTCCTTCGGCAAAAATGGTAATAGCGCGCGACAGGGCGTAAAAACCCCACAACAGGCTCAGAAAGGCCAGCCCTTTGGTAACATCCCTGACCATCAGGTAGAGCAGGCTGATGAAAATGGTTAAACCAACTCCGCCGTATACGCCCCGGATGGAGCTGAACGCGTCCGTATTGGTTAGCTGCACGTGGACCAGATCCATGACGGACTGGGGATTGGAAAAGGCCATGATACTAACGGATAAAAGGGCCAGCGCGGAGAGTAAGATAAAGCCCTGGGCGGCCCGTTTCAGGATGTTTTGCGATTGCATGTTCTTCGTATCTGTTGATTGATCGCACAAAATTGCGCGCCTTTTCCGTACCAAATCTTGGCGCTGACCAAGATTTTCCGGTCGGAAGGGTAACGGCCCTGTCCGACCGGAATTAGGGAGCGGGAAGGCGGCACGGCCAGGGTGGTTTTCTTCCGCTTGTTCGGCTTTTCGGTCGGGCGGTTTGCGGTAGCGGCAATTTCCCAAAAGTGTCAGGGATTGACTCAATTGTGACAGCCTTTCCCCGATTGGGTGCCGACCTTTGACTCATCAAAAACAGACAGCCAAATCAACTGTATAATCATGAAAACGCTCTTCAACTCCCTGTTCGTGGCTCTTACCCTAACGTTTGCCACCGTCTCCGTTTCTCAGGCCGAAACGAACAAACCGGTTGCTCGTCCTAAGAAAGCAGCCGCTTTTCAAACGAGTATGTATACCACGATGGAAGGAAAACTTCAGATTGCTGTCAATAAAGAAGCGGGTGGTCATGTCGTGGTCCAGGTAACGAATTCGGAAGGAAAAGCGATGTGGGTGGAACCGATCGCCAAAAACCAGCAAGCGGCCCGGTTGCGGCTGGATATGAGCAACCTGCCCGATGGTGACTACCAGGTCGTTGTTTCAAACGGCAGCGAGGTCAAGTCAAAAACCGTAACGCTGGCCCGCCAGAAGAACGCAACAGCCGTCCGAATGATCGCCATTCAGTAAAAGTCCCTGCCTCCTTACAGTAACAACAATGCTAATTCTGCCCGAGGGCGCACTAGCAATAGCTGGTGCGCCCTCGGGCGTAAGTGGGATGCCTTGCTACCGGTCTGGATACGGCAATTGCATAGCTTTACCGCCCAGTGGCAAACTATTTCAGTTCACTAGAGTCTATACGTAGACAAACGGGGAATGGGAAGAGACAAGTGATTAATTGATTAAGACGCCGTCGTCTACTCCTGGCTTTTTTTCTTTGTCTGACAATCTACTATAGATACAGTATTTACACGTTCTTTCGGAATACTAAACGGTTTTATTACAATGGATTTATTCATCGAAACCGACGATATAGTCAGCATGCTGATGTCGCTTCTCTGCGGAGGGATTCTTGGCTTTGAAAGAGAGTACAAAAACAAAGCCGCCGGCTTCCGGACCATTGTTCTGATTACGCTGGGTTCCACGATCTTTACCATTGTCTCCAGCCACGGAACCGGCACCGACGACCGTATCTCCGCCAATATCATTACCGGGATTGGTTTTATTGGCGCCGGGGTGATTTTTAAGGACCAGTTTTCGGTATGGGGGCTAACCACCGCTGCGGTGATCTGGACCTCGGCGGCTATTGGGATGACGACGGGTATCGGATACCATGCCCTGGCTTTTGTTTTTACCATCCTTACGTTAACGATCCTGTTGATGGTGAGCCGGATTGAGCGGCTGATCGGGAAGTTGCAACGACAGAAAATGGTGACTGTTACGTTCAAAAACGCTAATTTTAATCAAATTAAAGCCCTGGAAGCGCATTTAAGCGCCAAACAACTACAAATTGAACAGGTTCAGTTAAGTAAGGACCGGGATATCATTACGGTTGTCTGGCTGATTTCCGGTAAAAAGCAGTATTTGCTTCACATGAATGAGCTATTGGTTACTACTCCGGAAGTCATGAGCTTTAAGTAAGTCCCGTTTCTCGGCAAGCCACAGATTGGAGACCGGGCTTGTTGAACGTTTAGGGTCCTAGAAACCAAGCTAATATGGCAGTGTTCATTCGGTTTTTATTTTCGTTGATTTTCGTTCTGTCCGTGGCCATTCCGTCCGTGGCCCAGAAAAAGTATGAACGGGAATACACGATTAAAGCAAGTGCTGTTCCGGTAAAAGCCATGGAGTTTATCCGATCGGTCTTTAAGGAGGCAAAAATTCACTGGTACGGGGAGGAAAGCCTGACGCAGACCTCCATCGAAGCTAAATTCAAGGCATCTGGCAAAAGTTACAGCATTGAGTTTGACCCTTCCGGGGAGGTTCAGGACGTGGAAATTGGCAGCAGCTTTAAGACCATTCCCTCCGACACCAGGGCGGTTTTGAATGAAGAGCTAAGCCGGGAGTTTGAAAAGTACAAAGTGGTTAAAACGCAAATCCAGTGGAAGGCCAATCAACGGATGTTACAGCAGGCGCTTTTAGCAGAAACCGTCCCCAACGCCGTGCAGGTCCGCTATGAATTGATCCTGAAGGCCAGCAAAAACCGGAATACCAATTACTATGAAGTCCTTTGTGAAAAAAATGGGAAGGTGGTGAGCATTCATGAGATTATACAACGTAATACTGATAACCTGATTTACTGATGTATCCGTCTCTGGTCGCTTTTTGCCTGTTATTTCTGGGTCTCCTTCCTGCTTTTTCTCAACACAAGTATATGACCGGCACGCTGACGCAGCTCAATGTCAACTTCCCGGTTTTCAAAAAATTTAAACTCAATACGAAACTGGAGTCGCGGCAAATCTTCAGGGAGAAAGAACTAAATGAAGTGGCGAATCGCCAGTTTCGGTATGAGCGTACGGATTTGTCCCTGGTTCTTACCCGGAAACTATCCGTTGATAATACGCTGGGCGGTGGGTACTTCATTCGGTTAGAAGACGGTCAATTGACCCACCGACTGATTCAGCAATTTAACCATGTTAGAAATCTTGATATGGTGATAATGGCCCATCGGGTGGTAACCGACGAGACCTTCCAGCCGGGCGAGCCCATCGAAGTCCGGCTTCGGTACCGGCTGGGAATGGAAAAAGCCCTGAATGGCCGGCAGATCGACCCGAAAGAACTGTATTTAAAAGTTAATAATGAATACCTGGGAACCTGGTCGAGCCCTGCCACCGACCTGGAGATTCGGGGCGCTTTAGCTCTCGGGTATAACTCGACCGATACGAATAAGATCGAGCTGGGTCTGGAATACCGCGTGAATGAATTTAACCAGCCCCAGCAAGCGCACCAGTTTTGGGCAACCGTGAGTTTTTTTGTCAGTATCTGACCAGGCACGCCCATCAGGCCTGGCTGCGGGTTTCATCCCACCTCATTGATGCGAAACGCCGGGAATTCCGGCCAACCGGCCTACCCGGTTTTTAGCAGCGTTCCGTACAATTCACTTCAGCGGTGGCGGTTTGTCACGCCTGGCCCTACAGCCCTCCTCCCGCTATAAGGTACCCGATCGGCTGGATAACGTGGGCCAATCCCGGATAATGCATCCTTCTTTAGTAGAATTGCATAGTAAAATAATTCAATTTTCTCGATTCTTTTTTCAGCCTGTTAGAATAAGCCTATATAGGTTAATAAGCTAATGGGAACGTAAGAATAGCCATAATAAGCTCATAAGGGATGATTTGTCTTAAAGCAAGGGTTGGTTGAATGATTTAACTAAACGATTAAATTAATCGATCAAATAATTGTTTATTACAATTCTATCCCTCAACTTTGTGCCATGGCCAAAAATATAAATGAAATCGGAACGGAAGAACGGATCAAGGAAGCCGCCAAGGAGGTTTTCCTGGAGAAAGGCTTTGACGGAGCCACGATGAAAGATATTGCGGTTGTGGCCGGGATGAACAGTGCCCTGACCCATTACTATTTCCGTAGCAAGGAAAAACTGTTCTGGGTTGTGTTTGAAGACCTGCTGAAAGAGTGGCTCAAGGTTATTCGGTACACGCTGGATAAACCCGTCGGGTTGAAAGAAAAAATTGTTGAATTGATCGAAAAACAATTCGAGTTTCATCAACAGAACCCGGGTATTATTTTGTTCCTGATGAACGAAGCCGAACGCGACCCGGAAAGCATGGTTCAGAAAATGTGTATTTCGCCCGCTTTGCACGAAAGCTGTTTCTTCCAGCAGGTTGAAGAAGCGGTTCAGCAAAAAGAGATCCGGGCGGTCAATCCATTTTTTTTGTTATCGATGGTGTTTTCGTTCATCAAACAACTATTTGCCGCTAAAGCCCTGTATACCCACGTATTCGGTCTTACGGAAGTAGAGTTTGTGGCCTACACCCAGGAAAGCAAACGGGATTTCATGGATATGGTTTTGACGTATTTGTATAAAAAGGATTGTTGATTAATCCGGTAAAACGGGCGGTTGACGGTGCCGCTTCTCCGGTTCAGTCTATTAATCATAAAAAAACTAGGACCTCCTGCTAGCTTGCACCGGTCAAAGCGTTCAGGAAAGTCCTTCATCACGTTTAAAAATGCATGTTGAAACGCCATTGATTTCGGGCACCACCCACTGTATAGTTTCCGAAACATAAATTACCCTTCCGATGTAAAAGAGAATGGCTCATTTCTGACACCAATGAATTCATGAGAAAAAAATTGCACACGAAAGTTGCTGCTTATCAGGACGTAGCGGTGGCTAAAGCAAAGGGAATCTACCCTTATTTCCGCCCCATCGAATCCGGACAGGATACGGAAGTCCTCATCAATGGCAAACGGGTTCTGATGTTCGGATCCAATTCGTACCTGGGGTTAACCAACCATCCGGCGGTCGTGGAAGCCGCCAAAAAAGCAACGGAAAAATACGGTACGGGCTGCGCAGGCTCCCGGTTTTTGAACGGAACGCTCGATATTCACGAAGAGCTGGAAAGCCGCCTGGCGGCCTTTACCGGCAAACAGGCTGCGGTGCTGTTCAGTACGGGCTACCAGGCCAACCTGGGCGCACTCTCCTGCCTGACAGGCCGTCATGATTACCTGATTCTGGACGAAAGCAACCATGCCTCCATTATCGACGGTAGCCGGTTGTCCTTTTCCAAGGTGATTAAATACGCCCACAATGACATGGACGACCTCTGGAAAAAACTCAGCCAGTTGCCGGAAGAAGGTATCAAGCTGATTGCCACAGACGGTATTTTCAGTATGGAGGGCGACATTGTCAGGCTGCCGCTGCTGAACCAGATCGCCACCGAATTTGATGCCTCCGTCCTGGTCGACGATGCGCACAGCCTGGGCGTCATCGGTGAAATGGGAGCCGGAACCGCATCCCATTTCGGGCTTACCGAAACGACGGATATCATCATGGGGACGTTCAGCAAATCGCTGGCTTCCCTGGGCGGTTTTATCGCTAGTGATGCCGAAACGATCAACTACCTGCGGCACCGTGCCCGCTCGCTGATTTTCAGCGCCAGCATGACGCCGGCATCGGTAGCCAGTACGCTGGCGGCTCTGGAGATCATTCAGTCGGAGCCGGAACATATCGAACGCCTGTGGGACAATACCCGCTACGCCCGCGAACTGCTGCTGAACAACGGTTTTTATTTGGGAAGCAGCGAGAGCCCCATTCTGCCGGTGTATATCCGCAACAACGAACATACGTTCATGATCACCCGCATGTTGCAGGACCAGGGCGTGTTCGTCAATCCGGTTGTTTCGCCGGCCGTGCCCCCGCAGGATTCCCTGATTCGGTTTTCCATCATGGCAACCCACACATTTGCCCAGATTGAAGAAGCCGTAGATAAACTAACCCGGGCTTATCGGGCAGTGAATCATTTACCCGTTCCCGAAAACGTATGAAGCGTGTTGTACCGGTCCGCTCGAAAAAGGAGTTAACCCAGTTTATCGATTTTCCCCATAATTTATATCAGAACGATGCAAACTATGTTCCGGAAATCTTTATTGGTCAACGGGATTTGCTGACCCCGGGAAAACATCCCTTTTTCGAGCATTCAACGCTTCAATTATTTCTGGCTTATCAGGGCAACACCATCACAGGACGAATTGCGGCCATCCATAACCGCAACCACAATGCCTTTACGGGCGCAACGGACGGTTTTTTCGGTTTTTTCGATTGCATCGATGACCAGGAAACCGCCGATCTGCTGCTGAAAACTGCATCGGACTGGGTGAAAAAACAGGGCCTTACCCGCCTGATCGGGCCGACCAACCCCACCACCAACGATGTCTGTGGGGTGTTGATCGACGGATTTGACCGGCCGCCGATCGCCATGATGCCGTACAATGCGTCTTATTATGAGAAACTGTTACTGAATACCGGCCTTCGGAAAAAAACCGACCTGCTGGCGTATGAACTGGACGTAGCCACCGCCAATGAGCGTTCGCTGCGGTTGCTGGATACGTTGCAAAACCGCCTGAAGCGGAGCGGCATCACCATACGAAAGGTGAATCTGAAGGATTTCAAAAACGAAGTGCCCCGCATTCGGGAGGTGTATAACCGCGCCTGGGATAAAAATCTGGGGTTCGTGCCGATGACCGACGCTGAGTTCGACTACCTGGCCAAGGATCTGAAGCTGATTCTGAATCCGGATTTCTGCCTGGTCGCCGAAAAAGAGGATAAGATCGTGGGCTTCATCATCGGGATTCCGGACATCAACCAGATTCTGATCAAGAACAAACGGGGGCGTTTGTTTCCGCTGGGACTTATTCGGTTACTGACGCAACGCAGCCGCATCACCCGCATCCGGGTGTTGACGCTCGGGGTGCTGGAAGGGTACCGAAAAATGGGCATCGAAGCCTGTCTGTATGCGTCGGTGATTAAAAACACCTACGGAACCCGCATCACGGGCGGAGAATGTTCCTGGATGCTGGAAGATAACTACCTGATGAACCACGCCATCGAACAAATTAACGGGGTACTCTATAAACGGTATCGCCTATACGAAAAAGACCTATGAAAGAGCGGGTGTTCATTACGGGGGCCAGCGGATTTATTGGGTATCACCTGGTCGAAGCGGCCCAGAAAGCCGGTCTGGAAGTACACGCTGCGGTGCGGGCTTCGAGTGACCTGACGTACCTGAAGGCGCTGAATCCCGTATTGGTTTACCCCGACTTTCGTTCCGCGGAACTCTTAAAAGATCTGCTGGAGGCTGGTCAGTATCAATACATTATCCATGCCGCCGGGGCAACCCGGGCGAAGGATGAAAAAACGTACCAGGAAATTAACGCGGACTATACGCTGCGGCTGGCTCAGGCGGCCCAGCGGGTTTCGGTACCGCCGAAGCGGTTTGTTTTCATGAGCAGCCTGGCGGCTCTCGGCCCTTTGCCGTACACGGAACAGCAGCCGATCACGGAAACCACGCGGCCGCAGCCACTGACCAGTTACGGAAAAAGTAAGCTGGCCGCCGAGCAATACCTGGCCGGTTTACCGGGCTTGCCCATTACCATTATCCGCCCCACGGCGGTCTACGGGCCCCGGGAAAAGGACCTGTTCATCCTTTTTAAAACGTTGTCGAAAGGCTTCGACCTTTATATCGGTCGCAATCCGCAACGATTGAGTTTTGTGTACGTCAAAGACCTGGTGGATGCAACGATGGCCGCGCTCCTGCAAAATCATGCCGAAAACCGGGTTTACAACATTTCGGACGGCGAAGCCTACAGTCGGTATGCGTTGTCCGACCTGTTCCAAACGGTAAGCAATACCCGCGCCTACCGCTTGCATTTGCCCACCAGTCTGATGAAACTGGTGGCCGGAGTGCTGGAGGTCGGGTCTTTATTTTCAAAATCAACACCGGTATTGAATCCGGAAAAATTGCGGGAGCTGATGGCTCCCAACTGGATCTGTAGCATTGAAGCCGCCCGCCGGGACCTGAATTATCAACCTCAGTATGGGTTGCAGCGGGGACTGGACGAAACGCTGCGCTGGTACCGAACCAATCAATGGCTTTAAGACAATGAATACATACCTGGAAGTGACTGGCCAAGGCCACTGCCGAAATCAGTACAACGATGTTACAACATAGGAAGAAATGGGCACCCCTGCTACTCGGTCTTTTCGTAGTGATCAGTAGAATCGCAACGGCCCAGACGACGCTGGTGAATGGAATTGTCACCGACGCTAAAACCGGAGAGACACTGCCCTTCGTCAATGTCGTGGTTCCGGGAACCACCGTGGGGACGACCACCGATACCGACGGAAAATACAGCCTGACCCTGTCGGGTAGCCAGAACCGCATCAAGTTTACGTATGTCGGCTACCTCAGTGTGGAAAAAACCGTCACCGCTGGAACGACGCAGGTGATCAATATCAAGCTGGCGGTGGACGCTACGCTCCTGAATGAGGTGACGGTGAAGGGGAAGGCCCATTACCGAAACCGGGATAATCCGGCGGTGCAGCTCATCCGGCAGGTCATTGCCAATAAGGAGAAAAACCAGATGGGCAACTATGCCTACGTGGAATACGAGCAGTACGAGAAAATATCGATCGCCCTGAGCAATCTGTCCGAGCGTTTCCGTAGTCGGCGCATTTTCCGGAATTACCAGTTTCTGTTCACCGAACCGGACTCAGCCAGTGGCAAAAACCGCCTGCCGGCGTACCTGGAGGAGAAACTGTCGCAGGTTTATTACCGGAAAAATCCGCAGGCCCGTCAGCAGCAGGTCAAGGCGCAGCGTCGGGCCGAATTCGACCCCCGGTTTGTCGATAACAAGGGGCTGAGCAAGTATTTTAACCGGCTCTACGAAGACATCAATCTTTACGATAACAACGTCTCCATTGCGACGAATCAGTTGTTGAGTCCCATTGCCAACAGTGCGCCTACTTTTTACAAATTTTTTATCCGGGATACGGTCAAAACCGAGAATCCCTGGCTGATTGAACTCGGGTTTGTGCCCCGCAACAAAACGGATCTGTTGTTCGAAGGCAAGCTCTTTATTACGCTGGACGGCAATTACGCCGTTCAGAATGCGTACCTCACTGTCAATAAGGATATTAACCTGAATTACTTGCAGGATCTGGAAGCGCGGCTGGAGTTTGAGAAAAGCCCCGATGGGCGTTATCACCCCCGTAAAACGACCCTGGCAATGGAGTTCTCGCTGGGCGGCAATACCCCCGGCATTTACGGGCAACGCGTGGTCAATTACGCGAAGTATTTGATCAATAAAGAGGTTCCGGATTACGTATATACGGGTTCGTTAGAGGACGCTGACCGTCCGGTGAGCGCCAGGCAACCGGAAGCGGACTGGGATACCATCCGGCCCGTTCCGCTGGAAAAAAGTGAAGTGCGGATTTACCGGAACATTGATACGCTGCAAACGATTCCATCGTTCCGCCGGACGATGAGCTATGCCACCATGTTCATTGCCGGTTTTAAGCCGGTGGGGCCGGTGGAAATCGGACCGGTCAATACGTTTTATAGCTTCAACCCCATCGAAGGATTCCGCCTGCGGTTCGGGGGGCGCACCACGACCGATTTCAGCAAACGGATGTACCTGGAAAGCTACGCAGCGTACGGTTTTAAGGACGAGAAATGGAAGTACTTTCTGAGTGGCACTTATTCGATCAATAACCAGTCCGTCTATGCGTTTCCCCTGCACTACGTCCGGGCCAGTTTTCAGCGGGATACCAAAATTCCGGGCCAGGATTTGCAGTTTGTGCAGGAAGACAACTTTCTGCTGTCGTTCAAACGCGGCCAGAACAACCGCTGGCTGTACAACGATATTTACCGGGTGGAATACATTCGGGAACTGGAGAACCACTTTTCCTATAAAGTCGGCTTCAACCAGTGGACGCAGACACCGGCCGGTATTCTGGAGTATATCCCGGTCAGCCAGGGCGAGAATACCCGGGGAACAACCCGGTTGACCAATACCGAACTGAACCTGGAGTTGCGGTATGCCCCGCAGGAGCAGTTCTATCAGGGAAAGCTGTACCGCGTTCCCATTGTCAACAAATACCCGATTTTCACCCTGCGGTACGGCACGGGCGTGCGAATTCTGGGCGGAGAAAACCGCTACCATACGTTTTCGGGCAATGTGGAGAAACGGTTTTACCTGTCGCAGTTTGGTTACCTCGACGCCACGGCCGAAGGGGGCTACACGCTGGGAAGCCATATTCCGTTCCCGCTGCTGACCATTCACCGGGCCAACCAGACGTATGCGTACCAGCTGAACTCGTACAACCTGATGAACTTTCTGGAGTTTGTCAGCGACCACTACGCGAGCATCAACGTCCAGTATTATATGAACGGTTTTTTGTTCAATAAAATACCGCTGCTCAAACACCTGAAGCTCCGGGAGGTTTTCAGTTTCAAAGCGCTGGCGGGCGGGTTGCGTGATGAAAACCATCCGGACAAAGCCTCGGACGTTTACCGCTTTCCCGTCGATGAACAGGGCCGTTCCGTCAGCTATACGCTGGGGAAAGAACCGTATGTGGAAGGAAGTGTGGGCATTGCGAACATTTTCAAGCTGCTGCGGGTCGATCTGGTGAAGCGGTTTACGTACCTGAATCAGCCCAATGTTTCGGAATGGGGCATCCGGGCACGGTTTAAATTTGATTTTTAACGGTCTGACCCTTCGGGGTTTGATCAGACACCAACGAATGAAACGATGAATTACGCGATAATAGCCGCCGGAGAGGGCTCACGTTTGGCACAGGAAGGGTTTCCGCTGCCCAAACCGATGGTCAGCCTGCACGGCGAACGATTGATTGACCGGCTGATCGGTATTTTCGGTCAAAACCGCCCGGCTTCCATCCGGATCATCATCAATGAGCAGTCGGCTCCGCTGGACGAGCATTTGTCGGCCTTGCGCGAAACGTTTCCGATCGCCATCGTCCGGCAATCCACGCCCAGCTCCCTGCATAGTTTTCACGAATTGCTGAAAACCGCCCCCGATCTGGAATCCGTGTGCCTGACCACGACGGATACGGTTTTTAAAGAGGACGAATTCCGGGCATTCATTGACGAATTTGAAAACCAGCCCGAGCTCGATGGATTGATGGCGGTTACCGCGTTCGTCGACGACGAAAGTCCGTTGTTCATTTCGACGGATTCCAACCGGATGATCACCGCTTTTACGGATCAGAAAACGCCACAAACCGCCTTTGTGTCGGGCGGGATTTATTGCCTGCGCCGGAAAGCGCTGGAGGCCGTTGCGGAGGTGATCGAAAAGGGAACGAGCCGGATGCGGAATTACCAGCGGTTTCTGCTCGAAAGTGGCTTAACGATCAAGGCCTTTCCGTTCTCGAAAATAGTGGATGTGGACCATGTGCAGGACATCCGGACGGCGGAGCTTTTTTTGAGCGAAGTCCATTAAGTTCAATTTTTCATTTACTACCTAAGACATTGAAATTACTTGGTATACACCGGAATCAGAAGTTTTCACCGAATCATATTGGAAACGATGATGCCATTTTCTCTTTAACGGCTCAGGCCCTCGAAAAGCGGGGGAACCAGATCCGTATTTGCAGTGAAGACGATTTTTTAGAACAGACTACCGTTGCGGAACAGCGCATTTTTACGATGGCCCGGCAGAAGGCGGTGGTGCAGAAGTTGCAGGCTGTCGAAACCGCCGGGGCTGTGGTGGTCAATTCCGGTTTTGGCATCCAGAACTGTTTTCGGATCAACATGCACCGGGCTCTGGAAGAAAACGGCGTTCCCGTACCGCGCAGCATCATTATGTCTACGGCTGAGAACGACCCCCTGAACGAGTGGACGGATCAGGGCTTCTGGATCAAGCGGGGCGATTTTCACGCCATTCACCGGGAGGATGTAACGTTTGTCAGAAGCCGGAAGGAAGGCCGCGAAATGCTGCGGGAATACGCCCGGCGCGACATTGCTGAGGTGCTGATTTCCGAACACCTGGCGGGCGATCTGGTCAAGTTCTACGGCGTGCGCGGAACCGATTTCTTCTACTGGTTTTACCCGTATGAACATAATCACCATAAGTACGTTGAGTATGAGGCTATCAACGGCAAGGCGCACCATCATGCGTTCGACGAAGCGGATTTGCAAAAGGTGGCAACGGCTTCGGCGGCCGCGGTGGGTGTTTCAATTTACGGCGGAGATGCCATTGTGGGCAAAGACGGTTCGTTTCACATCATCGACCTGAACGACTGGCCCAGTTTTGCACCCTGCCGCGAAGAGGCTGCCGACGCGATTGCGGACGTACTGCATCAGACCTTTACCCAAGCCGAGTTATGAACACCGTGAGCAAGAAAACCGCAACGCCCGAAACCGTGGAACCCACGAATACCGCCTTTCAAAATACCCTGAAGTCGTCGGATACCGAAGAAACGATTGATATCTGGTTTTACCGCCCGATTGGGTATCAGATTGCCCGGTTTTGCGCCTGGGTCGGTATTACGCCCAATACCGTTACCATCATCAGTATCTTTTTCGGGGTAGCCGCCGGGATTCTGTTTTACGACCAGTCGCTGACGATCAACGTGATCGGGATGCTGTCGCTGGTGTTTGCCAATATGCTCGACAGTACCGACGGTCAGCTGGCACGGATGACCAACAACAAAAGTCGGCTGGGCCGGATTCTGGACGGGGTCGCGGGTGATTTCTGGTTTATTTCCATTCACGTCGCCATCTGTCTGCGGAGCATGAACGAAGGCTGGTCGGCGCTGATCTGGGTACCGGGCGTGCTGGCGGGAGCCTCGCACGTGGTGCAGTCGGCTATGGCCGATTACTACCGGAACGTGCACCTGTTTTTCATCAAGGGCACGTCGGGCAGTGAGCTGGACAACAGCCGCGATTTGCAGCGGGAGTACGACCAGCTTTCGTGGAGCCGCAACTTCGGCATGAAACTGGTGGCCCGCAACTACCTCAATTATACCAAATTGCAGGAGCGGTTTTCGCCCAATCTGCAAAAGCTGCTGGCCGTCATCCGGGAGAAATACCCGAACGGTTTGCCGACCAAACTGGTGACCGATTTCCGGGCGCAGAACAAACCGCTGATGAAATACACCAACATCGTTCAGTTCAATACGCGGGTGCTATTTCTGTTTCTGTGGCTGTTTATCGACCAGGCCTGGATTTATTTTATGTTTGACATTTTTGTTCTGAACCCCATTCTGATTTACATGTGCGTGAAGCAGGAAGGTGTCAGCCGCTATTTTTACCAGCAGATTCAAACCGCCCGCGCGAATGAGTACAAAGCTCTATAAGGCCCTGTTTTTCACGATTGGGGTCGGTACGCTGGTCTACATGATGTACGTCATGGGATTCGGGGAGATCTGGCTGAACATCACCAAGACCGGCATCTGGTTTTTGCCGGTGGTGGGGAGCTGGCTCGTGATCTACGTGCTGAACGCGCTGGCCTTCCACGCCATCATTCAGGAACCACAGCGGCCGGAAACCCGCTTGCCGTTCGGGCAGGTGCTGCGCATCACCATCGCCGGGTACGCCATCAACTACATCACGCCCTTCGTGGCGCTGGGCGGGGAACCGTACCGGATCATGGAATTAAAACCCGCGCTGGGGGTGCGGAAAGCCAGCTCGTCGGTGATTCTGTACAGCCTGATGCACATGTTTTCGCACATTGTGTTCTGGCTGGTTTCCATTGTGCTGATTGTCGCCTTCCTGCCGTTGACAGACCTGATGCTCTGGGGGTGCGGTATTCTGCTGACGGTCGGGCTGGGGCTGGGCTACTGGTTCATTCGCGTCTATCAGAAAGGCTTCACGGTCAGCACGGTTCGACTGCTCGAAAAATTGCCGATCGTAGGACGGAAGGTGCAGGGCATGGCGCACGACAAGGCGGAGACGCTGCTGGAAATCGATCACCAGATTCGGGTGCTGTATGCCGACCGCAAGCCGCGCTTCTACGCGTCGCTGCTGCTGGAATTTGCGGGCCGGGTGGTGGGCTGTCTGGAAATTTATTTCATTGCCCGGGCCATGCAGCTGGATATGTCGGTGGTCGAGTCGCTGATCATTAGCTCCGGCTCGTCGCTGTTTGCCAACCTGATTTTCTTTTTTCCCATGCAACTCGGGACGCGGGAAGGCGGTTTGGCCCTGGCCCTGCGGTGGATTGGCTTTCCGGCGGCCAGCGGTGTTTTTATCGGCGTGGTGATGCGGATCCGGGAGTTTGTCTGGATTCTGATCGGGCTGGCGTTATTGAAAACCGCCCGACCCAAAACCGTACCGCAACCGGCCGAATTGATTCCCAACGACTGATTTACCCACGGAAACGATGATAAAAGGATTGTTATTTGATTACGGCGGAACCATCGATACCAACGGCCTGCACTGGGGCCGGGTGTTGTGGACCTACTACCAGCGGCACGGTGTACCGGTCGATCAGGCGGCTTTCCGGAAGGCGTTTGCGTTCGGGGAGCGGGCGCTGGCGATCAATCCCATCGTAAAACCGGAACATTCGTTTTATGAGGTATTGGTGTTCAAAACCGAGCAACAATTCAAGTATTTGGCCGAAAACGGCTATCGGGTGGACAACAACGTCATCGAAGCCATTGCGTCGGATGGTAATGCGTTTGCGCGGCAAACCGTGGCGCAGGCCAAGCCGGTTTTGCTGGAATTGGCGAACCAGTATCCGCTGGTAATGGTTTCTAATTTTTACGGGAACCTGAATACGGTGCTGGCGGATTTTGGCATTCGTTCCTGTTTCCAAACGGTTGTTGAATCCGCCGTGGTGGGCGTTCGCAAACCCGATCCGGCCATTTACCAACTGGGGGTGGATTTTCTGAACCTGCCCGCCGAAAAAACGGTAGTAATCGGGGATTCCTATACCAAAGACATTCGCCCGGCCCGCGAACTGGGCTGCCGAACGGTCTGGCTGAATGGCCTTGGCTGGGAGGAGACCTCCGAAACCGGAGCAAACCGTCTCTCCGCTGATGCCGAAATCAAGGATTTTGCCCGGCTCCCCGAGGTGCTTGCCGAGTGGAAAGCGTCGGTAGTCCGGTAAGAAGTAGTACGTAAAGAAGAGCGACACAAATTGGAAAGAAGCATGTATGATATCTGCACGATTGGACACATAACACTGGACAAGGTAGTTACCGGCCAGTCGGTTACCTATATGCCGGGGGGGACGGCCTTTTACTTTACCAAAGCACTGCGGCAGTTTGAGGTGCGTTACAAGCTCATTACGGCCCTGGCCGTTGAACAGCAGGCCGTGGTGGACGATATTCGCCGGGATGGGATGGATGTCGACGTGTTGCCCAGCGAGCATACGGTTTTCTTCGAGAACATTTACAGCCTCGATCAGGACTACCGGGAGCAGAATGTTCACCACACGGCCGCGCCTTTCGGGCTGGAGGAAATGCCCGCGGTCGACGCACGGATCTACCACCTGGGACCGTTGCTCGCCGACGATATTTCCGTGGAGCTGCTGAAAGCCCTGGCGCAAAAAGGGCTGGTGTCGCTGGACGCGCAGGGCTATTTGCGGTATGTGAGTAACAAAAAAGTGCTGTACCGCGACTGGATTGACAAGCGGGAAGCCTTGCCCCACGTGGCTATTCTGAAGGCGAATGAGCACGAGATGGAGGTCATGACCGGGCTGGACGATCCGTATGCAGGGGCTCGCTACCTGGCCGATCTGGGCGTTCGGGAAGTGATTATTACGCTCGGTAGCAAGGGGTCGATTGTTTACACGGGAAATGAGTTTTACAGCATTCCGGCTTTCGAACCGACCGCCGTGGTGGATGCCACTGGCTGCGGGGATACCTACATGGCGGGGTATCTCTGGAAAAAAATAAAGGGGGCTTCGGTACAGGAAGCCGGTGAGTTTGGTGCGGCCATGGCCACGCTCAAAATCGAATCGTCCGGTCCGTTTTCCGGAGCCGCCGAAACCGTGAATGACGTGCTGAAAAAACGGCGGGCGGGTAATTCCAAAAACAAAATGGCCTCTACGGTGTCTACTTTTCAGTAAAAGACTCTTTAGATCGGCAACAATGAAAAACGCGGGAATACTCATTTTACTTTTTACGTACGTTCAGGTCCTGTTCAATGGCAATGCTGCCGTGGCCCAAAAAGATGAACCCCGCCCCCGGACACCGTTGATGAGTCCGGACGCGTTTCCGGTTCCGAAGAAAACGCCCGGGCTGCTGTTTTACATTCAGCGGGACCCCAATACTAATACCATTTGCTACGAACTGAATGTCGACAAACAAGGAAAACTTGATAAAAATAACCCCGTTCATGGCTACTGGATTCGGTATCCTGAAGGGGGGCAGCGTAAAGAGTTAAACTTTATTCAGCGGAAGTTCGCTTACGGTATTAATTCCAAATCCATTGGGACTGATAGCTACGAATTACGCTCGGTCGCGTACAATAAAATACCGCTTTTTTTGCGGAAAAGCCCGGATAATCAATATCATATTTACGTTGATATTGACAAAACGGAGTGCATTTTAAATCGTATTTTTATTCGTATTGACGGCGGAACTTTCTGGCATCCGAACGTCCTGTATATTGAACTGAGGGGCGTTAATCCGGCCACGGGTAAAACCGTCATCCAACGTATCAAACCTTCCTGACATGGCTAAAAATTATGTCTCCAATTCCCAGGAATCGAGCCGGATGTTTGAAAGTGATTTCCTGGAAGTGTTTTCAAAAGTTCATTTCTGGGTACCGCTGGTTCTTTACATTCCGATCATTTTGTTTCTAACGTACCAGGGGTTATTCGTTGTTGGACTGGGTTGGCGGTTTCCCGAGCTTTTTGCTGCGGGTCTGTTCATCTGGACACTGACGGAATACGTCTTGCACCGGTTTGTGTTTCATTATGAACCGAAAAACAGGATGGGCAAACGTCTGCATTTCATTTTCCACGGGGTGCATCACGATTATCCCAACGATGCCAAACGATTGGTCATGCCGCCCTCGGCCAGTATTCCGCTGGCTACTGCGTTTTATTTCCTATTTGACTGGCTACTGCCCGCAACGTACAATTACGGTTTCTTCACGGGGTTCATTACGGGTTATTTGATCTATGATATGATGCATTACGCCATTCATCATTACAATTTTAAAAGTGCCCTGATGAAGAACATCAAAAAGCACCACATGCTACATCATTATTCCGATCCGGCGCACGGGTATGGGGTGAGTTCCGATTTTTGGGATCGGATTTTTCAGTCGGGCTTCAAGTATAAATCCTGATCGCGGGCGCTGAAACCGGTTGGCTCCCGGATTAATTTTCAGGAATCGTTATGGACGTACTGAGCGGCTGAATCGTATGCTGATCGTCATCGAGTAAAAAGGCTTCGTAACGACCGGGCGGCAACACGAAATCAGGGATGGAGCGGCTGATCAGTGCATGACCGACCGGATTCATCAACGCCAGTTTTCGCAGGGCTACCCGGAGCGTATGGAGGGGATTGATGTAGGGAAGATAATAACTGGTTTGGGCGTTACGAAGAACCAGGAAGGCGGTTCGCAAGTACGACAACCGTTGGTCGGGTTCGTTCACCGTGACCAGCAGGCCATCGAAAACCGGGCAGACGGTGGCGGGTAAAACCCCGGAAACACTACGAGCTTCTTGAATCGCCGGGGGCGGGGCGAGTATATGGCAGTCATAGGAAACTTCCATTTCGTTGGTCAGCGTCTGCCAGGCCTGCTCACCGATAATCGGGGGCAAAAAAAGTATCGAGCGATTGGTTTGCCAGTTGTAGGTGTCGGCTTGTAAGGACAGCGTATAGGAACGAAGGTCGTGATGAATGTATGCATACGTAGCCAGATTGCTGAGAACCGCCAGTAAAATACTCCCCAACACATACGATCTTTTCCATGTGCGTTCCCGCGCAAACAACAGTCCGGCCAGGTAGCAAAACGAAAGCGCAAACGAGGAATACTGCCGGTAATGCGCCACAATGTTATTCTGCCGATCGATCCCGCTGTAGCGATTGTAAATAATCAGCAATCCCGTCAACAGGATAAAACCGAGCATGGAAACCGCCGTCAGCAGAAGGTGGCGCCTGGCATCGGCTGATTGGGACGAAACCGGCGGGAGATACCACCGTTTCCAGTCAATTTGCGTGATCAATCGCCACAATAACCAGCCCGTAAACCCAATGATCAGCGAACCCACCGCTTGTGCCATGACCCGTCCGAAAGCCAGGTTGTTATTCGCGTAAGAGCCCATGATTTCGGCCAGAAACAGATAGGACGCAACGATTCGATCCTGAATAGGGACACTCGCGATGGTACCCACGTTCCATTGATAGTTGTGAAAATACGCCCCAAAAGACAGAACCGTCAGCAGCCCATAGCCAATGGCTAGCCGAAAACGGTGGGTCAGCCCGTAGATGACCGCCAGGATGGGCGGCAGAATCAGGCCATTCGTGCTGCTCAGGACACACAAAATGGCGGCCAGACCGGTTAGCCCTACGGCCAGTCGATCCGTTTTCCAGACGTAAAAGAAGGCGATATAGAAAAACAGTATCACGGCCTGATCGTGTATCCCGTAGGAAAATGCGACGGTATACGGCAAAAACTGATAGAGCAGAAACGCAATGGGAATTATGAATACCCAGTTGCGGGTAACACGGTATAGGCTAAACGTCAGATGGGCCGTGAAGAGAAAAAACAGACCATTGCTGAGCACGATGGGTACCCTGAAATCAAAAGGCCCCAATGCAGCCAGCAGCAAACCCGTTCCTTTCAGGAAAATGATCCGGTGATCGCTTTCCTGGTGCGTGCTTAAAACCAGCTGATCGATAAACGACCGGCCCTGCGCCCGTAGAAATACTTTATTGTACCAGAAATAGTCGTCGTAATAAGGAAAATTAACTAAGGAGGGAATCAGGACCGCCAGGTAGACCGCCATGGGAATTAGTACAATAAACAGCGAGAACCGGTTTATGTTCTTATGCGTAAAACGGGAATCGTTCATTGTGTCCGGAATGAGATAAGAAAAGGCGCATACCGTGGCCTGTAACGGGAAGAGAGTGCTTAGTAACACCGTTCAGACGGGCCGCGGGCTAAAACCAGGGAACGAAACAAAAATAAGTAGAAATTGGACATTTTGTAGCGCTGCCAAAATGATTTTAACGCCCTGGTCCGGCCCCTTTTATCGCCGGGGTGGCAGGGGCTGGATTATGGAACGGCTATCCGGAATATAAATAGGCAGTAGGCTTTGAAAATAAATTTATTACCTCAATTCTAGTTGTATTTTTGCCGTATTCAATGCCCTGCCATCTCTATGCCTGACTCACCCCCCCAACTTATTCGAATCGGAAGTGACAACTACACATTATCAAAACCGCAGAAAGAGTTTAACCGCCTGATTCGGAAAATCGAAACACTGGAGAAAGAACTGGCCGACTACCGGGTGGTTATAAGCCGGATTCAGGACCGTATCCGAACGGAACTGAATCCGTTGCAGACGGAATACCACCAGCAGAGGGCAGCCTTGGTTCGGCTTTTCGACCGGGCCTACGAATCCGGTTTGTTCAAAGCCAATGAACGCAAAAAGCTGGCCGATTTGATCCTGAACCTGGCGTTCGATCTCATTTCCGAACACGGGCTGGATGAACTGAAACCGGTGTATGATAAATACGACCCCGGCGGTTTTGACAGCACCAACGCCGAAGCGGATCAGAACGCTTCGGATGCCATGAGGCAACT
The DNA here is from genome assembly GCF_042655385.1 of Larkinella bovis. Classification (NCBI taxonomy): domain Bacteria; kingdom Pseudomonadati; phylum Bacteroidota; class Cytophagia; order Cytophagales; family Spirosomataceae; genus Larkinella; species Larkinella bovis. The sequence goes on along the minus strand of NZ_JBHSMA010000016.1, from coordinate 106,213 downwards.
CTATAGCGCAATGTTCGGGATTGAGTTCGAGGATGCGGAGGGAAGCTCACCCGAAAAATTGCAGGAGCAGTTGCGGAAAAAGCTCGAAGAGCAGCAGAAGGCCTGCGAAGAAGCCCAGCGGCAGACCAAAGAACACCGGGCTCAACGCCCCAAAACGGCCAAACAGCAGGACCGCGAGACCCGGAAGCAGCTGGAGGAGCGCAGCATCACGAAAGCCGTCCGGGCGGTTTATATGGATCTGGTGAAAGCTTTTCACCCCGACCGCGAGCCTGTTGAAGCCGAAAAACAGCGCAAAACGGAAGTGATGCACCGGATTACGGAAGCCTACGAAAAGAGTGATTTACTGGGGTTGCTGCGGTTGCAACTGGAATATAACCGAATCGATCAGGACCACCTCGAAAAACTGGCCGAGGAGCAGCTGAAGTATTACAACAAAATTCTGAAACAACAGGCGCAGGAACTGGATGAGCAATTATACGATCTGCAATCGCAGCTTTCGGCGGTGAGCGGAAAACCGCTGTATTTCGTCGCATCCTCCCTCAGCCTGGAACATAGTTTCAAAACCGATGTGCAGAATTTGAAACGAAGCCTTAAGAACCTCAAAAATGATATGGCAACGTTTCAGGATAATGCATTCCTGAAACAATGGCTGAAGGCTTACCGGATCCAGAAAGCGCCCGATTTCGATGGGTTTTAAGGGTCATTGATCCAGGTAGCGTTTCAAATCCGAAATAGACTGGATGCCGAGCTGATTGGCCTGCGCCTGGCGCATCATCAGCGCGTACGTATTGTTAAATCCCAGGGGTGTTAGCCAGCGCAACTGATACCGGTTCTGAAATTCACGACGGACATACTGATAAACCGCCTGCCGATTGGCTTTGAGCGAGTCGGCCTGCGCCGGTGGGGGTTGCAGAATCACCAGCAGACCGGTGCCGGTGTATTCGGGATAGAGATCAATTTGGCCGGCGTTCAGTGCATCGAAGCAGATTTTGGTGCCGCCCAGACCGGTTTTGGTAATCACCTGCAATGAGGTCCGGTTTTCAATCAATTGCCGGAGGATTTCGGCCAGAATGTATTGTTCCGTGAAAATTTTGGTGCCGATCACGACCTGCCCCCGCCGTTTCGCAGCGGTGGGCGGGCGTAAGAGCCGGTGTTGCTGCAAAAACCGCCGGGCTACCTCCTTCGGCGACTCGTGAAGGTAATCCGCGCGGTAGTTGAGGTCCGTCATGGCTGCGTCGGAAAGCCGTCCGGCGAGCAGATTGAGGGTCTGTGTTAGTTCCGGATAGTGGTCCAGAATAGCCTGCCGGGCAACCAGAGCGGCTTCGTAGGGCGGAAACGCTTTTTGGTCATCCTCCAGAACCCGCAGTTGAAAGGCCCGGATTCGTCCGTCGGTCGAATACCCACTGATGAGATCGACCTGCTGGCGAAAAACCGCTTCGTACATGAGATTCTGGTCGATGAGCCGGGGCCTTACCTGCAAACCGTAGGCCCGAATCAGGCCGGGATACCCATCGGACCGGCCGTAAAACTCGTGGGCAAAACCCGCTACCAGTTTTGCTTTCGGGTCAGTAGGTAACCAGTAAAAAGCGGACAGGAAAGGCAGCAGGAGCAGAAAAACCGCGGCTACCCGGCGGAGTCGAAGCCCCCGCAACTGTTGCAGCCGCGCCAGCAGGAAATCGAACAGCAGGGCGAGCAGGGCGGCAGGAATGGCCCCCGCCAAGACCATGTTCGTGTTGTTGAGCGCAATACCGCCGAAAATAAACTCGCCCAGACCGCCCGCAGCAATGTAAGCCGCCAGCGTGGCAACGCCAACATTAATTACCGTGGCCGTGCGAATGCCGGCAAAAATAACCGGTAAGGCCAGGGGTAACTCCAGGCTCATCAGCACCTGACGGGGCGTCATCCCCATGCCCCGGGCGGTTTCCTTCAGCGCCGGGCTGACTTCCTGAATGCCCACATAGGTGTTGCGGACGATGGGCAACAGGGCGTACAGAAACAGCGCCACCAACGCCGGACCGACACCAATCCCCAAGACCGGAATCAGAAAGCCCAGCAGCGCAATGCTCGGCACGGTTTGAAAAACGCCGATAACCGCCAGAACGATTACCGCGATTCTGGGCCGATACGTGATCAGAATTCCGGCCGGAAGCCCGATCAGCAGGGCGAGACAAAGCGACAGAAACGTCAGACCAAGGTGTGTCAGGGTTTGCTCGACCAGTTTGCCGCGTTGCTGAACCACGAAATCGAAAAAATCCTGCATGAATTCTGTTAGGTCGCTTCTACCTTCCAAACGGCTTCTCCGCTATCGCAGATCTGCCCGGTTTGATCCCATTTTAGTCCGTCTTTCAGCATTCTGGTTTTTTCAGTGCCACACTGAAAATTGCCGGTACCAAACGGCCCTCGTTTGAAGTAAATATACTTTTTCTTCTCTTCCAGGCTATTGCATAGAAAAAAATCGGTAGTGGTAGCCTGTACAAAAGTAACAGGTTTTGAATTTTCGAAACGAAACTTGCTTTTAGCCATGGGGATGATGGGTTAATTCGTGATCAATGGTTCGTAATGCTGGTCGAAAAAGGCAAATGAAAAACCGGCTTTGACGTGCCACATACTCTGGTTGAAATAGATGTTATAAGTATCCGATCCAAAATACCCGGCCTGGGCAAACAAGGCCGAATGTTTTGATTTGCCAAGAATGTAATAAAATGAAGCCCACAGATTCAGTCGGCGCTTCAGATTGAATTGCGCAATTCGATCCAGGGAAAAAGTATTACCCCGGTTATAGCGTGTGTCGGCGATATAATTCATGTTCAACGTAACCCGGAATTGCTCAAAAGCCGTTTCCGGCTTTAGCATACAAAACGTGTCAGTGCCTTTTATGTATTCCATTAAATTTCGGATTCGGATAAGGCCCACGCGTACATTAATCCGGTGCCTCCCGTACATACCCAATGAATCAAAAACCGAATTCGATAATGATTTTGGATGCCATTCATACCCTATTCGCCAGTATAAATCCCATTTTTTTTGCGTTTTAAAATAGAGCAAATCACCCGGTTTGGCAGCATTTCGCAGCGCCCGGTTTTCCGGTGAAATCAGGAGGTCGGTTCGGCCCAGCGTCCATTTGCCACCGACAATGAATTCAGCAATTACATTTTCAGAAAAATTGCCGTTGTAGATGTTTACCTCGCCGGGCCGTCGAACCGTATCGATTTCGGAACCATCCTGGCCGTTGGAATGATGAAATACGTACAGTCCGGTAAACCAGCGGGGCGCATTGACATTCTTCCACCACTGGCGAAAAGAGCGGTAATAAGCAATTCCGGGCATGGCGCTGGGCGTTCGGACCGGGAGCGAATAATCACCTTTGGGCCCAAAAGGCACCTGGATGTCGTCCTGGAAAATTCGTACCTGAAACCGGGGAATGACCTGGACATGATTGAGGCCAAACCGCTTGCCGCCGATGGCAATGGGCAATTGCAAATCGGAATCGAGGATAAAATTCTTCTTTTGGTATCCTAGATCCATGATAGTCCAGGTTGCCAGACTTGTCACGGTAGAAGGTTCCTGTAGAACAACCATCGTTCGCTGGAAATCCTCATTCTGATCCCACCTGATTAATTGCTGTTTTAATGAGGCATCAAGGGTATCGGGGTTCGTAAAACCAGCGCCAAAACTGCCTTGCTGAAGCGGGTTTTCATGACAAAGTATATAGTGGCTGATCTGCGCGTTCGCGATAAAAAAATGCAGTAGTAAAATCAGAAGAACGGATATGTTTTTCATCTCATAGCAGGATTGGATTTTCAAAATACTACTTCGTACGCCAGCAGATATGAACGGAGACTACAGAGGCACTTTCGACCAATACTTGAAAAACTAAGCGTATAGAGCTATAAGATAGGCCTGGCTCAGTAATTCAGTATTTTATGAGAAATAAGCTGCGTCGAAAAGCAGGGAAACGGCCAGGTATACGAATGCGTTCTGGCGATGGGGGCTAGTTGAAATGATAGACAAGGTACCCTTTTTACGAAACGAAGTCAAGCCGAAAAAATCGTGCGGACACGAAAGTTGTCCGGCTTTTATAATCCGGTCAAAAGGGCGGTTTTAAAAGCCATCGGCCGGTCAGAAAGATGCCTGTCGAACGAATTGATGAAAGGCTGTCCAGAGACCGGCCGGCCGGATGCGGATCGACCTTTCTGCTCCCGGCAAACGGACCGACCCGGTTTTGGTCAGGTGAGCCAGGGCGTCGTGCAAGCTGGTTTCGCGCGGTAGAACACGGTCCTCAATTTCTGCCGGTTCGTCAGGGAGATGGGCTTCCAGATCGCCGATGGTGACGACCTGCAGCTGCAACGCCAGCCACTGATCGCCCAAAAAACGCTGCACAAACGCATGGGCCGGTTTTAGCACTAACTCTTTCGGTGTCCCGATCTGCCGGATTTTCCCGTCGTCCATCACGGCAATCCGGTCGCCCAGTTCAAGGGCCTCCCGGATATCGTGAGTGACCAGGATAACGGTTTTTTGACGTAACTCGTCCAGATTCCGGAACTCCTGCCGAATCTCGGCCCGGGTGATGGGGTCGAGTGCTCCCAGCGGTTCATCCATGAGCAGAATGGGAGGATGTGCGGCCAGCGCCCGGGCCAGCCCGACGCGTTGGCGTTGTCCTCCGCTCAACTGGTCGGGATAGGCCGTAAGGATTTTTTCGGGCAGTCGCAGCATCGCCAGCAGTTCGAGCGTCCGGTTTTGAATGCGGTTTTTGTCCCAGTGGAGCAGCCGGGGCACAATAGCAATATTCTCGCGAACGGTATAATGCGGAAATAACCCGGTTTCCTGAACGACGTAGCCAATACTGCGGCTTAATTCGTGCGGCACCTGCCGGCGGGTGTCAACGCCGTTGATTTCCACCGACCCGGTGGTCGGTTCGATCAGACGATTGATCATTTTCAGGGTGGTGGTCTTGCCCGAACCGCTCGTGCCCAGCAACACCAGCGTTTCCTGCTCCTGCACGGTGAACGAAACGTCGTCAACGGCGGTGTGATTTGGGTAGCGTTTGCTCAGGTGCCGGACGTCGATCATTGGGGGGCGGTTTACGGGTTGCGGTTTTCAGTTTACGGTGGTCAGTTTTCAGTTGAGAGAGGGGGGCAAAACCTTACATCTTTTTTACCCCAAGCCCCTAAACCGTCAATGGTAAACCATGGCCTCAACCTTCGGTGAGGTTCCTGGTTGATCGAAAAATTGTATCAGTATTAAATAAAGAAGTATAAGACCGGCACGGTCGCAATTTATACTTTTACAAGGAAGCGACATGCCAGCGGTGATTGACCATCATGGTTGGCGCTAATTAGTTGATTCTTTGACGAAATAGCAAATCAAGGTGATGTTTTCGTCGATTGAACCGGCGGACAGATGCCTCGCTCGATACGTTTAAAATAGACAATTCGTCTTTACCCTTTTACCCTTGAAAGTTCATAAACTCTATCCCTGGCTGATCGTTGCCCTGCTCTGCGTGGTGGGGGCCTTGAATTATCTGGACAGAATGATGCTTACCACCATGCGCAGCTCGCTCGTGGAAGCCATTCCGATGACCGATGCCCAGTTTGGTTTGCTAACCGCGGTATTCCTGTGGATCTACGGAATCCTGAGTCCGTTTGCGGGCTTCCTGGCCGACCGGTTTAGCCGGAGCCGGGTCATTATTGGAAGCCTTTTTGTCTGGTCGGCGGTAACCTGGCTTACGTCCTACGCCACCAGTTTCGAATCGCTGCTGGTCACCCGGGCCCTGATGGGCATCAGCGAGTCGTGTTATGCCCCGGCGGCCGTCGCACTGATCATGGATTACCACCGAGGCTCCACCCGCTCGCTGGCTAACGGGATTCACATGGCCGGTATTATGGTCGGTCAAAGCATGGGCTTTGTCGGTGGCTGGCTGGCCACCGATCATAGCTGGAACTATCCCTTTTTCATTTTCGGGATGATCGGAATCGGATACGCGGTGATTCTTCTCTTTTCGCTTAAAGATGCGCCAAAACAACCGTCAACCCTAGCCCAGGGCCTTCAGCAACCCGAAAAGGTACAGTTTCGGGCGGCCGTCAAAGACCTCCTGGGGCGTCGTGGTTTTATTCTTGCTTTAACCTGCTGGAGTCTGCTTGGAATCATCGGATGGATGATCGTAGGATGGCTCCCTACTTATTTTAAAGAAAACTTCAACCTTTCCCAAACCATGGCGGGTGTCTACTCAACCGGCTATTTTCACGCGGCCTCGCTCCTTGGCGTGATCACGGGCGGTATCCTGGCGGACCGCTGGGCCCGTAAAAACCCCCGAGGGCGAATTTTAGTGCCGGTAGTCGGTTTATGCCTGGCGGCTCCCGCGATTTTTCTGGCTAGTCATACCTCCATCCTGTCGGTGGCCATTGGCTGCTTTATGCTGTATTCGTTTACACGCATCTTCACCGACGGCAACATGATGCCCATTCTGTGCCTGATCACCGATGAGCGCTACCGGGCAACCGCCTACGGGATATTGAACTTCTTCAGCTGCATTATCGGAGGCATCGGACTGTATGCCGGCGGTGCGCTGCGGGATGCCCAGGTTGACCTGTCTACGGTATTTCAAACGGGTGCCGTACTGCTGGCGTTGTGCGCCTTTCTATTATACAGAATACAACCGACCCCGGAATCCATCACGGTCCAACAAAACGATCAAAAGGAATCAGCCTTGTAAAAATTATGAAATACAATTCTGAACTCACTGCTACCGACCATCAATTAAGTGTGTCTTCGTTACAAGGCTTTATGCCCGACGAAATTTATGACATTCACACCCATCCGTATCATCCTGCTCACTTTGCTCCGGACACGTTTCCGTTTCTCAAAGACACCGGGGTTTTAGCTTGTCAACAACACCGGGACGCTCTTCTTCAATATATGCCGGTAAAGACGATCTACGGTCTTTATTTTGGAATGCCCCATAAAAATGCCGCTCGTCCGGCAATGAATAGCTGGGTTGGCACCGAAGTGAAGGAAAACGGGACTGCACTGAGCCGGGCCCTGATGGTGGTCTCTCCGCAGGATGCACCCGAACAGGTCGCCCGTGATCTACGGAGCGGGTTGTTTTGCGGGGTCAAGGTGTACCATTGCTATGCCAGCCGCCCCGATACCATGAACGCTTCCCTGACGGAGTATGTCCCCGAATGGCTTTGGGAATTGCTCCATGAAATCAACGGGGTTCTCTTGCTGCATATTGTCCGGGACGGAGCCATGGAGGACCCGGACAACCAGCGGGAAGTAAGACGGCTTTGCCGAACGTACCCCAATGTAAAACTGATCCTGGCCCATGTTGGCCGCAGTTTCAACTACCGCAACGCCCGCAGCGGGTTGTATTCGGTGGTGGATCTCGACAACGTGGTAATTGATACCTCCGCCGTAACCGAATCAGAGTCATTCGCTGCCGCACTGCGCATTCTGGGGCCACGACGCGTGCTTTGGGGATCTGATTTTCCCGTCAGCGAGCTGCGGGGCAGATGTGTTACGACGGGCGCCTATTTCTTCTGGCTCCACCCCGAGCTAATTGATCCCAAACACCGACCGCCGACGACAAGTGAAATGACCCTGGTAGGCATCGAGTCGCTGCTGACCCTCCGGGAAGCCTGTGAGGATGCCGGTTTGACCCAACAGGATGTCAGCGATCTATTTTTGAACAATGCCCTTCGGTTACTGAAACCGCATCTTCCCCAAGCAGCCGTACCGCAGGAAGAAACGGGGCCAGCGTTGTGGAAACACGCGCGCGAAGTGATTTCCGGCGGAACCGGGCTCCTTTCCAAGCGGGCCGAAATGTTTGATCAGCACCAGTGGCCTGCTTATTTTTCCAAGTCATCGGGTTGCGAGGTGTGGGATATGGCCGGTCGGCGTTACCTTGATTTTGCCGGCGGAATTGGGGCGGTTCTGCTGGGTTATGCGGATCCGGATGTCAATGCAGCGGTACAACGAAGAGTACTGTTAGGCTCCTACTCCTCACTGGTCAATCCGCAGGAAGTCGAGTTGGCCGACCTCCTGCTGGAACTGCACCCCTGGGCGGGAAAAGTACGCTATGCCCGGGGAGGAGGTGATGCCCTGGTTCAGGCGGTACGAATCGCGCGGGCGGCCACGGGTAAAAGCGGTATCGCGTTTTGTGGCTATCACGGCTGGCACGACTGGTACCTGGCTGCCAACCTGAGCGATGATACGGCGCTGGATGGGCACCTGTTACCGGGTCTGGAACCCAAAGGGGTGCCCCGGGAGCTTCGCGGAACCTCGGTTCCTTTTCGGTACAATGATTTCGAATCCTTTGAAGCGGCTTTGAATAAACTCGGAAATAACCTGGCCGGAGTGGTGATGGAACCGATGCGCTCGCAATATCCGCAGGATGATTTTTTAAACCGCGTCGCAGCCCGCTGCCGGGAATCAGGCGCCGTCTTCGTGGTCGACGAGGTGACCAGCGGTTTACGCTACGGTTTTCCGGGGGCGCTGTCCAAACTCGGTGTAGAGCCTGATCTGGCGGTGTACGCCAAAGCCATGAGCAACGGTTTTCCGTTCGGGGTGGTGATTGGCCGCGACGACATCATGCAGAAAGCCGATGCAAGCTTCATCTCTTCCAGTTACTGGACCGACGGCGTTGGTACGGCTGCGGCACTCGCGGTGCTCAAAAAAATGAAGGCGCTGAATGCCCACGAAACCGTTTGGAACAAGGGAGTGGCCTGGAAAGAAGCGCTGGAAACGATTGCCGCGCGCTATCCGGGCTGCGGTTTGCTGGTCGGTGGGATGCCTGTGTCACCTTCGCTTCAGTTTCAGTTGGGGCAGCATTCTGGGTTGGTGAAGACCAGGTTCATCGCTAAAATGCTGGAAAAAGGAATTTTGGCTTCATCCGCGCTGTACCTCATGGTTGCCCATCAAGACCAGCATATCCAGGCGTTTCTGGAAGCATTTGAGCAGGCTTTAAAGGAATTGGAACCGGAAATTCTGGGTGGGCTGGAAAATAGCCGCCATGATGGGCAAAATCAGTTGGGGTTCGCTCGACTGGCCTGACCGGTTCCTCTGTCCATTAAAAAACAGCCCATGGTTTCGAATTTACAAAACAGAAGCAAAGGTCATAAACCGAATCTAAAACGATCTTGCAATGGGACTGTATTAATACCGAAAACTTTAAATTGGATTAAAGTACACACCGATTCCAAACCAGCGGGTTTTCTGGCTCTCATACACACTGTAGGGCCGGAAACCCGTATAACTTTCGAGCAGGAAGGTGAAGTTGTTGGCCGTACGGCCCAGTTCCAGGCCAATACCGGCTTTGATGCCGGGCCGGAAATCGGTTTGTTGCCAGACTTTCAGGTCGATGCCACCGGCTAGTCGGGCGAAAGCCTGCGACGGTTTTCGGTAGAAAAAACCGGCTTCGGCGCTGAGTCGCTTGCGCTCTTCCGGTTTTCGCAGGCCGATGCCGACCCCAATATATTTTCGCAATCCCTGCCGTTCGTGGTTGTAGGTTACATCCACCAGTTCGTAATTGACCGGATTCGGCAGGTAATAGTTGATCTGATTCCGAAACAGGTAATCGTCGCCGAGGTGCGACGACAGGTGGTAGAGCCGAAACCGCCAGCTGTGCTGCCGGATTTTGAGGTTATACAGGAAACTCAGCCGGTAATCCGTGTTCATCAACTGACGGCGCTGTTTGTTCTGAACCGGATCGTGGTATACTTCGAACTGCGTGAACGAGGCCACATCGAACGAAAGTTCGCTGCTTCGTTCGGCGGATTTATACCAGCGGATGATCGGTTTTCGCAATCCAAACGTGAAGGGAACAAGAGAACCGTTGTATTTTTTGCCATCCATCCAGTAGCCGGGCAGCACACTGACGCTCGTTTGCGCTTCGAGAGGGTCGAGCAGAATCGGCTCGAAAAGGTGTCCCTTCGGCAGAAATTCCCGGCGCGGGTATTGGGTCTGAACGGGCATCGACTGGCGGATCACCAACGTGTCGGGCACATCCTGCGCCAGCGCACCGAGGGAACAAAGGAAGAGGAGAAAAGGCAGTGAGAAACGGTTCATCATGCAGTAAAACCTCCGGTTAGTACGCTGTTTGGGCGTTTCGGATTACAAATCCTGAAGCAGGGTTGGTCTGGATTGGTAAATCCAGACCAGCTTCCCGCCATTCTGCGTTGTGGTAGTCGGCGAAAAGAACCGTCAGGCGTCCACCACGGTTTTTTTCAAGTCCGCGTAATGTTTATAGAAATACGGAATGGTTTCGATTCCCTTGTAGAAATTGAACAAACCGTAGCTTTCGTTCGGCGAATGCAGGGCGTCGATGTCCAGCCCAAAACCCATCAGAATGGATTTGACACCCAACTCTTTTTCAAACAGCGCGACAATCGGAATGCTGCCACCACCCCGGGTGGGAATGGCCTCTTTGCCCCAGGCTTCGCGGAAGGCGCGCCGGGCCGCTTCAAATTCCACCGAATCCGTAGGCGTTACGTACGGTTGCCCGCCGTGGTGGGGCGTTACGGTTACGGTGACGGTCGGCGGAGCGATGGCTTTAAAGTGGTTGGTAAACAGCGCCGTAATTTCGTCGGGGTCCTGACGGGGGACCAGCCGCATGCTGATTTTGGCCTGCGCTTTGCTCGGCAGGACGGTTTTTGCGCCTTCGCCGGTATACCCTCCCCAGATGCCGTTGACGTCGAGCGTGGGCCGGATCGAAGCCCGTTCGGGGGTCGAGTAGCCTTCTTCGCCGAAAACCGCCTTCAGGTTCAGATCCCGTTTGTATTCTTCTTCGTCGAACGGTGCTTCGGCCAGGGCAGCCCGTTCGTCGGCGCTCAGTTCGTCGACCTTATCGTAAAAACCGGGGATCGTGATGCGACCTTTTTCGTCGTGCAGCGACGCGATCAGCTGGCAAAGCACGTTGACCGGATTGTGTACGGCCCCGCCATAAACGCCCGAATGCAGGTCGCGGTTGGGTCCGACCACCTCGACTTCGACGTACGACAATCCCCGCAAACCGGCTTCGATCGACGGCACGTCGTTCGCAATGATGCTGGTGTCCGAAATCAGGATGACGTCGCATTTCAGCATATCGCGGTGTTCAGTCACAAACTGCCCCAGGTGTTCGGAGCCGATTTCTTCCTCGCCCTCGATCATGACCTTCACGTTGCAGGGCAATCCGTCGGTTGCCAGCATGGCTTCGAGGGCTTTCACGTGCATGTAAAACTGGCCTTTGTCGTCGCAGGCGCCCCGGGCGTAGATGCGCTCGTTGCGGATCGTCGGCTCGAAAGGCGGGGTGTACCAGAGTTCGTACGGGTCGGCGGGCTGCACGTCGTAGTGGCCGTACACCAATACCGTCGGCAGCGATTCGTCGATCAGTTTTTCGGCGTACACCACCGGATGCCCGGCGGTTTCGTAGAGGGCGGCCTTGTCGAGACCGGCCGCGGTCAGTTTTTCTTTGACAAACTCGGCTGTCCGGCGCATGTCCGGTTTGAATTGGGAGTCGGCGCTCACGGACGGAATCCGGAGCAGGTCGAGGAGTTCGTTCAGAAACCGCTCTTTATGGTCAGCAAAATAGGTCGATAACATAGAATTAACGGTTTTTCGCCGGCTGGGCGAAGAAAAAGCTATAAAAAACAACGCCCCGAAGTTAATCACTTCGGGGCGTCCTGCAATCGCAATATCCTGAAACTTATTCGTCGTCTTCTTTCTTCCGGAATTTAATCAACTGGGTCCGGTTTTCCTGGCCATTCAGCAAACGGGTGATGTTTTTCTGGTGCGTCAACACCACAAACAGAAACACCACAACCCCGAAAACAATCAACAACGGATGTTCTTTCTGGCCGAAAGCCTGGAGCAGCAGCAAAACCGGGAATGCCAGCGCGGCCATCATGGAGCCCAGCGAAACATACTGCGACGCAATTACGACCACCAGAAAAATACCGATGCAGACGGCGGCTACCTCCGGGTGAATGGCCAGCACCATGCCCAGCAGCGAAGCAACACCTTTACCGCCTTTAAAATCAGCCCAGATCGGGAAACAGTGTCCGATGACGGCCACAAGACCAAAAACCAGCTTGAAGGTCAGAATTTCGTGGGTTCCGATGACGTCGAAATACCACAGCAGCGAAGAAAGGATGGTCGCCGTATAGCCTTTCAGCACGTCGATCAGCATCACAACCGTTCCGGCCCGTTTGCCCAGCACCCGGAAGGTGTTGGTGGCACCGGCGTTCCCACTGCCGTATTTGCGGATATCTAACCCAAAAAAACCCTCTCCATACCAAACCGCAGTTGGAATGGAACCCAGCAGGTAAGCCAGTAATGTCGTCGCAATTATCAATAATACGTTCATTCAAAATCTACCGCTTCGGCGGTGCGATTAACATTGAGTATTAACTACCAAAACCATTCAAAAAATGGAATTGCACGGACTTAAATGTAGGGATACTTGGTGGGTAATGAAAGATCCTGAACTACAAATTTACGCAAAAAAACGACTTGATGACCGTTTAATAACATAAGAATGATGAAAAATATTCATTTAATCACGTTTTTGCAACCCCAAAATCAGGTGAATGTTTAAATTCCGCGTACAGTCCTATTTTAAGAGACGATATTTGGACAAAATTTATACAGATTGCCCTTGTTTTTCCCTATCCGGCTGTTTGAGAGGATAAAAAAAATAACTACGGAGTTTTGGAGCCTGCACCCGCTTCGCGGACGGCAAAGCGCCGAAAACCGAACCGGCACTTTTTTAGAGACCTGCCTGCGTTCTGGCACATAAATCGTAGCTATCCAGAGAACCCGAAGGGGCAGCATAGCTGGCCTGGCCCTATCCGTATGCAGGCACTCAGGCCGGTTAGGCCAACTAAAACGAGTGCTATGTTGAACGTATATATAATTACGTTACTATTGTTATATCTTGTTAAAATATCTTTTCCATCTTCTAAACGCGTTATACCATGAAAGCCGACATCCGTATCAGCGAAAGCAACACGCAGGAAGTAGCCTTGATTCTTAACAAATTACTGGCCGATGAACACATCCTGCTCATCAAAACCCGCAATTACCATTGGAACATTGAAGGGAGCAATTTTATGGAGATGCACAAATTTTATGAAACTCTCTATACGGAACTGGACGCCATCATCGATGAGGTAGCTGAACGCGTGCGGATGATTGGCCATTATGCCGAAGGCCGGTTGAAAGATTTTCTGAAGCTCACGAACCTGGAAGAAGAGGAGTATACCAGCGATCAACAGCGGCAGTTGCGGCATTTGCTGGACGACCACCAGACGCTTATTCACCTGATTCGGAACCAGATCGAAGCCGTAGAGGAAACGTACAAAGATGCCGGTACGGCTGATTTTCTGACCGGTTTGCTGAAGAAACACGAGCAGTGGGCCTGGATGCTGCGGGCCTACTTGAAGTAAAGCCAGTCTCATTCTGCCAGGAACCCGGGTGTTGGTTGCCCTTCGTAACGGAATGGGGAGCGAAAACCGGCTGCCTTTATTCCTGAAAGGCCATCGGATGGGCAAAAGGATAAAACCGCCCCTGGGTCTGTCCGTGCCGTAAAAGCGTATGGATCGACTTCCCGTTGTGCTTCAAGGCCAGCGGGGAAGTCGATCCATCTTTTTAGCGGTTTCGTTACGAAAAAGCCTGGGGCGGGGGCGATGCGCCGGCGGGGCGGGATTTGTCGTCGGGCAGGGGAACAAACTCTTTGTTGTCGTTGGGTGGTAACTCGATCCGCCCCGCCTGCCAGTCGGCTTTGGCCTGTTCGATGCGTTCCGGGCGCGACGACACGAAGTTCCACCAGATGTAGCGTTCGCCCAGCGGCTCTCCGCCCAGCAGCATCAACGTACTGGTTTCGCGGGCTACGATGACCGGATCAATCCCGGGGGTAAACACCAGCAACTGGCCGACGCCGTACGGCGTCCCGTTGACTTCCACGCTGCCTTTGGCCACGTAAGCGCCCCGCTCCGGATAGCCCAGCGGCAGGCCGAACCGTGTCCCGGCCTGCAACACGACGTGGGCATAAAACAGGGGCGAATGTGTTTTTACCTCGTTCTGGAGCCCAAACGCCTGGCCGGCAATGAGCCGCAGCCAGATGCCTTTGTCCGTAAAAATGGGTAATTCGTCGGGCTGGTAGTTGTCGAAGCTGGGGGCACTTTCTTCATAGGCTTCGGGGAGGGCAACCCAGGTCTGAATCATTTCCAGCGAGCCGCCCGCCAGCGTGGCCGGGTCTTCGAACCGCTCGGAATGGGCAATGCCCCGGCCCGCCGTCATCCAGTTGACTTCGCCCGGCCGGATCACCTGCCGAACGCCCAGACTGTCGCGGTGGGTCACCTGCCCGTCGAACAGGTAGCTGACGGTCGAAAGGCCAATGTGGGGATGGGGCAGTACGTCCATCGCCGGAATCTGCTCGGGCGTAAACGTCACCGGACCCCCGTGATCCATGAAAATAAACGGGCCGAGCATGCGTCGCAGCCGGTAGGGCAGAATGCGCCGGACGTGAAAACCGTTGCCGAGGGAGGCTGAACGGGCGTCGATGATCTGATCTAACATAAGACAGGAAGGGAAACGCAGGGGCCGTAAAAGAACGAAGATCGGCCAAGCGTTGGCGTAAAGTAACACTTTTGGGCCAAAAAACGTATCTTGTTCACCTATCCAACCGACCTTCTTGCCGTATGTTTACCACCAAACGCGTTCCGTTTAGAATCATCTTTCCGTTTACCTGGCGGGCCATTCTGCTTTTCCTGGGTTATTCCTTCCTGGTTTGTACGCTCTATGACCTGATGAACTGGAAATTCCTGGCCATCCCGTTTGTGCCCGTCGCCACGATCGGCACGGCGGTGGCGTTTTACGTCGGGTTTAAGAATAATTCGTCCTACGACCGGCTTTGGGAAGCCCGGCGAATCTGGGGAAGCATCACCAATGCCAGCCGGTCGTGGGGAATTATGGTACTGGATTATATTTCGCGGTCGGAGAAGACGTTGGAAGAGAGTGCCTTACAGCCGGTTCGGAAGGAACTGATTTACCGCCATCTGGCCTACATTACGGCCCTGCGGGTACAGCTTCGGCAAAAACCGGTCTGGGAACTGCACCATAATCCGGCGCATGAGGTGATCGAGCGGATTGAGGCCTTCCGGCTGTGCAGCCTGGATCTTGAATTGATGCGGTTTTTGCCAGCGAACGAAATCGAGAACCTGATTAAACACCCGAATCCGGCCACGGTGTTGATCCGTCAGCAGTCGGCCCAGTTGCGCGAGCTGCGGGAGCGCGGTTGGCTCAGCGATTACCACCACGTTGATCTGGAGCGGATGCTGGCCGAGTTCTACAACCAGCAGGGGGCCTGCGAACGCATCAAATCCTTTCCGTTTCCGCGCCAGTATGCCTTCTTCAGTTACGTATTTACCTGGCTGTTTATCTTCGTACTGCCGTACGGTTTGCTGACCGAAATGGCCCGGATGAGCAGTTGGCATGTGTGGCTGACGGTGCCGTTTTTTACCGTCATTGCCTGGATTTTCAATACAATGGAGATTGTGGGTGATACCAGCGAGAACCCGTTCGAGAACAGCATCAACGACGTGCCGATGACCGCCATCTGCCGCAATATCGAGATCGACCTTCGGGATATGCTCGGCGAAACCGACTTGCCGAAGCGGATGCAGGCCGTCAATAATATTTTAATGTAAACAAAAATCCCTGACAGGCACGAAAACCGCTGTCAGGGATTTTGCTAAAACCGGTTTGGTTATTTTTCCATCGGGTGCGCTTTCAGCAACTGGTCCGGCGAATAGAAATCCTTTTTGCTTTCGGTCGCGGCCCGGACTTTCTTCACCTGCTCCGGCGTGATGGCGGAAGCCTGGTTTCCGAAGGAGTTCCGAACGTACGTCAGCACGGCGGCCAGTTCGTTGTCGTTCAGCAAACCGGCGAAGGGCGTCATCGGCACCTGACCGGGGTAGTTTTTGCCCGCCACTTCAATCGGGC
This sequence comes from Larkinella bovis, assembly GCF_042655385.1. Taxonomy (NCBI): domain Bacteria; kingdom Pseudomonadati; phylum Bacteroidota; class Cytophagia; order Cytophagales; family Spirosomataceae; genus Larkinella; species Larkinella bovis. The sequence goes on along the minus strand of NZ_JBHSMA010000016.1, from coordinate 90,232 downwards.
CCAGCAAGCCTTTCAGGACGATTTTGATCAGGCGTTCTTCATTGCCGGTTACCCATTTAGTGCCGTTGAGGGGCGGAAAACCGGAAGCCGCCAGCCCCTTGCCGTCGGCCTGGTGGCAGGTAACGCAGTAGCCTTCTTTGCCGTAAATTTCCTTGCCGGCGTTATACAGCGCCAGTTCCGGGCCTTTCAGGGTCGTTGCCGTCGCTTTCGCCTTGATCGGCTTGACGTTTTCGCCTTTCAGGTGGGCCACGGCGGCCGTGTGGGCATGAATCATCCAGTCGTCCAGCGGCTTTTTGGCGGCTTCTTCCAGAATGGGTAAGCCTTTTTCCGGCCCAATCCAGGACGCGGCCACGATGGCGTCGAGCCGAACCCGGCTGTTGTCGTCTTTCACCGCCTGCATGAGCAGATCAGCCTGGTCTTTTACCTGATGGCCGGTATAGCGCAGCACCTGAACGGCCGCTGCCCGGGCGTGATAATCCTTCGCCTTCAGCATTTGCCGCAGCAGCTTCTGATCGACTTTGTTCATCCCCCAGCTGACCCACAAGGCTTCCAGCACGTGGTGCTCGTAGCGCGGATCATTTTTGTCGAGTTTGTTCACCCAGGGCGTCAGTTTGGCTAACACCTGATTCACATCCCGACCGCGCAGTTCGCGCCGGGTGCGGTAGCGGGTACGGTATTCCGGTAATTTCAGGTTATCGAGCAGTTCGTCAATCGTGGCCCCGTCTACTTTCGCCGGTTTGACCAGCGGCCGCGACGGATACGTAACCCGGTAGACCCGGCCGTGCGAATGGTCGCGCAGCGGGTCGCGGGCGTTGTGCTGCATGTGCCCGATCAGAATGTTGTGCCAGTCGATTACGTACAGCGAACCGTCCGGTGCAAATTCCATGTCAACGGGCCGGAAATTGCGGTCATCGCTCACGATCAGATCCTGCCGATGCCGGCTTTTGTAACCCGTTCCGTCGTCGACCAGGGTGTGTTCTTTCGTGCCGAGAAAACCGATGGTGTTATTAATCAGCAGGTCGCCCTGTAGCTCGTCCGGAAAATGACGGCTCGACACAAATTCCAGGCCCGAAGTCGGCCGCACACGGTGGGCGTCCTCGATCAACTGCACCGATTTGTGCGTAGCCTGACCGTAGCGCGGCAGGACCGAACCGGGCATCATCCAGCGCACATCCGGGCTGGAGGTCTCGGCAAAAAACGGCTGGCCCCAGTCGTCGAACGCAATGCCCCAGGGGTTCGGAATCGAGAGCTGGGCGGTGCGCTCCAGTTTACGGAGTTGGGGCGAATAGCGGTAAAAACCGCCGTTGGTCGCCCGAACCGGCCCGTACGAAGTTTCAACGTTCGTATGGAGGAACACGCCCTCGCCCGAGTAGATGGCCCCGGATGGATCGACGCAAAACGCGTGGCTGTTGTGGTGGGTGTCGTGGTCGTCAAAACCGCTCAGCAGAATCTCCACCTTGTCGGCTTTGTCGTCGCCGTTCGTATCGGTGAACAGTTTCAGGTTGGTTCCCTGCGAGACGTAAACGCCTTCCTTGGCAATTTCAAAACCGAGGGGCAGGTGCAGGCCGTCGGCAAAAACCGTCTGCTTGTCGGCTTTGTTGTCGCCGTTGGTGTCTTCCAGGATAATGATTTTATCGTTCGGTTTGGCGTCGCCCGGTTTGTAGTGCGGGTAACTTGGCATACACGCCACCCACAGCCGGCCTTTGTTGTCGAACGACATCTGCATGGGCTTCGCCAGATCGGGAAATTCCTGTTCCGACGCAAACAGTTCAATTTTATAGCCCTGCGGCACCTTCAGCTTCGTAAGGGCGTCATTGCCGTAGAGGTACGTCAGGCTGCCGTTTTTTTCCGGATTGTAGTTCGTTTTGACGGGCGGGAGCGCGCTGGTTTTTTTATCGGCTGCGGCCAGGTCCGTTTTCTGGCCTTTGGAAGCCGCCAGCCAAACCGCCTGATCCCGGATGTCGGTCATTTCGCGGATTTTCTGGATTTCGGCGGGGTAGTTGTCCGGTCCGAACGGATTGTAACGCCGACCGTAGACGTGTACGCCGTTCGGAATTTTGAAGTCGTTGTGCCACATCCAGTTTTTCTCCATCACGGCATCGTGAATCAGCGCCCGGTTGGCTTCGGCTTTCTTCGGGGCTTTGCCGAAAATCTGATCGACCAGCAGCACACCCAGTTTTTTGTAGCCTTCTTCGTTCAGTTGCGAACCGTCGATGGTCAGGTCTTCCTTCGTGCTGGCGTACCACTGCTGCGAAGGCGTGAAGGCATCGACAAAAAGCACTTTGTTTTTGTCGGCCACTTCCTTCATGGCTTTGGTGTACAGGGCCAGATTTTCGTTTTCCTTCTTGCCGTTGGGCAAATCCATCTTGGCCGACAAATCCTCGAACGCAATGGGCGACACAAGGGCGAGTTGCGGGGCTGAGGTGCCGTTGTATTTCTGGCTCAGCGTCCATTTGATGAACGCGTCCAGCTCGGCTTTGTAGTTTTCGAGCCCTGCCGGTCCCTGAAACGATTCGTTGTAACCAAAAAACGCAACAATGATGTCGGTTTTCAGCCGGGTCAGCCACTGGTCGGGTGTCTCGAAGTGACCTTCGCTAGCGGAAGGATTGGCATATTCGGTCTGGAATTTTTCGGCACCCGGAAACGCCCAGGGGTTGTTGCGGCTGGCGTGGGGCCGAAAACCGGGGGTGTCGCCCCCGTCGCACATGTTGCGGATGTGCAGCGAATTTTCGGGGTAGCGAACGTGCAGTTCCGTTTCGAAATTATCGTAATTCATCATCCTCGACCCCAGGTTGTTGCCGAGCAGCATGATGTGTGAACCTTTCTGAAGCGTCAGCGTCGGCGGTCCGGTCTGGAAGGCGCTGAAGGCAATCAGCACCAGGCCAAACGCGACGAGTAATCCAATCAGACTATTTTTCCGGGGCTTAGACATTGTTATAACGGGTCATGGGTATAGCAGGCATTTCAAGGGTGGGGGTCCGACCTGGCTCCTTCAGGATTTTACGATGCCCCGGTAAGGCACGTTGATGGCTATTTTCCCTTTCCAGCGTTTCGGAACAGGCTTACCCAGCAACCAATGGATGGCATTGATGGTCAGGCGCTGAAGACTTTCGTCCTGGAAGTCTTCGGGATGGCCCAGCGTCGTAAAGAACACCTTGGCATTGGCTTTATTGGTCCAGGTCCAGGCTACCGGGTTATCGATGGCCGGTTTGTCGGGGTTGACCGATTTTCCCATCAGCAGCAGCGTCGCATCCTTCGGAGGATACTCGGGTCGGACCCGGTAGAGCCACGAAGCGGCATGGAATGACGGAGCCACCCCCGTCAGAATGGGGTGCTTGGCCGCTTCCGGAATCACTGTAACATCGGTTGTACTCTTATGCCCGTAGTGGGTATGACCCGCTTTTCCCCAACCGGGAGGGGTTCCAAAAGCGCGTTCGCCAAAGGCATTCCAGACTTCGGACGTATCGCCCTGGGGGAAATTAAACGCGTGGGTGGTGGTTCGAAATCCCATCACGGGTTTGCCCGACTTAAGGTATTCGTCAATGTATTGCAGTTGATCGGGAGGTAACTGGCGCCACCGCAGGAAGAAAACCGCCAGATCGGCTTCCCGGAGTGCTTCCAGACCGGGAATGTTTTTTTCGGCGTTCTGGTCCGGTGCCGCTTTGAGCACGCGGGTCCGCATGCCGTAGTTTTTTTCCAGTTCAGCGGCAATAAGCGGCAGCGTCTGTTCTCCGCTGTATTCGTGGTCACCGGTGACAAAAACGATGTACGGTTTACCGGCTTTGGCCGGAAGGGATTTCAGGCTTTCGGCGAGGGCTTCGTTTTCGGCCAGACTCAGCAGGCCGGTCAGGCCCAGCAAGCCGGAGGTCTGTTGCAAAAAAGCTCTGCGTTTGTTTTTCATGCAAAGTACGGTTTTGGGAAACTCTTAATGATAAGTCGATCGGTCGCCGAATATACCCATAAAAGTGGACGTACGTAGTTTTCAGTTTCTAGTTTTTGGTTTTAAACCCGGCAGCGTTCGGCAAACGGCTTCGCTAAAAGCCGAAAAGCCAGAAACTGAAAACCTGGAACGGAGAATCAATACCCCGGATTTTGCACCAGCTTGCTGTTGTTCCGGATTTCCGCCGTCGGAATCGGGAACAGCAGCTCGCGTTCCTTCAAAACCGGCCCGTACGAGAATTTATGACCCACGTAATTGTCGAAGGATTTTGTGGTGACATTAAAGGCTTTCCGCAACCGTACCATGTCAAACCAGGTGATGTTTTCGAAGCTCAGTTCGTACCAGCGTTCTTTCCAGACGGCTTCGCGCAATTGCTCTTTGGTCAGCCCGGCCAGGTTGGGCAGGTTCGCCCGCCGGCGGATTTTGTTCACGGCTTCGTAGGCTTCCGGCGTTGGTCCCGATACTTCGTTCTGCGCTTCGGCGTAGGTCAGCAATACCTCGGCAAACCGGATCAGCGGCCAGTTCAGGTCGCTGCTGGTGGTGGTCAGGTGGGCGGCCGTGTCGAAATGCTTGTAGATGTAATAGCCGCCCAGATCGACGGTTTTCGACCGGTCGTCGCTCAGCGTAAACGTTCGGTAATAAAACTGCTTTTCCTCGGCCCGTTTATCGCCTTTGGCGTACGATTCCACAAACTCCTTGTTGGCGAAAATGGCCCCGGTTTCGTCCGAATAGGCCGAAATGCCCTGGTTGTACGGAATGATGGACGTCTGCCAGCCCGAGGGTTGGATATTGGCGGCAAACTGCACCATGAAAATGTTCTCGCCGGTATTCTTCTTCGTCGGGTCGTGCAGGTCGTCGTACGACGCAAACAGACTGTACTGGTTGGAGGTAATAACCTCATTGGCCTTGTCAGCGGCTTTCTTGTAGTACTCCGCTCCTTTTTGCAGTGGATAACCGGCCATCGTGAGGTAAACGCCCGCCAGCAGCGACTTGACCGCGCCGAGCGACACCCGCCCGGATTTGTCCAGATACGGCAAACCGGATGCTTCGGCTTCGACCAGATCGGCCACAATCTGCGTGTAAATGGCTTCCTCCGTCGCGGCCGCGGGGATCAGATTTTCGGAGGTCAGGCCGATGGGTTCGGTAATCAGGGGCACTTTGCCAAAAATCCGGACCAGGTTGTAATAATACCAGGCGCGTAGAAACCGGGCTTCGCCCAAGGCTTTCTTTTTGGCGGTTTCGTCCATCGGAATGCCCGGTATTTTGGCAATCGCCAGGTTGGCATTCCCGATACCTTTGTAACTGCTCGCCCAGTAAATCCGGCCGTATTCGTTATCGGACGTATTGTTCAGATTGCGGACGAAAATGCTGTTGACGGCCTGTCCTAACTCCGTATTGGCCAGACCGGTCGCAAATTCGAGCATCATCCAGGGCGCTCCGTTAAAACCGCCCCCGGTGGGAGTTTTCAGTGCGTCGTAAATTGAATTGACGGCGCTGGTGGCGTGTTCGGGTTTGGTGAAGTAGTTTTCAACCGTAAAATTGGACGGATTGGCTTCTTCCAGGAAGTCCGAGCAACCCGCCCCATTCAGCAGCAGGGCGGTGAAGAGCATCCATTGACCGGTGATTTTTATCGTTCGTTTCATCGTAAAAGACGGTTTGGGAAGAATTAAAGACCAATGTTCAGGCCGACCATGAAGACCCGCGGTTTCGGGTAGTCGTATAATGCAACCCCCTGATCGAAGGCACTGCCGGTGGTCGAAACTTCCGGATCATAGCCCGGATATTGGGTGCTCAGAAAAAAGTTCTGCACCGAAGCGTACGCCCGTAGGCGGTTCAGTTTCAGTTTGTCCACCACCGTCGTCGGAAAGGTGTACGCCAGCAGCAGGTTGCGACCCCGCAGGAACGAACCGTCTTTTACCCGGTGCGTGTCTTCGTTGGTGTTATACCCGGCGGAAACCGGCCGCAACTGCGCGATGGGCGTATGCTGGTTTTCGGGCGTCCAGGCGTTCAATACGGTTTTGAAACTGTTGGCAATGCCCTGGCGGTCTTCGGCGGAGTGTTCGCTGCGGTACAGCACATCGTTGCCGGTCATGAATTGCAAATCGACGGTCAGGTCAAAATTTTTGTACTTAAACGTGTTCAGGAAGGTTCCGAACGATTTCGGAATACCCCGCCCGATGATCACGCGGTCGTTGTTGTTGATAATACCGTCCTGGTTGACATCCTGGTATTTGACATCACCCGGTTTTTTCAGGTATTTGGCTGCTTCCGATTCTTCCGAAGTGCTCCAGGTGCCCTGGTGAACGAAGCCAAAATAGGAACCAACTGGTTCGCCTTCCCGCACCACGGTGAAGCCGACGAAGATGTCGGAACCGCCGGTCAGCGCGATCACCTTGTTCTTGTTGTACGAAATATTGAACGTCGTATTCCACGAAAAATCGCCGGCATTCACGTTGACGCTGTTCAGGGCGAACTCGATGCCCCGGTTTTCCATACTCCCCACGTTTTTGGAAACCGTCTCGTACCCGCTGCTGTAGGGCACGGGCGCGCTCAGGAGCATATCGGTAGTCAGTTTCCGGTAGACGTCCACTTCGACGGAAATCCGGTTCTGGAACAGTCCGAGCTCCAGCCCGGCGTCGATCTGGTGCGTTTTCTCCCAGCGCAAATCCGGGTTCGCCAGCCGTCCCGTGCCGATTCCGATGGCGCGGGCTCCGCCGAAAATAACCGAGTAATTGCTCATCCCCGCCAGGGCCTGGTAGGCCGTGATTTCGGAGTTCCCGGTAACGCCGTAGCTGGTTCGAAGTTTCAGGTTGGATATAGCCGGAATGTCTTTCATGAAATCTTCCTCGGTAATCCGCCAGGCCAGGGCCGCCGAGGGGAAGAACGCATACCGGTTGGCCGAGCCGAACTTCGATGAGCCGTCGATCCGGCCGGTAAGCGTCAGTAAGTATTTGTCTTTCAGGCCGTAGTTTACCCGCCCGAAGTAGGAGTTCAGCCCGTAGGCCACCGCCGAAGAACTGGGTGCCTGGGGGTTAGAACCGGCGCCGAGGTTGTTGAACAGGAAGTAATCATCCTGAAAATTCTGCGTGGACGCGGCCGCCGTAAACCGGTCGACGTGCTGCCAGGACAAGCCCAGCAAACCCGTGACCGAATGGATGTTTCGGAACTGCCGGTTATAGGTCAGGTAATTCTCGAATTGCCAGGAATTGTGCCGCTCGTTGGTGACGGTGGCAATACCGCCCTGGTTCCGGGAAATGTAGTTCAGCGTCCGGCCGCTGTAGAGATCGATCCGCTGGTTGATGATGTTGGTTCCGACGGTGGTGCGCAATTCCAGCCCTTTCGCCAGGTTCAGGTTGGCGTAGACGTTGCCCAGCAGGGTTTGGGTTTTGATGTAATTCAGCCGTTCTTTCAGAATGTTGATCGGGTTGCCGCCCCCTTCCATGCCCGGATAGTCTTCGTTGCCGCCCCAGCGCCCGTCGGGGTATTTCACCGGGATGATGGGCAGGGCTTCGAGCACCTGCCGCATGGCGATGATCCCGCCCGCGCCCAGCGGATCGATCTGGTTTTCACTCTGGTCGTTGTAGCCCAGGCTGCCGCCGACTTTCAGCCAGTTTTTGATCTGGCTATCGAACACAAACCGGCCAGCATACCGCTTCAGCCACGATTCTTTAACCAGCCCGTTTTCGTTCCGATAATTCAGGTAGACGCCGTAACTGTCCTTGCCGTTGCCACCCGCGAACGACAGCTAGTGGTTTTGCGTAAACGCCTGCTGAAAGGCTTCGTCCTGCCAGTCGGTATTGTACAGCGGTTTTCCGCTGGCATCGAACAGCAGCGGATTGGTCCGTTTGGTTTTGGGATCTTTGTATTTCCCGCCGGCCCAGCCCACCGGATCGTATTTCTGGGCATTCTGGTAGGCAATGTCTTCCACTCGTAAAAACTCTTCGGAATTCAGCAATTCCAGTTTTTTGGGCAACACCCCGATGCTGAAATCCGTGTCGTACGTCACCCGGCCGCCGGTCTGGCTGCCCCGTTTGGTGGTGACGAGGATAACGCCGTTGGCACCCCGCGCCCCGTAAATGGCCGTGGCCGAAGCGTCTTTCAGGACTTCGATACTCGCGATGTCGTTCGGGTTGATGTAATCGATGGGTGTACTGCCGTTGGTCAACCCGCTGGCATTCAGGATCACGCCGTCAATGACGTACAGGGGGTTATTGGCCACGCTCACCGAGGTGTTTCCCCGGATGCGGATGTTGGCGCGCCCACCCGGTCGCCCGGAATTCACCGAAACGTTAACCCCGGTAATCCGGCCGGCCAGGCCCTGATTCAGCGAAGCCGCCGGGCGTTCCTGCAGGGCTTCGGCTTTTACGGTTCCGACCGCGCCGGTTAAATCCGATTTGCGCTGCACCCCGTAACCCACCACCACGACCTCGTTCAGCGTTTTCTGGTCGGGCTGAAGCTGCACGTCGATGGTCGTTCGGTTGCCAATCGTAACTTCCTGATTCAGATAGCCGACGAACGAAAAAACCAGCGTGGTGGCTTCGTCCGGTACGTTGAGTTTGTAATTGCCCTCGCCGTCGGTCGACGTACCCCGCGTGGTATTCTTGACGACGACACTTACACCGGGCAGGGCTTCACCGGTTTCGCTTTTCACCGAACCGCTGATGGCTTTATCCACTGCCATGGCTTCCGCCGGAACCGCCACCGGGCTGGCCGCATCCGGCAGCTTTTCCGCCGTCAGCGCCGGGCTTTGTAAAACCGCTTCGTTTTCGGGTAAAAGGCTTTCAATCTCGGTCAATTTGCGGTTTTTCTTATCGCTGACGACGATGTACGAACTGCTGTTGACTTTTTTGTACCGAAAACCCAGCGGTCGTAAAATCGTTGTCAGGTTTTTTTCCAGGCTGACCTCGGGCCGGACGGTTTCGGCGGCTACCGAGACGCCTTCGACCGCCCGCAGTTCGAACAGAATATCGACGCGGTACCGGGATTTGAGTTCCGAGAGTACCTCCTTGAGCTGGCGGGTTGCGCCCTTGAAACGTTGCCGGTCGCGTTGCTGCAGGTTGCTGGCCAGCAGGCCGGACTGCGCCCAGCCGGGCTCTAAATGCAGCAGAAGGGTGAGCAGAAGTCCCGTTTGGGCGACTTTCCGGATAGAGTGGATCATAGAAGTAAGGGAAAGGGATATAGTGTGAGATGGTTAGTGGCTGGTCAGTTGCACCCGGTTGCCCTGCCGCACGACGCTGATGTCGAGCAGTTCGGAAATCGATTGCAGCAATTGATCGACGTTGTCGGCCCGGAACGAACCCATCAGCCGGCGGTCAGCCAGGGCCGAATCGCGGATGCTGACCTGCAGACCGTAGTTTTCTTCGAGCAGATAAGCCACTTCCTGAAGGGGCGTTTCGTCGAACACAAACCGCTTCTCGTTCCAGGTCGGGCGAAGTTGCGGTGACCGTACTTTTTTCAGCGCAAGCTGGTTGTGGGGGTCGAGCGTCACCAGTTCACCCGGCTGCATGGTTAGGTGTTTGCGCGCGACCCCTTCCTGGTAGTGCAGCCGGACCTGCCCTTTGTTGAGCGTCACGCGGGTGCCCCGCTTCCGGGCAAAAACCGTAAATTCTGTGCCCAGCACCACGACTTCGAAGTTTTTCCTGGTTTTAACCACAAATTTCTGATCGTTTGGCAGGTGGGTGACCGAAAAGCTCGCTTCGCCGGTGAGCAGAACTTCGCGGGTACGGCGGCCAAACCCCCAACGCGGGACTTGCAGACTGGAGTTGGCGTTCAGCATGACGGTACTGCCGTCGGACAACCGGAACGAGCGGGTTTCGCCAAAGGCGGTTTCGTAGGTCTGATACCGCAGCGGTTTTTCAAAAGCCAGCGCCCCCAGTCCGAGCAGGAACAGCAACGAAGCGGCTACCAGCCACTGTTTCCGGTGCCAGCGGTGGGGAGGGAGCGGTTCGGGTTCGTCGGCGGGGGCTTCGCTGGCTTGCGGATGATCGGCCAGAAAAGCCGCATACCGTTGGTGAGCCCGATCCGTCGGGGCGTGGTATTGCGGGTGGCTGCTTTCCCACTCTTCCAGCCATTCGTAGAATTGCTCTTCGTTCTTCTCTTCCCGCAGCCACTGCGCAATCAGCTCGCGCTGGAGCGGAGAAGCCGTTCGGCCGAAGTAGCTAAAAATCAAATGCTTGTTGACTTCAGATTCCATATTTCATCATACGATTTAGGCACCGTTCAGGGGCAGGAAAGCAGTCCGGTCGGGTCGATCCGGGCGGTTTTATCAGAAGAAAAACGAATGACTCAGGGCGGAAACCAGGATCAGCCAGTGGTCTTTCAGCCCTTTGCGGACAATACTGAGTGCCTTGACAAGGTGGACTTCCACGGTTTTGATGGAAAGGCCGAGTTCGGTGGCAATGTCCTGGTATTTTTTGCCCTCAAACCGGCTGAGCAGAAACACTTTGCGGCACTGGGGGGGCAGCGACTCGACCAGATCTTCCAGTTTGTGCGCCACTTCCTCGAACTGCAACACCTGATCGGGCCGCTGGCTGAGGGCGCCTTCCCGAACTTCGGCGGTTTCGATCCCGTCCAGTTTCTGGAATTCGAGCCGGAGGTAATTGTAAGCTTCGTTCCGGACGCTGCGGAAGAGGTAGTAGCGGTACGACGAGGTGATGGTGGCGTAGGCCCGGGTTTTCCAGAATTTGCAGAAAACATCGCTGACCAGGTCTTCGGCGGTTTCCTTGGAATAAACGTACCGCACGGCATGACTGCACAGCGCCTGGTGATACCGCCGGAACAGCAGTTCGCAGCCTTTCTGCGGGCTTTCCTCGAACGTCCGGCGGATAAACCATTCGGTATCGTTGCGAGCCGGTTTGTCGTCCGCGGGCTCGATTTCCTGTTCGGATTGCGTAGTTACCGGAAGTTGCTGCTGGGGGAATTCGATCGGTTGGCGAAAGGGCATGGTCTTGGCTTTAGTCTACATTATCTTTCTAAAAGTCAATCCTGTACTTATAAAGACAACTTTTCGCTAAAACCACCTTAGTTGATTGTAAGAAAATCTGTAAAAAGTTAAAAAATATAACCGGATTGCCAGACAACAGACCGGTTTTCAGCAATTAACAAATTGGTAGAAAAACGTTTTCTTGCGGAACCGCGCAGAAACCGGCGGGGAAGAATGATCGCGTGTAGGCGGTTTTGAATAGAGAATAAGCTACTACTTTTAATCTGGATTTATCGAACGAATATGAATTCATGCATAACGAACGCATCGCTATGATCAGACGTAGCGTTTCGATTTGCCTGAACGATGTTGGCGCTAATGGCCCCTACTGCAATGAATGATACAATACCGATCACACCCCTTCTTCCTGCCGACTACCCCGAGGTCGTCGCGGTCTGGGAAGCGTCCGTCCGACTCACCCACCATTTTCTGACGGAAGCGGATATTCAATATTACAAACCGCTGATCCTGACGGAATACCTAAAAGCCGTCGATCTGGTAGGGGTCCGGAACGAAGCGGGCAACCTGCTCGGTTTTCTGGGCACGGCCGATGAGCGCGTGGAAATGCTTTTTCTGCACCCGGACGCCCGGGGAAAAGGCCTGGGTAAAATCCTGATGGACTACGCCGTTCACCGGAAAAAGGCCACGAAAGTCGACGTCAACGAAGACAATCCGCAGGCCGTCGGTTTTTACAAACACCTGGGTTTTCAGGTCGTCAGCCGGTCGGAACTGGATTCGCTCGGAAAACCGTATCCGATTCTGCACCTGGCCCTGCCGGGCTAGGTCGACGTTTTACCTTCCGCTCTCGGCCGACGACCGAACACCCGGTTTGGGACCAAACTTGTTGCCGAAGAAATCGCCCGCATTCCAGGTGGGCCGCTGCGGATTCTGCGCCGTCAGGTACCCGACCAGAAACTGGATCTGGGCGTGTTTGGCGGCCGCGTTGTAATCAAACGGCTGGTTAATGTCGTCCTGCGGAGAGTGGTAAATGGTGGCCCGCCAGTCGAGGTTCAGTTTCAGGCCGTCGATTTGCGGATTGCCGGATTCGGTCCCGCTCTTGACGTAAATCGCCGGAATGCCCTGCCGCACGAAGCTGAAATGGTCGCTGCGCATGAACACCACCTGCTCCGGCATCGGATCTTTGGCGACTTTAACGCCAAGGTATTTCGCGACGGTATTCACCTCCTTCGCCATGCTCGAATGTTCGTAGCCGTAGGGCACAATGTCGATCAGCGGGTGGAAGAAAAACGGCATGTCCAGGCACAGGTTGGCAATCATTTTCTCCTTCGGAACGGTCGGGTTGCTGGCGAAATAGTCGGATCCCAGCAGGCCCATTTCCTCCGCCGTAACGCCCACAAACAGGATCGAACGTTTGGGTTTGGTCGGCAGCGAGGCATACATCCGGGCCGCTTCCAGGTTGATCGCGACGCCCGAGGCATTGTCGTGCGCGCCGTTAAAAATGGAATCGCCCTTGACGGGTCGGCCAATGCCGAGGTGATCGAGGTGGGAGACGTAGACCACGTACTCGTTTTTCAAAACCGGGTCGGTGCCGGGCAACAGGCCGACGACATTATACCCCTCGATATCGCCCCCGGACTGGGTTTCGGTTTTCATCCGAACCGACAGGTTGAGCGGAAACGCCTGGGGAATGCTCTTGTTGGCAGCCGCAATGATGTCGGCTAGAGCGCGGCCCGACTGGGCAAGAAATACCCGCGCGGTCGAATCACCCAGGGCGGCCACGCCCTTCAGTTCCGGGAAAACCCGTTGTGGTTTTCCATCTTTGCCGAGCCAGCGGTAGGTGCCCTGCCGGGACCGGGCCGAGGAGGCTTCCATCCGGTTACGAACGTCGGTGGGCAGGCTGAACGAAATTACACCCACGGCGCCGTGGGCAGCCGCGTTTTCGAGTTTGGCCGAACCGTGGTAGGCCCGCTGGCTGGACGGAAAAGCCGCCGGAGCGCCATTGAAATACGCCACGATTTTGCCTTTCACATCCATGTTTTTGTAGTCGTCGTAGCCCAGGTCGGGGGCCGTGACGCCAAAACCGACAAAGACCACCGGGGCGGTTATTTCACTTTTCGCATCCCCGTATACGGGGCTCAGGGTATAGTTTTTGCCGTAAATCAGGAGCTGTTCCTGGCCTTTTTTTCCAAGGACGGTCAGCGAACAGCCGTCTTCGTTCACGCGCCACTGGCGCAGGGGTACTTTTTGCAGGTAAGTTTGCCCATCACCGGCGGGTTGCAGTCCCAGCGCTTCGAACTGCGAAATCACGTAGTTGGCCGCCAGCCGGTAGCCCCGCGTACCCGGTTTCCGGCCTTCCATGGCGTCGTCGGCCAGAAACCGCATGTGCGCCCGGATGGCCTCCGGTTTGACGGACTGGGCCGCTTTCTGGGCTTCGGCCGGAATGCCGGCAGGGTCCTGAGCGGCAAGAAAGGAGAAGCTAAACAGGAATAAAGGTAGGGTTAAGGCGGTTTTCATATCCCGGTTGACGAACGTTAAAACAACCAAGATACAGAAAGATGTCCAAAAAGGAGTGATCAAGTTGTACACTCATTGTTTTTAGTGGTTACAAAACCGCGCAGACCCGCCTTGTTTTGTAACCACTAAAACAAAAGGAGGTCGATCAGGCAAATTCGGTTCGGGCCTTGGCGACCAGATCCCGCATGTCCATGCTGCCGCTGGCCCCGTTGTTCGAACTATTTTGCCAGGATTGCACGGCAATCGCGCGCGGCCCTACGTCGCCATCCCAGAAACCAAAGACCGGCCCACCCGATTGTCCGGGGAAAACATCGGCCTGGTGGAGAATGGATTGCGCGTCGGCGTCGGTGCCATCAACCCGAAAACCGCCCTGCCAGGTCGGTCGCTGACCGCCGTTGAGATCGCCCGGATAACCCATGTGCGACCAGGCCGCCAGGCTGTCCCAGTCATCGTTGTACCCCCGGGCTCCCATCCAGCCGGTGGTTTCGCCCAGCCGACGATCCAGCACGACTACCACGTAATCGTAATTCCCTTCGTTGCCGGTGATGAAACCGTCGCCGTTTTCTTTCACATACCAGTAAATATGGGAGCCGTACGCTTCGCCGAAAGGCGCATCACCGTCGTAATAAGAAGGCGTAAACCGCACCCAGTCAGCGGCAAATCCCGCCGGAGCCGTCCAGTCGATTACGTGACTGACGGTGAGCAGGTGGCGCGGCCCAATCATGACCCCCGACCCGGTTCCGCGATTGGTTTGTACCAGTCCGACGGTTGACCAGGGGTAGGTCGTGTCCCGGAAGGCCCGGCGGTTATCGGTGCCGAAGATGGTGGTGGCAACCCGCCGATCGTCTACGACTTCGCGAATACTTTTGATGCTTTTCTGCAAATCCACCGGTTTGACATTGAAGCCCAGGTGATCCGGGATAAAACTGGTTAGCTGTTGGGCCAACACATCCTCGCTCACTTTCCGGCGTCCGGCTTTGACGGCTTCACCTTTTAAGGCCGGGGGCAACGCCCGGGTTTCGGCCCGAATACCATCAATTTCGACGATGATTTCCCAATGGTTCTGGTTGTCACCCCGATCCACGCGCTCCAGCCGGGTTTTAATCTGAGGCTCCCGTTCCGCATGAACGTGGAAGCGCCGTTCGATCTGAATGGGTGTGTCCCTGACGGCTTTATGCGCCTTAAAGTGCCGTTCCAGTTCCTTGAACTGTACCGGTTTTCCATTACTGTTTGGCATGGCTATTGGTTTGTTTAGAATGAAATTTCGGTTCCATACGGTTTTTTGGGCCGAAAACTTCCTGCAATACCCACTTTATTTTGATTTTGCCAATGCAATAATGGATAAATAAAAGAATTGCTCTCCCAAAAGGTCTATTGAACGGCAAAAGGTTTGAGGAAGCGGTAGCGGAATCGACGAAAGGCAAAGCAGTGTTCTGGGCGTGTCCGGGAATTGGGATGGAGGAAAGATTAGTTGGGATTTACCCGGCTGTTTTCAAAAGCTATTTTGGTTTTTGGGCGGGATCCTGTTCCTTTGTTACTCCATTTACTTACTGGAGTAAGAAGGTTTTCTCAGGCTTCCGGTGGGACCTACCTTATGAAAACGTCGACTTCTCAACGGATCATAAAGTAAAACCGTAGGCTTCATTGCTTACTAGCAGTGGAAGACCTGAGCGGTTTGCGGTTTTGGTTTATCGTTTCCGGTACCTTGCGTTTTGTTCGTGGAAAATCTCGGTCAATTGTTAACGAAAGCCAGCTAATCAAGTATCATCAACGGGTAACAAAAATGAATCTACGAATTGGAATGGGCGTTTTGGGTGTTCTGTCGGCGCTGGCGGCTTTGGTAGTGGTTCCGGGCTATGCGCCGAAAGAAGCGGAAACGCAGCCGGCCAGCCGCCCCAATGTGATCTTTATTTTTTCGGATGACCACGCCTACCAGGCCATCGGAGCCTACGGCGCCAAACTGGCCAAAACACCGAACATCGACCGGATTGCCCGGGAAGGGGCTATTCTGCACAATAACGTGGTCACCAACTCCATTTGCGGACCCAGCCGGGCGACGTTGCTGACCGGGAAATACAGCCATTTGAACGGTTATAAAGTAAACGAGCGTAAGTTCGACATCGACCAGCCGGTTTTTCCCGAAGAATTGCAGAAAAATGGTTACCAGACCGCCTGGGTGGGCAAAATGCACCTGGGGAGTCTGCCGCACGGTTTTGATTACCTGAACGTATTGCCGGGTCAGGGCCAGTATTACAGCCCGGATTTCATCAATTCCAAAGGCGATACGGTGCGCTACCCGGGCTATGTCACCAATGTTACGACCAAACTCTCGCTCGACTGGCTGAATCAGCGGGACAAATCAAAACCGTTCTTTCTGGTGGTGGGCCACAAAGCGACGCACCGCGAATGGCTGCCCGACATCCGGGATCTGGGTGCCTACGATAACGTGACCTTTCCGCTGCCCGCGTCGTTCTACGATGAATACGAAAACCGGGATGCCGCCAAAAACCAGGACATGACCATCGACAAAACGATGCGCCTGAAAGAAGACCTGAAAGTGCACCTCGATTACGAGAAGCGGGGAGCGTATAACCGGTTTTCACCGGAAGAAAAAAAGAAGTTTTACGATTACTACGAGAACCGGGTCAGCCGGGAGTTCGACGAGAAGAAGCTGAGCGGCAAGGCGCTGGTGGAGTGGAAATACCAGCGGTATATGAAAGACTATCTGGCGACGGCCAACTCCCTGGACCGCAACATCGGCGAACTGCTCGATTATTTGGACAAAACCGGGCTGGCAAAAAACACAGTGGTCGTTTACGCGTCCGATCAGGGCTTTTACCTGGGCGAACACGGCTGGTTCGACAAGCGGTTTATCTACGAAGAATCCCTGAAAACGCCGTTTGTGATCCGGTATCCGGGCGTGATCAAACCGGGTACGCAGGTGCATCAACTGGTTTCGAACATCGACTGGGCACCCACGGTGCTGAACCTGACCGGTACGGCCATTCCGAAAGAAATTCAGGGCGAATCGTTTCTGCCGCTGCTGAAAGGCCAGAAGACCAACTGGCGGCAGGAAGCCTATTACCACTACTACGAATACCCGGAACCGCACCGTGTTTCGCCCCATATCGGGTTGCGTTCCAGCCAGTACAAGCTGGTGCGGTTTTACGGACCAAAAGAGTACTGGGAATTATACGACCTGAAAAAAGACCCGCAGGAACTCCGGAATCTGTACGGGGTTAAAGGGTACGACGCGGTTACCGCCGATTTGAAGAAGAAACTGAACGACCAAATCCGGAAGTACAAGGACGATGAAGCACTCAAAATTGTGGAAAGCGGGGAGTAAAACGATCTGTAAGTGTCTGGTGAGAATCCTGTTTTGCAGCGTGTTCCTGACCGGATTTGTGGCCTGTAATTCCGAAACGAAATCGACCGCCGAACAAACCGCCGAGCCCGATAGCGGGGCGCACTGCGTGGCCAAAGGCATGCCGTCGCGGTCGGCGGCTATCCGGCAGGCGGCTTCGGCCACCGCTGCCGGCGCCGGCAGCACCGACGACATGGTCTGGATTCCCGGCGGTACGTTTCAGATGGGGTCCGACGAATTTCCGGATTCCCGCCCGCTGCATACCGTGATGGTCAAGGGATTCTGGATGGATGCCCACGAGGTAACCAACGCTGAATTTGCCCGGTTTGTGGCCGAAACCAAGTATGTCACCGTAGCTGAACGCCCGCTGAATCCGAAGGATTATCCGGGCGTTCCGGTGGATAAGCTGGTGCCGGGTTCGGCGGTTTTTAAACCCACCGCCCAGAAAGTTTCGCTGGACAACCCGCTGCAATGGTGGGAATACGTGGCCGGTGCCAGTTGGCAACACCCCGAAGGGCCAAACAGCAGCATCAAAGGCCGGGAAAACCTGCCGGTGGTACACGTGAGCTACGAAGATGCGGCTGCTTACGCCAAATGGGCCGGAAAACGCCTGCCGACCGAAGCCGAATGGGAATTTGCGGCCCAGGGTGGTCGGGGGAATCGCACCTACTACTGGGGGGAAGAACTAAAACCGGGGGGCAAGTGGGTTGCCAACATTTACCAGGGCGATTTCCCGAACAAAAATACGCTGGAAGACGGCTACGCTGCGGCTGCTCCGGTCAAGACGTTTCCGGCGAATCCGTACGGTTTATACGACATGGACGGGAATGTCTGGGAATGGTGTCAGGATTTATACCGACCTGATTATTACCGAAATAGTCCGAAAGATAACCCGAAAGGACCGACTGATAGCTATGATCCGGACGAACCCGGAGCCGTGAAGTACGTGCAGCGGGGTGGCTCGTTTCTGTGCAGCGATGACTATTGCATCCGGTACAAAGCCGGAAGCCGGGGGAAAGGAGAAGTCAGCAGCGGGAGCAACAACCTGGGATTCCGGTGCGTACGGGATAAATAGTAAAAACCGGTATTCCGACCCTAACCGGGTTTCGCGGGATTCAGTACCGCTCTGATAGGGTTTCAGGGATGGATTCGATAGATAAAAGACGCTTGACATCCGTGAAGGCAATATGAAATGGATCACCCGTGAGCGGCCCAAGATTGACCGCATTGCCTGTCCGTGGCTCATCAAGCGGTTTATTGATCCCGAGGCCGACATTATTTTCGTGCCCGACAAGCAGGTAAAACCGTTGGCGGAGTCGTTACAGGCCATTCCGTTCGATATTCCCGACGTGGAATTCACGCATTACGAAAATCAGTGTACGTTCGATTATTTCCTGAAAAAATACGAGCTGACCGATCCGGGCCTGCACATCATGGCGCCCATTGTCCGGGGGGCTGATACCGACGATCACGCGCTGGCCAGCCAGTCGGCGGGTTTGTGGGCCATTTCGGCCGGGCTGGCATTCATGATCCGCGATGATTACGAATTGCTCGAAAAAGGGATGCTGATGTACGACGCTCTCTACAACTGGGCTACGTATTTGCCCCAGGCGAAACACGTACAAAACCCGACCGAACACGTGCTTTTGCAGATTTACCGAACGTACCTGAGCCAGAAAGGCGAAAAGAAAAACCGGGTGCCCGGCTGGACGACCGAATTGCGGGAACTCATTCAGAATCATATCGATACGAACCTGAACCTAAGCCTGAAAACCGTCTCCGAGAATCTGGACATTAACCCCACCTATTTGTCGCGGGAGTTCGCGCGGTATTTCGACGACCTGACATTTGGTGAATACATCCGGAAAGCGCGGATCGAGAAAGCGATTCAACTGCTCGAATCATCCGAAAATACCTTGTCTGAAATTGCGTACCTGACCGGTTTTTCGGATCAAAGCCACTTCACGCGGATTTTTCGGCAGCATACCGGGAAAAGGCCCTCGGAATACCGAAAAAACCTGACAAAACGTAAAGCCGATTCCAAAGGTTGATTCTGTTCTATTTTGTAAACGCATCGTTTTCTAGCATTGTGGTGGAAGGGGCCGTCGGCGGTACGGTTTCCGTTTGTTTCACTCAAGGCTCGACTGACTGTGCGTACGTTTACAAGAATTGCTTTCTTTCAATTGCTCAGCCTCGGATTCTTCATGCGTTCCGGGACGGTTTCGGCGCAGGATAGCCCACCCGTTTACCCGCGTATTGCCGGTTATGTAGGGATTCTACACCCCCTTGTGACGTTCAGCAGCGACGGGACCGTAACCAATTTCAAGGATTATTACATCGGTGGTTTACCCACGGGGATCAACATCTGGAAAAGCCCGAAAATTGGATTTTCGGTTGAAATTGTGCCGCTGGTCCGGGCCGAAAACGGAACCAGCAAAGTGTCGAACCTGCTGTTTCACCCGGGCGTGCTGGTCAACCTCGGCCACGGGTTTACGTTTGCGGGCCGGGCGGCTTTCGAAACCGCCGGTCGGTATGGGTTTACACCGGTCTTGAACAAAATCGTCAAGAAGAACAAAAACAGCGGGTATTTTGTGGCCGTACCGATTCCGGTGCGGTTCGGAAACGATCACCCCGCCAGCGTGACGCTCGGTTTTCAGTTTGGTCTGGCCTTCTAATAAGAAGGCCCCCGGTTGGTTAATTTAACCGGGGCTGACGCATGTTTTAAAATGATTGGGTACAAAAAACCGGCCCGCCAGCGGGCCGGTTTTTTGTACCAGATGGATTCGGGTGTGCATGACTCCGCCGGATTATCCGGCCGGCGTTTTCGGGCACTACACAGAAGGTGGTGGTTCTTTCTAAGGGTTCTGATAATCAGTTGTCTACTAAGGATTGTTCTTCTTCGGCGGCTTTCAAAACCGCCTGCAATACGCCCGGAAATTTGGCTTCCAGTTCGTCGAGCCGCAGCGAGGTCAGGCTTTGGGTTCCTTCCGTCCGGATGCGCACGATACCGGCTTCGCGCAATACCCGCAAATGGTGCGACATGGTTGATTTAGCGACCGGCGTTGGAATGGCCCCGCAGGGTGCTTCGCACATTTTTGCCGCTAAACACTGCACGTAGTTCAACCGAACCGGATCGCTGAGGGCGTGCAGAATCCCCGTGAGCGTGATCTGATCGGGTGTAGGATGCTGATATTTTTTCATTTGCTTATTTCAACGGTCAGGATGTAACCACTTCCAAAAAAGGAGTAGGTACATCAATTGCTACTACAACGATTATTCCCGGTAAAAAAATTCAATTATTTTTTTCTACCGATGGAACCCATCAAAGGGCTGACTTGTTCGACATCCATAAAACATTAAAGTTCGATAAGTGTAGAACATTAAAACAATAGAAATGAATCATGGAATCGCAACAATCTATTCGAGCGACCTCATTAATGATCGGGATTTTCGTACTGGCGGTTGCCATCTTCGTCTTCACCCCCAAACTATTTTCTAATAAAGCCACTCCCGCTAAAAAACTAACTACCAGCGCACCTGCGTCTGATGATCAGCGCATTGTGGCTGATGTTTTCGTGGTAAAACCGGAAACGGTTGCCGAGGAGCTGCAAACTACCGGTACGATTGCCGCCAATCAGGAAGTGGATCTGGTCAGCGAAGTAGCCCGCAAGCTGACCCGGATTCACGCCCGCGAAGGCAGTTACGTGACGCAGGGAACCCTGCTGTTTAAACTGGATGATGCGGATTTGCTGGCTAAAAAGAAAAAAATCGCCCTCCAGGAAAAACTGGCCCGGCTCGACGAAAAGCGGTTCCGTGAACTGCTGGCGACCGAAGCCGTCAATCAACAGGAATACGACCAGATTGCCACCACCCTGAACGTGTTGCAGGCCGAACTGGCGATGGTGGACGTCGATCTGGCCAAAACCGAAATTCGCGCGCCGTTTGCGGGCAAACTTGGCCTGAACAAAGTCGATGTGGGCGCGTACGTGACGCCTTCAACGGTTTTGACCTCGCTGGATGATGTGAGCCAGGTCGAAGTATCGTTCACAATTCCCGAAAAATACGCTTCGTCCGTGCGGATCGGGCAGGCGATTCAGTTTACGACCGAAAACAGCAACCAGCCCTTCCGGGGAAAAGTCATTGCGACGGAACCGAAAACCGATCTGAACACCCGTAGTTTGCTGGTGAAAGCCATCAGCGAAAACCGCAGCGGTAAGCTCATTCCGGGCTCGTCGGCCAAAATCGCCTTTACGCTCCGCAGCACCACCGACGGCATCCTGATTCCGACGCAGGCGCTGATTCCGACCGCCAGTGGCTATTCGCTGTTCGCCCTCAAAAACGGGAAAGCCGAAAGCCGGGCGGTGAAAACCGGCAGCCGCACCAAAGGCACCGTTCAGATTCTGCAAGGGCTTTCGCAGGGCGATACGGTTTTGACCACCAATCTGCTCCGTCTGGAACCGGGTGCTGCGGTCCGGGCGGCCCAGGCAAATTGATGACCGATTGATTCAACCTTTCCAACCGCTGTACGGATGACAGGGCTGCCGGCGCCAGGATGATAGGGTGTTAAACCGACCACGGAATGCTACCCATCCGGCTCCGCAGGAACGAAATCCGTTCGATGAAGAAGTTAAGCCCCGGAAGGAGTGGCCTGAACATCCGTGCGCAGGTCGCTTCTCCGGGCACAACCTAAGTCTGCGTATCGATCACGTATATACCTTCTCGTTACCTTTTTTTTGCCTGTTCCACACGAATAGGCGCATTTTAGCCAATACAACCATGAGTTTATCAGGAATTAGTATTCAGCGGCCCGTGCTGGCCGGTGTACTCTCCGTATTGATTATTCTGTTCGGGATTGTCGGGTTTTCGTACCTCGGCATCCGGGAATATCCGGTCACGGATTCACCGATTGTAACCGTCACGACCACCTATCCGGGCGCGAGTCCCGATGTGATTGCCTACCAGATTACGAAACCGCTCGAAGAGTCCATTGGCGAAGCGAACGGGATTCGGACCATTTCGTCGGTTTCGCGCGAAGCCGCCAGCGTCATTACCGTTGAGTTTAATCTCGATGCCGACCTGGAAGCGGCCGCCAACGACGTGCGCGACAAAGTAACCAAAGCCCGGCGGTTGCTGCCCGCCGATGTCGATCCGCCGATTGTCGAGAAAGCCAATGCCGGTGATATTGTCATCTTTATGGCAGTCGAGAGTAAAACCCGGAACATTCTGGAAGTGAGTAACATTGCGTCGACTGTCATCAAGGAACGGATGCAAACCATTCCGGGCGTAAAGCGGGTTGGAATTGCCGGGGAGAAAAAATACGCCATGCGGCTGCGCATCGACCCGGCCAAGCTGTCGGCTTATCAGCTTACGCCCGTGGACATTGAACAGGCGTTGCGGAGAGAAAACGTGGATTTACCCTCGGGCCGGGTCGAAGGCGATCAGAACGAGCTGACGGTGCGGACGCTGGGCCGGTTGACGCAGGAAGCGGATTTCAACAACATGATCATCCGGCAGGAAGGCAACACCATCATCCGGTTTAAGGATATTGGGTACGCCGAACTGGGCGCTGAAAACGAACGAACCGCTATTCTGAACAGCCTGAAAGCCAATTCGCCGGTCATTGGGGTATTTGTCGAACCGCAGCGGGGCGCCAATGCCGTTGCCATTGCTGATGAATTTTACCGCCGGTTGAAAGAACTGCGCAAGGAAATCCCGGCCGAATACGAGCTAACCATCGGCAAGGATTTTACCGAACCCATCCGGGCGTCGATTTCGGAAGTGGAAGAAACGCTGTTTATCGCTTTCGGGCTGGTGATCCTGATTCTGTTCATCTTTCTGCGCGACTGGCGCTCCACCATCATTCCCGTCGTCGCCATCCCGGTTTCCATCATTTCGGCCTTTTTCATCATGTACGTGGCCGGTTATTCCATCAACATCCTGACGCTCCTGGCATTGGTGCTGGCGATCGGGCTGGTGGTCGATGATGCCATTGTGGTGCTGGAAAACATTTACGCCAAGGTTGAGGAAGGCATGAGTCCATTGCAGGCGGCTTTCAAAGGATCGTCGGAAATCTATTTCGCCGTCATTTCGACCACCATCACGCTGGCTGCGGTTTTTCTCCCGATTCTGTTTCTGCCCGGCATTACCGGGAAACTCTTTCAGGAGTTTGCGATCGTGGTGGCGGGTTCGGTGCTGGTGTCGGCCTTCGTGGCCCTGACGCTGTCGCCGATGATGAGCGCCTATCTGCTGAAACGGCAGGAAAAACCGAACTGGCTGTACCGGAAAACCGAACCGTATTTTATCGCCCTGAACCGGGCCTACGAAAAGTCACTCGGCTGGTTTCTACGGGTGCGCTGGCTGGCGTTTGTGGCGCTGGCGGCTACGTTTAGCCTGATTTACGTCATTGGTAAACAACTCCCGTCGGAGCTGGCCCCGCTGGAAGACCGCTCGCAGATCAGTCTGGCGGTGCTGGCACCCGAAGGGTCGTCGTACGAATACACCGAAAAATACATGAACGAAATCGCCAAATTCTCGGTCGATTCGACGCCCGGTTTGTTCCAGACGTATTCGATTCTGGCACTCACGTTCGGGCCGCCCGCGCCGGTCAATATTGCCATTCAGAACACCTTCCTGAAAAAAGCCGGTGAGCGGAACACTACCCAGGCCGACGTCTTTCAGATTTACGCCCGCAATGCGCAGCAGTTCCGGGGCGTGCTGGTGTTCCCGGTGCAGCCGCCGACGATCGGGAGCCGGTTCGGGCAGGCGCAACCCGTGCAGTACGTGTTGCAGGCCCAGAACCTGGCGACGCTGACCGACGTGCTGCCCAAATTCATGGCCGAGGCCCGCAAAAGCGAGGTGTTGCGGTTTGTCGATTCGGACTTGAAAGTGAACAAACCGGAACTCGTCCTGAAAATTAACCGCGACAAAGCCGCCGAGTTGGGCATTTCCGCCGTCGAAATTGCCCGCAGTCTGCAACTCGCGCTCAGCGGACAACGCTACGGGTATTTTATTTACAACGACCGGCAATACGAGGTAATCGGGCAACTTCAGCGGCAGGAACGCGACACGCCCTACGATCTGAAAGCCCTCTATGTCCGAACCCGAACCGGCGACATGGTGCCGCTCGACAACCTGGTTTCGTTTAAAGAAAGCATCAGTCCGGCGGCCATTTACCGCTACGACCAGTCGATTTCGGCGACGGTTTCGGGCGGTCTGGCACCCGGAAAAACCATTGGCGATGGCGTGGCCGAAATGAACCGGATTGCCCGGAAAGTGTTGCCGCCGAGCATCAAAACCTCGCTGGCCGGTGAGTCGCGCGACTTCTCGGAAAGCTCGTCGAGCCTGCTGTTTGCCTTCATTTTCGCGCTGGTGCTGATTTACCTGATTCTGGCCGCCCAATTTGAAAGCCTGGTTGATCCGTTCATTATTCTGCTGACGGTGCCGATGGCCATGACCGGCGCGCTGCTGAGTCTCTGGATTTTCGGCCAGACGCTGAATATTTTCAGCCAGATCGGGATTATCACCCTGATCGGGCTGATTACCAAGAACGGGATTCTGATTGTCGAGTTTGCCAATCACGGCAAGGAACAGGGCCTGAGTCCGCTCGAAGCCGCCAAAGTAGCCGCAGCCTCGCGCTTCCGCCCGATTCTGATGACGAGCCTGGCCATGATCTTCGGGGCCATTCCGATTGCGCTGACCGAAAACAGCCGCAACTCGCTCGGAACCGTCATCGTGGGCGGTCTGCTCTTCGCCGGTTTGCTGACCCTTTACATCATTCCGGCGGTGTATTCGTATTTCTCCCGCGTTCCGAAACCGAAAAAAGAGGAAGTCCTGGAACTGGTTTGAAAACCGGTATTCGGTTTATGGTTTACAGTTTTCGGTATTAGCTGATAGTCAGGAAGATATCTTTGTTCGTAAACCGTAAACCGAATACCCTAAACTGAACAATGCTTTATCATGAAACCGTATTTATATCCAATTGCCTTTTCACTTCTCCTGATCTCCGGAAAACCGGCCTTTGCGCAGGTCCGACTGCTGACGATGGAAACCGCCGTTAAGGTGGCGCTGGAGAAAAACCGGGATTTGCAGGTCGCGACGCTGGAAACTGCCAAATCGGGGCAGAAAGTCCGCGAGGCCCGGAGTTATGCCCTGCCCACAGTGTCGGCTTCGGCCCAATACCTGTATTTTCCGCAGAAACAGGTTTCGTTTTTGCCCGGAAGCTTTGTGGGTTTGGGTGAAAATGAGCTGGCCACCTTCCGGGTGGGCGGTTCCAACGCCTTTCTGGGCGGAGTGGCGGTGTCGCAACCGCTTTTTCAGGCCGGCATTGGGGCCGGCATCCGGGCGGCCCAGCTGTACGAAACCGCTTCGGCGGAGGAACGCAACGAAGTGCGGGCCAGCGTCGTTACGGATGTGAAAAAAGCGTATCTGGATGTGCTCATTACGCAGGAGCAGCTTCGGTTGCAGGAACAGAGCCTGGCGCGGAACGTGCAGGCGCTGAAAGATGCCCGGTCGTTGCTGGCGCAGGGCCGGGCGTCGCGGGTGGATACCCTGCGGGCGTTTGTTTCGGTCGAAAACCTGCGTCCTGTTCTTAGTCAACTGAATAACCGGGTGGAAATTACCAGGACGGTTTTAAAACGGACGATGGGGCTGGACGAGCAGGAAGCGATCGATTTGCAGGATTCGTTGCGGTATGATCCGAACGCACTGGTAGCGCCGGGAGCCGATGCGTTTTTTGAAGCCGTGCAGGCCCGGCCCGAAATCCACCGGCTGGAACTGACGGAAAAGCTAAACCGGGAGCAAATTGCCCTGCAAACCGCCGAGCGAGCGCCCAAACTGTCGGCCATTGGTCTGTTGCAATCGCAGGCGCAGGCCAATCATTTGCGGTTTGATCGTTACAGCTGGCCGCTCAGTTCGTACATTGGGTTGCAACTGAATGTGCCGATTTTTACCGGTTTTCGGACGGCTTCCCGGATTCAGCAGGCCGTCATTACGCGGCAGCAAAGCGAAACCCAATTGGCCAACCTGAAGGAAGTGGTCCGGGCACAGGTGAAAATTGCCCTGTCCAACCTGGCCGAAGCCCGGCTGCGCATCGCCACCCAGCAGCAAACCGTTGCAGTGGCCGAACTCGGTTACCGCATCACCCGCGATCGCTGGAAGCAGGGCATTGCCTCACGGCTGGATATGTCCGATGCCGAGTTTTCACTAACGCAGGCCAAAGCCCATTATTTACAGGCCATCTACGATTACCAGACGGCTGCGGTTGAACTGGATAAAGTGCTCGGGCGAATCTGACGAACTACCGGAGGGTATTGCACGGAGAAGCCGGAACGGCGGCTGAAGGGCAATCGTCTCCGGGTTATAACCATCTTGAACAGCGGTAGGATGTTTCGTTTATCCGCCGTTTAAGTGGATGATGTACACCGTATGGTAATCGTTAGTATACAGGCTTTGAATGAGTTAATTATAATCAGAGGGGGAGCTAACGGGAATCATAGCCTGATTGGGGGATAAGCGTCAATTTTACCGCCAGCCATTTCCCAGGGATTTGGTAAGGACCTTCCAAAGGCTATGCTACCGATGAATCATCCGTTACGTTTTTTGCTGAAACTGGTACTAATAGGGTTTTTACAAAATTCGCAGGCGCTGGCTAAACCGACGTGGACTTTCAGCGTTGTGGTAGCGGTTGAACAACAAACCGCAGACTTTCATCAGTTGAAGATTGGTCAACCGATCGACCAGATTGTCAGAGCCCAGATTGCCACGGTGAATGCCAATTTCAATAGGGGCACCGGCTTCAATGGGATTTATGACTTCCGGGTTGATTCCATCTACGTATTTGATGGTCCGGCGGCTCTGGAAGTGTTTCGGGCTCATCCCCGTTTTACCTATTGTGTGGTCGTTGACGGGGCTTTTACTCCCAATTCGACGGGGGGCGGCTGGTACGGCGATCATCAGACCATCTATCATAAATGGACCTGGAGTAACGATCTGGCCAGTGGGCCCTTTGGCCCGGGAGCAACCGACGGGCTGACCCACGAGTTTGCCCACGCCCGCGGAGCCATTGATCTCTATGGCTTAAGCGTTGAAGGCTCGAAAAATCCGGTTAACAATACCGCGTTTAAGACGGTCAGTTCCATTATGGATTATCCTTATGGTAATATTACGTGGGATGAGCACACCACGCATCTACTCAATTCTACTGCCGACGGCCCGATTGAGGGCGATGCGTGGATTACGCGTCCATTCCCCGGCACGATCGGCATTCAGGTCAGCAGTGCGCAGGGAATGCCCCTTGACCAGGCCAGGCTGGAGCTTTATCCGGTCGAATGGTTTTCGTATTCAGTTAAGCCAATCCCGGTAGTGACGGGCTACACGAATAGCCAGGGCATCTATGATTTTGTATCGAACCCGTACGGGCCTTTGTCGAACGATTCTCCCTGGCATATTCGGTATCCCAACTTCCTGCTTAAAGTGACTTATAGCAATGTTGTAGTATATCAATGGATGCCTTTATACGAGGTGCAGAACGCGTTCTTTCGGAATGGCGCTGACTCGGCGTATCGTACAGAACTCGTATTCCCGATCAATCTGCCGACCATTACCATCACAGAACTGAATGTGGCGCACAGCTGTCCCGGGAGTGAACTTCAGGCCCGGTTTCGTCTATCGGGATCGTTTGATGCCAACACGGAGTTTAGGCTGGTGGTTGTCGATCAATGGAATAATTCATACCAGATAGGGAGCCTGAAAGGGGTGGGAGCGGGCGTCATTTCGGGAACGCTTCCGTACCTGCTGCCAGCTGAATATACCCTTAAAATAGTCAGTACGAACCCTTCCGTTCAAAGCAATGCGTATCCGTTCACACTCGATCCATCGCCCGCGCGGCCCATGGTTCAGCCGGTCTATCTGTGTGAAAATACGCCCGCCTTACCGCTGGAGGCCGTTGGGCAAAACCTGCGCTGGTATGCAAGTGGGGGGGCGGTTTTATCCGGAGCCCCAACCCCGAATACGAGTAAGCCGGGGAATCAATTCTATTATGTTACCCAAACCATTGAGGGCTGCGAAAGCGATAAGGCCAGCCTTCGTGTGGTGGTGCAGATCAAGCCTACGTTGTCCGTGAATGGAACCACAACGGCCATCCTCGGCTCCGAGCGACCGCTGCGGTTGTTCTTTACCGGTGGTGGGCCTTATAGTTATTCGTTATCGAATGGCCTGACTGGAACCGCTTCGCAGGATACAACGCTGTTGGTAGTACCAGAGCAGACCATGACCTATCAGGCCGTTGGTGTGCGTAACCAGTGTGGCGCCGGTGAGGTCGTTGGCAATGGGGCTACCATAACGGTGCTTATTCCCCGGCTTCAGACCTTGTCGTTATCGACTACTGCCCTGTGTGGCGGTGGCCATTTTAGCGTTGGCTATCAGACAACCGGGTCTTTTACGGCCGGGAATGTCTTTAAAATTCAGGTAGCGAAAGTAGGGGAGGATTCGACAAAGGCGGTATTTACTGATCTGGTTTCCAGTCAGCCTGGCAATGGATTGTTGTCCGGTACAATGCCCGTTGGAACCCCGGCGGGTGCGTATTGGGTCCGCGTGGTGGCAACCAACCCTAAAATTCCCATTGTGGGAAACATCAGCCCTACGGTCTTACAGGTATTGCCCCAACCAACGGCCACGCTGATGAAGAGTCAGACGATTGTGGAAGGGCAGGATGCGTCCCTGATGGTGACCTTCACCGGCCAGAGTCCCTGGACCTTTACCTGGCAGGACAGCACGGCTTCCGGGCTGGGCGGTATGCAGTCGGTGGAGACGGGTGCGAATCCGTATGTTTTTACAGTAAGGCCGCTTAAGTCAACGGTTTATCAGTTGGTGTCTGTCCGGAATGAATGTGGCGCCGGGACGGTCCTGGGGAGTCGGGCGGTTGTTACGGTCAGTCCCATTTTAGGGGTTGACGACGAATGGCAGGCCGTAACCGTAGACGTTTTTCCGGTTCCTGCGACCACCGAGTTAACCATCCGATGGAGAGAAAAACAAATGGCAAAGCCCGCTCAGGTAACGATGGTGAATTTGAAGGGTGAGGTTTTGCTACAGTGTCAGATGAATGCGGACACCATAAGCCTCCCTATAAGCCGTTACTCGGCGGGTACCTATTTTCTTCGGATTCAGATCCGGGATAGATGGGTGTGGAAGCGGGTCATAAAGCAGTAAAAGTTCACCGGGGAACCGCCTTTCGAGCCGTCCCCCGGTGGTTTTAGCGGTATGGCGCCAGGGCTGAACACCTTACTTCGCCGGAACCGTTCCGTACACCAGTCGCAGGTACCGGTTTTGCAGGTTGGAAAAATACACCCACAGGAGGAGGGTGATGATAAGCAACAGGCTGACCGATAGTGGGTTGGTTAGATACGGGAAGGCCATCAGAATCAGGAAACAAGCCCGGGTTATTTCCAGGTAAAAGACCCATTGCCGTTGTTCGAGCAGGGCACCACAGTTGACCAGCGTAATGAGAATAAAGAGCGCAATCAGGGTTTGATGATAGACGGAAACCTGTTTTTCCAGCAACAGAAAGACGAACAGAATGGTCAGAATACCGATGAGCTGGCCGAGTACGTAGCCCCGAAACCGGCGGCTGGTCGCGTGAACCGACGAACGGGATAAGAACCGCTTCTCCAGCTGATCGCGAATTTCCGGGTCGATATCGTCCGGGCGGCCAAACAGAACCTTGATTTTGGGGATAAAACCGGGGGTTCGCCGGACGGTTTCGAACAGTTCCATCATGAAGTGAAACTGCTGCCACAAAAAGCTGTGGCTTTCGAGCGGTTTGGTCAGGCCGTAGACTAATTCCACCGCTTCTTCTTTTTCTTCGACGAAGGTGCCAAACAGTTTGTCCCAGATAATCAGCACGTCCCCGTAGTTTTTATCGAGGTATTCGGGGTTGCTGGCGTGGTGGACGCGGTGGTGCGAGGGCGTCACCAGAATGTATTCGAGCCAGCCCAATTTGCCGATGGTGCGGGTGTGAATGAAAAACGGGTACAAACCGTGCAGAATCAGCAGGGTCGTGATCATTTCGGCGGGAAAACCGATCAGCGGCAGAATGGACCAGAAACCGGTACGAATCAGCGCCTGAAAAACCGTAATCCGGGCCGAAACCGTGTAATTGAAATCTTCGCTCTGGTGGTGAACCACGTGCGCACTCCAGAACAGGTTGATTTCGTGGGCGAGCCGGTGGTACCAGTACCAGACAAAGTCGGTTGCCAGAAAAAGCGCTACCCAGCCCAGCACACCCGGCTGGAGATCAAAGAGTGCGTAATGCCGGTGGATGTACTCGTAAAAAAAGTAAAAAAGGCCGACCGTGAACGTGTCCAGCAATCGTTCGGCAATGCCAACGTTGAGGTTGGCAACCGAATTATTGAACCGGAAGTAGTCTTTTTTCTGCCATTTGGCAACGAGGTATTCCAGCCCCATGAAAAATAGAAAGAAGGGAACTGCCAGTGCCATCCAATTCAGATTCATCGCATCCATACAAGTTACCTGTAAAAAGTTATAAAAATAGGTTGACTGAACTTTTCCGCCGGATGTTGATTGGGGTGCCTCTACGTCCCGCTTACCTCGTTCTTTTCCGACAACACCTGCATTTGCAAAAAGGATCGAAAAACCGCTGCCTTTATTTAATGATAGTTTTGCCCGATCGGGCAAAACCGGCAGCCCGCGCCCAACGGTTTATAAACGGCTGAGCCGCTCGCCGGCCCGCAACAGCGTGTCATCGTCTTTGGCGAAACAGAAACGCAGGATTCTGTAATCGTTTCTGGCCCGGTAAAACACCGAAACCGGGATCGATGCCACACCGATTTCCTTCGTCAGGCGAATGGCCAGATCATAATCGGGCTCATCCGTAATCGCCTGGTAGGAAACGGTCTGGAAGAAACTTCCTTCGGTGGGGCGGAACTGAAACCGGGAACCACGCAGGCTCTCCAGAAACAGATTTCGTTTGCGTTCGTAGAAATCTGGCAGGGTTTCATAATGGACCGGATTTTTCAGGTAATCGGCCAGCGCGTGCTGGATGGGCGTCACTGTGCTGAATGTCAGGTACTGGTGGATTTTTCGGAACTCCGTCGTTAACGCTTTCGGTGCGAGGCAATACCCAATTTTCCAGCCCGTGATGTGAAACGTTTTGCCAAACGAACCGCAGACAAACGTGCGTTCCTGCAAAACCGGATGCGTGGCCAGCGATTGATGCGGCCGGCCGTCAAACCGGATGTGCTCATACACCTCGTCGCTTACGATCCAGATATCCCGGTCTTTGACGAGGGCGGCCAGTTGCGCTAGGTCGTCCGCCGTCCAGACGCGGCCCGTCGGGTTATGGGGCGTATTGACCAGAATCAGCCGGGTCTTGTCCGTGATTTTCCCCCGCACGGTTTCCCAGTCAATGGTGTAATCGGGCGGAGTCAGCGTGACCAAAACCGGAATTCCACCGTTCAGTTCGATGGCCGGAACGTAGCTGTCGTAGGCGGGTTCGAAAACCAGCACCTCGTCTCCCGGCCGAATCACGGCGGTAATGGCCGCAAACAGGGCTTCCGTTGCGCCGGACGTCACGGTTATTTCGGTTTCGGGATGGTAGGAAATACCGTACAGGTCTTCCGTCTTTTGGGCCAGTGCTTCGCGCAGAGCGGGCACACCCGTCATCGGGGCATACTGGTTAAATCCTGTTTTGAGGTACTTCTCCACTAATTTTACGAGCTCGGGCGAACAGTCAAAACCCGGGAATCCCTGCGACAGGTTGATAGCCCCCGTTTCGGCAGCGAGTTTGGACATAACCGTAAAAATGGTCGTTCCAACCCACGGTAGTTTGGATGCCAGCGCACCCAATCCGGTTTCAGTCATGGTTAGTTTTCCTTAGTCCAACTTCTCTATTGTGTCAATAGAGTCGATTTTCCAATCGAACTGGTTGACGCAATTGGCCCCGAAAAGTACAAAAATTTTAAATATCCTCCTGGTAAACATAGTTTTTCTATAAATTTTATAGGCTTTATGCCCGAGAGACGGTTTTTTGAGGGACAGGCCGTAAGTAAATTCCCGGAAATCTGTTCCGGCGGGACCCTGGGGGCGAATGGTGGAAAAAGGCGGTTTTTAGTAGGTTACCAGCAGGGTGCCACGGTATTCAGGGAGTTCCGACTGGTTGGTTTTGATCCGGTACTGATAATTCCCGGCCTGTACTTTCCGGTCCTGGTAAGTGCCATTCCAGGGTTTTTCGTACCCTTTCGAGTAAAAAACGACCTCGCCCCAGCGGTTATAGATCGTCACCTCGCAGTCCGGGAACTGGTCGGTATTGCGAATTTCCCAGACATCGTTTATGCCGTCATGGTTGGGCGAAAAAACATCGGCCATAAAGAGCTGTTTCAAAACATCGACCCGTACGTTTTTTTCGGTGCGACATTCACCGGGCGCGGTTACGGTCAGTTGGTAGGTGGTCGGCGCTGCGGGCGTCGCCGTCGGTGTTTGAACGGTTGGGTCCGATAAACCGTCGGGAGGTTCCCACAAAAAGCTATTTGTTGCTCCCTGGATGGTCGGTTTTAACGTGATCGAGTTCCCCATCAGCACCGTGACCCGTTCGGGCAGATGGACTTCCGGGGGTGCTTCGACCCGCACCTGGCGGGTAATCACCGCCGGACAGGGGGAATTTCCGGCGTAGGTATACGTGAGGGTGTGCAAACCCACTCCGGCTTTCGAGGGATCAAACTGGTTGCCCGCTACGCCCGGACCCGAAAAGGTGCCCCCCGCGGGGCTGGCCACGAGTAAAACCGATTCGGTGCGAGTTGCACAAACCGGGGTCAGGGTATCGAATTGCAGGTCCGGGCGTGGGATAGCCGCCAGAATGAGCGGAGCCGAAAGCGCGCTACAGCCGTTCGCATCCGTAATTCGAACCTCATACGAACCGGCCTGACCAACCAGCCGCGTGGCGGCATCGCTGGTGTTGAGGGACGTCTTGTTAAAAAACCACTCGTAGGTATAATTCGCCCCGATGGAAGCGTCCAGACGTACCTCGCCATCCTGACAAATGGCCGACAATGAGCTGGTTATAGCCGCTTTGGGATTTGGATGGACGATCACCGCCAGGCTGTCGCGGCTGGCACAGGCCGCCGATGAGGTGGCCCGGATACCGTACAGACCGGCTTTGGTCACCGTCAGCGATGGGCCGGTTGACCCCAGTAAAAGCGCACCATCGGCGGTCCATTGGTACGTGACGCCGTTTTCGGGCTGAACCGACAGGATCGTGGACTCGCCTTCGCAGAGCGGCAGTTCTTCGCCGGAGGTGATTTTGGCCGCCGGGGGCGGTAAGGCCCGGGCTTTGGTTATTTTAGAGATCGTATCGTTGCCGCAGGTGGCCGCAAAGCTCTTGACAACGGCGTAATCGCCCGGTTCGCTGACGATCAGGGTTGCATTCGTCGCGCCCGCAATGTTGAACCCATTTTTTTGCCACTGGTACGACCAGAGCGGATCAGCTTCGGTCGATAAGGTTACGGTCGTTCCTTCGCAGAAGGGTACATCCAGCATTTCGACGTTTTTGTGACGGATGATCGGTGGGGGTGGGGTGTTGTTGCCGCAATCGACGACCGGCATCTGAAATTCGCGCCGGATGGCCCCAATCCGAACGCCGTTGCGGTATTCTTCGCACAAAACCGCAAAGATGAACAGGCCGGTCTGGCTGGCCGTTACCCGCAACTCCCCGGTTTGCGGGTCAATTTTCAGCGGTGGATTACCGGGAATGGAACTGGCGGCACCGAAACCCGGCAGCCAGTTTACTTCGGGGTACGTTGCGTGCGAGTCGCCGTTTCCGACCGTATTCTGTCCGGTATTATCCGTATAACCGGCCAGGGGTGTTACCAGCGAATACCGGAGCTGGTCGCCATCGGCGTCGGTAGCGCCGAAATTGATCTGGAAGGGTTTGCCGATGCAAATGTAGTCGCCGTTGGGAAAACTAAACTGCGGGCTGGAGTTGGTAAAAGCAGCGCCGTTGCGGACCACGGCCGGAAATTCCATGTAAAACACCATGCCTTCTCCGCCCGGATTCTGGATGTTGCTGATGTCGGCACTACGGCAACAACGGTCCCAGATGACGTAATAACCGCCGGGGTCGGTGTAAATGGCCGGATTCAGATACACGTCCGAGCTGTAATTCATCGCCAGTACGCTCAGATTGCGCAGATCGGCGCAGGCTTGGTTGTCGTAGCGGACCCGTTGCGACGAGGTCTGGCGAACCGTGACGGTATTGACCCGGGCGTGGTCGCTTTTCCGGAAAACAAACAGATTGATTTGGGTTTCGTAGGTATTGGGCGCTGCGTTGGCCTGATCCAGATACAGCGTCAGGGTTAGCGTGTAATAATTAGCCCGGTTTGCCACCCGAAGACTCATGTCTCCGCCGTAAATGTGTTTTCCAAAGGAGGGAAGGGCTATAAAAACCAGCAAAAAAAGACAGAAGGCGATCCCAAACCGCCGAATCACCGGAATACCTGCCAGGTTCCGGTCCAACGACACATTCATAATCAGGTCTTGTAAAATGTGGAAGCATAACACTGAACTACAGGATTGTGAGGGATACAGCTGACTCGAAAAGATACGGACTTCGTCGCGGTAACCGGTTAGGATGTTACCGAAATTGACGGAACGGTATCTTGTAATACGCAAACGCCCCGCAGAATGTTGCGGGGCGAAAACAAGGTCCGGAAAAAGGACGGTTTTTAGTTGACGACGTTGCGGGCGCTGCCGCTGAAAAAAGCGCGGATATTTTCGGCAGCTTCGTGCAACAGGCGCTGGCGGGATTCCCGGGTTGCCCAGGCCAGGTGGGGAGTGATCAGGCAATTTCGGGCCGAATACAGCGGATGATCGGCCGATGGAGGCTCCGTGCTTAACACATCCAGCCCGGCACCGGCCAGCCGGTCGTTGTTCAGGGCCTCGACCAGATCGGCTTCATTAATGAGGGCGCCCCGGCTGGTATTGATCAGAAAGGCTGACGGTTTCATCTGGTTCAGTAATCCACGGTTGACAAACCCCCGGTTTTCGTCGGTCATCGGGCAGTGGAGCGACACGACGTCGCTTTCGGCAAAAAGCGTATCCTGATTGACATACCGAATGCCTTCCGGTGGTGGGGTGTCGGTATGCCGCCGGTTCACCAGAATGTGCATGCCAAAGGCCCGGCCGATGGCGGCTACGCGTTGCCCAATATCGCCAAAACCGACCAGGCCCAGCGTTTTGCCGGCCAGTTCAACCAGCGGTTTTTTCCAGTAACTGAAATCCGGATTGCGCGCCCAGTCGCCCGCCCGAACACTTTCGGCGTGCAGACCGATATGCTGCGTGAGTTCCAGCAGCAACGCGAACGTAGCCTGTGCGACCGAATCGGTGCTGTAGCCTTTCACGTTGGTGACGATGATGCCGAGTTCACGGGCCGCTTTGACGTCAATAATATCGTAGCCCGTCGCGGTTACGCCGATGTACCGCAGTCGGGGCAATTGCTCCAGTGTCTGCCGGTCCATCTTTATTTTATTGACCAACACCATGTCGGCATCTTTCAGCCGTTCGACCAACTGGTCGGGGGCCGTACGGTCGTAGAGCGTACTACTCGTGAGGGAGGTGAGCGGAGCCCAGTCGAGGTCGCCGGGGTTCAGGGCGTAGGCGTCTGCGTAAACAAGGTTCATGGGAAAAAGTTGGATAAGGCCGAAAGATACGGCAAAAACCGGGCATCACTCACCTTGCTGCACAAACTCCAGCGCCCGGCGCTCGATCCAGGTAAACTCGTCATTGCGAACGGCAAAACCGACGTGCCCCCCGGTTTTGGGCGTTTCCAGGTAGATGTTCGGATGTTTGTCGGCCAGCCACGCGGGCGAGCATTCGGAAGACAGGAGGGGATCGTTCTGGGCGTTGACGAGCAAGGTCGGCACCGCTATGTCGGGCATGTAATTAACCGCCGACGCCTGGGTGTAAAAATCATCGGCGTCGCGGTAGCCGTTGACCGGGGCCGAAAAAAACTGGTCGAAATCGCGCCAGTGCCGTACCTGCTGCAGGTTGGTCATGTCCAGTTTTCCCGGAAACCGGTCGGCTTTCTGTTGCAGTTTGAGGATCAGTTTTTTCATAAACCGGTTGCGGTAAAACCGGTTTCGCGGCAGGTCGAGTTGCCGGACACTGGCTTCGAGGTCCGTTGGCGACGAAACCGCCACCACTTTCCGGAGGGCATCCGGCCCGTTCTTGCCGTGAACCCCGGCGTATTTCAGCGCAATATTGCCCCCCATGCTGTAGCCAACCAGCACCAGTTCCCGGTACGGTTTGGTCCGCAGCACGTGCTGAATGACTTCGCCGAGGTCGTCGATTTCGCCGTGGTTGTAAAGCCGGAAGGCCCGGTTCATTTCACCGCTGCACGACCGGCAGTTCCAGGCCAGCACATCCCAGCCGTTTTGGGCGAA
This sequence comes from Larkinella bovis, assembly GCF_042655385.1. NCBI lineage: Bacteria > Pseudomonadati > Bacteroidota > Cytophagia > Cytophagales > Spirosomataceae > Larkinella > Larkinella bovis. The sequence continues at coordinate 54,026 of NZ_JBHSMA010000016.1, read as the reverse complement.
GAGTTTAGCCGTGCCTTTGATGTAATGCCGGTGGGAATCACCTTCCAGTCCGTGCGTCATGATGACAAGTTTGTCGCTCCGCCGGTCGATCCAGTCCAGGTCCACAAAGTCGCCATCGGCCAGGGTCAGCCGTTCCCGCTCGTAGGTCACGCCCTCAATCCGGCGGAACATACTCGGAATAATTGTCTGGAGGTGGCCGTTAATCAGATACCGGGGCGCTCCGGGGTAAGAAGAATGTCGGAGAACCGGCATACGTTAACCTTTTGATCGTTATTCTGTTATTTTTAACGAAATTTAGTCTGGTTGGTTCCCATTATGGAAGTTACAAAATATTTATCGGTTGTTGTTGCGAGTATGGTGAAGTTTGTGGGCGGTCCGGTAACCGGCATCGCCGTAGGGCTGAACTGGGTAGAAACCTGGCTGTTTACGGTGGCCGGCATGATGGCCAGTGTGATGTTGGTGACGTATGCGGGTACGGCTTTACAGGCGTTGATCAACCGGTTCCGTCGCTCGGCTCCCCGCCGGTTTACACGCCGGACGCGGCTGGCGGTCCGGGTCTGGAAACGCTCCGGTATGCTGGGAATTGCTTTCCTGACTCCTCTCTTACTGACGCCCATTGGCGGAACTATCCTGGCGGTTTCGTTTAAAGTAAACCGTTCCCTGATTTTCAGTTATATGCTGATCAGCGCCTTGTTCTGGGGGATCGTTTTTACCCTGGCGGTTTATCAGCTACCGGACTTGTTCAGTCGGTTTACAAGCAGCGAAACCGGAAAGTAAGCCAGTGCGCTTATTTTGCCGCCTGACCGCTCCATTCGTTCCAAACGGCTTTGGCAACCTGCGCAATGACGTTTTCCCGGTCGGCATCGCTGGCTTTTGAATCGGCCACAAAAACCGCAAGGGCCAGATGTTGACCCGATGGCAGGGTGATAATCCCGACATCGTTGGTGGCCCGCGTAAAACCGTCGAATGTCCGGGAGCTGCCCGTTTTGTGAGCGACTTCCGTTCCGGCTGGCAGCAAGCCTTTGAGACGACGCGGACCTGTGGGCGTTTCGGTCAGGATACGCCGAAGCAGGTCGGTGCTGGAGGCCGAAAGTTTTTGTCCCTGATGAAAAACCGTTAGCAGATTTACCATCGACTCCGGTGACGCCCAGTTGCGGTATTGAACCGTTTCGCTGGTGCCCATCTCTTTTTCGGTGGTTGCCACCCGAATACCGTTTATGCTCAGGGAACGCAGGTATTGGGTCACGTTCGCGGGGCCTCCGAGCGTCTTCAGCAGGACATCGCAGGCCGTTCCGTCGCTTTCCGACGCCATAAACCGGAGCAGTTCGGCCAGCGTCAGTTCGACGCCCTGCGGATTGGTATCCCGGATGGGGCTGTGTTGCCGGGGGCCAACGAAATCATTTTTGTCAACCTGAATTTTCTGGCCCAGGCTTAGTTTTCCCTGATCGACCTGCTGAAGTACGGCCATGGCGATGGGAAATTTGTAAACGCTTTGCATCGGAAAATGGCCCGATGGGTCGAGGCTGATTGATTGGCCCGTTTCGATGACGGTGGCCATCATACCGACCCGACCCTGGGCGGTTTTGGCGATTTTCTGGATTTTTTCGGCTAACTCGTCCGAACGGTGGTGGGCGGTTTTACTCTGAACAGCAAATGGAAGCAAGAATAGAAAGAACAGATACTTCTTCATTGGATGAAAAAAAGAGATGGTGAACGGGGTAATTTTATAAACGATCCCTTTACTGCGTTTAGGGTTGTAAAGGCTTGGTTGATAAAGGCGGTTTGCTGAAGATGGTCTTGCCGTAGGGTATCAGCCTTTTGAGACGTGGGCGTATGAGTGAGCTGTTTTGGTTGGGATAAACGACCGTTTCACCCGATGCACAACGTTCCCGGCCGTAGGCTGAAAAGCGAACCCCGGTCACAGCATTCGTCAGCTGTCAGTGTAGTTTGTCGGATTAAGCGATAGATTTTACCGCTCTATTAAGTTACCGACTCACGGGAGCCGCCGGTTTGGTTTTCTTCCGGAAATCCCCGCGCGAGAAGAATTTCTCGATCAGGCAATAGAGCAGGATAAAGAAATACCGGCTGCCCATCTCCTTGATTTTCAGCTTCGATTCGCCGTATTTCCGGTTCGTCCAGCTATTGGGCACGACGGCAAAATTATAGCCGCGTACCATGGCTTTCAGCGGTAATTCAACGGTCAGATTAAAGTGGGGCGACAGGAAAGGCTTCAGGCCCTCCATCGTTTCCCGCTTGTAGAGCTTAAACGCGTTGGTGGTGTCGTTGTAGCGAATGCCGAGCATCATCCGGATGATGAAGTTGGCCAGCCGGTTGATGTATTTTTTGAGGGGCGGATAATCGACGACCTTGCCGCCCTTGCTCCAGCGGCTGCCAAAAACACAGTCGTAGTCACCCTCCAGCATTTTGTAATAAAACTTCACGAGATCCTCCGGATCGTCGGACATATCGGCCATGAAAACCGCTACACAGTCGCCCGTAAACCGTTCCAGTCCGTAACGAACGGCGTATCCAAAACCATTTGGACCGGGGTTGGTGAAATACACCAGCGTCGGGATTTCGTGCGTCAGCTGTTCCAGAACTGCCCGGGTATTGTCTTTGGAGTTGTCGTTGGTCACGCAGATTTCGTGCGGGATACCGTATTTCGACAACGTAACGTACAACGACCGCAGCGTCTCCGGAATGGAATCCTGTTCGTTATAGGCGGGAATAACTACACTTAGCTTCATGATCGATCCATTAAACGGTAAGGCATTAGCCGAATGGCACTGTACAATTTAAAAAGTGGGGCCGGTACAATATAATGCTGGATAATTTCTTTAGCAACCTGTGTCTTGGGTTTCCCCAGATACAGGTATTTCAGGGCAAATCCCAACCGCCGGAAATAACTGTTCTGATACTGCCTGGCCTCCAGCATGAGTTTATAATACCGGGCGATATTTTTCCGAAGCAGTTTGTCGTATTTGTAATTCAGTTCGCGGTTGATGTTGGAATACATCTCGATCCGGTTATTCAGAAACGCCCGATCCTTTTCGTTATCGGCATAGCTGACCCCGGCCCGGTTTTTCCGGTAAACGGACATCGTTTCGTCAATGTAACCGATCGAACCGGCTTTGGCCAGCAGGACGTTCCGCGGAATATCCCCGCTTTGGGATTTGTAAAACCAGGCCGGGTATTCCGGAATGGCATTTTTCCGGAACATGATGCTGGAGGTTGCCATGAAAAAAATCTCCTCCTCGCCAATCAGATCATCGATGGTGTACGCCGGTTTTTTGTCCTTCACCAGTTCATACGACTCGTATTGTTCATCTTCGAAAACCTTCAGGGCATTCGTAAAGCAGGCCGAATATTCGGGATGCTGGTCGAGCATATCGGCCTGCTTTTGTAATTTATGGGGATTGATCCAGTAATCGTCGCCGTCCATCTGGGCCAGGTATTCGCCCCGCGCTTCCTGGAAGGTCGCCAGCGCGTTGTACATTCCGTTATTGCCCAGGTTTTTCGGATGCAGCAGCAACCGGATTTTATCGGGGTAGCGAGTCTGGTATTCCGCCAGAATTTCGCGGGTATTGTCTTTGGAAAGATCGTCGCCTACAATGATTTCAAAGTCGAAGTCAGTTTGCTGGCACAAAACGCTGTCTAACGTCTGCCGAATAAACTTTGAGTGATTGTATGTAAAAATGCAAACACTGACCTTCATCGCACCTGAAATTTAGTACTAAACTAATGTATATTATATGAACAGAGCGTCGCAAAAGTACCCTGCTCTGGGGCTAATGTCAACTTAATCAGCACCATTTTAGTAAATGAACGCCGTTTCTGCCGGTAAGCGGTTATGGCACAATTCCTTAGTGGCCGCTTTCCTGAACGGCGTACCCGAAGCCCGACGCGCCGAAGCCGTTGCCATTGTAGAGCATCGTCCACTGACCGTGGTGCTGAAAAAGATGGCAATAGTCCATCATGGCTGAATCCCAGCCTTCTGCCGATCGTTCAATTCCGGCCTTGTCATCCTTGCGCTCCCAGGTGATTCCATCGTTCGACTCCGCATAGCCGATCCGGTAGCTTTTCTCTACGCTGGTCCGGAAGTCCGTGGCGCTTCGATAAGAGAAATACATTTTATAGACATCGCCGTCTTTGATCACTGCGGGCCGCCCGATTGCATCGGTGAATTCGTTATAACCGACGCAGGTAATACCGGTCCGTTCCCACGTGATGCCGTCTTTCGATTCGGCATATTTCACGTTATAAAACGGTTCCGGGTGATTATGGATGATTTCAATTTTGGTGCACGACAGGTACCACATCCGCCAGCGGTCGTTGCCATCGGCATCGGTTTCGACCATCACGCAGGGTTGGGCCACCCACACCTGATCGTAGATCGAGCGGTCGAGCAATGGCCCGTCGTAGGCCCGCTCAAACGTCAATCCACCGTCGCGGCTGATCGCCAGACCAATGCCGAGCCGGTACCAGGCGGTTTCGCTTTTGTTCCAGCCCGTGTAATACAGCCAGATTTCGTCGCCCCGTTTCAGAAACCACGATGGCATCGCGCCGGTTTCGTCGAACATCCCGACAGCGCCTTTCGTCAGACACGGTTTGTCGTGAACATACAACACCCTGGAAAGGTCGTTGGCATCCAGTTCGACGAAGGAAGTGGACGACGAGCGGTTTTCGTCACGGGTGGCAAAATAGACCCGCAGCCGCTGATCATCGTCGAGTGGAAACGCAAACGGCACCTGGGCGTGCGTACGGCTGAACGGCAACTGGCCGTCGGTTTTATAAATCAATCCTTTTTTAATCCACATAAACAGGTAAACCGTTTTTAAGTATATGGTTTCGAGCGGAGCCCCGTGAACCGTAAACGCTAAACTACTCTTGCGGGCGCAAACGGTCGGTCCGAACGTAAATCCGGGTCCGGGCGACTTCCCCCGCAAACTGGTAATGGGTATCAATAAAACGTTTTAATTCGGGAAAGTTCTCGTATCCCTGCGTCGCCCGGTCACTGAGCCAGAACGAATTCGGGCCGACTGCATCCAGAAAAACCGGAGGACGCGAAGCCGTAATGTTTCGGATGTACCGGGCGCGGTGAAGCGTCTGGGCTTCCGCTCCGCCAATGATGCAGCGGATGGTGTGGTTGTCGCAAACGCCCTGCGGCATCTGCATTTCCACATTATACCGCGGTGCCCACCCCCACACGACCAGATCCTCACCCGAACGGGCGTATTGCTGCACGGCCTCCGACGTGGGCGAAATGAAAAGCTGCTGCAACTGAAACGGTTGCAGGCGGTACGCATTTAAGGGGTGCTGGGCCAGTTGATGAAACTGCCTTGCCGCGTTCACCCCAAAGCACAGGCCGATGAGCGTAACCCAACCGATGGTATAAACCGGCGCTGTCAGGCGGTCGATGAACCAGGCATTAAGCAGGCAAACCGGAAAAACCAGATACAGCAGGTAGTGCATGAATTCGCTACCCGGTTTGATGACGGCGTATCCACTCGCGACCAGCGACGCCAGAATGAACAGCAGAAGTCCGTTCTTTTTTTCGCCTTTTCGGCCCAGCAGCAGGCTGGTTAGCAGCACAGCGGTTGGAATAAGGAAAACCAGAAAATCCGTCGTGCGCATCACAAAAGCCGGAAACCGGGCGAGATAATCCCAGAAACTGGCCCCCGCGCTGTAGCTTAGGTTGCCGAATACATAAAACTGTTTGAAATCCTCGAAAACCCCGAAATGCCAGGTCAGGAAAACGACCAGCAGCGGAAACGCCACGCCACCCGCCAGCAAGCCCATGAAGGTCGCCCAAAACCGGGCCGCAGTCATTTTTGGGCGTTGAAACCACAAACCAAGCAGGGCAGCCGCAACAATGACCAGCGCCGTCGGAACGCCCTGTAGCTTGGCAAAAGCAATCAGGCTACCGGTAAAACTCAACAACGCCATTTCTCCCACCGAATCGAAAGACTGGTTGCGCCAGAGCCGGGAATACTGCCAGAAGGCCAGCCCGAGCAGGGTCAGGGAGAGTTGCTCGTTGGTGGCATGCAGGAAATCGTGGTTGTACGTAAACGCCAGAAAGGCAACCCCGGGCAGCAGGGCCAGTCGGGCGGTTCTGGGATTGAAAAAATTCTCAATCGTGAAATAACCGCTGATCAAGGTAATCAGCAGACACAAAAAAGCCGTTCGGCGCAGGGCGATGTAATCCAGCGGATAACCCAGATAGGCCGGGAGCGAGGCAACATACGAGCTCAAGGGCCCCATCGTCGCGCCGTCGGTCGATTGCCAGTACACCGGGTGGTGAAAAAGCGTAATGGCCTGGGAAAGCAGCTGACTTTCGTCGGGATTCAGTTCGCGGTTGAAGAACAGGAGCAGGAGCCGGTTGGTAACCAGCAGTCCGATCAGGACTACTAGCAGGCCCACTTGCTGCCAGCGCGGCAAGTGCCGCCGGAAATCACTGATGATGAACAAACCGCTAACCACCAGAAATGCGAGCCAACCTGCTATTTCCCAGAAAATGGGTGTTTTTAACAAATTTACGGCAAGCATGAGCAGTTGATTAAGGACAAAGCGGACTGGAATCCGGCGCGATTTTGAGATGTTTATTTACAAAAAAGCAAGTGCATCAGTTTCTATCAAAGCTGACACACTTGCCTCCGAATCGTTCCATTTATTTTTGAAGCTGCAACCGTTGAGCCATGCTGTCGTGGATTTGCACGAGCGTTTGCTTCAGGTCATACGTCCAGTTCCAGTCGGGATAATGTTCCTTGAATTTCGAAAGGTCCGAAATATACCAGATGTGATCTCCGATGCGGTTGGTTTCGGAGTAGCTGTAACTCATCTTGTTACCCGAAATTTCTTCACACAGGGCAATGCCTTCCAGCATCGAACAGTTGGCATGGCGGCCACCGCCGGCGTTGTAGACTTCACCCGCCCGGGGGTTCTGGTAATAATGCCAGAACATGTTCACCAGGTCGTAGCTGTGAATGTTGTCGCGTACCTGCTTTCCTTTGTAACCGAAAATGGTGTAGTGATTACCGGTTATGGCACATTTCATCAAGTACGACAGAAAACCGTGTAACTGGGCACCCGAGTGGTTGGGACCCGTTAAGCAACCGCCCCGGAAAATACCGGTTTTCATTCCAAAATACCGGCCATATTCCTGCACCAGAATATCGGCGGCTACTTTCGACGCACCGAACAACGAGTGCTTGGTGTGGTCGATGGACATTTGCTCGTCGATACCGTTTTTGAAATACGGGTGATTTTCGTCGATTTCCCAGCGGGTTTCGGTTTCGATCAGCGGCAGGTAATTGGGGTTATCGCCGTATACTTTATTGGTCGAGGTAAAGATAAAAACCGCTTCCGGACAATTCTGCCGCGTCATTTCAAGCAGGTTCAGCGTTCCGGTGGCGTTCACGGAGAAGTCCGTAAACGGTTCGCGGGCGGCCCAGTCGTGACTGGGTTGAGCCGCCGTATGCACAATCAGGGAGATGTCGGTACCGTACTTTTTAAAGATCGGCTCCAGTTCTTCCACCTTGCGAATGTCGGCGGTATAATGCTCATAGTTCGAATACGCATCGTTCAGACGATTCCGGTTCCATTCGGTCGATGCGTCGGTGCCGAAGAAATACTGACGCAGGTTATTATCGATTCCAATAACCAGATCAAACTTGTCGGCAAAGAAGGCTACAGACTCGCTCCCAATCAATCCGGCTGAACCCGTTACTAAGGCTATGTTCATAAATGTCGGCGTTTACAGAAAAAGTACAATATTTTGGAATGTGGTCAAGTGTAGAAATCTTGGATTTTAGGGATAAAAAATAGCCTTCGATCCTTGATTTACAGCAAAATGGTTTACAAAGTTAGTGTATTTTAAGTACGCGTAATGCCCGTTCGCTAAAAACGGTCTTGCTATCACACAAAAACAAAAGCCGGATGAAAGCCGGGTAGGCTGCTATTTCAGCACCTTCCAGTTCATCAGGCCCCACTTTGTCAGTCGGTAAAACAAGGATACTTTCAACACGCCCAGACCGTAAATACTGCTCCGCCGGAAATTGATGGAAGAAGCTTCTTCAAAGTATTTGGTGGGACAGGTTACTTCGGCAATTTCGTAGCCCTTGTAAAAAATCTGGGCAATCATCTCATTGTCGAAAATGAAGTCGTCGGAGTTGTGCGTAAAATCGAGGCTGCGCAGTACATCGCCCGAAAAGGCCCGGTAACCGGTATGGTATTCCGAGAGTTTCTGGTTCAGCAGGAGATTCTGCGTAAAGGTCAAAAACCGGTTAGCGACGTACTTATAGAGTGGCATGCCGCCTTTCAGTGCGCCTTTTCCCAGAATCCGCGAACCGAAAACGACCGGATACAGCTCATTGCCAATGAGGCTGACCATGGCCGTAATGAGTTTCGGCGTATACTGATAATCAGGGTGCAGCATCACCACAATGTCGGCATTCAGTTCCAGAGCCTTAGCGTAGCAGGACTTCTGGTTGCCGCCGTAGCCCCGGTTTTTTTCGTGGCGAATGATGTGCCGAATGCCCAGTCGCCGGGCTTCTTCGACGGTATTATCGGGGCTGGCGTCGTCGACCAGAATGACGTCGTCGATCAGGTCGAACGGAATTTCACGGAAGGTTCGTTCAAGCGTCAGTGCTGCCCGGTAGGCCGGCAGCACCACCACTGCTTTTTTGCCATTATACATAAGCCAAAACGCTGGTTTTCTTTTTGAACACGGTTAACGGCTTATGAATGAAGAAAGAGCCGAAAGCGGCTGCTGGTCGGATAGAGAACACACGGGTGGATATGAATAGAGAGCAGGTCGCTTAGTGGGCCTGGCTGAATAATTTCTGACGAATCTTATTGGTCCGATCGGCCAGTTCAGGACGGGACGCATACTTATACGTCGTCTGAACAGCGGGAGAGTCAAGACCGGGGCCGTAAACATACGAATCACCCGCGCGGTAATCTTTCTGGCGGATGCTGTTATATTTCTGATAGTCACAGGATGCCAGCGAACCGGCAACCAGTAAAAATACTCCTTTAATCAAAAGCCCTTTCATACAAACATTTTACAAAATTCAGCACAAATCTATGGACTGCCGGCCAATTCGCCAACAGTCCATCAAATTTTTATCGGAACGCTAATCCTCAGCGTTTCAGCCGTTCGATCTCCTCCCAGACAAAACGAATCAATCGGCCAATGTGTTCTTGCGAAAAATCAAACGGCACGTCAGCCGCCCGGTAAATTTCGCTGATGGGAGCCGTATAGCCCAGTTTCAACGCATTCAGGTAGCCTTGCAGCCCCTTTTGCCGGTTTTGCCGGAAGTTCATCCAGACGCCGATGGCACCCAATTGCGCAATGCCGTACTCAATGTAGTAAAACGGCACTTCGTATAAATGCAGCTGTTTCTGCCAGTAACTCGCTTCGTATTTCTCCAAGCCCTGCCAGCTGGTAACCGTATCCGAAAAGTCCTCAAAAATGCGCACCCAGGCCTGGTCACGTTCAGGATGAGACGGTTTGGGGTGAGGGCGGGCCGCTGATTCGTACACCCAGTGCTGGAATTTATCGATGGTGGCCACCCACGGCAGCGTCTCGATGATGGACTCCAGGTGCTGGATTTTAGCGCGCTTCAACTCGTCGGGGTTCTCGAAAAATACATCCCAGTAGTCCATCGTCAGCAATTCCATCGCCATCGACGCCAGTTCGGCCACTTCCATCGGCGGGTTGCGGAACGGTTTCAGCGGCAGATCGCGGGTCAGAAAGGAGTGGACGGCGTGACCGCCTTCGTGCACCATTGTGACCAGATCACGCAGACTTGAGGTGGCATTCATGAAAATAAACGGAACGCCGATTTCTTCGAGCGGGTAATTGTAACCGCCCGGTGCTTTGCCTTTCCGCGATTCGAGATCAAGGTGGCCCATCGCTTTCATGATGCGCAGGCAGTCGCTCAGGTACGTATTGCCCACGGCGGCATCCAGCCGGCTGAAACAGGTAATGGTTTTATTCAGCAACTCTTCGCCGGTTTCGAACGGTTTCAGGGCCGCCAACCCGTCGGGGTCGACTTTGGAATCCCAGGGACGAAGAATATCAAAAGAAGAATCGACGCTGGCGAGTTTCCGGCTGCGTTCCTGCGCCAGTTGATCGAGCAGCGGCACGACGGCCTTGGAAACCGACGCGTGAAAGTCGAAACAATCCTGCGGGGTATAATCAAACCGCCCCATCGCGGCAAACATATAATCCCGGAAATTCTCAAAACCGGCATTGACCGCCACCTGGTGCCGCCGTTCCACCAGCCGGTCGTACAACTCGTCCAGCGACGCTTTATCCTCGTGCCGCCGTTCCTGAATTTTTCGCCAGACGTTTTCCCGCAGCGCGCGGTCGGGCGATTGCAGCAGGGTGCTGGCCTGCGGCAGTGTGATTTCTTCCAGGACGCCCTCGGCATTTTCCAGCTCGATCGTCATGGCCCCGACCAGGGCCCCGTATTTGCGTTGTTCGGACTGGATCTCGGTTTGGAGCGGAATGTTTTCGTCCCGGAAAATGTCAATGGCTTTCTTCATGCCCCGGATCGTGATATCGAAACCCTTATCCTTCAAATCGGCCAGAAAAGGGCTGTCGACGGCCATTTTATCCAGGCGGTTTTCGTAAGCGGATAAGTGCGGCTGAATTTCGGTAATGAAAAAGTTAAACTGCTGCACCAGTTCGGGGTCGGAGGTGTCGCAGGTCATCCGGATATACCGCCAGGCAAAGTTTTCGGACAGGTACGATTCCAGTTCACTGCGGTCGATAAACCACTGGCGCAGCTCATCGGCATTCGTGATCGGACGTTCAACCAGGTTGTCGTACAGCGGTTTTACTTCGTCCCAGGTCGTGAGCACAAATGCTTCACCAATAAACGGCCGGGCCGGGCGGGCGGGGATTGCTAAGGTCGGTTCCATTACGGTATTCAGGAAAACGGGTGTATGATTCAGGTTTCAACGATAAACCCTGAACGGTTCAACGGTTATTCAATTTCAATGACAACATCGCTGGTCAACGGGCGCGCTACGCACGTCAGGATGTAACCGGCCTGGAGTTCGGATTCGGCCAGCCCGTCGTCTTCGTCAAGGTGTACTTTACCCGACAGGCAACGACCCATGCAGGCCGTACACATACCGGCCTGGCACGAATACGGCAGGTCGATGTCGAGTTCCAGGGCGGCTTCCAGAATGGTCTGGTGGGGTTCAACGGTGAATTTGTATTCGCTGCCTTCGTATAAAATGGTCACTTCGGGGGTTGACGAACCGGCGGGCTCGGCTTCCACTACCTCGCCGTGGGTTTCGTGCGAACTGGTCGCGAAGCTCTCTTTGTGAACCTGATGGGCCGGAACGTCCAGGATCCGGAGCGCACTGCGGGCTTCGTCCATCAAGCCGTCGGGGCCGCAAATGTAGAAGTCGGTTTGCTGAAGGACGTGGTGTGGCTGTTCTTCGAGCAGCTTCAGAATGGCCGATTGGTTCAGTCGCCCCTGCAGACCACTCCAACCGGGTTCGGGCTGGCTGAGCAGGTGCGTGACCCGAAACCGCCCGCCCGATCGCTGCACCAGGTCGTTCAGCTCTTTTTCAAAAATGATCGATGCGCGGTTCCGGTTGCCGTAGAGCAGCCAGATGGTGCTGCGGGGTTCGACGTGCAGAACCGATTTGGCCATCGAAATCAGGGGCGTAATACCACTTCCGGCCCCGATCAGTACGATTTGTCGCTGGTTGGCGGGATCCAGTTTAGGGACGAAGGTGCCGAGCGGTTCCAGCGTCTCGAACACATCCCCGGGTTTGGTCGTATCGCAGAGGTAGTTGGAAACCACCCCTCCCGGCAGGCGTTTGATTGTAACCGCCAGTGCGACATCGGTATGCGGAGAACTGGACATCGAGTACGACCGCCGGATTTTCTGGCCGTCGAAGGGTAAAATAAACGTCAGGTACTGGCCGGGCTGGTACCGGATCACTTCGTTGAGGGGATGCCAAAAATGAATAGTCACGGCGTCCGGGGTTTGCCGAACGACTTCTTTTACTTTCAAAAAATACCGATTTGCCATAATTCAAACGATCGCCGGAGCGATTCCTTAATTCTTTATCAATTGGCGGTGAGTGCCGAGCTGAAGACCTTCCAGAAAACCGATGAGCCAACGAAGCCGCAATATACTATTGAATTGCCAATCCGTTCGGGTAACAAACTGTAGAGGATTCCGGTTTGGTGGTCGTTCCGTCAAATTTCGGATTTCGTCACTTTTTATGGTTTTTTCGGCGGATATTAGCGGCCGAAGCGCATTCTGATACATGAAGAAAATTCTGTTTTTTACTCCCTACGGATCCTTTACCGGCTCGGAAGTAGTGTTGTGGACCTATCTGCAAAATTTTGATCGACAACAGATTCAGGCGGCTTTGTACAGCGAAAACCGGGGGCCATTGGTTGCGCAGTTGCCGGCAGATATACCATCCTTCACTTCGCCGTTCAACCGGGGGCTGGCCCGGAAACTGGTTTCCAAACTGACCCACGCGATGGGCGTGAAGGTGTATGAGAACTACATCCGGCGTTTGCAGGAACACGTAAAGGCCGACTACTGGTACCTGAATACCGTGCTGATGTTTCCACTTTCGAAACTGGCCGAACAACTGGGCGTGAAGGTGATTACGCAGATTCACGAACTCCACTCGCAGTTCGAATCGATTCATTACGACGAAATGAAACACGCCATGACCTACTCGGAACTGGTCATCGGCGTAACGCAGCAAATCTGCGACCTCGCCACGGTGATGGGGGCAAAACGGACGGCTCTCCTGTATCCCGTGGTGGATCTGATCCATAAGGAAGTCTCGCAGCAGCGGGTCGAGGAGCTTCGGAAAAAACTGAACATAGCACCCGGTGCTTTTGTCTGGATGATGGTCGGAACGCGGATTTACCGGAAAGGGGTCGATCTGTTTCCGTTCATTGCCCAGGCGCTGGCCGATCAGCCGTGTCATTTTATCTGGATGGGTAACTCCCAGCCCACCGGCCTGAATTACCTGGTCGATAGCCAGGTCAAAGCGCTGAACCTGTCTAACCTCCATTTCGTCGATGTGCAGACCGACGATTACTACAACTACCTGCAACTCGCCGACGGATTGGTAATGACTTCCCGCGAAGAACCGTTTGGTAAGATTATGACCGAAGCGGCCTCGCTCGGAAAACCGCTGGTGGCACCCAATGCCGGCGGAGCCCGGGAATTTATCGTTCCGGGCATGGGCGAACTGGTCGATTACCCCATGCCAGAGGAGTTTAGGAGGGCAATGGTACGCGTGATGCAGCATCCCAAAAATTATAACACAAATTTATTGATCGAAAAAAGTCAACAATTTGATGCTAAAGTACAAGTCTTAAAATGGCAGGAGGCTATTTTACAGCTATAAATGTTACCACTTACTAACATTTAGTATCTTTGTTGTAACTAGGTTTTGCTACCGCATACTAAATTTTAGTTGCTCCTGACACAATTTTTGTAACCATCCTACGCTTGATGTGTAATTGAGTTTACTATATACAGGTAAACAGGATATTGCCATGTTTTAATCTGAGGTTTTGGCGCCTTTTTACGGGTTCATCCGTTCATCTTTTTACTTTCCCAAGAGCAGGCACTGCGCTGCCGTTCATTCCGCGAGCCCGGTTACATTGGAATGATTTTTGTCCTTCACAGTATTCGAATTTGAATCACAGCAGTTAATAATAAGTCTGACTGCTAATCGAAACGCGTCATTCGGTTCCGGTACCGGAGAGTCATCTCTGCTAAAATCCGTAACCGAAGTTAGCCCTGACGAGTGCAGAATCCGCTGATTCGTGGCCGGTGATAAGCCGATTCCCCGGCTTCAGCGTCTTTGCAGCCTCGCAGGGAGAAGAACAAAATATCATAATAGCACACCGCACGGATGATGATCAGACAACTAACCGTAACGCTTTTAATTTTATCATTCTTCCTCGGCGTAAGTTACGCACATTCTCCGGCCACCAGCGGTTCCCAACCGTCGAAAAGCCGCCTTATTGCCCCAAAGGTTCCGGAACGCCAGCGGTATCTGGCCATCGTTATCTTTAACTACGAAGGTGACCCCACCAGTGACATCGAACGGATTGAGAATGCGGGCCGGATGGGGTGTAATGCGGCTGAAATCTCGATCCACTGGGACGGAGTCTATCCCACCCGCAACAGCGCTCCGAACTGGAAGCTGGTGGATGCCTATGTGAATGCCGCCTTACGGATGGGCATGAAGGTAGCGCTCCGCATTCACCTGGCCCGCGACCCCAACCGGCTGAGCGGTTTCTGGAACAATGCAGAATCGATGCAGGCTGCCGACGGCACCCGGATGAATTTCGGGCAAGCGGTTCAATTCAGTTTTGCTCATCAACCTACGCTGGAATTAGCCAAAGACTTTGTTCGGCAGGTCACCCGTCATTTCGAATACCTGCAACAACAGGACCAGCTTCTGTTTATGTCGGTGGTGGCTTCTCCCATTCAGGAAGCAGAATATTCCCCCCGAAACGATCGCTCTGGTGGTAGTTATCCCATTCCGTTCGATTACAGCGACCCGATGAAGCAGGGGTTTCGGCAGTGGCTGCAGGGCCGGTATTCGCTGGAGGCCCTGAACCGGCGCTGGGGCAGCGACTTCAGTAAATGGGAAGCCGTTGTGCCCCCGCCGTACAACCAGAATGATCCGTATATTTCCTTTAGCCGGGGCCGTTGGGGCGAAGACTGGTACGTGTTTCGCCACCTGATGCTGAAGCGGTTTATTGACGAAACCAACCGCACGGTCAAAGAAGTCAATGGCTCGATTCAGTTTGTCAACCAGCACGGCTGCGTCTGGGATCGCCAGAGTGGTTTGCGGGGCACGTTCGGGTTCCGGAATCTGGCACAAAATGCCGATGGTCTTAAAATTAACGACGGTCCGGACTATAACCACCGGTTTTCGATGGACGTTGTTCGGAGCAATATCCGTCCCGGAGGCTGGGTGTGTAACGAGGTCGATGGCCTTTTCCACCAGACGGTTTCTACCGACCGGTTTTACGAGCAGGTAGCCGAAAGTTTTGAACACGGCGCCCGGATGGTGACGCTGGCAAACTTTGGGGGCTGGGATGCCCGGAATGCGTTAAATCGGTTGATTCATAAGGTCGTTAGTCAGGGTTTGCTGAATCAGCCCGTAACCCAGGTCCAAACCGGTAGTAACGCCACCTACAAATTATCGTCGATGGTGCTGGACGATGTTTCGGACTCGCAGAACCGGGCCAGTGATCAATGGTCGAAGGCGTATGTGCAGAGTGGCCGGAAACCCGTCAATATTGTCATCAATGAAGACTGGCTGGAGGATAATGCCAATCAGGACCCGCGGGTTCGGCAACCGATTCCCAACCAGACCGCTTACGCTGATAAACTCTTCGAATTCAGCATTCCCCCGGCTACCTTTGAAGACCCGGACGGTTCCATCACCAAAGTAGAAATCACGGCGGGTTTGCCGGCTTTGGGGCTTTCGGCCGATGGCGTAACGATCTCGGGAACGCCCACCGGAACGGGAACGATCACGGTGACGGTCCGGGCGGTCGATAATAAAAACTCCCCGGTAACAACGCAGTTTCAGATTACGGTGCTGGGGCAAAATAGCAACCAGGCTCCGGTTGTTAATAAAACCATTGAGGACCGAACCGCCAGTGTCGGCAAGGAATTTTCATTTCGGATTCCGGATGAAACCTTTAAAGACCCGGATGGCCGGATCGTGAGTATTCAGGCTTCAGATTTGCCGGTGGGATTGTCCTATGATGCGCAAACGTACACGATCAGTGGTAAACCCACTTCGGAAGGAGTTTCAACGATTACGCTGAAAGCGACGGATGATAAGGGAACCAGTGTTTCGACCCGTTTTAAATTAACGGTCCTTAAACCGGAAGAAACCAATAAACCACCGGTAGTTAGTAAAATAATACCCGCACAAACCGCCATCGTCGGGCAGAATTTTAGCTTCACCATTCCGAATGAGACGTTTTCGGACCCCGATGGACAAATCACGGATGTGGATGTATTGGGATTGACGAGCGGACTGAGTTTTGAAACCGGCAACCGCACCATTCAGGGGATGCCCAACGTTGCCGGTGTTATTGCGGTGAAGGTCAAAGCCACGGACAACAAAGGGGCCAGTGTTACCACGGAGTTTCAACTCACGATTAACAACGCTCCTTCGACAGGGAAATTAACCTTAGTGGAGCCAACCTTTGATTGCAATACCGGGGAAATTAAATTCCGTACCAGCGGAGGAGATGGGACCAGGATTGAATTCCGATCGGCGGGCATCGCGGACTGGACCGTCAATGCCATCGCCATTATTCCGCCCTGGCTCCGCGACGGGGTAACCTTCGAGATCCAGGCCCGGCAAAGTGGTAAAGAGGCCCGGTTTTCCTACACAACAAAGTGTAACGGATACGAAGCCCCGGTGGTGGTTAATCCGTTGAGCGATCAGACCTACCCGCTTGGTCAGGCCGTCACCCTGACCATTCCGGCGGAAACCTTCCGGGCGTCCACCACAATGACGTTTGCCGTTAGTGCTCTACCGGAAGGACTCACCTACGATAAAGGCAAGCGGACCATTTCGGGAACACCTAAAAAAACCGGTACAACTTCGGTGGTGGTCACCGCCACCGATGAGCGGGGGGCGAAGGCCGAAGATGCCTTTCTGATTACGATTCGGGCCACAGAAACCAGCCTGACCATCGTTGCCCCGACGTTCAACTGCCAGACCGGGCAATTAACGATTCGAACTGAAGGGGGCAATGGGGCGGCATTGACGTATTCGATTCCGGGCGTTGGTGACTGGACCAGCAATCCTACATTTACAATCGGCCCGGAAAAACGGAATGCGACCGATCTCAAACTCATGGCTCGTCAGGGCGACAAGGAGGTTAGTTATACGTACCGGACCAGTTGTTCTTCGCCGATCTCTTCTACGCTGGCTGATCAGACGATTGTTGCTGGCCTGGCTTATTCCTATCAATTGCCCGATCCGGGACCCGGTAATAGCTATACCGTGGCCGGTTTGCCCGAAGGGCTGAGTTACGATGCCAAAAACCGGACGATTTCGGGAGTACCCACAAAAACCGGCACGACAACCCTGCTGATTAAGGGGGTTGATGATCAGGGGAATGAACTCGGACAACTTAGCTTTAAGCTGATCGTTGTCGACAAAAATCCGACGAGTGGTAACTTCGAAGGCTACCTGGATCTGGTGAGTTGTATCAACATAGCGGGCTGGGTGTGGGATCAGGATCGGCCCAACACCCCGTTGACGGTGGAGTTTCTGGTGGGACCTACCCTGGCCTCGGCCCGGCTGGTGGGCAGCCTTGAGGCCAACCTGTTCCGGCAGGACCTGAAAGACAACGGCAAAGGCAACGGCAGCCACGGCTACCGCTGGGATACGGCCGAGGAGTTGAAGAACAACCAGTCGTATCAGGTCTGGGGCCGGGTTCAGGGCACGACCTATCTGCTGAAAGGGTCTCCCAAGACCCTGACCTGTACCGGGAACAACACGCCAACGCCCCCAACCACCCCGACTACCCCAACCATGCCGACTACCCCGACGAATCAACCGCCGGTGGCCCCCACAGTGGTGAGTCTGACGGCGACGGTGAATGTGGCCTACCAGACGGTTTTGCCGGTTTTCACCGATCCGGAAGGGGGCACGCTGACGTATGCGGTGAGCGGTTTGCCGACGGGGCTGAGTTTTGAGGTCCTTAGCCGGAGCCTGAGCGGGACGGTCACCACGGCGGGAAGTTATTCCGTCACCTACACGGCCACCGACAACCAGAATGCCAAAACCAGTGTAGAGCTGACGCTGACGGTGAATCCGGGCACTACCCCTCCCACCACCCCGACGCCCCCAGTCTCGCCGACCACGGGCAGTTTTGAGGGGTATCTGGATCTGGTGAGTTGCATTAACATAGCGGGCTGGGTGTGGGATCAGGATCGGCCCAACACCCCGTTGACGGTGGAGTTTCTGGTAGGACCTACCCTGGCCTCGGCCCGGCTGGTGGGCAGCCTTGAGGCCAACCTGTTCCGGCA
>NZ_JBHSMA010000016.1:0-35839 GCF_042655385.1 Larkinella bovis | reverse complement strand
CAGGACCTGAAAGACAACGGCAAAGGCAACGGCAGCCACGGCTACCGCTGGGATACGGCCGAGGAGTTGAAGAACAACCAGTCCTACCAGGTCTGGGGCCGGGTTCAGGGCACGACCTATCTGCTGAAAGGGTCTCCCAAGACCTTGACCTGCACTGGTAACAACACGCCAACGCCCCCAACCACCCCAACCACGCCGACGAACCAACCGCCGGTGGCCCCCACGGTGGTGAGTCTGACAGCGACGGTGAATGTGGCTTACCAGACGGTTTTGCCGGTTTTTACCGATCCAGAAGGGGGCACGCTGACGTATGCGGTGAGCGGTTTGCCGACGGGGCTGAGTTTTGAGGCCCTTAGCCGGAGCTTGAGCGGGACGGTCACCACGGTGGGAAGTTATTCTGTCACCTACACGGCCACCGACAACCAGAATGCCAAAACCAGTGTAGAGCTGACGCTGACGGTGAATCCGGGCACTACTACCCCGACCCCTCCAACCACGCCGACTACCCCGACCACTAATCCGTTGGTTCTGCTGGCGCCCGACTACGATTGCCAAACCGGGCGAATCACCTTCCGGACCAGTGGAGGAGACAACACAACCATTGAGTACCGGGCCGACGGGGTAACCGATTGGACGACTACCTCAACGCATACGTTGTTACTGACGATGCGGCAGGGCAGTACGCTGGACATCGAAGCCCGGCAAAGCGGGAAGGTTATAAAATACACGTATAAAACCGCTTGTAATAACGGCAAAAGCCCGCTCCCTGATCAGGTAATTACCAAAGGATTGTTCCATACCTTTACGTTGCCGGAAGCCGGAGCGGGTGTGCAGATGGAAGTGATCGGTTTGCCCGATGGCATTACTTACAATGCCTCCAACCGGACGGCCAGCGGGAGACCGCAAACCGCCGGGGAGTATATGGTGACCCTGAAAAGCACGACTTCGGATCAGAAAACCTACAGTCTCACGTTTAAGCTGACAGTACGGGAGCCCCAACTGACCGTTCAATTGATGAAAGCCGGTAATGCCTCGGTTCGTCAGGTGATTCAGGAATTGATCAATAACAGTTCGATTACCATCAGTAGTTTGCCGGAGCGGGTCAATTTCTTCTGCACCTCCAATGTGCCGGTTGGCAGTATTGCTTTTGCGCTAACGGGCGCTTCGTCCAACAATTACGTCGATAACCAGACACCTTTCGGGCTGTTTGGCGACGACGACGGTTTCAAACCGCTGGCTGGAACGTATATTCTGCGGGTGGCTGCTTTCACCGGTGCCAACGGTAGCGGGGAGACGATCATCACCAAAAATATTGCGTTCTCGTTCGTGCAAAGCGGGGGCCGGATCGCCATCACGGCCGAAAATGCCGAAACCGCCGGTAGCGAATGGCTGGTTTACCCCAACCCGGTTCGGGAAGTAATCAATCTGACGGCGCCGGCACATGGGGTAACGAAACCGGGAACCGCCGTTCCGTACACCTTCTCGCTCTCGTCGGCGAACGGGACTCAGTGGGAATTGAAGGGGCAGGTTGTTGATCCGGACCGACGCAAAATGATGATCGATGTGGAGCCCCTGCAACTACCAACCGGGGTATATTTCCTCCGGATTCAGAACGAAGACGGGGTTCTGAAAGTAATCAAGGTGCTGAAACAATAAGTCTAGTAACATAACGTCGTTTAAAAAGCCACCGAATCCGGTGGCTTTTTTTACATCATAACGACTGCCCCGACCGGTTTTCGACGCTCAATCTTGCGGTGATTCGGTTTGCTGGTGGTACAGGGTCAGGCCGGCAATCGGGTTTTCCAGAATGCGCCGAACCGTAAAGCCCTTATCGTTGGCCACCTGCCGGAGAATATCGCTATAGTAAAAAGCCACCGAGCCGACGAAGTGAATCGGCAACTGGGCCGAATCCGCAAATTTGCGGATATAGGTGTCGAAAAACAGACTGAATGCGTCGTAAACGATCTGGTAGGCAACCGGATGACTGCGGTTATCGAACAGAAATTTGGAAAAAGACGCGAAATACCGGTTTGGAAAAGGCTGTTTATAGGCATGTTCCATCACCGTCAGCCGGTCTATGTTCGGGTAGCGTTTCTGAAATTTTCCGGCCAATTCGGTCGGCAACTGGCCGTGCAAAAACCGGACGACCAGCGTTTTTCCCAAATAACCCCCGCTTCCCTCATCACCCAGCCAGAAGCCGAGCGAACCGCTCAGTTGGGCAATGTCACGCCCGTCGTACCGGCACGCGTTGGAGCCGGTGCCGAGAATGCAGGCAATACCGGGCTCGTGGTGGCACAGCGCCCGGGCCGCTCCCAGCAAATCGCTGTTGACCTGCACGTGCTGCGCATCCGGAAAAACCGTCCGGATCGCTCGTTCGACCACCCCACACGATTCGGGGCTGTTGCAGCCGGTACCGTAATAAAACACCTCCGTTACCGTTTCTTTAACGGACGGTAACAGACTGGTTTGCAGTTCGGCAGCAATCGCGGCACTATCCTGGTAATACGGGTTGAAACCGATGGTTCGGGCCTGGTTGACCTCGCCATTGGTGGAAAGAGTTCGCCAATCGGTTTTGGTGGAACCGCTGTCTGCGATCAAGATCATTTCGGGACGCTGGTTGGTGGTTAACTGATTAATTTTCCGACCGGTTTGAAGCGACCGAACACCCATTCGCCATGGGGTGCGTCGATCAGTTCGTCGGTGAGATCCTGGCCGGCCCAGTGTTCGTAATGCTTGCCGTGGCGCCAGAGCCGACTGGACGAAACATCGTAAATGATACCCCGGTAAGCACACCAGATTTCGTCGCGGTCGGAGCCGTTGCGAAGCGCCAGTTGCGAACGGGTGTATTCTTTCAGGAAATCACTCTTTTCAAGGCTCATAAAGCAAAACAATGGGTCCGGCAAAAATGCAACGTTTACGCCTAAGTTTAGGTATTGGTTTCGTAAAAACCTGTAACTTTAACCGCTTACTGATGAACACCATTACGTCTATCTATTTTTGTCATATGAAAAAAAATACACTGATCGCCTTTGTTACGGTTTTGGGTCTGTTTGTGATGTTGACCGGTTGTAGTAAAAGCAAGGTAAAACCGCTTTCGGAGCGAATTGCCAAAAACTGGTCGGCCCAAAAAGTGGAAGAAAACAATGTGGTCGTATACACCAAGGGGGGGACTGGTAACGTCAGACCCGGTTATTCGCAGTATGCGCTGGATCTGAGCAACCCGCCAACCGTGGTGATTACCCAGGTCGATGGCTTCAAGTCAACGGGGCAGTATGAAGTGCAGGGCGATACGAAACTGATCCTGAAAAACCTGAGCCCGGCCCCCACCGATGGCCCGACGATTGAATTCACGATCAATTCCTCGTCGGATAATGCACTGGAAATCACCCGGACAACCGCCGATCGGAAAACCGGTGGGACAACCAATAAATATACCCTGTCGAATCCGTAAGTGGCTTGCTACCCGGGTCGATACCGATCGAAGATAGTTTCTGATTATTTTTGCCGCTTTCGAACCGAAAGCGGCTTTTTTGTTTTAGTAACGGTATGAACACACGAACGGAATTGGAATCATTGGGCGAAATTGGCCTGATCAACCGCATCAATCAGGAATTTGGCGCTCCGACACGGCCGGAAACCGTGCGGGGTATTGGCGATGATGCGGCCGTGATCGACACCGGCGGCCCCGATTACTGGCTCATTTCCACCGACATGCTGCTGGAAGGCGTGCATTTCGATCTGGCGTATACGCCCCTGAAGCACCTCGGTTTCAAAGCCGTTGCGGTCAATGTCTCCGACATTGCCGCCATGAACGGAACACCCCTGCAGATTACGGTTAGCGTGGCGCTCAGCAGCCGGTTTTCGGTCGAAGCAGTGGAAGAATTGTATGCGGGAATTAAAGCAGCCTGCGAATCCTATCGGATCGATCTCATTGGGGGCGATACAACCTCCTCCCGTTCCGGGCTGGTCATTTCCGTTTCGGTAACCGGTCGGGTGCCCAAAGATAGAATTGCGTACCGCAATACCGCCCAACCCAACGACGTGGTTTGCGTAACGGGCGATTTCGGGGCAGCTTACTGCGGGCTGCAGCTCTTGGAACGCGAGAAACAGGTATTTCTGGCCGATCCGACCATGCAGCCGGAAATCAGCGAGGATAAATCCTACGTGCTGGAACGTCAGCTACGGCCGTCGGCGCGCACCGACATTGTGTATGAACTTCAGGATTTGGGAGTCGTACCGACCGCGATGATCGATGTGTCGGACGGGCTGGCGTCGGAACTGCTGCACATTTGCACGCAATCCAAAACCGGGGCGGTGATCTTCGATGAAAACATTCCCATCGACGATGTTACCTACTTGGTGGCGACCGAATTAAACCTGAGCCCGCTGACGGCGGCCCTGAACGGCGGAGAAGACTACGAACTGCTGTTTACGATTCGTCCGCAGGAATTCGAGAAGTTAAAAAACCACGCCCGCATCACGCCCATCGGTTACCTGACCGACAAACCGGATTCGGTGTTGTTAGGTACCAAGGCGGGCCAATATACTCCCTTAAAGGCGCAGGGCTGGAAACACTTTTAAACTAATGAAGGATGACCGGGTTTTTCCTATCCATTCACCGGTCATCCTTCATTAGTTTTATACGAACTTATACAAAGTGGGCGCCGTGGTTTTTGGCGTCGGCCACAAACTCTTTTACTTTTTGCTCTTCTTCTTTGGGGCAAATCAGCAGAACTCCGTCGAATTCGGCCACAATAAAGCCTTCTAGTCCGCTGATAACCACCAATTTGTCTTTTGGTGTTTTGATGATGTTGTTGTTGGCATTGTAGAGCAGGTGCGTACCATCCGTTACGTTTTCATTGGCGTCCTTGTTCGATACTTCGTACAACGACTTCCAGGTGCCCAGGTCCGACCAGCCAAAATCGCTCAGCACGACGTAGACATTCTTGGCTTTTTCCATGATCCCGTTATCGATGGAAATATTTTTGCAGAGCGAATACGCCTTGTTGATAAAAACGTTTTCTTTTTCGCTAAAATACGCTCCGTCGCCTTCGGCAAAAATATCGGCAATTTCGGGCATGTAGGCTTCGAAGGCTTTGCGAATGGCCTGCGCATTCCAGACAAAAATCCCGGCATTCCAGACGAATTCGCCACTTTCCAGAAACTGTTTTGCCAGTTCAAGGTGCGGTTTTTCGGTAAACGTTTTGACCTTTTTCGTTCCCTGATTATCCGAATCCGGAATATACTGGATGTAACCGTATCCCGTATCCGGGCGGCTGGGCTGAATGCCCAGCGTGACCAGAATGTCCTGATCGGCGGTGGCGGCCAAGGCCGTCCGGATGGTGCTACGGAACTCTTCTTCCTTTAAAATAATGTGGTCGGCTGGCGCCACGATCATGTTGGCCTGCGGGTCCTGCCGGGCAATTTTATAGGCAGCGTACGCAATACAGGGGGCGGTATTCCGGCGAACGGGCTCGCACAGAATCTGATCGTCACTCAGGTAAGGAAGCTGTTCTTTAACCAGTGCGTGGTATTCGGCGCTGGTAACGATATAAATATGTTCTTTAGGGCAAATTCCGTCAAATCGTTCGGCCGTTTGTTGCAGGAGCGACTTACCGGTTCCGAGTACATCGTGAAACTGTTTGGGGTTGTTGGTGCGGCTAAATGGCCAGAACCGGGTCCCAACCCCGCCCGCCATGATAATAACATACGTATGGTTCATACAAAAGTATTTTCTGCTAAACATCAAACCCCTTAAATTGGCAACGGGGTTCCTAAACTACAAGGAATGCGCTTAAAAGTTAGTCAAGGATGGTTATTCTTATCGAAGAAATGCCAGTGGCAGACAGAGGGAAAAGACAAAAATACGAAATAAAACAGAGGTTTTTTGAGTAACCGTGGTCATCATTCTATTAAGGTATTAATTCAGGTCGATCCAGTCCCGATGTTGCTTAAGCCCGAACTCCCGAAAACGCAAATAAAGGGTTAAGGACAGCCGGTTGGCTAACGTCCTTATTGGGACTTGTTCTGGGTTTATAGGTTTATGATGATTTGTGTATTTATAAAATTTTAACCAGTTAGATTCGCATTTACAGATCAATATCCGTTTTGTTGCGGATCAGAAAACGAACCTTATTATGAGAAAAAGTTACAGGCGGCTTTTACTGGTTGTAGGATTCTGTCTTACCGTTCCTGCATGGGGTTGGGCGCAAACCAAAATTACCGGAAGTATCCTCGAAAGTGGCTCTAAAAATCCACTCATTGGGGTCAGCATCACGGTGAAAGGAACGGTTGCCGGAACAATTACCGATACGAAAGGCCGGTTTTCATTAACAACAGCCATCCCGACACCGCTGACGCTGGTGGTTTCCTCGGTGGGCTTTCAACCCCGGGAGCTGGTGGTGGATAACCAGACAGACGTGAAAATCGAACTGGAGGAGCAGGTTATGCTGGGGCAGGAAGTCGTGGTATCGGCGTCGCGGGTGGAAGAAAGCGTCATGAAATCCCCGGTTACGGTCGAAAAAATAGACATTCGCGCCATTCAGTCGGCCCCTGCTGCCACCTTTTACGACGCGTTGCTTAACCTGAAAGGTGTTGACATGAGCACGCAAAGTCTGATGTTTCGGTCGGTCAACGTACGCGGTTTTAGCGCCAATGGCAACACGCGGGTGGTTCAACTGGTCGATGGTATGGACAATCAGGCACCGGGGCTTAACTTTTCCGTCGGGAATATCGCCGGGATGTCGGAACTGGATGTGGAAAGCGTCGAACTCCTGCCGGGTGCGGCTTCGGCCCTGTACGGTCCCAACGCCATCAATGGGCTGGTCTTGATGAACAGTAAGAATCCATTTCAGTTTCAGGGTCTGAGCGCCTACGCCAAAACCGGGATTATGTCGGCCAGCAACCGAAGCAAGGCTACCACGCCCTTCTACGACGCAGGCATTCGTTTCGCCAAAGCCTTCAATAACCGGCTGGCGTTCAAGATCAGTGCATCGTACATCAGCGCCGACGACTGGCAGGCCTCCGACCAGCGCGATCAGGGTTTTGCCAACGGTTTTACCCTGGCTAACGGAACCCGCCAGAACAATCCGGGATACGACGGGATCAATATTTACGGGGATGCCAGCGCCAATTTAAGCGCCTTTCAGAGTACGGTAGCGCAATTGTTACCGCTGCCTCCGGCGCAGATTGCTTTGGTCTCACCGGAGCTGGCGCAAATCATCGCGGGCGTCAATCAGCTGTCGTCGGCAACGAAAATCCCAGCGACTCAGATTGTCAATGAGGTGTTGCTGCCTAATGTGACGGTTTCGCGGACGGGCTACGCCGAAAGTGAGCTGGTCAATTACAAAGTCAACAGCCTGAAACTGAACGGCGCTGTTCATTATCGGCTCAACGATAACCTGGAGGCTATTTTGCAGGCCAACTGGGGAACCGGCACGACCGGCTATACGGGCCAGGACCGGTATTACATCAAAGGCTTTAGCATTGGGCAATACAAAGCGGAGTTGCGCGGATCGAACTTTTTTGTACGCGCCTATACCACGCAGGAACGCTCGGGGGATTCGTTCGCAATCAGTCTGCTGGGGCAGGGCATCAACGAAGCCTGGAAACCGAGTCTGGACCAAAGCAATCTGATCGGGTCGTGGTTTCCGCAGTACGCCTTTACCTACGCGGGCGGGGCTCTGCAAATCATTAATCAGGCTTTAGCGGCTAATCCAACCGATCCGCAGGCGGCTTTGAATGCGGCTAAAAACCAATCGAACGCCTTGCATACGGCGGCTCGCGCAGCTGCCGATCAGGGGCGGTTTTTGCCCGGTACCGCTGCGTTCGAACAGGCGGCTGCTACGGTTTCCGGTCGGTCATTGCCGGGTACGCTCCCCAACCTGGGCGCTAAATTTCTGGACAGAACGAACCTGTACCACGGTGAGTTTATGTACAATTTCGGCAAGCTGCTCGATCCGGCGACGGTTGAACTCATCGTGGGGGGCAACTTCCGGCAGTACGCCCTGAACTCCGGGGGGACCATTTTTGCCCTGGATGAAAACGGCGACGAATACAAAATCAACGAGTACGGCGGTTATGCGCAGGCGGCCAAAACCGTGGCTGATCTCCTGAAGCTGACGGCGTCGGTCCGGTACGATAAAAACGTCAATTTCAAGGGACAGTTCAGCCCCCGGTTATCGGCGGTTTTGACGCTGGCGAAGGTGCACAATGTCCGGGCGTCGTTTCAGCGCGGGTTCCGGATACCAACCACCCAGTCGCAGTATATCGACCTGAACACGCCCACGAGCCGTTTGATTGGGGGATTGCCGCAGTTTAGAGACCGGTATAACTTCGGAACCAACCCGGTGTATACGCTGGAATCGGTTCGGGACTTTGGGGATGCGTTGCAAAAAGGCGTTGCGCTGCCCCAGGCGGCCCAGTCGTTGCAGCGGTATCAGCCCCGGCAGTGGGATCCCGAACGGGTTGAAACCTACGAGTTGGGCTACAAAGGCCTGGTTAAAAACCGGCTATTTATCGACGCCTATTATTATTACAACCGGTTTCTCAATTTTGAAGGAGCGCAGGTTGTGGTGCAGGGGGCTCAACCCGCGACGAGCGCCGACCCGAACTCGTTGCTGCAACTCATCGGTGGGACTACCCGCACGATCTATAGTTTTTACGTCAATGCACCGGTTCAGGTTAAAAACCACGGCTGGGCCGTCGGCGCCGATTACCGACTGCCCGGCAATTTCCTGATTGGCGGCAATGTCGCCTTCAACGATCTGGCCAACCGGGGCTCCCTGCCAACCGGTTTTGTCACGTTCTTTAACTCCCCCAAATACCGGTATAACCTGTCGTTCGGAAACCGGAATATCCGGAATAGCGGTCTCGGGTTCAATGTGGTTTTCCGGCATCAGGACGGGTTCCTCTGGGAGTCTAGTTTTGCCAATACGGAAGCTACCCTGCGGCAGCAAACCCGAATTCCGGCCTTTGGTTCGCTCGATGCGCAGGTGAGCAAACGAATTCCGGGCCTTAAATCGATCCTGAAAATCGGCGGGACCAACGTGCTTGGTAAACTGTATACGCAGGCCTGGGGCAACCCGAGTGTTGGGGGCATGTATTACGTTTCGCTGACGTTCGACGAATTGATGAATCGTTAGCCGATTTCCGGCGTTCCCTAGAACCGGCGGTTTTCGTAAGACCGCCGGTTTTTAATGGTCTGCAATCTGAATCAGATCGTCGACGGTATTGATGATCCGGACATTGGGCGGAGTTTGAATATCCTGACCAACAACCTGATAGCCCGTGAACAACAGTTGCGAATTCGAAAAACGATGGGCTAATTTATCCACAAACGGCTGTACTTCGTGGTTGCTGGGTGAGGAGGTAATCGCTGTGAAGAGGTAATCCGGTTTGTGAAAATCGTACACAAACTCCAGTTCGGCGAAGGGCAGGCTTTGGCCCAGGTAAATAACTTTGTTCTGCCGCGCCCGGATCACATAATTGGCAAACAGCAGCCCGATTTCGTGTAGCTCGCCTTCCGGCAAAAACAGCAGGTATTTTTTGGTGTCCGGCTCCTGTTTCGTCACCTGGCCGTCGATGGCAACGATGATTTTCTGCCGAATAAGATTCGAGATAAAATGCTCCTGGGCAGGACCGATCGAACCCGTTACCCAAAGGGTGCCAATCCGGCTGAGAAACGGGTAAATGATGTGAACCATCGTGTTTTCGAAGCCGAATTGCAGGATATTCGTGCTGATAATTTTATCAAAACGATCCTCGTCCAGATCGATCATCGCCAGGGTCAGGGCGTGAATCTGGTCAGGATAATTAAGTTTTTGGTCCGAAATCGTGATTACTTCCCGGGCCATTTCACTGAGCGACATCCTGGAGATCTCCGAGATTTTAAAACCGTGCTCTTTCAGCAACGAGATGTTCAGCACCAGCTTTAAATCCACGTCGTTGTAGGTCCGTATATTGGTATCCGTCCGCTTGGGAGAAATAATGTTATAGCGTTGCTCCCAAATTCGAAGCGTATGGGCCTTAATTCCGGAAAGCTGTTCGAGGTCCCTGATCGAGTAATTACTCATGGGAATTGTACAAAGTATAGTCGTCCTGAATTCGATTCATTGAATAACAGACGATTTATAAAGGTCCTGGTTTTACAATTTTAGGCAATTAAACGTCAGAGAACAAGTAAGATGCCCCGACATCCTGTTCCGGCTTTCGAATGACCGCCGGTTTAAAATAATAGAAATCAGCTACTAATCCGCTTCGATGGCGTCAACAAAAACCGGATGGCCACAGAATGTTTTATTATTCGGTCAGAAAGAAGACGATTATATTGGCAATAAAAAACAGAAACTGAAGGAGCAGCAACGGAAGCGCGAGCCGGTTTTGCTTGCGAAACGGCAACCCGTACCAGATGGCGAGAAAGACGAGGGAGACAATCCACCAGCCTAAATAATTCCGGATCGGAACCTCGGCTTCGAACCAGTGCCAGAAGTCGAGCCGAATCGCTACCGGTTCGATCAGTGTATCCAGCAGCACCATCAGCGAAGCCGCCAGCATGGTTTTCAGGTAAACCGGGACAGAAAGCCGGTCGCAGATGACGCCACAACAGTAAGTTAACAGCAGCCAGTTGATGCCAATGATAACCGGGACATCCCAGAGCGCCCCGCCCAGCGTAGGACCGTAGGCATAATTCCCGAATACAAAACCGGTTTGTACACCCAGCACTTCAATCAGAAAACCGAGCACAATAACCAGCACACAATAGAACAGAAAAGGCCGGTTCCAGTCGGTATGAAAGAGCAGTAACAACCCCAGCGAACCCAGCAGATTAAACGGTACCAGACTTCGGAAAAGCGGAGCCAGCGACGGCAGGTGTAAACCAATAACCCCGGCGATGTGCGCCAGAATCAGGAGGATCAGGACAGGGTAATAGAACCGTTGGGACATGATGAAAGGCGGTATCGGAATAAATCAATGACAAAAACAGCGTCGAAACTGTTGCGAAACCGCCGGGCGGTTTGGGTGAATTCATACAAAAAAGCCCCTAAAACAACTGTTTTAGGGGCTTGGGAGAAAGACGGGTCTCGAACCCGCGACCTCCAGAACCACAATCTGGCGCTCTAACCAACTGAGCTACATCCTCCGTGTATGGACTGCAAAGGTAAAAAAAGAATGATGAATTAGGAACGATGAACGATGATTTTTTATTTACTGACGTTTACATCGTCCCTAATTCATCATGGAGACTAAACCGCCTGCTGATACCGTTCGTCGGCACCTTTCCAGTCGACGAGGTTCCACCAGGCTGCTACATAGTCCGGGCGTTTGTTCTGGTATTTCAGGTAATAGGCGTGTTCCCAGACATCCAGACCGAGAATCGGCGTGCCTTTGGTTTCAGCAACGTCCATCAGGGGGTTATCCTGATTCGGCGTAGAGGTAATGGCCAGCTCACCACCGGAGGTCACAACTAACCACGCCCAGCCCGAACCGAAACGGGTCGTAGCCGCCTTGGCAAATTCTTCCTTGAACGCATCGAACGAACCGAACTTCTGGGTGATGGCGTCGGCCAGTTTACCCGTTGGTTCGCCACCGCCATTGGGCGACAGAATGCTCCAGAAAAACGTATGATTCCAGTGTCCTCCGCCGTTATTCCGAACCGCTACCGGATAGTTGCTGACACCCGACACCAGTTCTTCGAGTGATTTCCCTTCCAGTTCGGTGCCTTTAACGGCATTGTTCAGGTTGGTCACATACGTATTGTGGTGTTTACCGTGGTGAATTTCCATCGTCTGTTGGTCGATGTGGGGTTCCAGCGCGTTGCTCGGATAAGGCAGGGGAGCTAATTCGAAAGCCATATTGTGATGTGTTAAGGTTAGACATACAGTAAAGTTGTCAAACGCGATAACAGCGACTTTTCGATTTATGTTCGTAAGCCCCGAAAAAAGTTGCGGAGTAAAGAAAGACTTTCGTCGGCTAAAACGCCGGTTGTGACGCGCGTTTTGGGGTGTAGCAGCGAGGGCTGCACGTTGGAATAACCGCGTTTGGGATCGGGCGCCCCGATAACGATCCGGCCGATCTGGGCCCAGGCTAAGGCACCGGCGCACATGGCGCATGGTTCGAGCGTGACGTATAACGTGCAGTCCGTGAGGTATTTGGAGTTTAAATACTGTTCGGCGGCTGTCAGGGCCAGCAATTCGGCATGGGCGGTTACGTCGGTCAGGCGCTCGGTCTGGTTGTAGCCTTTGGCAATGATGCGGTTTCGACCAACGACTACCGCGCCGACCGGAATTTCGCCTTCCTCAAACGCAGATTCGGCCAGTGCGAGTGCCATTCCCATGAAATATTCGTCGTCAAACATGTGGGTGACGGTTTTTGCTTCTTCCGGCCCGGAAGAAGCAAAAATTACCGTTTCATAATCTTTCGTACCGTTTTCCGGTCGCCAATCTGAATTTGCAGGAAGTAATACCCGGCGGTCTGCTGGCTCAAATCCAGGGTGGTCTGTCGCTGACGCGTCGTTAGTTGCCGGGTAACACGTCCGGACTGATCGGTCAGTTGCAGTTGAGCGGGCGCTTTTTGCAGCGGTAGATCAATATCGACCGTCACGATATTTTCGGCCGGCACCGGGAACACCTTCACGGCGGTCAGCAGCGGATCGGGCTCCAGTCCCAACACCGGAAGCACCCGGATGATGGCCGTTCCGGTTGCGGTACCTACCCCGCAGCCGTTGGTTACCGAACTAGCGGTATAGGTCGTGGACGAAACCGGCGTTACCGAAACCAGGTGCGGATTGCTACTGGTCGTCAGCTTGGATATTTTCGAACCTTCAGCGTATTCAAACGTCCAGGGACCATCGCCCGTAAACGCGAAGGAAAGCGGAGCACTTTCGTTGTCGTAAATGTCTTTTGTGCCGGTCAGCGTCACGGTCGGCAGCGCCCGGATGTTCAGGATGGTCGAACTGCTGCTGCCCGGCACCGGCACCTGCGGATTCGTGGCCGTAACGCGTACGCGGTACAGGCCCTGCGCCACGGTGGTCGGAATCGGAGCGGTAATCGGGCTTTGCTGGGCGCCTGCTGCGATCTCAATCTTGTTGGCAAAAGCCGTATCGGCGACTGTTGCTATTTCTACCCGGAACGAATTCCCCGGCGTAAACTCTCCGGCGGTGGTGAAGGGCACCTGAATGGGGGTGCCGACGCAGAGCGTGGTTACCGAAAGCGGACTTGTCGTTACGGTCGGTACGATGGCGTTGACCGTAAAGGTACCCACCGGCGTACCCGCTCCGCAGGAATTCGTAATGTTTGTAATCTGGTAAATGGTAGTTTTTTTCGTTGGTAAAAGCTGAATCTCTTTCTGCAGGGTTTCCGACGTTCCGGATGTTCCGTCCGAAATTGTATAGCTGAACGGCGGTACGCTGGTGAACGAGATGGTCACCGGCACGGTTTTGCCGAGATTAACCGTCGCATTTCCTTCGATTTTGGCCGTCGGCGGAGCGTTGATAATCAACCTGATTTCGGCCTTCCGGCTTTCGCAACCGTTGGATCCTTTTTGCGTAACGAAGTAGGAATCACCTTCCGGTTTGGTGGAAATATTAGTCGTTGGCGGGATTGGGGCGGTTTTCGAGGTCGCGCCGTACGGATTGATCCACGTCAGGTCCTGACCGGTGGCTTCCAGCGGTTTTGCCACGGCATTCTGGCAATACGTTACCGGTGTCACCACCGTTGGTTTGGGCGTTACCTTCACTTTGTACGTAATCGTCAGCTTATCGCTTTCGCAGCCATTGACGGTTTGGGTCGTTTTGTACGTGTAGGTAATTTCCTGATCGACGTTCGTGCCGGGCGTGGGCGCACTACCCAATCCATTGTTATTGATGTCAAACCATTTCAGATTTTCGCCGGTAGCCGATAACGTTTCAACCGGCGCATCCTGGCAGACTTCCTTGCTAGTGGCGGTTGGAGCTACCGGCTGGGGTTTGATAACGATTTTGGCCGCGATGCGCGGACTTTCGCACTGGTTAACGGTTTGCGTAACAAAGTACGTAAACGTCCCGGCAGTATTGGTATTCTGCACCGGTGCGGCTTCCGAGGCTGTGCCACCGGTTTGGGCGGTATACCATTTCAGCTTTTCGCCGGTCGCTTGCAGGGTAACAGGGGATGAGGTGTTCTGACAAACGTCCGGTAAACTGGGAACAGTCGGGGAACTGGGAATCGCAAAAATTTGGACCTTGATCGGAGCCCGGTTACTCTCACAGCCATTAGCGCCCGTTTGGCTAACGTAGAACGTAGATTCCGTGACTGCTTTCGTATCGGGTATTGGGGCGGCCGTCAGTGCCGGCGTACTGATCGCAGTAGCGTACCATTTTAGCGTTCCGCCCGCTTCGGCCGTGGCCGACAGTGGAACGGCGGTTTCTGCCTGGCAATACCGGATATCCTGGACGGTTGGGAGGGCAGGTCGAGGCTTGATGACTACCGGCAGACTGGCCCGCGCGCTTTCGCACCCGTTGATGGTTTGACTGACGTAGTAATTGAAGGTGCCGTCGGCGTCTGTGGCTGGCAGAGGGGCGGTCGAAGAACCTGTTCCGCCCGTGGCGTTGGTGCCATACCAGTTCAGGCTGCCGCCACTGCTAACGGTTGCCGTCAACGGAAGCGACGTCATGCCCTCGCAATAGGTCAATGAAGTTCCCACCGTTGGGGCTGTCGGTTGCGGTTTTACGGTGACGGCCAGACTGGCCCGCGCGCTTTCGCAACCGTTGATCGACTGACTAACGTAGTAGGTAGTGATACCTGTCGTACTGGTCGGGGGGGTGGGAGCGGTTGCGGAAGCGGTGCCGCCGGTGGCGCTGGTACCGTACCAGTTCAATTGCCCACCATTCGAAGGGCTGGCGGTTAAGGCCGTAGCCGGAAGGTTCTGGCAGACAGAAAGAGACGTTACCCCCGGAGCCGAAGGCGTGGCAGAAACCGTTACGGTGATGCTGGCGCGGGAACTTTCGCACGTGCCAATGGTCTGACTCACATAGTACGTACTGGTGCCGGGGCTGGTGGTCGAAGGGGTCGGTCCAACGGCTGTGGCTGTTCCTCCCGTAGGATTCGTGCCATACCAGTTTGCCGTTCCTCCGCTACCGACAATGGCCGTTAACTGACTGGCCGTCGCACCCTGGCAATACGAAAAGGAGGCTGTTACGGTTGGAGCTGCCGGTTTTGGTGTTACGGTAACAACGATCGCTGTTCGTGGGCCTTCACACCCATTGACCGTTTGACTGACGTAGTAGCTGGTGGCTCCGACACTGGTGGTCGTCGGAACCGTGGCCGTTGCGGAAGCGGTGCCTCCCGTGGCATTGGTACCGTACCAGTTCAGCGTGCCGCCACTCGAAGCCGTGGCGACGAGTGCATTCGCCGGGCCATCCTGGCAATAAGCGGAAGGTGTTGTGGTGGTGGGAGCTGCCGGGATGCTTCTAACCGTTACAACCAGTGAAGCCCGGGGGCTTTCACACCCATTGATCGACTGACTAACGTAGTAGGTGGTGGTACCTGTCGTACTGGTCGGGGGGGTGGGAGCGGTTGCGGAAGCGGTACCGCCGGTGGCACTGGTGCCGTACCAGTTCAGCGTAGCGCCGTTAACCGGTGTGGCCGTTAGAGGAGAAGCCGGGGCATTCTGACAAAAGGTGACCGGGCTGGTGCCGGGTGCCGCTGGTGGCGCTGTTACAACTACCGTAATCTCAGCCCGTTCACTTTCGCAGCCGCTGGCGGTTTTCTGGCTAACATAATATTTGGTTGTTCCCGGTACGCTGCTGGAAGGAGCTGGTGCTGCTGGGAGAGCCGTGCCGCTGGAGGGAGTTGTGTACCAATTCAGGGTCGCTCCAGCGCCCGCGGTCGCGCTCAGGGGGGCCGTTGTGGCATCCTGGCAATAGATCGGTGCCGTACCGGTTAGAGGGACAGAAGGCCGGGCCGTAATAACCAACGAAGTAGCACTAACGCTGCCATTGACAACGGGATTGGACGAAACCACCCGAACGCGGTAGCCGGTGCCGCTAAGGCCGCTCGGAATCGTCGCGTTGATCGGACTGGTCGTGCCGGTTCCGATGTCGGTATAAGGCCCGGTTGCCGGAGCGAGCTGTACTTTGAAGCTGTTTCCGGCGGCAAATGTGCCGGAGGTGGTGAAAGGAACCGTAATTGCGGCACCGGCGCAAAGGGAAGAAGCTGACAATGCACCTGTGGTAATCGTCTGGGCCGCAGCTATGCCAATATTTCCCGAAAACACAACCAGCAGGAGCCAATACAGACGTAGAGTTTTATTCATAACACATCCGGTTAAGGAGGAGTGGATTTGTTCAACTTTCTCGTGTTCAGAACGATTCGCCAAAAATACAAATTACATCGACTGATATATAATCTCGTGAATCTGCCGGCGAATTTTTTGGGTGTTGATGAGGGTGTTTCCGGCGCTGGGGTGAACGCGGTTGGAAAGAAAAATGAAGACAAGATCGTAATCCGGATCGACCCAAATAACGTTTCCGGTGAAACCGGTATGGCCAAACGAGCGGGGGGATACCTGGGCAGCATGATAAACACTGTTCCCATCGACTTCGGGCTTGTCCCAACCCAGAACGCGGTGGCTCCGGTCGCTCTGGGTGCGGACAAAAAGCGGGACGGTTCCCGGCATCAAAAACCGGCGACCGCCGTAATTGCCCCGTTGCAGGTTCATTTGCAGGATTTTGGCAATGTCGTTGGCGTCACCGAATAAACCGGCATGGCCCGATAACCCGCCCTGCAAAGCCGCCAGTTGATCATGCACTGTGCCTTGTAAGAGGGAGTTTCGGAAATAGGTATCCTGCTCGGTGGGTGCAATCCGGCAACCCGGATGACATTGGAGCGGGTTGAAGCACAGGGTGGAAATGCCCAGCGGTTTATACAAATTCTCGGTCAGGAACGCGTCCATCGGTTGTTGGGCAACGCGTTCGACCAGTTTTTGCAGAATGACAAAACTTAAATCGCTGTAAACGTAGTTATAGCGTCCGTCTTCGTCCATCCGGCCCGTCAGCGGTGTCCGCACGATCCAGTTCCAGATCGAATCGCGCAGGGCAGGAACCGCGTATAGATTCGGGCCAACCTGCAACGAATGCAGGCTATCCCGAACCGTCGTGAATGCGTTGATGGCCGGGGCTTTTGAACGTTCGATGGCCCTCGACAAACCGGCCGGTAAACCGGTCTGGTGCAGCAGAACATCGCTGACGGTCATGTTCCGTTTGCTATTGTTCTGAAACTCCGGGAGATAAGTCGCTACTTTCTGGTTCAGATCGATGGCCCCGCGCTCGTTCAGAATCATGACCGCCTGCAAGGTGGCCAGCACTTTCGTCAGCGACGCCAGATCGTACAGTGTTTCGTCGGTAACGCGTTCAAAATTGTTATAAGCCAGCGTACCGAAGCTTTTATCGAAAACCACTTTGCCTTTTCGGGCTACCAGCACCTGACAGCCGGGGAAGGCCTTGTCGCGAATGGCTTTTTGAACGACGGTTTCGATATGGCGCAACTGGCCGGAACGCATGCCTACACTTTCGGGCAGGCTGTAGGCCAGTCGCTGGCTGGGCGCTGTCAGTAAACCGTTGCCAATTTTCCAGTCGCCAATGGTTACCGGCATGACGCCTTTGGCCGGAACCGCCCCGAACAATACCTGCGGTACGACGCGCTGCATGTCCTCTCCGTCTTCGTACGCGCACAAAACCGCATCGGCGGGTGTTCCGACAAACGGGCGAAGGGCGTAGGCCGAGCCAAAGGCGCAGACAACCACCCGAACGCCTTTCTGTTTCAGGCGGTTAACCAAGCTCAGCGAAGCATTCGTTACGCCGTAGTTCCAGCGGGCCGAGGGACTCATCCGGTGAAAACCGATCACCACCAGATTCGCGTCACCGATCTGCGTCAGTATTTCATCGACACTATGCTCACCTGCCGGTTTTTCGGCGTACGTCAGTTGCTTGAACGGAGCGTAGCGTCCCAGCATTTTCTGGAACGTATTGCCGTAATCCGTACCGATCGATACCGAAGCCAGCCGAACGGTGTCCAGGGTAGTGATGGGTAATAAGTTGTTGGTGTTTTTGACCAGGGTAACCGCTTGCTCGCAGAGTTCCTGTTTGAGCAACTGTGCTTCCGAAGAATTCAGGTCACGGCTGAGGTTTTCGAGTGAAACAGGCTTGTATTTATTCAAACCCGTCCAATACTTGGCCCGCAGAATTTTCTTGACTTTTTCATCGATCAGTTCCTGCGAGATTTTTCCTTCGTCGATGGCTTTGGCAATTTTGTGCACCGCGTCGGGGACGTTTTCGGGATACAGCAGCACATCATTGCCGGCCATCAAGGCACGCAGGTTAATCTCCTCCGCCGGTAATTTACCGATTCCGCCCATATTCAGGGCATCCGTAAACACCAGCCCCCGGAAACCCAGTTCTTTTTTCAGGAGATCGGTCACGATCTTTTCCGACAACGTAGCCGCCAGCCGGGGGGTATTGTCAACATTCGGAACATGCAGGTGGCCGGTGACCACGCCCATCAGACTATCGGCAATCAGCTTCCGGAACGGGTATAGCTCCATATCATGAAGTTGGGTATAGGAGCGGCTGATGGTTGGCAGGGTAATGTGTGAGTCGCTGCTGGCGTCGCCGTGGCCGGGGAAGTGCTTGGCGGTGGCAATGACGCGGGTATGTTGCAACCCTTTCATGTAAGCGGATGCTTTCAGGGCCACATTTTCGCGGGACTCACCGAACGAGCGGTTGCCGATGACGGGATTCGACGGATTGCTGTTGATATCGGAAACCGGGGCAAAATTGATGTGAATGCCGAGCCGCTGGCATTGCCGACCGATTTCGGCGCCCATCCGGTAAATGACCGCCGTATCCTGGATGGCACCGAGCGTCATTTGTTTCGGAAAATCCATCGTACTGTCGAGACGCATGCCCAGGCCCCACTCGCCGTCGATGCCAATCAGCAGCGGAACGTTGGCGGCTGCCTGATACCGGTTGGTCAGCACGGCCTGGCGATAAGGCCCGCCCTGAAAGAAAATCAGCCCGCCGATGTTGTAATGGCGGACCAGGGTTTCGATGTATTGGTAGTGAGATTCGTCGCGGTTGGAAAAGGTGGCCACCATGAAAAACTGGCCGATTTTCTGTTCCCGGGTCATGCTCCGGAACACACTGTCTACCCAGCGTTGCTGCTGCGGGGCCGAGCCCCAGACTTCAACCGGATGCGCATTTACTCTAGGGTGCCACGTGTGGTTTTTGGGCGCACGCACCGCCGGTGTCTCTTTCGAAAAAGAAGCTAAAAAAGAGGTTGATAACAACGCTTGATGCCAGGAGGACCGGGTCAATCCGGAATGACTCCATCCAAAAGCTGTCAAAAAACCAGCCATCAACACAGCCAACACTACCCGAGAGACAACTTTAATACGCATTTTGGTTAAGAAGTACAGTTACGAAAGGTTGTACAGTTTAATCCATTCAAACGATAAAGTTAATGAATTAACGAAAAGATGCCTAATAAAAGCATGTTCCGTCACCCGTATTTACGGATAAAATTAGGGCAAATCGCCCAATTTTCTTTTCCAAAAGCATGCGGTTTGGATGGATTGATGCGATTTATTTCAAAAAGTGATTGATTGGAAAACCGGCAAATCCTATGCCATAAAAAAAGCGGTGCTACGATCCGGATCGTAGCACCGCCTGGCTGTGCGCTCTGGAATGAGCCGGCCTTATAAAAGTTTTTTTCGCAGCGAAACCCACGTTTGCACGAGCGACGGGGTAGCCACCTTGACACAGGTCGTGAAGGTATGTTGATTGGCAACCGTCGTTTTGCAAACCATCGGCTTGTATTGCTTCGCTTTGCGATGCGCCGAGAACAGGTTGTGCGGATGGCCCATCGCCGAAGCGTTCAGGCTGGCACCAAGCAACAGGAAAATGACTACCAACTTTTTCATACTCTTCACGGGCTTGCCCCTTGTTAAGTTCTTTACAAAGATATAGGTTTTATAGCGTACCTTGCAATACATAGTACCTTGTTTTTCTTAAAAACTGTGTGAACGGTACTACGGATTGATGAACGGTATTGACCTGCTTACGTTGAACGCTTCCTTTTGTAGGTTAAGACGTACTCATCCGTAAAAGGTAACGTAAAGGTAAGCGGTCTTTTCCCTATCTTTTTCGTAAAACTAGCTGAACCGCTTGAAACAGCAGATAAACCATCGGAAAGACGGGACGAAATTCAGCCGTCGTCTGATAAGTTGCTGATTTTACGGGATGAAATTACGGAATAACAATCCGTTTCACCGCCCCGTCGTCGTTCTGGGTGACGTTGACAAAGTAAACGCCCTTGGCTTTTTTGTCGATATCGATCTGCCCGGCATAGCTTCCCGAAAAGTCTTTGACGTCTTTCTTGGCGATCTCTTTGCCATCGGGGTTCGTTACCCGGATGTGGATGTCGCCCTTGGCCGGGGCGGTAAACCGAACATTCAGTTGGTTCGTTTCGGGGTTGTTCGGATACACCTGCAGGTTGCGGATCGTCGAGGCTTTCGCCCCTTCGTCGAGCGACCAGCTCCAGTTCCGGAACGAGTCTTCCATGCGCTGACTGAAGTTTTCCGGCCAGCTGAATTCCAGCCGTTTTAGCCGGTTAGCCAAGGAGTCCGAATCGAAATTAAACCGTTTCATTAACTCGCCGTCCCGGTAAAACCGGAATTCATTCGGACCCGTCGGGCGGTTGGGCCGCCGGGCTGTAATATCGTTGTTGCGCCGGCGAAGCCGTTCAGCCACCCGGTCCGGATTGCGGTTCTGGCGGTAATGGAAATTCAGGTTGGAATCGTTGCCGTCATCAATCACGATGGTGATCTGGCCCTTGTTATTGCCTCGTTTGGTCCGGATCGAATCCACCAGTCGGTTGACCAAGGCCTCCCGCTCGTCGTCTTTCATCCCCTTCAGTCGGTAGGTTCGTTCGGTTTCGCGCACGTCGCCGTTGGTGCGCTCGATAATTTTCACACTGACCCGGTTTTGGTCAGTATCCGTTTTCTTGTTGGATTGGGCTTGTGCCGTAGCCCACCAACCGCTCAGCAGCACAGCCGCCAGGGTCAGGCGGTAGCGGATTCCAAATGGGGTGATCATATTGATTCGTAATTGTTTAGTACGGTCCCAAAACACTGCAAACCTATGGCAAATCGAATTGTTTCGTTGTTAAAGTTTGTTAAAAGGATAAGAGTTCCTGAGCCGTGAGGCCGTGGGTTTTGTAATTTTAGGTGGGCTAACAAATCAATAGATGGTGGTTTGCATCCAAATGTTGCACCGAGAGGAATAAAAAATGACAAAACAACGCATACGCTGGATTGCCGTGTTGATGACCGTGGGGTTACTGGGTCTGATTGCGCTCCAGCTCTACTGGATCGACAATGCGCTGTCGTTGCAGAAAGAACAGTTCGATTCACGCGTTACCGATGGGTTGCAGGAGGTGGTCCGGACGCTGGAGCGGCAGGAGATTCTGCACCTGGCCCGGCAACGCATGAATCAGCAACAGCAGAAAGAACAATTAATGGCCATTTCGCGCCCGGCAGCTACTAAATCGGCAGAAAAAAACACGTCCAGAAAACCGGTCGGCGTTTCAGAAACCGCTCTGGCGCGGCAGGAGAAAAAAACAAAACCGCTGGTTGCCGAACCGGACAATGCCAACGGCCCGGTTCCGGTCGGTATCTGGCAGCAGACCCAGGTTTCGCCCTCTGACGCGTTTCATTCGGATGTTCAGAAGCTGTCGGAAGTTCAACAGAAGCATTTTGAAGACCTGATCCGGCAGCAGGATGCGCTGGGGCCGGAAGAATTGCTGGACCTGCAGTTTCAACAGCAACGGCAGTTTAACCGGCTGGTTGATCAGGTATTTGAGCGCCAGTTGCGGTTGCTGTATGGCCCGCCGGAAATTGATAGTGCAGCGCTTCTTAAAAAGCCGGCTGGCAGTAAAACCCGCCTGCCGCGTCGATTCCGCCCGAAGCGGAGTATTTCGCCCCCGGGGGCCGTTTCAGCGGTTGCGGCCAAAGCCGGTATGAACAAAGTGGAGCAGCAGTCGGAAATGGTCAAAGGCGTGGTGCGGGATTTGCTCTTTGCCAATCGCCCGATTGACAGCCGGGTAAACCGCCCCCTGCTGGATTCGTTGCTGAAGAATGCCATGGCCGAACGGGGCATCAGTATTCCGTTTGAATACGGCGTTCGGACCAACGTGGGCGCGGGGGCGGCCAAACCGCAAATCCTGTTCGCGTCCCACTCAGCCAGTCAGTTATCGGATAAAAAGAAGGTCTACAAAGCCGTGCTGTTTCCGAACAATTTTCTGGAAAAAGGCAATTATGTCTACGTTTACTTCCCGGATCAGCAGCAGTTTATCTGGCGGAAAATGAGCGCGATTCTGGCGAGTTCGGCCCTGTTGGTGCTGGTGATCATGGCTTGTTTTTACGTGGCTATCAATACGATTATGCGGCAGAAAAAACTGGCTGACATCAAGAACGATTTTATCAACAACATGACGCACGAGTTCAAAACGCCGATTTCGACCATTTCGCTGGCGGTGGAAATGGCGCAGGAACAACTCAGTCACGGACTGGAACCCGCCGAAGAACCGGCGACGCGCCTGACTCGTTACATGGGCATCATCCGGGACGAAACCCGGCGGCTGGGAACACACGTGGAAAAAGTGCTGCAAATGGCGCTGCTCGACCGGGCCACGGCGGGAAAAGGAACGGTGAAGCTTAAGCTGTCGCCGGTCAATATTCACGATGTTATTGGGAATGTGTTGAATACAATCGGGTTACAGATTGAACAAAAACAGGGCGAGGTTCAGCTGGATTTCGAAGCTGCCGACGAAATCGTGGAAGCCGACGATGTTCACCTGAGTAACATTCTGTACAATCTGCTTGACAACGCCATCAAATATTCGCCCGAAAAACCGCAAATTGCCATCCGGACGCGGAATGTAGAAAACGGCGTCAGTATCACGGTGGCCGATCACGGCATTGGGATGACGAAAGACCAGCTTAGCCGGATTTTCGAGAAATTTTACCGCGTTCCGACGGGTAATTTGCACGATGTCAAAGGCTTCGGTCTTGGATTGAGTTACGTAAAGAAAATGGTGGAAGAACACCACGGTTCCGTTCAGGTCACCAGCCAGTTGGGAAAAGGAAGTTCATTCGAAGTCGTTTTACCATACCATCAATCATAACTCCTCTGATCAACCCTGATGTTCCCTGATTAACTCTGTGTAATAATTATATATCAGGGTTGATCAGGGAACATCAGGGTTGATCAGGGAATACGTACTATGCCTAAGCTTTTACTGGTTGAAGATGACCCGAATCTGGGTCTGTTGTTGCAGGAATACCTGAACTCGAAAGGATACACGACCGATTTAGCCACCGACGGGAATCAGGGCTGGCAGCGGTTTGTCGATTACACCTACGACCTGTGCCTGTTCGATGTGATGCTGCCCAAAAAAGACGGTTTTTCACTGGCGAAGGAAGTGCGGATGTCGGGCCGCGATGTCCCGATCATCTTCCTGACCGCCAAGTCGATGAAAGAAGACACCATTCAGGGGTTCCGGATCGGTGCCGACGATTACATGACCAAACCGTTCAGCATGGAAGAACTGCTGCTCCGGATTCAGGCGATTCTCCGGCGGTATCAGAAAACCGATGAGGTCCAGCAACCCGCTTCCTATCAGATTGGTTCGTTCTCCTTCGATTTTGCCCACCAACTCCTCTCCCGCAACGGCACCGAGGTCAAACTGACCAGTAAGGAGGCCGCGTTGCTTAAATTGTTCGCCCAGAATAAAAACCAGCCGCTGAGCCGCAGCTTTGCCCTGAAACTGATCTGGGGCGACGATTCGTACTTTAATGCCCGCAGCATGGACGTTTACATCACCAAACTCCGCAAGTATCTGAAAGACGACGAGTCGGTTCAGATCGTTAACCTGCACGGCGAAGGATTTAAACTCATGGCGTAACTTTTCTGTGTGTTATCTTTGTTACCCTACTAAAGGATAGTGGTATGCTAAGAAGACCTCGCAGAAATAGAAAATCGCCCGTTATTCGGGATTTAGTCCAGGAAAATTCGCTTTCGCTCAACGACCTGATTTATCCGATGTTCGTGATGGAAGGCGAAGGGGTTCGTTCGGAAATTGCCTCGATGCCGGGTGTGGCCCGGTATTCGCTCGATTTGTTGCTCGAAGAAATGCAGGAATGTGTCGATCTGGGGTTGCGGACCTTTGCCCTGTTTCCCAATCTGCCCGAAAGCAAAAAAGACAAATACGCGACAGAAAGCCATAATCCGGAAGGCTTGTACCTGCAAGCCGTGCAAGCCATTAAAAACCGGTTTCCGGACATCGCCCTGATGACCGACGTGGCGATGGACCCCTACAGTTCCGACGGTCACGATGGCATTGTGGAAGAAAAACCGGGTGGCGTCGAAATCGTGAACGACGAGACGCTGGTGGTGTTAGGGAAAATGGCGGTAGCGCAGGCCCGGGCCGGAGCCGATATTATTGGTCCGTCGGATATGATGGACGGCCGCATCGGGTACATCCGGGAAGCGCTTGACAAAGACGGCTTTACCAACGTTTCCATCATGGCCTATACGGCTAAATACGCCGGAGCTTTTTACGGCCCGTTCCGTGATGCGCTGGATTCGGCTCCACGGTTTGGCGATAAGAAAACCTACCAGATGAATCCGGCCAACAGCCGGGAAGCTCTGATCGAGGCCGAGCTGGACTATGCCGAAGGGGCTGACTTTCTGATGGTGAAACCGGCTTTGGCTTACCTGGATATCATCAAATTGTTGAATGACAATTTCGACCTGCCGATTGCGGCTTATAACGTGAGCGGGGAATACGCCATGATCAAGGCGGCTGCCGCCAACGGCTGGCTCGACGGCGAGCGGACCATGCTCGAAGTGCTGACGGCTATGAAACGGGCGGGAGCGAAAATCATCCTGACGTATTTTGCCAAAGAAGTGGCGCAACTCCGAAAACTGTAAGATTCTTCCAAAACCGGTAGCGGGACACAAAAGCTCCCGCTGCTTTTTTATCGCATGAGCCGTATTCTAATCCGTAACGCCCGGTTGGTGAACGAGGGCCGCATTCGGGAAACCGATGTTTTTTGCAAAGATGGTTTGATCGAACAAATCGGTTCCGGGCTGAGCCGGAACGCAGAAACCGTGATCGACGCCAAGGGATCGTATTTGTTGCCCGGGGTCATCGACGATCAGGTGCATTTCCGCGAACCCGGGTTGACGCACAAGGCGACGATCCACTCCGAAGCGCGGGCCGCCGTGGCCGGGGGTGTCACGAGTTTCATGGAAATGCCCAACACTGTTCCGAATGTGCTGACGCAGGAACTGCTGGCGCAGAAGTACGACATTGCCGCCCGGACCTCGCTGGCGAACTATTCCTTTTTCATGGGCGGTTCGAACGATAACCTGGACGAAGTGCTGAAAACCGACCCCGAAGCCGTCTGCGGTATCAAGATTTTTATGGGTTCTTCGACGGGCAATATGCTGGTCGACAATGTGAAGGTGCTGGAAGAGGTGTTCCGGCAAAGCCCGATGCTCATTGCGACCCACTGCGAGGATGAAGCCACGATTCGGGTCAATACGGTTCGGTATAAAGAGCAGTTTGGCGACGCGGCCACGGCGGCCATCCACCCACTCGTTCGGAACGAGGAAGCCTGTCTGAAATCCTCGTCGCTGGCGGTCGAACTGGCCCGAAAGTACAACACCCGGCTGCATATCCTGCACATCTCGACGGCCGATGAACTGGCTTTGTTTGACAATTCGGTGCCGTTGAAAGAAAAACGGATTACGGCCGAAGTCTGCGTGCACCACCTCTGGTTCGACGCCGACGATTACGCGCGGCTGGGGAACCTCATCAAATGCAACCCGGCCATCAAAGCCCCGCACCATAAACCGCAACTCTGGCAGGCCCTGCTCGACAACCGGCTGGACATTATTGCCACCGACCAC
The DNA here is from genome assembly GCF_042655385.1 of Larkinella bovis. Taxonomy (NCBI): domain Bacteria; kingdom Pseudomonadati; phylum Bacteroidota; class Cytophagia; order Cytophagales; family Spirosomataceae; genus Larkinella; species Larkinella bovis. Next base: position 9,834 of record NZ_JBHSMA010000016.1, on the reverse strand, counting down.
GCGCCCCACACCTGGGACGAAAAGCAGCAACCCTACTGGCAGGCTCCTTCCGGTTTACCGCTGGTTCAGCACCCGCTGCTGCTCATGCTGGAAGCCGTTCAGCAAGGCAAACTGTCGCTGGAGAAAGTCGTTGAAAAAATGAGCCACGCGCCCGCCGATTGCTTTCAGATTGACCGGCGGGGATATGTCCGGGAAGGCTACTGGGCTGACCTGGTGCTGGTGGATCCGAACCAGCAAACCGCCGTCGGGAAAGAAAATATTCAGTACCAGTGCGGCTGGTCGCCCCTGGAAGGGACGGTTTTTAGCCATACCGTTACACATACGATCGTATCGGGGCACCTGGCCTACGCCAACGGGCGGTTTGACGAAACATCAACCGGGAAACGGTTACGGTTTATTCGATAATAATAAAAAAGGTCGGCTCAAAAGCCGACCTTTTTTGTCTCGGGCGTTGAACCGAGTCTAGGCAAGCTTTCGCCTGTAAAAACATCGGTTAAGAACGGAAAGATATAAATTACTAAATTTCTCGTAGCACCAGGATTTTAGTTGTTTCACCTCCTCAGGTATGAGAAGGCCAATGGCTTTTTTCAACTCCTTCTCAAACAATTTCTTGTCAAAGCTGACTTTTTGAAGGATCGTCTTGATGTACTCCAGCATTGTTGCCATACTACATACTACATTTTTTGGTTAGAGTTTTGAGGATCTACTCCACATTCAAAAAGATACCCGGCGGATTCGAAATGATCCGTCGGAATCTTCAAAATTGTAACGCATTCTGGTTATTTTTGTTGCTCAAATTTAAAGATGAAATTTCTAAAATTCCAATTTTTATTTGCATTATTTTTTCACGGCCTACTGAGCATGAATCTGTTAGCGCAGGCGCCGTCGATGGCTATAGAATTGGGTGAAACGGATATTTCGATTGAACGGCCCTTTTTCATCTCGGTCGTCATTAAAAACAGCGATTCCCGGCCCGTTGTCAATTTTCCGCCTATCCAGGGGTTTATCAAAAAAGGAACGACAACCAGCGTGACGCCCACCGAAGTGAATGGGAAAACCGTTGTTTCACAGGTAATTACGCAATCGTATACGGCTACTCGCCCGGGCCAGTATCGTTTGCCTCCTTTCAAGCTAGTGGTTGGCGAAACCACCATTGAGTCCGAAGAAGTCATCATCACCGTCCGGCCCGCAGCCATTTCTGCCGACTCGGTCGCGACCTTTGTGGCACCGCCCGGCCCCATCGACCGGAATGACGTTTTCCTGTCTGTCAGTACGTCAAAGACCACCGTTTATACGGGCGAAGGCTTTTCGCTAAAATTGTCTTTTTTTGTGGCCGAATCCTACCCGTTTGAGTTAACATTTTATGAACTTGATCAACAGCTTCAACAACTGCTGAAAATACTGCGTCCGCCCAATTGCTGGGAAGAAAACGAAGGCATTTCGGACTTGTCGCGGCACCCGGTTTTTTTCAACGGCAAGCGGTATGCCGAATACCGGATTTATCAGGCCACTTTTTTCCCGTTGAACAAAGAGCCGATCCAGATTCCGTCGGTTACCCTGAAGTTGCAGCAACTCCGTCCGGCGGTCAAACCGGGTGGGGAGCGGAAAAAAGAAATTGTGGGCTATACGACGCGCCCGTTATCCATTGCTGTAAGCCCCCTGCCGCCCCATCCGTTGCGCGACCGTGTGCCCGTCGGGCAGTTCCGGCTGATCGAAAATATCTTGCGGAAAAATCCGGCGGTGGGTCAGAGCGTACAGTATAATTTCCGAATCACGGGGGAAGGGAACCTGGCATCCGTACCCGCCCCGGTCGTGCCCGGTTCCACGCCCTTCGACATTTTTCCACCTGCCGAAAAGGAAGTGATCAACCGGACCGGCGGCCATGTATCGGGGTACAAGAATTTTACGTACGCCCTTGTGCCCCGGCAAAACGGTCATTTTCCCCTGTCGTCGTATTTTCAGTGGATTTATTTTGACCTGAAAAAGCAGCAGTATGATACCCTGCGCTCGGCCATTACTCTGCGCGTGGGCGGCACGGCTGTGCCCGAAGGCGATACGGTACGGGTCAGTTTGCCCGGTTCGATTTATACCGGAATCGAGCAAGTCGACAGTTCGGCCCAGCCGATTAATGTTCAGGAATTGCTCCGGCGGGGGGTAAATATCCTGCTGATCGTCATGATTCTGGGAATGATGTATTTATTTTGGAGAAAATAAAGAGAGCGTTTAAGGGTTGAAGTTTAACGGTCAAGGCCCATGTATTCCGATCACTGTTAAACCTTAGACCTTAAACCTTACACGTAAATAATGAGCAGTACATACGGAACGCTTTTTAAAATTGCCACTTTCGGCGAATCGCATGGCGCGGCCATTGGGGTCATCATCGACGGTTGTCCGGCGGGGCTGGAGGTTGATACCGCCTTTATTCAGGCGGAACTGGACCGGCGAAAACCGGGTCAGTCGCGCATCACGACGCAACGGCGCGAAAAAGACGAATTTCAGGTGTTGTCCGGAATTTTTGAAGGCAAAACCGAAGGCACACCCATCAGCCTCGTGATCTGGAACGAAGACCAGCGCAGCAAGGATTACTCGCACATTGCCCAGCAGTTCCGGCCCTCCCATGCCGATTATACCTACCAGCAGAAATACGGCGTCCGCGATTACCGGGGCGGGGGGCGCAGTTCGGCCCGCGAAACCGCTGCCCGGGTGGCGGCCGGGGCGCTGGCTAAATTGTTGTTGAAGCAGCAGGGCGTCAGCATTCAGGCCTACGTGTCGCAGGTGGGCAAACTGAAGCTGGAAACACCGTATCAGGAACTGACGATTGCGCAGGCGGAGGAAAATGCCGTGCGCTGTCCCGATCCGGTGCTGGCCCAGCAAATGTTCGAATACATCGACGAAACCCGCAAGCAAGGCGATTCGGTCGGGGGCGTGGTATCCTGCGTCGTCACGGGCGTTCCGGTGGGCTGGGGCGAACCGGTTTTTGATAAACTACACGCCGAACTCGGCAAAGCGATGCTGAGCATCAACGCCGTCAAAGGGTTTGAGTACGGTAGCGGTTTTGCCGGCGTTGAACGGCACGGTTCAGAACACAACGATCCGTTTTACGTCGACGAAGGAACCGGTCGGGTTCGAACGACGACCAACCATTCCGGCGGCATTCAGGGCGGTATTTCCAACGGCGAGGATATTTACTTCCGGGTGGCCTTCAAACCGGTGGCCACGATCATGCAGGATCAGGAGAGCGTGGATGCCAACGGCAACCCGGTGGTGGTGTCGGGCAAAGGGCGGCACGATCCCTGCGTGGTGCCGCGCGCCGTGCCGATCGTAGAAGCGATGGCGGCCCTGGTACTGGCCGATTTTTACCTGCGCAACAAAGTCGCGAAAGTGTAACCGGTTTTGGTAAACCTTCTGAAAAATAAGCGGCAGACGGTTTTTTGGACCCTTTGCCTGATCAATGTTATCCAGGTCGCCAATGCCCAGCCGCTCCGGCGTTATACGTTCGACCGGGGCTTGTTTGGTACGGAGTTCCGGCAGATTTTTTACGCGCCGGATGACAACACGGCCCAACGGATTCGCCGGGCGGTCGATGCCCGGATGGATTCGCTGAACGTTGTGATGAGCGATTACCTGGACGGGAGTGAGATCAACCGGTTATCGGCTACGGCGGGTTCGGGGCAATGGGTCAGGGTGTCGCCTTCGCTGTATGACGTTCTGTGGAAAGCGGTTTTAATGGCCCGAAAATCCGACGGTTTGTTTGACCCCACCATCGGGCCGTTGTCGCAGCTCTGGCGCCGGGCGGTTCGGCGGAAAATCTTCCCGACCCAGGCCGAACTGCGAAAAGCCCATCGACTGGTCGATTACCGCGCCATCGCGTTCGATTCGATCCAACAAAAAATTCGTCTGAAAAAACCGGGTATGCGGCTGGATGTGGGCGGCATCGGACAAGGCTACGCCAACGATGAGGCCATGAAGTTGCTGTGGCAACTGGGCGTTCCATCGGCCCTGCTCGACATCGGGGGCGATATTCGGGTGAGCGAACCGCCACCGGGAGAAGAAGGCTGGCGGATTCTGACCGGTTTTGGCGCGGATACGACTACCTTATCGCTGAAAAACGTGGGCATTACTGCCTCCGGGGCCACGCACCGCTACCTTGATCATGGCGGAAAACGGTATTCGCACCTGATGAATCCGCGCACGGGACTGGGCTTGCTGTATCACGTTCAGACCACGGTTCTGGCCCCAAATGGCACCCAGGCCGACGCCTTGACCAAAGTGTTCAGCGTCGCGGGAATCCGGAAAAGCAAGCGACTGATCCGGCGGTTTCCGGGCGTGACGGTCTGGGTTACGGAAAACCGGAGGGGAAAGACTGTCCGCTGGTCTTCCCACGAAAAAGCCCCGGACGGTTTTTAAAACCATACGGGGCTTGATAGCTAAAGCGTACAGGCCGTTATTTCGAGGTTGCCATCACCATTTTGATGTTGAGTTTGGCCCCGGTTTGCAGCACATCGACCAGATCCTGAACGGCCAGCGTTTTATCGACCCGCACGACAATGGTGGGTTCGGCCACGTCCTTCATGATCGTTTTCAGCTCCATTTCGAGATTTTCGGCGGCAATCGGATTTTTATCGATAAAATACCGCTTGTCGGCATCGACCGACAGCGTAACCTGTTTCTTGCTCAATTGCTGCGACGATGCCGCTTTGGGCAGCAACAGCTTGATGACGTTCGGGTTAGCCACCGTCGAAATAATCAGAAAGAACAACAGCAGAAAGAACATGATGTCGTTCAGGGAGGAAGTGGCTACCTCGGCGGCAAACTTATGTTTTCTTCGGAATTTCATTGTCGGAGAGTAAAGACAAGCGACAAGAGATAAAAGACCAAACCTTCGTTTGTCTTTATTCTCTTGTCTATTCTCTCTTGTCTGGTTTAAACTTATCTCACCCTTGCGGCTTCTGTTGGTTTTTGCAGGACTTCCATGAACTCGAACGAGTTGATTTCCAGCTTGAGCGTGAATTTCTCGATCAGCATGTTCAGTAGGTGGTAACCAGTGTAGGCGATTACCCCGACGATCAGACCGGCACCGGACGTAATCATTTTTTCGTAAAGCCCCCCGGCGATGATGCCGACACTGATGTTATCGGATAACGAAATGTCGTAGAAAATCCGGATAATCCCCGAAATTGTTCCGATAAAACCGAGCATCGGCGCAATACCGGCAATAATGCCCAGGTAACCCAGGTTCTTTTCCAGCCGCGATAGTTCGATTTGACCGACCGTTTCGAGCGTTCCTTCAATGTCCTTGATCGGCGAACCGATGCGCCCGATGGCTTTCTCGAAAATCCGGCCAATTGAGTTACGCTGATTCTTACAGAACGATTCGGCCGACTTGATGTTCCCCTGTAGCACCATGTCCTTCACGTTGTCGATAAAATTATCGTCGACCCGCGTATTGTTCCGAATGAACAGCCAGCGTTCGATGATCATATACAGGGCGAAAAAGAACAGGAGGGAGATCGGAATCATGACCCAGCCACCTTTGGCAACCAGATCGAGTAATTGCATACTTTGGGCCGGGGCTACTGCTGCCGTGGAATCGACGGCCGGACCACCAGCCGTTGGAACTTGTAATAGAATCATGTGCGCTGTGAATCAGATAATCGGTTTTTAAAATTGCAACAGAACCGGATGCGGAAGCCTTCGTTTTTCAACGCCGTCCGTGCCGGATTTATTGTAAGCAATGGGCGTTCAAATATAACGAAACAATAAGGAGAATGATCCGAAAAGTTACTGATTAGACTTTACCAGAATCTTTCCGTGCCGCCCCGGCTGTTCGCTGTGTTCAATGGCTTTTTTGATGTCGGAAAGCGGATAGGTGGCTTCGACCGGCAACTGAATTTTGCCGCCGACGAGCAGCGTCAGCACATTCCGGGCCACATTTTGCCGCGTCTGGCTATCGACCCGGCGCATCCAGTCGCTCAGCCAGAACCCCTTGACCGTCAGTTCCCGGAAAATCATCAAACCGACGTTGAACGACGGATTTTGCAGGCTTAGGACGCCGTAAAGCAGCATGGTGCCGCCCTTTGCCAGACATTTCAGCGCGTCGGAAGCTGTGTTGCCGCCCACGGCTTCCAGCACACAGGCAACGCCCTTGCCTTCCGTCAGGGCTTTGACGCGGGAGGTCAGTTTTTCTTTTTCCGTATTGACAATGGCCGTCACGCCCATCGCTTTCAGTTCGTCATCGAGTTCATTATGCCGCACCGTCCCGATGGTCTGGATGCCTTTCAGTTTGCATAACTGGATTACGATTTTGCTGAACGACGATCCGGCAGCCGTCAGCAGCACCCACTGGCCGGGCTGCAGGCCCGATTCTTCCAGCATGGCGTAGGCCGAAAACGGATTGACGAACAATTGCGCAGCCACTTCGTCGGACAACGAATCGGGTACCGGAATCAGGCTGCGCTGGTTGGCCAGCGTATAGTCCGACCAGGCACCGGTGGCGGTAAAACTCACCCGGATACCGGTCCGCATCGCGACGCCTTCGCCCACTTTATCGACAATTCCGACGCCTTCAAAACCGGCTCCGGACGGCAGTTCGGGCAGAATACCGTACAGATTCTGCACAAATAACAGATCCGAGGGGTTGATCGGGCTGGCAAGAACTTTAATCCGAACTTCGCCCGGTCCCGGTTCGGGTAGGGAGGTCTCGACGATTTGGAGAACATCGGTGGGGTTGCCGATGGCTGAAAAACGGACGGTTTGCATGGAAGAAGAAAGGCTATAAACCGTAAAATATCAAATTGTTCGGCAAAAGTACAAGGCAATCCATTCTTACGGACAGGAAAGTAGGTCAGAATGAACAAACTTTCTATTTTTGCCCCGTTTGACGACATACTTACCCTAATCCCTACAACCGCTAATTCCCCGAAGGACCTTTTCAGGTACCGAAATGGATTAGTTAAATCAACACGAACTGCATGAGTGAATTCTGGGCATACCTCCAACTGGGTTTTTCGCATATTACCGATCCGGGCGGCTACGACCACATTTTGTTTGTCATTGCGCTATGTGCCATTTATAATCTCAATCAGTGGAAACAGGTGCTGATTCTGATAACGGCTTTTACCATTGGCCATTCGCTGACGCTGGCGCTGGCCACCCTGCAACTCATCAACTACAGTACGGATGTGATCGAATTGTTGATTCCGGTCACAATTCTGATTACGGCGATCACGAATTTTTTCTTCAAAGTACCCAAAAGCCGGTTTAGCGATGAAGCCAAACAGTCGCCCGGCCGGTATGTGCTGGCGCTGGTATTCGGCCTGATTCACGGCATGGGGTTTTCCAATTACCTGCGGAGCCTGCTGGGGCAGCAGTCGAGCATCGTTAAGCCGCTGTTTGCTTTCAATCTAGGGCTGGAGTTCGGTCAGATTTTCATTGTCCTGGCGGTTTTGGCTGTTGCGTTTGTGTTGATCGAGCTGATGCGGGTCCGGCGCCACGACTGGAACCTGATCGTTTCGGGAATCGTCGCCGGGATGGCTCTCTCCCTGATTATCACTAACGAATACCTTGCCCAACTCTAACGGCCCACGGACCGCGCGGCTTTTAGTCCGTGCGATTCCGAATCCTTAATTTGTATGATGGTATAATCATGTTACACACCCGCGAGCGAAGCCTGGAGGTGTGTAAAGTAGAAGAATAAAAAGGATTAATAGAATCTTTAGTAGCTACAAACCGCTACAACCCAATGGGGTAGACATAGTTATGCGGTTTTTAGTAACTTCATAGCTGCGTTCATCACAAATTATATTCGGAACCTAACTATGAACTTGAGATTTCGTCTCTTGGTTGCGGGATTAACTGCACTCGTATTTGGCACCCAGGCGCAACCGCCATCCACGGCCAATTACAAAGCCAACGACCGTTTTGAACAGATGGGCTCAATGCTGCCCACGCCCAACACCTTCCGCACGGCTTCCGGCGCGCCGGGCCGGGATTTCTTCCAGAACCGGGCGGATTACGACATTAAAGTCGAACTGGACGATGCCAACCAGAAAATTATCGGCTCGGAAACCGTCACGTATTATAATAACTCCCCCGACGAACTGAAATACATCTGGCTGCAACTGGACCAGAATTTATTCCAGAAAGGATCCATCGGCGGCATCACCCGGACCGGCAGTGTGAACGAAAACGGAATGACAGCGGCTGGGTTGGGGGCCTTAACCGCCACGGGCGGCCGGGCGGGCCGGCCCAACGGTCCCGAGCGGGAATACGGCTACAACATCACGGCGGTGAAAGACAAAGCCGGTAAACCGCTGAAGTATACCATCAACCAGACGATGATGCGGATCGACCTGCCGGCGCCCCTGAAACCGGGTCAGAACTTCGTCTTCGGCGTCGACTGGAATTACCTCATTACGGAATATTACGGCCGCAGCGGGTACGAATATTTTCCCAAAGATGGAAACTACAACTACTTCATCGCCCACTGGTTTCCGCGCCTGGCGGCTTATGACGATGTGAGTGGCTGGCAGCACAAGCAGTTTCTGGGCCAGGGCGAGTTTACCCTCATTTTCGGTAACTACAAAGTCGCCATTACGGCCCCGAATGACCATATCATAGCAGCATCAGGCGAGTGTCAGAATTACAAACAGGTGCTGACGCCCACCCAGCAACAACGCCTGCAAAAAGCCGCTAATTCCAAAACCCCGGTGATCATCGTCACCCAGACCGAAGCCGAAGCGGCCGAAAAAGGCAAACCCACCGGCAAGAAAACCTGGATTTACAAAGCCGATAACGTGCGGGATTTCGCCTTTGCTTCTTCGCGCAAATTCATCTGGGATGCCATGCAAACCGATGTCTACGGCGACGGCAAGAAAATCTGGAGCATGTCCTTCTACCCCAAAGAAGGTAATCCGTTATGGGAGAAATATTCAACCCGGGCCGTTGAGCATACGCTGAAATCGTACGGAAACCGCACCTTCAAGTACCCGTATCCGGTGGCCATTTCCTGCCACGGTACGCCGGGCGGTGGGATGGAATACCCGATGATCAGCTTCAACGGCGGTCGGCCCGAACCCGATGGCACCTATTCCGAAGCGGTCAAAGCCGGTATGATCGGGGTGATTATTCACGAGGTGGGTCACAACTTCTTCCCGATGATCGTCAACTCCGACGAGCGGCAGTGGGCCTGGATGGACGAAGGATTGAACACCTTCTGTCAGTACCTGGCCGAGAAAGAATGGGATTACAATTTCCCGACCCGGCGTGGAGAGCCTAACCAGATTGTGGATTACATGAAATCTGATAAGTCGGTCTTGTCGCCGATCATGACCTCATCCGAGAACGTCATTAGCCTGGGGCCCAATGCGTACGCAAAACCGGCTACGGCGCTGAATATCCTGCGGGAAACGGTCATGGGCCGCGAACTGTTCGATTACGCCTTCAAGGAGTACGCCAACCGCTGGGCCTTCAAAAACCCCACCCCCGCCGACTTCTTCCGCACCATGGAAGATGCCTCTGGCGTCGATCTGGACTGGTTCTGGAAAGGCTGGTTCTACGGTGTGGAAGCCGTCGATCAGGATCTGGTCGAAGTGGACTGGTTTACGATCAACACCCAGAATCCCGAGGTGGAAAAAGAACTGGCCCGCGCCGAGGCCCAGGCCAGGGCCAACACCATCAGCAAGCTGCGCGATGCGGCCACCAAAGAGCAAACCGTGGTGGCTCAGGATTCGACCATGAAGGATTTCTACAACCGCTACGACCCGTTTGCGGTGACCGATGCCGACCGCCAGCGCTACCAGGCTTACCTGGCAACGTTGTCGGACGACGAGCGCA
>NZ_JBHSMA010000015.1:0-143010 GCF_042655385.1 Larkinella bovis | reverse complement strand
ATACCGACAATAACTCGTTCCCGCGTCAGGCACAAAAACCGACCCGTTTCCAGTTGTTCAAACAGCAACGGAGCCCGTATGCCCCGCAGGGACCCAACCCGATGCAGCAACAACGGCAATCGACGCAAAAACCGGCTACGCAGGGCGGAGCGCCAAAGAATGAGTAAGAACCACAAATACTGAAAAACAGCCGGTTGGAACTTTCCAACCGGCTGTTTTAGCATCAGGCCAAGAACACTTACGGTAAAACCGCTGGCTCCTTCTCATCCCGGTTCCGCTCCTGCCGACGCTCCCCGATCTGCTGCCGCCACATGGCGTAATACAGGCCTTTCTGGTCGAGCAATTCGTCATGCGAGCCGGTTTCGGCAATTTTACCGCGTTCCAGCACAATGATCCGATCGGCGTGCATGATGGTGGAAAGCCGGTGGGCAATCAGAATCGTGATCTGTTCGCGCCGGGCCGAAATGCTGCGAACGGTATCCGTAATGGCTTCTTCCGTCAGTGAATCCAGGGCCGACGTGGCTTCGTCGAAAATCAACAGACGCGGATGGCGAATCAGGGCGCGGGCGATGGAAATCCGTTGTTTTTCGCCCCCCGACAACTTCATGCCGCCTTCCCCCAAAACCGTATCGATGCCTTTCTCGGACCGCGCAATCAACTGATCGCAGGAGGCTTTGTGCAGGGCTTCCCGGATTTCAGCCTCGGTTGCATCCGGTTTGACAAACAGTAGGTTTTCCCGGATCGTCCCGGCAAACAACTGCGTGTCCTGCGTCACAAAACCGATCTGCCGACGCATGGGGTTGTAGCGAATCTGACTGGCCGGTACGTCGTTAAAGTAAATCTCACCCGAAACCGGTTTGTACAAGCCCAGCAATAACTTCACCAGCGTCGATTTGCCCGAACCGGAGGGACCCACGAAAGCCACGGTTTCGCCCATACCGACCCCGAACGAAATCCCATCCATCGCGTTCTGGTGGGCCGTCTGGTGCCGAAACACCACGTTTTCAAACCGCAGGTGTTCCAGCACGCCAAAGTCGATGGAATCGTCGGGCCGGCGCTCGATGGGCTTGTGCATCAGAGTATCGAATGAATTCAAAGACGCTTCGGCTTCCCGGTAAAACAGAATGATGTTGCCCAAATCCTGCAGGGGCGCGAAAATTGCCGTCGAGATAAATTGCATCGAAATGAGTTCGCCGGTGGTCAGCACCTCCCGGAAAATAAGCCAGAGCAGGGCGAACAGAATCGACTGTTTCAGCACATTTAACGTAGTCCCCTGAAAAAACGAGAGCTGGCGCACCTGCCGCGTTTTCTCCATTTCGAGTTCGTAAATCCGTTGTGTATACTGCTTCAGCCGCCGGATTTCCGGAAACGTCAGCCCCAGACTCCGCACCAGCTCGATGTTCCGCAGCGATTCGGTAATGGCCCCGGCCAGCTTCACGGTTTGCCGGTTGACCGCCCGCTGCACGGTTTTGATCTGCTTGCTAAGCAGCCCCGTCAGCCCGCCCAGCACCAGAATCCCGATGACGAAAATGGGAATCAGCGCCCAGTGTTTGGTGATGGCGTACCAGATCAGAAAGCCCATGCCGACAATGGACGAGAACAGAATATTGATAAAGGCGTTGATGAATTTCTCGGTATCGGTCCGCACTTTTTGCAGCAGCGCGACGGTTTCGCCACTCCGCTGTTCCTCAAATTCCTGAAACGACAAGCGGAGTGTCTGCTTCAAACCATCGTTAAACACCTGCGTTCCAAACCGTTGCACCACCGCCCGCATGAAATACTCCTGAAACGATTTCGCCAGCCGCGCCAAAGTGGAAATGCCCACGGCAATCAGGAGCCAGAACAACACCCCGCGCACCAGTTCCCTTTCGGGCCGCGTAGCCGGTTTGGTGGCGTATTCATCAATAATTTTTCCAAAAATCAGCGGATCGATCATCGTCAGAATCTGGCTGACACCCGCCAGCAGCAACGCTCCCACCACCAGCCAGCGGTGCGGTTTCAGGTATGTCCACAGAATTTGCATGCTGTAAAAGAAAGGTATACTGTTATGACTCCGGCAAACCGGTTTTGTTACAGAAACTTTCTGATACGGAATAAATAGGAGATAAAAGAGGGATTAGCTAATATTTTCACAAAAGAAAAGCGATCTGATTGAAATTTTAATAAGGTTTCGACAGAATACCCTTTCTTTGCCGAACGATCTTTTTTGGAACCCATCATGGCAGAACGGGCGCTTCTCTTAACCAACGGCTTGCTGGCGACACCAAATGCAAAAACCGCCCACGGCCTCATTCGCGACAGCGAACGGTATACGATTGTCGGCGTGATCGACCCGCCCACGGCCGGGCGCGATGCGGGCGAGGTGCTGGATGGCAAAAACCGCCAGATTCCGGTTTTTGCCACGCTGGAAGACGCCCTGGCGCAGGTGGGGCCGGTGCAATACGGCATTGTGGGCGTGGCGACAACCGGCGGAATTCTGCCGCTCGAAGTGCTGTTTCTGATCGAAACCTGTCTGCAAAACGGGCTTTCGGTCGTCAATGGCCTGCACGATTTACTGAACGACCGGCCAACCCTCGTGCAACTGGCCGCCGAGAACAATGCCCAACTCATTGATATCCGGAAACCCAAACCGCGCGCCGACCTGCATTTCTGGTCGGGCGAGGTGTTCAGGATAACGGCCCCCATCATCGCGGTACTGGGCATGGATTGCGCGATGGGCAAACGCACCACCGCCCGCCTTTTAACCCAGGCCTGTCAAGCCGCCGGCCTGAACGCCCAGATGATTTATACCGGACAAACCGGCTGGTTGCAGGGCGGGCAATACGGTTTTGTGTTCGACTCCACACTGAACGATTTTATTTCCGGCGAGATCGAACACGCGCTGGTCACGTGCTGGCGGGAAACCGGCGCCGAGGTTTTATTCATTGAAGGGCAATCGGCGCTCCGCAATCCCAGCGGCCCGTGCGGCCTGGAATTCATCGTTTCCGGCAACGCCAAACACGTGGTGCTGATGCACGCCCCCAAACGCCGGTATTTTGACTACGAACCGCACTGGGGCGAAATCCCGCCGGTGGAATCGGAGATAGAAATTATTCAGAAATTCGGCGCGGACGTGATCGCGCTGGCTCTCCATACGGAAGACTGCACCCCCGAAGAAGCCCGCCAGTTTCAGCGGGACTACGCCGACCGGCTGGGCATTCCGGTGCTCCTGCCACTGGAAGAAGGCCTTGAACCCGTAGTGCCGAAAATCCGTCAGTTAGTCGAGAAAACCGTCCGTTATGCAGATTAAATCGATCCGGGCTTACCGCCGGGACCTGGCACTCACCAAACCGTACACGATTGCCTACCAGACCATTTCTACCGTCGAGAACATCTTCCTGACGATTGAATTAGCCAATGGCATCCTTGGCGTGGGCGCGGCCAACCCGTCGCCGGAAGTGGTCGGCGAATCCCCGGATCAGGCGTTTGCCAACCTGCAACGTGACGCCATCCAGCAGTTCGTCGGCCGCGATGTTCGGCATACATTTCAACTAATCGACGAAGCCCGGCAGCTTTTCCCGGATGCGCCCGGCACACTGGCAGCATTTGATATTGCGCTGCACGATGCGTTCGGGCAGTTTCTGGGCATTCCGGTTGTGGAATTATACGGGCAAAAAATAAAGGCCCTGCCGACGTCGGTGACGATTGGCATCATGAACATCGCCGAAACGCTGGAAGCCGCTCAGGCGTATCTTCAACAGGGTTTTCGGGTGCTGAAAGTAAAAACCGGCCTCGACGTCACCGAAGATATCGGCCGCATTCGGACGCTACGCGAGCAGGTCGGGCCCGACCTGCTGCTGCGCGTCGATGCGAATCAGGGCTATACGGCCGATCAATTAACCCAGTTTATCGGCCAGACCGCCGACGCCAACGTTGAACTGATCGAACAACCGCTGCCCGTTGGTACGGAAGAGGAAGTACGCACCTTGCCGCTGCTCCTCCGCCAGCACCTGGCCGCGGATGAGTCCCTGAAAAACGGCGAAACCGCCCTGCAACTCGCCCGGGAACCGCAACCGTTCGGTATTTTCAACATCAAACTCATGAAATGTGGCGGCATCCGGGGCTCGTTCGACATCGCGACGGTAGCCCGGCTGAGTGGCATTGAGCTGTTCTGGGGCTGCAACGACGAGAGCATTGTCAGCATTACAGCGGCCCTCCACGCGGCTTTTGCCTGCCCCAACACCCGCTACATCGATCTGGATGGCAGTTTTGATCTCGCCGAAGATGTAGTCAAAGGCGGTTTTATCGTCGAAGACGGCTTGATGCGTCCCACGGGTTTACCCGGTTTGGGCTTAACGGACTTATCCCTATAACTGATGAAACCAGTCGCCAAACTCGCGCGTGTTTTGAGTCTTCCTTCTGCTATTGTGCTCGTGGGCAGCGTGATGGTGGGATCGGGGGTGTTTAAGAAAGTGGCTCCTATGGCCGACGCCTTGCAGTCGCCCAGCCTGATTCTGCTGTGCTGGCTGCTGGCCGGTCTGGTGAGTCTGTCCGGGGCGCTGACCAACGCCGAAATGGCCGGGATGTTTCCGAATTCGGGCGGAGAATATGTCTATTACCAGAAAGTATACAACCGGTTTTTTGCCTTTATCTACGGCTGGAGCAACTTTACGGTGGTGAAAACGGCGGCCATTTCGGCACTGGCGCACATTTTTGCCCAGTCGCTGGTCGGACTGCTTTTTCTGGAGGACGAAGCCGGTTTCTGGGCCAACACAATTGCTTCGTTGCTGATCATCCTGCTGAGTCTGGCCAGTTACCGGGGCGTCCAGTTTGCCGGTGGCATCAGTTGGGTGCTGTCGTGCGTGATTTTGGTAACCATTATCGGGTTATCCATCGCCGGTTTCAGTTCTCCACGGGGTAGTTTCGCCAACCTGAGCCACAACAGCGCGGCTTTCGACGCCGGAGCCATCGAAGGGATGGTGTTGGTGAAAGCCATGTTCATCGCATCGCTGGGTGCTTTCTGGGGGTACGACGGCTGGAATAACATCGCTTTCGTGGGTGAAGAAATCCGGAACCCGCAGCGCAACCTACCCCTTGCGCTCGGCCTCGGAACCCTGATTGTCATGGGGTTATACCTGCTCCTGAATACCATGTACGTTTATGTACTGCCCATTGAGAACCTGATGGCACTCAGCCAAACCCCCGGCCGGATTGCCGCCGTCGAGGTGATTCGGCATGTCAGCGGCAGCACCGGGGCTACACTCGTATCGGTGCTGATCCTGTGTACGACCTTCAACGCCACGAACAGTTCCATTCTGACCTCCGCCCGAATCTATTACGCGATGGCCCGCGATGGCCTGTTTTTCCGGTCGGTTTCCCGGATTCATCCCCGGTTTCAGTCGCCTTCGGTGGCCATTGTGTGGCAGGCCGTTTGGGCGGTGGCGCTGGTGTGGTCGGGCACGTTCGACCAGCTGACCGACATGCTGGTATTTGCCTCGTTCATTTTCTACGGGGCAACGGCCCTGGGAGTGATGCTGTTTCGGCGGTCGCAGCCGGATGTACCACGGCCTTACCGCGTTATTGGCTACCCGGTTTTGCCCATTGTCTTCTGTCTGTTCTGCCTGACGCTGGTCGTCATCACGCTCATCGAGCAACCGCGTGAAGCGTTGATGGGATTGGGATTAATGGCGACGGGGATTCCGTTTTACGGGTTCTGGTACCGGCAAAACCGCCGGTGATCGTGCCCAATACCGCGACCTGGTTTCGTCACTATACCCAGGCCAGCAACCCTCACTCCCCCATTACCGAATCATTGTTGATGTATTCGAACTTGTTGTTCCAGACCAGCGCAATCTGCGTGGCCCGCTGGCGAACCAGTTCGGCGTTCGTGCCCTCAAAATGTTCGGAAAGCGTGGCTGAAAACAGTTGCAGCCACCGCTCGAAATGGTCGAGTGTAAGCGTATGTTGCTGGTTGATGAGCAGATGGGGTCGGAACGGGTGCCCCTGGTAGGCGTTGTTGCCCAGGATAATGTTTTCCCAGAACGCGTACATTTTGGGCAAGTGCTTTCCCCAATCGACCTGGGCGATGTCGGTAAAAATGGGGCCAATGAAGTCATCAGCCCGGACTTTGTCGTAAAACGAATCCACCAGAAAACGAATGGCTTCCGGCGAATCCAGCGTGCGTTTGCTCATACCGGTATTCGGATCAAGTGTTCCTCAGTGGGAGAACACATTTTCGTAGGCATCCGGTTTAAAACCCAGCGCGATAATTTTTCCGTCGGCTTCGATCAACGGGCGCCGGATCACCGACGGTTTATGAATCATCAGCTCAATGGCTGCTTCGCTCTGGGTCGGTTTTTCGGCCTCGGGCAGCTGACGCCAGGTCGCTCCCGCCCGGTTCACCAGCTCTTCCCACGGTTTTTGGGTCAGCCAGTGCTCAATCGTTTTCCGGTCGATGCCCTGTTTTTTGTAATCGTGGAACTGGTACTCAACGCCGTGTTCGGCCAGCCAGGTGCGGGCTTTTTTCACGGTATCGCAATTCGGAATGGCGTAAAGAATATACATGGAACTAACGTTTCGGGCTGCTAAAGTAACGAATTTAGGGCAGGTGCCCGATTCGTCAACGAGATTACCGATTCAGCCCGAAATTTCGGATCTTTCGGCATGAAACCGGTCAGCCTGTCGCTCCTGCTGCGCAATCTGTTTTTCACGCTGTTACAACCCGGCGTGGTGGCCGGACTGGTGCCGTTCTGGATCGTTCGGAAGAACCTGCCGGTTTTGCTAGCGGCCCCGCTGACGGGCTATCAGTATCTCGGACTCGCCACCGGGCTACTCGGTTTCGTCATCATGCTGCTCTGCATCCTGCGGTTTGCAACCGACGGGCAGGGCACCTTATCCCCCGCCGACCCGACAAAACGGCTCGTGGTATCCGGTTTGTACCGGTACTCGCGCAACCCGATGTACGTCGGCGTGTCGCTGATCCTGGCCGGGGAAAGCATTTTTTGCCGATCCCTCAATTTGTGGGTATACAGCCTTGCCATTTTTGTAGCTTTCAACCTCTTTATCATCCTGCGGGAAGAACCCCGTTTGCAGAAAGATTTTGGCAATCAGTATGACGACTACCGCCGAAAAGTCCGGCGCTGGCTATGAACAGTAACGATGATGACTCCCAGAATAGAAGAACTTCCCGCCAAAAAGCTGGTCGGTAAAAACCGGAAGATGGCGCTGGCCAACAACCAGACGCGGGATTTGTGGCAAAGCTTTATGCCCCACCGGAAAGCGATCCGGAATGCCGTAACGACCGATTTATTCAGTTTACAGGTTTACGACCCGACGCTCGACTTCCGGGATTTCGGCCCCACCACTGAATTTGTGAAATGGGCCGCCGTTGAAGTCACTGATTTTGACGCCATTCCGGACGGCATGGAATCGTTTCTGCTGCCCGGCGGACTGTATGCGGTTTTTCTCTACCGGGGCCGCCCTGCCGATTTTGCCAACATGTTTCACTACATCTTTGGCGTCTGGCTGCCCCAATCGGCGTATCAGCTCGATCAGCGGCCCCATTTCGAGCTTCTGGGTGCGAACTACAAAAACGACGACCCGGCTTCGGAAGAGGAAGTCTGGATTCCGATCAGGCCGAGAATGTAAGCCTATTCAAACTCCCACTTGCTTATCCACAAGTCCTTGGTCTGCTGTTGAAACCGCTTGAGTTTGGCCTGCATGCGTTGCAGTTCGGCCCGGTATTTCGGATCGTTCGCCAGGTTGCGCACTTCATCGGGGTCGGTTTGCAGATCATATAATTCAAAACGCGGGCGGTGCAGAAAGGCCTCGACGCTGCGTTTGCCGTATTGTTTGCGCCCGGCCTGGCGAACATCCTGCCAGGTCAGCGAATGGTACAGATCGAGCGCCATCGGGAACGGCAGCGCGTGCGCCAGGTTGAAAATCAGCTTATACCGCCGTTCGCGCAAGACCCGCATCGGGTAATACATCGTCACCTCGTGCAGGCTGTGCGACCCGTACACCTCATCCCAGCCGGTTACGTTTTCCTGTTCAAGGATGGCTTTGAAACTCCGTCCCTGCCGATAAACCGTGTCCGGCAAGGCCCCGGCAAAATCGAGTAGGGTCGGCATTAGATCAACCCACGAAACCATCGCATCCTGCACAAATCCCGGTTTTTGCGGTTTGGGCAGCTTGACAATGAGGGGCAGGCGCATCCCCGGTTCATACAGGGTAGTTTTTGAACCCGGAAACGGCGCCCCGTTGTCCGACAAATACACAATAACCGTATGGTCGTACTGACCGGTTTCTTTCAGCAGGGCAACCAGCCGTTCCACCCCCTGATCGAGCCGGCTGACCGCTTCGTAATACTGCGCCAGTTCCTGCCGGGTTGCCCGGGTATCGGGCAAATACGGCGGTACGCTCACCTGAAACGGTTGGTAAAAAACGTCGTGCACCTGCGGATAACCGCCCGGGCGGTTGCCAAACCGGTTCGCCTGATCGCTCTTGAAAACGGGTGAACCGTTGGCCGCAACGGCATTGCTGCGGTGCGGGTCGTCGGTGGCAAAATAGAGGAAAAACGGTTTTTCAGAAACCTCCGAAAACAGCGAATAACACAAATCCGCCATCTCAACCGGACTGCGACCAATCGAAGCCGGGTCGTTGGTACCGCCCCTTTTTAGCACCTGCTGAAACTGGTAAGCGCGTTCGGGGGCGACGTGGAATTTGCCAATCCGGGCGGTCCGGTAACCGGCCTGCCCGAGCAAAACCGGCAGTGAACGAACCGTGTCGAACGAACTGAAATGATGTTCGCGGTGCTCCAGACCGTACATGCCGTTAGCGTGGTTGTGCAAACCGGTCAGCAGAACCGAGCGGCTGGGGCTGCAACTGGCCGTGGTGCAAAACGCGTTTGTAAAGCGGGTGCCTTCGGCCGCCAGCTGGTCGATATGGGGCGTTTTAATAGCCGGGTTGCCGTAACAACCCACGGCTTCGCGTCCGTGATCATCGGCCACGATGAGCACGATATTAGGCCGGGTATCTTTCCGGGCCTGACCGACGGCCCAAAATGCCGTCATCAACAGCGCCATCAGGGCAACTAAAGGGCGTACCATCACTGGGTATTGATCAGCTAACCAATCGTTTCTCGTAGCAATAAAACCGCAAACCGGGCCGGAAACCCAGTCCGATTTCACCCGCAAAACAGTAGCCCAGTTTCGGAAAAAGCCGTTGCGTGGCTTCGTTTTGGGTGTTGGTATCAATGCGCAGCACCGTGATGCCCCGTTGCCGGGCCACCTCCTCCGCCTGTTTCATCAACCGGGCCGCAATGCCCCGTCCCCGAACCTCCGGATCGACTGCCAGTCGGTGGACTACCACGGCGGTTTCGGTCAGATCCCAGCCCACCTGGGCGTATTCCGGTTCCTGATCAGTGGTGATCGCGGCCACGCCCACCAGTTGCTGATCCAGTTCGGCCACCCAGAGCTGATCCCGCTCAATGTCCTTTTCAAAAACCGCAGCGCTGGGATAGTGCTCATCCCACTGAAAATTACCGGCCGCCTGCATGAGCGGCACCACGCGCCGAATCAGCCGGAGCAGGGCCGGAATATCCTGTAAAGTAGCCAGGCGAATGGTCATCCAATTTAGTGATGAGTTAAGAATGATGAGTTGGCGCTGCCGCGTCTAAAGATACACGAAAAGCCAACTCATCACACCCAACTTCGCACGCTTAACTTTTAACTCATCATTCTTAACTCTTCAACTCCATTCCCTGGATCACTTTTTCCTTCCGTCGGGCGGTTTTCAGCGTAACGGCTTCGGTTTCGGCAGATTTGGGCCGGAGTTTCATGCCCACGAAGAAAAACAAGGAGGTAAAAAAGGAATAAAACACGATACCTTTTTGCTGCGACCAGACATTTTCCGTAAAGAAGGTCACGGTAAACACCATCAGCAGCAGCATATACAGGTGGTCGTGTCGACGGATGGCGTTGGCATACTGAATCCCCAGGGTCAGCAACAGCAAGCCAATACCAACCACCCCAAACGCCAGCCATTGATTAAGATACTCATTATGTGTATCATACGCTACCAGCGGCACGTTCAGCCTGCGGGCATACACCTCATACTGCGCCGTCAAAAACCGGTCCAATTCACCGGGACCGACCCCACCCAGCCAGTGTTCTTTCAGCACATCCAGATCGACCGACCAGATGACCTGGCGCATCTGGATTGAATTGTCCATCGGGTTATCGTTGGGCTTCGCTTCCAAAGCCGTCGAAAACTCCCCAATCCGCTGGCTGCTGAACGGAATGGAAATACAGGCGACGGAGACTGAAACCAGCAAAACCGCCATGATCGGCACAAACCGGTATTTGTGCTCCCGATTGATCCAGCCGTAATAGCCCAGGATCACGAAGAGGGCAATAACCGGGGCTTTGGGCATCAGCGCCATCAGAAACATAAACAACGGAAACAGCACCGCCCCCAGTTTCCAGCCTTTCAACTGCTGCCGGTGTTGGGGCGAAATCAGCAGAATGGCCGTTGAAAAGCAGAGGTATATTCCCATATAGGTCGGATGCAGACCCGTAATTTTCTCAAAATAAAGCCGGTACTGAATATGGGCTTCCGGGCCGGTTATGTGCCAGCCGTATTCGTGCAGGTACAGGAGATTTCCTACCAGACAGGAAAGAAAACAGCCGTACACAAAGAAGAGCAATTCGCCCGAAATAATTTTCCGCGTCTGTGGCTGCATCAGCAACACGATGAAAGGAGCGGCAAACAAGGTGGCTTTTTGTTCGAGATCGAAAAGAACGCCGGAGCGAAAGGCTGGGTCGGTAAAGGGGACGTAAATCGCATACAGCAGGTAGACACTTCCCAGCACGAGAGCTCCGCCATAGGGCCGGAAAAACTGGTTTTTGTAGACAAAATTATCCCTGATCAACCAGAACAGGAAAATTCCCATGAGCAAAAAAATCTGCACACGATTGGGCAGAAAAAACGAAATCATGACAAGCCGGGCGAGATACTTGTCGTACTTAATCAGGCTATTCATCGGTGTTGCGGTTAGCGCGGGATAGCCGCGTGCAGGCGACCCGGAGCGGTTGCAAACCGCCTTATTAGCTTGTGTTTCAATACCATTGAGTCCGAAAACGGGTATTCAAGAAACTGGCCACCGGCCCTGCATGCGATCCCACAGTTTGATAACAAGACCCTGTGAGCCACCCGGTAGTTGCAATTATTCCCGTAATCTTATCGTATAGCCCCAATCTCGCCAGCCTGAAACGGGTTTAACGACTTGTTCGTCAGGGATTCCCATTTGGTAAATTGTTTAAACTTTTTTGCAAGGCGACAAAATCCGCCGGCACCGCCCCGGTTTCGGCATACGTTTTTCCCCGCTGCGCCACCACGCCCCGAAACGTCAGTTTTTGGGGTCCGGCCACCGTGGCATCGGCCCCATGTTTCAACAAGGCCCGGCATACACCCCAGAGATCCTGCCGGGCGGCCGCCAGCAAAACCGGATGCCCCGCCAGCCAGCCGGGGGCCGTCGGGGGATAGATGCTGTTCGGATCGGCGCCGTGTTCGAGCAGCAGCTCTACCTTTTTCACCCGATCTTTGGGATCGTCCAGCACGGCGAACAAAACCGGGATGTCCTGCTTCCGGCAGTGCCGTGCGTTTGGGTCCGCCCCTTTCTTCAGAAACCATTCCAGCAAAACCGCCGGACTTTGCCGGGCCACCAGCGCGTGCGTCGGCGTGTGCAGCGTATCGTCGGTTTCAATCAGGGCACCATTTTCCAGCAGCAATTCCAGCAGAGGCAGGTGGGCAGCCGGATTCTCCGAACCAACGGCTCGCAGCGTCGCAAAATCAAGCAGCGTAATGTGTTCTTCCCCGCTTTCGTTGAGCAGAAAGGCTTCGGCCAGCAGCGTCCGCAACTGCACGACATCGTTGGCGGCAATGGCTTCGGCAATCCGTAACTGATCCGGTTCCCTGAAATAGAAGGAGCCGTCCCAGCGCCCCCGCTCAGTCTGCTGTAACTGTTGCGCGTCGTAAAACCGGCTAGCCGCTTCCCGCAGGCCGACGCCAAACGGCACCAGCGCGGCAACCAGCACCGCCATTCGGGTGAACCGGAAAGGCAGCAGGTTTAATCCGAATAGCGCCACCAGCAACCCCACGCCCCCGGGCAGATACCCCACCGCCAGCCCGCGCCCGGCCGGATCGGAGCCGGACTCTGGCAGAGTCAGCGCCAGGTAGATCACCAGGATAGCGTAAGCGCCAAGGAGCGACCAGTTGGTTAGAGCGATGATTTTCATGCGCCGAAAGTGCACACCAAAAACCGGGTAACCTATTCATAATCAACAATAGGAAGAATTCAGCCAATAGCTGGCGCGTTCCGGTTTACCGGCTTCTTCGGCGCTATTCCGGGAGGTTCTGCCCGGTGCCGGCTGAACGAATGACGCTGACAACAAAACAGCCCGGCACAAGCTGTACCGGGCTGTATCAGTATCCCTAAACCCTTAATCTCAAGGTACTCAAGATTATTTTTCAAGCAGAACTCCGTCCTGCGCGTTGCCCGTGAAGGTGTTCACCGTGGCAGCATCCGTATTCAGTTTGGAGCTGTAGCTTACAAAGACCCCATAACCGCCACTCTTCGAAATCGTGGAATTTTTCAGTGTCAGGTTGCCCCCGTACAGCGCCACGTTGGCTTTTTTACCCGAGACAATCGTGATGCTGCCCCCGTTGCTGATTTCGGCATTTTCAATCAGGTTGCGGGAGTTCACCGAGTAGAAGATCAGGCCCTTCCAGTACGCCCCTGTGCGTTCGGCTCCCGTGATCGTTACTTTGTCAGTGGCCGTCCCTTTGGCAATCAGATAGCCTTTGGAGTTGATCATCATGACCACATCGCGGGCCGCTTCAATCGTTACCCCCGGGCTCAGCGTCAGGCCCACTTCGACCGCAAAGTCACCCAGCAGACGATAGGGCGTTTTGTCTTTAAAACCGCCCCAGGTAATATCGTTGCCGTCGCGCAGGTAGTAGCCTCTGATTTCGACCACGTTCCGGCCGTTTTCGCCCGTGAAAACCGAAGCATTATCCAGTTTTTCGACATTGGACGGGTCTACAATAATCCCGGCTTCCGAATTTTTAGTAAACGTGTTGGCGGCAAATTCGCGGAGCAGACCGCCATCCTGCACCAGCAGACCGTAACCGTCGTTTTGCGAGAACAGGCTGTTTTTCAAAGCAATCTGAGCTTTTCCACCCCCGAACAGCGCCATCCCGGCTTTGGTACCACTGATGATGGCCCGGCTTCCGGCATGCATTACTTCGATGTTTTCAAAGACGTTGGCGTTGCTGCCCGAGTACACCATGATGCCAACCCAGTACCCTTTCGTTTTTTCGGCCCCGATGAAGCGGATTTTCTTCTCCGGCGTTCCTTTAGCGACGATCAAACCGCCATTGTCGTTGATATCCAGACGCGCATCCCGTTCAAAGGCAATGACAACACCGGGTTCGATGGTCAGCTCGTGCGTGACCGCAATGCTTTTCGTGATGATATAATCCGGGTAATCCGGGCTGGCGATGCGGTCGGTCAGGACGGTTTTGACGGTAATGTTCTTGTCGATAGCAACTGGTTGGGCCACTGTAGCGACCAGTTTTACTTTATCCTTGCTGGTTCCGTTGGCGTTTGAAACCGTCAGTTCCAGTTCATAATCCCCCACTTCATCGGGTACAAAGGTCGGTTTCGCGGTCGTCGCCGATGCGATGGCGGCCGTGCTTTTGGCGGGTTTGCTGGCGACAGTCCATTGGTAGGTCAACGGTGTGCCTTTGCTGTCGGTCGATGCACTACCGTCGAGTTTGACGGTTTGGCCCACCTGAACTTCCTGATCAGGTCCGGCATTAGCCGTGACGGTGTTGGAGGGCGCAGGTTCGACTTCGGGGTCTTTTTTACACCCCGTTACCAGGAACGTGGCGGAGAGCAGAATGGCCAACGCCTGCTTGGTGAAAACGGCACTCATCCATGCCGATTGCGTTGCGAACGAAGTCGCAAACGGGCTCAATAGCTTTTTCATGTTGTGATGTTGCTTACTGTTTTTGTTAAGTAGCGTTCAACTACGGCTACAAAGTTGGCCGTTTTAGTTGGGTGAAGCTGTCGCATTTTGCGCCGAAAAAGCGGCTTTATACGTCAACACAGGACCATTGGCTCAATCGACCCGAAAAACCGCCTACCCATTCCTTTTTTTTATAGACAATTCTGATTTATCATACCTTTCGTTATAACAAAAGGCGGTTTTAGCCCCTACCTTTGCAGCATGTTTTGTGGGAGCCGCGGTTTAGTCCCGACGAGCGCAGCCCCGTTGCCTACTGGGCAGGACCCTTTTGAAGGCAAAAACCGATCGGCCCGGCTTATAACTCACACCATCTACTACAACCTGAGAACGATGATTACGACTGACATTTGCATCATTGGCGCGGGCCCCGTCGGCCTGTTTGCCGTTTTTGAAGCCGGACTATTGAAAATGCGCTGCCACCTGATCGACGCCCTACCGCAGGTGGGCGGGCAGTTGTCCGAGATTTATCCGCAAAAACCGATTTACGATATTCCCGGTTTTCCGGACGTGAAAGCCCAGCAGCTGGTGGATAACCTGATGGAACAGATCGACCCGTTCCACCCGACGTTCACGCTCGGCGAACGGGTCGAACGTCTGGAACGCCAGCCCGACGGCTCGTTTTACATCACGACCAACGACCAGACCCTGGTGCATTGCCAGGTCGTGGTCATTGCGGGTGGCCTGGGCTGCTTCGAACCCCGAAAACCGGAAATTGAGGGGCTGGAAGCGTTTGAAGGAAAAGGCGTTGCCTACATGGTCAAAAATCCGGAACTGCTGCGCGACCGGCGCGTGGTGCTGGCGGGCGGGGGCGATTCGGCCCTCGACTGGACGGTTTTTCTGGCCAACATCGCCAGCGAAGTGACCCTCATCCACCGCAGCGACAGTTTCCGGGGGGCGCCCGATTCGGCCGAAAAAGTGTTCGAACTGGCACAGGAAGGCCGGATCAATCTCATTCTGCAATCCAACATTACCCGCGTTTCCGGCAACGGCCATTTGCAGGAAATCACCGTCACGGCCAAAGACAAAACCGTCCGGACGCTGGCAACCGACCACCTGATTCCGCTCTTCGGCCTGACGCCCAAACTCGGCCCGATTGCTGATTGGGGCCTGCAAATCGATAAGTCGGCGATTCAGGTCGATACCACCGACTATTCCACCAATGTGGAACGGATTTACGCCATCGGCGACATCAACACCTATCCGGGCAAGCTGAAACTGATTCTCTGCGGTTTTCACGAAGCCGCCCTGATGTGCCAGAGCGCGTTCAAGTACGTCTATCCCGACCAGAAACTGAGCTTTAAATACACCACCGTCAACGGAATTCCTACTTTTTAAAAGACAAAAGAAGCTAGACAAGAGACTTAAAGTCCGTCTTTCCTCTCTTGTCTAACTTCTTTATGCTATACCTATGATTCACTTCACGATTGAAGACCGCAACGGCGACCGGCAGCCGCTCGAAATTCCGGAAGGCATCAGCCTCAGTCTGATGGAAGTCCTGAAAGGGTCGGATTACCCGATTCTGGCCACCTGCGGAGGCATGGCCCTCTGCGCCACCTGCCACGTCCACGTCCTGGAAGGGGCCGACCACCTTCCGCCCATCCATGATGCCGAGGGGGCAATGCTCGATACCTTACCGGATGCCGATTCCGACAGCCGGCTGGCGTGCCAGTTGCGGATCGACGAAAGCCTGCACGGAGCGGTTTTTCAGTTAGCGGCCGAATAAGGTTTTGTGCCGCGACGGGCCGCCGGCGTAGGCTTGACCGGTTAATAAAAGATTGGATTTTGCAACCATAACCCTTTAATAATAAACTGCTTTCAGCGGAGGACTTTTAACGATAGTCGCTCAAATGATCAGTTTTTCCCCTTATTTTTGCGTCATTTGAGACCTGTCACTGATCGGTAACCTATTCCTTCGCGGTTTATCAATGATTTTCGAACGACGCCCGGCGTTGCTGCTACTTTTATGGTGGTTGAGTGTACAGGCACTTGCGCAGGCGCCCACGCTTTCGTTTCAGCGGTTATCGTTACGGCAGGGGCTGGCAACCAATTATACCTCGTCCATTACGCAGGATGATCTGGGATTCATCTGGATCGGCACGGTCAGCGGCCTGACGCGGTTCGACGGTCTGCGTTGCATCAATTATACGCCCCAGTTCGGAAATCCTCACTCCCTGCCGCACCGCACGGTCCGGTGTGTATTCAAGGCGCAAAATGGCATTCTCTGGGTGGGAACCCAAACCGGGCTCGCGCGGGTCGATCCCCAGACCCAGGCCTTTCGGCGGTACTCCTTCAAAGCGCTCGGCGAGGGCTGCAACCTGATTCGGACGGCGGCTGAGACGCCCGATGGTTTGCTCTGGTTCGGCACCAGCGGGGGCGTTGTTCAGTTTAACCCGCAAACCGGTCAATCCCGGCTCCTGACCATGCCGGTCGATACGTCGGAGCGCCCGACGGCTAATTTTATCCGGAAACTCCTGGTGGACGGCTCGACCCTCTGGATCGGCACGCAGGCGGGTCTTTACGCCTATCAGGTGGCTACCCATCAATTTCGGTCGTATCGCCGGAACGCTACCGTGCCTACATCGCTGCCGGATGATCATGTAACCGCACTGCTCCGGCATCCGCAGTCGGGTGTCCTGTATGTCGGAACCCGCAAAGGCCAGGTGGCCATTTTTGATCCGGTTACGGGCCGGTTTCAGCCAATGCCCCTCAATGCGGGGCAAAGCATCGCTTCGTTGCTGCTGGCTCAGAATGGGATCCTGTGGGTGGCGGTGGCGGGTGAAGGGTTATACCGGTATGATGCCGCCAAAAACCGCTTTCTGGGCTACCGGAATGATGAAAATAACCCCCGAAGCCTGGTTTCCAACTCCCTGCGAACCTTGTTCGAAGACCGATCCGGCATCATCTGGATTGGCTCCGACGATGCCGGTGTGAGCTGGTTCAATCCGAAAATCGATAAGTTTCGCTCCCTTTACGACGATGTGGGGTACCGCCCCACTTCAACCTTAGGACTGGATGCCTCCTCGCTTTCGTTCGATCGGCAGGACCGACTCTGGGTCGCCAGCCGCGACGGGCTGGTGATGATCGATCCGCAGAAGCAATCGTACCGGGTATACCGGCATGACCCCAAAAATCCAGCCAGCGTTGGGAATAATCTGACGTACAACGCCCTGGCCGACCGAACCGGAAAAATCTGGGTAGGGCACTTTACGGGTTTGAGCCGGCTGGACACCACCACGCACCGGTTCGAGCAGATTCCGTGTCTCCCCGCCCTCGACAATGCCGCCAATTACCCGCCTTTCGATCCGAAACGACGCGATTTTGTAGCGGGTGGTCAGGTTTTTTACTGCACGCAGGCCAGGGATGGCCGGATTTTTATCGGCACCAACGAAAAATTAACGATCTACGACCCGAAAACCGGCGAATACCTCAACCGATTCAACGACGAACGCATTCGCAAGCTCCCCGGCAAAAATTACAACACCCTTTTTATTGACAAGGGCAACAATCTCTGGGTGGGCGGTTTCGGGCCGGTTTACAAAATCAGCCCGGACCTGAAACTCCTGAAAGAATACGTCCACGACGAAAACGACCCGCACAGCCTGCCCGACGACGGTGTGACCGACTTTTCCCAGGATAGCAACGGCCGCATGTGGTTCAGCACCGACAACGGCCTGGCCCGACTCGACGAAAGCACGAAGCGCTTTGAGATTTACACCACCAAACACGGACTGCCCAACAACGATATTGCGGCCCTGCGCCATACCGGCGATACGCTCTGGATCAGCACCAGCAACGGAGCCGCCGTCACCGATGTTCGCAAAATCCGCTTCATTGCGTTCGACGAAGCCGATGGCCTGCCCACGACGGAATTTGAGTCGGGCTCGAGCGAACGCGATAACAAAGGACGGCTTTATTTCGGGGCCCTGCGGGGACTGGTTTACATCCAGCCCGGCGGGGTTCGCATCAACCGGTTTGCGCCCCCGGTTTTCCTGACGTCCTTCAAGGTCAACGGCCGCGAATTTCTGCAAGGTCCCACGGCCCATCCGCCTTTGATTGAACTCGAGCACAATCAGAATCAGTTCAATTTTGAAATGGCCGCGCTCAACTTCGACAACCCCGCGGCCAACCGGTACGCCTACCGGCTGGAAGGCTTCGAAGACCACTGGAATCAGGCCGGAAACCGGCCGTTTGCGAGTTATACCAGCCTTCCGTCGGGACAGTACGTTTTGCATATTATTGCGGCCAACAACGACGGCATCTGGAACCGGACCGGCTACCGGCTGCGCGTTACCATCCAGACCCCTTTCTGGGAAACCTGGTGGTTCCGGATTGGCGCGGGAGCGGCCCTGATCGCACTCGGGGTGGCGATTGCGCAGTGGCAGGCCCGTAAAGCGGCCCGGGAACAGCAGGAAAAAAGCGATTTACGGGAACGGATTGCGATGTCGGAAATGAAGGCGCTGCGGTCACAGATGAACCCGCACTTTCTGTACAATTCCCTGAACGCTGTGCGATTGTTCGTGCTCCAGAATGACAGCGATAACGCCGACAAATACCTGGTCAAATTTGCGCGGCTGATGCGACTCATTCTCGGCAACTCCCGACAGGAATGGGTCACGCTGGCCAGCGAGTGCGAGCAGCTTCAATTGTATCTGGAACTCGAACAGCTCCGGTTTGGGCATAAATTCGACTTTTCGATCGAAACCGATCCCTCGCTGGATCTGGAACGGGTGTCAATTCCGCCCATGATTATTCAGCCGTACATTGAAAACGCCATTCTGCACGGCATGGCGCACAAAAAAAACCGGGGCCGGATTCAGATCTGCATCAAACCCGTCAACGAACACCTGGAATGCCTGGTCGACGACGACGGCGTGGGGCGGCAGAAAGCGGGCGAAATCAAGAAGAAATCAGCGACATCGCACCAGAGCGTCGGTCTGAAAGTAACCGAAGAACGGCTCCAGCTGATTCACCAGCGTAGCGGCAAAGAAGCTGGCGTGACGATTATTGACAAAGTCAACGACGACAACGAACCCGCCGGAACGCGCGTGGTCATCCGGGTTCCGCTCACGTTTCAGGAACCGTCCGAAACCGTTTGATAGCAATCCTGAAAGTCTTCCCTCCATTTTTGGCTACCTTTGATTTTTGCCAACCACCGTCTTGTTCTCCATGAAACGTTTTGTTGCCTTTCTGTTCTGCCTTGCGCTTTCGTTTCCCCTTTTTGCCCAGTCCGACAACGCTTATAACCTCCTCCCGTTTCCGGCCCAGTTTTCGGGTAAAGACGGTCAGTTTACCGTCACGGCTGCCACACGGGTTTTAGTTGCCGCTAAAGACGCGGGTCAGCGGACTGCCGCCCAATTGCTGGTCAGCCAACTCAAAACCGCCAGCGGTTTCCCCATTGTGGTTGCTCCCACGACACCTGCCCTTGTCAAAGGCAAACACATTGTGTTTCAGGCCCACAAAGCCGGACGCTGTGGCCCGGAAGGTTATACGCTGAATGTTTCGCCGGAACGCGTTCTGGTGGAAGCCGAAACCCCGAAGGGCTATTTTTACGCCGTCCAGACCCTGCTGCAACTGCTGCCCACGGCGGTTTTCAGCCCGACGAAAGTGGACAACGTCGCCTGGACGGTTCCGGCCTGCCAGATTCTGGACCGGCCCCGCTACAGCTACCGGGGACTGATGCTCGATGTCAGCCGCCATTTCATGCCGGTTTCGTTCGTCAAGCGGTTTATCGACCTGATGGCCCTGCATAAACTCAACACCTTTCACTGGCATCTGACCGACGACCAGGGCTGGCGAATCGAAATCAAGAAATACCCCAAACTGACGCAAATCGGCTCGAAACGAAAAGAAACCGTAGTGGGCCATAACGCCGAAAACTACCCGTTCCAGTACGATGGCAAGGAATACAGTGGTTTTTATACCCAGGAACAGATCAAAGAGGTTGTCCGGTACGCGGCTGCGCGGCACATCACCATCATTCCGGAAATTGAAATGCCCGGCCACGCGCTGGCGGCACTGGCTTCTTACCCCGAATTTTCGTGCGATCCGGCCAAAAAGTACGAGGTCGCAACACGCTGGGGCATTTTCAAGGAGGTTTATTGCCCGAGCGAACCCACCTTTGCGTTTTTGCAGAATGTGCTGACGGAAGTCATGGCGTTGTTTCCCGGAAAATACATCCACATCGGCGGGGACGAATGCCCGAAAGATGCCTGGAAAGCCAGCCCGTTTTGCCAGGACCTGATCAAAAAACTGAAACTGAAAGATGAAGACGCCTTGCAGAGCTACTTTATTCAGCGCATCGAAAAATTCGTCAACTCCAAAGGCCGGGCCATCATCGGCTGGGACGAAATTCTGGAAGGAGGCTTAGCCAAAAATGCAACGGTGATGAGCTGGCGCGGCACGGAAGGCGGTATCGAAGCCGCCAAACAGAAGCATAACGTGGTGATGACGCCCGGCGAATTCTGCTACCTGGACCAGTATCAGGCGAATCCGGCCCAGGAACCGCTGGCCGGGGGCGGTTATCTGCCCATCGAGAAAGTTTACAGCTATGAACCTACCCCGGCCGAACTGACGCCCGAGCAGCAAAAGTTTATCCTGGGCGTGCAGGGCAACGTCTGGACCGAATACATCCCGACGACCCAACACGTCGAGTACATGGTGTATCCGCGGGCGTCGGCGCTGGCCGAAATCGGCTGGATGCCGAAAGGGCCGCGCAATTTCGAGGATTTTGCCATGCGGCTGAAAGAACATCTCAAACGGCTTTCATACCTGAACGTCAATTATTCGAAACGGCTGCTCGACGTGCGGGCCGTCACGCAGTTTACCGACGCCGACCAGCTGCAGGTGCGGCTGGAAAAACTCGATTCCGACAGCAAGATTTACTACACCACCAACGGCAAACAACCGAATACGGCTTCGACCGAATACATGACCCCCATTGCGTTGAAAAAAACAACGACGATCAAAGCCGTCACCACCGCCGGGGCGCAGTTTGAGGAGACGTTTTACATTCACCGGGCCAAGGGAAAACCGTATACCTACGCCAACGCAGCCGCCGAAAAATCCGACCCCACGAAGAAAAAACTCACCGACGGCCAGGTGGCCCAAAGCCCGCGCAACAAGTCGGAATGGGTCACGGTATTGGGTGATGATCTGGAAGTGACGATTGATCTGGGCGAAGTCCGGCCCGTTACGAAGGTTTCGGCGAATTTTCTGAAGCGGATTTCATACAACGACTTTCCGCCCTCGGCGGTCGAAATTGGCTTGTCGCAGGATGGCAAGACCTACAAAGACGCCATCAGCCAGCCCGTCAGGTATCCGTTCGAAGGAAAATGGGGCATGCTGCCAGTCGTGGCCGATTTCAAAACCGTCCGGGCGCGGTACGTGCGCATCCGGGCCAAAAATGCGGGTCCGGCCCCGGCGGGTTTTCCGCGCGAAGGCCTGCCTACCTCGGTGAGTGTGGATGAAGTGGTGGTTGAATGACAAAATCGGTATCTTTACTCCAAGACCCGTTTCACCATGACCACATCATCCCAAAAACTCCAAACCCTCGACGCCGTTTTAGACGGTTTGATGAGCCGGTACCGCGAACGCGTTCCCGATGTGCTGGGCATTATCGACGCACTGATCGACGAAAATGTCATTCAAAAACCGGACGATATTGAAAACGATCATATTGCGTTCCGGACGATGGGCGTTCCGAGCCTCGGGATTCAATCGTTCGAGAAGATTTTCCTGCACTACGGTTACGAAAAACGCGAACCCTACGATTTCAAGGAGAAGAAGCTGAATGCTTATTGGTACAGCCCGCCCAAACCACATTACCCGCGCATCTTCGTCAGCGAACTGCGGGTGCGGGATTTGTCGGACCAGGCGCAGCACATCATTTATCAGTACACCGACTCGGTGGTTTTTGATCCGGTCGATAGCCTAGACCTGGACGATGCCCAAGCCGTTGACCGGTTTTTGCACCAGCCGCTCTGGCCAATGCCCACGCTGGATGATTACCTGACCTTGCTGAAGGAAAGTGAATATGCCGCCTGGGTAATTTACAACCGGTATTATCTGAACCATTTCACGATCAGTGTACACAACCTGAAACCGGGTTATAACACCATTCAGGAGTTTACCGATTTTCTGGAAAAACGCGGTTTTAAGCTGAACGATTCGGGCGGCAAAATCAAGATCAGCCCCGACGGTGGGTTGTTACAGGCGTCGACGGTGGCCCAGATGCTTGACGCGGAATTTGCCAACGGCCAGACGCACCGCATTGCCGGTTCGTACGTCGAGTTTGCCGAACGGCGCATCCTGCCCGAATTTCAGCACCTGCCGCCCGACCAGATCCGGCGCGAACACCGGCGCGACGGTTTTGAAGCGGGCAATGCCGACAAGATTTTCGAGAGCACGTTTACCTCGCAGACGGGAAAGTAACGGATTTCTTACTTTTCCGTTAACAAATCCTGAAGTCCGTGCCAAAACCGCGCGGACTTTTTACTTTTGTATCAACTCTCTTCCCAAGCCTGATGAAAAACGTTGTTTACTTCGCCCTTCTTGCCTGTACCACGCTGACCGCCTGCCGTACGCCCAAAACCGCAGCCACCGCGTCGGACACCCAAAAACCGGTCACCACCATTGCCTTCGGCTCGTGCAGCGACCAGAAACGTCCGATGCTTCTCTGGGATGATATTGTGGCTCAAAAACCGGATGTCTGGGTCTGGCTCGGCGATAACATCTACGGTGATTCGGAAAACATGGATACGCTGAAGGCCAAGTACAACAAACAGAAATCGCATCCGGGTTACGCCCGGTTGCGTCAATCCACCAAAATCATTGGCGTCTGGGATGATCACGATTATGGTGTCAACGACGGCGGCAAGGAATACCCGCGCCGGAAAGAGAGCCAGCAACTGATACTCGATTTTCTGGATGTGCCCGCCAGCGACCCGCTCCGGAAGCAGGAAGGCGCGTATTCGGTTCATACCTACGGGCCGAAAGGCCAGCGCGTGAAAGTGATTCTGCTGGATGGCCGGTATTTCCGCGACCCGTTGAAGAAAGAAAATAAAGTCAACGTTCCCGATCCGTCCGGCGACATTCTGGGCGAGGCCCAGTGGAAATGGCTGGAGCAGCAGTTGACCCATTCCGATGCCGATGTACACATCATTGGCTGCGGGATTCAGTTTCTGGCCAACGACCACAAATCCGAAAAATGGGGTAATTTCCCCACCGCCCGGCAGCGGTTTTTCGACCTGCTGGGTAAAACCAAACCCAAAGGAGCCATTCTGATCAGTGGCGACCGGCACATCGCCGAAGTCTCTAAAGTCAGCGTTCCGGGGCTGGGCTACGACCTCTACGACATCACCAGCAGCGGCCTCACCCACGTCGGCAAACCCCGCGAAGAAATCAATGCCCTACGCGTCGGCCAGGTGGTTTTCGAACTGAACTACGGCCTGTTTACCATCAACTGGAACCAGAAACCGCTGACCGTTACGACCCAGATCAAAGGCGACAACCAAAGCACGTACCTGACCCAGGAACTGCGGTTTTGAAAAAGAAAACCGGTTTTTATTGCAGATAAACCCCCATCCGCTCCTCGTCACTCAGCACGACCTGCACGTGTTCGGTGAGCGTGGTGGAGAGTTTGTAGCCAATGTAATCGGCCGCCACGGGGTAGCGTTTGTGATCGCGGTCGACAATCACCGCTACTTTCAGGCTGATCAGCGGAACGTTCAGGAAGGGTTGCAGCGCAAAGGCCAGCGTCCGGCCCGAGTTCAGCACGTCATCGACCACCACCACGGATTTGTTGGTAAAAACCGTATCCCCGGCGTCCAGATGAATCGGCGGTTGTTGCTGGGTGGTTTTGTCCAGGTTGATTTTCATGACTTTGGTATCCAGCGGGGCAATTTGCTGCAATACCTCCGCCAGCCGCTGGGCCAGCACGTAGCCTTCGCCCGACACCCCGGCCAGAATGACCTCCGATTGTTCAAAGTTGTTCTCGTAAATTTCAAACGCAATCCGGCGGATTTTCTGTTCCACCTGCACGCGCGTCAGAATCTGGGTAATTTCGGCAGTCATACTCGCTTCATTGAAAAATGAAAATTAACCGAAAAGGCCGAAGGCACAAAATAAACGAAGCCTTTTCGTACTTTTGCAAGCTGGTATTCAGACAAGAGAAGTGAGACAGGAGACAAACCACGTTTCTTACCTCTCTTGTCTCACCTCGTTTGTCTAAAGTTTTATTTCAATGATTATTAAAACCAAAAAATACGCCCTCGACCAGAAAACCTACATCAGTCTGGCGATGCGTAGCTGGGTAAAACAAAACTGGTACTGGGGCTTCGTACCGCTGGCCCTTATTCTCATCAATGTGATCCTGAATTTGACGGGTGTTTACTCCAACTGGTGGATTTACCTCGTTATCGTGCTGCTCACCATTCTCTACGTGCTGTTCTGGGCGGTGCAGTTTACGGGGATTACCCAAATGGAGCAAACCAAGACGTTGTTTCAGAAATACGTCTATGAAATCGACAGTCGCCAGATTCTGCTGAAACTGAACGCCCGCGAAGGCGGCATTCTGAAGTGGGATCAAATCCGGAGTGTCACCAAAGACAAAGACGCGTATATCATGGTGGTTTCCAACGACCAGGCCATGACGGGCATGAAAGTAAACTGGCTGGCCAAAATCGTGGCCAAAGGCATGAAAAACGCCCAGTTTATTTATCTTCCGTATTCGATTTTCACCACCGAAAACGAACTGAAATTCATGGACACCCTCCTGAAACGGAAAGGTTTCCTGGCCGAAAGCGAGAAATAAAAACAAAAAAGGAGGAAAGGAAAAAGGCAAGCCTTTTTCCTTTCCTCCTTTTTTGTTTTCCAGGCTATTTCGCCTGATTCGTGAAATCGACGACGGTCAAATCGGCCAGCCACGGACCGACGATCTTGCCAAACTCCTTGTGAGCCGGGTGCGGCAGGTAGGTGTCCCGGTCTTTTTCGTTATCGAACGTCAGGATAAAGGCGTGGGTCAATCCCTTATCGTGCCCCTCCGGGCTGTTGTTGGTTCCCCACTTAAATCCTTTGATTTCCTTGATCTTCGACGGCAGTGCTTCAAAAGCCGCAACAATCTCCTTTACTTTTGCGGGCGTCGTTTCCGGTTTAAACTTGAACAGCACCACGTGTTGCAGGTCGGATTTTTTCATTTTGTTTTGAGCAGTCGCGCCGGTCAGGGCCAGACCAATACAGAAGAGAGTGGCAAAAATGGTTTTCATGGAATCGAATTGTCGGTAAATTCTGCAACCGCAGGACGTTAGAAAAAGGGGCACTGTACCGGAAACTACTGTCTACTGGCGTTCGGCGTAGGGGATGATCAGCTTCTCACCCCGGGCCGCGTGATTCTTGGTTTTGCCGTTGGCTTTCATCAGTGCCTCAACCGTCACGCCGTACTTTTCGGCCACAACCCGCAGAATATCACCCGCCCCAACGGTATGATACGCCCGCGCTTTTACGCGCAGTTTCGTCACGTCGGCTTTCACATCGTTGTCTTTCAACTCTGGGTTCAACGCTTTTAAGGCATTGACACTCAGATTATACCGGGTAGCCACGCTGTAAATCGTCTCCCCCGGTTTTACGGTATGGGTCAGTGAAACACCCCCCGCCGGAACGCTGACTTTGGGCGTTTCTTTTTTCTCTTCCCGGGGTTTTTCTTCCGCCGGTTTTGCGACCGGCGCTGGTTTTTCCGTCCGCGTTTCGGCAACCGGTTTTTCCGCCGGTGGTGTTCCTTTTGCCGGTCGTTCTTCCGAATCGAGCGCTGGTTTTTTCTGTTCCTCCTTCTTCTCTTCCTCGGCGGGTGGTGGTGTAGCCTGCGACAAATCGACCGGCGCGTTCCGGCTCGACGTATCGATTTCGATCGGCGCTACCAGTTCCGGCTCGATAGGCAGTTCCACCGGTTTTTGCACCGTCGTGTCGAGCGCAACACTGGTCAGTTCCTCCGACCCTTTTACATCATCGGCCACGTACTCATAACCGATGTACAGCAGCGCCAGAATCGTCAGCACCAGCACGGCCAGCGTGATTGCTGGCAAACTTGACCCTTCCGTGGGCCGGGGATTGCGCTTCACATTCTCGGTTTCCATACTTAGGGTTTAACGTTTAAAGTTCACCGTCTAACGCTGCTAAGATTACCTCAGACGTTAAACGTCAAACCTTAAACCGGTTATTTTTTTACCTCCTGACTCATTTTTTCGACTTTGTCTTTCATCTCTTCCTTGTAATCCTGCAACCGCCCGGCGACGGTTTCGTCGAACGTGCCCACGATTTGGGCCGCCAGAATCCCGGCGTTGCGGGCCCCGTTGAGCGCCACCGTGGCTACGGGTACACCCGACGGCATTTGCAGAATCGACAGCACCGAATCCCAGCCATCGATCGAATTGCTGGATTTGACCGGCACCCCAATGACCGGGAGCGTGGTCAGGGAAGCCACCATGCCCGGCAAATGGGCGGCCCCGCCCGCGCCGGCAATGATCACTTTCAGCCCCCGTGACCGGGCGGTTTTGCCGTAGTCGACCATCTTCTCGGGCGTCCGGTGGGCCGACACCACATCTATTTCGTAGGCTACGCCCAGTTCCTGTAAAATACCGGCGGCTTCCTGCATGACCTTCAGGTCCGAGCTGCTGCCCATGATAATTCCAACCATCTTTATTGAGTTAAGAGTTAAGAGTTAAGAGTTAAGAGTTACTTCGCCAACCAGTACTAACCTGCGGAGCTAACTCATCACTTTTAACTCTTAACTCATCATTCATCACTCTTCACTTTTATGTTTTCCTTCACGGTTTCGGCTTTGGCGCGAAGCTGCTCTAAATCCGAACTAATAACGGTAATATGCCCCATTTTGCGAAACGGACGGGTAATTTTTTTACCGTACAGAAACGGAAACACGCCCGACATCGCCAGCAGGGTTTCCATGCCTTCGTAACGAGCCGTTCCACTGTGACCGGGCTCCCCCAGCAGGTTAATCATGGCGGCTGGCGTCAGTGCGGTAGTATCGCCCAGGGGCAGATTCAGAATGGCCCGCCAGTGCTGTTCAAACTGCGACGTCACATTCGCCCGGATCGTCTGGTGGCCGCTGTTGTGCGGGCGGGGGGCCACTTCGTTGACGATCACCTGCCCGTCTTTTGTCAGGAATAATTCGACCGCTAGCAAGCCCACAATACCGAAGGCTTCGGCGGTTTTCCGGGCCACCTCCTGCGCCTGCTGGTCGATGGCGGCCGAAACCGCTGCGGGAGCAAACAGGTATTCGACCAGATTCTGTTCGGGATGAAAAACCATCTCGACGGTCGGGAACATGGCGGTTTGGCCCTGCTCGTTGCGGGCAACAATCACGGCCAGTTCTTTCTCAAAATCAACGGCTTTTTCCAGCACGCCCGGCGCGTCGAACGCTTTTTCGAAGTCCCCGCTGGTGGCAATTCGCTGCACCCCCCGACCATCGTAGCCATCGCGGCCCAGTTTGTGAAACGCGGGCAGAAAATCCGGTTTACGGGTTACCGCCTGCGCCACGTCGGCCCGGTTTTCGGTCAGAATAAAATCCGCCGTCGGCAGGTTGTGTTTCCGGTAAAACTGCTTCTGTTCCCGTTTGTCCTGAATAATCCGGATTACCGACGGTTGCGGAAAAACCCGTTTGCCTTCGCGCTCCAGGGCTTCCAGCGCATCGACGTTAACCCGCTCAATTTCAATGGTCAACACATCGACCTGCTGGCCGAACTGATAAACCGTATCATAATCCGTCAGGGAGCCTTGTGTAAAAACCGTTGCCAGGTGGCGGCAGGGCGCTTCGGCATCGGGATCGAGAATATGCACCGTCAGGTTCCAGTCGATACCGGCCTGTAACAGCATCAGACCCAGCTGGCCACCACCAAGGATGCCAATGCGGGTTTGGGGGTTGAATGTAGACATAAGCAAAAAATCCGTCCGCAAAAGTAGCCCCATTTACGGCTTAATTGTAGTTTTCAGGCCAGTTGTTTTTAAGCGTTTCGCCCTTTCTGATTCACCGTTCAGTAAACGCCAGTGTCTGATAACCGGTAAGTTGCTGCAAATTCCAACTCTTCCTGTTAATTTGCGGGTCTTATTGGCTGCGGAAAGGCCCCCATTATGACCGACAAACTCTTCAATCAAAAAGATTTAATTGCGTATTTCATTGTAGCTGCCATTGGGGCCTCTTTGCAAATTGTAGTCAGTTCCCTGCTTCAGGAGTGGTTTCAGGTTTCGTACGAAAATGGCGTCCTGATCGGTTACGTCACCTCGTTCTTTATCGGTTTTTTCCTGACCAAACTGCTGGCCTTCAACGCCAAGAATTCGGCCAAAACCCGCCGGGAAATGGCCAAATTTGCGATGGTTTCGGTGATTTCCTGCCTGATTACGGTATATGGCGCTTCGGGACTGTATAACCTCTCTATCAGCCAGATCGGGAGTTACGAGTTCACGCTGCCGGGCTCGGTTAAAACCGTGAATACGAACAAGTTATTCTCGCACACCTTCGGAATGGGCCTGAGTTTTATCTCCAATTACATCCTGCACAAAACCTTCACCTTCCGCAATACCGGTTTTTACGAAAAGCTGAAAGCACTACTCAACCTCTGAGTAACCGGTTATTCCAGCAGCGCCATAATGTCTTCTTTCGTCAGCGACTTCATGAAGTTTTCTTCGGTGGCAATCAGGTCACTGGCCAGTTTTTGCTTGGAGCGCTGCAACGCCAGAATCTTTTCCTCCACCGTGTTGCGGGAAATGAATTTGTAGGTAAAAACCGTTCGCTTCTGGCCAATGCGGTGGGCGCGGTCGATGGCCTGGGCTTCGATGGCCGGGTTCCACCACGGATCGAGGATGAACACGTAGTCGGCCGCCGTCAGGTTGTGCCCCAAACCGCCCGCTTTCAGCGAAATCAAAAAGAGTTTGATCGAATCGTCGTTCTGGAACAGATTGACCTGCCCCCGGCGGTCCTGCGTCGATCCGTCGAGGTAGGCATACTGAATCCCGCGTTCCTGCAAATATTGCTGAACAACGTCCAGGTGTTTAATAAACTGACTGAAAACCAGAACCTTGTGATTATCCGCCATGGCACCTTCCAGCCGCATCACCATGTCGTCGAGCTTTCCGGAATTGCCTTCGTAGGTTTCGTCGATCATCCGGGGGTGGTTGGCAATCTGGCGGAGTTTGGTCAGGCCCTGCAAAACCACCATCTGCGACTTCGCCACGCCTTCTTCTTCAATCCGCTCCAGAATCAGGTTCCGGTAATACGACTTGGCTTCCTCGTACTGCTTTTCCTGTTCCGGCGACATGTCGCTGTAATGAATGCTTTCCACTTTTTCGGGCAGATCCCGCGCCACCTGCGACTTGTGCCGACGCAGCATGAACGGCTTGATGATGCCGTAGAGCCGCTGCGTTTTCTGCTCGTCGTTCTTTTTCTCGATCGGTACCAGAAACTCGTTGCGGAAAAACGTCTGGCTGCCCAGTAACCCGGGGTTGATGAACGTCATCTGCGTCCACAAGTCCATCGTGCTGTTTTCCAGGGGAGTACCGGTCAGGATGAGCCGGTGGGCCGAATTCAGTTGCATCACCGCCCGCGTGATGTGCGACGACGGATTTTTGATGGCCTGCGATTCGTCGAGAATGACGTAATGAAACCGGTAATTTTTCAGCAGGTCAATGTCGATCCGGACAATTCCGTAGGAAGTCAGAATCAGGTCGTAATCATCAAACTGGGCGGTATTTTTGTCGCGGTACGTTCCCGTATACGACATCACGCGCAGGTCGGGCGTAAACCGCCGGGCTTCCAGCTCCCAGTTGTACAGCAACGACGTGGGCATCACCAGCAGGGTCGGCTCCTTAAAACCGGCTTCCTTCTGCGACTGCAACAGCGTCAGCGTCATGACGGTTTTACCCAGTCCCATGTCGTCGGCCAGGCACCCCCCGAAGCGGTACTGGTTCAGGAATTGCAGCCAGTCGTACCCCGCTTTCTGGTAGGGACGCAGATCGCCCTTAAAACCGCTGGGCAGCGGATGGGCGTTGATTTCCTCAAAACTCCGTAGTTTCTCCAGTTTGCGGCTAATCACCGCCGACGCCAGGCTTTCTTCCTGTAACTCCTGCACGAGCGCAATATGGTGTTTATGCAGCACCATCCGGTCGCTGTCGACCTCGTGTTCCATAAACGCGAACAGTTCCGAATATTTCGTAAACCAGGTTTCGGGAATCACGGCAATTTCGCCGTTGGGCAGCGCAAATTCTTTTTTCTTGTTCAGAATCAGCGACCGGAGCTTGATAAACGGAATCTCGAACTCGCCGAACTGCACCTTGGCGTAAATGTCGAACCAGTCGCGGGTTTCGTTGATCGAAACCACG
Source organism: Larkinella bovis (assembly GCF_042655385.1). Classification (NCBI taxonomy): domain Bacteria; kingdom Pseudomonadati; phylum Bacteroidota; class Cytophagia; order Cytophagales; family Spirosomataceae; genus Larkinella; species Larkinella bovis. The sequence continues at coordinate 112,561 of NZ_JBHSMA010000015.1, read as the reverse complement.
ATGGATGAATACCCCAGAAAATACCGCTTGGCGTCGCTGGCGTGCTGCGAAACCTGAAAACCGGCTTCCAGCAGCAGGTTGTGGTTTTGCTGTAACCACTCGAAAGCGGCCGCTTTGTCCAGTCGTGAATGCCCGTTATCTTTCAGTTCGAGGCCATTTTCCTTGAGCCAGAAAAGCGTCGATTTTTCCTTTCGAACATCCCGTCGAATCTTGTGAAAAACGTAGTCATCACCTTTCTTTTCGATGCTGACGTTGGACGAATCCGTGAAACCGTCGTAGCGGAAGGTGAATTGTCCGTACTGAAACAGGAGATCAAAAACCACCTGCGAATCGTCCACGGAAGCCGCGTGGGGCATTTCCGTAAGCACATTATTCATGCGTTCCGAAACGCCATGCCGGTGCGTGTCGCCGTTCACCCCGGCATGGTCGAACAGAGTCGGTACGGCCCGGCTGGGCGGGATCTGTTCGGAAACCGTCAAAACCGGCGCGGGCGTCAGCACTTCGCTCCGGATTTCAAACCCTCTGGCGTATACGTTATACGACGCGATCAGCGGGGCCACAAACCGGTGATAATACTGATCTTCAAGCGTTTTAGGGATAACGATGTTTCGCTTCTGGAGAAACGGCCGCAGCTTTTTCCCGTCCACATTCTTGTCGAAATGAAACAGTCGGCTGCCGACCATCATCCAGGCGGGTTCGTCGCAGATCAGCAAGGCGTCCTTGAACTGAAATTCGACCCGTTCGTCCTGGTATTTAATGATGGGGAAATATTCCGTAGCGGTTTCGTTCCGGACAAAATTGAAATACACCCGGGCTTTTTCCGGCATTCGCTCCACCGGCATCCAGGCCGGGTTGCCGTCGCTGCCCATAATGTACAATTTCTTATCCGCCAGTTGTTCCAGAATCAGCGCCCGGCGCACTTCCAGGTAGTCACAAATCCGATCGCGCAGTTCCTTGTCCCCTTTCTGCGTGTCGTACACTTTCAGGAAAAAATCGACCGTGGATAGCTTTTTGGCGTTGAAGCGTTTCAGAATGGCATCCTGTTGAATTTCATCGATGATCCGAATCAGCTCAAAATCAGCCTCGTCCAGCTCACTGGCAAACTCCCCGGCATTTTTGGCCGACAGCGTTTGGTTCTGCAGCGTCAGTTCGCCCCGTGCGTTTAGCTGCACAACGAATGCTTCAAACAAATAGCCCAGAAACTCGTGTTCCAGGAGCGAGTATACCAGTTGAAACGGTTCTGCAGGCGATACTTTCATAACAATAAAGCGATCCGTATTTAGTACGACTTCACCAAACCCCGAACGGTCGACACACCGGCTATGCTCCGAAACCGTATGGGTCCAAAAGCAAGCAACTGGGCAATTATTCCGCCGGGCTAGAATAAGCAACAAACTCAAATATACGAATAGGTGCAAAAAAGGCAAGTCCAAATGCCCGGAAGCCGTCGGTAACTGAGTGTACGGCCTGTTTAGTTGACCGCCGGCCAGCCGACATGTTTTGCCCTATCGGTTTTGTAATTTTTTGTTAAACACCCCCAAAACCGGCCTTCAGCCTCATTTAGAATCTTTATGAGAAAAAATTGCAATAGATTCAGAACCAAAGCGAGGGTTTTGCCCACTATTCTTGTCTTTAGAATAGACCCTTAGCTGTATGAATGGATTGACACCGCCACAGAACTCTCCGAACGACCGGCGACCGGATGTTGGTTTACGCCCGCTATCGCCAATGGAAAACGAAAGCCCGTCGGATCCGGACTGGCTGATCCGGCGGACGCTGCAACAGGACCCGATCAAAGGCTTCGAACTGCTTTATCAACGCTATTACCGCCCCTTGTGCAGCCACGTAGCCCGGTTGGTGTATTCACGCGAAATCGGCGAAGACCTGGTCGGCGACCTGTTTTACCACCTCTGGCAAAACAACCAGTACAGCCAGATCAGCGGCTCGTTCCGGGCGTATCTGTTTTCGGCGGCCCGCAACCGCGCCATCAATTACCTCCGCTGGGAGTTTAACCGCACCCAGCCCACCGAAGAATCCGACCTGACCGACCGGATCGACAGTGCGGAGTCGGACCGGGACCTGGCCTTTGAAGAACTCACCGTCCGGATCAACCGGGCCCTGGAGGCCCTGCCCCCCCAATGCCGCAACGTCTTTATCATGAGCCGGTTTGAAGGCCAGAAAAATACCGAGATCAGCAGCCAGCTCGCCATTTCGGTCAAAACCGTAGAAGGCCACCTGACCAAAGCCCTGGCCCGGCTGCGGCAATCGCTCCATGATTACTGGCTCATCCTGCTCCTGTTCCTGGTCTGGTAAACTCCATCTGACGACACTATGCAATCGGAAATATCCAAGGCGTTGCTGTTTGCCTATTTTGACGGGACCACCACGCCCCTCCAAACGCAGCGAATTCACCAATGGCGACAGTCACCGGAAAACCGCGAGTGGTTTTTCGCCTGCCTGGAAGAGTGGGAAAACCAGCGGCTCCAATATCTGGCTGATTCCCCGACGGCTTTCCAGCACTTTCGGCAACGCATCGAACAGCCAGGGTCCGTCGTGGAAACCCCGCTGATTCCGTTAGCCGCTTCCGGCGGCCGTTCCATCCGCCGGATCTGGTTCGTAGCGGCTTCGCTCGCCTTGCTTTGCCTGTTGGCCCTCTGGCAACGCGATACCTGGCTTTACCGCACGTATTCGACCCAATACGGTGAACTGAAAACCGTCGGGCTCCCCGATGGCAGCCGGGTGACGCTCAATGCCAATTCCAGCCTGCGCCTGTCGCGCTGGACGTTCGGACAACGCAGCCGCGAAGTCTCTCTGACGGGCGAAGCCGAGTTCTCCGTCCGCCATCTACCAACCCACCAACGGTTTATTGTCCGGACGCCGGACGATGTCGAGGTTGTGGTGCTGGGCACCGAATTCGTGGTGTCGGCCCGTCCGCAGGGATCACGGATTGTCCTCAACAGCGGTAAAGTGGCGTTCCGCTCCCTGAAAGCCTCGTCGCCCAAGCCAGTCGTGATGAAACCGGGTGACGTCGCCACCGTCGAACCAGGCGGCCAGGTCCATCTTCGCTCCAATCAGGCCGTCGAACGCTTCACGAGTTGGAAAGAACACCGGTTTTTGTTCGACCGGACGCCTTTGTCGCAGGTACTTACTACGCTGGCCGATCACTTTGGCGAAAACGTTCAACTGGGCGATTCGAACCTGAAAAACCGGCAACTTACCGGCACATTCCGGGCCGAAAGTGCCCCTGTTCTGCTCGATTTGGTAACGACGTTAACCCACACGCAAATTGTCGAGACCGACTCGGGCAAAGTCCTTATTCCTCTTTCTTCCCTAAATCCTTGATGCGTATGCGATTCTTTATCAAAGTCATGCTGCCTGCGGCTGGCTGGTTGCTGTCGGCGGCCGTTCAGGCGCAAACCCTGGCATCGGCTCAACCCGGACGCTCTCTCACCCAAACCGGGCCCAGTTCGACGGTTCAATTACGGGATGCATTACTGCAACTCCGTAACCACTACAAAGTCGATCTGGCGTTCGAAGAGCAGCAACTTCAGGGCATCAGCGTTCCCGTTGGCTGGTTTCATCCCAAATGGTCGATCGAAAAAAATCTGGAAACGCTGCTGCGGACAACAGATTTTCAGGTCAAACGGTTGTCCAATGGGGCTTATCTGATTTTGTCCAATTCAATCCGGTTGTATCCTGCTCGACCGACCTCTTCCGGCCGCACCGATCCCTCCCTTTCACCGGGCCCGGCCGAAAAAAACGGCGCGATTGAGAATGTGTCTTCGCAAAACCAACCAACGGCAACAAGTTCCCCAGCCGCCGACATTGCGGTGCAGGGGCGCGTATCGGCTGCCGGATCGAACGAAGGGCTACCGGGCGTCAACGTGCAGGTGAAAGGGACCACGACGGGCACCACCACCGATGCCAACGGTGGTTTTAGCCTGCGGGTGCGCGACGAACAGGCGGTTTTGGTATTCTCGTCCATTGGCTACGAAGCCCAGGAAATTACCGTCGGTAAACAGCAAAACCTGACGGTTGTGTTGAAACCGAGCGAGCGTTCGCTGGAGGAAGTAGTGGTGGTGGGCTACGGTACAGTCAAAAAAAGCGACCTCACGGGTTCGGTTTCTTCGGTATCCGGCACGGAATTTCACAAACTACCCATGGCCACCCTCGATCAGGGGCTTCAGGGTCGGGCGGCCGGGGTGCAGGTAACGCAGACCGATGCCGCGCCGGGCGGAACGGTTTCCATCCGGATTCGGGGGGGCAATTCGATCACGAACAACAACGAGCCGCTGTATGTGGTGGACGGTTTTCCGGTCACGGCCCTCAAAAGCCTGAATCCGTCGGATATTGAGTCCATCGAAATTCTGAAAGATGCGTCGGCCACGGCCATCTACGGCTCACGGGGTTCCAACGGGGTGGTGCTGATTACAACCAAACAGGCCAAAGCGGGCCAGTCGCGCCTGGACGCCGAATATTATACCGGTGTTCAGAAGTTGATCTACAAAATTCCCTTGCTGAACGGCACCCAGTTTGCCGAACTGGCCAACGAAGCGGCTGCCTTCCGGGGCCGGGCCCTGCCCTTTGCCGATCCGAAAGCCCTGGGTGAAGGCACCGACTGGCAGGACGGCATTTACCGAACCGCGCCCATCCGCAACTACCAGCTTACGTTCGCGCAGGGTTTGGAGAAAACCCGGTTTATGGTCAGCGGAAATTACTTCGACCAGCACGGAATTATCCAAAACTCCAACTTTAAACGACTGTCGTTTCGCTTCAATATGGAAACGAAGGTCAACGAAAAGCTAAAGTTTGGGAGTAATATGCAACTGAGCTACATCAACAACCACGCGGTATTGGTCAACAGTGGCGGTACCGGCAGCAACGGTGTGGTGCATACCGCCCTGACCAGCGGCCCCAACCTGCCGATCTACGACCAGAACGGCAATTATTTTGTTGACTGGCAACAAATCGGGCCTTCCGTTCGGCGCGACAATGCGGTTTCGCTGGCGAAGGAAACGACCAACCTCACCCGAACGGGTCGGATACTGGGCAACCTGTATGCGCAGTACGAACTCGTCAAAGGCCTGTCGGCCCGCGTCAGCATGGGCGCCGATGTGACCTATTCCAAAAACAATCTGTATGTTCCCCGCACCACCTACCGGGCCTATTTTCAGAATGGCATTGCCAACATCAGCGATCAGCAAACCTACAACTGGCTGAACGAAAACACACTGACATACGACAAAACCGTCGGTGTCCACCATTTCAATGCGCTGGCCGGCTTTACGGTTCAGCGCGAGATCAGCGAAGACGTGGAAGCCAAAGGGCAGAATTTTGTCAACGATATTCTGACGTATAACAATCTGGAAGCCGCCGGACTCGTGCAACCAGCCGCTTCGGGTGCCAATCAGTGGTCACTTATGTCGTACCTGGGCCGGATCAACTACGGTTTTCGGGAGCGGTATCTGCTCACAGTCTCGCTGCGGGCCGACGGTTCCTCGCGGTTTGGGGCCAGCAACAAATGGGGTTATTTTCCTTCGGGGGCCCTGGCCTGGCGGGTTTCGGAAGAACCGTTCATGCAGAACCAGCGCCTGGTTTCCGACCTGAAATTCCGGACCAGCTACGGCGTTACCGGTTTTCAGGAAATACCACTATACCGTTCTCAAAGCTCCCTCAGCAATACCTCGTCCATTATTGGCAACGCACTCGCCATCGGTATTGCGCCGTCGCGGGTGGCCAACCCGGATCTGAAATGGGAACGCACGGCGCAATTTGACGTAGGCGTCGATTTTGGCGTACTCAACAACCGGCTGCGCTTCACGGCGGATTATTACTACAAACGGACCAAAGACCTGCTGCTGGAAGTCAGCGTTCCCTGGACGTCGGGTTACAGCACCTCCCTCCAGAACGTGGGCAGCACCGAAAACAAAGGGTTTGAACTGTCCGTCAGTGCCACACCAATCAATGGCCGACTGAAGTGGAATGTGGACGCCAATTACTCCCAAAACCGCAACAAAGTGCTGAGCCTGGGCGGGGTCGAGGAGTTTTTCGGTCCTGAGTCGGGTTCGAGTTTCTATTCACCCGGCCCCGCGATCCTGATCCGCAAGGGCCAGCCGGTTAACTCGTTCTTTGGGTATGTGGGCGACGGTTTGTTCCGCACCCAGGAAGACATCGCGAAAGGACCGGTTCACCGCTACATGGAACTGGGTGATCTGCGGTTCAAAGACGTCAACGGCGACGGTACGCTTTCGCCCGCCGACCGAACCCTGATCGGGAATGCGCAACCCAAATTCATCTACGGTCTCAATAACACGTTCACGTACGGCCATTTCGATTTAACGATCCTGCTGCAGGGCGTTTACGGCAACAATATCCTGAACCTGCTGCGGGTGTACGAACTCGAATCGATGCGTGGGACCCACAACAACCACATCCGCGCCCTCGACCGCTGGACACCCGAAAATCCGAATGCCTACATGCCCAAGGCCGACTACCGGGGCCAGGAGCAATTCATCAGCACGCGGGCGCTGGAAGACGGCTCCTACCTGCGGCTGCGCAACATTGTGCTGGCCTATAACCTGCCGGGCAAGCTCGTCAAATGGAGTCGTTCGGCCAAGATTTATGTGAGCGGTCAGAACATTCTGACCTGGACGAACTACACCGGTTACGACCCGGAAGTCAACTCGCACGGGCAGAACCCCATCAACCAGGGAATTGATTACGGAGCGTATCCGCGCGCAAAAACATTTATGATTGGTGTTAATCTGGGCCTTTAATGCATACTTGTATGAAACGAAGATGGAATAAACTAAGCCTAACCGTCCTGCTGGTCTGGCTCGTCAGTAGTTGTCAGTTTCTGGACGAGAATCCCCAGGATTTTCTGGCTCCGGCCAACTTTTACAAAACCGAAGCCGATGCCGTTGCTGCGGTCAATGCGGTATATAGTCACCTGTCGACCGGCTCCTACTACGGCGGGCATTTCTGGCGGATGGGCGACCTGGCCTCCGACCTGCTCGACGACGGGGCGGTTTCCCGCACGGAAACGCTGGAACTGAACACCTATACCGTTGCCTCTACTAACGACATTCTTTCCGAATTCTGGCAGCGCCTATACGTCGCCATCAACCAGGCGAATGCCGCTATCGGACGCGTCCCGGGAACGACGATGGATGCAAACCGCAAAGCCCGGCTGGTGGCCGAAGTACGGTTTTTACGCGCCCTGTTCTACTTCGATCTGGTCAAGGCGTTCGGCGATATTCCGCTGATTACGGAAGAAACCACGAGCCTAAATGACCTGGCGGTAGCCCGTCGGCCAGCCACCGAGATTTACAAGCAGATTATTCAGGATTTGCAGGAAGCCGAAAAAGCCCTGCCGGTTAGTTACGCTGCGGCTGATATGGGCCGGGTAACGAAAGGGGCCGCCCAGGCCTTGCTGGCTAAAGTGTACCTCTTTACTAAAGATTACGCAGCGGCCGCCCAGAAAGCGCAGGAGGTGGTGCAGTCGGGTACTTACAGCCTGGTTCCCAATTACGCCGACCTGTGGCCCGCCGAGAAAGAAAACGGCCCGGAACACATTTTTTCGGTGCAGTATCGGGCCGGGGTTGTGGGCAGCAATTTCAACGAAACATTCGGTGTCCGGGGTGGCAAGGCTCCGATTACGGGCGGGAGCGGTGCGTTTGTTAAAAAAACGTTCATCGCTAGCTACGAAACGGGCGATGTTCGGAAAGAAAGCAGCATCAAGGATTCGTACACGTTTTCGGACGGCAGTAAAGCCACATTTCAGCCCCACGTCTGGAAATATTTCAACCCCAATGGCACAACACCCAGCAATACCGATACCAACTGGCCCGTCATCCGGTATGCCGATGTGCTGCTGATGCTGGCCGAAGCCCGCAATGAAGTAGGTGGGCCAACTGCCGACGCCTACGCGCCGATCAACCAGGTTCGGAGCCGGGCCAAGCTGGGTGCACTTCCCGCCGGATTAACGAAAGACCAATTCCGGGATGCGGTTTTGCGGGAACGCGGCTGGGAGTTAAGTTTTGAAGGCCACCGTCGCTACGACCTCATCCGAATGAATAAGTTACAGGAAAATCTGCGAAAAGCGGGCATCAATGTCACCGTACCCAAACACAACCTGTATCCCATTCCCCAACGCGAATTAGACACCAACCGGGAGCTTCAGCAAAACACCGGTTATTAACCCCTGACCACCATGCAACGCCGAGATTTTTTAACTACTGCCCTGGCCGGATCGGTCATCACCCAATCGGCCCACGGCTTTTCACTCGTTCAGCCCAATGCGGCCACGCTGGCCGAAGCCGCCCGCGACATTCCCGTAGTCGGCGACTATGACGTCATTGTTTGCGGAGCCGGACCCGCCGGGGTTGCGGCCGCCATCGAAGCCGGGCGTAGCGGAGCTAAAACCCTGCTCCTGGAAGTTCACGGTTGCCTGGGTGGCGTCTGGACCTCCGGCAACCTGACCTGGATTCTCGACAACAGCAACAAGGCCGGTCTGGTGCAGGAGATCAAGGATGAACTCCAGCGACGCGGAGAAAGCGCGACGGTGCCGGTTGGCAGCACGTTTTCGTTCGATGCGGAAGGTATGAAGCTCCTGCTGGAAGAATGGTGCCTGAAGGCCAACGTGACGGTGCGGTTGTTCACCCGCGTGGTAGCCACCGCCAAGAAAGCCGGACGCCTGACGCACATTATTACCGAATCGAAATCGGGCCGGGAAGCCTGGTCCGGAAAAGTGTTCATCGATTGCTCAGGCGACGGCGATCTGGCGGCCCAGGCGGGCTGCGGTTTTGATTACGGCGACAGCCTGGGGCAAGGCCAGCCCATGAGTCTGCTTTGTCTGATAACGGGCGTAAAATACCAGGATATCAAGGAATTTGTGCGCGATACCGACGACAGCAAAGCCGGCTCACCGTCCAAGCGAAAACTAAAAGAAGCCATTATCCGCGGGGGCCATGAACCCTCCTACACCCACCCCAGCATCCACCCGATTCGGGATGATTTTCACATGCTCATGGCCAATCACGAATACGGTTTTAAAGGCACCGACGCCAACCAGGTTACGGAAGCAACCCTGAAAGCCCGGGCGGAGGTTCACAAAATTATCGGGAGCCTGCGATCACTCAACGGCATCTGGAGCGGCTTGCGGCTGGTAGCCACGGGCGAGCAGATTGGGGTTCGGGAGAGTCGCCGGATTCACGGCCTGTATACGGTTTCGCGCCAGGATCTGATGACCGGTATCCGGCACACAGATGCGGTTTGTCGGGTGACGTTCGGCGTCGATGTGCACTCGGTTAAAAAAGCCGACGAATCCACCACCAATTACAAGCGCGGAACCCCCAGCAAACCGTACGATATTCCGATTCGGGCGTTGATTGCCAAAGACGTGCAGGGATTGATGATGGCCGGGCGGTGTATCAGCGGTGATTTTATTGCCCATTCCAGCTACCGCGTGACGGGTAATGCCGCCATTATGGGTCAGGCCGCCGGGCGGGTTGCGGCTCTGGCCGCTCAGTCCAACCGGTTACCGCAGGATGTCAAATGGGCCGATGTAAAATGGAGTGTTGAGTAATATAAAACCGTGATTGCGTGGAGAAAAGGATCTGCGCAATCACGGTTTATCATGTTTAGAGGCTTACGCGTACGTATTCAGCATCACCGGCATCACCAGCATCAGAATATCTTCGTTTTCTTCCTTATCGGCCGGAATAATCAGACCGGCGCGGTTGGGAGCCGACATTTCAAAAGAGAGCATTTTGGCGCTCAGGTTGTTCAGCATTTCGGTCAGAAAACGGGCGTTGAAACCGATTTCCAGCGGATCACCGTCGTAATCGCAGAGCAGTTTTTCGTTGGCTTCGTTGCTGTAATCCAGGTCCTCCGCCGAAATCGTCAGCGAGTTGGTTTTCAGCGACAGCCGGATCTGGTGCGTCGTGCGGTTGGCGTAAATCATGATCCGCTTCAGCGAATTCAGCAGATCCGTCCGGCCAATCGTCATGATGTTGGGGTTATTCACCGGAATGGCGTTCTCAAAATCCGGGAACCGTTCGTCGATCAACCGGCAGATCATCTGCGTATTCCCGAACGTAAACGACGCATTCGACTGGCTGAACTCGGCCCGTACTACCGCATCTTCGGGCAGCGAAGCCTTCAGCAGCGTCAGGGCTTTCCGCGGAATAATCATGGAGGTGCTGCTGGGCGACGTGATGTCGGTCCGCCGGTAGCGTATGAGCCGGTGACCATCGGTGGCAACAAAGGTCGCGTTGTCCTCCGACAGTTGCAGGTATACCCCCGTCATGGCGGGGCGCAGGTCGTCGGTACTGGTGGCAAAAACCGTGTTGTTGATGGCGCTTAAGAGGGCATCCGACGACAGTTCGACCGCCAGATTGCGGTTGACCGCCGGGATTTTCGGAAAATCAATCGGGTTTTCGCCGGACAGTTTATACCGGCCGTTGTCGGTCAGGATTTCCGTTCCGAAGGTTTCCGTGTTGACGTTGAAGGTAATCGGTTGTTCGGGCAAACCGCGCAGCGTATCGAGCAGCAGTTTGGCCGGAATGGCAATGGCTCCCTTCTCCGACGACTCAACGGCAATGTTGGTGATCATGGTCGTTTGCAGATCAGAAGCCGTCACCGTCAGCATATCATCGTCCAGTTTGAACAGAAAATTCTCCAGAATAGGCACAATCGGATTCGTTGCCACCACACCGTTGATGGCCGAAAGTTGCTTGAGTAATACGGAGGAGGAAACGATAAATTTCATAGGCAATTGTATTTGAAGCCGTTTGTCCAATAAGAACAAAAGTAGGAAAAATAGTCGAGATATACGGAGGGTTATTCCACAGAGTTTATCAGAGGAAATCAGCGGTTATCAGGGCCATTCTCTGGTTAACTCTGATCTTCTCTGATAAACTCTGTGTAACAATTTAAAAACTTCACGCGTACTTTCTCCGGCGCGCGAATTGCCACGCAACGCCGACAAAACCAATGAGAACCACCGGCCCGACCAGATTCAGAAGCTGCCACGAAAGCCGGTCTTCGCGAAGCCGGATTTTATCCAACGGCCGAAGCGTCACCTGGCGGGTACGGGCCGTGATGATTCCGTTATCATCCAGCAGGTAATTGACCGCGTTGACCACAAAATCCTTGTTGGCAAACGTATTTTTCGAAAACCGTTCGTAGCCGAGCGGGTAGGGCGTGTTGGTGCGGTAATTGATGTCGTTGATCAGCAAATCACCATCGGAGCAGATGACAATTTTGGCGTCCTGATTCTGGGCTTTGAACGTTGCAGCGCGCGGATCACCGGGCAGAATGCGGTTGGTATACAACGACTGAAACCGTCCTTCCAGCAAACACGCAATGAGCTGCACCCCGCTGTCGTACGTGCGCGGATCGGGCTGCTGGCGGGCTTCGTTGTAGCTCACCAAAGCGGGGGCTTTCAGGATTTTGGTGTACTGCGAGCTCATCAGCAGGGGCGTTTTCACAATGCCCGGTGCCTGCACGGTATCAAGCGTACTGGTAAACCGGCTGTAGATGGCGTCCAGATTCCGGACAATCGGGCTATTCCCAAAATTGTTGATCAGCGGAAAAAACCGCCAGGGCAGCAACTGCACGTTGGGTTTGTCGCCCATATTACCTACGTTCAACGGAATAAAAGCGCAGCTTAAATCCTTGATAATATCGTTGTTGACCCGAAAACCCCAGCGAAAAAACAAGTCGTTCAGGTTCAGGTCGAGCGGCTGGGCGTAGGTGCCTTCCCGCCCGACGCTGTCGATTTTCAGGCCATCGACAAAAAACAGCGCCCTGCCACCGTTGACCACAAATTGATCCAGTTTGTATTTATCGGCTTCCGAAAACGGCCGGTCGGGTTTGGGCACAATCAGACCGTCGAGCCCCACCAGATCGCGGGACGCCTGTAGGTCGATGAGTTCAATCTTGTAAAATTCCTGCAACGTAGCCAGCAAATCCGAGAGCCGGAGCGGTTCTACATCCGTGTAGGTCACCGCTACTCCCAGCACTTTTTTCTCCCGAACGGTCAGCCGCCGAATTGCCGACGCCAGCTCGTATTCCACATTTTCGATGGATTGATTCAACTGTTCTTCCGACGAGCTGGAGCGGTTTCCGCGCAGCAGCAAAACCGGCAGTTCGCGGCCTTTGTAGGATACAATGGCCCAGGGATAAATCAGTCGTTCGGTCCGCTGACTGCCTTCACTGGAAAAATTCAGGTTCGTGGGCGTCAGCCCTTTCTGGAGTAGTTGGGTCTGAAATTCCGTGCGCTGTTTTTCGTTGGGATTAGCGGTCGGATCAATAAACCGATAGGTCAGGGTTTGGCTGGTCCGCGCCTGAAACTCCGCCAGGGTTTCCCGAATGCTGGTTTCAAGCCGTTTAAAACCGGGGGGCAAGTTTCCGGTCAGGTACACGTTAACATGCACATCATCATCGAGATTAGCCAGCAGATTTTCGGTGCCTTCCGAAAGCGTATACCGACCCTCCTGCGTCAGATCGACCCGAAAAAATAAAAATGACGACAACAGATTGACCACAACCAGTACGGCCAGCACCAGGCCGAAACGAAACAAAAATGACTTCATACTGCGTAAAACGCTGAAAGCAGTTCAGTTGTACAAAAGTAGAAGAAAAAAACGACGGGCCGGGCGATTCGTTCTTTGGTATTTTTAAAACCGCGTAGGGGGTAGGTCGGCCCTGAGGGTCTTAGGTTCACAACAACATACTACGTGAACAACTTACTATGAATTACCGCCCCATTTTCATTCTGCTCGTGCTGCTGGGCCTCTTCGGTTCCGGCAGCCCTGCGGTTGCCGCCGAAAAAGAATTTCCGGTGCCGCCTTCGTCGCCCAACCGCCTGTTTTACATCCAGCGGAGCAACAACACCAATACCGTCATTTACGAAGCCAATATGGTAGCGGGCCACCGGCTGAACCCCGAAGAACCGATGAGTGTTTACTGGATTCGCTACGCCGAACGTGGGCAGCGGGAACGACTGTCGCTGTTTCAGTGGAAGATGGCGTATGGCTACAAACACGAGTCCGCAAACCGCCCGGAAGCCGGTTTCGAGATTCACCTGAATGCCTTCAAAAAACGCGCTATCTGGGTTGATCTGCAACAGGGAAAACCGGTCGCGCTAACCACCATCAACGGCCGGAAAGCCTGCCTGCAGAAAGTTTTTGTCCAACTGGATTCCGATTCCGGCCTGGTTCCGAAAGTCCGCTACATCGAACTGTTTGGCACCGATCCCGTGGCCGGTGTACCCGTTTATGAACGGATTATGGTGTAAAAAAAGGTAGGCCGTACCATATGGATTCCCGGGACCAGTAATCCATCGATAGGTAAGTCATAAAAAACCGCCCGGCTTCGTTGCCTCCTGCTTATCTTTGGGGACACACGAATCCTTGAAATAATGCCGGAAAATAGCTCCCCTGACCTCGCTCCCATCACCCGCCACCTGCGGGCCATGTTTGGGTCCCGCTTGCTGATTGCCGCGGTTAACCATCTGGCGGTTTTTGAAGAACTCCGCAACGGTCCGCTTTCGGTTTCCGAATTAAGGCACCGATTAGTACTGAATGAACGCCCAGCCAGCGTGTTGTTTCCGGCACTTTGTGCGATGGAACTGCTCGAATACAACGAAACCGGATCGCTGCAACTCACCGATCTGGGCCGGCATCTGGTCCAGGGCCATACGCCCAACCTCATTGGCTACGTCGGGCTGGAAAAGGACGACCCGGGCGCGGTCGAAATGGCCGTTCGCCTGCGGAACGATGGGCCGCTGGATACTTCCCAGGGGGTTTCCTTCGTGAAAGATGACGACGCACCGTCGCCGATGGACGATGCCGAACTGTCCCGGATGTTTACGCTGGGCCTGGCCGGACGGGCGCGCAAATTGTCGCCGATTGTCGCGGCCAACCTGCCGAAAAGCAACGGTCATTTGCTCGATGTGGCCGGTGGAACCGGTTTTTATACCTTTGAGTGGCTCCTGCTGAACCAGCAGGCTACGGCCACGATTCTGGATCGGCCGGCGGTTCTGGCGGTGGCCTCGGAATTATTGGATGAATTTTCCCAAAGCGGACGCCCGGGGGCCGAAACCGTCAGGGAACGCGTGACGTTCCGGGCCGGGGATATGTTAACCGATGAATTACCCAACACAGATATTCTACTGGCTGCCAGCCTTTTCCACGACTGGCCCACCGAAACCTGTCAGATGCTGGCCACCCGGTTTGCCACTGCCATCCGACCGGGTGGCGAACTCTGGGTACACGACGCCTTTCTGAACGATGCGCTCGACGGCCCGCTGGCGGTTACGGACTATTCGGCCCAGCTGTTCTGGAATACCAAAGGCCGTTGCTACAGCCGCCAGGAATACCGGCAGTGGTTTATAAAAGCCGGTTTACAGCCCACCAACGAGAACATTCCAACCCAAATGGATTATGGTTTGATCCGGGCCCGAAAACTCTAGGCCGGCCGCTTCCCAACAGGATAAACAGCCTCTAGTCCGCCATTCTGCTCAAAAAGAATGGCGGACTATTTATTTGGTAAGAACCTAGTTTACGAGTAGCGAATTTATCCAAATAATAGTTATTTATGTGCAAAAAATCCCGCATCTATCCATGAAAGTTGTTAATCGCCTTATGAAAAATCGTTCATTCCTTCTCCCCTCTGCCATTGACCAACCCAGCGTTCTCGTTGTAGAGGACAAGGTCGATGAACAATTGATTCTCCATTACATTCTGCGGCAACAACTCCAGGGTGTATTGCCCGTGGGAGCCACTTCCGGGCAGCAGGCCTTGACGTATCTACGTAATTGCTATACCCACCAACACACCTTACCCGGGTTGATCTTGCTGGATTTATACCTGCCGCGACGCGACGATGGCTGGAAACTGCTGCGCAAGCTCCGCGCGCATCCTACTTACCATTCGATTCCGGTGGTAATCATCAGTGCGTCAACGGATACAAACGATCAGGAGCAGTCGTACCACTGGGGCGCAGCCCTGTTCATTACAAAACCGATCCGGCCGCAGGCCTGGCAGGAGATTCTCCGGATTCTCCCGCACCAGATGCCGATCTCCTGAAGCCCTTTATTTAGCCTGACCGGCTTTTCGCATGATTTCAACCACCCGCTCGACGGGCAGTTGCTCAATTCGGCTTCCCTGGTGTCCGGTCATGGTTCGGGCGGCAAATAGGGAGTTGATGATGGCTTCTTCCGTAGCTTCGATCGCGGCCAGGAAACAGGGCGAAACATCGTCGTTGCGGAGCAGTTTCATTACATCGAGCGACGTTTTCGAGACATTCGGAATCCGGTTAGCAGTCGAAACCGCAATCACGTAATCCCCGCTACCGTTGGACGCCATGCCACCCGTACGGGCTAGCCCCATAAAAGCCCGTTTGGCCAGCCGTTTCAGGTTGCGGGCATCTAGGGGGGCGTCGGTCAATACCACCATCATGCACGACCCATCCAGTTTTTCCTTAAACGAAAACTTTCCCAGTTCCACCCCTACCGGCACGCCCGCGATTTGCAGGACCCCACCGAAATTGGTCTGCACCAGCACCCCCACGGTATAGCCGCCGAGCGAAGCCGGAAGTTTCCGCGACGCCGTGCCAATACCGCCCTTGAAGCCGAAACAAACCGTACCCGTTCCGGCCCCGACATTGCCTTCTTCCACCGCGCCGGTTTTGGCCTGTCTGATCGCATCCAGGACATGCCGTTTCGTGACCGGGCGGCTGCGGATGTCGTTCAGGCCGCCGTCGTTGGTTTCGCCAACCACCGGATTCAGCGAGCGAACCGACTCGTTGCCGGGTTGCGCCAGCGTATAATCGATGACCGCATCGGCCGCCGTCGGAACGCCCAGCGTGTTCGTCAGCACAATCGGGGTTTCGAGCGTCCCCAGTTCCTCGACCTGGCTGTAGCCCGTCAGCTTGCCAAAACCGTTACCGATGTAAATGGCGGCCGGACATTTGTCCTGAAACAGATTGCCTTCGTGCGGCAGAATGGCCGTCACGCCCGTCCGGACGCTCTGGCCTTCCTGCAGGGTCACCTGCCCGACCCGCACGCCCGGCACGTCGGTAATGGCATTCAGAGAACCGGTGGGCAGCACGCCGAAGCGGATACCGTACTCGCGCGGACGTTTCATGGGTTGGGCAAAGAGCGTATAACCGGCCAGCAGGAGCAGGACCGTCAGCAGGTGGCGACGTGTTGGTTTCATATTCCCCAAGATAGGAAACGGACTGCAAACCGCTAGGTAATCTTTTTCTTCCGGCGTCGCAACCGCAGCATTTTGTTGATGTCTTCTTCGGTGGTTTGGTCGCCGAGGAGAATTCCCCATTGTTCCAGCCCTTCAACCCGGTCAAAAATAACTTTCAGTATGGCAATGATCGGAATCGACAGAAACATTCCCGAAACGCCCGCCAGCGCCCCGCCGAGCAGCACCCCCACAATGGACACCAGCGCGTTGATGCGCACTTTGGAGCCGATAATGACCGGCACCAGAAAGTTGTTGTCGATAAACTGCACCACGAGAAAAACCACTACCACGCCCGCCAGGGTGCCCAGTTCGGGATGATTGACAAAGGTCACAGCCACCGCCAGGCCCGTTGCAACCAGGCCCCCGATGTACGGAATCAGGTTCATGATGGCGGCAATGATGCCCAGCAAAACCGCGTACTGAACGCCCAGAATCAGCAAACCAACCGAGTTCAGGACCGCAACGCAGGCGGTTTCGGTCACCAGCCCGACCACGTAGCTCTGAATAACCGACCGGACTTCTCCCAGCACTTCCCGCACGCGCTCGGTATGCTGATCGGCGAACGACCGGATGATGAACTGGATCAGCATGGCGCGGTAATACAACAGTAGAAAAATATAAATCGGCAGAATCAGCAAGGTTCCCAGCGGTCCCGTAATAACGCCCAGGGTGCCAGACCCCTGCAGGGTATCCATCGTCTGGGCCTGGGCTTTTTTGAGGTATTGTTCCTGCTGGCTGTAGCTGACGTTATACTCCCGCCGAATCCAGCGCCGGGCGTCTTTATAAAAATCGTTGAGGTTTTTTTTCAGCTTCGGCCAGTCATCCGTAAAATTGGCCAGTTGCATCGAAATCAGCATGGTCAGCCCCACCAGCACCACAATCGCCAGCAACAGCGCCAGACTAATGGCGACGGTTTTGGGAATACCCCGCCGGATCAGCCAGGCTTCGACCGGGCGCAGCAAAACCGCCAGCAAACCGGCCATGGCGAAGGGAACAATGATATCCTGACCCAGGTAAAACCCGGCCATGATCAGCGCCAGGGCCAGGAGGGTGTGCGAAAGACGGTGGTAGAATGGCGGGGTAGTGGTTGATGGCATCGGGATGTCGGGCTTTCGGGCCAATGATTCAAGCAACCGAAGTTGTCCATAATTCTTGAATTCTTCTCCGAACGGCCCCTAATTTTCAAAAACTTATGGCAGAATACCCGAATTTCGACCGTCTTGCCGTTTTTTTCCCGATCGATAGCGCCTGAATACCCGCTACCACGGGTTGGTTAACCCCTTCCGGGTCATCGGCACGCTGGAAATCCTGGGCTGCTGAACCTTTTGCCGGTTCGCACTCCGGTAGCCGCGGTCGGCTTCAGTATCGTTCTGGTTGGCGCGTCGGTCGTGCACTACAAAAGGAGTACAAGGGCTGCCATTTTTGCCCTGGCGGTTCTCGTAGCCTGGTACCGTTTTAACGATCCGGGCGAGTTCTCCCCTTTGTTTACTTTCCTTCAGGTCGGAAATGGCATTTCCGATCTATTTCAGGTACAGTCTGGTAAATAATTTAAAAAATTGAATGTTTTGGCCGATTCAGATTTCTGAGAAAATGTGCCCCACCAGTAACAAACTTATTTTTTTCATAGCATTTTGTGATTAAATGGTAAATAATACAGCGAAAATCATATTACTAATAAAAATATTTTGACCACTTACGGTTGTACTTATTTAACAATTAGGTAACTTTGTAATAACATATAAAGACTAGTTTTCGGGCCGGTCTTCTTCCACCGTACTACTTCATTAAGCGTCATTTTCATTCATGTTACCAAGCGACTTTTAAGTTTACGCGTGTATGTCTTTTCCATTGACCCAGCAACAAGCTGAATCATCCGATTTCCTGAAAACTTTCCCACAGTTCGATTGTCTGTCCGACGCGCTCTACCGGCGGCAATGCATCGACAAACGGACGGGCGAATTGCACAGTATCCTGCGGCTGGACAAACGGCGCTACTGCGTGGTTCCTCCGCACTGGACAAAACCCCTGGAAAAAGCCGGTTACGCCATCGCGGTTCGCTGACCGCAAACTGATTTTAGCGCTCACATTGCTTTTTGGAGTTGGTTAGCCGGGCAATCCGTCCTACCTTGCCAACATGAAAAGACAGATCCGGGAAATCCGGTATTTTCTATCTGGTCAGCATTTTTCGGATGGCCTGCGGATCACGCTGGCCATCCTGATTCCTTCCATTCTTTTTTATCAGTTCGGACACTTCGAAACCGGTCTTCCGCTTTCGCTGGGTGCTCTGTGGGTAAGCATGTCGGACGCGCCGGGTCCCGTCATGCACCGGCGCAACGGGATGCTGGCGACCAATCTGGTGGTCGTGCTGGTGTCGCTGATCACCGGTTTTGTTCGCCTGAACGTCTGGCTGCTGGGCGTTGAGATTGCCGTTTTCAGTTTTTTCTTTTCGATGTTTGCCCTCTACGGCAACCGGGCCACGTCGGTCGGTTCGGCCGGTTTGTTGTCCATGATCCTGATCATGGACCGGGAGCTGGAACCCATGGCGGTCTGGCAATACGGGGCGCTGGTCGGTGCAGGCGGGTTCTGGTACATGGCCATCAGCCTGTCGTTTTCGCAATTGCTTCCCTACCGCACGGCCCAGCAGGCCCTGGGCGAATGCATTCACGAAACCGCCAGGTTTCTGCTGATCAAGGCGGAATTTTACAGCATCCGGACGGATTTGCAGGAAGACTACCGGAAACTGGTCGCGCAGCAGGCCGTCGTCAGCGAGAAACAGGATGCGGTGCGCGAGGTGCTGTTCAAAACCCGGGTGATCATGAAAGAATCAACCTGGACGGGCCGCGTTCTGGTACTCACCTTCGGTGATATTGTCGATCTGTACGAGCAGATCGTTGCGATGTATTACGATTATGCGTCGATCCGCGAGCGCTTTGGTAAAACCGGGGTCCTGGAAGACATCGCCCGGATGATCCGGCAACTTGCCATCGAACTGGACTACCTCGGTCTGGCCATTCAGTCGAACCGCCCCCACAAAAGCCGCATGGACCTGATGCGGCACCTGGAACGGCTCAAAACCCGAATCGACGAACTCGGCGGGCCGGAGAAGGAAGGCAGTACCCTGGTCCTGAAAAAAATCCTGATTACGCTCCGTAACCTCAACCAGCGGCTGGCGGATATTCACTCGTATTCGCCGACCGAATGGAGCGAAAATTCAAAACCGAACGAAGACCCCGAATACGGCCGTTTCGTGTCGCATCAGGAAATCGACCCCAAATTGATCGTCAACAGCCTGACCCTGAACTCCTCCATTTTCCGGCACTCGCTCCGCGTCACCAGCGCCTGCCTGGTGGGGTTTATCGTCGCCAAATTTATTACGTATGGGCAACACAGTTACTGGATTCTGCTGACCACTTCGGTGATTTTGAAACCGGCTTTCAGCCTGACCAAACAGCGCAATTACGAGCGAATTATCGGAACCCTTCTGGGCGGCCTGATTGGCGTGGCCGCGCTGCTGCTGATTCCCAGTCCGGTCGGTTTGTTCTGGTTCATGTTACCGCTCATGCTTGGTGCGTACAGCTTTCAGCGCACCCATTACATCGTGATGGTGATTCTGATGACGCCCTATATTTTAATTTCCCTGCGGTTTCTGGGCCTCGGCGGCATCAGCGTGGTCGAAGAACGCGTGCTCGATACGCTGATCGGCTGCGTCATTGCCTTTGCGGCCAGTTACCTGTTTCCCAGTTGGGAGTCGGAACAATTGAAGGGAATGCTGCACGATGTGTTGCTGGCCAACCGGAATTACCTGCGCAAGCTGGCCGACAGCCTGTCGGGAAAACCGCTGACGCTGACGGACTATAAACTGACCCGCAAGGAGGTGTACGTCAGTTCGGCCAACCTGGCTGCGGCTTTTCAGCGCATGACCTCCGAACCGCAGAGCAAGCAGTGGCACAGGAACGACATTTATGAATTTGTGGTGCTGAACCACATTCTGTCGTCCAACATTGCCACCCTGGCTTCGGTCCGGCTGGCGAATCCGCAACTACCCGCGTATCCGGCAGACCAACTGCGTCCCCTCCGGCGTTCGCTGACAGTGTTGAACGAAAGCCTGAAACGACTCGACCCCGAAGCAGCCAAAACCGCAGCGGAACCGACGGTTCCAGAAATCATTCCAGCCGAAAAAACGGAAGCCCAACCCACCGACGATCGTTCGCTGAAAGAACAACTCGATTTTATTCAGAAGATTAGTCAGGATATCAGCAAGCTCACCGACACAATTCTGGCGTGAGTCGTCCCGGTTTTACGCCTGTCATATAGCCCCGAATCCGTTTGTAAGATATTGCTTTCGCTACTTGGCATTGCATAGTACCTTTGAATCAACAATAAACAACAAACGAACAGAAAAGTAAACAACTAAACTAATAAAGCCATGACAACGAATCAGTTGCACCGTATTCCTTCCGAAGCCATGCTGGGTGGCGTTTGCGCCGGACTGGCAGATTACTTCGGTATTGATAAAGTATGGGTCCGTCTTTTTTTCGCCCTGATGCTGATTTTACCGGTTTCGTTCCCGATCGTTATCGTCTACATTGTGCTGTGGATGGTCATGCCGAAGGGCGAACGGTATTATCAGGCCCAGCCGGATAACCGACCGAGATAACCATTTGTGAATAACACAACAACCGCCCCGGAATCGGGGCGGTTGTTGTGTTTGAAAGCTTTTTGAATTAATTTTCAGTTAGCATTGAAAGCAAAACCATAACGGTAGCCAGCGTATTAATTGGTATGAATCAAACCAATATTCAGCCTTTATTGGCTTCTTTCAAAAAAGAAGCTCAACGACTGTATCAGGATCGTCTGGCTGCGCTGTACTTATTTGGTTCGTACGCCCGTGGAGATGCTGGTGATGACTCGGATGTGGATATTCTGGTGGTTCTGAATGATGAAACGATTTCACCGTTTCAGGAAATTGAAGCAATGGGTGATTTCACATTCGAGTTGGAGCTAGCCCACGAAAAACCCATTCAAGTCATTCCAACCACAAAAAGACAGTTTAACAAGCTTTCCAGCCCTTTGTATTACAATGTCAAGCGGGAGGGGGCAAGTTTTATGAATGGTTCGATTCAAATTTTACTCGAAAAAGCTGATACAGCGCTATAAGACACTCATTACATGCACTTTAATTAGAGATATAAATCTTTGCATGAAAATCAACCAATAACAATAGTAGCCACTACCAGAAAAGCTATACAATTATCGCTAAACTTGCGGCCAATCATGATTTTATCTTTCATAGCCGATCTTCTTCGATATTTGGCCTTTTGCAACAAATGCTAACTCTATCATTGCGATGCTATTAACTCAAAGTCAAGCAGATTACCTCTTGGCCCTTCCTAAAGAAGTGAAAAATGAAGGTAAAATGATAGATTTGTCGGAGAACAAGATTGTTCTTGACCTTGTTTCACCTGAAGACGATGAATGGAAATTTTCCTTTCACATATTTTCAAGCACCAAAATTTCTTTCAGAATTAATCTGCATCACCAAGAAGCTAGATCAAAAACTGGTCTACTAAGAATAGATTTCGGAGGTAGGCACTGCAACCCTGTAGAAGTAAATCATTTTGTACCCAATATTGCAGCACCTTTCGCAGGTAAGTGGATAGAAAAACCGCATATCCATTTTTTTGTAGAAAGTTATTCTCCATTAGCTTGGGCAATTCCTTTGACTGAATATAAGGCATTTCCCGTCTTAGTGGTAAATAATAAAGATGATTTACTTAGAGCGGTTTTAGCATTTTCGGATAAAATAAACATTACTTCTCATTTTTCTATTCAGCATTCTATATTATGATAGACTGGATTAATCCATTGATGAACGACTATCATCAATGGCTAAAAGATAAGACGGTCATATTTTCCGATAATTATACCGGATGGGTCGCTATTAGTACTCCTTTTATTGGCATCTTTAATGACGCAATAGAAATATACGCAAAACTCAATGGTGATAAAATATTATTATCTGATAATGGTGAAACAATAAATAATTTAGACTTAGTAGGAGTATTTGTAAATAGAGGCAATAAAAAAGATTTCCTTGAAAGGATCCTTTTAAATTATGGCGTTAGACTTAAAGATGATGAGTTATGGATAGAAGCTACAGTAAGTAATTTCCCACAAAAAAAACATAGTATTCTATCTGCAATGATAGAACTTAACGATTTATATACGCATTCAAATACAAAGTTTTCTTCTCCCTTTAAAGATGCAGTCAGAGATTACCTCGACTCTAAAAATATTATTTATACTCCTGATTTTATTTCAAAAGGCTCAACAGGTATAGAATTTGTATTTGACTTTCAAATTGCGTTAAAAGATAAAGAAGTAGTCTTAAAATCATTTAATTCATTAAATAAATTAAATATCCCAAGCTTTCTTTTTGCTTGGGATGATATTAAACCTATTCGCGAAAAAACTACTAAAAAAGCAGTAAAAGCAATTGCTGTAATAAACGATGAGAAAGGTGTTAAACCTGAATTTTTAGATGCCTTGTCCCAGAAAGAAGCTGATTTTATTTTGTGGTCACAAAAAGATATTGGTGATTCGTTCCAAAAGTTAGCTGCATAAAAAAGGCCTGCATTAATACAGGCCTTTTTATTTAGATTTCTTTCCTCAACTACCGCAAGCCTCACAGCCTTCCGGATTGTCCAGCGAGCAGATCATCGCGGCATAGGCGGCTTCGGCTTCGCTGACCTGCACCGGATGCGCAGCGGCTCCTTCCTGCGCAAATTTCTCGTAGTTCAGCGGTTTTTCCATCGTTTCGGCCAGCACCGGCTCCAGTTGTGCCGTGGCCTGTTTTTCGACCGTAAACTTCACGGCGTCGGCTGCGGCTTTCGTACGGAGGTAGTACATACCGGTTTTCAGACCGCGCTTCCAGGCGTGGAAGTGCATCGACGTCAGCTTGCCGAAGTTGGCATCCACCATGTGGATGTTCAGCGACTGCGACTGGCAGATGTACGCACCCCGGTCGGCGGCCATGTCGATGACGGTTTTCTGCTTGATCTCCCAGACGGTTTTGTACAGATCCTTGATGTTCTGCGGAATACCGGGGATGTTCTGCACCGATCCGTTGGCGGCAATCAGCATATTTTTCATGCGGTCGTTCCACATGCCCAGCTTCACGAGGTCTTTCAACAGATACTTGTTAACCACCACGAACTCGCCCGACAGCACGCGACGAACGTAAATGTTCGACGTAAACGGCTCGAAACACTCGTTGTTGCCCAGAATCTGGCTGGTCGACGCCGTCGGCATCGGGGCCAGCAGCAGCGAGTTCCGAACGCCGTGCTGCACCACTTCTTTCCGCAGCGACTCCCAATCCCAGCGACCGGATTCGGGCGTTACGCCCCACATGTCGAACTGGAAGATACCCTGCGAAATCGGCGATCCTTTCCAGGTTTCGTATGGACCGTATTGTTTTGCCTGTTCCATCGACGCCGTCATGGCGGCAAAGTAAATCGTCTCGAAAATATCCTTGTTCAACTGCTTCGCTTCCTCCGATTCGAACGGCATCCGCAGCATGATGAAGGCATCGGCCAGGCCCTGAACCCCCAGGCCAATCGGCCGGTGGCGCATGTTCGACCGGCGGGCTTCCTCCACCGGATAGTAGTTAATGTCGATGATTTTATTCAGGTTCTTGGTGGCCACCTTCGTGATTTCGTACAATTTCTGGTGGTCGAACCGCAGCACACCGTCCTGGCCTTTCGTAATATACTTCGGCAGGGCAATCGAGGCCAGGTTACAAACCGCTACTTCGTCAGCCGCGGTATACTCGATAATTTCCGTACACAGGTTCGACGACTTGATCGTACCGAGGTTTTTCTGGTTCGATTTCGAGTTGGCCGCATCCTTGAACAGCATGTACGGCGTACCGGTTTCGGTCTGCGATTCCAGAATTTCGTACCACAGATCCTGCGCCTTCACCTGCCGGCGATACCGGCCTTCGCGTTCGTACTGCTCGTACAGTTCCACGAATTCGTCACCGTAGGTATCGGCCAGACCCGGGCACTCGTGCGGACACATCAGCGACCAGACGTCGTTGTCTTCCACCCGCTTCATAAACAGGTCCGGCACCCAGAGGGCGTAGAACAGGTCACGGGCGCGGAGTTCTTCCTTGCCGTGGTTTTTCTTCAGTTGCAGGAAATCGAAAATATCGGCGTGCCAGGGCTCCAGATAAACCGCAAACGACCCTTTGCGCTTGCCCCCGCCCTGATCGACGTACCGGGCGGTATCGTTGAACACCCGCAACATCGGGATAATCCCGTTCGAGGTTCCGTTGGTCCCTTTAATATAGGTTCCCGTTGCGCGAATGTTGTGGATGCTCAGACCAATCCCGCCCGCCGACTGCGAAATCTTGGCGGTTTGCTTCAGCGTGTCGTAAATGCCCTCGATGCTGTCGTCTTTCATCGTCAGCAGGAAGCAGCTCGACATCTGCGGTTTTGGTGTTCCGGCATTGAACAGCGTCGGCGTTGCGTGCGTAAACCACTTCTCCGACAGCAGATTGTAGGTTTCAACGGCGGCCTCTACGTCGTTCATGTGAATCCCGACGGCTACGCGCATCAGCATATGCTGCGGACGTTCGGCAATTTTGCCGTCCATCTTCAGCAAATACGATTTTTCGAGCGTTTTGTAACCAAAATAATCATACCCGTAATCCCGATCATAAATGATGGTCGAATCGAGCAGGGCGGCATTTTTCCGCACCACATCGTACACTTCCTTCGAAATCAGCGCGGCATTCTCGCCGGTTTTCGGATCGATGTAATTGTACAGCCGTTTGATGGTCCCCGAAAAAGACTTGTTGGTCTCTTTGTGCAGGTTCGAGATGGCCATCCGGGCCGCCAGAATCGCGTAATCCGGGTGGCGGGTGGTCATCGACGCTGCGGTTTCAGCCGCCAGGTTATCCAGTTCGGTCGTTTTCACGCCGTCGTAAATCCCGTTGACCACCTTCATCGACACTTCGATCGGTTGCACATAGGCGGGATCCAAGCCGTAGCACAGTTTCTCAATCCGGGCCGTGATTTTGTCGAGTTTGACCGACTCCCTGCGGCCGTCACGCTTGATTACGTACATAATATGTTATGGGATGTTATTGTAGATATATGGAAGAATAGATGGACTCTCGTTTTATGATTCCTTAAAGGTACTATGGACTACTACAACAAAGCAAAAAGGAATGTTCACGCTTACCAAAGTAACTTAGAAATGTTCTAACCAGTGGTAATATTAAGAAACTGTTAAGAGCTTATGCAGAATAACTTAGGAAAAGCCTATCGAGAAAACAGTCTAAAAAACTTGATAGGCATAATTTAGCGAACGGTTTAACTCCTCTTCTAAAACACTGATTGTTACCGAATTGTTGCCCAAAATGCCGAAAAAGCCATAAAAAATCAATCGAGAGTAACATACTTTTTTCGACCGAAACAAAAGCTAGTAAAGTGGTTGGAAACCAATCAGAAAGTCTGTACCTTTGCACTCCCTAAATCCATGCGGCACCGACAGCGGGACCGATGGCAAGACATTCAACAACTGATTCATTTTTTGTATTTTTTATATTGTCATGAAAAAAGGCATCCATCCAGAGTACAGAGATGTTGTGTTCTGGGATCTGACCAGCGATCACAAATTTCTGAGCCGCTCGACCATTCAGACCAAAGAAACGATCGAGTTTGAAGGCAACACCTACCCGGTGGTGAAAGTCGAAGTAAGTTCGGAGTCGCACCCGTTCTACACGGGTAAAAACGTTCTGCTCGACACCGCGGGTCGCGTTGATAAATTCCTGAAGCGCTACGGCAGCAAGAAATAACCGTATCCGTTTTTACAAAAAACCGTCACCCGCAAAAGCGGGTGACGGTTTTTTATGGCCCCACGGCTCGACCGCGCATACGAATCAATTTGACGTAACGCCTTTTATACCGGTATTTTTGACCACGAACAGGCAGCCCGCCAGCGGTTGTTCCCGCAATTCCCGTTCGGTCAACCCGGTTTTGGCCGACGTAATGTACAAATCCTCCAGAGAATCGCCCCCGAACGTACAGGACGTAATCCGGGCGGCCGGTAAATCTATCTGCTGAAGCCGTTCGCCCGTATCAGGATTGCACCGAACCACCTTCCAGCCATCCCAGAGCGCAATCCAGAGCATGCCCTTTTCGTCGATGGTCATCCCGTCGGGAAAACCGTCTGCTTCCCCAAACTGAATCACCACCCGCCGGTTGGTAATCTCTCCGGTCCCTAACTCGTAATCGTAGGCCACCACCTGCCGGGTCGGCGAATCGATGTAATAAAGCAGCCGATGGTCCAGACTCCAGGCCAGCCCATTGGAACAGGTTACATTCTCGACCTTGAGCGATACCGAACCGTCCTCGTTCAGCATGTACAACGCCCCGGCACCGGGTCGCTCGTCCAGGGCCATCGTGCCGGCCCAAAACCGCCCGGCGGGGTCGCGCTTGCCGTCGTTGAACCGGTTTTCGGTTAAATGAGCCTCCGGATCGGCAATGGGAACGACGGTTTCGTTTTCCAGCGAAATCTCATGAAACCCGTGTTGAAGAGCCGCTATGAAGTTACCGGAGGGTAGCAGCGCAATGGCACCCGCCATCTGACCGGTTTTGAATTCGCGATGTTCACCGCTTTCCGGGTAGAAAGAATGGATTTCTCCCGGCAGAATATCCAGCCACAGAATTCGTTTTTTGGCCGCGTCCCAAACCGGCCCTTCGCCCAGCTGGCAGGAGTAATTCAGGACAACATCCCAGGTTGTATGATTCATAAGTTAGTTGTGGGTTACGATTTATAGTTTACGGTTTTCAATTTACGGCTTACGGTGGCTGACGCGTTCAACCGGATAGGCAACCGCCCACCGAAAACTATAAACTACAAATCGTAAACTGAAAACCGCTTCTAAGCATACCGGATGTAAAAATACAGAACCATCGCGGTAACAATCGCCCACCAGATAAAAGGATTTCGCAAACCGCGTTGCTGCTCGCGTTCGGCCGGTAAGAGCGACAGGCTGTCCCGGTTCCAGATCAGCCCCACGAGTTCGGCTTCAGGTTTCGGTTTGGTAACCAGACTCACCAGCACGCACAGCAGCATACAGGTCCAGAACACAATGCCGGTCCGGTTGAAAAACGGCATGTTCGGAAACACAAACTCCAGCGCAATGGAAAGCGGAATCGTCAGAATACCAGCCGTCAGCGCCCCCGCGTGGGTGGTCCGTTTCCAGAGAATCCCGAGCAGAAACATGACCGCAATACCGGGCGTAAACAACCCGTAGGCATTCATCAGGTACAGAAAAACCGGCTTGTCGGATTGGGTAATAAACAGACCGGTACACAAAATCCCAACAACAATAATGACCACCCCGGCGAGTCGGCCAAACCGCACGGCCTGGTGCTCCGAGGCTTCTTTATTAAAGTAGGTCAGGTAGACATCGACCGTCAGAATGGTCGTACAGGAGTTAATGGCCCCCGACAGGTGCGACATCACGGCGGCAATCAGACCCGCCATCACCAGCCCCACCAACCCTGCCGGCAGTAGATTTTCCACCAGCGTCGGAAAGAGCAAATCCGGTTTTTCCAACGCCGGGAACAATTTGGGAGCCACCAGCGCCGGAACCGTAATAATTACCGGAATCAGAAACTTCAGGTAATCACCAAAGACCACGCCCATCCGCGCGTGCCACTCATTTTTGGCAGCCAGCACCCGCTGCACAATAAACTGGTTGGTCGCGCAGTAGAAAATACTGATGCAGAGCGTGCCCCCGAGGTACATGGTCCACGGAAAATCCGGATCATTGGCGGGTAGAATCAGGTCCCAGTCTTTGGAGGTTTCGGCCACGGCGGAAATACCGCCAGCCGCATTGACCGTCGCGATGGTAAGCGCCAAACCGCCCAGCACCAGAATGATGAGTTGCAGCATTTCGGTCCAGATGACAGCCCGCAAACCGCCCGCAATGGTATAAATCCCCGTAAAAATCGCCAGGACCAACACACTGGTCACCACCGGAACTCCGAGCAGGGAATGTAGCGAAAGGGCCCCGAGGTACAAAACCGCGCTAATTTCCACGAAAACATACGTCAACAGAATCAGCACGGCGTATGTACTCCGGGCCGCAGCGCCGAATCGCTTTTGCAGAAATTCGGGAATCGTGTAAAACCCATTGCGGATATAAAACGGCAGAAAAATCCAGAGCAGCGCGTTAAAACCGATCAGAATTGCGCCCCATTCCATCGCAATCGCGACAAAGCCCCGGCTGTAGGCGACTCCCATCGCCCCAACCAGGTGGTGACTGCTGATGTTGGAGGCAATGATGCTGCCGCCGATCATCCACCACGGGAGCTTGTCGCCCGCCAGAAAATAATCCCGTTTCGTTTGCTTTCCCTTTCGGGATGCGTATAAACCCAGCGCAATAACGCCCAGAATGTAAACACCAAAAATAACGAGGTCAAGCGTGGATAGATTCATGCTGGAAAAGTGAACGGGTAAGACGGAGAGCGGTTTCGGTCAGCAATTCCAGGGAGCCTTTTTCAAAAGGGGATTGCCAGACGGTGTAAATATCGTGATCGTATAAGTTTTCGGGCGGCAGGTACCCGGTCGAGCCATTCACGATATTCATGACGGCAACGGCATTGGGTGCCAGGTGTTGCCGCAGTTTTTGCTGGAATTCGGAATAGGCTTCGTTGGGCTGACCGACCAGCACCGAGTCGCCGAGTCGCCATATCCAGAGCGGCATTTGGGTCGTATTGCCGTCGCCGACAGTTTTCCGAATGCCCCGTTTCCGCCAGAGCCGTTCTTTCAGGACGTTGTCATCACAGTCGGCCCATTGTTTCTCAATCTCGGCCAGCGACGGCAACGGTTTTAGCGGAAGTTCCACCTCAATCAGTTCGACCGAAAGGGCCGTTGAAGGCTCGTACGGCTGTTTTTTCCAGATAGCCAGGGGCGCACCGGATTCGACAACGCCCTCGAACGCAAGCCGGTTTTGGGGCGGCAAAATCGCTTCCAGCGTCGACAATACGGCATATCCCAACTGACGTCCGTAGGCATCCGGAATCCGAACATCGCCAACATATTGCTCCCGCGGGGCCAGCTCCCCGCACGCACCGAGCAGGAATAAGGTTGGCGCTTCAGTGGCCTTTTCAACCACCTCGCGCATCGCCCCAATGTAGTCCGGCGAAATCAGCCGGTTTTGCCAGGCCAGCGTTGTCGGGTGGCAGGCATAATTGACTAGCGTCCCCAGCGTTCGCCCTGACTCATTGACGAGTTGTCCGACAAGCAGGGTATCGTCGGCGCTTTTTTCCGGGTTCCAGCCGCAGACGAAACGATCCTGATCGACATCTGGCAAATCCCGGTTACTGGCCAGATTGCATTTTCCGTAATTCCAGGTCAATGTGGCCGGTTCGGCGGCTGCCAGGGCCGTCTGAATCGCCCGAATCGAGCGTTCCTGCAACAACCGGAGATACGGTTCCACCAGGTGCCCACCGGTTTTGGTGGCATCATCCCGGCTCAGGCTCGGCCCGGCGTGGGTGTGCGACAGGCAGAACATCAGTTGTGACGGTTCCAGCGATAAGGCTTCCAGGATACTGTGCCGCAAAAACCGTTCGTCGTCGGCACTGCGCCACCAACCCAGATCGGCCCCAATCAACACCAGCGGTTTTTCGTTGTCGGCGGTTTGAAACGTCACGCAGGTGAGCACCAGCGGCCGGTGAATACCTTCAGCGGCTTCGTGCGTGGCGGCCCCCCAGTTGCGGGCATAAATGCCAATGGGTGGCGTAATATCTTCCTGTGCTACACCGATTATTCCGGCGAAGGAAGGCTGTTTATAATCGGGATACGGTTGCGGTTTCATATGAGCTTAGGATTTATACAGAAGACCTTCAGACAAAAGAGAAAAGAAACAAGAATACGGCACTGACTTTTAATCGGTTATTCGTTTATCCATTCGCTTTTTTCTCTTGTCCGATAGGCCATACACTACTTGTTTTTTTGGTTAACAGCCGTTCGATTTCTTCCAGGGATTTACCTTTGGTTTCGGGAACGGTGAGGGCAATAAAAATGAAATACAGCAGGAGCAAAACCGCATATAGACCAAACGTCAGCGGCATACCAAATTGCGATTTCAGGACCGGAAACGAACCGATGACGAGAAAATTGGCAACCCACAACGACAAGGTTGCCAGTGCCATCGCACTACCCCGAATCCGGTTCGGGAAAATTTCGGACAGAACCACCCAGGTTACCGGGCCAATCGTGGCGGCATATCCGGCAATAAATACCAGAATAAACAGCAGGGCCCAATAGCCCGAAAGCTGGAAATAAAACGTCAGCGCCAACGCCAGAATGTCGACCGCCAGCAAAGCCGATCCGGACAGCAACAATCGTTTCCGGCCCGCTTTGTCGATGGTCGCAATGGCCACAAACGTGAACACACACAGAATTAGCCCCAGAATCACCGATTGCAGAAAAGCCGAATCTTCGGCAACGCCAACCTGTTTGAAAATTTCGGGTGCGTAAGCCACCAGCGGCCCGCCCAGTTGGGACGAAAAGGCTATCACAATCCCGATCAGGACAATGTGGAACACCTCCTTGCGGAATAAAAACCGCCAACCGTCTTTGATCGCGGTCGAAAAGCTGGCGCGAATGGCTTTGCTTTCGGCCTCGGCGTAGGCCCGTCCCCCGATTCGCGCCAGTACCTGCCGCGCGTCGGTTTCCTGCTGCCGGCTAATCAACCAGCGCGGGCTTTCGGAGACAAAAAACAGCCCAAAAAAGAAGAGCAGCGCTGGCACGGACTGCGACGAAAACATCCACCGCCAATTGTCATCGCCCGTGTCCAGCAGTCCGTAATTCGCCAGATACGCCATCAAAACGCCGAGGGTAACGGCCAGTTGGTAGAAAGAAACCAGTCGCCCGCGGAGGAAAGCCGGGGCCATTTCGGCCACGTAAATGGGGCAAACCAGCGCAGCACAACCAATGGCGACTCCGCTCAGCATCCGGAACGTTACGAACAGCGGAAACGTATTGGCCCAGCCAGTACCGACGCCAGTTACGGCAAACAGAAGTGCGCTGAACAACAACATTTTCTTCCGGCCATACCGATCGCTGAGCCGCCCCGAAACCAGCGCCCCCAGGGCTGCCCCCAAACTAATACACCCAACCGCCCAGCCGGTTTGCAGGTCATTGAGCCGAAAATGCTGGCTAAAAAAATGGATGGTGCCCGAAATAATGGCCGTGTCGAAACCGAACAAAATTCCCCCCAAAGCGGCTACGGTATTGATCCGGTAGATATACGCCTTGTTGTACAGAAACTCGCCGGAAGTCGGAGATTCGGTTGCTGCGATAACCAACGCCATAGCTGTATCCGTTAACTAGATTAACTTTTGGCTTTGGCGTCCTCAACGCTCAGGAAATCCGTATTTCCTTCCAGAATGCCTCCGGCTTCGTCGTGCAGGAACAGGGCTTCGTCCGGTACGGTTTGCAAGGGGGTAATGCTGGACGGCGTATCGGTAATGTACGGCGGATTGGACTGGCGGTTATAGGCCGAAATGAGCGACCAGCGGGGTGAATCAGACAGATTGGCTTCCGAGCGGTGCAGAATGTTGCTGTGGAAAAAGAGCAGATCGCCCGGTTTTAATTCAACGTACACCAGTTCCATCGTTTTCAGGGCAAACTCGACGTACTGCATCGAAGCCCCCACCTGTTCACCGGCAAAACCGTGTTCGACCCGGCCCATTTTGTGCGACTTTTTGATAACCTGCAAACAGCCGTTTTCCTTGGTGGCCTCCGTAATGGCCACCATTACGGAAATCATCTGATCGGGAAATAAATAGCCGTTCTTGTACCAGTAGCCGTAATCCTGGTGCCACTCCCAGGCCCCGCCCACCCGCGGTTCCTTCTGCATCAGCTTGGAATGAAAGTGACAAACCGGCGCGTTGCCATCCAGCAGTTTATGCACCGAATCAACCATACGTTCGCTGCGGGTCAGCAAACCGTACACGTCTTGCCCGGGGGTAAACCAGAGCGCCAGTTTCGTTTTCTTCCCGGCCTGATCGTTCAGATCAAAACTGTTTTTCCGAATCGCTTCGTCGGCCAGCGCAACCCGGTGGAGCTTCGCAACTTCTTCCGGTTCTAAAAACCGGCGAATGATTAAATAACCGTTCTCCCGAAAGGAGCCAACCTGTTCATCAGTGAGTGTAAAGGCCATGTTTGTATCGGTTAAGTGAGTAAGGAAAGTCCTCCATCCATGAGTAGCGTACTACCGGTCATGTGTTCGTTGTCGGGGTGGCAAAGCTGGACCACCTGCCGGGCCACGGCTTCCGCACTGATCAGTTTTTTAATTGGCACCTGTTCCCGTGCCTGATCGGCCAGGGCCGGTTCTTTTTCCCAAAATCGGGCGCTCAAGCCCGCATTGACGTAACCGGGCGCAATTTCATTGACCAGAATCTGGTGCGGAGCCAGCTCCAGCGCCAGACACTGACACAGCATGCGGAGTCCGGCTTTGGCTACGCTATAAGCCGGAATATGCGGGTGAACCGCGTGGGCGGCCCAACTCCCGACAAACACCACCCACCCCGGTAGCTGATGAGCCAGCAAACGGGCCGTGGCACGCTGCGTCAGAAAGAAGGCGCCGTCCAGATTAACCCGGATCTCGGCCGACCATTCATCCGGGCTTATTTCGTGAATTCGTTTGGGTGTAACCGTCGCAGCATTGGCGATGATAATATCGGCCACGCCCAGGTTTTCTTCCACCGTCTGCACCCAGGCCCGGACAGCTTGGGCATCCGTCACATCAACCTGACTGTAATGAGTGGCTACCGAAAACCGGCTCAATTCATCGAGGAAAGCCTCCGCCCGACTGGCCGGACTGATATCACCAAGCGCAATGGCGGCTCCCTGCCGGGCAAATTCCCGCGCCGTCGCCCGCCCAATATCGCCCAGTCCGCCACTGATCAGGACGGTTCTTTTTGCAAATAGTTTGTCCACGGTCCGTCCATTTTCTGTTCCAGCCATCGTATTACCAGTCGCCGACGCTGCCGTCTTTGTAAAAGGTTCGCTGGAGTACTTCCTGCTGGAACGGGTATTTTCTGACTTCTTCTTCGTTGATTTCAATGCCAAGCCCCGGGCGCTGGTTCGGATACACAATGCGGCCTTTTTCCTGAACTGTGAATCCTTCGCTGACCACATCGACGCGCCAGGGAACATCGCTGTGTACGCTCTCGCAAATGGCGTAGGAAGGTGTTGCAAAACCAAATTCGATGGAAGCCGCGGTGCTGACCGGCCCCTGCGGATTGTGCGGGGCCACGGCGACGCGGTAGGCTTCGGCCAACGCGGCAATCCGGCGCACTTCGCTGAGTCCTCCGCAATGTGTAATATCAGGTTGGATAACGCTAACGGCCCGTTTTTCCAGCATTTCACGGAAAGCGTGAATCCCAACCAGCCGTTCTCCGCTGGCGATGGGGGTTTTCACCGCCCGTTGAATCAGGGCAATATCGTCCAGAGTTTCGGGCCAGCACGGTTCTTCAAAGAAATACAAACCGTAGGGTTCGAGGGCTTTGGCAAACTGCATGCCCATGCGCGGAGACGGACGGGCGTGGCAATCGACCATGATATCTATGCTGTCGCCAACGGCCTCGCGCATGGCTCTCACGCAGGCTTCGGCGTAATGAATGGGCTGTAAACCTTCCAGCGGCATGGTTTCCGGAACAGCCATCGACTTGAAAGCCGTAAAACCATCGGCTACGGCCTGCTGGGCCAGTTCGCCAAAACGCCTGGCGTCGTCGGGTTTGGTCTGGTAAAAATCTTCCATTTTACCGCCCCCCAGATGGCAGTACAAACGAATGTAGTCACGCACCCGGCCGCCCCACAGTTCGTGGCAGGGCACACCGTGAATTTTACCGAGAATATCCCAAAGCGCAATATCAATGCCGCTGATGGCCGTTCCGCGCACAATGCCGTTGCCGTGCCAGAAATGCTGCCGGTACATCATCTGCCAGAGATGCTCAATCCGCCGGGGGTCTTCACCGATCAGCAGCTGGGAAATATCCTCAATCGCACCGACCACCGCGCGGGTGTGCCATTCGAGCGTGGCTTCGCCCCAACCCCACAAACCGGGCTGGTCGGTAATCACTTTTACAAAAATCCAGTTTCGCATGCGGGCATGGCAAACCTGGGTTTCAATCGCCGTAATCTTCATCAGGTTCCGTACAGTTAATCAGGCAATTTGGTTGGATAGCGTCGGTTTAAACAGGTGTTGTACAACCTCCTCGGTTTTTTCCAGGGTTTCGTCAATGTCCTGCACGCTGTGGGCGAACGAAATGCTGCCCTGTTTGATCGGAAGCGGAAAATTAAAAATGCCCTTTTCGATCAGTTTGACGCGGTACAGTTTATCGAGCGCAAAATCATGGTGTTCGGCAATATCGTGGAAATCGACCGGCGCGTGATCCATGAAATACAGGCAATAGGCCGAACCCTGCCGGGCCAGGTAATACGGCCGTCCGGTTGCGGCAAAAATCGTATTCAGGCCGTCTTCCAGTCGTTGCCCCAGTTGGTTGACGTGTTCGTAAACCCGGTGTTCCGGCGAGGCCAGTTTTTGCAGGGTGGCAATGGCGGCCACCGTCGTGAGCGGAAAGGCGTTGTAAGTCCCCGCAATCAGAACCCGCTTGTCGCGGTCGGGGTGCACAAAATAATCCATGTACTGCTTTTTCCCACCAATGACGCCCAGGGGGTAGCCATTGGCAACGGCTTTACCGAATGTGCTTAAATCAGGTTGTATGCCACTGAGACTCTGGAAACCGCCGATAGCGTGCCGAAAACCGGTTTTTACCTCGTCAAAGATCAACAGAAAACCGTGTTCATCGGCCAGTTGCCGCAAACCCTCCAGATACCCCGGTTTCGGTTTGACGATGCCGATATTCTGCAGAATGGGTTCGAGAATCAGGCAGGCTACCGGATACCGTTTCAGTACGTACTCTACCGATTCCAGATCGTTATAATTAATGATGTGGACCAGTGATTTATGCACATCGGGAATACCGGCCGAAAGCGCATCGAACGGGTATTCGCCGGGGCTGACGCGCGGTCCCACATCGCTCAAACTACTGATGACGTTGCAGGCCACATCGTTATGCCAGCCATTATAACCGCCCTGCATCACAATGACATGATCGCGCCCCGTTACCGCCCGGGCAATCCGCATGGCGTGGTAGGTGGCCTCCGAACCCGTCGACGTGATCTGAAGGCTTTCCACCGAAGGCACGTGCCGACAGAACAACTCGGCAAACTGCCCCTCCAGATCCGTCGGCCCGGCGCCCATCAGAACGGTTTCCCCATTCAAAGACTGCCGAACG
Source organism: Larkinella bovis (assembly GCF_042655385.1). Taxonomy (NCBI): domain Bacteria; kingdom Pseudomonadati; phylum Bacteroidota; class Cytophagia; order Cytophagales; family Spirosomataceae; genus Larkinella; species Larkinella bovis. The sequence continues at coordinate 76,905 of NZ_JBHSMA010000015.1, read as the reverse complement.
GCTTCGTTGATATCCGGATCGTTGTGCCCCAGAAAAGTGGCCGCAAAACCAGCCTGGTAATCAATGTATTCGTTCCCTTCAATGTCCCACACGCGACTACCGGCTCCCTTTGTAAAACAGATATTCGGGTCCGACTTGCGATTGAGCGACACCACCCCTCCGGGTATCCATTGTTCGTTGGTTTTGAGGATTTCCTGCGATTTCGGCCACTTATTCATTGTTAATTCAGGTTGATAAAGATGATCTGTTTTGTTTACAATTTTCGGTATATGGTTTACGGTGGGCTGACGCAAGCGTTCCTGAACGTGGCCGCTCACCGTACACTGTATCCGTATACCGAAAACCGGTTCCCCTTCTAATCGAAACTCGGAATTTTCAAATATTCACCGTCTTTCAGGGCCGATTGATGGGCCACAATACCGGGAGCGGTGTAAGCCAGGGCTTCGTGGATATTCACCAGTGGCTGGCGGTTATTGACAAGCGCATCGATAAATTCGTGCGTGATGAACGTATGCGACCCGCCGTGCCCGCTGTTGTGCCGGAGCGGAGCGGGCAGCATATCGGTTTCCCACCACAAGGGCTGCTTGTAGGTTTCCACGACGTTTTTGGCTACCCGAAAACCGCCGTGATCCAATCCTTCTTTGCTATCCATGCGGACAACCGTCGATTCGCCCGGTTCGGACTGCGGCATAAAAAAGCTCATTTTCTCGCCCCGCCATTCGCCCCGTTCCACATTTCGCAATGCACCCCGCCAGTTCACTTCCACCCGAAACGGTGTATTCTTATTGGTCTGAAAAAAAGCGGTTTCGTTCCAGAACGGATTTTTGTAGGGATTGCCTTTCAAAACCGGGCTGTCGTCGCCCCAGCCGACCCCACTAACGCTCGTCAGGCGTTCGCCCGTCACGGAAATCAGGAAAGCGGTGCAATGCGTTGGGTACAGCATGGGCGGCAAACCGTGTCGCCAGGTGGGTTTGCCATCTTCAAAATAGAGTACTTCCAGACCAGGGTGATTGTACTCGGCGGCTGCACTGAACAATGCCCCAAAAGCACCCTCCTGGTAGAGCTTTCGAACAGAAATCGTCGTCTGCATGAACGTGCTGGTTTCGGCCATCATGTAGGTTAGCCCACTTTTTTTGACGGCCTCTTTTAGTTTGGCGCACTCGTCGAGCGTCATGGCCGCCGGAACCGCACACAGCACGTGTTTACCGGCTTTCAGACTCGCCAGCACGTGGTTGGCATGATCGGGTGCGGGCGTTGCCAGAAAAACCGCTTCTACTTTGGGGTCTTGCAACAGCTTATCCAGCGACTCGTAGCTTTTCGAACACTTGTACGTTTTCATCAACGCATTCCGGCGATCGGCCCGCAGATCACTGACGGCTTCGACGATGCAGTTGGGATGTTCGTGGAAATAAAAACCGAGGCCAAACCGCCCGCCGACGATGCCGATCCGTACTTTTCGATCCGCCGAAAAATTACCCGCAAACGCGAACCGGGAGGACACCGACAGCGCGGCTGCCGATGTTCCGGCGATATTCAAAAACTGACGACGGTTAAGTGAATGCTTCGTTTCTTTGTTATTCATACTGCTGAGACTAAATCAGAAATTCAGGTTTAGAAGTCAAATCAGCCTTACACATTCCAGAGTTTGTACTGGGGAATTTTCAGCGTTTCGCCGTTTTTCACCGCCGAGTGATGCGCCACGATGCCCGAAACCGTCATGTTCAGGGCCACCGCGATGTTGACCAGCGGGTGACGGTCCTGCAGAATGGCCGTAATGAATTCGTCGGTCAGCCGTCCATGGGAACCACCGTGCCCACCCGAATCGACGCCGGGCGGCAGGGCCGGGCGCGTCAGGTCGGGCAGATTTTTCTCCAACCCTTCGTATTTTCCGTAGAACGAGCCTTTCTGTCCACGAATCCGCCCCCGTTCGCCGTGGTCGCCGGGCGTATCCCAACTCACGGCCATCCGCGACGTACCGCCTTCGCTGGTGCGGAACATCGCGATTTCGGAGCCAAAGATGTTGTTATACCGGTTATTACCGGGTTGCATTTGCTTGATGATACTCGGTATGCCGAGACAGGAAACTTCCGTAAAGCTGCCCCCCGTGACGCCCACGTAATACGCATTGGAATGCGTTGGATAAAACTGGGGTGGCAAACCGACGCGCCACTCCTTGTACGAAGGCAGCGGGTCGTCCATGTAGTGGTAATATTCGCCCTCCGAATACACGAGTTTACCCAAACCGCCCGCGTTGTAAATCTGGCGCATGGCGTACAGATCTTCGTGGAAACAGGACGTTTCGAACATCATGTACTTTTTACCGCTGGTTTTCACGGCTTCGTACAATTGATCGGCTTCTTCGAGCGATTCAAAAGCGGCCGGAACCGCCGAGGCCACGTGCTTTCCGTGCTTCAAAGCCAGAATGGCGTGTTTGGCATGACTTGGCGCATCAGTCGCAATAAACACCGCTTCGATGGTATCGTCTTTGACCAGTTCTTCGAGCGACGGGTACGTTTTATTGCAGCCACACGCTTTGGCCAGCTGCGCACAGCGGTCGGGGAATAAATCGCTCACGGCCACCACCTCGACATTGGGATGCTTCTGAAAACCAAACTCGGCCCCGAATTTACAGAGTCCGTAGCCGATGATCCCGACGCGAATCTTGCGATCGGAAACCGGCACCCATTTTTTGGCATTAGCGGCTTCTGCGGTTTTCTCAAATCCCTGAATGGTCGGTTTACTGGCCGTGGACGGTGCGGATTGTTTGCTGGTTGAGCAGCCCGGCAAAACACTCAAAGCCGTTACACCGAGTCCCAGCGAAGACAGAAACGAACGGCGGTTGAAAAAACCGGTTTCTTTGTCGTTCGGGGTCGCCCCGCCCACATCGGCAGACGAAATAGAAAGGTTGTTTTTGGGGTCAATCATGGTGGAATTAGTCAGGAAAGTTTTCGTTTAAAGTCTATGGTTTAGGATTTATGGTTTACAGTTTATGGCATCAATTCCTTGATTTTCAAAATAAGGCTAATACCCTCAAACCCTAACTCATACACCATTTCAATAACCGGGGTTTTGCTTAAGAGTCGGTTTGCCCTCTTTCATACTCAAATCGATCTGAGCCTGCGGAATCGGATAAATCTCGTTTTTCCCCTTCGTGAAAAAGGCCCCCTTCATGTAATCCTGGTTGAAATACTTCGGAACGGCGGCTTCATGCTTCAAATACTTGTTCAAATAGGTCGCCATGTATCCTGTTCCGTTGTCGTAGCGTTGCAGGTCAAAAAACCGGTGGTGTTCGAGCGCCAGTTCGAGTTTTCGTTCAAACCGAACGGCTTCGCGGGCGAAATCCTTCCCTTTCTGTGCGAACTGGCCCGTATACAGCCCAACTTTGTAATTGGCCGCCGGTTCGTTGGTGAAGCCTTTCAGGGGCGCAGCGTTATCGATGTATTTTTTCACGAACCCTGCCGGATTAGCCGCCCGGGCCCGAATCTGGTTGACATAGGTTTCGGCCTGGGCCAGGCTTCCAATCTCTACTTCTACCTCAGCGGCCCAGAGCAGCACATCGGCAAACCGGATCATGTTGTACGGATTGTTGGTACTCGCGTTTTCGCGATCAGTCGCAATCCGGGCCTGCCACGCAATATTTTTAATGACGCTGTAGGGCCCCCCCGTGTTTTGCTGCCGAATCCAGGCCATGCCCGGGTGAATGCCCCAGTCCAGGTACGGAATGCCCCGCCGACCCACGTTCCAGTCCAGCCGGGGGTCCAGGTTACCGGCGTAGGGCGTAAACGGCGCCGACGACTGGAGGCCCTGATCATTGGTCACGAGGTTGTTATTATAGGTATCGATCATCGGTAACCCATTCGCATCGGTCTGGTAGGAATTCACCAAATCGAAGGAAGGTTGCAGCCAGCCGTAGCAACAGGAGGGCGGACCACCGTACGGCCCGTTATACATGTCTGCGGCATTGCCGTTGTTCCCATTAGCACCATCATAGACCGACATCTGAACGGTAAAAACCGCTTCCGGGCCGTGTTTTTTGTCGGTTCTGAAGTTGTCATTATACTGCTCGGCCAGGGCGTATTTCTTGCCGTTGGAGGTTATCCCACTAGCAATGATTTCGGCCAGCAAGGGTTTGGCTTCGGTAAATTTTTGCTGGAACATGTACGTTTTCGCCAGAAATGCCTTAGCAGCCCATTTGTTGGCGCGTCCAACCTCAGCCTTGGTCGGTGTCAGATTATCGGCGGCAAACTTAAAGTCGGCTTCGATTTTCGGCCAGGCCGGTTCGGTGTTCGTGACGTTGTAGTTGCCCGCATCGTACGTAACTGATTCGTCCAGAAACGGAATATTACGCCACATTTTAGCCGCTTCCAGGTGGTAAACACCCCGCAGAAAAATGGCCTCAGCCTTGATCTGCAAGACTTCGTCGGCGGTTAGCTCCTTCACCTGCGGCAACAGCCGCAGCACATCGTTGGCCCGCTGCACAGCGGCAAACAGAAACTGCCAGCGCTCGTTGGTCGACGAACTGGTCGGATCGTGGGTATAGGCTTCATACGACGCCAGCAGACCGTTGGGTTCGGTGCCGACGTGCGCATCACTCGACGCCATACTTGACAATACCGACGGACTGCTCCAGAAGCTCCCGCCCGTGGCACCAACGCCATCGAGCAGCGAATACGCTCCAATCAGCACGCCTTTGATCCCGGTTCGCGTCGCCAGCGTGCTGGCGTTGATGGAGCCAATGGGGGTTTTCTCCAGAAAATCTTCTTTACAGGCCGTCACCGAACCCAGAACGGCCAGGCACGCTGCTAAAATCGGTTTTAAAACAATTCGTTTCATGATCTCAAGGTTGACGGGAATAGCTTTAAAAGGAAAGATTGACACCAAAAAGGAAATTGCGCTGGTTGTTTGGATAATTACCAAAATCAACGCCGAACGCCGAACTGCTGCCGCCTAACTCCGGATCCAGACCGGTGTATTTGGTGATCGTAAAGAGGTTAGCCGCCTGCGCGTAGACCCGCAACTTACCGAAACCAACCCGCTGAAGAAGAGCCGATTTCAGATTATACCCCAGCATCAGCGACCGCATGCGGAGATACGAGCCGTTTTCGATGAAGTAGGAATTCAGCGCGCCGGAGGTGCTCAATGACGCGCCGGTTTCAATAACCGGGACGGTGGTATTCGTATTTTCCGGCGTCCAGGCGTTTAACAGCACATTACTCTTATTGCCCACATAGCCCGCATAAAAGTGGGTATACGAACGGATGGTATTGGCAATTTCGTTGCCCTGAGAGCCGTAGAAAATCGTTGAAAGGTCAAACCCCTTGTAGTTGAACCCAAGGTTGATGCCGTACGTAAAATCAGGGTTCGGACTCCCCAAAAACGTCCGGTCATCCGGGGTAATCACGCCGTCACCGTTGACATCCCGGTATTTAAAACGACCCGGTGCGGCCCCACTCTGGGCCGGAGATTCGGCCACTTCAGCCGCTGAATTGAAAAGTCCGAGTACGTCATAGCCAAAGAAGGAACTGACGGCCTGCCCCTCCTGATTCCGGACCAGATTCCCCATTCCCTGCAAACTTGACGTTTCAAAATAACCGGGATTCGGAATATCAACCACCAGGTTCTTATACGTCGTGAGGTTGGCACCCACCGAAAACTGGAGGTCGGTGCCGATGGTTCCGCGGTAGGTAATCGACGCATCGACCCCTTTGTTCTGGATGTCACCGATGTTGACCACGGGTGCGGTGGCACCGCCCACTGTGGCAGGCAAAGGCTGCGTAAACAGCAGTCCGTTGATGGACTTCTTGTAATATTCGACCGAAATATCCAGTTTGCTATTCAGGACCGATGCATCAAACCCAACGTTGGTGACCACGTTTTCTTCCCATCCCGCATTGGGATTCCCGATCCGGGTCTGGGTGAAACCCTGCTGAACCGTGTTGCTCGTACCGGCAATATCGTAGTAGGCCGTGCCGTAACCACCACCGTATAAATTGAAGGCATTTTCGGGTGCGACGTTATTCTGCGAACCCAGAATACCGTAGCTCCCCCGGATTTTCAGATCGCTGAGCCAGCTGACATCTTTCATGAAGCCCTCGTTGGAAACTCGCCAGCCCACCGAAACCGACGGAAACACCCCGTACCGTTTCTGGCTCCCAAACCGCGACGAACCATCACGGCGAATGGTGGCACCCAGCAGGTATTTGTCGCTGAAGGTATAATCGACCCGACCAAACAAGGAGTATAAACTATTGATATAACCATTGCTGGAGTTGGTAACCCCGGTAGTTCCATTCCCCAGAATCAGGTAGCTATAATCGGTCGCGAAGAATCGTTGCGAGCCTCCGGCCAGGCCCCTACCCGAACTTTTAATGGCTTCGGAACCCACCAGCGCTTCGACCGAATGCTTACCAAACTGGTTCGCGTACCGGAGGGTATTCGTCCACATCAGCGTGCTGTTGTAACTAGCACTTTCCGAATACGAGTTGGGGCTACTGTTACCCTGTTTGTTTTCGTACTGAGTGAAGTTGAAACTCTGGGCGTAGTTGTTATCGATCGTCGCACCGAAGCTGGTCCGGGCCGTGAATTTCTTTAGAAAATCAACTTCTGCGTACGCATTTCCCACGATATTCCAGGAATTACTCCGGTTGTTTATCATCCGTTTCTGCATGGCAACAGGGTTCTGGTTACTGCCCAGGCCCGGACCGGCAAACGTGCCTCCGTAGTTACCCTTGATATCGTAAACCGGGATAATCGGCATCATTTTGTACACGGCCGACAGGGTACCAAACTCGGCCTGATTACCAAAACCGGGCGCATCGCGGTAAAACACGTTGGCATTTTCGCCAATCCGAATGTTCTTGCCCACTTTATACGCCGTATTGATCCGTGCCGAATACCGTTTCATGTACGTCTCGATCAACGTTCCCTGCTGGTTGATATACCCCAGCGACAGCAGGTAATTGGACTTCTCCGTTCCTCCGCTGGCCGTCAGGTTGTGACTGGTCATGGGAGCCGGTTTAAAGAGTTCGTGGAACCAGTCGGTACCGGTTTTGTTGACTTGCTGAATGAGGTAATTGTTAGCCGTATTGATGGGATCATAACTGTATTTGGCGGGGTCAACGGCGGGATCACCGGCCTTGGCGACTCCGGCCACTCCCGGCCCGGCATACAGAAAATCCGGCATTCCGTTCGCAAATAGCACGTTATTAGGGGTGGCAATTTTCACCACTTTCATGAAATCTTCGGAATTCAGCAGGTCAAACGGGTTGCCGGGCAACGGCATCTGCATTCCGAAATAGCCGTCGTAGGTGATGGTCGGTTTACCGGATTTTCCTTTCTTAGTGGTTACAATCAACACCCCGTTCGAACCCCGAACCCCGTAAATTGCAGCCGCTCCGGCATCTTTCAGCACCTGAATCGACTCAATATCATCCGCACTGATGTTGTTCAGATCGGCCTGAATACCGTCTACCAGCACTAGCGGCTGCGTATTCCCAAACGAAGTGACGCCCCGCACGAAAATGTTGCTGCCAGCCCCCGGAACACCGGAACTGATGACATTAACCCCAGACGCCTGCCCCTGAAGCGCCTGCACGGCCGAACCCGCCGGAAACGATTTGACGCCTTTCATATCGACAATCGCCACCGAACCGGTAATATCTTTTTTGCGCTGGCTGGAATAGCCTGTCACAACCACCTCATTAAGCGACTGGATATCAGCCCCTAGCTCAACATTAATAACCGTTTGTGAATTGACGGGCACTTCCTTGCTAACGTACCCGATAAACGAAAAAATCAACACCTCATTCGGCGCAGCATTGATAGAAAACTCACCGTTTGATCCCGTGGCGGTTCCCCGACTGGTGCCTTTGATCACCACGTTGACGCCCGGAAGTGGCATCTGGCTCAGGTTATCCAAAACGGTTCCCTTGACTTCCCGGGCGATCTGCGCAGCCAGTTGCCCGGCTGGGATGAGGAAAAAAGCCAGGAACAGTATCAGACAGGACCCTATCTGGTAAAACTTTCTTCTTTTCATATATGAATAAGGTTTGAGGTTGATTACGCGTATTGATTACTAATCAGTAATTCGACTTCAGCGGACTGACTCTTCGGTTTCCTTGGGGCAAAACCGACACGTACACAATCTTACTTTGAAAAGAAAATAGTAAACAAATCAGAAAGAAATAGGTACTGATTTGTCTGAAGACTGGCTTCCAAATGGCTCTCTTCGTCCGAGTAATGGATAGAAAGAGGTTTTAAATTGAAATCGGTAAGATGAGCCTGACTGATGGCCCGGATTAACAAGTATAAATTATGACTACAAATATATAACATTTTTGTAAACAAAAAAATGTAACATATTTTTTTCAGGCTCGATGAAAGGAAAGACCGCATCGGAAATTCAAATTCTCAGCAGGAAAGGAAGTGGACCTATAAAAACCGGGAAGAGTCCCAAGAGAATCCGGAGTGATAAAACCTTTTTCAAACAGCTGCTTACGCAAACGGCGAAACGGCCATCCGGAGCGAAAGAGAAGAAGAGAGAAAGATGCGGAAAGGGAAGTGTTAATCCAGGTCGAGCGAGGCAACTTCGCCCCGGATGAGATGCCGGGTAAGCGTTTCTTCGGCGAGTCGAAGGTTTTTCTCCTTAAGGGCTTTCAGGATTTGGCGATGCTCCATATCCGTCTGCTCGTAGTCATCCATGTGGGTCTGCGACTGGCCTAATTTCTGATGGAAAAGAGGAATATTACCCGACTGGTACAGCGCAGCGAGCTTTTCGTTATTGGCACTGGCAATCAGGGTTTCGTGAAATTTAACGTCGGCTTCGCACGCGCCACCGAAATAACCCCGCTGAATCATGGAGGTGAAATCGTCGCAGATGCGCTCCAGTTCTTCAATGTGCTCGTTGTCAATTTTCTGGATGGCAAGCCGCAACGCACCGAGTTCCAGAATTTCCCGCAATTCCCGAATTTGCTGAATATCGGCAGCCACCAGCGACTTGACAAAAAAACCGCCTTTTTCACCCAGTTCCACCAGCTGTTCGCCCAGTAATCGGGTAAGTGCTTCCCGAATAGCCATACGGTTTACATCCAGTCGGGTCGCCCAAACGTCTTCTTTTAGTCGGGTTCCGGACACCACCTGGTTAGACAATATCTTTTTCCGTAGCTCTGTATAGGCTTTATTGGCCAGCGAATCTTCTTTCATCTCAATACTTTTGTAAACAATCAATAGAAGTAAAAGTAAACAAAAAATGATTTCCTAGTAAAAATAGTCAATAAGTTTGAGTGCAGCAAAGAAGTTACCGCACCGGTTTCATTTCACTTTTTGAGTGCTCTCCAGAAAACCGCGCTGGTTCGGCATTATGGCTACAAAAAAAGACCTGTTAGACTTTGAAAGCCTAACAGGTCTTTTAACTCATTACTGCGGAAAAATCAGAACCCGGGATTCTGCACCAGGTTGCGGTTGTTGTTGATCTCGCGCAACGGAATCGGGAACAGCAACTGATTGGCCGTAAAGGTTTTGCCGTAAACCGTCTTGTGGCCGACAAAATCATCCCATTGTTTGGTGATATCGTTGCGCACCTTGCGGGTCCGGAGCATATCGAACCACATCTTGTCCTCGTACGCCAGTTCAAAATACCGCTCAGCCCAAACCGCCTGTTCGAATTGATCGACGTTGGTGGTGGTCACCGGTGCCAGATTCGCCCGCGCCCGGATGTCGTTGAGCGCTTTCATGGCCTGCGCATTCGGTTTTCCTTCGGCCCGGTTGGAAGCTTCGGCGTACATCAGCATGACATCGGCCAGCCGATAAATCGTGAAGTTGATGTTGGCTTTGGCGTCGTTGTCGATGGCCTGCTTGTCGAAATACTTATAGATGTAGTATCCGCCCAGATCCAGCCGGTCCCGGCGCGGGTCGCCCAGCGGATAATCCGTCGGGTGGCCTTTGTAGAACGTGTAGTAGAACTGTTTCTCTTCCACGCGCTTGTCGCCCTTTTCGTAGCTTTCCACAAACTCCTTACGCGGGATCAAACCGCCGTACTCATCCGAATACTGGGCAATCCCGCGCAGCGTCGGCAGCGTAACGGGCGTCATCCCGTTGTTGCGGATGTCTTTCTCGTGCTGAACCTGCAAAATGAATTCCTTCTGGTTGCGGTTAGCCGGATTGATCATGTCCGTATACTCCGGGAAGAGCGTGTACGTGCCGTTATCCAGCAATTCTTTCGAGCGTTTGGCCGACTCCGCATACGCCGGGGTACCGGCTTTGACCGGAAAACCGGCATAGGTCAGGTATACATCCGCCAGAATGGCCTTCACCGCCCCCATCGAAATCTGGCCTCCGGTTTCGCGCCAGGGCAGCGTCGACTTCTCGGCTTCCAGCAGGTCCGGGATAATGATTTCGTCGTAAATCTCCTTCACCGGCGAACGCGGGGTAGTCACCTGACCCAGTTCCGTTACCAGCGATGTCAGTTTGGGTACATCACCGTACATCCGCACCAGTTGGAAATAATACAGGGCTCGCAGGGTTTTCACCTCGGCCAGCATGTTGGCCTTGGTAGCCGCCGGGAGCGTGGTGAACTCATTCAGTTTCTGAATGGCGAGGTTCGCGCGGGCAATCCCGGAATACATACCCGACCACCAGTTGTCGATGTAAAACGCATTGGCCGTATATTCCAGGTTGTAAAACTTGAAGGCTTCCGTCTGCGAATTGCCGTCGGCTTTGCCGGTCATGTATTCGAGCAGCGACGCGTTGTTGCCGCCCCAGCCGCCCCCACCATTGTTCCAGGTGGTAATGGCCGAGTAGGCTCCATCCGCAAACGCACGGGCAATTTCCGGGCTGGATACGGACGAAGAAGTGGTCAGCGAACCGGTCGGGTTTTCCTTCAGGAAGTCCTCGCAGGACGTGAGTGTCAAACCGGCCGCCAGTATGGGTAAAATCAAGTGTTTTTTCATGATTGAAGATTTGATTTTCTTCGTTTAAGGCTTGCCATCTAACGTTCGAGGAAAAACCGGTATACGTTAAACTTTAAACCTCAAACCTTAAACTTAGAACGTTACATTCAGACCCAGGTTAAACGTGCGGGGGCGCGGATACTGGAAGAACTCCATGTTGGCCACCAGTTGACCGCCAAAACCGGTCAGGGCTTCCGGGTCGTAGCCCGAGTATTTGTCGACCAGGAAGAAGTTCTGGGCGCTGGCATACACCCGCAACCGCTGGAAGTTCACCTTGCCAAACTTGGTCGGCAGCGAATAGCCCAGCACCACGTTCTGGCCCCGAATGAACGACCCATCTTCCATCCACCAGTCGTCCATGTGGGTCGAATAACCGGCGTTGTAGTGGCGGATTTCGGCAATCATGCTGTTCTGGTTTTCGGGCGTCCAGGCACCCAGCACCGTCCGGGCGCTGCTGGCGATGGCCTGCCGGTCTTCCACCGAGTGTTTCGTCGCGTTCACCGTATTCACTCCCATTACAAACCGGATGTCGAACGATAGGTCGAACTTGCCAAACTGGAAGGAGTTGCCCACGTTCAGGGTCCATTTCGGGTACGAACGGCCGATGATGGTTTCGTCCTGCGCGTCAATTTTACCGTCGTTGTTCAGATCGGCCCATTTCAGGTCACCCGGCCGTTTGTTGTATTTAGCCGCCAGATCCGCTTCGTCGGTCCCAAACACGCCCAGGCGTTTATAGCCCCAGATTGTACCGATTGGGTAGCCGATCCGCAGAATGTTGGTGTTCCCCAGGAAGTTCGGGCCGGGAAAAATATCGTCGCCGTTGGCCCCCAGCTTCAGAATCTTGTTCTTGTTCGACGAGAACGCGATGTTGGTCGACCAGGTGAAGTTGTTCGTGCTGATGTTGCGGGTATTGATCCCGATTTCAATCCCTTTGTTTTCCACCGAACCGATGTTCTGCGTCACCGTGCTCAAACCGGTCGACCAGGGAATGGGTGCGTTCAGCAACAGATCTTTCGTGACTTTGTGGTAGTAATCCACCGTCAGGTCGATGCGGTTATTGAGCAAACCGATGTCGGCCCCCACGTCCAGCTGGTTGGTGTATTCCCAGCGCAAATCCGGGTTCCCGAACGAACTCCGCCAGATACCGGTCCGGCGGGCACCGTTCAGCAGCACGTCGCCTGTGCCGAGGAATTGCTGCGATGCATACTGACCGATTTCCTGGTTCCCGGTTTTCCCGTAGCTGGCCCGCAGTTTCAGGTTCGACAGCCACGACGCCGACTTCAGAAATTCCTCCTGGCTCACGTTCCAGGCAACGGCCGCCGACGGGAAGAAGGCGTATTTGTTGTTAGCCCCGAACTTGGAAGCCCCATCGTAGCGGCCGGTGAACGTGACCAGGTATTTGTCCTTGAAGTTGTAGTTCAGACGGGCAAAATACGAGTTGAGCGTCCACTGCTGGTCGGATGAAGTCGGTTTCACCAGGGTGGTTCCCACGTTGAGGTTGTGATAGCCCCAGAAGTCATCAATGAAGTTCTGCGCGCCCGCCAGATACTGCTCCCAGTTCCGTTTCTGCCACGACAGCCCCGCCAGCGCCGAAATCGTATGATCGGTACCGATGGTTTTGTTCCAGTTCAGGTAATTCTCGAACTGCCAGTAATATTCGGTATTCGACCAGATATCCGACACCCCTTTCTGGTCGGCCGACAATGCATTCAGGTCACGCCCCGAATAGAAGTTGTTTTTCTCGTATTTCAGTTCATAGCTGAAGTTGGTCCGCAGCGTGAGTTCCGGCGTGAAGGTCAGCAACGAATAAATCTGTCCCAGCAATTGGGTTTTGGGGTTAATCCGCATCCGTTGGTTGGCAATCCGAACCGGGTTTTCACCCCCTTCCATACCGGGCCAGTCCTTGTTCCGGCCCCAGCTTCCGTCGGGGTACTGAATCGGCAGAATCGGCAGGGCTTCCATCACCATCCGGGGCACGTTCAAACCGCCGGACGCATCGTCCACTTCGCGCTGGGTGGTTTTGGTCAGGAACATACTTCCGCCAATCTTCAGCCATTTATTGACTTCATTATCCAGCGTAAACTTGGCCGAATACCGCTTGAACCAGGAGTTCAGCATCAAACCGCCCTGATCGGTATAGCCCAGACCCAGGCTGTACGAGGTTTTTTCGCTGCCTCCCCGCACTGCAAATTCGTGGTTCTGCGCGCCGGTTGGTTTGTAGACTTCCCGCTCCCAGTCCGTGTTATACAGCGGTTTGCCGCTGGCATCGAACAGGTTCGGGAAATTTTTGGGGTCGTTGCGCACAAACTTCCCACTGGCAAAACCGGCCGGATCGTACTTGGCCGCATTGTCGAACGCCTTGTTGTAGACAAACATGAACTCATCCGAATTCAGCGTACCGAGGTAGCGGGCCGGTGTAATGACCGATCCCCAGACGTCGTACGACACCTGCGACTGCCCGGATTTGCCGCGCTTGGTCGTGATGATAATCACCCCGTTGGCACCCCGCGCCCCGTAGATGGCCGTGGCCGACGCATCTTTCAGCACCTCCAGCGACTCGATATCATTGGGGTTCAGCAGGTTGGCATTACTCACGCCGATAATTCCGTCGACCACATACAGCGGTTCCAGGCTCGAGTTGATCGAACCGATCCCCCGAATCCGGACGCGGGGTTGATAGCCCGGGGCCGAGGAGTTCACCATCACATCCACCCCCGGAATCCGGCCCTGTAACGACTGGGCAATGTTGGGAGCCTGCCGATCCAGCAGCTTTTCGCCTTTCAGAGCCGCCACCGAACCGGTCAGGTCGCTTTTCCGCACCGTACCGTACCCGATGACCACCACTTCGTCAAGGTTGCGGTTGTCGGTTTCCATGTTCACGGTCAGGGTGCTGCGGTTATTAACCGGTACTTCCTGCTTCATGTACCCGATCGAACTGAACACCAGCGTGGCGTTGCCGTCCGTTACGTCCAGTTGAAAAGCCCCATTGGCGTCCGTGTTGGTCCCGCGGCTGGTGCCTTTTTCAACGACGTTCACCCCCGGCAATCCCGTGCCATTGGCTTCTTTCACTACCCCTTTCACCGTAAAAACCACGGCCTGGGCTTGAGTCGCCGATGCGGTTTCTTCGGCCGCCGGAGCAACCATGCCCGTTGCCACCCCTTCCTTGCGGGACAAGACAATCTGGTTATCAACCAGTTCGTACGAAATCCCCAGCGGCATCAGCAGTTTATCCAGCACCTCGGCCAGCCGCCCCCCCTGGGTCTGGAACGTCACGCGCTGCTCCTGAACGATCCGGCTACTGTACACAAATTTAATGTTCGTCTTGCGTTCAATTTGCAGTAAAGCTTCCCGCAAGCTCACGTTTTCAACTTTCAGAACGACTTTTCGGCTCAGTTCATCCTGGCCAGGCCGATGACCGGCGAAGGAGGCCGAGGACAGAACAACCACCAATAACAGTTGGACGAGCGTCAACCGGAACGGTGCAAATCGGCCGCCTGGTGGGGCGTAAAAATGTTTGCTCATGGTACGTTTTAGAAAACAGGTTAGAAACTGGAATTAATAGAAAATGAAATGGTGTCATCAGGGGCAACCCAGGCCGTCGAGTGCGATAACCGGCCCGTTCAGTGTATACGAGGCATCCGTTGTTTTACAGAGTAAATCCAGGATCACGGGCAGCCGCATGTTTGTAAAGTCCGCGCGTAGCTTGCAGTTCTGGAGAGTCGGGTTCCGAAACTGGATCCGGACGCCGAAGGTTTCTTCCAGCGCGTCGGCCACCTGCCGGAGCGATGCCCATTCGAACGCAATGGTGGCCGGCTCCCACACGCGCGGCTTGGCTCCGCGGGGCAGACCGGTTTTGGCGAGCGATTCGGCTTTCGGGTTAAAAACCGCCTGCTGGCGCGCCGTCAGTAAAACCGGTTTCTGGTTGGAGACACTGACCGCCACTTTTCCGGTCACGACCGACACCTCGAAGTGTGAACTATGGCGGTAGGCCCGGACGTTAAAGGTGGTTCCCAACACTTCGGTTTTGAGTTTTCCGGCTTCAATGATGAACGGGCGGGTGGTGTCGCGCCGTACTTCAAAAAACGCTTCGCCTTCCAGTTGCACGGTCCGGAGCGTGGCAGCAAACCGGTTCGGGTAGCGCAGCCGGGTAGCCGGACTCAGCCACACCACGCTGCCGTCGGTCAGTTCGTGCCGCAGAATGGTTTTGGTTTTGTTCTCGAACGTTACCCGTTGCGGAATCGCCGGGGTCGCCGGAACCGGCGGTGAAATCTGATCCGTGCGCGGCTGATACTGCCAAAGTCCTACGGTTGCGATGAGCATGGCGGCTGCTACGCCACTCAGCGCCCATAACCAGTTGCGGTTGCGCCAAAACCGGCGTACCGGCCCCGGTTCGGCCGCTTCAATACGCTGTCGAATTTGCCGGAGTACGTGCAGGGCGTAGGCCCGTTCCTGCGTCTCAGGATGCCGCTCCGTCAAATCCGGCCGGGACTCAAACGAATCATACCAGGCTTCGACCAGCCGGGCTTCGTCGGGGGAGCAACGGCCGGCCAGGTACTTTTCCAACAAATCAGGTGAAGGGTAGCGGTTCTCCATTCCGTCCAGGTTAATAGATTATGATGGCAAAATCCAATCCATTTCCCTTAAGACGAACAAGTGGGGCAAAAACCTTAGCCGGACTACTTAATTTTTAAAAAAATTTAAAGTAGCTGCCCATCGATCCCGGGCAGATACCGTTTTCCAGACTGACCTCCTGGTGGCAGAACTACAGGTCGTTTGCCTTCGGGCAATGGGCAATAAACGGTGTTGATTTTCTACCCATAGAAAAATATCACCCCAAAAGCAGGTTCAGCAACGCTACCGAAACCGCCGAAAAATCTTTCAGAACGTGGCGCAGGGTCGTGTGGGCTTTGAGCAGGTGGCTTTCCACGGTTTTGGGCGCAATCTGGAGCTGGTCGGCGATGTCGGCCACCGATTGGCCCTGCTGGTGAAGCGCATATACCTGGCGGCATTTTTCCGGCAACTGGTCCACGGTCGATTCGTAGGCCTGCCGTAAATCCGCGTACAGAATCTGCTGCTCCGTCGCATTAACCACCTGCCGGTCGGGTTGTGCCAGCCATTCGGCGGCAAAACCGTCCTGCCGGGCCTGCGCCCGAAACCAGTCAATGACGGCATTCCGCAGCAGGGTTTGCAGGTAGCTTTCGGGGTTCTTCAATTCCGGTAGCCGGTGCCGTTTCAACCACAGGTTCACAAACAAATCCTGGACGATTTCTTCGGTCATTTCCCGGTCCTGCAACCGCTTGAAGGCTGTATTGGAGAGCTTTAGAAAATAGCGGGCGTAAATTTCTTCGAAAGCCTGCGGGTCATCCTGCTGCATACACAGGAAAAGGCCGGCATCATTTTCAGTCTGGTAATACGGTTTCATTGCGGCTCATTAGGATAGGTTGGCGTGGCAAAAAATCTAACTCCAAAGTATTACTTTTTTCAGTAATACTACTACCATTTTAATAAGAAAAAATGCCCCACGGCAACCATTCACTCAATAAAATTCGTCCCGAAATCACTCATTCCGGGGGATATATCCTTTTCCGGTTCAAAAAGGCCCTATCCCATAGGGAGCCTGCCCCATCCCATCAGGACGCCCCTGGTCTGACGCCCGGACGCAGCGGCTCGGGGGTCTGTGTTGGTAAATCGTTGCATTCTTTCTAACTTCCCCGGTTCCTAATCCCGACCGTTTATTCCAACCCACCGACTTTGTATGCAGAGCCATACCAAAGAATTTGAAGCTCCTCTTTCGTCTTCTGTGCTCTATAGCGAAGACCTTGCCCCTACCCCCGCATCCGAACGAACCTGGACCACCTGGAATTACGCGGCCTTGTGGATCAGCATGAGTCTGTGCATTCCCACGTATATGCTCGCCAGTTCGCTCATTGAGGGCGGCATGAACTGGTGGCAGGCCATCCTGACCATTTTCCTGGGCAATACGATTGTTCTGATTCCGATGGTGCTGAACGGACACGCCGGAGCCAAATACGGTATTCCGTTTCCGGTGCTGGCCCGCGCCAGTTTCGGCACAACGGGCGCCAATATTCCGGCCCTGCTCCGGGCCATTGTGGCCTGCGGCTGGTTCGGCATTCAGACCTGGATTGGCGGTTTTGCGCTGTACCAGATGGCCCGGTTGTGGATTCCGGCCCTCGAAACCCTACCGGCGGTATTCCCGGATTCGTTCGGTTTACAAACCGGTCCGGCTCTCTGTTTCCTGCTGTTCTGGCTCATCAATCTATACGTGATTTACCTGGGCGTCGAAAGCATTAAAAAACTCCTCATTTTCAAGGCCTTTTTCCTCCCGGTGGCCGCGCTGGCGTTGTTATTCTGGGCGATTTCGGCGGGCAACGGGCTGGGACCGATTCTCGAACAACCGGCCCGGTTTTCGACCACCGCCGATTTTCTGACCTTTTTCTTTCCGGCTTTAACCGGTATGGTCGGTTTCTGGGCAACGCTTTCTCTCAACATTCCCGACTTTACGCGCTACGCCAAAAGCCAGCGGGCGCAGATCAACGGGCAGATCATCGGCCTGCCGCCTTCCATGACCCTGTTTTCGTTCATCGGCGTTGTGGTTACTTCGGCCACAACAATTATCTATGGGAGCACGATTTGGGATCCGCTGGTGCTGGCCGGGAAATTCGACAGTAAACTGCTGGTCAGCGGGGCCATGATCGCCGTAGCCATTTCGACCCTGGCCACCAACATTGCCGCCAACATGGTGAGCCCGGCCAACGATTTTGCCAACCTGGCCCCCACCCGCATTGATTTCCGCAAGGGCGGTTACATAACGGGGGTAATCGGCATTCTCATTTTTCCCTGGAAACTGATTGCCGACCCCAGCGGCTATATTTTTACGTGGCTCGTCGGGTATTCCAGCCTGCTCGGCCCCGTCGGCGGCATCATGATTGTCGATTATTTCTTCGTACGAAAACAGCAACTGATTCCCTCGGAGCTATACAATCCGTCCGGTCTTTACCGCTACAGGAGTGGTTTCAACCCGGCCGCGCTCACGGCCCTGTTCGCGGGCATTCTGCCGAACGTACCCGGTTTTCTGACCACCGTTCACCTGCTGCCGACTGAAAGCGTACCGGCCTGGATCGCCCAGCTGTACAGCTACGCCTGGTTTGTCGGTTTTCTGGTCAGCGGCCTTGTGTACCGCCTGCTGATGCGGTCTTACCAGCCTCTACCGGCTAACGAGCGCCCGAAGGTCGCTTTTGATTAAAAACGGAATGCGGGCCGTAGTTTAGTCATCCATTCATCCTTTGAACCCCCATGGCGATTGTCAATAACCGGCTTACGGAGGAACAGTACGAGCAGAATTTCGGTGATATTCATCCGCCGTTCGTAAACCGGGATGCGGCCCAGGTGGAAGCCAGCCGCTGTCTGTATTGCTACGACGCTCCCTGCACCAAAAGCTGTCCGACCACGATCGACATTCCCAAGTTTATCCGCCAGATTACAACCGATAACCTCAAAGGATCGGCCCATACGATCCTGAGCGCGAACATTCTGGGCGGAGGGTGCTCGAAAGTCTGTCCGGTGGAGAAATTATGCGAGGGGTCGTGTGTCTATCATTTGCTGGGCGAACCACCCATCCCGATTGCCAAGTTGCAGCGGTTTTCTACCGAAAAAGCCATCGCGGAAAAATGGCCCTTATTCCGGCGAAAACCGGCAAAAAACAAAAAGGTAGCCGTGGTCGGCGCAGGACCGGCCGGGTTGAGCTGCGCCCACGCGCTGAGCCGGGAAGGGGTCGAGGTGACCATTTATGAGAAAGAAAGCAAAGGCGGGGGGCTGATGACCTACGGCGTTGCGGCTTATAAAGTCAGCCCGCAGTTTTGCGAAGAGGAAGTTGATTTTATCACCTCACTGGGCGGAATTACCATCCGCTACAATACCGAACTGGGGAAAACCGTCTCATTGCATGAGTTGCAGCAGCAGTACGATGCGGTTTATCTGGGCGTTGGCGTCGGGCTGACGCGACAACTGGGGGTTCCCGGCGAGGAACTTACCGGCGTCGAAGAGGCCATCCGGTTTATTTACGACATTCGGACCAAGGGTTATCCGTCGGTGCCGGTGGGCGACAAAGTAGCGGTGATCGGTTTGGGCATGACGGCCATCGACGCAGCCACGCAGGCGAAACGACTGGGTGCCAGTGAAGTAACTATTCTATACCGCCGGACGCAGGAGGAAATGCCCTGCACGGAAGCCGAACTGAACCAGGCCAAACTGGACGGTTGCCGCATCATCTGGCTGGCGGCACCGCATGAAATCCGGGGCGTTGATGGGCAGGTTACGGAATTGATGGGCCGACGAATGCAGCTCGGCGAACCCGACGCCAGCGGCCGCCAAACGCCCGTCGAAACCGGGGAGACATTTTCGCTGGACGTCGATATGGTCATCAAAGCCACCGGACAACTACCCTTTGAGGAGTTGATCAACCAGTGTCAACTGGAAAACCGAAACGGAAGAGTGACCACCAATCACGGCTGCGCCACCAACCTGCGGGGTGTCTTTGCGGGGGGCGATTGCGTGAACGGCGGTAAGGAAGTCGTAGACGCGGTTCAGGCCGGAAAAGACGGTGCCCAGGCCATTCTGAGCTTTTTACAAATTTTATAACGGTATACGGTTTTCAGTGGGCTGACGTCTTCCAGCCACCGTAAAAAACGATAAACCGAAAACCGTATACCGAAAACTGTAAACCGTATACCGTATGGCGGATTTATCAGCAAATTTTCTCGGCATCAAATCCCCGAATCCGTATTGGCTGGCGAGCGCGCCACCGACGGACAAGAAGTACAATGTGCTGCGGGCGCTGGAAGCCGGTTGGGGAGGGGTGGTATGGAAAACGCTGGGCAGTCAGATCAAAAACGTGTCGTCGCGCTATTCGTCCGTCGATTACAACCGGACGCGGATGATGGGACTCAACAACATCGAACTGATTTCTGACCGCCCCCTGGCGCTGAACCTCCGCGAAATTGCGGAATGCGTCCGCGAGTTTCCCGACCGGGCGATGATCGTTTCGCTCATGGCCGACAACACCCGCGCGAAATGGCACGAGCTGATTGCCCAGGTGGAAGATACCGGCGCGCACGGCCTGGAACTGAATTTTGGCTGTCCGCACGGCATGAACGAGCGTGGGATGGGCGCGGCTGTCGGCCAGGACCCCGACATTGCCCGCATGGTGGTGGAATGGGTGATGGAAAAAGCCACGATTCCGGTCATTACGAAGCTGACACCCAACGTGCATTCGGTGGTTCCGGCGGGCCGGGCGGTGGTGGAGGGCGGTTCGAACGGATTATCGCTCATCAATACCATTCAGTCCGTAACCGGCGTCGATCTCGATACGCTGGTGCCGAACCCGAACGTGGCCGGACAGTCGGTTTTTGGTGGTTATTGCGGTCCGGCGGTCAAACCGATTGCCCTGAAAATGCTCACCACCCTCCGCCAGGACCCGGTCACGGCGCGGGTGCCGGTGTCGGGTATCGGCGGTATTAGCACCTGGAAAGAGGCCGCCGAGTTTCTGTTGCTGGGCGCTTCGACCGTGCAGGTTTGCACGGCGGTCATGAAACACGGTTTTCGCATCATCGACGACCTCTGCGAAGGACTCAGCAACTGGATGGATGAAAAGGGCTTCCGCACCCTCAACGACTTCATTGGCAAATCCGTACCGACTCTCACCCAGTGGGAAGACCTCGACCTCAATCACCACCTTGTGGCCCGCATCGACCCCGCCAAATGCATTCGCTGCGGTCTTTGTTACATTGCCTGCGAAGATGCGTCGCACCAGTCCATCCGGCTGGAATACGGAAAGCCGTACAATACGTACACGGTTGTCGAACCGGATTGCGTCGGTTGTAATTTGTGCAAACTGGTATGCCCGGTCGAGCCGTGCATTACGATGGTCGAGCAGCGCCGGAGCGAAGAGTATGTCAACTGGGCGGAATTTCAGCGCCGGGGGATGCCGCTGAACGACCATTGAAAATACGCCCTTAGCCGCTGTTTTTCGAAAAAATCCAGCTTTTTGATGGCAAAATATGCCTTTAACGAAACCTTACCATAATTTTTTGTACAGACAGCAGAGAACTAAAGTCAGAAACGCTTATTTTACAGCTCCATTTTATTCTGCAATGTCATGCCAACAGGTACAGTAAAATTTTTTAATGAAAGCAAAGGCTTCGGGTTTGTTGTACCCGATGACGGAAGTAGTGATGTTTTTGTCCATGTTTCTGCCTGCCAGGATCAAATCCGGGAGCGCGACAAAGTCACTTACGACGTTGCCCAGGGTCCAAAAGGACTAAACGCAACCAACGTAAAACTGGTGCGGTAAGCCGTCGCGAGCCGGTTGGCTTTTGGATGTTCTTCCGTTATAAAGCTAACCGGCTTGCCTTAATTCACCCGCCGGGCGCTGCGAATGATAACCGGTTTTTGGAGCCATTGCCCCTGGCCCTCCGCCGGTCCGGTAGTGCCCCGCTGAATTCGACGCACGACGTCCATTCCTTCCACCACCCGCCCGAAAGCGGCAAACCCCTGTCCGCCGGGGTTTCGTTTCCCGCCAAAATCCAGTTCCGGCTGATCGTTGATACAGATAAAAAACTCGGAAGTTCCGCTGTTCGGCGTCGTTCGGGCCAGCGAGAGCGTGCCGTCCCGGTGTTTCAGACCGGTTTTTTGGGTCGTTTCCTGCGGAATGGGCGGCAACTGCCGGGTCGTATCGTCCTCAAAACCGCCCTGAATTACTTCAATTTTTACGGCATTCTGCGGTTGATTATCCCGCCGGACCACGCGGTAAAACCGGCTGCCGTCATACCGGTTTTCATCGACATACCGCAGAAAATTAGCCACCGAGATCGGCGCTTTGTCCGCGTATAGTTCCAGCAAAATGGATCCGGCGTCTGTCTCCAGCCGAACGCGCTGGGCGTTGACCTGCCCCAACCCGCCCGGAAAAAGAAGGAGAAAAAGCAAAAGGTGTTTCATACGCTTCGGACTTGGTTTCGAACGGTGCAGCACGTCAACAACAAAACCGGGTGGCCGATCAGAACTGTCCTGAACAACCACCCGGTTTTATCTACAGGCTATGGAAACTCAGGCCGTTGCCCGGCCAAACTTCGCTTTGACAAATTGATAGATAATCGGCGCAATCGATAACCCGATGATCCCGAAGATGACCAGTTCAAAGTTATTCTTGATAATGGGAATATTACCAAACAGATAGCCCAGCATGGTCACGCCCACAACCCACAGAATGGCACCAGCGATGCAGTAGCCAATGTATTTGCTGTAGTTCATGCTTCCGGCACCGGCCACGAAGGGCGCGATCGTCCGGACGATCGGAATAAACCGGGCCATGATCACGGTTTTACCACCGTGTTTGTGGTAGAAATTCTCCGTTTCGGTGATGTATTCCCGTTTAAAAAACAGAATTCGCTCCCGCATCTTGATCTGATTGCCCAGGAACTTGCCGACAATATAATTGACGTTATCACCCATCAAAGCCGCCAGAATCAGCAACGGCATCAGGATTTTGACATCCAGCGCCCCGGTCGAAGCCGCGAGGGCTCCGGCGGCAAAAAGCAGCGAGTCACCGGGCAGTAACGGCATGACAATCAGGCCGGTTTCCACGAAAACGATCAGGAATAAAATCACGTAGGTCAGCGTCCCGTACTCGTTGATAATATCGGCCAGGTGCTTGTCCAGGTGTAAAAAGAAGTCGAGAACCGACTGGATAAATTCCATATGTGTAATAGATTGGTGGATTAATGACCCGACCCGAAACCGTTCAGCCCCAGGCCGTCCAGGAAGTGGGTAAACGTATCCCCACGAAGCCCTAACCGGATGGTTTCCAGCGGAATGGCTTCATTGGGTGATATATTTCCCAGATTGACATTGGCCCCCAGCAGTTTTACAAACCAGACCTGCTGTTCCTTCTGTGGGGCTTCCCAGATAATTTTTTCGAAGGGAATCTGCGTCAGAATTTCTTCCACCAGCCCCTGCCGCACTTCCCCGCTTGATCGGAATAAACCAACGGTTCCGCCTTCGCGGGCTTCACCGATCACTTTCCAGGCCCCGGCTTCCAGTTCGGCTTTCATCAGCTGAATCCATTTGTAGGGCGGAATGATCTTGGCTTCGTCCTTAGAACCCACCTCCGACAAGACCGTCACCTGTTTGGCCAACTGACTGATGTAGTTACACTTATCATCGAGATTCATCTCGATTGAACCGTCCGACACTTCGGCAAACTCCAGTCCGTAGACATCGAGCAGCCGCCGGTAATCATCGAACTGTTTCCGAACGACGAACGCTTCAAATAGTGTTCCGCCAAAATAAACCGGAATACCGGCCTCTTTGTAAACCTGAAGTTTCTCTTTCAAATTGGGGGTTACAAACGACGTAGCCCAGCCCAATTTTACGATGTCGACGTAAGCCGCCGAGGTAGACAAAAAATCCTCGACCTGCCGGATACTGAGCCCTTTGTCCATTACCATTGTCAGGCCGTGATCGCGGGGTTTTGTAGTTCGTTCCGGAATGTGGGAAAGCGTATAATTCATTTTGAGGGGATGGCGTATTGACGCAAAAACGCCTAAAATTAACACAAGTCCTGCTACCCCCCAAGAAAAGCCACATATTATACTTGAAAAAACCGGATCAGGCTTGGTTAAATACTATTTTTGTGAAAACATTTTTTGATCATGGCCACCCCCGAAACGAATTCCCGTCTGCCGTTTTTCCGCTCGCTGATCGGTCAGGATTTGCGGCATAGCCCTTCTCCGCTGGGTCGCTGGCTCAACGGCACGGTACGAGCCGCCGAAGAAGGGTCATTGACCGTCGAGTATGAAGTCCGGGAAGAAATGACCAATCCGATGCGGATTCTGCACGGTGGTGCCCTGGCCGCCATTCTCGATGACCTGATCGGAGCCACGGTCTATGCGCTGGGCCGGGAATACATCTATACCTCCGTCAACCTGAATGTCGATTTTCTGCACAGCGCCCGGCTGGGCGAAACCGTCACGGCCCAATCGCGGATTGTCCGGGCGGGTAAAAACATCATCCACGCCGAATGCCAGGTGACAGCCACCGACGGTAAAATCATTGCCAAAGCGGCTTCCAACCTGGTGCAGACGTCGATAAAGCACTGAGGAGCGGTATACAGTTTTCGGTATTCGGTAGCTGACGCGTTCGCTTTTGCTTGCGTCAGCCACTGAAAACTGTATACCGTAAACCGTCCTTATACCGGCAGCGGGTTCAGGTCCGGGTTGTTACGCTGGTGCCAGTAGGGGTAAATGGTGGGCTTGTCGCTCACCGCGTCCAGCCGGGCCACCTGCTCGCGGGTTAAATTCCAGCCGACCGCCCCCAGGTTTTGCCGCAGCTGTTCTTCCGTCCGGGCGCCGATGATCACGCTGGAAACCGTGGGGCGTTGAAGCACCCAGTTCAGGGCCACCTGCGCGACGGTTTTGCCGGTTTCGGCGGCCAGTTCGTCCAGCGTATCCATGATCGAAAACCAGTAGTCTTCCGGAATGGGCGGGCCTTCCCCCCCACCTTCCGCAATCCGGCTACCCGCCGGGGCGGGGTTGTTCCGGCGGTATTTGCCACCCAGCCGGCCGGCGGAGAGGGGACTCCAGACCGTCGTGCCCACGCGTTGATCGAGGCCCAGTGGCATCAGTTCCCATTCAAATTCCCGACTCAGCAGTGAATAATACGCCTGGTGGGTAACGTATTTCGCCCAGCCGTAACGTTCGGAAACCGACAGGGACTTCATCAGGTGCCAGCCCGAAAAATTGGAGCAGCCAATGTAGCGTACTTTGCCGCTCCGAACCAGATCGTTCAGGGCACTCAGCGTTTCGTCGACCGCCGTGTTGCCGTCGAAACCGTGCATGTAATAAATGTCGATGTAATCGGTTTGCAACCGGCGCAGGCTGTCTTCGCAGGATTTGACCAGCCGAAACCGCGAGGAGCCGAAATCATTCGGGCCATCGCCCATTTTAAAGGTGGTCTTGGTCGAAATCAGGGCCTTGTCACGCCGACCCGTCAGCGCCTTGCCGAGAATTTCTTCCGACAAGCCCCGGGAATAAACATCCGCCGTATCGAATAAGGTCAGCCCGGCCTCCAGACACAGATCCACCAGCCGGGTTGCTTCATCCACCTGGGTAGTACCCCAGGCTTTAAAAAATTCGGTACCGCCCCCGAAGGTGCCCGTACCAAAACTCAAAACCGGAACCTTCAGTCCCGAACCTCCTAATTGTCGATATTCCATAGTAATGGCAAATCAGGTTGTACTATGCGTTAAGATCGACGTCAAGTTAGAAAATCCTGTCGTACCGACAGGATTTCGTCCGGAAAAACCGTGTATAAATACGCGTTCGGTCCTGCTCTGCCCCGCCCCGGCCTGAAGTCCGTCGGTACGTTTATTGTAACTTTTCGCCGGAAAACTTAATTTGAGGGTCTAAACCAGATTTTGTGCCCACGGATTGCCTATGGAAATAGCCTCGTTTCTGATTGTCTTTTTTATGGTTCGGTACATCCGGACGTCCCTCCAGACGGCCGTACGGTTTCCGGAGTGGGACCGGATGCTGGTGATGGCCCAATACGCCGGCATGGGGCTGCTAATTGCGGATGTATTTATCGATGCCGATTTCATCAAATGGCTCTGGCACTTTATTCTGATCGCGATGGTCGGGGCCGCCTATCTGCTGAAGGACTTCCGGCCCGTCCGGAACGTCTGGCTGGCGGTGGGGCCATACATCCTGATTTCTTTGTTCAACGACATTGTCGAACTGATCAGCAAAGACTTTTACAACTCGATTGACGACGCCATTGCCATTGCCCAGGTGTTTGCCCTCGTCTGGCTGGTGGCTACCTGGATCAGTGGTCAGAAACAGCAGAAAGCCCTCGAAAAAGAACGCCTGAAACGCCAGCAGGAAGAAGAACAAAACCGCATCATTGCCAGCCAGAACGTGATGCTCGAACAGATCGTAGCGGAACGGACGGCCGAACTGACCCGCCAGAAAGAAGAACTCGAACAAACACTGTCGGAACTGAAAACCACGCAGGATCAGCTCATTCAGCGCGAAAAAATGGCTTCCCTGGGGGAACTGACCGCCGGTATTGCCCACGAGATCCAGAATCCGCTGAACTTCGTCAACAACTTTTCGGAAGTGTCGGTGGAGCTGATTGAGGAGCTGCGGGACGAACGGAAAAAAGAGGAAAGGGATGTGGAACTGGAAGAGGAAATTCTGAACGACATTGCGCAAAACCTGCAAAAGATTACGCACCACGGCAAACGGGCCGACTCGATCGTGAAGGGCATGCTGCAACACTCGCGCGCCAGCACCCACGAACGCGAGCCCACCGACCTCAACGCCCTGGCCGACGAATACCTCCGGCTGGCGTACCACGGTCTGCGGGCGAGCGACAAGTCCTTCAACGCCAGTCTGGTCACCGATTTCGACCCGAATCTGGGTTTGATTTCCGTGGTCCCGCAGGACATGGGGCGCGTGCTGCTCAACCTGTTCACCAACGCCTTTTACGCGACGGAGCAAAAACGAAAAACCGGTCTGGCGGGCTTCCAGCCAACGGTGAAAGTCGGTACGCGACAGCTGGGCAACGACGAAATCGAAATCAGGGTGCGCGACAACGGCTGTGGCATTCCGCAGGCGGTTCTGAACAAAATTTACCAGCCTTTTTTCACCACCAAACCTACCGGTCAGGGCACTGGTTTGGGCCTCTCGCTCAGTTACGACATCGTTACCAAAGGCCACGCGGGCGAACTGGCAGTCGAGACGGCAGAAGGAGAATTTACCGAGTTCATTATTCGGTTACCAACATAAAGACCGGGTTTCCGTATCTTTGAAAGTAAACCCATTGCCCCCTATACAAAACTCGCGCAGATGAAAGTATTGGTTGTTGACGACGAAACGGACGTACAAGTATTGTTTGAACAGCGCTTCCGGCGCGAAATCCGGGCGGGCGAATTCCAGTTTGCCTTTGCCCATTCGGGTGAAAAAGCAATGGACTACCTGAACCAACAATCGTCGGAATACATTCTGATTCTGTCGGACATCAACATGCCCGGCATGAGCGGCCTGGAATTGTTGCAGAAAATCCGGACAATTTACCCGACCTCTCCGCCCACGGTTATGATGATCACGGCCTACGGCGATGCCGACAGTTACAATCAGGCGATGCAGCTCGGTGCCGACGCGTTTCTGACCAAACCGCTCGATTTTACGAACCTGAAAGAAAAACTGAAGAGTGCCTTATGAAGTCTAAAATTCTGGTCGTGGACGATGAAACCGATCTGGAGCTGCTGATCCGGCAGAAATTTCGGCGCCAGATCCGCGAACAGCGATACGAGTTTGTTTTTGCGTACAATGGTGTCGATGCACTGGTCAAAATCCAGGAGCACCCCGACATCGATATTGTACTGAGTGATATTAATATGCCCGAAATGGATGGCCTGACCTTGCTGGAAAAACTCAGCGAAGTCAGCCCGCTGACCAAAACCGTCATTGTGTCGGCCTACGGCGACATGACCAACATCCGGACGGCCATGAACCGGGGGGCGTTCGACTTTATTTGTAAACCGGTTGATTTTGACGATCTGGACGTGACGATGCAGAAAACGATCCGGCACGTCGCCCAACTCCGCGAAACGCTCAAAGCCGTCAAGGAGAACAACATCCTGCGGATGTACGTCGATGAGTCCGTCCTCAATTTCATGGACCGCCGGGAATTTGAATCGTCGCTGATGCTGAGTGAAACCGTGGACGCCACGGCGGTTTTTATCGATATCTGCGGGTTTACGGCCATCACGGAACGCGAAAGTGCCGATACCGTGGTGAAGCTGATCAACCTGTATTTCGACGTGATGGTCAAGGAAATTATTGCGCAGGGCGGTTTTGTCGATAAGTTCATGGGCGATGCCGTGATGGCGGTTTTCCGGGGCGAATACCACCTCGACCGCGCCATCGAAACCGCGCTGGCCGTTCGGAACCACATTGAATTGCTGGAAAAAACCGTCCCCGGCGAACCGGTTTATACGCCTAAAGTAGCCATCGGCATCAATACCGGCGAAATGATTTCGGGCAACATCGGTTCGGCAACGCTCCGGCGGCTCGATTATACCGTGATCGGCGATGTCGTCAATACCGCCCAACGGCTGCAATCGGTGGCGCAGGAAGGCCAGATCATCATCAGCGATGCCGCGTATCAACTCGTCAAAGACTCCTTCCATTGCGAACCGCTGGGCGAAGTGAAGCTGAAAAACAAAGCCAATCCCGTGGCGATCTACGCCGTGCTTGAATAACCACCCGCCGTTCGGGATTTTTAATTCCGCACAAACCTGCCACCTGCTGTTCGGGATTTGTAATCCCGGACGAACCTGCCGCCGATTTGTAATCGCCCCCACCCCGAAAACGCCAGGATTCCGCAACTGTTCAATCCCCTTCCCGACGGTTTACACCCGATTTTTGCCGATTCAGCCTCCATTTTTATGCCATTCAGTAAACACTTCTTGCTTACTAAACAGCGTTCAGTACATTTGTAACGTTACTTAACAAGTATGGGAATTCTCGAGCGTAAAGAGCGCGAAAAAGAAGAAATGCGGAAGCGGATTCTGGATGCGGCCCAAAAGCTGTTTCTGGAAAACGGTTTCGAAAAAGTCAGTATTCGGAACATTGCCGACGCGATTGAATACAGCCCGGCTACGATCTACCTGTATTACAAGGATAAAAACGAGTTGTTGTACGCCATTCACCAGATTGGGTTCAACAAAATGGTCGGGGAATTTCAAACGGCCCTACAAGTCGAAAAGCCGTTTGATCGACTGGTCGAAATGGGGCGCCGGTACGTCCAGTTTGCCTTCGAAAACCCGGAACTGTTTGACCTGATGTTTATTATGACGGCGCCCATGGATGCCCTGGCCTGTAAGAACGACATCTGGGACGAAGGCAAAATGGCGTTCAATATGCTCGTTACCTGTGTCCAGGACTGCATCGATACCGGCGTATTCAAAACGCAGGATGCGGACGTAGCCTCGCTGATGATCTGGAGCTCCGTGCACGGCTATACGGCTCTTTTTCTGAGAAAACGCCTGGAAATGTTTGAAGAAAACCGCCGGAAAGAACTGATGGAAGGGGCATTCGATCTTTTTGTTGAAACCATCCGACGGGGTCTGTAAAAAATTTTTACTTCCAATAAACACCGTTTAGTTTATAACGTATGATTACCAACCTAAGAGTCAGCTACTTGCTGATGGGAATCCTGGCGGCACTGGCCCGGGTGGGTGCGGCCCAATCTGCCGAAAGCACATCGGCCATTCTACGTACGTATATTCAGGAAGGCTTGCAAAGCAATCTGGCACTCAAACAGGAATCGCTCGAAATCAACCGGGTGACAGAGTCGCTGACTCAGGCCAAAGCGCTGTTTTATCCCCGGCTGACGTTTAACCCCACCTACTCCCTGGCGGCTGGGGGCCGGCGGTTACAATTTCCGGTTGGGGACATGATCAACCCGATCTACGCAACGCTTAACCAGCTGGCCGGTTCCGACCGCTTCCCGACCAATATCCCGAACGTCAACGAACTCCTGGCTCCCAACAATTTCCACGACACCAAAGTCAGTGTGCAATATGCGGTTTTCAACACGGACCTTCAATACAACTACCTGATTCAAAAAGATTTACTGTCGGCCCAGGAAGCCCGCAAACGCGTAGTCGAAAACGAGCTACGGTACAACATCGCTACGGCATATTACCAATACCTGCAAACGCTCGACGCGCTCCGGATTTACGATAACAACCGCCAGGTGCTGAACGAACTGGCCCGGCTGAACGAAAAACTCGTCAAGAACAATGTCGCCACGAAAGACGTGGTTACCTCTACCCGCTACGAAATCAGTAAGCTGGACCAGCAACTGGCTCAGGCCGATAAAAACCGGCAGACCGCCAAAGCGTATTTCAATTTTCTGCTTAACCGCGACCTGACCGCCGACATTCTGGTGGATTCGCTGCTGACCCGGACCTTGCCAGCCGCGCCCGCTTCCCTCGCGGAACTGCAACAAAGCGCCCTGCAAAGTCGGCAGGAGTTAAAGCAGCTTGGCGGTTCGCTACGGGCGTCGCAAAACGCCGTTAAACTGAACGAAGCGACTATCAGACTCCCGAATGTTTACGTGGGTGGAAACGCCGGTTTTCAGGGCTTTGGCTACACGTTCAACAACCAGGCCTACGTGGTCGGACAGGTCGGTTTATCCTGGGATCTGTTTAAAGGCTACGAAAAACGCTCGAAAGTGCAACAGGCCAAAATCCAGACCGAGCTCGTACAGACTAAACTCACGGAGGTAGAAAAGCAGGTTCAATTACAGGTATTGCAGGCATATTACGAACTGGATGCGGCCAACGAAAGTCTGGCGGCTTCGCAAACCGGCCTGATCAATGCCGAGCAGACCTTCCGGCTCATCGATAGCAAATACCGCAACGGACAGGCGCTGCTGGTTGAATACCTGCGCTTTCAGAACGACCAGCAAACCGCCCAGATTCAGCAGGTCCTGACGCGCTACGATCTGTTGATCAAGCGGGCTGCGCTCGACCGGGTCACGGCCCTTCCGTGATCGTACCAGGCTTTCCCGCCCCTCTAACCACTATCAAAGCATACGGATTATTAACTCATTATTCTCATGAAAGTCCTTCAATTCATACTGATCTCCCTGGTGACCGGCGGTCTGTGGGCCTGCGGCACAAAAGCCGGGAACAGCCCGGAAAAGAAACCGGCGGAGCAAACGGACGACACGTCGGTACCCGTCAAACGTACCAAAGTTGAATCGGTTGTTCGTTCCGAACCGGTAATCGCGTCAGGGCTGGTATCGTCGGCGGAAGAAGCCCGGCTGTCGTTCAAGATCGGCGGTATCATCGAGAAAGTATACGTCGATGAAGGCCAGGCGGTTCGAAAAGGCCAACTCCTGGCAACGCTGAACCTGACGGAAATCAGTGCGCAGGTAAGCCAGGCGGAGTTTGCCAACGAAAAAGCCGAGCGTGATCTGAACCGGGTCAAAGCCCTGTATGCCGATACAGCCGCTACGCTCGAGCAGCTCCAGAATGCGACAACGGGCCACGAAGTTGCCAAACAAAACCTGACCATTGCCCGGTTTAACCAGAACTACGCCCAAATCCGGTCGACAGTGGACGGCACCGTGACGCGCAAACTGATGAACGAAGGAGAGTTAGCGCCCGCCGGGTCGCCGGTTTTTCTGGTGTCGTCGAACCGCCGGAGCGACTGGGTGGTGCGCGTTGGCGTTTCCGACAAAGACTGGGCCCGGCTGAAAGCAGGCAACCGCGCTACGATTACGCTGGATGCCTACCCCGACCAGACGTTCACCGGCACCGTTAGCGAACTGGCCCAGGCCGCCGATCCCGTCAACAAGCTGTACGATGTCGAGATTCGGATCAATCCCGGCACGGTCAAATTTGCCCCCGGTTTGTTTGCCAAAGTGAGTTTACAACCCGCCCAGAGCCGCCGTTACGCCCTGGTACCGATCGAAGCCATTGTGGAAGGCGACGGCAAAGACGGTTTTGTCTTCGTTCTGACCGACGACCGGAAGCACGTCCGCAAAATCCCGGTTCAGATTGGGTTCATTGATAACGACAAAGTATTGATAACGAACGGACTGACCGACATCTCCAACGTCATCACCGCCGGATCCGCCTACCTGACCGAAACCTCCACCGTCATTCTCCAATGACCCTCTGATCACCTCTGATACTCCCTGATTAACTCTGTGTAACAACCTTTTCAATGATTACACAGAGTTGATCGGAGGACATCAGAGGTGATCAGAGAAACTACTTCATGCCATGAATCTCTCTGAATTTTCCGTCAAGAACTGGCAATTCATGCTGGTCGTCTTCATCGCCGTGGTGGCGCTGGGCGTCAACTCACTGCTGAATATGCCACGGGGCGAAGACCCCGAGTTTACGGCTCCTTCCTTTGCGGTGATCATCGTCTACCCCGGCACCGACGCTCAGGATATGGAAGAACTGGTCGTGGATCCGGCCGAAGCCCGGTTCAATGCCCTGGACGATATTAACCACGTAATCACCACCATCGACGACGGCCTGGCGGTGCTGCGCGTGGAGTACGATTACAATTCGGATCCCGACGAAAAATACCAGGAAATGGTGCGGGAAGTGAACGCCCTGCGCGCCCAGTTGCCTCCTGACATTTTCAACATCGAAATCCAGAAATTCTCGCCGACCGATGTGAATATTGTGCAGGTTGCGCTGCAATCCGAGGTGGCCTCCCACAAGGAGCTGGGCGATTATGCCGATGAGCTGAAGGAGCGGCTGGAAAAAGTAAAAAGCCTGAAAGGTGTAGAAGACTGGGGATATCCGGCCAGCACGGTTCGGATTTCGCTGAACATAGAGCGCATGGCGCAGGAAGGCATTCCGCTAAACCGCCTGGTGGGAGCTTTACAGGCCGAAAACCTGAACATTCCGGGCGGGAGCGTGCAGGCCGGAACGCGCAAATTCAACGTCAAGACCAGCGGAGATTACCAATCGCTGGACGAGATCCGCAATACGGTAGTTTCGACCAACGGCCAGAAAATCATCCATTTGCGCGATGTCGCTGAGGTAGATTTTAATTACGAAGACGAAACGCACATCACGCGCCTGAACGGCCACCGGGCGGTTTTGGTGACGGCGGGACAGAAGATCGGCGAAAACATTGCCAAGGTGGGCGAGCAAATCAACCCGGTGATCGACACGTTCGCCAAAACCCTGCCGCCCCACATCAAACTCGTCAAGAATTTCGACCAGGCCGCCAGCGTCAATGCCCGGTTGAGCCGGTTTGCCAAGGATTTCGGTATTGCCATCCTGCTGGTGGCCCTGACGCTCTTGCCGCTCGGCATTCGGGCCGCCATTGTCGTGATGATTTCCATTCCGCTGTCGTTGTCCATCGGACTTTCACTGCTGAATCTATTTGGTTTCAGTATCAACCAGTTGAGTATTGTTGGACTGATCGTCGCCCTCGGAATTCTGGTCGATGACTCGATTGTAGTGGTCGAAAACATCGAGCGGTATCTGCGCGAAGGATTTTCCAAACGCGACGCGGCCGTTCGGGCTACGAAACAGATCACGCTGGCCGTTATGGGCTGTACTGTCACGCTGATTCTGGCGTTCCTGCCGCTGATGTTTCTGCCCGAAGCTTCCGGTGATTTCATCCGGTCGCTGCCCACCGCCGTCGTGACCACCATTCTGGCGTCGCTGCTCGTCTCGCTCACCATTGTGCCTTTTTTGTCGAGCCGGATTCTGAAAGAAGAGCACAATCCGGAAGGCAATATTTTTATGCGGGCGCTGAAGCGGTTGATCAGCGGATCCTACAGCCGGCTGTTACACACGGCCTTACGGCATCCGGTCCTCACGCTGCTGGGCGCGCTGGCTATTTTTGGCGGAGCTTTGGCGTTGGTACCCAAGGTCGGTTTTGCCCTGTTCCCGGCTTCCGAAAAACCGCAGTTTCTGATCAACATCGAAACGCCGGAAGGCACGAGTTTGCAGGAGACCAACCGGATTGCCCGCTACGTCGAGAGCCAGTTGGGAACCGAGCCGGAGGTCAGGTATTTTACGACCAACGTGGGCAAGGGTAATCCGCGGGTTTATTACAACATTGTTCAGCGGAACGAGGCTACCAACTTCTCGCAGTTCTTTGTGCAACTGCACGATATGCCCCCCGCGCAAAAGCGACAACTCATTGATAAACTGCGGGATAAATTCAAGTATTATCCCAACGCGAAGATCGAAGTCAAAGATTTTGAACAAGGCCCCGACCAGGAAGCCCCGGTTGCCATCCGGGTGTTCGGCGAGAACCTGGACACGATCCGAACCGTAGCCGCCAACGTGGAAAAAATCCTGAAAACGACCCCCGGTTTGATTTACGTCAACAACCCGCTGGCCACCCGAAAAACCGACCTGCGCGTTAAAATCAACAAAGAGAAAGCCGGCCTGCTGGGCATGTCCGTCGCCGACATCAACCGCACGATCCGGCTGGCTATTGCCGGTCTGAACGTCGGCACCTTCAAAGACCGGAACGGCGATGATTTTGTGATCAACGTGACATTGCCCAAAGGCAAGACCACCGACCTCCGCATTGTCAACAGCCTGTATGTCAATACCCTTACCGGCGGCTCGGTCCCGCTGCGCCAGATTGCCGACCTCCAGTTCGAAACCACCACCAATCAGATTCGCCACTACGACAAAGACCGGTATGTAACCGTGACGGGGTTTGTAAAAAGCGATTTTCTGGTCGATAATGTGTATAACGACGTCATTCAGAAACTCGACGCGCTGAAATTTCCGGACGGTTTTCGCTACAAAGCCGCCGGTGAACTGGAAAGCCGCGAAAAATCGTTTGGCGGCTTGGGCACCATCATTCTGATTACGGTTTTTGGTTTTCTGGCGGTATTGATTCTGGAATTTGGAACCTTCAAAAGTACGCTGATTGTCCTGTCGGTCATTCCGCTCGGCATCATTGGGGCCATTGCCGCGCTGTTGCTGTCGGGAAATCCGTTCTCGTTCGTCGCCGTGATTGGGCTGATTGCCCTGATTGGGATCGAAGTCAAGAACTCTATTCTGCTGGTCGATTTCACGAATCAACTCCGCGAAAGCGGCATGCCGCTGATTGAAGCTATCGAGCAGGCGGGCGAAATCCGGTTCGTGCCCATCGTCCTGACCTCGCTCACGGCCATTGGCGGTCTGATTCCGCTGGCGATTGAAGGCAATCCGTTGTATTCTCCCCTGGCGCTGGTGCTGATTGGCGGGTTGATCAGTTCGACACTCCTGTCGCGGATAGTCACCCCGGTTCTGTATAAATTACTTCCCCCTCGCGTTGAGGTAAAGGCCCAGCCGGTTGTGCAGGAACCGGAATTAATTTAAGGTAACCAAACAGGTTTATCGTAACTTAGGGTTTACGATAAACCTGTTTGGCATTAAAACGTATAACAAGCCCATAGAATAGCGCTTATCCAAGTGATGCCGGTAAGGGCTGTTTTGACGCTGCGATGTGTACCATCCCTCCCGGTTGGATTGAATCTAAAACATCAGCCCGCCAATCGGGTTTCCTACTAAACGCTCTTTCCAACCGATATGCTATCCTGGTTCGTTTTTCACTTTTTCACCCTCGTTTATTTTCATTCTGAAGCGACGTTAACGATCAACGTTCAAAACATCAACCGCCAAACCGGACAAATCCGCGTTGCTCTCTATGCGCCCTGCGACGGTTTTCCGTCGAATTGTCAGCCGGTTGCCGGCCAGGTTATCGACCCAACCGGTAATAGTGTCCGCGTCACCTTTGCGGTTAAACCGGGTGACTACGCGGTTGCTCTTTATCAGGACTTAAACCGGAATGGCAAGCTGGATACGAAGCTGTTCGGAATTCCGAGTGAACCGTACGGTTTCAGCAATAATTTTCGCCCCAAGCTGTCGGGACCTAATTTTGACGACTGCCGGGTGCGCATCGACGAGGCCGGAAAAACGATTTCAATAAAATTAATCTGAAGGTTGACAATTTTTTAGTAACTTTACCCGGCAAATAAGATATCCTGTTTATTTGCCATGAGCTTAGACTCCTCGAAATTCCTCTACGAAGCACTTACTTACGACGACGTTCTTCTTTTGCCTGCCTTTTCGGAGGTACTTCCCCGCGACACTCAGACCAACACCCAGCTTACCCGCAACATTCGGCTGAATATTCCCTTGATTTCGGCGGCTATGGATACCGTTACGGAATCGGAACTGGCGATTGCCATGGCTCAGGAAGGCGGGATTGGAATTATCCACAAAAACATGAGTATCGAGGCCCAGGCGGAACAGGTTCGGAAAGTAAAACGCTCGGAAAGCGGAATGATTATCGACCCGATTACGCTGACCGAGGGCGCCACGCTGGCCGACGCCCACCAGATCATGCGGGAATCCAAGATTGGTGGCATTCCGGTGGTCGATATGTCCAATAAACTGATCGGGATTCTGACCAACCGCGACCTGCGCTTCCAGACCGAGCTGTCGAAGCCCGTTACGGACATTATGACCCGTACCAATCTGATTACGGCCCGCGAACGCATCACACTCGAAGAAGCCGAAAGCATTCTGCAACAGTATAAAATTGAAAAACTGCCGATCGTCGACGCCGACAATCACCTCGTCGGATTGATTACCTACAAGGACATTCTGAAAAAGAAAAACCACCCCAACGCCTGCAAGGACGAACTGGGACGGCTGCGCGTGGGGGCTGCCGTGGGGGTGACGCCCGACCTGCACCGCCGGATCGAAGCTCTGGTGAAAGCGGGCGTGGATGTGATTAGCGTGGACACCGCGCACGGTCATTCGCAGGGAGTTATCGACGCCGTCAAAGGCATTAAAGAGCGGTTTCCGAAACTGGAAGTGATTGCCGGAAATGTAGCCACCGGTGAAGGCGCCAAAGCCCTGGCCGACGCTGGTGCCGATGCCGTGAAAGTGGGCGTCGGACCCGGTAGTATCTGTACGACCCGGATCATTGCCGGCATCGGGATGCCGCAGTTAACGGCGGTTTACGAATCCGCCAAAGCCCTGAAAGGCACGGGTGTTCCGGTGATTGCCGACGGCGGCATTCGCTTTTCGGGCGATATTACCAAAGCCCTCGCGGGCGGTGCCTATACCGTCATGGTCGGTTCGTTGCTGGCCGGTACGGAAGAAGCACCGGGCGAAGTGGTGCTGTACGAAGGCCGTCGCTTTAAAACGTACCGGGGCATGGGTTCCGTCGAAGCGATGGAAGAAGGTTCCAAAGACCGGTATTTTCAGGATGCTGAAGACGATATTAAAAAACTCGTGCCGGAAGGAATCGTGGGCCGGGTTCCCATCAAGGGCCGCGTGGCCGAGATCATTTACCAACTGGTCGGTGGCTTGAAAGCCGGTATGGGCTACTGTGGCGCCCGGGATATCGAAACCTTGCAGGAGGCCAAATTTGTAAAAATCACCTCTGCCGGGGTGCGCGAAAGCCACCCGCACGACATCCAGATTCAGAAAGAAGCGCCGAACTATTCATCCCGGTAATAAAAACCGTATCTACCGGACGCATTGATTTAAACGAATGAACCGCCGAGTTGGCCCTTTATCAACCCACGGCTTTAGCGGTGGGAAAAGCGAAAAGAAACCAACTGGTCGCCAACCGTTCTAACGGTTCGGTTCCTACTGACGCCCTATGGCACCCGGTTTTAACCGGGGTTGATCTAAGGCCAGTTCGGCGGTTCGTTCATTTAAATCAAGTAGGCCGTAACTTGAGGCCCAGGAACAAACGAACGGCCTGAAGGCCGTCGATCCGAAAATTTTATGAACAATACTCCCGCAATTTTTCGAGGCAGGCAATAAAAACCGGGTTTGCCCGTTATGAAAAAGCAATCCCAGACGATTTACGAAGTCACGATCCAGTACATTGGCTCCCTCAATGCGCTCCGTCAGCGCGAACCTTTCGTTGTTTTTTTCTCGAACCTCAAAAAGGCCGTTGAAACCATCATCGGTCAATTGGCGCTGAACGGCTGGCCCCTCAAGGTTAACTACACGGCTGTGTATCGCAGCCTCAAACAACGCGGCAGTTACCAGTGCGATTTCGACGTGGCGGGGGCCAAGGTCTTCCGCATCCGAATCGTCCCCCAAATCCTGAACCCGGTTTTGACCACGATGGGCATTGACGAAAAACCGGCTGAGCCGACGCGCAAGAAGTAATTCGCCGGCCGGCCTCACGCCCGGGAACCCGTGAGTTTCCAACCGCCCGACAGCGCTACCGTTTTTTTATTGAACCGTTTATTCAGGATATTTGCCCCGCCGACGATCCACCGCTATCTTGCGCCATGCTTGACGAACATACCGTCCACAACCTCCTCTGGCTTCTGGTGTTGCTGCCCTTTTTGAGCGGTAGTGTCTGGCTATTGGCCGGTCGGCGTACCAACGGCTGGGTTGGGTCTGCGGCTGCGGTTCTGACGCTGACGGGGCTGGTGGTATCCGGCTGGCTGGTTACGCAAACCGGTGCCGAAACTCTCACCTTACGCACGGAATGGCTCGTGATGCCGGGTCGCGCGGTCCCCATCACCTTCCGCGTCGATGCCCTGACGCTGCTGATGCTGGTCATTGTGCATTTCATCGCCTTGCTGGTGCAGGTGTATTCCCTTTCGTACCTCCACGACGAACCGGACCGATACCGCTATTTCGGCTTCCTGAGCGTTTTCGTCGGCTCCATGCTCGGCCTGGTGCTGGCCGGAAACCTGATTGTCATGTACGCCTTCTGGGAATTGGTCGGGCTGTCGTCGTACCTGCTGATCGGGTTCTGGTTCCGAAAACCGGAAGCGGCTGCGGCTGCCAAAAAGGCGTTCATCATGAACCGCATCGGCGACGCCGGTTTTCTGCTCGGGATTTTTCTGCTGCTGTTTCAATCCGGAACAACCGACCTTGCTGAACTCCCGGACTTATTCGTTACGAACGGCCCGCTGGCAACCCTGACCGGTTTTTGCCTCTTCTGCGGCTGCATCGGTAAATCGGCCCAGTTTCCGCTCACCACCTGGCTCCCCGACGCAATGGAGGGTCCAACGCCGGTTTCGGCCCTGATCCATGCCGCGACGATGGTGGCCGCCGGTATTTTCCTGCTGGCCCGGATTCACTTTCTGCTTACGCCCGATGCCCTGCTGCTCATCACACTCGTCGGTACCATCACCATGCTGATGGCGGCTTATGCGGCTCTTTATCAAACCGATATCAAAAAAGTACTGGCGTATTCCACCATCTCACAGCTCGGCCTGATGGTGATTGGCATGGGAACGGCCAACGTCCCCGGCGCTCTTTTTCATCTGACAACACACGCCTTTTTCAAAGCTGGCCTGTTTCTGGCGGCCGGTTCGGTGATCCACGGCGTCCATACGCAGGACATGCGCCGGATGGGCGGTTTGCGAACCGCGATGCCGCTGACCTTCGCGGGCTGGGCGGTTTGCGCGGCTGCGCTGGCCGGTCTGCCGCTGTTTTCCGGTTTTTTATCGAAAGAAACCATCCTGGCCGGGGCTTTTCACTGGGCCGGGCAAACCGGCGGTTTTGCCTACCTGATTCCGATTTTGGCGGTTCTCTCATCCGGCCTGACGGCCTGCTACATGGCCCGCCAGGGCAAACTGGTTTTCTTCGGAACGCACCGCCCGATCGAACCGGCGCACCCGGCCGTCCACGAATCCGGTTGGCTGCTGACGATTCCCATCCTACTGCTGGCGGTTTTATCCCTTGGCTTTGTCTTTTCCGGAAACCCGTTTTCCGCCGGACACAGCTGGTTTTTCGGGCTTTTCCCGCCGGTTGGCGCATCGGAAGAACACCTCTGGATTGCGGTTTTATCCGTATCCGTTGCGGCCCTTGGAAGCTGGCTCGGCTGGCGGATGCCGGTGGTTCCAACGTCCACCTCGCTCAGTCGCCTGTCGGAGCATAACTGGTACCTCGACGGTTTTTATAAACGAATGATTGTCTGGCCTTTTGTTCAGTTCGCCCGGTTTTCGTTCCGGTTCGACCAGCGGATCATCGACCGCCTGGTTGACAGGATCGGGATGGGTAATGTCGTGCTGGCGCACATGGTCAACTGGTTCGACCGGGCCATTGTCGATGGCGTCGTCAACAGCGCATCGTGGCTGGCCCACCGGCTGGGCAGCCTGACGCGTTCGGTCCAGAACGGGCGGGTGCAATCGTACATTGCCAGCGCGGTGGTTGGTTTATTAGTCATTCTTTGGTTTTTGATTTAGTCGGTTCCGGTTTGGTAACCGAAAAATAGTATGCTGTTATCCTTACTGATTTTCCTTCCGTTACTGGGCGCCCTGCTGGTGGTTCTGCTCCCCGACAGCCTGAAAACCGTTTATAAATGGATTTCCCTGACGGTTTGCGGCCTCGAGCTCCTGGTCGGTGGCCTGGTGTATGCCGCTTTCGATCCGGCCCAGTCCGGCTACCAGCTCCTCGAACGCGCCGACTGGATTACCCTGCCGCTGGGTTCGCTCGGGCTGGTTTCGATTGATTATCTGGTCGGAATCGATGGCATCAGCCTGCCGCTGGTGCTGCTGTCGGCGGTCGTGATGCTGGTCGGGGCGGTTTCGTCCTGGACCATCGACAAGCGTCTGAAAGCCTATCACTCCCTGTATTTATTGCTGACAGCCACGATCATCGGCTGTTTTGTGGCCCTTGATTTCTTTCTGTTTTTCCTGTTTTTCGAATTCATGCTGCTGCCGATGTATTTTCTCATCGGTTTGTGGGGGGGGCCGCGCCGGGAATACGCTTCGATCAAGTTTTTCCTCTATACGCTGGCCGGTTCGGTCCTGATTCTGCTGGTCATGATCAGTCTGTATCTGTCGGTCATGGACCCGGTCGAAACCGCCCTGCAAATCGGCCTGATCGGCGACCGGTCGGAAATAACCGGGGAAATCATTCGGCAGGTTCAGTACCTGCTGGCCGATTACAAACTACCGTCGCAGCAAATCGTGCATACGTTTGATCTGCGCTACATGGCCCACGGCGGGAATTACCTGCCCGATTCGTTCCTCGGCCCGACGGGCGAAATCGTACTGTTCGGCATTCCGTCGCGGATGCTGGCGTTTCTCTGCGTCTTTCTCGGTTTTGCCATCAAGCTGCCGGTTGTGCCGGTACACACCTGGCTGCCCGACGCCCACGTTGAAGCCCCAACCCCGGTTTCGGTCGTACTGGCGGGCGTGCTGCTCAAAATCGGGGGATACGGTTTTCTGCGGATTGGCTGGGGATTGTTTCCCGACGGTGCGGCTGAATACGCCCTGCTATTGGCCGGTCTGGGCGTTATTTCCATTGTCTACGGCGGCTTTAACGCCCTGGCTCAGAGTGACCTGAAGAAAATGATTGCGTACTCGTCGGTATCGCACATGGGTTTCGTACTGCTGGGTATTGCCTCGCTGACGCCCGAAGGAATCAACGGCGCGGTGTACCAGATGGCCAGCCACGGCGTACTGTCGGCCATGTTGTTTCTGCTCACCGGCGTCCTTTACGACCGCACCCACGACCGGCGCATCGACAATTACCGGGGGCTGGCCAGCGCCATGCCGGGTTACACGGCCTTAACCGCCATCGCCTTTTTTGCTTCGCTGGGCTTACCCGGTTTTTCCGGTTTTGTGGGTGAACTCTTCACCCTGATGGGTAGTTTTCAATCGCTCTGGCTGCCCGGCTGGATGACCGCGCTGGCCACCCTGGGCATCATTCTGGCGGCTGCCTATTTTCTCTGGACGCTCCAGCGCATGTTTTTTGGCCCACTCTGGTTGCGCGCCGAAACCGCCGGTTCGCTTACCGACCTCGACGCCCGCGAACGGCTGATGCTGATCCCGCTGGCCGCCCTGGCGCTGCTGCTCGGTTTGTTTCCCAACCTGCTGTTCAACCTGACGAATTCCACCATTGCGGAATGGATTCAGCGGTTTAGTGTGGAATAAAAACAGGCCCCCGATGGAACAGACCGGCGCGGATAGAAATCCGTTTTGATCCGCGGGATCGGTTGCCTCCGCGTTCCTATCTTCCCTGGCTAATGACGCAAAATCAGGGAAGTAGTTGACAAAGAACCAATTATTGTCATAACTTGAGGGTTCTGTCCCGTCCTGGACGGGATTTTCTGTTTCTAAACCATAAAGAGCCTACATTCCCATGTCAGAAAAAAAGATTATTGCCGTTTTCGGTGCTACCGGGGCCCAGGGGGGCGGAGTTGCCAGAGCCATCCTCCAGGATAAAAACAGTGAATTTGCGGTTCGGGCCGTGACCCGGGACGTCAGTTCAGAGAAAGCGAAAGAGCTGGCTCAACTGGGCGCTGAAGTGGTTGCGGCTGATATTGATGATGAGCAAAGCCTGCAACAAGCCCTGGAAGGAGCCTATGGCGCCTTCTTCGTGACATTTTTCTGGGCCCATTTTTCGCCCGAGCGGGAGTACAACGAAGCGCGCAGTATGGCCCAGGCGGCTAAACAGGCCGAGCTGAAGCATGTGATCTGGTCAACGCTGGAAGATACGCGCCAGTGGATTCCGCTGGACGACGACCGGATGCCAACGCTGCAAGAAAAATACAAAGTACCGCATTTTGATGCGAAAGGCGAAGCCGACCAATTCTTTACCGATCTGGGCGTTCCCACGACCTTCCTGAGAGCTTCTTTTTATTGGGAAAACTTTATCTATTTCGGGGCCGGGCCCAAAAAGGGGCCAGATGGTAAGCTGTACCTGACCTTACCGATGGCAGACAAGAAGATGGCCGGGGTCGCTTCGGAAGATATCGGTAAATGCGCTTACGCCATCTTTAAAAGAGGCCCGGAACTGATTGGGCAGACCATCGGCATCGCGGGCGATCAGCTGACGGGTCAGGAAATGGCTTCGAAACTCTCCGCAGCACTGGGCCAGGAGGTCATCTACAACTACGTCACGCCGGAGGTATACCGGGGCTTTGGCTTCCCGGGAGCCGATGACATGGGCAATATGTTCCAGTTCTACCGGGATTTCGACGAAGTGTGCAACAGTGTGCGGGATGTACCGTTTTCCCGGGAGTTGAACCCTGAATTACAGTCGTTTGATACCTGGGTGGCGCAAAACGCAGCGCGTATTCCGCTGGATTAACCACCCGAAAATGCACCGCTCCCGATGATAGCCCCTGGGTGGTTAGGCCGCTGAGGGGCTATCCGTTTATGAGCCCCATCTCCATAAGGCGGTTTTTGTTTCTTTCGCCGTGGCCTTTGTCTTATTCGGCCTAATAGGGTTGGTTTTAATTGATAAGTCGGCGTAAATCTGATAAATTACTTGGGCTAAGCCGACCCGACCGGCGGTTTCCCAAACCACTTTCCTAAACTCACCACCAAAAATGTTCTTCTTCGTTCTTGGCCTACTGGCCCTCATCATCGGTTTTGCCGTTAATACGCCTTCGTTAACCTTTTCCCGGTTTTCCCGCCCATTGAAAGTGGTCGGAGTAATTCTCATTCTTATCGGGCTGGCTTCGTCTTCCGTCCGCCAGATCGACGCCGGAACGGTGGGTGTGCAGAGCCTGTTCGGCAGTGTGCAGGATCGGGTGCTGGAAAGTGGGCTGAACTGGGTCAATCCGCTCGTTACGGTCACGGACTTTGACATCAAAACCCAGAATTATACGATGTCGGGCGCGCACGACGAAAGCGGCCAGCAGGGCGACGACGCCATCCGGGTACTGACCGCCGACGGGCTGGAAGTGGTGATCGATCTGACGGTTTTGTACCGCGTTATCCCGACGGAATCACCCAAGATTTACCGCAGCATCGGTGCCGATTATTCCAACAAAGTGGTTCGACCCATCACCCGGACGCGCATCCGCGACAATGCCGTGTATTACGATGCGGTATCGCTGTATTCGACCAAACGGGATGAGTTTCAAAACCGGATCTACAAAACCATCGAGTCGGATTTGCGCAATCGGGGCATTCTGCTCGAACAACTGCTGATTCGGAACATCAACCTGCCCGCTTCGGTAAAAACCACCATTGAATCGAAGATCAACGCTGAGCAGGAAGCGCAGAAAATGCAGTTTGTCCTGCAAAAAGAACGACAGGAAGCCGAGCGGAAACGCGTGGAAGCGCAGGGCATTGCCGATTACCAGAAAATTCTGGCCACGGGCCTGTCCGACAAACAGTTGCAGTACGAACAGATCAAGGCCCAGCGCGAACTGGCGGCATCGCCGAATTCCAAAATCGTGGTGCTGGGCGGTCGTGGCAGTGTGCCGTTGATTCTCAATGATAAGTAACCTCTAAACCCGCTTGCCGCCAGCCAATAGCCCATTCTTGGGTCAACGCAGTATTAGAGAAGGTTCCTTGTTATTATTTGGTATGCAATCAACTTCTACAGCCGCTACTGAGCCTGCACTTGCCCAACCCG
Source organism: Larkinella bovis (assembly GCF_042655385.1). Lineage (NCBI taxonomy): Bacteria > Pseudomonadati > Bacteroidota > Cytophagia > Cytophagales > Spirosomataceae > Larkinella > Larkinella bovis. Next base: position 33,015 of record NZ_JBHSMA010000015.1, on the reverse strand, counting down.
CCCCCGTCCGGCGCCTGATGTCACTGGATGCCCTGCGGGGTTTCGATATGTTCTGGATTGCGGGGGGAGAAGAGATTTTCCACGTGCTGGCCAAAACCACCGGCTGGGCTTGGGCCTTTTTCATGGCCGAACAGTTTACGCACGTCGAATGGGACGGTTTTCGGCCTTACGACTGCATCTTTCCGCTTTTCCTGTTCATGGCGGGCGTTTCGACGCCGTTTGCCGTTGGCAGCCGGCTGGAGCGGGGCGTACTGAAAAGCGAGTTGGCCCGGAAGATTATCACGCGCGGCCTGCTTTTAACCCTGATCGGGATCGTCTACAACAACGGTCTGTTTGTCCACCCAATCAGTGAAATGCGGTTTCCGAGCGTACTGGCCAGGATTGGTCTGGCCGGAATGTTCGCGCAGTTGATTTATCTGTATTTCCCGAATCCGAAGGTGCAGTATAGCTGGTTTGCCGGGATACTGCTGGGGTATTGGGCCGTGATGAAACTCGTCCCGGTACCGGGTTGCGGAGCGGGGCTGTTAACCCTGGATTGCAGTCTGGCGGGTTACATCGACCGCTCCATTTTACCGGGCCGTCTGTACCTGAAAGTACACGATCCGGAAGGCCTGTTCTCCACCATTCCTGCCATTGGAACCGCCCTGCTGGGCATCTTCTCCGGGCAGTTGCTGCGCAGCGAGGGGCCTTCTGCCCACCGCGACCAGAAAACGCTGTGGCTGGTGCTGGGCGGTGTTTCCTGCCTGATTCTGGGGTATAGCTGGGGCTGGATTTTCCCGATCAACAAAAACCTGTGGACCAGTTCGTTCGTGTTGGTGGCTGGTGGCTGGAGCATCCTGATGCTGGCCTTGTTTTACTGGATCATCGATGTAAAAAAAATCAGCGGCTGGGCGTTTTTCTTCACCGTCATCGGAATGAACTCCATCCTGATCTATATCGCCGGGGACTTTATCGACTTTGAATTTACGGCCAAATACTTCTTCGGCGGTCTCCTGAGTTTCTTCTCCGAACCCATCCGGGCCGTGGGGGCGGTTTTGGCGCTGCTGGCCGTGAAATGGGCCTTCCTGTATTTTCTGTATAAGAAGAAGGTTTTTTTGCGGGTGTGAGGTTAATTACCCAGCGTTTATCAGAGGGAATCAGAGCTTATCAGGGCTTCCTCTGATAAACGCTGGGTAATAACATTTTATTTCTTCTCCAGCAATCCCAGCGACCGCAGCCAGTTGTCGCAGGCGGCAGGCCAGCCTTCAATCGAGCCTTTGCCTTTGACCCGGAGCGCGTAGCCGTGGCCGCCCGTCGGATAGAGGTGCATCTCGGCCGGAACGTTAAATTTCTTCAGCGCCAGGTAGTAATCGATGCTGTTTTCCACCGGCACGCCCTTGTCGTCTTCTGCATGGACCAGAAAGGTCGGCGGGGTTTTCTCGTCCACCTGCAATTCATTCGAGTAATACGCCACCTGTTCCGGGCTGGCATTCTTACCCAACAGTTTCTCCCGCGACCCCACGTGCGCTTTCGTTCCAAAAGTCACCACCGGATACATCAGAATCGCGAAGTTCGGTTTGGCGTCTTCGCTGGCGCCGGGTCCCCGGTGGTAGTGCGTCGATAAGGTCGAAGCCAGGTGCCCGCCCGCCGAAAAACCGATCACACCCAGCCGGTCGGCGTTGATGCCCCATTTGGCGGCATGCTGGCGAATGAGCTTCATGCCCTGCATGGCATCGGCCAGCGGCACTTCGTGTTTGTTGGTCTGCGTGCGGTCGTCGGGCAGGCGGTGTTTCAGCACAAAAGCCGCAATACCGCGTTCGTTGAACCACTTCGCCATTTCTTCGCCCTCGTGTCCGTAGGCCAGAATGCTGTAGCCCCCGCCCGGAATCACCATGATGGCGGCTCCGGTCGCTTTGTTTTTGGGCGGTAGAAAAGCCGTCAGCGTGGGTACTTTCACGTCGCTGATGCGGAGAATACCATCTTTGCCCAGTTCTGCTTTTTCCTGAACGGCATCGTTGGCCACGGCATTGGGAATCTGATTCGTGGGCCAGAGATCGAGGGTTTCCGGTTTTTGCGCCATAACGGTGGTGGTCAGCAGGGTCGCTGCGAGCAGCGTAAGTTTAGAGGTCATAGGGGTCAGGAGGTTAAGGATCGCCAAAACGGCATACGGTTTTTCTAGTTCGGAGCCAAATTAGCGACTTTCCCTTTCAAATACCCAATCACCACGTCCAGCCCTTTCTGGTAATGGTGGTTGTTGGGAATCACAATATCGGCTTTGGCTTTGTGCGGTTTGATGTATTCGCGGTAGGTTGGACGAACGTGGTATTCCCACTGGTGCTTGATCATTTCGGGCGACAGCGCACGCTCGAGCTGATCGCGGGTCATCCGCCGTTGGAATTTGATTTTATTGCTGGCGTTGATGAAAATCTTCAGGTCCAGCTGCTCGGCCACGTCCTCAAAATGAAAGGCAAAAATACCTTCCACCACGATGATGGGCGTCGGACGGAGGACGAGTTTCTGGGGAACGGCGTTCGGATTGTTGAACGTATACTCCACGGTTTCAACGATTTTCCCTTCGTGCAATTGCCGGATGTGTTCCGCAAATTGGTGATGATCAATCGTTTCCGGCAAGTCAAAATTGGGGACGCCGATCTCGTCGCGCGGAATCTGATCGATGGTTTTGTAATAATTATCCTGCGAAATCAGGCAAATTTCGTCTTCCGAAAAGGCGTCGATCAGCCCTTTTAAAAACGAGGTCTTTCCGGAAGCACTCCCGCCCGTGATTCCGACAATGAATGGTTTGTTGATCATTCTACAAAAATAAACCATCGGCGCAGAATTACCGCACGACCGCCAATTTCCCGGCCAGCCCCTCCTTCCCGTCCGCCGTGACCGCAAAGACGAAGTAAATCCCGGTTTCGGCCGCACGGCCCCGGTAGTCACGGAGATTCCAGGTCGCCATCCCACCCTGCGAACGGGTTTCGTAAACAAGCTGTCCACCCGCATCCATGATTTTGACGACGGTATTTTCCACCAACCCCCGAACACTGACCAGTCCGCCGAAATCGGGCCGAACCGGATTCGGGAAAATCGTGATTCCGGCGAAAACCGGTACCGGTTCGCTGGCGGTTCCGCCGTATGAAACCAGACCGCTGGTGGTTGCAATAAAGACTTCGCCGTTCGTCGGCTCAATCGCCAGCGCACGGATCTGCGACGACGGCAGTGGGCTGTTCTGGCTCGTAAAATGGTCGATCAAAACCGTACCGTCTTCATTGAAAAGGTACAGCCCGTTCACCGTTCCGATCCATTTCCGGTTGCCCCCATCCACCGCCAGCGCCGTGACGGACTCTCCACTCAGAAGCCGGTTTCGGTCAAAAATCGGGCGGTAGGCCGTCACGGTTCCGGTAAAAACCGCCATCGGATTGTCAAAAACCGCCACGCCATTGTCGGTTCCGACCCAGATCAGGCCGTCGCGGTCCCGGACCATGGCCCGCACGTTGCGATCCGGCAAACCGCCCTCGCCCAACTGGTCGTACAACAGCCGCGTTCGGTTCGTAGCCGGATCGAACACCTGCATGCCTCCACCGTTGGCCGGACTGAGCCGCATCCAGACAAACCCATTGTCGGCGATGAGCAGCTGCTGAACGTCGCCCCGGCTGGGTGTGAAGGGGTCAAACTGCCCGGTTTTTCGCCGGACCGAAACCGTCGTTTGTCCAACATTCAGGCTCGGTGTGGCCAGCCAGAGTTCCCCGTTCGGGTCAACGGTCAGACTGCTGATGTTCGCCAGCGCCCGGTTGACGACTTCCGGCGGATTTTCACCCGAATACGACCATAAACCGCCCCCAAAACTGCCCAGATAGGTTCGCTGATCGGTCGGATTGTATACCGCCGTGCTAAAGTCCGTCGGCAGGGAGGTTGTTAAAACGTTTTGCCATCGGCCCTGTTGAAACCGGTCGAAACCCCGCCGACGGCGCAACGGTTTCAGTTCGTCGGTAAAACCGCCCGGCAACGCCAGCATCTGTGCCATGGGGCCCACCGAAGCCAGTTGCTGAAAAACATCCGAAGCCGGACCATCCGGACTCACGGCCTGTACGGTGGTTCCGGTGATCCGCAGCAAACCGGACAGCGAATCGGCGACCCAGAAACTTCCGGCGGCTTCCACGATTTCTTTCGGTTCGCCGACCAGCGCATTTTGCAGCAAACCGCCTGACGGTCGCAGCAACTGATCGGGTGCCGTCGCCACCCATTCCGTAGCCGTTGGCAGTAACCCGGTAATGGCGGGAATGGATTGAATCACCACCCAGCGTCCGCCCTGCCGCTGGGCCACACCCTGACCCGGAACGGCCACATATACCTGATTGCCAACGCCAACCACCGAACGCACCGGCGCACCCGGCGGCAGAGGCACGGTTTTCCAGCTGCCGAAAAACGCCAGATTGACCGAGGGAGCAAACCGGGCCGCCAGCAGCCCGCGCGAGGTAGCCGCGTAGATGGAATCATTGGCAAAGGCCGTGGCATACACCGCCACGGACGTGCCATTTGGGCCGATGTTGCGGTATGTATCCCGAATCTCCGTTTTCGTCACGTCCAGCACGACAATGCCGAAGTCGCAGGCCAGATACGCATCGGTGCCGGTACGGGTCAGGAGATGAATGCGCTTGCTGCCGGTAATCTGCGTCGCATCGCGTATAAGGGTAATCGTCTTTACATCAACAGGTTCGCCCGCGTCGGATACCGTCAGCAAATCAAGGGTGCCGCTGCGGTAGCCAATCAGCAGGCGTTTCTGGTCGGCGAGGTACGCCAGTTGGCTGACGCCGGTTTCACTAAAACCATCGTCGCGACTCAGGCGCGTGGCTTCGTTGGCCGTCGGATCGTACGAGAAAAAACCGTTCTCCGACGCGCAATAAATCCGGTTCTGAACAGCCGCGACGGTTTGCGCCGATCGATAACTGGGGTGCAGGTGCCAGGTGCCGGGCTGGGCTAAAGAGTGAAGAGTGAAGAGTGAAGAGTGAAGAATTAAAAAAAGAATATAGGTCAGACTCCTTCCCGGCAAAGCCGGTTTTAACCGATTCCAGCTACCTTCAAATCCATACCGCATAACTCATAATTCTGAACTCTTAACTCTTAATTCTCAACTCATTACTGTCTTCATACACCCATTCCTTGCTCACGACCTGCGAACCCAGGTTATAACAACGGCGGCAGCGGGCTTCGTAGCTCTCGGTTTCGCCGAGCAAGACCTTTTCTTTGGAAGGAACCAGCCGGTAGGAATAATTGGCAATGTCGCCACAAACAACGCAGATGGCGTGGACTTTCGTGACGTATTCGGCAATGGCCATTAGTTGCGGCATGCAGCCGAACGGTTTGCCTTCAAAATCCATGTCGAGCCCGGCCAGAATGACGCGCCGGCCTTCGTTGGCCAGGGTGTTGCAGACTTCGATCAGTTCTTTATCGTCGAAAAACTGGGCTTCGTCGATGCCCACCACCTCGCTGTCTCCGGCCAGCGCCAGCATCTCCCGTGCCGACAGAACGGGTTGCGACCGGATCGAGTTGGCGTTATGCGAAACGATGTTTTGCTCGTGGTAGCGCGTATCGACCAAGGGCTTGAAAATGACAACCTTAAGCCGGGCAATCACGGCCCGATTCACCCGCCGGATCAGTTCCTCGGTTTTCCCGGAAAACATCGATCCACAGATCACTTCAATCCAACCCGTACGAAGGTGGGGCGGTTCACGTCGGCGGTTGGGTTCAATAAACATACGTTTTGTAGCGTTGAATAAAAGAATTGAACACCTGGCAACAGCCGTGGTAACAAAGACACTGATAAAGCCCGACAACCACGTTATTTCTCACGAATCTGGCATTTTTCTTGTTGTGACAAAAAAGCCGCCCTTCCAATAATTTCACCAATGTCCGAACGGAATTTTCTGAGCGAAAACCATATCTTTACAAAGCAAAGATATTTTGATATGTCGAACAAGTTCAATTCTTCTTCCCTCACCGAATATTGTAAATCGTACGCTCGCAAAGTGGCCGGTGATTTCTTTGCCCATCACACGGTCATCAGCGGTCAGGAGTTGTTGAAACTAAGCCCGGTCAGCCAGGTCAACTTGTTTGTCATCAGTACTTTATCCGAAAAATGGCGCAGCGATGCCGAGCGTTTTCGCAGCCCGTATTTCGATTTTGAACACCCGGATGTCCGGCAGGCCATGCAGGTGTTTATGAATACCATCTCGCAGCACATTTCGGTACGCCGGGAACACCTGGAACCGTTGCTGGCTGATGCGACCCGCCGGACGTTGATTCTGATTTTCGATCCGCGTCATTATTTCGACGAAGCCCTTCGGAATCAGCCCGATTTCTCGCTGTCGGCCGATGCGGCTCACCAGCTGACGCGCTATACCCAGATCAATAAATTTGTTCCGGCGGCTCTCGAAGAGCGGATGAAAGGCAAGAGCGTGGTGTACGTCAACCAGGCGTTGAACTGGCTCGATGAGATTTTGATGCAGCGCGGCCGGGAACTGGAAAAACCGGAGAAATACATCCCGCTGTTTTCCGAAAAAGTCCTGCTCGACCCGGGCGTTTTGCTCCGTAAATCATCCTACGACTTTGCGCCCCCGCAACCGGTTTCGACCGCCAATAAGTCGTTTTTCGATACGGAAGTTGACGATCCGGCGGTTCCGCCAACGAACGGTCTGGAAGTTGTCGTTAATGGCAGCGGAGCGGATTCGGAAACCACTATAAAACCGCATTTTCTGGACAATTCGGGCCCCTCTGCCGAACCGCAGGCCCCCTCGATGCAGCCCAGTCAGGCGACGACGCATTTGAGCGAAGTTTCCACGGTGAGCCCGAAGGGGGATGAAGAGTCGAGCGGTCCGGTTACCATCGGCGAAACGTTTTACCGGGCCCCCATCGAGAGCATCAGCAAAAGCATTTCGCTGAACCAGAAGTTTATGTTTATCAATCAGTTGTTCAACGGCAACGCAGCTTCCTACAACGAAGCGATTGAAGAACTGAACCGCGCCACCAGCTACGATCAGGCCCGGGATCTGGTTTCGTATCGCTATGCCGCCCAGTACCTGTGGGACATGAGCAGCGACGAAGTCGCGATGCTGATCGATATTCTGAAACGGCGGTTTGCGTAGTTACTGCGGTTCGACTGTATAACCTTCTTTTTTGAGGAGTTCGATCAAGCCGTTGGGGCCTGGCAGGTGTAGCGCGCCCACCGCCACGAACGTGGGCCGGGCCGCCATCAGACCCGGCAGACGCTTCATCCAGTTGTGATTGCGCTCATCGACCAGGTACGACATATCCCCGAAGGATTTGCCCTGTTTTTCGCTCAGTTTCCACATGCCCTGCAAGTCTTCCTTCAGGTAAAGCTCTGTAACGGATTTACCCATATCGTACATATCCGCTTTACTTTTGACCATCTCCACCAGTTGCTGCGCCTGTTTTTCAACCGGGTCGTGGTCGAGCAGGAAGGACATTTGCTCTTCCATCGTTTCGAAGGTCCCGATGGTTTTGTTGCGTTTCCGGCCGTCGCTGGCAAAATACAGATCGATGGGCAAACCCGTAAATGTACTGAGCGTATCCGACTGTTTCTGGGCGTACGTCATGCTCAGCATGGTGGCGGTGATGATCGGTTTGATCTGATTGAACAGGCCGAGATCGAAGCCCGTAGCCCGTTTGAATTCGTCGGCGACCAGCGTATAATCCGGTTCGGCCAGCAGTTTGTTGAGGCTTTTGTCAAGCATCATGCTGCGCATCATCATCGATAGCATCGCCGATGAATCGATCTCGGTTTCGACCACCACGCCTTCCGCCCCTTCGTAGGCGGCTTTCACCTTCGGCTTTTGATTCAAGTAACTATCTTTCAGAATATGGTACGTTCCAAACAGATACGAGGGCTGTTTCAGGCCATTGCCCGACACTTTCCACAGCAGCGACTGCGAAAAAGCCGTGGAAGAAACCAGCAGCAGTAAAAGGGAAATCTTTTTCATCAAGACAAAAATAACAACTCAGTAGATTTTCTGTCGTTTCACCGAGCGGATGATCAGGTACAGCAGCAAACCGACCGGCCCCGCCAGAAAGGTAAAAATCAGACACAAAACCAGCGCACCGTGGGGAATACCCCGGCGGTGGCTGTTACGCATCATCCAGCACCCCACGGTCAGGTCGAACGCCAGGTAGTGAATCCAGCCCGCCAGAACCGCGTCGCTCTGGCTAAATAACGTTTTTATCCCTTCCAGCGTACTGAACGACTGCAAATCCAGACCACTCTGGCCGAAAAAAAGGTAATAAATATAAAAAACCGCCAGCAAAGCCGGAATCAGGAGGGATTTAGTGAGGAAGTCGGTCGGTTTCCAGCGGGGAGCGACCATCATCAGAATCCATTGGGGCAGAACGAGGGCATTGACAATCTGGAAGACAGTATCGGGGGTCATCGTGGTGGTTGAGTAGGACGAGTGTAAGGTACCTGACTCCCGAACAAAAACCAATCCAACCCGTTCCGAACCGCCGGAAAATGATTATATGACCCCAAACCGGTTTACCAGCCTAGTCCGATGACGGCGTTGACGCACAGGGAAAGGCTGCGCGATGGTTGTTTAGGTAAAAAGATATCGGTTAACCCGACCATATTGATTAGTCACGGATGCACAGCAATTGCCCTTTTTGGGTTTCTGTCACGACCAGCCCGAGCTGCCTGGTGGGATCGAAAGCGCAGTTGGTGGGGTTTTCGCCGGGGAGTTTGATCGTTCCCGCGAGCGTACCGGTCGGTTTGTAGACTTGCAGACAACTGCCGCCGTAGATAGCCGCATACAGTAAATTATCCGGCCCGAGTGTCAACCCGTCCGGTCCAAAACCGGTCGGCCCGGTTTCAGCCCAAACCGTCGGACTGATCCAGTTCAGACCGGTTCCATCCCAGCGACCGGCCCAGATTCGCTTCCGGTGGGTTTCGGCCACGAGCAGCGTACGGGCGTTGGGCAGGAAGGCAATCCCGTTGGGATAAAACAGGGTTTCGGAGATTTTTCGGACTTCGCCCACCGCCGTACAAACCCCGACAAAGCCGGGTTGATCTTCATCGGGCGAACCGGGACACGTAAAAAGCAAATTTCCTTCCGAGTCAAACGTCAGGTCGTTGGGCCAGTCGAGCGGGTCGTCGCCGATATGATCGACAATGGTTTCGGGTTCCTGATCGGGGTAATTAATGCACCGAATAGCCTGAAAACCGGAGTCGCAGAACCACAGCCGGTCGCGGTCATCGATGTACAGGCCATTGGGTCGGCTGCCGATGCCCAGATGAAGCCGTCCGCTGGTTCCGTCCGGTTTCAGCCAGAACAAGCTGGCTCCTTCCTGCTCCACGCACCAGAGCGTACCGTCCGATGCAAAAGCCGGTCCTTCCGGAAACCGTAAACCCGTGGCAATTACGTCGATTGTTCTCATTCAGCGTTGCTTGTTAAAAGTCCAGTAGCAGCTAAACAAGAAAAGATTTAATCCGGTTACTAAATCATAAATTTAACGGGACCGGCATATCCCAAACCGTAAATTGCGATGCTGAGGTTTGTGGCCCGGATGACCATTGCGGTATCTGTTACGGAGGCTTTCTCAGCCCAACCCTCGAAGATTTTATCCCGTGGCCGGGTTCTCATGCGGAGTTTTTTTATTCTACGGCTCCTGTCTTTCCCATTACCCCGATTTTTACTCGTTTATCAGACTAAAATACTGACCTTTTTCGCCCGATTCATTCCGCGACTCTAGCCTGTTTATTCCGTCTTTTCATCTCTCTAACAAGTAGTTATTAAAAAAATATAGTGCCTGCTGGTCACTTGCTGTTAAAAAAAATTCCGTAAACTACTTAGGTCTTCGATCTAACTGGAGTGTAACCTTTATCCGTAAGGAGAGACAATCGTTTCCAAGGCCATCAAACAGGCGTTTTTCTGCGAAAATTATTATGAATAAACTTAAACTAAAACAATACTCTATAGTATCAAACAAATAATTCACACAATTTCATTAAACTATTCTACTAATAAATTTAATTATACAAATAATCGCTTTGATGTCACGTAAAGTGATTATAATCTTTATAGCCATTCAATACTGGATAAAAGCAGGAATAGTACTTAGGAAATTCTTCTGGACCCGGTTAAAATTAGCGAGGATAGTATTCTTTTTATATACAATTGCAAACAACCCTTTTTACCAATTTACTGTCTCCTATATGGGAATTAGACCTCATTAGCTGTACCTGGCCGGGTAAGTACCCGACGTATAGAACCCGTATTTCGCACAATTCATGAACATGTCCCGGCTAGTTAGCGTCTGCTTTTAATAGAGTTTTCTACCATTTGGTAGCGATACCGATTAGAACAGAAACGGCGTCCACCTGTGCCTGTTTAACAAGACATGCTGAATGCCGGATTAGAAGTTAATTTTCTCCTGTCTCTCTGTCACAAGTTCATACAGTACGCTCGAAAAGTTACTGTATCCGACTCAAATCTGTCCTAATTACCACCGATCCATTTATAACTATAGTGGCCTAAAACTGCATTTATCAATGCGGCTAATGTGGGATTGATACGGTCCATTTGTAAAGTATTAGGGCACTTATGATTTACTCTGGCCGTCTGAAAACTAGGCTTTCAGCTGGATTGATTAAATGGGCTTCCGAACGATTAAGATCACACCATAAAATACCCGGTTACGTAACTTTTTCGTGACTTAAAAGATTCGATTAACCCTTTAACCCTTTTATGTACCTCAGTAAAGAAAATCTTCAGCAACTCCGCCAAATTGTTCGTGGAGGAACGAAACGCCCCTTTGAAAAACGCTGTCAGTGTATTCTTTATCGGTATTATGGAATGAATATTCAGGAGCTTTCTCAGATTTTTGAAGTCGATCAGCGCAGTATTCATAACTGGCTCAACCGCTGGCAGCAAAAAGGACTTGAAGGCTTATATGACAAAAGCGGACGGGGCAAAAAACCGAAGCTGGATCCGAGCGATCCGCACCATATAGAGGCTGTTCAGAGGGCCGTCTCGAAATATCCCTATGACACCCGGCTAGCCTTGGCGGAACTCAATAGGCAGCTACCACGCCCGGTCAGCCCAAGCACTTTTTTTCGGTTCAGAAAACAGCAATTTGGGGATGAAGGGCCGAAGACAAACGGTTCGTCTCCGGCAGCTTCCGTTTAATCTAAAACACAAGATTCTGATAACCAGCCCATTTCCCAACAAACCTGTTGAAACTTTTCGTCATAAACTGGCAACCGGTTTCTTCCGGAATTTCTTGATCCGGTGAAAGGTCAGAAAATTGGCGTCGTGGTTGTTGTGCGCTCCGCCCAAGCCATCGTCGTAAGCCGTCCGTGATAGAACAATAATGTCCTTGCCGTCGAACAGCCAGTCAACATACTGAAAACCGTGTTTAACCACCTCGGGATGTTGGAGCACAATCTGGCGTAAGGTCCAGGTTTTCAGATCATTCGAACTGCAAAGTGCCTGCGTATTGCGCAAGCTGGCCGGGTTTTTCCCGGTATTCGCCTGTTTGACTTCCTGGGGAATGTAATTCGTCAGCATCCAGTACAATTTCGATTTGGGGTCGTAGCGAATGGTGAACTTTTTACTTCCGCCGGGAAACGGTACAAAACCGCTATGGCTAGCAAACGTTGCGGTTTTTCCATCCGGACTGATGCGCACAAAAGCGGCTTTTTCGTCCAGCGATTTCCGGTGATCCACGCGCAGAATGTCCAGGATTTCGCCCTCAGGACTCAAAACCGCATTGCCTTCGAGCCAGCCGCCAAACTCCCTGTTCAAATACGTCGAATCATACCGCAGCACGTTGCTGCTGGTCCAGCTGGCGGCTTTCATTGGGTCGGCTTCCAGCGGCATAGACATCATAAAAGCCCCATACCGTTTGCCCCATTGTCTGATCGGCCCCATGGCATCTTCCATCGCCCGCCAGAGCCGCCCGTTATGTTCCAGAAACGGCACCGGCGCGCAATGGTATTCACCGGCCAGCAAAAGGCCATTTTCGCCGTCGGTCGGATTCGTCCAGGTAACGCCCCCATCGTCGGATTTGCGAATAATGGTATTGCCGTGGTGTTTGTCCGTCCCGAAGAAATACAGGCCGTTGCGGTGTACGTAGAGTTTCGACCAGAACTGGCCGTTGATTTCCGAAATCTGCGTCCAGGTCTTCCCCTTGTCGGAGGAGCGGTAAATGCGCGAATTAGGCTGCACAAACTCATTGGATTTCGGGCCAAACAAATCGTGCGACGCCAGGTAATCGCCGTTGGGTAGTACGCACAGGCTGGGCGAACCGATATACAGGCCCGAAGACGCCGGACTGTGGGCGACGATGGCTCCCGGCACCCGGGAGAAGTCGGGGGTTTGCCCGACTCCGTCCCCAAGCGACGAAAGGAAAAGAATACCGGATAACAGGAAGTAGTGAAATCTGCCAGGAGTCATATGACAGGAAGTCGAACCGGCTTTTTATTTACTCAATAAAGTCACAGATTTAGGAACATCTCGCATTCCGTCCCAACTCTCTTCGCTTAACCCACGCATCCTGCCGTGCGTGGGTGTTGACTTTCGGCACAAGACCCTGCGGTTTTTCGGTTGGGCAACAGCGGTTCATCACCCAGCGGAGCCGTCAGAAGAACGATACCCGGATTACCCACGGGCTGCCGCCGTAAACAAACGACGAGAACGTGGGATCTGCGTTGTAACTCAGGTTGTACAAGGCCGTTAAATTGACCCCAAACCGGCGGCTGATCGGTTGCGAATACGTTAATCCTACCAAACCGGCACTGACCCAGCGACGCTGCGTTTCGTACGGAATGATGTTGTAGTTCGTATAGCCAATGTTCGTGTTTTCAAATTCTCCGTGTACGTAGAGATTCTTGATCACATTCGGCAGAATTTCGTACATCCCAAACGCCCGCCCGCCGTACTGATTGGCCCGGTAAATTTCAGTGGCCCCGCCCTGGTAATACAATTTGGCCCGGTAATAGACGTAATTGATACCAACGCCCAGAATAGCCCGCTCGGAGGCCTGGTAAGCGATGACGGGTGAAACGCCAATGCTGAAGGGATTGCCAATAGACACATTGCTGATGCCGCCCCCAAACCGCAACCGTTGGGCAAAAGGCAGCGGATCCCCTTCGGGAGTTTTCGTTTTCAGGGGATCTCTGCCATCTCCGCGCCGATCTTCGGGATCCTCGGTAATTTGCCCGAAGGCGACACTGCTACTTACCAGCAGGATTGCCAGTAAGCCTTTCTGTATGAGGTTCATAGAGTTGATTAATGAACAAAAATGGATACTCAGTTTAATAAACGAAAAAATAGGTGTTTTTAGTCCGTACGACTTCTTTTCAGAACTCAAACTCTTTCACATTCGGGTCGTTGAGCAGCCGCTGGATGCAGCGTTCGTGGGCTTTTTCCGGCCCGTTGACCCGCCAGCGCCCAATGATATCGCGGCCAATCCGCTGCTGAATCTGCCGCTGCGGGTGTAGCCCGTATTCCCTGAAAACCGTCTCGTAATGGTCCAGCGACCGGTTTTCGAACGCCGTCACGATCCGGTATTGCCGGGCCTGGTTGACGCGGGTGATCCGGCCCGCCAGAACCGGCAACACCAGCAGCGTAGTACCGATCACGAGAAAACCGCCCACCGCCAGATCATAAAATCCGCCCCCCAGCGCCATCCCGATGGCCGCCACGGCCCAAATGGTAGCCGCCGTCGTCAGCCCCTTCACGCTGGTTTCCTGCCGGAAAATAATTCCGGCCCCCAGAAACCCGATGCCGTTCACGATGTTGGCCGCAATCCGCTCGTCGTCACTGAACCGGCGGGATACAATGGTGAACAGCGCCGATCCGACACAAATCAGAATCGTGGTCCGCAGCCCCGCCGATTTGCTGCGGTATTCCCGTTCGGCCCCGATCAAACCGCCCAGCAGCATCGCCAGCAGAAGTTTCAGTATATCTTCCTGGTTGATGAAATCCATTCGCTTCCCGTTTATCGACTACTCCGCCCAATCCCGGTTTCCGGCCAGCCTATCATGTGTTCCGAAAGGAAACCATCCTTCCAAAAAAACCGTTAGCCCAAAGATAGACTTTTGTTAACTTTATCGAATGAATTTATCAGTTAGTCTGCCGCCCGACGGCTCCTTTCAACACCCCGACATTGAACAGCTTGATCCGAAAGAATACATCATCATCAAGGGTGCCCGGGTACACAATCTGAAAAGCATCGACGTTGCCATTCCCCGGAACCGGTTGGTGGTGATTACCGGCCTTTCGGGCTCGGGCAAATCGTCGCTGGCCTTCGATACGTTGTTTGCCGAAGGGCAGCGCATGTACGTCGAAAGTCTGAGCAGTTACGCCCGGCAGTTTCTGGGCCGGATGGAAAAACCGGAAGTCGATTACATCAAGGGCGTGTCGCCGGCCATTGCCATCGAACAGAAAGTAACGACCCGCAACCCCCGCTCTACGGTTGGAACGACCACCGAAATTTATGATTACCTGAAACTGCTTTTCGCCCGCGTGGGGACGACCTACTCGCCGGTTTCGGGCGGAGAGGTCCGCAAAGATACGGTGACGGACGTGGTCAATTACCTGTATACCTACGAAGCGGGTCAGCGGGTGATGATTATGGCTCCGCTGCACATCCGACCCGACCGAACGCTGGCCGACGAGCTGAAAATATTGCTCCAGAAAGGCTACACCCGGATTGTGGCCGATGGCGAGGTGCTGTTCATCGAAGACGTTCTGGAAAAAACCGTCGACGAACCCAAGCCGGGGGCCGACCTCGAAATCCTGATCGACCGGAGTACGGTGCAGTTCGACGAATCCGGACAACCGGAGGAAGATAACCAATACCGGTTTTCGGACTCCATTCAGACGGCTTTCAACGAGGGGGAAGGCGTTTGCCGGGTCGATGTCGTCGGCAAGGCATCCCGGATTTTCTCGGATAAATTCGAACTGGACGGCATTACGTTCGAAGAACCGAGCGTCAACCTGTTCACCTTCAACAACCCCTACGGCGCGTGCCGGCGGTGCGACGGTTTTGGGAAAGTGCTGGGCATCGATCCGGACCTGGTTTTTCCGGATAAAAACCTGTCGGTCTTTGAAGGAGCCATTGCGCCCTGGCGGAGCGAGAAAATGAACGACGAATTTCTGCGACCGCTGCTGAAGAACGGCATTCGTTTCGATTTCCCGATTCACCGGCCTTACAAAGATTTGACGCCAGCGGAGAAAGATGTTCTCTGGACCGGCAACAAGTACTTTCAGGGCCTGAACGCGTTTTTCGATTTCGTGGAAAGCCAGACCTTCAAGGTGCAATACCGCGTGATGCTGTCGCGCTACCGGGGAAAAACCACCTGCCCCGAATGCCGGGGCTCGCGGCTGCGACGCGATGCGAGCTACGTCAAGATTGCCGATAAATCGATTACCGACATTGTGCTGATGCCGATTGGTGAGGCCGCCGGATTTTTCCGGCAGCTGGAACTGCCCGCCCACCAGCAGGAGGTTGGCAAACGCCTTTTGACCGAAATCCGCAACCGACTCGATTACATGGAACGCGTCGGGTTAACTTATTTGACCCTAAACCGGCTGACGAACACCCTGTCCGGCGGTGAATACCAGCGCATTAAACTGGCCACCTCGCTCGGCAGTGCGCTGGTCGGTTCGATGTACATTCTCGACGAACCCAGCATTGGCCTCCACCCGCGCGACACGAAGCAACTGGTCAGCGTGCTGGAAACGCTGCGCGACCTGGGCAATACGGTCATCGTGGTCGAACACGAGGAAGAAGTGATGCGGGCCGCCGATCAGCTCATCGACATCGGCCCCGACGCCGGTACGAACGGGGGGCATCTGGTATTTCAGGGAACGTGGGAGGAAATTAAGCGTTATGAGTTACGAGTGAAGAGTTACAACGAGGAACAACTCATAACTCATAACTCTTCACTCAGAACTCAGAACTCCCACACCATTGCTTTTCTGACGGGGAAAGAAACCGTTCCGGTGCCGAAGTTCCGGCGGAAAGCTACGCACTGGATTGAGGTGAACGGAGCGCGGGAAAATAATTTGAAAGAGCTGGACGTACGGTTTCCGCTGAATACGTTGACGGTGGTGACGGGCGTGAGCGGCTCGGGCAAATCGACGCTGATCCGGAAAGTGTTGTACCCGGCGCTGACGCGACTGAAGGGCGACGGTTCGGAGGAAGCCGGTAAGCACGAAAGCCTGGGGGGCAGTCTCGACCGGATTTCGGCCATCGAGATGATCGACCAGAATCCGATTGGCAAATCGTCGCGCTCGAACCCGGTGACCTACATCAAGGCCTACGATTATTTGCGGTCGGTCATGGCCGAGCAGCCCGTCGCCAAGGCGCGGGGCTACAAACCGTCGCACTTCTCGTTCAATGTCGATGGCGGTCGCTGCGAAGTGTGCCAGGGCGAAGGCGAAGTGAAGATTGAAATGCAGTTTATGGCCGACATTTACCTGAAATGCGAGGGTTGCAACGGCAAACGGTTCAAGCAGGAAATTCTGGAAGTAACGCTGGCCGACAAGAATGTGGCTGATATTCTGGCCATGACGGTTGACGAAGCCATTGATTATTTCCGGAAAGCGGACGGAAAAATGGTGGACAAACTAATGCCGTTGCAGGATGTTGGGTTGGGGTATATTACACTCGGCCAGTCGTCGAACACCCTGTCGGGCGGAGAAGCGCAACGCGTGAAACTGGCGTCGTTTCTGGGCAAAGGCAATCCGAACAAAGGCGGTACGCTCTTCATTTTTGACGAACCGACCACCGGTTTGCACTTCCACGACATCCGGAAACTGCTGAAAGCCATCAATGCGCTGGTCGATCAGGGCGATAGCGTGATCATCATCGAGCACAATACCGAAATCATCAAATCCGCCGACTACCTCATCGATCTGGGGCCGGAGGGTGGTGAAAAAGGTGGTTACGTCACCTTCGCCGGAACGCCCGAGGAGCTGGTCAAACTGCCGGAAGGCGAAAACTACACGGCGGATTTTCTGCGGGGAAAGGTGTAGCGTTTTGGGAATCGTTCATTAAATCAAAACCGCCCGGCCAGTGCCGGGCGGTTTTGATTTTTCTTTACTGATTCAGATTCGGATTGATCGACGTATCGGTATACGGCAACGGGAACCAGTAATTAGCCTTGGTAATGGGCTTGATGGGTTGCAGATCGTCGGGGCTTTTGGCCGCATTGGCCGCTTCGACGCGTTCGAGCCGGATCAGGTCAAACCAGCGGGTCCGCTCACAGGCAAATTCCCAGGCCCGTTCCTGCACCACGGCGTCGGCAAACTGAGCCGCTGTCAGCCCGTCAGCGGGCGTCAGCGGTTTTGCCCCGGCCGGTAGTCCCCGCAGCCGCACCTGGTTCAGGGCATCGTAAGCCGCCTGATCGGGGCCACCGGTGCCGCGAGCCTTGGCTTCGGCGTAAATCGTCAGCACGTGCGGATACCGCATCATCACCGATGGCAACGAAATACTGGACGTTACGATATTTCCCTTGATGTACCATTTCTGGTAATACGGATGTTTGGTCAGGCTTTGCTGCCAGGGAATTTTGGTGGCCCCCAAGCCAAACTGCGTCCGGAACGTCGCATCCTTGCGGGGACCAGCCGGGAAGCTGTTGAAGAAATTCAGTTCGGCAAACATATCGTCCCAACCCCCTTCTTCGCCCGGCATCGTCGTGTTGCCGTAGGTTGCATTGGCCGTGCCGCTCCCGCCCGTAAACCCGTTGATCTGGAACACCGATTCCGGAATGATGGCCACCGCCGGATCGTTCGCAAAAACTTCTGCAAAGGTCGGCATGAGTGCAAAACCGTATAAGGCCCGGTTGTCGATCACTTCTTTCGCTTTGGCGGCCGCCAGATCATAGTTTGCGGTTAGTTTCAGGGGCCAGCCCGCCATCGTCAGGTAGACATCGGCCAGAAACGCTTTCGCCGAACCCGCGTTGGGGCGACCCGGATCGCGCCGGGTGTTGGGCAGCATGGCCTCGGCTTTTTTCAGGTCATCCACAATCAGGGCGTACACTTCCGCGGGGGTCGACTTCTTTATCGTCAGCAAATCACTTGAGTACTCACCCACCGTCACGAGCGGAATATTCCCGTAAAACCGGGTCAGCCAGTAATACGAAAACCCGCGAATGAAATACGCTTCACCGGCAATGATGTCGATCGTCGCTTTCGTCCCTGTCGTTTTCTGGTAATTGTTGATCACGTTGTTGGCACCCTGAATGGCTTTGTAACAACCGGTGTAAACGGCCCCCGAGCGCTGGTTGGTCGTCGAGACGTTGAACTGGTCGAACTCGCGCCAGTCGGCCTTGTTGCTGGCGGGGTGGGTCGTCACGTCGTCGCTCCCGATGGTGGCCGCATTGGCCGATGGGTGGATAAAGCCGTAGCCCCACTGGTTCGCCAGGCCCCGGTAAGCCCCGGTCAGGGCCGATTCCAGTCCCTCCTGCGTCGAGAGCACGTTTGGACCATACAGCAAACCCGTAGTATCTTCTTCCAGGTAATTTTTGCAGCCTGCTCCCAGCGAGGCTACCAGGGCAAATAGGAGTATCTTTTTCATGGATTGTCAGAGGATTTAAAAGCCCAGATTGATGCCGAACGTGTAGGTTTTCGCGTTGGGATACGAACCGTAGTCAATCCCGATGGCGGTGTCGGTATTCGAACCCACCCGCGCCGATTCCGGATCGGGCCCTTTGTAGTTCGTGATTGTCAGCAGGTTGGTGGCACTGGCAAAAACCCGGATATTGGCTTTATTCCGCAGAAAACCGTTCGGGATGTTATACGAAAGGCTGACGTTTTTCAGCCGCACAAAGCTCCCATCTTCCAGAAACCGGCTCGACTGCGTAAAGGGCTGGTAGGTTTTCGTGAAGGCCGGAACGTCGGAGGTTTCGTTGCCGGGCCGGTAGTAATCCCGGATTTCCGACAGGATAAACTGCCGCGCATCCCCCGAGCCCGAGAGCGCAGCCGCCCGGGTGTAGTTCAGTTTATCGACGCCGAATACGCCGTTCAGGAACACGTTCAGCGTGAAGCCCTTGTAGGTTAACGTGTTGTTCCAGCCGCCCGTTGCTTTCGGAAACGCCCGGCCAATAATCTGGAAGTCGTCGGTCGTGATGGTGTTATCGCCATTCAGATCCTGGTAATGCGGATCGCCCGGCACCCGGCCCTGTTTGGCGGCCTCATCGGCTTCGTTCGGCTTCCAGGTACCGAGGTATTTCAGCCCCCAGTACGAACCCAGCGGTTCGCCCGGCATCAGCATAAACTCGTTGGTGGTCGACATCCCCGCGCCCACACCGGTGCCGGTGCCCAGCCGGGGCAATCCGCCCAGACTCAGCACCCGGTTTTGCAGCGTGGAGAAGTTCAGGTTGGTTTCCCAGCGAAAACCGCCTTTGTCGACGGGTGTTCCGCCAATCGAAAACTCAAACCCTTTGTTTTCAATCTCACCCACGTTGCGGGTTTGCGATCCGCCCCCGGCATAGCTCGGAATGGCCACGTTCAGGAGCAGGTCGGTCGTATTTTTCCTGAAATAATCGGCTTCGATCCGCAGCCGGCCATTCCAGAATTCCATCTCCAGTCCCACATCGGTCTGGCGGGTCGTTTCCCATTTCAGGTTGACATTCCCCGGATTTCCCAGAATCACGCCCGCCGTGGCTGCGGTATTGTTGAAAGCCACCACCGTGGTTCCGTAGGTCGACAGGGTAGCGTACGGGTTGATGGCCTGGCTTCCCGTCATGCCCCAGCTTCCCCTCAGTTTCAGGTTGCTGAAAACACCGAGACGTTTGATGAATTCTTCTTCCGATAACCGCCAGCCGAGCGCTACCGACGGGAAAACGCTGTACCGGTTGTCGGAGCTGAATTTGGACGAACCATCCCGCCGAACGGCCGCCGTCAGCAGGTATTTGTCTTTGTAACCGTAATTCACCCGGCCCAGCAGCGAAAGCAGCGTCCATTTCTGGTAACCCGACCCCACGGTCGCGGCAGCATTGCCGCCAATGTTGTCATACCCCAGTTGCGGAAACCGCAGGCCGGACGCACTGGCCGTGAAGTTCCGATCCGTAAACTGCTGCGTTTCCAGAACCGCCACGGCATTGATGGAATGATCACCCGCTTTGAGGTCATAATTCAGCGTATTCGTATTTTGCAGCGTCACCTGCTCCGACGAATACCGGCTGGCATTCGGCACGTTATTGGACAGGCGTTTGCCCGTAAAATTCAGGTTCTGGGCGTTCAGGTAATTGACCGCATATTGCAGATCGAGCGATAAGCCCTTGATGGGCAGCTTGTAATTCAGCCCGCCGTTGATATTCAGGCTCGCGCGTTTGGCGTCGATGGACTGGTCGTAGAGGAAATCCAGCGGGTTGCGAAAAACCGACCCAATCGGGTCGTTGAACGTCGGCTGTCCATCCGCCCCGTAGGCTGGCGTAGTCGGTGCCTAGGCCAGCGCCTGCACGATCGCTCCGCCGTCGAGCGTATTGTGGTTTTTGGATTGGGTGCCCCACAAATTGATGCGGAACGACAGTTTGTCGTTGACCTGCGTGTTCAGGTTGGTACGCAGGATATACCGTTTGAAACCGCTGTTGTTGACAATTCCGTTCTGATCCAGAAAGTTACCCGAAATCAGAAAGGTCGTTTTTTCGCCCCCGCCCGAAACCGTCACCTGGTGCTGCTGGCCTCCGCCGTTCCGGAAAACCAGGCTTTGCCAGTCGGTGCCACCGTTCTGTTTGAACTGGGCGATCTGTTCCGTCGTAAACGGCAGGTTCGAGCCGGTGGCCGTGGCCCGGGCGTTCACGATTTCGGCAAATTCGCCCGCCGGTAACACGTCGTAGCGCTTGATGTTCTGCGCCAGGCTAAACTGACCTTCGTAAGTAACTTTCAGGCCCCGGGCTCCTCTTTTGGTCGTGATGATCACCACGCCATTGGCCCCGCGACTTCCGTAAATCGAGGTGGAAGCGGCATCTTTCAGCACCTGAATGGTTTCGATATCACTGGGGTTGACGAAGTTGAAGTCGGCTCCGACGTATCCATCGACGATATACAGTGGGTTGTTATTCCCCAGAACCGAGTTGGCCCCCCGAATCCGGATGCGGGCATCCCCGCCGGGTGCGCCGTTGGTTTGCGTCACCTGCACGCCCGCAGCCCGGCCCTGGAGCACCTGATCCAGGCGCGTAACGGGTTGTTGGGCAAATTCTTTCGTCGAGATGGCTGTCAGGGCGCCGGTTACATCGGTTTTGCGTTGGGAACCGTATCCCACCACCACGACTTCATTCAAGGTCTTTAAATCTTCCACCAGCCGGACGTTAATGACCGAGCGCCCATTGACCGGAATCGTCTGGCTGACGTAACCGATGTTGGAAAAAACCAGCGACGCATTGGTGGCGGCATTCAATGCAAAGTGACCGGACGCATCCGTGGCCGTTCCCAAGGTGGTACCGCTTACCTGCACGTTCACGCCGGGAAGTCCCTGGTTATCCGGGCCCATTACCTGACCGGTTATCCGGGCTGTCTGAGCCACGACCCATCCCGGCCCCAGCCACACCAGCAAAAAGAAGAGTTTTAGAGATTTACGCATAGTTGTACGAGGGATTATTGGTAAGGAAAAAGAATGCAGATCGGGCGCCGGGCAGAGCCCGATACCCGAACGGAGCTTGTCGCTTTTTATCCGGTCAGTGGGGATAAATGGAGCTCAGGGTGCTTTTATCATGCCGTAAAAACTGAAGGTAAGTATCGTAAAAATAGCAGCTTAATCGTTTAAGCAAATACTACAAACAACCCGTTCTGGTCAGGACGTCTACGGGTTGAAGCGAACAATCACTTCACAATCAGACGAACTCGGATGGATAGGCTAAGATTACATTGGTGGCTCTGGCGATGGCCAGTCAACGTTGTACGGTGGGCTTCCTGGCTCAAGCCAGGGAAAACAAAGTGGCCAAAACGGATTTCGGGCTACGAACCTCCGGCTGATGGGACAGTAGGCTTTAGCATTGTTTTTTTAGGATCGATTTGTTGTTCATGACAATCAAAACTATGCTTAATCCTTTAAACAAAAAAGCTTTGGTAATTTTTTTTTGTTTTCTTGTGCTTAATGAAGTCGGTTCAAAATCATCTAAAAAGCCAGCGGGTGAAAACCGGGTAGCTTCGGGCGTTTTCTTTGAAAAAAGTTTCAGACGGTTTTGCCGTAAAACCGGGCGTCATACTTACTTTTTGACACGCCTGTATTTTTCAATAATGATCCGGTCAATACCCAGTTTTTCCAGCTTTTCCACGCCTTTCTGGGTCAGCGTATCGCCGGAAATGGTAACGACAAACTGGAAATCGTGATTTTCCCAGGCTTTATCGATGAAGTAGTCCAAGTGCTCCGTGTAAACGCTGTCCGTTAGCGTATACGTTCCTCCTCCCGCCGTGAACGGAACAGCGGCCGAATCGGGCGTTGGGCGCGAATCGTGGTTCAGAAAGGCAAAATGCGTGTCGTTGATGATCTTGATCATCTTCTGGTTCGGATTGAAGGTCGAAAACGTCGAATCCCGCTCCGTGGCAGTCGCCGAAATCAACTCCCACGTACCGGCCAGCGGAACCGTCCCCGGTTTGGGTTGGCAGCCATTGAGCAAGGAAATGACGGATCCCAGGAGAAATAGGCGTGTAAGGATCATGGTGTAATGGATTGAAAATAGATATAATAAAGAAAACCGGTAGCGGGTTTGTAATCCCAATTCCTTATTTTTAACCAACTGCGCGTTTCGCGTCCCGATCAACCGGGGCGTATTGACGCAAACGCCCGCTGCTTCTTCACTTCATCAAGGTAGTCATATGTACGTAAAACATTACTTTAATTATAAAATCATCTACTTCATCAGCTGGCGGCTGCTCCTCTGGTCACTTTTTACGGGCTCGCTCGCCTTGTTTACCTACCAGTATTTGGGCTGGAAATGGGTCTCGGTGCCCTGGCTACCAGTTTCCCTGATTGGTACGGCCGTGGCTTTTTATGTTGGTTTCAAGAACAATCAGTCGTACGACCGAAGCTGGGAAGCCCGGAAAATTTGGGGCGGCATTGTCAATACCAGCCGTTCGCTGGGCGCTAGCTGCCGGGCCTTCCTGACCGGCAAGGACACTTCCGTCCCCCCAGAGGAGGTCAACGCCGAAATACGCTGCTTCATTTATCGCCATTTAGCGTGGCTGTATGCGTTAAAACACGCCATGTGGCAACGGACGCCCTGGGAGCATCAGCAGATGGACAGCGTTCGACAGCGTAATTTCTTTCGGCAACGCATTCATTTTTCTTCTTTTGAAGAAGAAGCAACCCGTTGCCTTAGCCCGGATGAACTGGCCTGGATCAACACGAAAAAAAACAAGGCCACGCAACTCCTCGACCGGCAAGCCCAGCATCTGGCCGCTCTGAAAAACAAAGGCTGGCTAACTGACTTCGAGCACATTACGTTACAAAATCTCCTGAATGACCTCTACAATGAACAAGGCCGGAGCGAACGCATAAAAAACTCGCCCCTCCCGCGTCAATATGCCACTTCCAGCGCCATCTTTATCTTCATTTTTACGTTTCTGCTCCCCTTCGGGATGCTGAAGGAATTTGAATCGAATGGCCCCGAACTGATCTGGTTATTACTGCCCTTTAACCTGGTGGTATCGTGGGTATTTTCGTTGATGGAATATACGGGCGATTACAGCGAAAACCCCTTCGAGGGGATGATCAACGATGTGCCGATCCAAAGCATCGTGCGGACCATCGAGATCGACCTAAAAGACATGCTGGGCGAAACGGAATTGCCCGAACGAATGCAGCCCGTAGAAAATGTACTATTCTAAAAAAACCGGCGGTTTTGGTGAGCTTACGAACCCGACACACACGATGAAACACCTGCTTTACTTCCTCTTCATCAGCACGTTTGCTTCGGGCCAATCCTACGATCTGGTCATCCGGAACGGCCGTGTGGTCGATGGCACCGGCAACCCTTGGTATTACGCCGACGTGGCGATTCAGAATGGAAAAGTAGCTAAAATCGGCCCAATTCCGGCGACGGACGCCAAAACCGTCATCGACGCGAAAAATCAGATAGTGGCACCCGGTTTTATCGATGTACACACCCACGTCGAAGGCAGTTTGCAGGACCGGCCCGAGGCTGAGAATTTTCTTTACGACGGTGTGACCACGCTCGTCACAGGCAATTGCGGGAGTTCGGCCACGAACCTGCGGCTTTTCTATGATTCGCTCCGCACCAGCGGTTTTTCGCCCAACCTGGCATCAATGATTGGCCACAATACCGTACGGCTGAAGGTAATGAAAATGGCCTTTCGCGAACCGACGGCCAAAGAACAGGCCGAAATGGAAGCCCTGGTGGAACAGGCCATGAAAGACGGTGCCGTCGGGATTTCGACGGGCTTGATTTATACACCCGGTACCTACGCCCGCACGCCCGAGATTGTCAACCTGGCGAAAGTGACCGCGCGTTACGGCGGGGTGTATGCCTCGCACATGCGCAACGAAGGGCAGGACGTCAAAAAAGCCATTGCCGAAGCCATTCAGATTGGTCGCGAAGCCCGGATTCCGGTCGAGATTTCACACTTCAAAGTTGCCAGTAAGCCAATCTGGGGTTCTAGCGTCGAAACCGTGGAGATGGTGGAAGCCGCCCGGCGCGAAGGGCTGGATGTAACCGTTGATCAGTATCCATATACGGCGTCGAGCACCTCGCTGTCGAGCATTGTTCCCTCCTGGGCGCTGGCCGATGGCGATTCGGCCACGCTGGCCCGGTTCCGCGATCCGGCCACCCGCGCCAAAATCCGGCAGGAGATGCTGGAGGGTCTGAAGAAAAACGACCGCAAAAACTATGAATATGCCGTCGTCGCCTATTATCCTGCCGATACGACCTTCAACGGGTTGAGCATCCATAAAATTAACCAGACGTTGAATCGCAAAAACAGCACCGAAACCGAAGCCGATCTGGTGCTGGAATTGATGCAAAAAGCCGCTATGAGACGCATTCAGATGGTATATCATACCATGTCGGAAGCGGACGTGGCTACCATCATGCGCTATCCGAACACGATGGTGGCCTCGGATGCGGGCGTGGCGCGGTTTCAGTCGGGCATGCCGCACCCGCGCGGTTACGGCACCAACGCCCGCGTGCTGGGCCGTTATGTCCGGGAGCAGAAGGTGATTCCGGTCGAAGAAGCCATTCGGCGGATGTCGTCGCTGCCCGCCCAGCGGTTTAAACTTGACGACCGGGGGCTTCTGAAACCCGGTTTTGCCGCCGACCTCGTGATATTCGACGAAAAAACCGTCAGTGACAAGGCTACTTACGACCAGCCCCATGCCTATTCAAGCGGTTTTTCGTATGTGCTGGTCAACGGTGTTCCCGTGATTGAGAACGGCAAGCACACCGGCAAACGACCGGGGCAGGTTCTGATGGGCAAGGGGTATGTGGGAAAAGGAGAATAAAGTCAGGTTGTCACTAAGGGCCGAAAATCCTAAACCGGACGGCGTTCGTTGGCTGTGCCCCAGCCGAGCTTACCTTATTTTGGAATAACTAATGGCAGGTGTTTTTCCGGGTTAAATACCTCATACCGATACTGAATCCAATCCGTATGGCCGTTTTTGGCATACCCTGTAAAAAAGTTCTTTTTATGCCAGTCAACCGATTGCTTTTCAGCAACCGATAAAGCGACGGTACGGATTTCACGCTTGTTTCGCAGATCGGTGGTGTAGCGGTGCCGTTCTCCTAGTAACCGGTTTTGTGCGTTGTAGTGATACCAAACCGTATCCGGGCCTGCCGGTATATAAAAACGCCCTAAATACATGCTATCAAACCAGGCCATTTTTAACCGGCCTGCGGAATCGTAGGCATACTGTCGCGAAAAGTGATAAACCGTATCGTACTGAGGCTCAGCGGGCATCTTCATCACATACAGGCGATAAAACCGCCGAATCCGTTTTTGACTATCGCGATCCCAACGGCTACTATCCACTACCTGGGAGGCTGGGCGACCTGCAGGCCAGTAACTGCTTTCCTGTCTTTTTATGATCGTATCTCCACTCACCGAATAAGCCAGATAGCGTTTAGTAAACCCTTCTTCTTTAGGATTACCAAACCGGGAAAGCGAGGCATGACGATGCGACTCAAGGACTAATCGCCCCCGGGAATCGAACCGCTGCCGTAAGGTATCAATCGTAATATCTCCGGCTCCGGCGCTATCGCTGTGGTAGAAGTAAATAGAGGTGACCGGCTTATCTCCTTCGTAGATAGTTAACCATTTTGAGTTGGTGAGGCCAAAATTATATACTTCCAAAATCCGATTGTGGTGGTCGTAGAAAACCGTTTCAATGTGTTGTCCATTCTTCCATTTGGTTCGCAAATAAGCAATCTGATCCATTGGAGTTTGGATTCGGGGAATGGACGAATCAAGGTTTTTATCCACCGAACAGCCTGAAAGCGCCACCACAAGGCTCAAAAGGAAAAGTGATCGGACAATCATGGGTCTACAGGATTACGGTTAGCGCGGTTACGACGGTTTTCTATATCGTCGGCCTACGCCCAAATTTAAAAACAAAAAGTACTTTTTATTGCAAAGTAATAGATTCCAACGACATCTTCAATCATGTCCGTGATGATGGCCTATAATTTTCGAATGAAGAATGATCGGTTAAAACCGACCAAACGAAGTCGTCTAACTCAGCCTAATTCCGTGTAAGCCAATCTATGGCTTTCCACCGCCGGATTACTTGCAGTCCTTAGGGGTCAAGCGGCCGCCTTACTGGTGTGGAATAACTACCTTTTGCGACGGTCTGAGCCACTTTTTTAACGGCCAACTCAACGGTCAACGAGTTCGCGTTGAGTTGGTTTAGGTAGTTTGGCTAAGTCGTTTTGGCAACTCCAGCCCAGCGTTTAAGCAGGAGCGTGACCATCCACAAAAATCGCAGTCCCGTTTTGACCATTCTCCACGGCGTCCAGATAGGTTCTGGCTACCGTAGCAGCCGTCGGAAATTGCGTTGCATCCATGCCAAACATAGTCGCTGTCTCGGCAACCAGGGGTGGATGGACAATAACCACCCGACGTCCCTCGGTCATTTCTAAAGCAGCTCCTCTTACAAAACCTTCCAAACCTGCATTGACCATGGCAACCATTGCGGTATTAGGCCAGGGTGCATACGCTAGAATTCCCCCCGTCATCACAAACGCACCATTGGGCCGAATCTTGACCTTTCCCTTTCGCAGTGCATTGATCTGACCCATCAACTTACTGGACAACGTTACCTCAATTTGCGCGTTCGTTAGCTGATCTAAGGAACTAAAGGCTGCCTCCCCACCAATAGCCAGAATCGCGTCCACCTCAGGCATCTGCTCATAAAAGGCATCGAGGCTGGACTGGTCGGTGAAGTCCAGGCTGGGCTGCGTGGAACGGGAGGCACCAATGACCTGGTGCCCCTGTTGGGTGAAAAGACTGGCTACGGCTTTTCCAATGGTACCCGAAGCTCCAATCAATAATACATTCATTGGTTATACATGCTTAAGTAAGAAATCATGAGTAGCTCAATGGGTTCTATACGGTATTTTTGCCATCAAAAGCTAACAAACAACAAGTAACTGAATGATATTTTATTTATCTAATAATATGATCATTTTTTAAATATACTTCGAGTATCATACCTATAAACCGCATCTCAAATCACGCCCGGTTTGTAAGATCCTTAAGCTGTCAAGAATCAACCGAGGCATTCCAGGCTATCCTCCGTTGATTTTTCAACGTAATTGATACGTCTGTTTTGGACTGTAACTTGCCTCCAGGCTACTAAAAGAAAAAAGGCCTGTGAAGACACAGACCTTAGTAACCTCAACCGAATACCGGGTCACCTCACGCCAGAATCCCCTTCACCAGCTTCCCTTCCACATCCGTCAACCGGAACCGGCGGCCCTGGAACTCGTAGGTCAGTTTTTCGTGATCGATGCCCAGCAAATGGAGCAGCGTGGCCTGGAAGTCGTGGACGTGCACCGGATTTTTGACGATGTTGTAGCCAAACTCGTCGGTTTCGCCGTAGGTAATACCCGGTTTGACGCCCCCGCCCGCCATCCACATCGTGAAGCAGCGCGGATGGTGGTCGCGACCGTAATTATCTTTCGTCAGCTTGCCCTGTGAGTAGTTCGTCCGGCCAAATTCACCGCCCCAGATCACCACCGTATCGTCGAGCAAACCGCGTTGTTTCAGATCCTGCACCAGAGCCGCCGACGCCTGGTCGGTGGCCTTGCACTGCTTGGGCAAGCCTTTGGGCAAATTGCCGTGCAGATCCCAGCCCTGGTGGTACAACTGCACAAACTTCACATCCCGCTCCAGTAACCGGCGGGCCATCAGGCAATTGGCCGCATACGTCCCCGGATTGCGGGCTTCTTCGCCGTAGAGATCGAACACCCAGTCGGGTTCGTCCGACAAGTCCGTGACTTCCGGCACGGAGGTTTGCATCCGAAACGCCATTTCATACTGCGCAATGTGGTTCGACACTTCGGGGTCACCGTACAATTCTTCCTGCACCTGATTCAGGTCTTTCAGTGCATCGAGCATCGACCGCCGATCCGCCGAACTGTACCCGTTGGGGTTGTTCAGGTACAAAACCGGGTCGCTGCCGGAGCGGAACTGCACACCCTGGTGTTTCGACGGCAAAAAACCGTTGCCCCACAGGCGGGCGTATAACGGCTGATCGCGCGGGGCATCTTTCGACACCATGACGATGAACGCGGGCAGGTTTTCGTTGGCCGAACCCAGGCCATAACTCACCCACGAACCGATGCTCGGCCGACCCGCCAACTGGTTTCCGGTCTGGAAAAACGTCAGCGCCGGGTCGTGGTTGATCTGCTCGGTATACATCGATTTGATGAAACACAGATCGTCCGCAATTTTACCCGTATACGGCACCAGCTCACTCGCCCAGGCCCCACTCTTCCCGTATTGCCTAAATGTATAGGGCGAACTCACCAGCGGCAGGGCCGACTGCTGGGCGCTCATGCTCGTCAGCCGCTGGCCTTTCCGCACGGATTCGGGCAAATCTTTTCCGTGCATTTTTTCCAGATACGGCTTGTAGTCGAACATCTCCAGTTGCGACGGACCGCCACTCTGAAACAGATACACCACCCGCTTGGCTTTCGGAGCGCGGTGCGGCACGGTTTCGATCCGCTCGGCTGGATTCGAAAAAATCTGCGAAGGCAGCAACGAGCCTAATGCCAGCGAGCCCAGTCCCCACGAGGCTTTATTCAAAAAAGACCGCCGGTTGAACGTATCCGCCAGACTTTGCGCCAGTTTATCTTTCATAGCTTTAACACGTACCCACGGACTTTAGTCCGTAAGATTCCGAGACTTCTATTTATTATCTCAACTATCCAGATTTCACGAACTAAAGTCCGTGAGATTCCGAGACTTCCATTTATTTTCTCAACTATCCAGATTTCACGGACTAAAGTCCGTGGGTACTATTAATGTTTGGTAATAAACGCTTCCGAGTTCATGACCGTGCTGGCCACAACGGCTCCGGCCGCCAGGGCGGGTCGTTCTGCGGTGCTGGCTAGTTTGTATTCCCCGGCTTGCAGCCACCCCTGCATTTTGGCGGGGTTCTGCTTAAACTTCTGGTATTCCTGCTCGTACAGTTTGGTCAGAATCGCCAGTTCCTTCCCCACAGGTTTTCGGCTGGTCAGCAGCTGAAACACCTGCATCAGTCGGTCGGGGGTCGTCTTATACTGCTCAAACGAGCGGACGGCCACGACTTTGGCCGCTTCGACAAACTGCGGATCGTTGAGCAACACCAGCGCCTGCAGGGGCGTGCTGGTTTTCTGCCGCTGCACCACGCAATAACTCCGTGAGGGCGCATCGAAGGTGTTCATCGACGGGGGCGGATTGGTCCGTCGCCAGAACGTGTACAGACTCCGGCGGTACAGTTTTTCGCCGGTATCCTGTTCGTAGGTCGTGTTGTTGACCGCCCATAAGCCTTCCGGCTGGTACGGCTTGACGCTTTCGCCCCCCAACCGGCCGGACAACAAACCGCTTGAAGCCAGGGCATTATCCCGGATCATTTCGGCCGTCAGCCGGTACAACGGGCCGCGCGCCAGCCAGGTGTTTTCGGGATCTTTCTTCAGTAAATCCGGTCGTCCGCGCGACGATTGGCGGTAGGTGGCCGACATAACGATCAGTTTCTGCATGGCTTTTACGTTCCAGCCACTGTCCCGAAACTGCACCGCCAGCCAGTCGAGCAGTTCGGGATGCGTCGGCAAATTACCCTGATTTCCGAAATTGTCGGCCGATTTGACCAAACCTGTTCCGAAGTAGGTTTGCCAGTACCGGTTGACCACCACGCGGGCCGTCAGCGGATTGTCGGGATGAAGCAGCCATTTAGCCAAACCCAGCCGGTTTTTAGGATATTCTTTCGGGAAAGGCAGGATACTGGCCGGCACGTCGGGCTGAACACGCTCACCGGGTGCATCATAAACCCCGCGTTTGAGCAGGTGCGTGGGCCGGGGCGTTTTCATTTCTTCCATTACCATGATTTCCGGCACTTCTTCCACCACCCGGTTTCGTTCCGCCCGCAGTTTTTGCAGCTCCGCATTCTGTTGCTGGTACGTCGGCGAAACCGTGCTGAAATAATATTCCTTCAGCCGATTTCCATCCATACCCGTCACCACCGGATTTCCCTGCACCAGCGCCAGAATTTCCGGGGGTGACAACGCCCGGTTATACACCACCAGATCGTCGAACGAACCCTTTTTAAAACCGGGGCCGCGCATATCGGCCCCAACCATCAGCCCGGTTTGCTTGCCCTTGAACAGAATGTCTTTATACAGATTATCTTTTTCGGTTACCAAAGCTGCTTCCTGCCCATCGACGAATAACCGCAGCCCGCTGGCCTTGCTGGAGCCGTCGTAGGTCATCGTCAACTGAATCCATTTTTCCTTCGGCAACACCTGTTTGCCGATTCGGATGATGGCGTTATAGGGCCAGGTGTGCGCCATCAGCAGTTCAGCTTTGCCGTCGCGCAGGTTCAGAAAATAGCCCCGGAAATTGTACAGAATATCGCCGTTGCCCTTGTGAACGAGCGCGGCTTTGTTCACATCCCCGGGAATATTGACCCACACGCCAATCGTAAACGGCTGCGAGCGGTTGAAAATACCAACATCGCCCAACGTCAGAATATCGTCGCCATTCGATTCAAACGCATTGCCGTTTTTGCCGGGCACCAAAACCGGGTCCAGCACCTTGCCCGTATCTTTCCTGCTGACCGCATTCAGAAATTTTCCGTTCACCAGTTTATCGAACGTGAAGTGGGCCTGCAAACCTTTTTTGAAATCGAACGGAACCGCCGATCCGGTTTTGGTCTGCCACTGCGCAAACGTCGGTTGCTCCCGCTGAACGGTCTGGCCCAAGGCGGTTTCGGCGGTTTTGATTTTGGTATCCAGAAAAGTCAGCAGGCTGTCGTGCTTCGATTCGGTCAGCAGCATGGTCGGCACCGGCATGGCGTCGTCCCAGGAGATTTGCCCGGCTTCATCCACGTTGTTGAAAAAGGCAAACAGGCTGTAATAATCCTTCTGCGAAATCGGGTCGAACTTGTGGTCGTGGCAGCGCGCGCATTCCATCGTCATCCCCATCAAAGCCGTTCCGACGGTATTGGTGCGGTCGGCCACGTATTCGATCCGGAATTCCTCGTTGATAATCCCACCCTCCATGTTCTGCGAATGGTTCCGGTTGAAACCCGTCGCCAGCCGTTGTTCGCGCGTTGCCTTGGGCAGCAGATCACCCGCCAGTTGCCAGGTAATAAACTGGTCGAACCGCTGGTTCTGGTTAAAGGACTTGATGACCCAGTCGCGCCAGGGCCACATCGGGCGGTAGCGGTCCACCGTATAGCCGTGCGTATCGGCATAGCGCGAAACGTCCAGCCAGTCGACGGCCATTTTCTCGCCGTAATGCGGTGATTTCAGCAAACGATCCACCACCTTCTCATAGGCATTCGGACTCTTATCGGTCAGAAACGCATCCACTTCGGCCACCGTGGGCGGCAAACCGGTGAGATCAAGCGTCACCCGACGCAGCAGGTTTTCCTTATCGGCTTCGGGAGCGGGCGTAAATCCTTTCTCCTCCAGCTTGCTCAGCACAAAGTAGTCGATCGGATTTTTGGACCAGGCGGTATTCTTAACAGGCGGTAAAGCCGGTTTTTCCGGTTTGATCAGCGCCCAGTGCGGTTTGTATTCGGCCCCCTGCTCGATCCATTTGATCAAAACCGCTTTCTCGTAATTGGTCAGTACCCGGTTCGACGACTTCGGCGGCATCATCTCCTCCTCGTCCTTTGTGATCAGCCGGTAATACACCTCACTTTCGGCCAGGTCGCCGGGGACAATCGCGTGTTTTTTATTTTTGGCTTTTTTCAAAGCCGCCATGGCGCCTTCGCGGGTGGCCAGTTCCAGACCGCCCTTCTGGCTAGCCTTGTCGGGGCCGTGACAGAAAAAACATTTATCCGACAGAATGGGCTTTACGTGCAGGTTATAATCGATTTTATCAGGCAGCTGATCCGCGACCTGCTCAATTTCGGCGGGTTTCTCGACCCCTCCACAACCCTGCGTCAGCCAAACCGTGCCAACCCACGCCAACCCCACGAGCAAGCTACCAAACCGACTTATTTTGATGCGCTTCATTATCACTGGTACACTGAACGAAAAACTGAACCAAATTTCTACCCGAAAAACTCCTGGATTCTAAACCATTATCCCAGCCGCTTCTACTGGAAACCGGCTGGAACAACGAACGAAACCGCTACCTTTCTTCTAAAAGCTACTTCCTGATAAACTTCTAATTTACACCAATTTATTCAATTAGTTAGGATACCCCGGATTCTGGGGTTTCAGGTTGGGGTTGTTCAGCATCTCCTGCTTGCCCAACGGCAGCAGCAGGTGCTTCTCCTGCAAGGGCTGATTCGAACTCAGGTTGACGTGACCCACAAAGTTGTCGAACCCGTTGGTCTTCTCGTTGTACA
>NZ_JBHSMA010000014.1:0-143704 GCF_042655385.1 Larkinella bovis | reverse complement strand
GGTAGGTTGCTTACGCGTTACGCACCCGTACGCCACTAATGCCCCGAAGGACATCCGTTCGACTTGCATGTATTAGGCCTGCCGCTAGCGTTCATCCTGAGCCAGGATCAAACTCTCCATTGTAAATAAAAACTAACAATTGTACTTGTCAGGTCGTCGCCTGTCTCTTGGTATGCTGTTCTGTCCATCACGTCAAAGAACGTATTTTCCTCGTTTGGAAAATCGATGATCGAAACCGGCCGAAACCGTATCAATCGAAGTAATTTGTTTCCCTTAATTTGGGACTGCAAAGGTAGCGGTTTGTTTCGAAGTTTGCAAGAAGATTGAAAAAAATATTTTTACTTCTTTTTTCGTCTTCCCGACCCCTAACTGACTAATAACCAAAAGGTTAGCTAGTTTCGCTCCCGGTGTCTTCCCTGATTTGGGACTGCAAAGTACCGCATTTTTTTCCCCTTTGTCAAGAACCACATCGAAAATAAACCGGCAACTTCTTTCCTCGTTGAAGTAGGCACTTCGTTTTCAAGAAGTTACCGGTCTAAAATTTTTTCAAAATAATTACGAACGCTTAATCAGGTGGTTTTTTTTGCCCTTCGACACTACCAGATACCGATCCTGCAACCATTCCAGCTCGGTCAGGGCCGTTGCATCGGTAACCTTCTGTTTATTCACACTAACCGCATTTTGCGCCAGTGCCCGCCGGGCTTCGCCTTTCGACGCGTAAATTTCGCCACGGGTTGCGATAGAAAGTAACTCTACGATATCCTTCCCGGCTTCCAGGTCGGCTTTCGAAACTTCCGTTTGGGGTACGCCTTCAAAGATGATGTCAAATTCATCCGCCTGAATAGTCCGTAAGGTATCGATCGTGGCTTTTCCAAAGAGCACCTCTGATGCCTTGACCGCCAGATCATACCCGGCCTGCGAGTGCACCCGGATTGTTACGTCCTTCGCGATGGCTTTCTGCAGAATCCGCAAATGCGGGGCTTCGTTATGCTGACGCTCCAGTGCCTCGATTTCCTCGCGGGATAAAAGCGTAAAGACCCGAATCAGTCGCGGACAGTCGGCATCCGTAGCGTTAAGCCAGAACTGGTAAAACTGGTAGGGCGACGTCATTGTTGGATCCAGCCAGACGTTGCCCCCCGCCGATTTTCCAAACTTGGTCCCGTCCGCTTTGGTAATCAATGGGGTCGTTAGGGCAAAAGCCTGGTATTCCTCGCGACCTTCCTTCCGCCGGATCAGTTCGGTACCGGTCGTAATATTGCCCCATTGGTCGGAGCCGCCCATCTGAAGCCGGACTCCTTTGTTTTTATAAAGCCAGTAAAAATCGTACCCCTGAAGTAACTGATACGAGAATTCCGTAAAGGAAAGACCGGTTTCCAGGCGTTTTTTGACCGAATCTTTTGCCACCATATAATTAACGGTGAGATGCGTTCCTGCTTCCCGCAGAAAACCCAGAAAGGATATTTCCTTGAACCAGTCATAATTGTTGACCATTTCGGCCGAATTGGCACTGTCGTCGAAGACCAGAAACCGGGTCAGCTGCGCCCGGATGCCCTCCTGATTGTGGCGGAGGGTTTCTTCGGAAAGAAAATCGCGCTCGGTCGACCGACCGGATGGGTCGCCAATCATACCGGTGGCCCCTCCCACCAACGCAAAGGGTTTGTGCCCGGCCCGCTGAAAATGCACCAGCAGCATAATCGTCGCCAGGTTCCCGATATGCAGCGAAGCCGCCGTGGGGTCGAAGCCAATGTAACCGGCGGTGGATTCTTTGCGGAGTTGTTCTTCCGTACCGGGCATCATGTCCTGCAACATGCCCCGCCAGCGGAGTTCTTCAATAAAATCAATCATTAGCCTTTAACGGTGAAAGAGTGAATGAGTGAAAGAGCGAACTCCACCCTTACTATATAATAGAATGTTGTTTCTCCTTAACTCTTTCGGTGAGCAAAGTTAGGTACAAAGATAGGGTTTCAGGGCAAAAGCAGGGAGGAGTCCCCATAACTTAAAAACCGGTAGTCATTCTGGAGGGCTTCCTGGTAGATTGCCCGCCAGTTTTCGCCGACCAAAGCCGCTACCAGCAGGATCAATGTTGAACCGGGTTGGTGAAAATTGGTCATCAACCCCTCAACGATCCGAAACCGGTAACCGGGCAGGCAATAAATACCGGTATGGCCAATGACCTGCGATTGCCCGGTTTCCAGAAGTTCATCCCAAACCGCCCGCACTGCGTCGGTTTGGGATGGCAATTCGGCTTCCGGAAACGCATAGGCGTACTGCTGATCCAGAAAAAACGGCTCCGGCTCCTTTTTTAACAACCGAACACCAAACCAGTACAGACTTTCCAGCGATCGCAGGGACGTGGTTCCGACGGCGATCACCGGGCCGCTATGGTTCAGGAGATTTTCCAGATTTTGGCGGGTATACACCACCTGCTCGGTATGCATGGCGTGCTGCCGAACATCGGATGCCTTGATCGGCTGGAAGGTTCCCGCCCCGACGTGCAGCGTCAGGTAGTCGGTCCGGATTCCCTTTTCCCCCAATCGGCTAAATACTTCCGGCGTAAAATGTAACCCGGCCGTGGGAGCCGCCACCGCGCCCTCGATCCGCGAATAAACGGTCTGGTATGTTTCCTTATCGGCTTCGGTTGCGTCCCGGTTCAGATACGGCGGCAACGGAATTTTACCGGCTTCGTGCAAAACCGCAGCAAACGATTCCTCACCCGCCCAGGTAAACCGAATGTACGAATGCTCAGCATCGTGCCAGTGAGCCTGGAGAAAGACGGAATGCTCACCAATCCGGATTTCTTTCGACAGGACTTCGTCCGGTTTCCAGCGTTTGCGGTTACCGATCATACATTGCCAGACACTTTCGCCCAGATCCTGCATGGCCTCGGAAACCAGCCGATCGGTAGGAACCGGGTTTAGGAGAAACAGTTCGATAAGCGCACCGGTCGGTTTCTGAAAATGCAGTCGCGCCGGAATGACCCGGGTGTTGTTGAAGACCAGCAAACTACCCGTCGGCAACCGGTCCGGCAACTCGAAGAACGACCGGTGCACAATTTCCCCCCGGCGGTATTCCAGCAGTTTGGAGTGATCGCGCTGGGGCAGGGGAAACCGGGCAATCCGTTCGTCGGGGAGATCGTACTGAAAATCGGCCAGTTGCAACTCCGTTTTCATCAGTCTTCGGCAGTGGGTTTCATCGCCAGACGGATCGGCAGCGAAACGATAACGATTCCAAGAATAGCCGTACAAACCGGTAACAACCACTGATAACCGCTCAGGCTGGTTTCGCCGAGTTGTTTATTCAGTTTACCCAGCACATACAGCGCCAGCGCCATCACGGTATTGACGGCAGCCATCAGACAGTAAAACCAGTCACGAACAATATCGTTCAACTGGGAGCGGTTTTCGACCCAGAGCGGCTGATTCGGAATCGGCAGCGCCGTCCCGGAGACTTTCGGAAACAGCTTCGTCAGAACGTTGATGACCGTGTTGTTGATCAGAAAAATAGCGACACAGCCGTAGAACAGGTAATCGCGGTCGAGAAACAGATCCGGGCGGCTGTCGGGCGTGAACCCCACGGCCACATTGGTTTCCAGAGAAACATACGTATAAATTAACAGGGCGGCAAACCCCACCAGGGAGGCTAGTCGCCACAAACGAATGGCAAACGTGCTAACTTTCATGAAACTTGCTTGGTTGACCTGCGAACAGGTTTTGGCCCGCAAAGGTACGGGCTACAGCGGAGTGTTCCCACAACGGCCTAAAACTAGACCGAAGAATTCTTTGAAAAACTCTGCGGGTCATTCCTGATCTTTGCACCAAAGCAGCCGACTATTCCATGAAAATTTACACCAAAACCGGCGATAAGGGCCAGACTTCGCTGATTGGCGGACGCCGGGTCAGCAAGGCCCACCAGCGAATCGATGCGTACGGAACCGTCGATGAATTGAACGTTCTCATCGGTTTGGTCCGCGACCAGCCGGTGAACGAACACTGGAAAGCCCTGCTGAAGGAAATTCAGGACCGGCTTTTTACGATTGGGGCCGAACTGGCCACCGATCCGGAAAAAACCGTCAACCAACCGCTGCCCGCCATCCGGGATTCGGACGTCACGTTGCTCGAACAGGCCATGGATACGATGGACGCCAAACTCCCTCCGCTGCGGGCTTTTGTCCTGCCGGGTGGTCATCCATCGGTTTCGTTCTGTCACCTGGCCCGCACGGTTTGCCGCCGGGCCGAGCGACTGGTGATTGCCCTCAACGACGAAGAACCGGTCGATCCGCTGGTGATTCAATACCTCAACCGGTTGTCGGATTATTTATTTGTCCTGAGCCGAAGCATGGCGCAGGAACTCGGGGCGGAAGAGGTCGTCTGGCAGCCGCGGGTGTAGCCCAAAGACCGTTCGTCACGGCATTTTGTAAAAATTAAAACCGCTGAAAAAATAATTAGCACAACAACTAATTTTTATTGGACACTTCCTGAAGTTTTCTCTACATTTGCTGACTATCAACCCGCTGACGACATTTTTAGTTGCCAGAATTGCTACCTACTATTATGACGACCGAGTTAGTAAACATCGCGCTAAGGAAAACCGAACGCTCCCGGATCGAGGAGGTCGATTTCAACAACCTGCCGTTTGGCAAGCATTTTTCGGACCATATGTTCGTGGCCGACTTTGTGGACGGACAATGGCAAAACCTGCAAGTGGTGCCATTCAGTGAATTTACCTTCAGCCCGGCGCTATCGTCCCTGCACTACGGTCAGTCGATTTTCGAGGGCATGAAAGCCTATAAAAATGAAGCGGGTGAAGTGCTGCTGTTCCGCCCGCAGGAAAACTGGAAACGGATGAACGAATCGGCCAAGCGGATGTGCATGGCGACAATTCCGGAAGAGGTTTTCATGGGGGGGCTGGAAGCGCTGCTGCGGATCGATGCCGACTGGGTGCCCAATACCCCCGACAGCTCGCTGTACATCCGGCCTTACATGTTCGGAACCGATACCTATTTGGGCGTGGCTCCTTCCAAAACCTACCGGTTTTGTATTTTCACCTGCCCGGTGGGGGCCTATTATACCAAACCGCCGAAACTGAAAGTTGAAACCGAGTACATCCGGTCGGCACCGGGTGGCGTGGGCTACGCCAAGTGTGCGGGCAACTACGCCGGATCAATGTACCCGACGCTGCTGGCGCAACAGGCCGGTTACGACCAGTTGATGTGGACCGATGCCGTTGAACACAAATACATCGAAGAATCGGGTACAATGAACATCATGTTCGTCATCGACGGAAAACTGGTAACACCGGCTACCTCCGATTCGATTCTGAAAGGCGTCACCCGCGATAGCATCGTACAGGCTGTCCGGAGCTGGGGTATTGAGGTCGAAGAGCGGAAAGTATCGGTTCAGGAAGTGATCGAAGGCATTGAAAGCGGTCGACTGACCGAAGCGTTTGGTGCCGGAACCGCCGTGGTGGTTTCGCCCTACTCGCTGATCGGTTTCGAGGGAAAAGACTATATGCTGAACGAAGTTCCGGCTGAAAGCTCCCTGGCCAAACGAATTTTCGATTACCTGAGCGATGTACGCACCGGTAAAGTTGAAGATACCTTCGGCTGGATGTATAAAATCTAACGCGTCCGCAAGACGGATTTTGATTCGGGGTGTCAGCCGGTTTTCAAAAACCGGCTGACACCCCGAATGCTTTCAGGCGGCTTTAAACCCCGGGAGTGCTGCCGAATGTCAGTTTCAGCCCGAAATCCTTGCCTTTGGAAACATCGGTGAGCGTCACGCGATCCTTCCCGGCAATCTTCCAGCTTTGCTGCGCTGGTTGGCCGTACTGACGGGTAAAGTAATCTGTCAGCTCCTTCGTATGTTCGTCAACGGATTTCCGGTTGTTCAGGTAAATATCGACCTGGATGCCCGACACTTTTTTGTTTTTATCCAGAAAATACTGAATATCAACCGATTCCAGGTTTTCGTATTCGATGGTATACCCGAGGTGATCGGCATCTTCTTCAAACGGTTCGGCTTCTTCTTTCGCTTTCACATCCGAAACCGCATCACCCAGCTTGACGCCCCGAAACAAACCGTCGTTTGGCCCCATCAGTTTGGCCAGCCAGTCGCTGGGCGTCGCATCCTGCTCCGAATCCGGGCGGTTGGTCGTCATTTCCGTACTGTCCGCTGGTTTCGTAGCCTCCGATGATTGTTGATTAGTCTGGCAGGCATTCAAAAAAAGCGCGGCTATCAACACCGCAAAACGGGTACAGGTATACCTCATAGAATATAGATTGGTCGGTTACGTTTGGTAGTCGGAATGTTACGACGAAAACCCGCGCGAACGCCCTCCGCCAAAGAAGCCGCTGCGACCGCCCGACGGGCGGCTGATCCGCGACTTCTGTACGTTCTCACCGATGCGATTTGCCCGTTCAAAGGTTTGCGGGTTGTTATACACCCCGGATCGGTAACGGGAATCGTTTGCAAAACCGGAATTGTTCGACCGGCCCAGCATGTAGCCCAGCGTGCCCCAGAGCAGGACGTTGGACAAACCACTTTGGTGGTGATAAGCCGACGGATTATTAAAATACTGCCGGGTTGACGAATCGGATTGCACCAGTCGCCGGGCCGCATCCACGCTGAGCGTGTCGCGGTGGCCGTCGGCGTAGTTCACAATGGCCCCGGCCTGTTTCGGATCAACTTCAACTTCGTCGGTTATTTTAAAATTACCGGGACTGGTTTCGGTAATATAGGTCCGAACGCCTTTTCCAAAACGCTCCGATGCGCCGGAACCATCGGCCTGCTCGGTTTCCGAGTCATTCGAACCGCCACAACTTTGCAAAACCGCCGAACCGTTCAACAAGGCGAGCGTCAGGGTGGTACCGAGCGTAATGTCTTTGACCCGGCGTAAAATGGTGTATTTTCGAAAAGGTGTCATCTTCTTAAAGGACTGTCGTAGAGACGAAACTACGGAGAACGGCGGGTGGTTGCAAGAACTTACCGGATGAATGGAAAAAAGTGGTTAAAAGATGGCGGTTCGAAATTATGAAGGGACACCTGTCGCCGAAAGCGCCAAAGTTGTGAAGAGATGCCGTATTTTTGGGCGATATGGTTGATCGTACCACCTTTGTCGAACAGGTTCTGAATCGAATTTCCGCCCTTCAGGCGGAAAATACCGCCTTTTTTCCGGCGGGTTTACTGCCTTCGTACCGCATGAATCCGCTCGTGCTCGGTTATCACCGCCCGGATACCAATGTGTTTTTTACGGCCATTACGGTTTTTGTTCTGCAACAAGTCCGGTCGCGGCTGGCCCCGGTTTTTCAGAAAAAAATAGACGACATTGTCCGGGCCGCTGTCCGGCATTACCCGGATTTTCAGAACAAAGACGGATTAAAGACCTATAATTTTTACAAAACGCCCCGGAAAGGCCGCCCTTCCGGCCACTTCCCGAACGGACGGTTTCTTCACCGCATCGAGCATTTCCGCCTGCCCGACGACGCCGATGATACGGCCATGATTTACCTGACCGGCAACCCCTCGCCCGACGATCTGCGCTGGCTCAAACACAAACTGACGCAACACGCCAATCTGGCGACGCGGCAGGTGGAAGACAGCTATCCCGAGTACGTGCATTTAAAGGCGTATTCGACCTGGTTCGGCAAAAACATGCCGGTCGAGTTCGACGTCAGCGTCCTGTGCAATTTGCTTTTTTGCATTTACCACTACCAGTTGCCCCTCAATGAACACGATTACGACAGCCTGACGTTCATCCGGTCGGTCGTCGAAAAAGGGTATTACCGCACCGACCCGTTTCGCTGTTCGCATTCGTACCCGCGGGCGGCCCTGATTCTGTACCACATTGCCGGTTTTCTGGCGGCTTTCCGGCCCGAACCCCTGGAGCCGATTCGCCCTCACCTGATTCGGGATGCGTACGAGTTGCTGGCTGAGGACCTGCCCGTTCTGGACCGGGTGATTGTGTCCACGTCACTGTTACAACTGGGCGAAAAACCGCCCCGCATCGACGTGGCGGCCATTCCAACGGAGGAAATCCAAACCTATTCCTTCTTCATCGCCGGTATGCTGACGGCCTCCCAGAATCCGTTGCTCAACCGAATGGCGCGTTCCCGGCTGGTCCGGATGGACTGGACCTGCGAAGCCCATTCGCTCGCCCTGCTGCTCGAATACGTGGTGTATTCCGAATCCGAAACGCGGAGTGAATAAGAAAACGGGCGGTTTTTTCCTAAATTTCGAACTTTAGCTTTTAACAAATAACCTGATTTCCGTATGAAGACGTATTTACGCACCGTGGTAACGATCTGGGTGATGAGTTGTGTGGTATTCAGTTCCTGCCAGAGCCTGGAAGGGCCCGAAGGACCGCAGGGCCCCCAGGGACCGGCGGGGGCCACCGGTGCCAAGGGCGACAAAGGCGATAAGGGTGACAAAGGGGCCGACGGGACGGCCAATGTGCAGCAGATTAATTTTACAGCCCGTAGCCACGAAGGGATGACCGACCTGTTGTTGCCGCTGCCGCAAGCCATTACCCGTGACATTGTTGAGAAAAGTGCCTTTTATGTTTACGTCAAACAATCGGTTCCGAAAGCCAATAACGAAGAAGATAACTTCTGGTTTTCGATTCCTGGTCAAACCCTGAAAGGCAATGAGTATACATTTTTTGTCTACCCCGGAAACAGCCAGACCCTGGCCGGTGTGTTTCTGCGCCGGACGGTCAATTTTCAGGTCGGCAATGAATATTTTGAAGCCATCCGCATAGTGGTTGTCACCGCCGACAAGATCAGCAATGGCCGGAAAGCTGCCATCGATTATAGCAAGTACGAGGAGGTGCGGAAGGCGTATAATTTGCCGGAGTGAGAGCAGAGCACTCCCGAATGTCCCCACTTTTATGGCTAAACTACTTCTATCCTGCCGATGACCCGTTCCCGAACTTCGGCAGGACGGAAAGTTGTACCTCAACAGGCTTTAAAGCGTCAATAGCTTCGAATACGTCGTTATTCCTACCCGTTTCCAGGGATATGGATACATCTTTCCGCGAAGCTTTTTCACTTCGGCCAGGTAATCCTGACGAAAACCGGCTTTAATGAGAACGAACGCAAAATAATTCCGCGCAATGGGTGCCAGCAGGCTGGTATCATTTTGTTCCATAAATTGCTGATAGAGCCTTTTAATGGAAGCTTTCGTTTCATCCCACTGAAAAAATGTTTTATAAGCCTCATAATCTCCCTCTAAGTGATGGTTTTCCCACTGATTGATTAGCGAAAGTAGGGCAAGCGTAATCAAGACCGGGCTATCGTTTTGATACGTTTCAGCAAAGGCGGTCATATCTTCAATCGAACCGCCCCATTTTGGAGTAAGCGAATTGATCAGGGCGATGTGCCCTCCCAAATGCGTTGGTTCTAGCTGCTTCAATC
Organism: Larkinella bovis; assembly: GCF_042655385.1. Lineage (NCBI taxonomy): Bacteria > Pseudomonadati > Bacteroidota > Cytophagia > Cytophagales > Spirosomataceae > Larkinella > Larkinella bovis. The sequence continues at coordinate 134,295 of NZ_JBHSMA010000014.1, read as the reverse complement.
TGTCAAATAGCTCCCTGGATTCTTCCAGCGGTAGCTCAAGGCCCATATAGACAGGCAGAAGGGCCGATAGTATAGTAGGATCGGCGGGATTTAGAAATTCTGCTTTCTGTAACGATTGACGGGCAACCATCAAATGCTCGAAAAAGCGAGTCGCCTGATCGTCAGTTACCCGATGAGCTAACTGGTTCGTTCGATGTTCCCAGGCAATCTGCGTATGAACTACCCCATTGCATAGGTTGGCTAGTGATGAATCCGGCACCTGCTTGACCCACTCCCGGATGAAATCCCGACAGGCGGCCGCTTCTGAAATCCCGGCAACGATCAGGCTGCGTCCCTCCCACGCTACCTGGTTATAGAGCTTTTCCGCCTTATCAAATTGTCTTTGCCTTACTAATTGACGAAAGTCATTTGCTTTACCATACCCTAAGGTTGCATCCGGCTCGTCGTCGGTATTTCCGAATAGTTTTTTAAAAAATGACATGGGTTTAGGTGGAAAAACAATATGACTTGCATTGGACCTACTACCCGGGCCTTGGGGACAAACCTCCCTATACTCATTCCAGGCCTAGTTCAGCAAATCATCCGGCAGCAACGGCAGGTACGGCATCAGCGGTTCGGTGGAGGTAAAAGCGGATAACCGCAGGAGCCGGCTGCCGACCGCATCGTACTGCAATTCGACGTAAAAAAGATCCAGCGCGTACAGCAGAAAAACATGGGCCTCTTCGTAGCGATTGGCCAAAACCGATCCCCGGAACCAGAGTTGTTCCTGCTGATGGTCGTGGGGGAGCGTCAGAAAATCTTCAAGCTTCATCAAGGTGATAAACACGTTCGGCTAAATATCCGTATTTTTCCGCCCGAATCAAGCTTTTTTCCTCAAATTCCTTTTCCTAAATCCATTCGATATGTTACGCTTTGTTCGTTACGCGGCCAGTATGGGGTTTATCCTGATGGCTTTGCAAACGTGGGCCGAGGTTCGGTTGCCCAAAGTTTTTAGTTCCCACATGGTCTTGCAGCGCCGGAAACCGGTCCCGGTTTGGGGCTGGGCCGATCCCGGCGAGAAAGTAACCGTCCACTTCAACAACCAGACCAAAACCGTCAAGGCCGACAAAAGCGGGAAGTGGACGGTTCGGCTGGACCCGACCGAAGCCGGTGGGCCGTATACGATGACGGTTCAGGGCAAGAAAAATACGGTCGCCTACGACGATGTGCTGGTGGGTGACGTCTGGATCTGTTCGGGGCAGTCGAACATGGAATGGCCCCTCAAAGCGTCGCGGGATGCGGCCAAAGAAATCAGTGAGGCCAATTACCCGCAAATTCGCCATTTCAAAGTGCCACACGACCTCAGCCTGGCGCCTAAAGACGATATCATGGGGGGCGAATGGAAACGTTGTACCCCCGAAACCGCCGGTGATTTTACGGCCGTCGGCTATTTTTTCGCCCGCGAATTGCAAAAGGAACTCCCGAACATTCCGATTGGCCTCCTCAATACGTCCTGGGGCGGAACGCAGTCGGAATCCTGGACGAGCCGCGAAGCCATGGACTCCTTCGACGAATTCAAACCGGTAGTCGCCAGTATGCCGAAAACCCTCGACGATGTGAAGAAACAGCGCATGGACCAGTTGCAGACCCAGATCACGAAATTGCAGGGTAATTTACCGAATGCCGACGAAGTGAACCAATGGTCGTGGGCGGATTTTAACGACGCCAGCTGGCAGACGCTGCGCCTGCCCGATCTTTTCGACCGCAAAGCCATTCCCGGTTTTGACGGTGTCGTATGGTTCCGCCGGGACCTTACGGTACCCGTAGAACTGGCCGGAAAAGAGATGACCCTTCAGTTAGGGACGATCGACGATGCCGACGAAACCTATGTCAACGGCGTTAAAGTGGGCAGTACAGGGGATAAAGGCATCCAACGGAGTTATACCATACCCGCGGGAACCCTCAAAGCCGGTCGGAATATCATCGCCGTACGGGTGGACGACCTCGGCGGTGGGGGCGGTTTTTCGGGAAAGGAAGAGCAACTGAAACTGTCGGGCCACGGCAAAGACCTGTCGCTGGCGGGTGACTGGAAATACCGGGTAGCCGATTACAGCCGTAATGCCCCGCTGATCAACCCCAACCTGACCGGTACGATTCTGTACAACGCCATGATTGCCCCCCTGATTCCGTACGCCATCGAAGGGGCTATCTGGTACCAGGGTGAAACCAACGCGGGCCGAGCCTACCAATACCGCAAAACGTTTCCGCTGATGATCAACGACTGGCGCAGCCGCTGGGGGCAGGGCGATTTTCCGTTCCTGTTCGTTCAACTGGCCAGTTTCAATGCGGCCAACGGCACCAGCGCCAATGGCAGCACCTGGGCCGAACTGCGGGAAGCCCAGACGATGACCCTCAGCCTGCCCAATACCGGCATGGCCGTGACCTCGGACATTGGCGAATCGAAAGATATTCACCCCAAAAACAAGCAGGACGTGGGTAAACGACTGGCCATAAACGCCTTAAAAACCGTCTACGGCCAAAACCGGGTGTATTCCGGGCCGGTTTTCAAGTCGATGGAAGTAAGTGGCAACAAAGCGGTTCTGACGTTCGATCACGTAGGAAGCGGGTTGGTGGCTTCCGATAAATATGGGTACCTGAAAGGGTTCGAAATTGCGGGAGCCGACCAGAAATTTCACTGGGCCAAAGCCGAAATCCAGGGCGATAAGGTGGTGGTGTATGCCAACGAAGTACCGAATCCGGTTTCGGTACATTACGGCTGGGCGGACGATAACGGAGAAGTCAATCTCTACAATAAGGACGGTTTTCCGGCCGTTCCGTTCCGGACCGATACCTGGAAAGGGATCACTGAAGGAAAGCAGTTCAAGTAAAAACGAAGCGCGGTCCCGGCCAGATTTCCGGGACCGCGCCATTGCGTTACGGCTTGCTGATCTTCGCTAGTCACATCGACTGGTCATCCATCAGCCGGAATAATTCCGTCGGCTCAACCGGTTTTTGGAAGGTATGTTTCACCCCGCCATCCTTGCCGATCAGCCAGCCCTGAAAATTGTTGGAAGGCAGCAGCCTAAAGGGCTCCTGCATCAGAAACTGGCGGTCGGGTTCGGGCAGATCATACCCCACCAGGGCAATTACATCCAGCTCCCGCTCGGCCAGTTGCTCCGTCTGCATATGCAGAGCCTCCTGTTGCTCAATCAAAAAATGCTGGGTATTATAATTGGCATACAGCACCAACACGCGCCGATTTTCCCGCTTCTCCTCCAGGATCGCTTTGAGCGATTTTGTTTGAACACCAATACTTTCCATCGTTCCTCATAAAGTTATACTACTCGTATAGCCTTCAACCATCCCGTGGGCAGAGTGTTCAAAAAACCGGTCATAAATTCAGCTTTCGACCTACTGACCCGGATTACTCAAACAGGTTTTCGGAGCGCTCCAGCAGCAGAATCGCCGACTGCGGAACAATGTTGTATTTCTCGCCTTCGTATTCCAGTTCGATCGCATTGCGTTGCAGGTAAATAGCCAGATCGCCTTCCTGCGCCTGAAGAGGCATATATTTTACTTTTTCTTCGGTTTCTTTCCAGGGTTCATCTTCCACGGGGGTCGGAATGGGGTAGCCCGGTCCCACTTTGATAACATACCCACTTTGTACCTGTTCTTTATCCAGTACGGTTGCCGGTAAATATAAACCGCTGTTGGTCCGATCGTTCGGATTCTTAGGTTTAATCAAAACCCGGTCGCCCACCACCAGCAAGCGTCTCAATCGATTATCTGCCGTTATTTCCATTTTAGTTAGTCGAGAGTCTTTTTTTCGGTCCGCTCAGTTGGTAGACCTCCTCAACAAGAATCAGGCTATCGCCCGCCGACCACCGGCATCCCGACAAATTGTCAGTTCCGGGCCGGTTTTATAGAATTTTACTACCTGCCACGGTCAGGGCACCGGATCATAGCCACTGCCGCCCCACGGATGGCAGCGCGCGATTCGTTTCAGGCCCAGTTCACCGCCTTTCAGCGGGCCATACTTCTGAATCGCTTCAATCATGTACTGCGAACAGGTTGGCGTATACCGGCACGCATTGGGCAGGTAGGGCGAGATGGCTCCCTGGTAAAATCGGACAAATCCAATCAATACGGTTTTCATAGTTGGTCACTACTCCTTCGTTAATTCTTTTCTATCTTTGCCTCCGCTCCGAAACGAACCGGTTTCTGAACGAGCCGGACCGTTCCGGAGGATTCAAACCCTAAGTGACCCGGAAGGGTCAATACTTTAACACCGCCCGAAATCGAATGCTTTCCTACATCATCTGGGACGTAAATCCCGAACTGTTTTCCATCGGCACTTTTTCTGTTCGCTGGTATGGCCTTCTGTTTGCACTCGGTTTTTTACTGGGCCAGCAAATTATGCTGTATATTTTCAAGCGCGAAGGCAAACCCATCACCGACATCGACGCCCTGACCATTTATATGGTGGCGGCTACGGTATTGGGGGCCCGTATTGGCCACTTCCTGTTCTACGAACCCGAAGTACTGCTCAAAAACCCGCTGGAAGTTATTCTCCCCCCCTACCGGGGCCTGGCCAGCCACGGCGCGGCTATTGGTATTCTGGCCGGTTTGTGGCTGTATTCCCGCCGGGCCTCCAGCCGGGCGACGAATCAAACCTTCCTTTGGGTCACCGACCGCATCGTTATTGCCGTGGCGCTGGGCGGTTGTTTCATCCGGCTGGGCAACCTCATGAACTCCGAAATCGTCGGCCGACCGACCGACGTTCCCTGGGGCTTCGTTTTTGTTAACAACACGGAGTATCTACAGATTCCCCGGCACCCGGCGCAATTATACGAAGCCATTTCCTGCTTTTTCATCTGTCTCTTTCTGTTCTGGTTCTGGAACCGCTACAAGCAGAACACTCCCCGGGGCAGTTTGCTGGGGATTTTCCTGATCGGGGTTTTCGGCCTGCGGTTTTTCTACGAATTCCTGAAAGAAAACCAGGTCGAGTTTGAAAACTCGCTGGCGCTCAACATGGGCCAGATTCTGAGCATTCCCCCCGTGCTGGCCGGCATTGTCCTGCTGGTCGTCAGCTTCCGGAATAGACCGTCGTTGCCCGATCCGGTCAGAACGCACCAGCAACAGCGGTAATTAGCTATTATTTGCCGAAGGCTCAAAAATGGGTACGGATTAGGCGAAATACTTCTTTCTTTGTTTTCGCAATATTTTCCGATATAACTACTTCTTTTACCCATGAAACTGATTCAATCAATACCGGTCTTCCTGCTCGCCACAACGCTACTCATGAGCTGTGGCGGCAGTAAGGATGAAGAAAAAACCGATTCCGAGGACGACGGTACGTCCATTTCGGCCAGTGCAAGCGTGAAGGCCCTCGAAAAGATGGCGGAACAGGCCGAAGAAATGCAAAAAAAAGGCCCGGTTGAAACCGTTGATTTCCGAAAACTGAAAGAACTCCTGCCCGCCGACGCCGACGGACTAACCCGCAAGGAAGCCACCGGCGAGAAAAACGGCATGGCCGGTTTCAATATCTCCACGGCCAAAGGGGAATACCGCAACGACGACGACAGCCAGTCCATTGAGGTCAATATTGTCGACGCGGGCGGCACCGGTGCCCTGATGGGGTTAGCCGCCTGGTCGATCATCGAGGTTGACAAAGAAACCGAAAATGGTTACGAAAAAACGACCAAGTTCGGTGATTACAAATCCTACGAAAAATACGATAACGGCAGTAAATCCGGGGAAATAGCCGTGTTGGTCAACGACCGGTTCATCGTAACGGCCAAAGGCACCGGGGTTGAAATGGCCAAAATCAAAGCCACGCTGGAAGACGTTGGACTGAGCAAGCTGGCGGAGATGAAATAATCGTATCCACGACCTCCTGTCTTTGCGACCGTAACGCGTCTGCCCAAGCAGGTAATCGAAAAAACCGCCCGTCCCCCCTTTCTGCCGTTGGAGAAGGGGGTACGGGCGGTTTTGCTATACATCCGCCTTCAGTGACCGCCCGCGCCGATGGGAAAAGCCGCCTGCTCGGCCTGTTTCGATTCTTTCACCAGGAAGCAGGCCGCAGCCGCCAGCACGAGGCAAACGCCACACAGAACCAGCGCATTCCGTGGATCATTGTTCAATACGTTCTCGTACAGAAACGGAATGGTGATCATGTTCACAATTTGCGGCACAACAATAAATCCGTTAAACAGCCCCATATAAACGCCCATTCGCCCCCGGGGAACGGACGTCGACAGCATGACGTATGGCATCGACATGATGGAACCCCAGGCCAGGCCCACCAGCGTCATCCCGACCAGATACGTCATTTTATCGTTGGAAAACAGCATGGAAAAGAATCCCAGACTCCCAATGGTCAGAAAAACCGCATGGGTACTTCGTCGCCCGATGCGGGCCGCAATGGGGGGCAGCAGGAACGAAATTCCGAAACAACCGACGTTGAACAACGCAAAACACAAATTACTCCACTCCAATCCTTTGGCAAAACCCGTCGGGTTGGTGGTAGCATCGGGGGCGTTGAAGGCATGGCGGGCAATCGCCAGCGACAGGTATTGCCACATCAGGGGCAGGCCATACCAGGTAAAAAATTTCACCCACCAGAGCTGCTTCATGGTGGAAGGCATCGCGCGTAGGGCCTCAAACACTTCGGTGAAGGCGTGAAAGAGCCCCCGTTTCTCCTGCTTCATCCGCTCAAATTCTTCCCGGTTTTCGGGCGGATATTCGTCGGTGGTAAACAGGGTCCAGAAAACCGCTCCCAGAATGGCGACGCCACCGATATAAAACGAGTACTTGACAAAATCCGGGATATTGTTCTCCCCGGAAGCCACGATCGTAATGCCAAAAACCGGCAGAATAAACGGCATGAGATTGGCCAGCGTTTGCCCAAATCCGACGAAAAAACTCTGGACGGCAAAACCCAGGTTCCGCTGCTGCATGTTGAGTTTATCGCCAATAAACGCCCGGAAAGGTTCCATTGTGATGTTCAGGCCGGCGTCGAGCAGCCACATCAGGCTGGCGGCCATCCAGAGCGCCGACGAGTTGGGCATCAGAATCAGGGCAAAACTGGTGATGATGGCCCCCACCAGGAAATACGGTTTTCGCCGTCCCCAGCGTTCTGACCAGGTCCGGTCGCTCATGGCTCCGATGATGGGCTGCACCAGCAAACCCGTTATCGGACCCGCCAGCCACAGGGCCGGAATAGCGGACTCTTCGGCGTTAAGGTACCGGAAAATCGGGCTCATGTTGGCCTGTTGCAACCCGAAGCCGTATTGAATACCCAGAAATCCAAAACTCATGTTCCAGATTTGCCAGAAGCTCAGACGGGGCTTGTCTTTCATGATAGGCTGGACGAACGCGTTTAGGGTAGCATCGGAACCGCAAAAGGGCTCCATTCTGACAATTATAAGGATTTTGTTGAAAGATTTAAAGATTGTTTTTACCTATTTTTTTATTGCGGTATTTTTGAAAATGCTATTGTCTACTTCGTTGATTTGATGCTGCTTTCGTTTCTTTTCTGGTCGTTATCGCTGGCGGATTCGACGGTTTCCGCACGGGCCGTTACGGATTCGCTGGCATCGGATTTCTGGATTGTTCGATCGGTGCAGATTCGCGGCAACCACCGCACACGGGAGCGCATCATTCTCCGGGAAATGGATCTGAAAACCGGTGACACGATTCAACGCCCCCAGCTGACGGAAAAACTGGCCTGGGACCAGCGGAAAATCACCAATACCAATCTGTTCGTCACCGTCGATGTGGTGGCCAAGGAGGTGGGTTTTCAGCAGATGGATATCGAAGTCGATCTGAAAGAACGCTGGTACCTTTTTGTCATCCCGGTTTTTGACCTCGCCGACCGCAACTTCAACGAATGGTGGTATGAGCGGGGCCGCAGCCTGCAACGCACGATTTACGGCGCCCGGCTGAACTACAAGAACGTGACGGGCAATGCCGACAAAATCAACGCGATTTTCGAGTTTGGCTTCGCCCGCCGGACGCAGCTGGTGTATACGCTGCCCTACATCGACCGGGCGCAGAAAACCGGCATCAGCGTGGGAGCCTCCTACCAGACCAACAAGGAAATGGCCTACCGCTCGGAACGGGATAAACTGGTGTATTTCCGCAGTGACAACCTGCTGCGCGACCGGTTTTATACCAACGTGACCCTGACGCGCCGGAACCGGTTCTACAACGTTCACCGGCTGGAACTCCGCTACGTTCGCAATTCGATTGCCGACACCGTTGCCCGACTCAATCCCGACTATTTTCTGAACGGCCAAACCCGGCAGCGGTATTTTCTCCTGAGTTACCTTTTCACGCACGACCGGCGCGATGCCGTAGCCTATCCGCTGCGGGGCCATTATTTCAATCTGGCCGCCAATCAATACGGTTTGCTGCCTTCCGACAACCTGCGTTTATTCGACCTGTCGACCACCTACACCCGGTATTGGTCGCTCGGGTCCCGGTTCTACGCCAGCAACAGCCTCCGGGGCAAACTCTCCTGGCCCGACCGCCAGCCGTACCTCAATTTGCGGGGCTTGGGTTATCTGACGGACTTTGTGCGCGGTTACGAACTATACGTCGTCGATGGCCAGCGGTACGGGCTGATACGCAATACGCTGAAATACCAGGTATTCAACATTCGGAAACACCTCCGCTGGGTCCCGATGAAACAGTTTAGTACCGTACCGATTGCGATGTACCTCAGCCTGGTGGGCGACATGGGTTACGTCAACAGCACCCTGGCGTCGGAGTACAACAGTCGACTCGCCAATTCGTGGCTCTATGGCGGTGGACTGGCCCTCGATGTGGCGACCTTTTACAACCTGGTCGGACGGATCAGCTATTCCGTCAACCGGCAGGGGCAGACCGGTCTTTTCTTCAATTTTACCTATGATCTGTAATCCAGGGATGAGAACACGATGGGGCTTTGTGCCGTCGGACAAGTGTTCCAAAATGACGGGGTTCACGCAGGTCAGTAGTATTTTCTAGGTAATTATCGTACTTATAGTAAATACTTTTGGAGGTCTACCTTAAAAATTCTATATTTTTAAGAATTATAACAATTCGCCCTTACCAACAATCTTTAACATGTCCGGTACGTTCAAAACCATCGTCGAGACCGTTCGATTTCGTGCCAGCCAGACACCCGACCGTCCCGCCTTTATTTTTCTCAAAGACGGCGAACAGGAAGAAGAAGTCCGATCGTACCAGCAGCTTCATGCCCGCGCCAGCTCCCTGGCTGGGTTGTTGGCCAATCCAGCCAGGGAGCCTTCTGAGCGCAAACTTTGCCTGCTTGTTTATCCGCAGGGGCTTGAGTTTATCGAAGCATTTTTAGGCTGTTTATACGCCGGAATTGTGGCTGTCCCGATTGCGGTACCGGGTAAAAACCGGGGGTCTGACAAAATCGGTTTTCTGATCCGGGATGCCGGTATCCAGACCGGGCTGACTACCGCCAAAACCCTGGAACTGCTGCAAAAAAACTTCGGCAACGATGGTTGGTTCCGTTCCCTTTCGTGGGTCACGACCGATACGTTGCCCATGACCGACACCACGGATTTACCCCTTCCGAAACCCGAAGATCTGGCGCTGCTGCAATATACATCGGGTTCCACCAGCCAGCCCAAAGGTGTGATGGTGACGCATGCCAATATCATGGCTAATTCGGCCTTTATCAGACACGCGTTTCAGAACGATTCGTCGAGCGTCTCGGTGTGCTGGCTCCCCTCCTTCCACGATATGGGACTGATCGACGGCATTATCCAGCCGTTGTATTGCGGTTTTAAGGCCGTGTTACTCAATCCCGTACACGTTGTCCAGCGACCGATGCGCTGGTTGCGGGCGTTCCGGCGTTACGGCGGAACCTACGGCGGAGCCCCTAACTTCATGTTCGATTTCTGCGTGGATCGCTCCACCGCCGACGAACGGGCGGAACTGGATTTACGAAGCATCCGGCACCTTTACAATGCCGCCGAACCCATCCGGGCATCGACGCTCCATCGGTTTGCTGAAGCGTTTGCAATCAGCGGGTTTAGTCGAAAAAGCCTGTTCACGTGCTTCGGCCTGGCCGAATCGACCCTGGCCGTTACCATGTGTCGCGTGGATTGCCCACCCGCTTTCGTCACCGTCGATGCCGATGCCCTGACTGCCGGGCGCATTCTATACCAGCCCGCCGGAACACCCGGAGCACGCGAACTGGTGAGTTCGGGCTGGCCGATGAACGACAGCGTAGTACGAATTGTCGACCCCCAAACCGGCCGCGTCTGCGAAGAAGGTGAAATCGGTGAAATCTGGACGATGGGCCCCAGCGTTACGCAAGGGTACTGGCATCAGCCCGCCCTGAGCGCCGAGTGGTTTGAAGGGTATACGAATACCGGCGAAGGTCCTTTCCTACGAACGGGAGATGCCGGTTTTTTTTGTAAAACGGAGGGGCTCTTCGTGACAGGTCGCTTGAAGGATTTGATTATCATCCGGGGCTCAAATCATTATCCGCAGGATATTGAACTGACCGTTGAACACAGTCACGAAGCGCTGGCAAGCAATGCCGGAGCCGCTTTTTCGATCTACACCGAAAAGGGCGAACAACTGGTGGTCATTCACGAGCTGAAACGGGTGGCCCTGCCAACGGCCCCGGTTCAGGACATTGCCCACGCGATTCTGCGGGAGGTCAGCCTCCGACACGCATTGGCGCCGGTGGCCGTGGTGTTGCTGCGGCCCAATGGCGTGTTCAAAACAACGAGTGGCAAAGTGCAGCGCAAAGCTTGTCAACAGGCTTTTCTCGATAACAGCCTGGCTGAGCACTACCGCTGGGATGTCCTGCAACAAACGACAACCGATTCGAAACCCTAACCGTTATCCCCAACAATTTGCCCTAAAACGCCCTATTCCTAAATCTAAACAAAAACCACGATCCCGAATGCCTGATCATCCATTGACACCTATCGCCATCCAGCACTGGCTCACTCAACGTATTGCTTCCGAACTCAAAATAGACCCCGAGCAAATAAATGTTCATCAGCCGTTTGCATCGCTGCGGCTCGACTCGGTTTTTGTCGTCACCTTGGCCGTTGACCTGGAAACTTGGCTGGACACTGCCATCGACCCTTCGGTTTTCTGGGAAATTCCGGATATTGCCAGTTTGTCTGAATGGTTAATCAATGATTATCTGCCTACTCAAACCCCATCCTGATGAACGCACCTGCTTCCCAAGGTACGCTGATGGGCAAAGGCTTATCGGCGCTCTGGGCCCCTTTTTCTCCGGCGAATCGCATCAACCCCTACCCGATGTACCAGGCGCTGCGGGAACTGGGTCCGGTTCATCAGCTAAAAACCGGCGACTGGGTGGTGACGCGCTACGCCGATGTCTGTACGGTTTTGATGGACAAGCGTTTCGATGTCATTGATATGCCGTCGTATTTCCGGTACAAGACGCTGGAGGTCGACGGTGCGGTAATCGATTTGTATGATACCTACCGGGCGTCGTACAACTGGCTGCTCTACCTGCGCCGACCGATGCACGGCCGGACCCGGGAAATTGTCATGAAAATCTGGCCGACGCTCCAGTTCGTCGAAAATGTTCAGGCGGTTGTAACGGAACTCGCCGGGCAAATGGCCCAGAAAACCGCCATTGACCTCATCGATGATTTTGCCAAACCGCTGCCGGTCATGGTCATTTCACGGTTGATGGGCTTTCCCGAAACGCATCTCGAAGAACTCAAATACTGGGGAGAACGACTGGCAACGATTTTTGAGCCGATGTTGTCGCGGGCCGAAATGCTGGAAATCAACCAGGCAGCCGCCGATTTTCTGGCGTTTGTGGACGAATGCCTTAAAGCCCACGAACAAAAACCAGCCAACACCCTGATTGGAAAACTGTTACAGCAACGAAGCGCCGACGGCCAGCCCATCGACCGTGATGACCTGATCTCATTGATTGCCAATCTGTTTGTGGCCGGTGAAGAAACCACCCGCAACCTGATCGGCAACGGTTTTGCGGCCTTAACGGCGTTTCCCGACCAAATGGCCCTGCTGCAACAACACCGGGAACTCCTGAAACCGGCGGTGGAGGAAATGCTGCGTTACGACGGCCCCGTTCAGATTACCTCCCGCATTGCCCTGGAAGATGCTGAAGTTTCGGGGCGACTGATCCGGGCTGGCGAGCAGCTTTACGTCTGCCTGGGATCCGCCGGGCGTGACGAGCAGCAGTTCGAAAATTCCGACCGGCTGGACATAACCCGTTCGAAAAATAAACACCTAGCTTTTGGCTACGGTTCTCATTTTTGCCTCGGTGCCAGCCTTGCCCGGATGCAGGGTATGCAGGCGTTTCAGGTTCTGTTAGACCAGTTCCCCGACCTTCGCGCCGATCTGCCACGGGCGGTCCAACGTCGGAATCTGCTGCTGCGTGGATTCGGCACGTTGCCAACGGTGCGGATTTGAATCAATATTCATTGGAAAACCAATTCCCTATGACCAACCCGAAACCGGCCAGTGTGGATGAATACATTGCCGATTTTCCCGAAGACGTGCAGAATATTCTGGAGCAGGTTCGGGCAACGATCAAAGCCGCAGCTCCGGAAGCCGAAGAAGCGATCAGCTACGCCATGCCCGCGTTCAGGCTGAACAAAAATCCCCTCGTTTACTTCGCCGGATTCAGGAATCACATCGGCTTTTACGCCACACCCACCGGCCACGAAGCTTTCAGGGCGGAATTGTCGGCCTATAAAACCGGCAAAGGTTCCGTCCAGTTTCCGCTGGATAAACCCATGCCGCTGGATTTGATCACGCGCCTGGTAAAGTTCCGCGTGAAGGAGAATCAGGAGCGGGCTAAACCAAAAAAAGCGTAAAAACGAACCGTTTGATCGGGTAGCCATTCTTTTGAGAGCCACCGCTCAAAAACAAAACCGACGAAACCGCCGGGCCTGTCAAGCCTTCTTATCTATCTTAAGAAGGCTTGACGGGGCCTCGAAAATTTCGCCGGAAAAAGCAACGTTACCGAATCGGGCTTTTTTGGGTAGAATGGCCGGTTTGGGCGACGGAATTAAAACCGCCAAATCAGCTTTTAATCAGGTGCTGATCGAAGCCCGCAGCAACCAGGGCTTCAAAAGCCGCCCAAACGGCAGGGGGAATTTCCTGCGGAATCTGAAACCCTTTTCGGGGGTATTCCCGAATCCGCTGCAAATCGCCCACCATACTATTAATCACCTGTTCCGGTGACAGATCCGGGTTGGAAAACGGATCGAGGTACTCCTCGAAGGAGGCCTGCGGGGAAGTTACCCGAACCGGTTTTTCGGGCCAGACTTTCCGGAACGTAGCCAGACTTCGGCGTTCCATATACGGTTTTTGTACCAGCAGGAACGTGGCAGGATCCAGATGCTGTTCGGCCAGCATTTGCCGCGTAAAAAGCACATTTTCCCCGGTATTTGTAGACCGGTTTTCGATCAGAATGGCCTCCGCCGGAACACCCATCTCCCGGGCAATGCGGGCAAACTGATCGGCTTCGGGTTCACGCCACATCGTGCGGGTAATGACGCCCAGGCCACCGGAAAAAATCAGCAACGGGGCCCAGCCCGCCAGCCAGAGTTGCGCAGCCCGCTCGGCCACCCGCTTGTCGTAACTGCAAAGGACCAGAATCGCGTCGGCGGGTTGAAGGGGCTGATTAAGCCGGTGATAGTCCCAGAGCGTTTTCGCCCATTGGAGAACGGATGGTGTCATTGAATTCATAAAATTTCGGCAAAGGAGCTATCCAGGAGTTGGCACGGTCGGTTTTAGCACTTTTCCAATAAACCACGATCCTCATGTTTATAACCGAAAACCCATTTCCCGGAGCGCAAAGATAGTCCTGCTTCAACGGTTTTACAGCCCGGGTTGCGGTTGTAAACTAAAAATGCCGTGTACCAATAAAGAAAATAACTATTTTAGCAGGGCCTTACTTTTAACCGGTGAAGAAAGTTACCTCGAACAACAATTATCCCTTTTTGCAGGGAGGTGGTGAAATGGGTGAACTCACCCGTAATCATGATTGGTCCCAGACGTCCATCGGCGCTCCCTCCGAATGGCCCCAGAGCTTGCAGACTACGCTGGGCATTTTGCTGCACTCCGCTTTTCCGATGTTTCTTTTCTGGGGGAACGATCTGCTCTGTTTTTATAACGATGCTTTTCGCCCCAGTCTGGGCACGTCCGGAAAACATCCGGCACTCGGAAAACCGGGGGCTGAGGTATGGGCCGAAATCTGGGATTTTATCGGCCCTTTAATCACGCAGGTCATGACAACCGGCGAACCCGTCTGGTTCGAAGATCAGCTTGTGCCGTTTTACCGGAATGGTCAACTCGAAAATATCTATTGGACCTTCAGCTACAGTCCCGCCTACGGCGACAGGGGTGACATTTACGGTGTTCTGGTCACTTGTGCGGAAACCACCCGGAACGTGAACACCATCAAGCAGTTACAAATCTCCCAACGAAGGTTTCAGAACCTGGTATACAATGCCTCCATTGGTATTCTTGTTCTGGACGGCCAGGACCTGAACGTGGAAGTGGTAAATCAGGCCTATGCGCGCCTGGTAGGTCGTCATCCCGATGAACTGATGGGCAAACCGCTGTTCAGTGTCCTTCCCGAAACCCAGGAATCCGTTCGCCCGGTGCTGGATCGCGTCCGGGCCACCGGTGAACCGGAGTACGTTTATGACTATCGGTATTCCGTGCTGAAGAACAGCGGGCGGGAAGAAGGGTTTCTGAATCTCATTTATCAGCCTTTCAAAGAACAGGATGGCTCGATTACCGGGGTTATGATCCTGTGCCAGGAAGTCAATGACCAGGCGGCCATTCGCCAGCAACTGGAAGAAAGTGAGTTGTTTTCCCGCAACGTGTTCTTCAATTCGCCGGTTGCCAAAGTTGTTTTCGTGGGCGAACAAATGGAGGTCCGAACCATCAACGAGAACATGCTGGAAATGCTCGGCAAGGATACGTCGATTATTGGTCTGCCTTTTCAGCAGGCCCTGCCGGAGCTGGTTTCCAGTTCACTGCTGGGGCAGATCCGGCAGGTGTATGCCACCGGCGAAACCGCCTACCAGCCGGAAGAAAAGCTGAACCTTGTTCGCTCCGGAAAACCGTATACGGGCTATTTTAACTTCATTTACAAAGCGTTACGAAATACAGCAGGCATCATTTACGGGATCATGGTCACGGCCACGGAGAGCACCGAGCAGGTACTGGCCCGGCAGAAAGTCGAAGAAGCCGAAGCGCGGCTGCGGGGGGCCATCGAACTGGCCGAACTGGCAACCTGGAGCATGGATGTCAAAACCGGCATTTTCACGTATTCGGAGCGGTTTATGAAGTGGCTGGGCTTTTCCGAAGATACCAAAAGCATGGACGAAGCCTACAACCCGCTTCCCGACGAATTCCGGCAGCAGGTCGCCGACGCCATTTCGGCGGTCATTCAGCCGGGTTCGTCCGGGCGGTACGAGAACGAGCATCCCATCATCAACCGGCAGACCGGGCAAATTCGACTCATCCACGCCCAGGCACAGGTCTTCTACGATTCCGCTGGTCAGCCAGCCGTTCTGAGCGGCACCGCGCAGGACATCACGGAACAACGAAATATTCAACTGGCACTCGAACAGCAGGTTCAGGAGCGCACCGAGGAACTGGCCGCCATGAACGAAGAACTGGCTACCACCAACGAAGAACTGGCCGAATCCAACGCCCTGCTGCTGCGCTCCAACGAAAACCTGCAACAGTTTGCCTACATCGCCAGCCACGACTTGCAGGAACCGCTGCGCAAGGTGCAGCAATTCGGCGATTTACTCAAAACGCAGTACCTGACGCAACTGGGCGAAGGAGCCAATTACCTCGACCGGATGCAGGCGGCCGCCAGTCGGATGTCGATGCTGATCAAGGATTTGCTGACGTTCTCCCGGATTTCTACCCAGCAGGATACGACGGAAGCCGTTTCGCTGCAGCAGGTGATTCATACGGTTTTAACGGATCTGGAACTGCGCATTCAGGAAACGGGCGCGCAGGTGACGCTGGGGCCATTACCAACCATTCAGGGGGATTCGTCACAGCTGGAACAACTTTTTCAGAACCTGCTCAGCAATGCGCTCAAATTCCTGCGTCCCAACATTAGTCCGGTTATCCGGATCGACTGCCAAACCATCGCGATGGCTCATTTGCCACCGACCATAAAACCGACCCGCATTGCCCCCTCCTACCACCGCATCAACGTGGCCGACAACGGAATCGGATTTGACGACAAATACATTGACCGGATTTTTCAGGTGTTCCAGCGGCTGCACACCCGGAGCGAATTTTCGGGTACAGGAGTCGGCCTGGCCATTTGCGAGAAAGTTGCGACCAACCATGGCGGTGCCATCACGGCCAGCAGCCAGCCCGGCCTGGGGTCCACCTTCAGCGTTTTTCTGCCCATTTCCGAAGCCTGACCAAAGCGGGCGTTTTTTTAAAAGGTTCGAAAAATGATCGACAGGACTGCCGCAACCGGTCGGCCCTGCGCACCCAACGAAACCAAAAAACAGGCGCTGAAAATCCCTGCTTTTCCGGCCATTGAAACCCGCTAGTTCGTTACCTTATTCTCGAAGAGGAAAACGCCGTTTTTATTGGCAATGATGATATCCGGTTTTTTATCGCCGTTCATGTCCTGCACCGTGATGTTCAGTCCCGCGCCCGAATCATTGTCAATGACGTGTTCTTTAAAATACGGTTCTTTGCCGGGCGTAAATTCATACCACAACAGAAGGGCCGGATCGCTGTCGCCGGGGTCGCGACCATGATGCGCCAGAAACCGCTTGCCGGTGATGTAATCCTTCCGACCGTCGCCGTTCAGATCGGCCATGAGGGAGGAATGCGTCTGGGCGGTGATGTTGCTCATCAAATGGGTTTTGAAGTTGATTTTGCCGGTTTCGTCGGTAATCTGCTCGTGCCACCAGATACCCAGCGCGTGCGCCGACGCGCTGACGACATCGTTTTTACCGTCGCCGTTCACGTCCAGCACCTGCATGTGTGAGCAGGGTTCGCCGAGGTTCGCCGGTTGAAAAACCCAGTTGCCGGCTTTTTTGTCCGCCGTTCCCTTGAACCAGCCTTCCCGAACGACCACATCGTTGAATCCATCTTTATCCACATCGCCGTAGCCGATGCCGTGCGAGAAAATTTCAGTACCGGGTACCTTCTCGGCGCTTAGGGCAAACCGTTGCCATTCTGTCTCACCCGGTTTGGAGGGAGATTTTAGCCAGACGATCTGCTTTTTGTCTTTATCCCCGCACAGAATATCCAGCCGACCATCGCCGTCGATATCGATAAAACCGGGCGACTCGTTGGCAATCCCGACCGAATCGGCCAGCACGTGTCTTTTCCACACTCCGGGTTTATTTTTCGGGTTTTCGAACCAGAAACCGGGTTTGCCCGGAAAATCCACGATCACCACGTCGTCCCAACCGTCCTGATTGACGTCCATACCCAGGTTCAGAAACGAGTTGCTGTATTCCTTGCGCGGATCGAACAAACGGGAAGGTGCCATCTCGTGCCGGGTCCAGTGGGGAGCTTCGAACCAGTAATAACCGGCAATGATGTCCAGTTTTCCGTCCCTGTTCAGGTCGGCCACGGCCACCCCTTCCGAAATGAAGTCGCCGGTCAGTTTGGTCTTTTTGAAATCGTTGGACGGTACCACCGGTTTGCCCGACGGATTTGCGGTGGCCGGAGTCGTTGCCATCTGCTGCCGCATCCTGAACAACGGTTTTTCCTGACCGTATCCGCTCGTCATCCACCCGAACAGCAGCAACGCACTCAAACCCAGTCGGCCGTTAAAAGCTGGTTTTGTCATCATAGCGATGAAAGGTTAAATGATGGAGAATTGGATACTGGATACTGGATGCTGGATACTGGATACCGGATACCGGATGCTGGATATTTGATACTGGATCGTTATGATAGTCTATGGTCCGTCACCCCTCTGCACCCGCCACTTCTCACTTACTCGTCTAGTGTCTTGGCAATCAGCGTCTGGAGTTCGTGGTTTTCGTGGGAATGTTCCAGCTTCCCGACACGCTCATTCAGCTCTTTCAGCAGTTTTTTCGAATCTTCGGTACCGATTGCCCCAAGGCGCTGGATGGTATAGGGCAACTGTTTCGGCATTTTCGACTTCTGGGCCATTTCCAGCGCCCGTTTCATGTCGATGGCCACCAGCGGTTCGCTGGCATACCACACCATCAGCGGCTGGTTGTGATCGTCTTTGTCGTCGGCTTTCTGCGTCAGGGCTTCCAGTACCTCCCAGCGCTGACCCGGTTCCAGGCGCGTCATGGCCGAAGCCAGATACAGCCGAACGAGCGCCGAATTATCGTTCTGCGCCAGGGTCGCCAGTTTTTTCAGGGTCTCGGGCGATACGGTTTTGTCCTCCGCCAGCAACTGAATGGCCCAGCTCCGGACGTATTCGCTTTCGTTATCCAGCAGGTCGGCCAGTTCCTTCTCCGTCAGCCCGTTCGTGACGTGCAACGCCCAGAGCGCCCGAAGTTTGCGGGTTGGATCGGGATTTTTCGCCAGGATTTCCTTCAGTGCCTTGTGTACTTTTTTGTTCGGCCCCCGTTCCTGCAACAGCAAACGGGCCTGCCGTACATACCATTCGTTCGGGTGCAACTGATAGTTGACCAGTTCCCTATCCGACGCTTTCGCCAGATCAACCTGCACCCACTTGTCGTTTTCGTGCGTAATCTTGAAAATCCGACCCATTGTTTTGTCGTGCACATCCGGGTTCGAGCTATGGCACTGATTTTTATCGTACCAGTCGATCACGAAAACCGACCCGCTGGCGTCGTATTTCATGTTCAGCCACTGCGACCACGAATCGTTCATGACCATAAAATCCGGTTTATGGGTCACTTTATACCCGGTTCCGGACCGTTCCGGGTGATCGTGATTCAGCCGGGCGCCGTTGATGTTATTCATAAAAATCTCGTTGCGGTATTCCTGCGGCCAACTATGCCCGAGGTAAATCATGGCCCCGGAATGGGCGTGTCCGCCCCCCGCCGACGCCGAGCGGAAGTTGCCGGCATGGGGCCCACGCTCGCCCACCCAGTGGACGTGGTCGGCGTGGGTCTTAATGTCGTCGTAGGTGTACGGATTGAAGTGTTTTCCGGCCTGCCGCTGATACCGTCCGCCCTGAATCATGTGGTACATGTGCGGAATGACGCAGGCCGTGATGAAGGCGTGGCCGTAATCGTTGAAGTCCAGCCCCCAGGGATTGCTGGTTCCTTCGGCGAAAACTTCGAACTGCCGCGTGGTGGGATGAAACCGCCATACACCCGCGTTGATCTTCGTCCGCTCCGAATCCGGCGCACCCGGTTTTCCGACGTTCGAGTGCGTAAAGACGCCGTGGGTGCCGTAGAGCCAGCCATCGGGTCCCCAGCGCAGGCTGTTCAGGGTTTCGTGCGTGTCCTGGGTGCCCCAGCCATCGAGCAGTTTCTGGGCCGGGCCGGTCGGTTTGTCGGTTTTGAAATCCGCCGGAATAAACAAAAGATACGGGGCTGCTCCCAGCCAGACCCCGCCCAGGCCCACTTCAATGCCGCTGACCAGATTCAGGCCTTCGGCAAAGACTTTCTTCCTGTCGAGCGTGCCGTCGCCGTTGGTATCTTCAAAGATAAAAATCCTGTCGCGTCCCTGCCCTTCCGGTGCCGGAACCGGATAGGTGTGCGACTCCACCACCCAAAGCCGGCCACGCCAGTCGATGGTAAAGCAAATGGGTTTCACGATATCCGGCTCGGAGGCTGCCAGCGACACTTTAAAGCCGTTGGGTGCGGTCATTGCCCTGGCCGCTTCGATGCCCGAAAGCCCGGCATTCAGGACGGGGTCCAGCGGGGGCAGAATAATGATATCCTTCTGTTTCAGCTCGTTCGGAAAGTTCGGACGGGTCGCGTAAAACTGAAAATCGTCAAAATTGATGTGCGCCCATTTGTCGTTTGGAATGTACGGGATCTGGGAAATACCGGTTTCGTTATCGATGATCCGAATGAAAATATCCTGATTCAGATACGGTTGCAGTTCCACCACGGCGGGTTGCAGCGTGGCCCGGCCCTGCCCGGTTATGTGGTAAATAATCTTGTTGGTGCTGGCCTGTACAATTTCGACCCGCGTATCCTGCAACGCTCCGCCCGACACTTTAAAAGCCGCAAATGGCTGGGTAACCTTGAACGGAACCGAGGTCAGCGTACCGGTTTGCTTGTAATTCGTGGTCCCGCCACTGCTCAGGAAATACGTGCCATCAAAACCGATGTGCATCTCCTTTTCGTGCACCGGCGACGGGTCGTCCTGGTTGAAAACCGGGTTACTGAACGCATCGCCGGTCGCCGTCCAGTCCTTCAGCGTGCCGGTTTCGAAATTCAGATTCAGCGGTTGTCCATCTTTCATCGGTACCTGCCCGGCGATGGTTGCCGTCGCAATGGCTCCCTCCACTACTTCGAAACTTCCGACCATACCAGCCGCCCGGTGGCCCGGAACCGAACAGAAATACGTATCGTTCTGGTCGGCTTTAAACGTAATACTGGCCTTCGAACCCTTTTCCAGAATGGTTTTGCTCTTGACGCCCAGTTTCTCCAGCGCAATGTCGTGCGTCATCACCTCCCCGTTGGTGATCGTGATCCGTACCCGCTCGCCTTTTCGGGCCTTTAAGGTCGGATTTCGGGTGCCATCTTTCGCAAAAAAGCCCAGCATGGTCGCTTCCAGCGCATAGTCCCGGTCAACCTTTGCGGTATCCTGAGCGACGGGCTTCGCTTTGGATGACTGCGCCATGGTCTGGGTAACCGGCACGAACAGGGCCGCAAAAAGGATGGGTGTAAGCAATCGGAATCGAAGCATAGGAACAATGGGTAAGGTGCCTGGGAATTTCACACTAAAGTATCAAAAAAAGTCTTGCCACTAACAGGACGGATTCGGCAACTTATTATACTCAGTGTAAAAGGCATTCGGAGCCACTTTTTCCTCTTATTCGCTGCTTTATTTCGATTCGCAGCCCGCCGGTTTCCGGTTTGTTACACGACGGTCTAAACCGCGTACCAATCGTCCATTCTGCCCTTAAGCTCGATCGTTGCGGGTTACCCAAACCGTCCTACTTCTTCTTGGCACTGGCGGTGCCGGCTCCTTTCCACTGGTCCATGTAATCGACCGTCAGGTGGCATAATGATTTGACACCCAGACCAAAACCGCTCTCATCGATGTAAAAATCCGGGGTATGATGCGGAGCAGCCTCTTCAAGTTTTCTACCTTTTGGCATTCCGCCCAGGAAGAAGAAAAAACCGGGCACCTTCTGCTGGAAAAAGGAGAAGTCTTCGGCGCCGGTGTCC
Organism: Larkinella bovis; assembly: GCF_042655385.1. Lineage (NCBI taxonomy): Bacteria > Pseudomonadati > Bacteroidota > Cytophagia > Cytophagales > Spirosomataceae > Larkinella > Larkinella bovis. The sequence goes on along the minus strand of NZ_JBHSMA010000014.1, from coordinate 112,957 downwards.
AGCGGGCGGATGAGCACCTTCTCTTTTCCGGCCACGGCTTCGAGCGTCGGCACCATCTGGTCGGTCAGGGCGGGGTCGTTGTAGGTGACGGGATACATCACGTCAATTTTGACATCGGCTTTCGCCCCGGCGCTTTCGGATATGTTCGTCGCAATTTCGTTGATCCGGCGGTGGATGGTCTGCTGCATTTCGGGCGTAAACGAACGGATGGTGCCGATCATGTTGACTTCCTCCGGAATGATGTTCTGGCGAATTCCGCCGTGCATCGCTCCGACCGTTACAACGGCCGGATATTCGGTAATCGGGAGATTGCGGCTAACGATGGTTTGCAGGCCCATCACGATCTGGGAGGAGGTTACAATCGGATCGACGCCCGACCAGGGGGCGGCCCCGTGCGTCTGCTTGCCTTTGACTTTGATGCTGTAAAAATCAACGGCAGCCATCGTGGCCCCGGGCCGGTATTTGATCGTTCCGACTTCGGTTTGCGAATTGATGTGCAGCCCAAAAATGGCATCAACGTTCGGATTTTCCAGCACCCCTTCTTTCACCATCAGTTGTGCCCCTCCTTCTTCGCCCGCCGGAGCCCCTTCTTCCGCAGGCTGGAAAATAAACTTCACGGTTCCTTTCAGGTCGTTTTTCACGCTCGCCAGCACTTCGGCCACGCCCATCATGATCGCGACGTGTGAATCGTGGCCGCACGCGTGCATTACGCCGGTTTGCTGGCCGTTGTATTCCGTCTTCACCGTCGATTTAAAGGCCAGCTCACCCCGTTCGGTCACGGGTAACCCGTCCATGTCGGCCCGCAGGGCCACCACCGGCCCCGGTTTCCCGCCTTTTAAAATCCCCACTACCCCGGTTTTGGCCACATTGGTTTTCACGTCAATGCCCAGCGCATGCAGGTGAGCCGCAATCTTGGCCGCGGTCTGAAATTCGCGGTTGCCCAACTCCGGATTCTGGTGAATTTCACGGCGCCAGGTTATCACTTTTTTTTCAACCCCATCGGCCAGTTTATTCATCTGGGATTTCAGAGGAGACTGCGCATGAGCAGGATTAAAAACCAAGCATAAAACCCCAAAAAAGCAGTAAACTAATCCTGTAGTTATTTTCATAAAACTGGTTTGAGTCGTTTAAGTAGAAATATCAAAAAAACAGATTCATAAATGACTTCAAAAAAAATTTAATGAAATTTTAATGCACTATTATTATACAATCATTTTTTGAACCATTTTTGCAAATAACCTAAACAAATATACATACTTATGAAGAAATTCTTACCATTTCTATGGGTGTGGTCTGTCCTGTTGTCTTTCTCTGCTTCAGCCCAGGATCGTACCATCACCGGAAAAATCACTTCATCAGACGACGGCTCTCCCCTCCCGGGGGTGAGTATTCAACTCAAAGGTACCAGTCGAGGCACCAACAGCGATGGCGACGGCACCTACCGCCTGACGAATGTTCCAACCAATGCCCGCCTGGTTTTTAGCTTCATCGGTTTTTCTCCGCAGGAAGTCGAAGTCGGCAACCGCTCCACGGTTAACGTCACGTTGCAGGTCGATGCCACCAGCCTCAGCGAGGTGGTGGTGGTGGGGTACGGAACCCAAAGTAAAAAAACCATCACCGGGGCCGTTTCATCGGTGGGTGGTGAAAGCATCGCCAACAAACCGGTACAGAGTTTCGACCAGGCGCTGCAGGGCCGGGCGGCCGGGGTGAACATCATCACCCCGAACGGGGTGTTGAACAACGCACCGGTGATCCGGGTGCGCGGGGTTTCGTCCATCAACGGCAGTTCGTCTCCGCTGATCGTCATCGACGGTTTACCGATCAACTCCAATGACAACGTTTCGGCAGGCGGTTTTACGGTGAACAACCCGCTTGGCGATATCAACCCGTCGGATATCGAGTCGCTGGAAATCCTGAAAGATGCGTCGGCAACCGCCATTTATGGTTCTCGCGCGGCCGCCGGGGTCATTCTGATTACGACCAAAAAAGGGAAAGAAGGTCGGGTTCAGGTAACGTATGACGGCTGGATAGGAGCCACCAAACCGTTCCGGCTGTTTAATATTCTGAACGCCCAGCAATACATGGACTACAAGAACCTGGCCGCCCGGAATGCCGGGTTGCCGGATCAGTTCTTCCCGACGCTCAATGCCGACGGCAGCGTGGTCGATACGGATTGGTATGACGTCATTTACCGCACCGGAACCGCCCACAACCATAACCTGAGCGTCAACGGGGGCACCAAAGACACCAAGTATGCTTTCTCGGTGGGCTACACGAATCAGGAAGGGATGCTGAAAAAGAACTCGTTTAACCGGATGACGGGCCGGATGAACATTTCGCACCAATTAAACAAAGCCATTAAGCTGGGGGCTAACATTACGCTGGCCAACAGCAACAACCAGGCGCCCAATACCGGCACAACCGGGGCCTTCAGTACGGGTGGTCTGGGCCGTCTGCCGCTGGTTCTCGCTCCTAACCTCGCGCCCCTCAATCCGGATGGTTCGTACAACATCAACCGCGCCGGCAACAACATGGGCCTGGGTAAAAACCTGGTCGGTGCCGGTGGGTATTACAACCCGCTGCCGGACCTCGAACTGAGCCGGTTTACGTCGGAAAACAACCACCTGATCGGTAATGTGTTTGCCGATTTCAACCTGTTCAAAGGGCTGTCGTTCCGGACTTCCTACGGGATCGACAACACGACGGTGGAAGACATCGACTTCCGTAACAGCGTCCACGGGGAAGGTGGCACGGCGGGTGGCCAGGCGTTTAACATCTTCACCAACATCAAGCAGTGGAACTGGCAGAATTATTTCACCTACGATTTGCAGCTGGGCAAAAATAATGTCGCGCTGGTCGTCGGGAACGAGGTTCAGAAATACACGATCAACCGCTGGGGGGGTGCGCGGCAGGGCCTGTCCGATCCGTTCTTTACCTCGTATCAGGGGAACTTCACGAGCAACCAGCCGCCAGCCGGTAACTTCCAGAGCCAGAACGGCTTGATTTCCTACTTTGCCCGCTTCGATTACAACTTCGACCAGAAATACCTGCTCACGTTCAATTTCCGCCGGGACGGCTATTCTGCCTACGCGCCGGGTCAGAAATACGGCAATTTCCCCGGTGGCTCCATCGGGTGGCGGATTTCGGAAGAGAATTTCTGGAAAAACTCAATCGGAAAAGTGGTGAATGAATTCAAAATCCGGGCCAGCTTAGGCCGCGTCGGTAACGCCAGCATCAGCGACTTCGGTTCGTTGAGTCTGTTTAACTCCGGTTTGTACAGCACGGTTCCGACGTTCTTCTTCGCACAGGCCGGCAACCCCAGTTTGCGCTGGGAAAGCAGCACCAGCACGGATGTCGGGATTGCCTTCGGGTTGTTCGGCGACCGGATTACGGGCGAGCTGACGTATTACAACAAAAACGTAACCGACCTCGTCCTGCCCGAACCGCAGGCCCCGTCGCGCGGTATTCCGAACAACTTCATCCTGACCAACATCGGTTCAATGGTCAATTCCGGTATTGAACTGGCCCTGACGTCCAGCAACATCACCAAGGGAAAATTCAACTGGACCACCAACTTCAACCTTTCGACCCTGAAAAACGAAGTAACATCGCTGGCCAACAACAATGCCGACATTCTGGCCAATACCGGTGGTCTGGAAAGCTCCAACATTGTCCGGGTCAACGAGTCGATCGGAAGCATCTACGTCATTCGGACGGATGGGGTTAACCCGGCCAACGGGCGTCGGATTTTCATCAATGCTGCCGGCGACCGGGTTCAATACGATCACTCCGCCCCGGCCGCCAGCCGCTGGACGTATGTCGACAAAGACGGCAATGCGCCCGCCATTTCCGGCACCGACCGGGTGGTGGTTGGGGCCGCTCTGCCGAAATGGTACGGCGGTTTGGACAACACCTTCAAGTACGGTAATCTGGAACTGGGTCTATTCCTGCAATTCTCGGGTGGTAACGTGATCTACAACGGTACTAAAGCCGGTCTGCGTGACCAACGCCCCTGGAACAATGATGTGGGCGTTCTGAACCACTGGAAACAGGCGGGGGACGTAACCGATGTGCCACGGCCGGTTTTGAACGACAACATCTCCAACGGTTCGGCCAACCCGATTTCCGACAACGTCGAAAAAGGAGACTTTATCCGGGGTCGCAACATCATGCTGGCGTATACGTTCCGCAACGACCTGCTCCGGAAAGCGAATCTTTCCTCCATCCGGGTATACGGACAGATCCAGAACGCCTTCATTATCACGGGCTATTCGGGTGCTGACCCCGAAATTTCGACCAACCGGAACTCCAACACGGCGCCCGGTGTCGACCGCAACTCGGTTCCGCAGGCACGGACCTTCACGGCCGGCCTGAGCCTCAATTTTTAATCAATCGTTTAACGAACTGATTCGGATCAACTTTAAACGACCAACACGGTTTTCCATGAAAAAACATACCTCAATTCCTTCCATTAATCGACGGACTCTCCTGAAAACCGCCCTGCTTTCGGTTTTTCTGCTGCCGGTCGTGACCTCGTGCAGCGAGGAATCCATTCTGAACCCGACTCCACTGACCAGTCTGGCCGACGTGGAAGCGTTTGCCAATCCCGACCGGGTGCTGGCGCAGGTTAACGGGCTGTATTCCAGCGTCAAAAACGGCCAGTTTCTGGGTGGCCGGTATTTTATTTATGTCGACGTTCGGGGGGAGGAGTTTCTGAATGTGAGCAATAACGGGGTGACGGCCCTCCAGACCTGGAACCACACCAACAACTCCGGTTCGAACGAACCGACCAACCTCTGGAATCAGGCGTACCTGGCCATTAACCGGATGAACCTGTTTCTGGAAGGCATCGACGCCAATCCCAACGTAGTCGATGCGACGCTGGCCAGTCAGTACAAGGGAGAAGCCCGGTTTTTGCGGGGCCTCACCTACCTCTCGCTGATTCAGCTTTACGCCCAGCCGTACACGAAAAACAACGGTACCAGCCCCGGTCTGCCGCTTCGCGTGAAAGGGGAAGTGGGAAGCGGAAACAATGACCTGGCTCGCAGTACCGTAGCGGATGTTTACAAGCAGATTCTGGACGATCTGACATTCGCCGAACAGAACCTGCCCGCTTCGTATGCCAGTGCCGCGCTCAACACGACGCGGGCTCATAAAAATACCGCCATTGCCCTGAAAACCCGGGCTTATCTGGCCATGGGCCGCTACGCGGATGTGGTTACGGAGGCTGCCAAAATTGTGTCTGCTACGGCACCGTATCGGGCCGCTACCGGGGTTGCGCACCAATTGCAGCCCAGTGTCGCTACGGTTTTTTCGAACTATACGACTACGGAATCCATTCTGTCGATGCCGATGAGCAGCAACGACCTGCCGGGTGTACAAAACGGTTTGGCGAGTTATTACATGCCCATTGTCGGCATTGGTGACTACAGCCTGAACCCGAACGCAATTCTGGCCAGCCCGGCCTTTACGGCGACCGATGCCCGCCGGACCAGTTTTGTAAAGAATGATTTTACGGGCGATGCCGGTCGCATTCGGCTCACCAAATTCCCGACGGGGCCGCAACATACCGACTATGCGCCCGTGATCCGGTATGCCGAAGTGTTGCTCAACCTGGCCGAAGCCAAAGCACGGCTGGCAGCGGGCGTCGACGCGGATGCACTGGCTTTGCTAAACGCCGTACGGGGCCGGTCGGCACCGACGGCGGTTTACACGACGTTTGCCGATAAAACCGCCCTGGTCGATGCCATCCTGCTGGAACGCCGGATCGAACTGCTCGGCGAGGGATTCCGGTCGAATGATTTGCTGCGACTGAACCTGCCGCTACCGGCCAAAGCCAACATTCAGGCCGTAACGGTAGACGCATCGGTTTATATCTGGCCGATTCCACAGGGGGAATTGAACGTCAATAAACTGGCGGAGCCTAATCCGTAATTTTCCGTAAACTGGCCCGGTTATTGGGCAGGTTGTTAGCAAGAAGCCTTCCGGCAGTAAGGAAGATCCCCTAAAAAAGGGTCAGACTTACAGCCGGAAGGCTTCTTAATTATAGCCCGGAAAGATTCTAATCAATATACTATCAAATAACTAATAATCAAGTATTTAACAGGAAGACATCTTTCGTATGTCTAAAAAAAAGTAATCAAACTACCTACTTTGGTTTATTTATTGCGGATATAAAAGTATTTTTGCATCCATTTTTTTACGTTCATCCAAACATAACCTATCTATGAGAAAATGTCTAGCCGTTTTTTGGCTACTGTGCGTGCTTTTTGCACTGCCCGCACTAGCTCAGGATCGGACAGTGACCGGTAAAGTCACCTCGTCCGACGACGGCTCCTCCCTCCCGGGTGTGAGCATTCAACTGAAAGGTACCAGCCGCGGTACCACCACCGATTCAGACGGAAATTACAGTCTGACCAACGTTCCCGCCAACGCCCGCCTGGTTTTTAGTTTCATCGGAACCACAACGCAGGAAATCGAAGTAGGCAATCAAACCACCATCAACGTTCAGCTTAAATCGGATGCCAGCCAACTCTCGGAAGTTGTGGTAACCGCCCAGGGTATCGAACGCGACCGTCGTTCGCTTGGGTATTCAACCCAGGATGTTCGCGGGGATGTACTGGCGCAACGGTCGGAACCCAACGTACTGAATGCCCTCCAGGGGAAACTGGCCGGGGTGAACATTACGCCTTCCAGCGGGGCGCCGGGTGCTTCCACCAACATCAACATCCGGGGGATTACGTCGTTCAACGGCAGCAACCAGCCGCTGATTGTGGTCGATGGCGTTATTTTCAACAATGACGTAAACCGCAACTCATCGACGGACAACTCGCTTTTCAGCGCCCAGGCCTCCAACCGTCTGGCCGACATCAACCCGGAAAGCATCGAGTCCATCAACGTCCTGAAAGGCCCCGCAGCCTCGGTTTTATACGGCTCGCGGGCATCGGCCGGCGCCATTGTCATCACGACAAAAACCGGCCGGAACATGAAGGGAAAAACGGAAGTAACGGTTAACTCTTCCTTCAACGTTCAAAACGTATACGGTCTTCCTGCCCTGCAAAACGACTACGGACAGGGTACGCAGAACAACTTCGTCAACACTTCCGGTAACTCCTGGGGGCCTAAATTCGGTGGTAGCCTGACCGAAGTGACGACGCTTCAGGGCACCAAAGTTCCGTATCAGGCCTACCCGAATAACATCACAGATTTTTACAATCAGGGTAGTGTTTGGCAGAACTCGTTCAACATCGCTTCGGGCGACGAACGCCGGAACTACATCCTGGCCGTAGGCAATACGCTGCAGAAAGGGATTGTCCCAAACACCAAATTCGACCGGACCAACATTCAGGTGGGCGGTGAGTCCAAGCTCCAGAACGGCCTGAAACTGAGCAGCACCGTAACGTACGTAAAAACCGCCCAGAACGGGATTCCGGTCGGAAACGGCGGTAGTGCCTTTGGGCAGCTTACCCGGATTCCCCGGAGCTACGACCTGATCGGTTCGCCGTATCAGGATGCCCAGGGCAAGAGTATTTATTACTCCACCACGCAGAATCACCCGCTCTGGAGCGCCTATAACGAAACGATGAAAAGCCAGGTGGACCGGATTTTCGGTAACTTCCAGGTTGGTTATGACATCACCAAATGGTTGAATGTATCGTACCGGGTAACGGCCGATACCTACACGGATCGTCGGAAAATGAGCTTCGCCATCGGATCAGCCCGCGGACCAGCCGGCCAGATTGTTGAAGATATGTTCTTCCGCTCCGAATTGAACGGCGACCTGTTGATCAATGCGCACAAAGATGATTTGTTCCTGGAAGGTCTGACGGCCAATGTGTTGCTGGGCAATAACATCAACCAGCGCCGGGATCAGAACACCACGTTGTCGGCGCAGCAGTTGACCATTCCGGGTTTCTACAACGTCAGCAACGGCTCGGTTTTCACCGCCAGCCAGGAGAACAACACCCTGCGCCGACTGGTCGGTTACTACGGTCAGGTATCGCTGGGCTACCAGAACTACCTGTTCCTGGAATTATCGGGCCGGGTTGACCAGTCATCGACGCTGCCCAAGTCGAGCAATACGTACTTCTATCCGGCGGCCTCGGTTAGCTTTGTTCCGACCGATGCCTTCAAGCTCAACTCGGATGTGTTGTCGTACGCGAAAGTGCGCGCCAGCATTGCCCGGGTGGGGCGGGATGCCGACCCTTACCTGCTGAATTCGGTTTTTGTAGGCTCCAGCTACGGGAACAATGCCGCCAGCATAACCTTCCCGATTTCGGTGGGTGGTGCCAGTTTGCCGGGTTTCGGTCCCAGCACCCGAATTGGTAACAACGCGTTGACGCCCGAGTTTGTCCGTTCGTACGAGTTCGGGCTGAACCTGGGTCTGTTCCGCAACCGGGCCAGCATCGACCTGGCCTACTTCGACACGCGCAGTACCAACCAGATTTTCAACGTTTCGGTCTCTAACTCAACTGGTTACGACACCCGCACGACCAACGTAGGGGCCTTGCGCAACAAAGGGATCGAACTGGTGCTGAACACCACGCCGGTCCGTTTGCAAAACGGTTTCAAATGGGATCTGGTCCTGAATTTCACCCGCATTCGGAACAAGGTGGAAGAAATCGCTCCGGGCGTCACACAATCACCGATTACCGGGAACGCCTTCTCCGGTATTAACCCATCGATCGTGGTGGGCCATCCTTACGGCGTGATTGTCGGAACCGCCAATGCCCGCAGCCCACAGGGCGACTACCTGATCAACCCCAATACGGGTGCGTTCGTACCGGGTATTGCCGGACAGGTAATCTCCAACCCGAATCCGAACTGGACAGCTGGTCTGAGCAATACGTTCAGTTACAAAGGCTTGGCGTTGTCGGTCTTGTTTGACACCCGGCAGGGTGGTCAGTTGTACTCGTTTGGTGCGGTTGACTTGCGGGGTCAGGGCCACTTAGCTGTCACCGGTATCGACCGTGAACAACCGCGTATTTTACCGGGTGTCATTGAAGTTACCAACGCCGACGGTTCGAAATCATACACGCCAAACAACATCCAGGTGAGCGCGCAGAACTACTGGGCCAACCTCGGTGGTCTGGCATCGGAATCGGCCGTTTTCGACGCGACGGTTTACCGCCTGCGCGAAGTAGCGCTGAACTACAGCCTCCCGGCCAGCCTGATTGGCAAAACGCCATTTGGCGCGGTTTCGGTCGGTGTTAGTGGCCGTAACCTGTGGTTCTACGCACCGAATTACTTCGGTGATCCCGAAACCAACACGCAAGGTGCCGGTAACATTCAGGGACTTGATTTGAACGGTGTTCCCAACACGCGGAATTACGGTGTCAACCTGCGGTTTACGTTTTAATCACCTTCATCATTATGCTGACAATGAAGATCTTCAATTATAAAAAATTTCTGTTGGTGCCCCTGCTGCTTTCCATGGGTGCCTGTAGCAACTACCTCGACGTCAACGTGACGCCGAACAACCCGACGGAAGTAACACCCGCCGTTTTGCTGCCGTCGGCCCTGGCCGGTACCGCTTTTGCCAACAATGGCGAACTAAACCGGTTTGCCTCGGTTGTGGTGAATTACCTGTCTGGTGCGGGTGGAAGCCCCGCTACCTGGGACCGGTTTAACACCAATGGCGCTGATTTTGGGAACCAGTGGCGTTTCGATATCTACGGCGGTGCGCTGGTTGGGTATCAGAAACTCATTGAATCGGCCGACCAGCGGAATGCGAAAATCTATACCGGTATTGCTAAAATCATGAAGGCGTATACCTTCAGCATGGCAACGGATATTTGGGGTGACATTCCGTATTCACAGGCCCTGCAAGGCGAAGCATTTGTTCAGCCTCGTCTGGACAAACAGGAGGATATCTACAAAGGCAATCAATCATTAGGGATTCAGAGCCTGTTCGATCTGGTCCGCGAAGGGATTACGGATCTGGATGCCACCACCACTCCCAAACCAGGTGCCGAAGATATCGTCTATGCCGGGAACGTCGAGAACTGGAAACGTGCCGGTTATACGCTCATGCTGAAAATGGCCAATACAATCAGCGACAAAGAACCGGCGCTGGCCAAAACCATCATTACGGAAGTACTGACGAAAAACCTGTACATCACCAGCAACGCGCAGGACCTGAACGTAAAATTCGGTAGCAGCGTCGGAAGTACGAGCGCCATCTGGAACCTGGCGGTTTTCGGATCATTCAGCAACGAGTTGATTCTCAGTACCCGTTTCCTGAATATTCTCCGGCCAAATGCCGCAGACCCGTCTAAAACCGACCCGCGTCTGCCGGTTTTCTTTACCAAACCGTCGACCGATTACGTAAGCATTGATAACGGTTATAACGGTGTACTGCCCACGCCTACTACTACCTGGTCGCGGTATGCGCCGTACGTAACGGGTACCCAGGGTGAAGGCCCGGTCCGGTTGTTAACCAACTTCCAGCGCGCATTCATTCTGGCCGAATCGGCCCTGACACTCGGCACCCCGGGCGATCCGCAGGCCCTGTATACCGAGGGCATTACGGCTTCGATGAAACTGGCCGGTATTTCGGATGAGAACATTGCGGCCTATCTAAAAGCCAACCCTAACGTGGCAACGCTGACGGGAACGAACGAGCAAAAGCTCGAGCAGATCATTACCCAGAAATGGATTGCCTGGACGGGTAACGGACTGGAGTCGTGGAACGACTGGCGCAGAACCGGTTATCCCAAACTGACACCCTCGCAGAACGCCGTTGGTATCGACGGAACGCGTCCGGTACGGGCGGCCTACATCACGCAGGAAATCGAGCGGAATCCGAACTTCCCGAATCCGGGTCCGCAATCCAATGTGAAACTGTGGTGGGATGTTGATTAATCGGTCATTCGTTAACTGAATACTATCATGAAAAAAATAGCGTTTCAATTTCTTTTGCTTACAGTAATCGCGCTGGCCGGAACGTCCTGCAAAGATGATTACGTCTACAGCGACCTGGTCCAGGATAATCGTCCGGACGTGCCCGTAACCTATCCGGGTGCCACTACGTACGGTTTTGATCCGTATTACGAAGTTTCTACGGCTGCGGGTGGTAACATCAAAATCACCCTGTCGATTCCGGAGTCTTCGGGTCGGACGATCAAAGAGATCACCCGGGTTGCGGCCGGCGCTACCAGCATCAACGTCGCCACGCTGAATACGGCTTCGCAGAATTATCTTGCGGCTCCCATCGCCGGCAATGGTACCAAGGCGGAGTTTACCACTACGCTCAAGGATTTTTCGGCCAAACGGCCAGCCGTTTCCGTTGCCCCATCGGCCGAAATCGCCTTCATGTTCCTGGTCACGCTGGATAATGGCTCACAAATTGTGGCCCAGCCGGTTCGGATCCGAATTCGGGCCTAATTTACCGCCCATTACTTACCAAAAAACCGTTCCAGAACTGGAACGGTTTTTTTTATGCTTCGTTGGAAATGCAACGTTCTATTCCACTCCTTTTACCTGCATTTCAACGGTATAAACCGATTCCGATGCCGTGATGAAAAGCGTTTTACGATCTTTTCCGCCAAAACAGATATTCCCGACCCAGCGCGACGGCACCGGAATAACCTGAAGCTTTTCGCCCGCGGGGCTGTATACCGTTACCCCCCGACCGCTGAGGTAAACGTTCCCCTGGTTATCGAGCGTCATACCATCGGAGCCCTGCGAAACAAACAACTGGCGATTTGTTAACGAACCATCGGCGTTGATCTGGTATTTGTACGTTTTGTTGGCGCGAATATCGGCGACGTACAGGTGCTTCCCGTCCGGGGTTCCGACAATTCCGTTGGGTTGCATCAGATTATCATCGACTATCACGGGGGCTTTTTTCCCTTTGGGCAGGTAATAAACCTTCTGGCCCTCAATCTCCGGCTTTTTGCGATCCCAGTAATCGCGCTGGTAATACGGGTCGGTGAAATAGATTCCTCCTCTCGGATCAATCCACAGATCGTTCGGACCGTTGAGCCGTTTGCCTTCGTAATCCGTCAGCAAAACTGTTATCTTTCCCTTCGGACTAATCGCCCACAGTTCATTCTTTTCGTCGGCACAGGCAATCAAATTGCCTTTCTTATCAAAATAAAGCCCGTTCGACCGCCCGGTTTTATCCATGTAAAGGGATAAGGTCCCGTCGGCGTCGTACTGCCAGATTTTATCGTTCGGCTGATCGGTGAAGTAAATATCCCCTTTCTTGTTAACGGCCGGTCCTTCGGTAAATTTGAACTGGCTGGAAATCTGTTTCGGACTGGCCCCCGCTGCGGTTACTTTAACGGAATCGGCCCCGCCCGCAGTGAACCCACGGCCAACGCTGTTGAGCGCGCATACCGACAGCACCGTGAAAAGGAAAGCGGCTTTTCGACGAAAAGTCATAGGAATGGTTTTAAGAGTCAGGAATACGCAAATATAGCAGATTCCGCTTACCAGGGCACTTCCCGCTTGTCTTTCCAGAACTTGCCGGTTTCGTGCAGTGGCGCTTCCGTCGCCAGCCAGACGGCGGTTTCGGCCCCTTTCTCCAGCGATCGGTTGGCCCCGGAACCGCCCATACTGGTTTGTACCCAGCCCGGATTTACACAACTTACGGCAATGTTTTTTCCCACCAGTGCGGCCGCAAATTGCTTCGTCATTGCGTGTAGGGCGGTTTTTGAGAGACTATAGGCCGGGTACCCATCGCGCATGTGCGACAGCGCCCCCAGATCGCTCGTCATGTTGATGATCCGGCCGCCCCGTTTACTTTTTTCCAGATAAGGCAAAAAGTCCTGAATGACCATAATCGGCCCAATGAGATTGGTTTTGAGCGTACGCTCCAACGACTCGATGTTGAGTTTACGAATATCGACATGCCGGTCTGCTTCTTCCAGAATGGCGGCATTATTCACCAGTACGTCAAGATGATCAGCTTTTTGGGAGAAAGCCCCATAAGCATTTTTGATGCTTACCGGATCGGTAACATCCATATGGAGGAAGATGGCTTCGTAGCCTTTATCGCAGAATTCACGAACGGCGTCCCGGCCTTTCTCCGCATCGCGGGCGGCCATAAAAACCGCATAGCCTTCTTTGCACAACTGGTGTGCAATTTCCTTTCCAAGTCCCCGGTTGGCACCGGTTATTAAAGCAACTTTTTCGTGCCTCGTATTCATAACTTCAATGGTTGAATTGTAATCCTCGACCGGGTACTGTTTTCCAGTTTCCTTCAATTCTACCATTCAACCATTGAAATTGTTTTCAAATAGCCTGTTCCGCTCGTTGGACCTCTGATCTAACCGTGCGCAACCAAGATCATACTTTCCTTATGAGTGTGCTTTTTAAGAATCTTTACCCAGCGCCTTTACGGCACCGTAAATCATATCTGTCATTTTGCGCGAACTTTCATCGCCCAGAATTTCGGCGTACCGGCGCATCAAATTGTCCCAGGCTTTTTTAATGTCTGGCAACATCGCAATCCCTTTTTCCGTAGCGTAAACCAGGGTGTGCTTGCCTTCAATTTTGCGTTCCACCAGTTTTTTCAGCTCCAGCTTCTCAATAAGACGGGTAATTGTCGATGGCGTTAAATGTAATTCGCCACTTAATTCCTTGGGTTGAATTCCGGGGTTTTCGATTGCTTCCTTCAACACAAACGCATGCGAAGCTGTCAGTCCTAACCGGCCAAATTCATCATCGGAAATATTCGTCATTACTCTCGCTAACGCATTTGCCGTAAAATTCAGGCAACTGCTGTACTTGGATACCCGTTGTTTCTCTGCGATCATGATTGCTAGGGTTTTTAAACGTTTCTAATAAATTTTGTTACTGATTTGTAAATATAACGAACTTAACAAAGATTAGTTTGTCAAAGCAAGTATTTTTTGGTTAGACCCCGACCTTTGTTAAGAATATGTTACCACAAATGACTAGAGTTTTCGCAGAATTCAAAAAGCCCTTCTCCTTGTTGCTACAATTTAGTTATTAAACGGTATTTTAGAGCCAAGAAAAAATGAGATAATTTCAATTTTGGAGGTTACCCGTAAAGACGGTTTTCGTAAGCGTAAAGCCCTTTTTAGCCGTTTTTTACCACGATAAATTAACTCATGGAGGACCTCATTTAGAAGGTAAATGCACCTCCGCCATCATGCACCGGGCCGAACCGCCCCCATTGCTTTCGATCATAGCCAGATCAAAATGGAACAGTGTCGCAAAATCGTCCAATTCGTCGCGCTGCCGGACTGTCAGGGAATTAAAGGCCGTGGTCGACATTACGAGCAGTTTCTGGCCTTTCCGCGTCGTCACCAGCAGCATGTTTCCGGCAAACTTCGCCATCTGCTCGAGCGAAATATCGATCACGTGTTTTCCGCTGTTGACCAGTGACTGCCGGATCATCAACCGTTCGTCCGGATCGATAATGGCGGCCAGGCAAACCACGGCAAACACATCTCCGATGCACATCACCACATTGGTATGATACACCGGAACCCCGGCGGCATCGACGGCCGAAAACGTGATAACGCGATACCCGGTCCGCCGGCTGAACTCGGCCAGAACGCCCGTGTCGGTTCGGGGGGAAAGACAGGCGTACGCAATTCGTTTCATTCGATCGAGCACCAGGCTGCCGGTTCCTTCGAGGTATTTCCCCTCCTGCTCAAAATGCGTCAGATCGACAATTTTAGTTACGTGGTAGGTTTTGGCCAGATCGTCGATGATGTCGAGCCGCCGTTCGAGTCGCCGGTTGGGGGCCAGCATGGGATAGAGCACCACCGTTCCGCTATAATGAAACGAAACCCAGTTGTTGGGAAAAATGGAATCCGGGGTATACGGTTCAGGCGAATCTTCATAAATAATGACGTTAACCCCGGCGGCACTCAACTGGTGCGTCATCTCGTCGAATTCACGGAGGGCGCTTTCCTGAATTTCTTCCCGGTTTTGGGCCGCCAGTGCCGCATTCTGGAACGTGTTCGTTTCGGCAGTCTGATCATTGAAGCCAAATCGAACGGGCCGGATCATGAGGATGGTTGAGGTGGTCTGCGATTGCATCGGGATAGGAATTAGGGTTATAACTCGGCACGTAATAAAGGCAAACTCATGCAATGGGAACCGCCCCGCGCCCGCGACAACTCAGCCGACGGCAACAGGATGAAGGTATCTTCCAGCGTTTCGGGATCGGCTTCTCCCCGCTCGAACCGCTCGAGAAGGTCAGCCGCCCGAACGGTTTCAAAACCGGCTTCCCGGAAAGCTTCCAGGGTTTTGTCGTTGCGGTCGTACCCGATTACCACGCCATCTTTCAGCGCCAGCAGGTTACACGAGTCCGTCCATTGCTCGCGGGCCCCGAACGGAAATTCATTGTTCCCGGAATAGATAAACCGCACCGGTTCCTGGCAACCCAGGTCGTCGCGGCTAATGGAAATCAACAGGTCTTCGAGGTTTTCGAAGGCAACCGGTTTGTGTTCGGCTCCTTTCGTAAACTGCATGATCCGCATGTCCTCGGAACCATCTTTCGGGGCCAGAAAATGCAGCAGATCCCGCTTTTTGGCTTCATCACCCGTCCGGCCCAACGAGCCCAGCAACACCCAGACATTGCGTTTTACCTGCGTAAAAATAGTATCGATATGCATGTAATCCCGTTTTTTGGGGATCTGAACGATGGTCACTTTTTCGACCACCTTCTTTTCAAACAGCATCCGAATCACCTGTTGGGCGGCATAGAGCGTCGTGCGTTCACTGCAACCAATCACCAGGTGGTTATCGGAGACGATCATCACGTCGCCCCCTTCCAGCGTCGAACGGGTATAATCGTGACTGGCATCATTGTCGGGCAGCAGAAAATGATGCTCATTATCCGGAATTTCGATGATTTTGTCCCGGTAGGCGCTGAATAACGGGTGATAAAAGAAAATATACTGCGCCAGAAAAGCCTCGCGGGTCCGGGCCAGTTTGGCCGGTTTATTGAGCAGAATGTGGCTATTGATGACAATGCCAATATCCCGCGTAAAGATAAAATTCGGCAGGGGCGCGAACAGCATCCGGCGATTCGGCAACGAACCCGAAATCAGAATCTTGGACAGCTCGACCGGGTCATAGGTATACAACTGGCTCTGAATGTGGAAACTACACCGTTCAACGGCGCAAATTCCGGAGATCAGCCGGGTGCGGATGACCTCGTCCTCCAGAATCTCGGCCAGCAACCGCTGAATGTCGATCACGGCGTCGGAACGGAAATACGCCGGGTGATCCGGTTTGAAAAAATTCCGCTCCGAATCCGCATCAATTTCCGCCAGTTTGCCCCGGATTTTGTCGGGATCGAGAAAGTACAGCAGGATTTTTACATAATAGTCATATTCATCCTTCCGCATGGTTTCCAGATGAACAATATCCTCGAATAGCCAGTCCTGCGCCTTGGACGGGATCACCTTCCCCAGCCCGCGATCGGGGCTGTGAATCAGCAAACGCCGGAGCGCACCGACCTCTGATGTGACCCTGATTTCCTGAGTTTGGACCCGATGATTGCCATTTCGCATATACAAAAAAGGGAATACTTCTTCAGCCTGCAAGGTAAGGCTTTGGGTACTGAAAAAAAAAGCAGCCGGTCGCTGGCAAACGAAATGCAGTGAGCGTCAACTTTTAACAGCGCGAAATTGTTATCAGATCGTGTAGCTTACACATCATCTCATTACCTTTGCGGTTTCATTAAAGAAAGTAGTAATCATCCTTCCGTTATGCTAACTATTAGCAACTTACAAGCATCCATTGGCAATAAAGAAATATTGAAAGGCATTGATCTGGACGTCAAACCCGGTGAAGTTCACGCGATTATGGGTCCGAACGGTTCCGGCAAAAGTACGCTGGCAGCGGTTCTGGCCGGGCGGGAAGACTATACCGTAACCGACGGCAGTGTGCTGTTTAACGGAAAAGATCTCCTGGAAATGGGGCCGGAAGACCGGGCCGCCGAAGGAATCTTTCTGGCTTTTCAGTACCCGGTCGAAATTCCGGGCGTCAGCACGACCAACTTCCTGAAAACCGCGATGAATGAAATCCGGAAATACCGGGGTCAGGAACCGCTGGATGCCGTTCAGTTTCTGAAACTGATGAAGGAAAAAATGAAGCTGGTCAATATCGACCAGTCGTTGCTCAGCCGATCGCTGAACGAAGGTTTCTCGGGTGGGGAGAAAAAACGGAACGAGATTTTCCAGATGGCCATGCTCGAGCCGAAGCTTGCCATTCTGGACGAAACCGATTCCGGCCTGGATATCGACGCCTTGCGGATCGTGGCCGAAGGGGTCAACCAACTGCGTTCACCGGAACGGGCTACCATTGTCGTCACCCACTACCAACGCCTGCTCGACTATATCGTTCCTGACTACGTGCACGTGCTCTACAAAGGCCGTATCGTTAAATCCGGCCCGAAAGAACTGGCGCTGGAACTGGAAGAAAAAGGCTACGACTGGATCAAAGCCGAAGTAGAAACGGTTTAATTTTTTAGTTATGAGTTACGAGTTATGAATTATGAGCTGGCCCAGGCTTACGGGTCTACTTTTAACTCATAACTCTTCACTCTTAACTCCTAACTGACTCAGAATGAATAATCAGCCCAATAACGATCTTAAGTCCAAGCTGCTGGCGGATTTTCAGGCCTCGGAAGAGCGCATGAACGGTGCCAGCAAATCGGCTTTACACCAAATCCGGCGGGAAGCACTCAACCAGTTCGATCGGCTGGGTTTTCCGACGGTCAAGCACGAAGAGTGGAAGTATACGAACGTCAATCCTTTGATCAAGGAGGTTTTCGAGTTTAATGCGGTTTCTGAGGTAACGGCGGAGGATCTGGCGCAGCTGGAATCGTCGCGGCTGGAAGGGAACGTGCTGTATTTTGTCAACGGGCATTATCAGCCACACTTATCCAAAATTGTCAGCCCCACCGACCAGCTATCCATCACTCCGCTGGCCGAAGCCATTAAAACCGCCCCGGATGTACTGACGAAATACTTCGCTCAATACGCTGATTATCAGTCGAACGCCTTTACGGCCTTGAATACCGCGTTTGCCAACGAAGGCGTTGTAATCCAGGTTCCGGCGCATACCACCGTCGAAGCCCCGACCATTCTGCGGTTTATTTCCGACGCCCGGCAGGTTAATGTGGCCTCCCAGCCGCGTAATCTGTTCATCGTCCATAAAAACGCCGAAGTCAAAATAGCCGAGTCGTTCCGAACGCTGGGCGATCAGGCCAGTTTTACGAACGTGGTCACGGAAATTGTGCTGGATACCGAGGCCCGGATGGAATACTACAAGGTCCAGAACGAATCGGATATGGCCTATCACATCGGCACCACACAGGTCGATCAGAAAGATAACAGCTATTTTTACTCCGCCACGGTGACGCTCGATGGCGGTTTTATCCGCAACAACCTCAACATTGCGCTCGACGGCTCGAACTGCGAAGCGCACATGTACGGTTTGTATTTCCCGAACGGCCGGCAGCATATCGACAACCATACACTGGTCGATCACCGCAAACCGAACTCCCACAGCAACGAACTGTATAAGGGCATTCTGGAAGACCGCTCGACCGGGGTTTTCAACGGCAAGATTTTCGTGCAGGAAGATGCGCAGAAAACCAACGCCTACCAATCGTGCAAAAATGTGGTGCTCTCGAACGAAGCATCGATGAATACCAAACCGCAGCTGGAAATCTTCGCCGACGACGTCAAGTGTTCGCACGGGACGACTACCGGAAAACTGAACGAGGAAGCCCTGTTTTACCTGCGTTCACGCGGGATTCCGAAAGAAGAAGCCCAGTCGCTGCTGATGTATGCCTTTGCCGAAGACGTGATCCAGAAGATCAAAATCGATCCTCTGCGCGAACAGATCGAACGCCGGATTCAGGCCAAACTCGCACGATAATTAACGAAGTAAGAGTTATGAGTTAACAGTTAAGAGTTGGCTGACGCATTCCATTTGGCGGAGCAACTCATAACTCATAACTCTTCACTCATAACTCATAACTCCTTATGCAAATCGCGCCCCACGAAATCCTTGATATAGAAGCCATTCGCCGGGACTTTCCGATTCTCGATCAGGTCGTGAACGGTCGGCAACTGGTTTATTTCGATAATGCGGCCACCACGCAAAAACCGCTGCCGGTGCTCAACGCCCTGGCGCGGTATTACGAGGGCTATAATGCGAATATCCACCGCGGTATTCACACCCTGGCCGAGAAGGCAACGTCTGCCTTCGAAGCGTCGCGCCGGGCCATTCAGCAATTCCTGAATGCGGCCCAGGTGGAAGAGATCATCTTTACCTACGGCACGACCGACGGCATCAACCTGGTGGCGCAAACCTACGGTCGGCGGTTTTTAAAGGAAGGGGATGAGATCATCATCACCACGATGGAGCACCACTCGAACATTGTCCCCTGGCAGATGGTGTGCGAGGAAAACGGGTGTGTGCTGAAAGTAATTCCCATCGACGACAAGGGCAATCTGATTCTGGAAGAATACGAAAAACTGCTCTCCGAACGAACCAAATTTGTTTCGGTAGTCCATGTTTCGAATGCGATGGGCATCATCAATCCGGTGAAAACCATCATCGAGAAAGCCCATGCCGTTGGCGCCAAAGTGCTGGTGGATGGCGCCCAGGCCAGTTCACACATCGACATCGACGTGCAGGAACTGGATCCGGATTTTTACGTCTTTTCGGCGCATAAACTCTACGGCCCGACGGGCATGGGGGTGTTGTACGGCAAGCGCGCGGTACTGGAGGCCATGCCACCCTGGCGCGGTGGGGGCGAAATGATCAAGGAGGTCACGTTCGAGAAAACCACCTACAACGACCTGCCCTACAAGTTCGAAGCCGGAACCCCGAATATTGCCGACGTAATTGCGGTGTATGCCGCGCTGGAATACCTTGAAAACCTCGGCAAGCAAAAGGTAGCCGCCTACGAACATCACCTGCTCGAATACGCCACCGAAGCCCTGGAAAGCATCGACGGTTTACGGATTATTGGTCAGGGACCGGATAAAATCAGTGTCGTTTCGTTCGTGCTCGACGGGATCCATCACCAGGATACGGGCGTTATTCTCGATCAGCAGGGCATCGCCGTCCGGACGGGCCACCACTGCACCCAGCCCCTAATGCGTCGGTTTAACATTACGGGAACCACCCGGGCTTCCTTTGCGGTTTACAATACCAAAGAGGAAATCGACCGGCTGGTGCAGGGTTTGCACCGGGTTCAGAAAATGATGCGGTAAGCTTAACGCGCAAACATCATGGTCACGGAATTTATCAAGATTCTACCACCAAAGCGGTAGCTATTCGTCCGATGGGAAGACCTCTGGGCACGTTATAAAATGACGATCAACGAAAAACAGGACGAGATTATCGAGGAATTTGATCTGTTTGACGATCAGCTCGATAAAACACAATACATCATTGACCTGGGCAAAAAACTACCGCCCATGCCGGAGCAGTTCCAAACCGACGATAACCTGATTCGGGGTTGCCAGTCGAAGGTCTGGCTGCATTCCGAAATGCAGGGGAATACGGTTCATTTTGAAGCCGACAGTGAACCGACGGCCCAGATCAGCAAAGGCCTGGTGAGTCTGTTGATCCGGATTCTGTCGGATGAAAAACCGGAAGCAATTGCCCAGGCCGATTTGTATTTCATCGATCGCATCGGTTTGAGTACTTTAGTAACCTCCCGGCGCGCTGGTGGACTGGCTTCGATGATTCAACAAATGAAACAATTTGCCGCCTTCCAGGCCGGTAAAAACCAGGCTGCCGAGCAGTCAACGCTTTAATGGAAACTGTCATGAATGAGTCTGAACTGAAAGAAGAAGTTGTCAAAGCCCTGAAAGAAGTGTACGATCCGGAAATTCCGGTCGATGTCTACGAACTGGGCCTGATTTACGACATCAAGGTTTTTCCGATCAATAACGTCTATATCCTGATGACCCTCACCTCGCCTTCCTGCCCATCGGCCGGAACTATTCCGGGAGAGATTGAAGCCAAAGTGCGGGCCATCGAGGGCGTTAATGACGTGAGCGTTGAACTGACCTTCGATCCCCCCTACTCGACCGAGATGATGTCGGAAGTAGCGAAACTCGAACTCGGGTTCATGTAAAAGGAACGGTTAGAGTCATGGAATGGTTATACTGGCGAAATGGTGAATTGCCTTTTAGCCAGCAAACCATTTTTAGCCATAACAATTTAGTTACCATAAACTTTTAAATATACTACGATGTATCCTCCTCATTTAGTTGCCCCGATGAAGGACGAACTGCTCAGCGTCGGTTTCGAGGACCTGAATACCGCCGAGAAGGTCGATGACGTAATGCAAAACGCCGAAGGCACCATGCTGGTGGTCGTTAACTCGGTTTGTGGCTGTGCGGCTGGTGCGGCTCGTCCGGGTGTGAAAGCAGCTTTGGCCCTGAGTGATATTAAACCCGATAAACTGGTGACGGTTTTTGCCGGTGTCGATTTTGATGCGACCGCCCGGATGCGGGAATACCTGCTGCCGTATCCGCCGTCGTCGCCCTCCATCGGGATTTTCAAGGACGGTGAGTTGGTTCATTTCATTGAACGGCACCACATTGAAGGCCGTTCGGCGCAGATGATCGCCCAGCACCTTGAAATGGCTTTCGAAGAATTCTGCGAAAAAGCCTAAGCAAGTACATTTAACCAATCGAAAACCGGTAGTTTTTCACTACCGGTTTTTCTTTTTTGAGGTTTCGTCATCCGTAGATGTAACTAATGTTGCAATAACATAAACATTTGTTTTTTTTGTTGCATGGAAAAACGCTACTGTCTACCTCTTTTATTTATTCTTTCTTCATTCGTTGGCTGGGCGCAACCAGCCCCCCCCCACCAGGCTGTTGGGTACGCGGAAGTTGGCACTTTCGGTTCAACCACCGAACGAATTCCCTTTTGGTTAAGAGCCAATCAATATGGCACGATTCCCTTGTCAGGCCCCGGTGGCACCCTCCGGCTTGGCGTCCAGGGTTCGCTCCTGCTAACAGACACGACATCGGTTCGGTCGTTTATTCATCCGGGCCGGGAATGGACACTGTCGTATGCCGCTGAGGGCGTTGCGAATGCCGAAAAAAACAGTACGGTCCTGCTGCCCGAAGCATACCTCAAACTCACCCACCGCGGGCTCGTCCTGCTCGCCGGTCGGCGACGCGAAGTGATCGGACTGATCGACTCTACGCTTTCCTCCGGTTCGTATGGCTGGTCGGGAAACGCGTTACCGCTACCGAAAATTCAGATCGGCACCCGGGGATTCCTCCCATTCCGATCAGGAAGCTGGCTCGCCGTCAACGCATTCATCGCGCACGGCTGGTTTGGCAATACCTGGTACGTGAAACGCTCCTACCTGCACCAGAAAGCCGTTACGTTTCGGATCGGCAGACCTTCCGCGCGGGTACGCTTTTATGTCGGCCTTAATCACCACGTACAATGGGCCGGTCATACCGACCATTTGCCGGATAATTCAATTGCCATCAATGGTCAGATGCCCAATCGGCTCAGTGATTTGCCCAATGTCATGTTTGCCATCCGTACCAACGGTTTGAATAATGACCGCATAACCAAATTTGACTGGGAAAACATGTACGGAAACCACGTCGGCAGCACCGATTTCGCGCTGGAAACGTCGCTTTCCGGTTTTCATCTTCTGGCGTACCACCAGCATTCCTTTGAAGATGCTTCCAGCTTTCTTCTCCAGAACGTCCCGGACGGTTTATACGGTATTCGTTTACGCAATACCAGACCCGCCAACACCTTTATTCAGATAAATGGAATCAACCTTGAGTACCTGACTACGGTTTTCCAAAGTGGGGATCCGAACCTGAAGAATTTGCAATTCGGCTGGGGTGGCGACAATAATTTTAACCACGCCCAGTACCAGGAAGGCTGGATTTATAGAAACCGCGTCATTGGAACACCGTTTTTAACCCGCCTGATTGACGCTAAACCCGAAAACCGGATCGGTTATATGGTGAATAACAACCGGGTCAGGATGGCTCATGTCGGCCTTCAGGCAACCCTGGCAGGACAGCTTCAGCTCATTGCCAAAGTGTCCTATAGTGAAAATAAGGGAACGTATAACTTTCCGTTCCGCAAAACCCTGCCCCAGTGGTCGTCGATCGTGCAACTCGGCATGCCGCTCAACTGGCTCGGTGATACCTGGCTGACAGCCGCCCTGGCGGTCGATTCGGGGCAACTTTATGAGAATGCAACGGGCGGTTTTATCAGCCTTCGGAAAACCATCTGGCAAACGGCGGGTGCCCGCGTTCCCCAAAAACCGCCGGGACGGCTTTAAGGGACGTTACTCTTTTTTAGCCTGCCCCAACACCCGCAGCAGATTCCCGCCCCAGATTTTGGCAATATCCTTTTCGGAATAGCCTTTACGCACCAGTTCCAGCGTCAGGGCCTCGATCTGGGTGACGTCTTCCATACCGTTGACGCCCCCGCCCCCGTCGAAATCGCTGCCGATGCCGACATGATCGATCCCGACCAGGCGCACAATATGGTCGATGTGTTTGACGATATCGGCCACACTGGCCCGCTCGTAGGCGTACCGCTTCTGGATGGAATCGGCTTTGGCATCGAGCTGTGCCTGCATGGCGGGTGTCACCACGCGCCCCACCCCCGACATCCGGACCGCATTCAGGGCCTGCCGGTGTTCGTCCGACGGTTTCCGGAGGTAATCGCTTACAAAATTAACCTGGATGACGCCCCCTTTGGCCGCCAGGGCTTTGATCATATCGTCGGTCATGTTCCGCGGGAAATTGCAAAGCGCGCGGGCGTTGGAGTGCGACGCAATCAACGGCGCTTTCGATACTTCCAGCGCGTCGTAAAATGATTTATCGGAAACGTGCGAAACATCGATGAGAATGCCCAGCCGGTTCATTTCCTGCACCACCTTGCGCCCAAACGGACTCAGGCCGTTGTGCAACGGACCGTCGGGGTCGGTGGCAGAGTCACAAATGGCGTTGTTGGCAAAATGTGAAAGGGTGATGTACCGGCAGCCCAGGTCGTAATAGGTTTTCAGTAAGGACAGGTCTTCTCCCACCGGATACCCGTTTTCCATGCCGATAAAAACCGCCCGCTTTCCGGCTTTTTCGATCCGGTAAGCATCAGCCGGTGTTGTGGCCAGTTCGGCCTGATCGGGATGTTTCTTCAGCGCATCGTGAATGCGCTGAAAAATCCGGAGGGCGTTGGCTTTAGCCTCGGCATGGCCTGCGGGCGTACGGGGTCCCTGCGCCAGATAAACCGCAAAAAACATGGCGTCCATTCCGCCTTCCTTCATCCGGGGAAAATCAATTTGCGACTGATCCCGCACCCGGTCGTGCCGCTCGCCCACATCAAAACCGTCTTTGACCATGTTGATCGGCGCATCGGCGTGCGTGTCGAGTGTCAATACCCGTTCATGAATTTTATGGGCTTTCCGGGTCAGCCGATCGGCGGGTTGAAGCAAGAGAACAACCAGTAAAACAAAGGAAAAAAGTGCGTTCATCAATCAGGAATCTAATACCCCAAGGTAGAAAAGAAACGCTGAATTATTCCCATTCAAACCGCCGAAATCCTCGGAAAGACCGGGTGGACTTTGATTTATCCAAATGAGCATGTATTTATACACCAAATTCGCCAACGTTTAATGATTCCAACATGACCCCAACAGCTCTGATTACCGGTGCCACTTCCGGCATTGGTCTCGCCATTGCCAACGCTTTTGCCAAACTGAACTACCGACTGATTTTGTGTGGACGACGCCAGGAGCGATTGGACGAACTGCAACAGACCCTCGGCCAACAGACGGAATGCTACACCCTGACGTTTGACGTTCGCGACCGGTCGGCGGTCGAAACCGCCCTGGGTTCCTTGCCTGATGCCTGGAAAACCGTCGATATTCTCATCAACAATGCCGGAAATGCCCACGGTCTGGGGCCTATTCAGGAAGGCGACGTCAACGACTGGGACGCCATGATCGACGGTAACGTCAAAGGATTGCTGTACGTTACAAGAGCCATTTCGCCGGGCATGGTGGAACGCGGGCACGGGCATATCGTCAACATCAGTTCAATTGCCGGCAAACAAACCTATGCCAACGGCGGTGTTTATTGTGCTTCGAAAGCCGCCGTCGAAGCCCTGAGCGAAGGGATGCGGCTGGACCTGACCCAGCACGGGATTAAGGTTACCAACGTGGCACCGGGAGCGGTCGAAACCGAGTTTTCGATGGTCCGCTTCAAAGGCGATGAAGCGCGGGCGGCCAAGGTATACGAAGGCTTTACGCCCCTGACGGCCAGCGACATCGCCGATGCCGTAGTCTACGCCGTGACAGCCCCACCCCACGTCACCATTGCTGACCTGACGATTCTGGCGTCCGCTCAGGCTGCCGCCACGACGATTCATCGGAAATGAAAGGACAGGAGGAAAGAAAACCGTTCCTCCTTTCTCCTTTTACTGAAATATCATACAGGTTGAAGTCGCGTGGGCGTAGAGCTTTCCCTGCTCGTCTTCGACCCGGGCTTCGGCGGTGGCCACGCTCCGGCCTACGTGAATGACCGTGCCCGTGCAAATCAGTTTGCCGGTTTTGGCCGTCACGGGCCGCACCAGATTCACTTTGAGTTCAAGCGTGGTATACCCCACACCGGCCGCCAGTTTGGTATGGATGGCACAGCCCATCGCCGAATCGCAGAGCGTACTCAGCAATCCGCCGTGGACGACGCCAATCGGGTTGTAATGAAATTCGGATGGGATGACGGCAAAAACCGCCTTGCCTTCCTCCATCGCCACCGGGTCGAAATCCAGCGTCTGGCAGATGGGCGGCAACGGGTTTTCACCATTCAGAATGCTCTGAAGGTATTCTAACCCGGACATTTGTTTAGCAGCCTGGGCGCCCTGCATCGGATCTTCCCAGGTATACGACCGTTCTCTTTCTATGGCCATTAGTACTTGACGTTTTGGGATAAAAAACTCACTAAAATACAAACTCCCGCTTCCGGAAGCACGTCAAAAATCAAATTTTTCCGTTTTGGAGCGCTGATAGCTCCGCCAGTAGGCCTTCTTTCAACGAATAGGTCGAAACCCGGATTTGCCGGATCCCGTACGTTTTCAAAAGATAGTCGATCAGGCAAACGCCCACCACAATCATATCGACCCGCAGTTCGATCATTCCCGGCAACTGCATCCGCCCGGCGTGGTTACGGGTCAGCAGCAATTCGTACGAACGATAAAACTCGCTGATGGGCAGAAGAAAAGCCGTCTGCCCGGCCTCCGGCCACTGCCCTAGTTCGTGCATATACTGCATATCGATCAGCGTATCGAACGAACCCGACGAACCGACCAGTACCGT
Organism: Larkinella bovis; assembly: GCF_042655385.1. NCBI lineage: Bacteria > Pseudomonadati > Bacteroidota > Cytophagia > Cytophagales > Spirosomataceae > Larkinella > Larkinella bovis. Next base: position 86,625 of record NZ_JBHSMA010000014.1, on the reverse strand, counting down.
CGGGGCATACTGATGAATGGCATTGGTAAGCGTTAACAACTGCTCCTGAAAAAACCGGTTCATCCGGCGGATCGCCGTCGGACTGATCGGATCGGTGTCCATAAATCGTTCCAGCAGCCGCTGCCCCCCGATTTCAAAACTCTGCTTCCAGTAAATTCGCTGCCGGGTCCCAAGAATACATTCGACGCTCCCTCCACCGATATCGACCACCAGGGCCATTTGATCGTCCAGCGCACCAGCCGCCCGCACTCCCGCGTAAATGTAACCCGCTTCTTCCTCACCCGAAATGGAGCGAATGACAATCCCAGTTTCCTGGCGCACCCGTTCGATAAAGTCCGTCTGGTTGCCCGCATTACGGATGGCACTCGTTCCGATGGCAACGGCCTGCTCCGCTGCGATCCCGTGCTGATCAAGCACTGACCGGAAATACCGCAAAACCGTTAACGCCCGCTCGGTAGCTTCAGTGGTAATTACACCCTGATTAATCCCCAATTTCCCAATTTTAGCCGGCCGACTTTCCCGGAAGAGCGTCTGCCCCTCGCCCGTAATCATTAAATGAAAAGTATTCGTTCCGAGATCGATAACCGCTTGTTTCATGAATGCTGGATGGTTGGATGCTGGCTGGTTGGATACTGGATATTGGATATTGATGGTAGATGATTGAGTTGTTTATAATACAAGGAAAACCGTAAAGGATTATCAAATTGCCTTTCTAGTTCCAATATCCAGCATCCAGTATCCAACCAGCCAGTATCCAGCTCATCCAGTTCCCTCCTCTCTATGTGAATGATTTCACGCAAAACTATTGGATTTTTCTTTTCAGAAGCCTATCTTTGCAATCCGTTTGATATCAGAAAATTAACGAATAGCAGAATATGCTTATCATAAACGTCAAAGAAAACGAATCCATTGATAAAGCCCTGAAGCGCTTTAAGAAGAAATTTGAAAAAACCGGCGTATTGCGTGCCTTGCGTTCCCGGACTGCCTTCCAGAAACCGTCGATCAAACGTCGTCAGGAGATCCTGAAAGCGGTTTATCGTGAAAAAATGTACGGCAGCAACAGTGAAGCATAAGTTGTAGCATACATTCGGCGACAGCATGGGTTGGCAGTAGGCATAGGCTTACTGCTTTTTTTATGCTATCTTGGTTCTTCTTCCTGCTTGACGGTTTTATGGTTGCGCTTTTCCTTGAACACATCCGCTACGAAAAACGCCTGAGCCACCACACGCTCACGGCCTACCGCACTGATATGGACCAGTTTCAGGCGTACCTGAAAAGCGAGTACGAACTGGAACAACCCGAAACCGCCAGCTTCCACCAAATCCGGTCGTGGATTGTCAGTCTGGTGGAAAATGGGCTGGACAAAACCTCTGTCAACCGGAAAATTGCGACCTTGCGGAGCTTTTACGGTTTTCTGCTCCGCCGGAAGGCTATTGCTGCCGATCCGATGCTGAAAGTATCGGCGCTGAAAACCAGCAAAAAAATCCCGGTTTTTGTGGAAGAAAAGCCAATGGAAACCCTGCTGGACGACGTCGATTTTCCGGACGATTTCAAGGGCCTGCGCGATAAACTGGTGCTTGAGTTCCTGTACGGCACCGGCATCCGGCTGGCCGAACTGGTGGGCCTGAAAGTAGCCGACGTCAACCTCTACGAGAAAACCATCACGGTACTGGGAAAGCGCAACAAACACCGCATCATTCCGGTGCCGAATCCGCTGTTCACTCTTATTCAGCAATACCAGCAAGCAAAGGAAACGGAATTTGGCCCCAAAGCCGACCCGGTTTACCTGATTCTGAGTGATCAGGGCGTAAAAGCCTACCCGGTTTTGATTCAGCGGATTGTGAAGCGCTATTTAGGCCTCGTTACGACGCTGGAAAAGAAAAGCCCGCACGTGCTGCGTCATACCTACGCGACGCACCTGCTCAACCGGGGAGCCGACCTGAACGCCATCAAGGATTTGCTGGGGCACAGTAGTCTGGCGGCCACGCAAATCTACACGCATACCACCATCGACAAGCTCAAGAAAGCCTACAACCAGGCGCATCCGAAGGCCGGGTAAGTTGGCGGGAGTCGATCTGCTTGCTACCTTTACCGCATGAATGCAACAGCCCTTTCCGACACCCTGCTCGACCTGATTCAGCGGCAGCCAAACGCCGAAAAAGCCGTCACCTACCTGACGCAACAGGCCGACGCTTACCCAAAAAATCCGGCCACGGCCACCTTTTACCGCGTTTTTACGGCCCTACCGCGCTTCGTGGGCAAATCGCTCATCGAGGTTCCGCCCGCTACGGCGCAGGAAATTCAGACACTGCGACCCGGTTTTACCGTAGACGGCTGGACACTCGACCGGCTGGCGCGGGTGTGGTGGTTGCTCCAGCTACCGGCCAATGATCAAACCGCCTATACCAGCACGATTGAGAATTTGTTCAAAGGGGCCGAAATAAACGAACTGGTGGCGCTGTATTCCGCCTTGCCCGTTTTGCAGTTTCCGGAACATTGGCGGTTTCTGGCCACCGAAGCGGTACGCAGTAACATGAGCCCGGTGCAGGAAGCCCTGATGGTCTGCAACCCGTATGCGTCGGAACAATTGGACGAACCGGCCTGGAATCAACTGATTATGAAAGCCTTTTTCTGCGACCTGCCCGTCGATCAGATCATCGGTTTCCGGGAACGGTCCAACGAGCGACTCGCGCGCATTGTCATCGATTACGCGCACGAACGCCAGGCTGCCGGACGCACGATCCACCCCGAACTCTGGACGCTGGTAAAACCGTTCGTGACGGAGTCCAATAAAGCCGAACTGGAGAACTTATTCCGTACCCACGGACTTTAGCCCGTGTTTTTTTGAAATTGCCAACTTATCAGGCACCTAAAGCACGGACTAAAGTCCGTGGATACGGTTAGAGCCAGCGGTACGACAAGCCGACGGAAAGCAGCAGGTTCGTACTGTTGTTCAGTTCGTTGTACTTGAAAAATACGTTCTGGTACTGCGCCTGAATCTCCCCGCCCAGATTATTGCCTTTGCCAAACTGGAACTTCGCGCCGACCGCTGGGGCCAGAGCCGCCCGGATGCCGGTTTTCTGATCGGCCAGCGTACCGTAATACTGCGTATAATCGACGTAAGCGCCCCCCGCGCCCAGCTGCAAATACGGCCGGAACGTCGAATTGACATCGTTGAGATACACCGACCCGATAGCCAGCAGGGGAACGAGCGTCAGCGTTCGGGTCTGGACGGCCGAGATATCGCTTCCGTCCGGGAAGGAGAACACCTGCCGGGGTAACCGCTGGCTGAAATACTGCTGACCGATGCGGCCCCCCACCGAAAACCGCCCCGGAAACATGGCTTCGAAGGCCAGGGCAAAACTCCGGCTTCCGGCTTTGTCAATATAGTTCTGCTGACTGCCCATCGGCAGCGCAGCCCCGTAAAAAACCGTCGCCCGCCCGGATACAAACTGGCGGTAGAGCGACGATTGATACGACTTTTCTTCATCCGGACTGATTTGCGCAACCGCTCCCAGTGCCCAAACCAGTCCGATCAAACTAAATATGATCTTTTTACTCATGGCTTTTTGTCGATCAAAGACCGGAGAAGTGAAAGAAAAGATCAATACCTTTTTTCTTTCCTCCCGTGTCTACCCTCTTTCTTATTGATTAGCCCGTAAATAGGCCGATTGTTCGAATACCCTGGTCAGGATGGAATCGATTGAAGCGGCATCGAAAATACCGTTCCCCCGAATCTGGGCCTGCCAAACCACCTTCAGCTCCTTATCGGTCGTATTCGGATGTTTCAGGTCAATGGCCTGAATCAGCCAGTAGGTGTCACTGACTTCGTAAAACGAATAATAGCTTGGGTAATACGGACTGTAGCCGCCCCAGCCACCCAGTCCGCCGTAGCCCCAGTAATCGAGGTAATAGGGTGAAAACGGCATGGAGCTAACGCCCACGTAGCTGTTGTTGACCAGCATTACGGCCACCCCCAGGTCGGCGCTATCCTTCCGGCTGACCCGCTGGTACCCCCGGTTGGTCAGTTCCTGCGCGAGCCGGTTCAGGAAAGGCGGCTCCAGACCGGTATTGGAAAGCTGGGCCTGGTCGTTGGAAATCTGCACCACCGAGTCGGGCAGACTAAACGTTTTATACGCGGCAAAATTGACCGACTGATCGCGGTTCGTAATAAACACCTGACTATCTTCCGGGGTCAGGTCGCTCAGGGCGTCGGGGCGGCAGGAACTGATTCCACTTCCTATTCCTCCGCCTATTGCTACCCACAGCAGAATCCGAAATATGGGTTTCATAATTAACTAACGAAATAGTACAACTTATTTTAGTAGTCGATGCTCCATACATCGCTCCTACTTAACTAAACGTTTTTCCTTTCGGTTTTGATAAAAAGGGAACGGTTCTTAATCCTTTTCTAATCACTCCGGCCACGGAATCGTTCGGTCCATCACTTGCAACTGGGTCGCGGGCCAGCTACCTTTGTTTTTTTACAACCCGACAATATCATGAGTTTTTTAGAGAGCATCCGGGGCATGAAGTTCTTCGACATGCACGTGCACATGACCTCCCGCACCACCGACGATTACCAGGCCATGGCCGACGCCGGCATTGTGGCCCTCATCGAGCCGGCTTTCTGGCTCGGCCAGCCGCGCACAGGCGTCGATTCCTTCCGGGATTATTTTGCCAGTCTGGTGGGCTGGGAGCGGTTTCGGGCGTCGCAGTTCGGCATCCGGCATTACTGCACCATCGGTTTGAATTCGAAAGAAGCGAACAACGAAGCCCTGGCCGAGCAGGTCATGGAAATTCTGCCGTTGTTTATCTATAAAGAAGGCGTGGTGGGCGTCGGCGAAATCGGTTTTGACGACCAAACCCCGCTAGAAGAAAAATACTACCGGGCGCAGCTGGAACTGGCGAAGGAGGCCAATCTGCCGGTGCAGATTCACACCCCCCACCGCGACAAAAAGCAGGGCACCAGCCGCAGCATGGATATTGCCATCGAACACGGGCTGGACCCCGGCATGGTCATTGTCGATCATAACAACGAAGAAACCGTGAAGGAAGTCCTGGATCGGGGCTTCTGGGCCGGTTTTACCATTTATCCGTTTACCAAAATGGGCAACGAACGGATGGTGGAGGTCGTCAAACAATACGGACCGGAACACATCATGATCAACTCGGCAGCCGACTGGGGCATCAGCGATCCGCTGGCGCTGCCCAAAACCGCAGCCCTGATGAAAGAACGCGGCATTGCCGACGAAACCATCCGGCTTGTAACGTTTCAGAATGCCGTGACGGCCTTCGCCCAGAGCGGCCAGCTCAGCCTCGAAGACCTCGACCAACCACTCGACATCGACCAAAGCCAGCGCTACAACGGCAGCTCCGTTCTTCGCGGTGGCCAGGCTCCCCGGGTCGACAAATCTTCAACGATCATAAAATAAGTGATGCCTGATCCAGGAGGAATGGAGCTGATGCACACTCATTCCTCCTGGATCAGGCATCATTCGCTCCCATGTTGCTTCCGCTTCTTCGCCTAACCCGCCCTGCGAACCTGGTCACGGCCGTTGCCGATGTCATAGCCGGAATGGCCATTGCCGGGTATTTCCTTATTCCCGACGCTGATCCGGCCCCGGTTGGCTGGTTATGTTTGTCAACGGTTGGCTTATACGGCGGGGGCGTCGTATTCAACGATGTGTTCGATGCGGAGCTGGACGCTGTCGAACGGCCCGAACGGCCTATTCCGAGCGGCCAGGTCAGCCTGCGGGCGGCCACGCTACTGGGCGTTTTTTTATTCGCAATCGGAATCGTAGCCGCCTGGCTGGTGAACCCAACGGCAGGCTGGTTTTCGGTAGCGATCACAATCGCATCGCTGGTGTACGACAAATACGGCAAGCATAGCGCCATTCTCGGCCCGCTCAACATGGGCTTGTGCCGGGGCCTTAATCTGGCCCTGGGGATCAGCATTTTCCCCGAACTGCTATCGACCTGGGCCTTCCTGGGCATCATTCCCATTATTTACATTGCCGCCATCACGATGATTAGCCGGGGCGAAGTACACGGAGGGAATGCCGGTGTTCTGCGAATTGCCGGTTTGCTGTACGGCCTTGTTATTGGTAGCATCGGAGCCATTGCGCACCAGCGGGGCCAGCTGGGCACCGCCGTTCCGTTTTTACTTCTTTTTGGCTCCTTCATTTTCCCACCCCTCTGGCGGGCCATTCGCGAACCGCAGGGTCGCAACATCGGCCTGGCCGTCAAAGCCGGTGTGTTATCGCTGATTGTCATGAATGCGGCCTGGGTCGCGGCCTTTGCTTCCTTTCCACTGGCCATGCTGGTGGTTTGTCTCCTTCCCCTGTCGCGGTTGCTGGCAAAAGTATTTGCCGTCACCTAGCCGAACGCTTCCGGTTAATTGCTTGTTCTAGAAGACAAACCGTCCGGTTTGTTTTTTCAGTATCTTTACATTTTATCATCATTATCTGCGAGGAATGAACACCCTTCATCAGTCGTTCAGCGTTCGGTTTACGTACGATGTCTACTTTTCCGATCGTCTGTTTGAAAGTACTAACCCGACCTTACTTGATTTCCTGCAAAAACACCATTCCGAAGGATTTCGCAAAAAGCTTTTATTTATTCTGGATGAGGGCGTTACGACGGCTCACCCCGAACTGCCCGACCAGATTAAAACCTATTTTTCCCGCGTTTCGATTGTTGACCTGATCCCGGATCTGATCGTGATTCCCGGTGGTGAAGGCTCCAAAAACGATCCGTTGCTGGTCGATCAGCTCGTTGAGGCCGTTGATCGTTACGGCATCGACCGGCATTCGTACGTGGTCGCCGTCGGGGGCGGTTCCGTCCTCGATCTGGTGGGTTACGTGGCCGCCATTTCGCACCGGGGCATCCGGCACCTCCGCATTCCGACGACGGTTCTGTCGCAGAACGATTCGGGCATCGGGGTGAAAAACGGGGTCAATTACCGGGGCAAGAAAAACTTCCTGGGTTCCTTTGCGCCCCCGACGGCGGTTTTCAACGACGCCCATTTTCTGGCTACCCTCGACGACCGCGACTGGCGGTCGGGCATGTCCGAAGCCATTAAAGTGGCCCTGATCAAAGACCAGGCATTCTTTGTCTGGCTGGAGGACAACGCCGAAAAGCTGGCCGCCCGCGATCTGGAGGCCATGCAGTACCTCGTTCACCGCTGCGCCGAGCTGCACCTGAACCATATCGCCAGTGGGGATCCATTCGAAATGGGATCGTCGCGACCGCTTGATTTTGGTCACTGGAGCGCCCACAAGCTCGAACAACTCACGGATTTTGAGGTCCGCCACGGCGAAGCCGTTGCCATCGGCATTGCCCTCGACAGCGTGTATTCGCAGCGGATGGGCTGGCTCAGCGAAGCCGACACCAACCGGATTCTGAACCTGGAACGAATTCTCGGTTTTTCCTTGTTTCACCCGGCGCTCGACGGCGATGGCGTGTTGAAAGGATTGAACGAATTCCGGGAACACCTCGGCGGTCGGTTAACCATCATGCTGCTAAAAGCCATTGGCAAGGGCGTGGAGGTGCACGAAATGGACCCGAACCGGATTCGTGAAGCGATCGGCATTTTGAAAGAGAACGAAACGCAACCCGTATGAAAACCGCACTGGGACATCTCGGGTACTGCACCAATATTCACGCGGGCGAACACTGGCCGGAGCATTTTACCGCGCTCCAGCAGGCCATTCCAGCCCTCAAACAAAAACTTTCGCCCAACGCGCCGTTCGGGATCGGCCTGCGGTTGTCGAACGTGGCGAGTCAGGAACTGACCCAGGCCGAACGCCTGCGGGAGTTTCAGCAATGGCTGACCGACAATGACTGTTACGTCTTCACGATGAACGGTTTTCCGTACGGCGGTTTTCACCACACCCGCGTCAAAGACCAGGTGCACGCGCCCGACTGGCGGACGGCCGAACGAGTCGATTACACCATCCGGCTTTTCCAGTTGCTGGCCGCGCTGCTGCCCAAAGGGGCAAACCGCTTGACCCGGGCCGGTATTTCGACCTCGCCCCTTTCCTACCGCTACTGGTTCCGGTGGGACAACCCGGACGAGCGCGATCTGGCGTTTGAAGCAACCACCCAGCGGTTGATGACGGTGGTGGAAGAACTGGTTCGGATCAAACAGCAGGAAGGCATTAGCCTCCACCTCGATCTGGAACCCGAGCCCGATGGTCTGCTCGAAACCGCCGACGAATTTATCGACTGGTTCAATCTGTATCTGTTGCCGATCGGCATCGAGCGGCTCAACGATGAGTTCGGTTTTTCGGCCAGCGAATGCGAAGCGGCTTTGCGCGAACACGTGCAGTTGTGCTACGACGTTTGTCACTTTGCCGTGGGCTACGAACGGCCGGAAGAAGTCCTTAAAAAGCTGAATGACAATAATCTGAACGTCGGCAAAATCCAGATCAGCGCGGCCCTGAAGGCTACGTTTCCGGTTGAAGAAAATAGCCGGGAAGCGGTTCTGGACCAATTCCGGCAATTCAACGAACCAACCTACCTGCACCAGGTCGTCGCCCGGAATTCGACCGGTGATTTGCTGCGGTTTCCGGATTTGCCCGAAGCACTGCTGGCCTTTGATCAAAACCACGTCGAATGGCGGTCGCATTTTCACGTTCCGTTATTTGTGAACGATTACGGTTTGCTGCAATCCACGCAGGACGATATTCGTGAGGTGCTTCGTCTGCAGCAGGCTAACCCCTTCACGGAGCAATTGGAAGTAGAAACGTATACGTGGGAAGTCTTACCCGAAGATTTGAAACTGCGGCTCAACGATTCCATCGGCCGGGAATTGGAGTGGGTTTTGCATAAAATTAACCTGTAACCGTCGTAACGACCTGGCAGGGCTATTCGCAAGTATGAAAAAAACCGTCGTAATTGATGTGGTGGGGTTGTCGTCCTCGCTGATTGGCGAACACACCCCCTTTCTGAAACAATGGGTTTCCGGTAAGCAGCTTTCGACCATCGAACCCATGCTGCCCGCCGTCACGACCTCGGTTCAATCGACTTACGTGACGGGAAAATGGCCCACCGAAACCGGCATTGTCGGCAACGGCTGGTATGACCGGACCGATTGCGAAATCAAATTCTGGAAACAGTCGAATAAACTGGTGGGCGGGGAGAAAATCTGGGAACGCGCCCGGCAACTGGATCCGTCGTTTACGGTTTCCAAAATGTTCTGGTGGTACAACATGTATTCCTCCGCCGATTTTTCGGTCACACCGCGTCCGCAATACCACGCCGACGGTGTCAAAGCGCCCGACTGCTACAGCCACCCGTCCGACCTGCGCGACCGTTTGCAGGATGCACTGGGTACGTTTCCGCTGTTCAGCTTCTGGGGACCGAACGCCAACATCAAATCAACCCGCTGGATTGCCGATGCCTCGCTGCTGGTGGATCGCTGGCACGATCCGACGCTGACACTGATTTATTTACCGCATCTTGATTACTGCCTCCAGAAGTTCGGCACCGATTTCAGCAACATTTCGAAGGAACTACACGAAATCGACGCGGTTTTGCGCGACCTGATTCAGCATTACGAGCGGCAAAGTACGGAAATCATCCTTCTCTCGGAGTACGGAATCACGAACGTCAGCCGCCCGATCCACCTGAACCGCCTGTTCCGTGAAGCCGGACTGATCAATGTCCGGGTCGAGCAGGGGCTGGAATTGCTGGATGCGGGAGCCTCGCGGGCGTTTGCCGTGGCCGATCACCAGGTGGCTCACATTTACATCAACGACCCCTCCTGCGCGGCCCAGGTTCGTTCCATTCTGGAAAAAACCGCCGGTATTGAACGGATTCTCGACGAAGCCGGAAAAAAGGAGCATCACATCGACCACGAGCGGGCGGGTGATCTGGTAGTCATGGCCGACGCCGAAAGCTGGTTTACCTACTATTACTGGACCGACGACGCGAAAGCCCCGGACTACGCCCGGCTGGTCGATATTCACCGCAAACCGGGGTACGATCCGGTCGAGATGTTTATGGACCCGGCCAATCCGATGATCAAGCTCAAAGCCGGTTATAAACTGCTCCGGAAAAAGCTGGGATTCCGGTACCTGATGAACGTCATTCCGCTGGACGCGACCCTGATCAAAGGCTCACACGGGCGCGTCGGTACGCCGGTTGACTACCACCCGGTTTTCGTTTCCTCCCAAAAAGGATTAGCCACCGGAAAACCGCTTCAGGCCGTTGAGGTCTTCGGGAAAATCTGGGAATCCCTTACGTCGTAGCAGACCCGAAAACCGCCGAAATCGAATAGATTACCTTCTAAAAACCGGATACTGACCAGTGTCCGGTTTTTTAATTGTCCCGTTTAATAATAGAATTCGACCCATTCCACCGGGATTAGGTTGTTCTTTATAGACAGGGAGGTGCGATATGAGAGAAGAGACGTAAAAGGCCATCAGGTTTGTGAACCAGCGTTTTATTTTCTCTTGTCTTCTATCTCATCTCCTTTGTCTATTCAAGCTTTCTGATTTACTCAACAACGAACGAAACGGTATGGAAACGAAAATTCCACCCCAGCATCAGGACATACAACCGGGTCTGGAAAGCGAGCTGGACCCGCAGCCGAAAGTAATTCGGTATACGTATGTCGGGTCGGGGAAATTGAAGGGAAAAGTGGCGTTGATCACGGGAGGAGATAGTGGCATTGGGCGGGCCGTCGCGGTGCATTTCGCCCGCGAAGGGGCCCAGATTGCCATTTCCTATACACCCCGCGAAGAAGAAGATGCCCGGAAAACCAGAGCCCTGGTAGAAAAGGAAGGCCAGCCGTGTTTGCTCCTGCCGGGCGATTTGCGCAACCCCTCATACTGTGAGCAAATCGTCGACGATACGGTCCGGCGGTTTGGCAAACTGAACATTCTGGTCAACAACGCCGGTTTTCAGTTGCAGCACCAACAATTTGAGGATATGACCGACGATGACCTGGTCAAAACGTTCGAAATCAACATTTACTCCTTTTTCCGGGTGACCCGAGCGGCTCTCAAACACCTCCAGGCAGGCGACTGCATCATCAACACCACCTCGGTTACGGCCTACCAGGGCCGCGCTGACCTGCCCGAATACTCCGCCACGAAAGGTGCCATTATGAGCTTTACCCGGGCGTTGTCGTCGAATCTGGCGGACAAAAAGATTCGCGTCAATGGAGTCGCGCCCGGTCCTATCTGGACCCCGTTGAATCCCGCGTCGGTCAGTGCCCCGGAAGTAGCCCAGTTTGGAAAGGATGTACCGATGAAACGCCCCGGGCAACCCAGCGAAGTGGCCCCCGCCTACGTGTATCTGGCTTCTGATGATTCCACGTATGTAACCGGTCAAACCCTCCATCCCAACGGCGGAACAATTATCAACGCCTGAAAACTGCCTACCCTCATGAATCTAGAACAGGAAACACCGCCCCAGCACCAGAACGAGCAGCCGGGGCTGGAAGAACTGATGCATCCGCAACCCATTTACATCCGCGATACCTACGTCGGCAGCGGAAAATTACAGGATAAAATCGCCCTGATAACGGGCGGAGACAGCGGTATTGGCCGGGCCGTCGCGGTGCATTTTGCCCGCGAAGGGGCCGACCTTGCCATCGTGTACCACCCGCGCGAAACCGGCGATGCAGAAAAGACCAAAAGGCTGGTAGAAGCCGAAGGACGGCGTTGTCTGCTCCTGTCCGGGGACCTGCGAAACCCGTCATTTATCAGACAAGCAGTTGATCATGTCATTGCCGAATACCACCACATCAACATCCTGGTCAACAATGCCGCCAACCATGTCGAACAGCGCGAGTTTACGGCGATTTCGGACCAGCAACTGATCGAGACCTTCGAGCTGAATATTCTGGCCATGTTTCGGCTGATCCGGCAGGCATTGCCTCATATGACAGCCTACGATTGCATCATCAATACGACGTCGGTCGTGTCGTACCGGGGCAGCAAGGCACTGGTCGATTATGCCTCGACCAAAGGGGCCGTAACGGCATTAACGCGGTCGTTATCGCAACATTTGGTGGAGCGCAACATCCGGGTCAACGCGGTAGCACCCGGCCCCATCTGGACCCCGCTGATTGTTGCGACCAAAACCGAAAAAGAAGTGGCGGAGTTTGGAAAAGACACGCCCCTGGAACGCGTCGGGCAACCGGCGGAAGTCGCTCCGGCCTTTGTTTTCCTGGCGTCGGAGGATGCGTCCTATATGACCGGCCAGGTCCTGCACGTGAATGGGGGCGAGGTGGTCAATACGTAATTTATGCCAAAAAATGACAAAAATCAGCCCTGATTGCTGATTTATCAGATTGTCAAATTAGATAATAAGAAGAATTTTTGCATTACCGCAGATGACGGTTGGTACGATAAATGTTGGTTTTGAATCGTGAGTAAGCATTCGTACAAAATTGGACAATTGCCTAAGTTGGATATTTCGTGCACCCTCTTGCTTCTGTCAACAGGATTTCCAAACTTAGGTAGTCCATGGGTTCCTTGTTTAACTTTAAACCATGCGACACGTATGAGAATTCAAATTCATTGCGTCCATTTTACGGCAGATCAAAAGTTGCTGGACTTCATTCAGAAGAAGCTCGACAAATTAGACACCTTCAACGACCGGATTATTAGCGGTGAGGTTTATTTGAGGTTGGAGGGGAGCGATACCAGCAAAATCAAACAGAAAGTTTTTGAAGTTAAACTGTTTTTGCCGGGAGATTCCATCTTCGTTCGTCAACAGGGTACCACGTTCGAAGAAGCAACCGATATGGTGATCGACACACTCAAAAACAAGTTAAAACGTCATAAAGATAAACAACGTAATATTTCCGCGCAGCAGATCAAAGAGTCGCGGGATTTGGTGGAAGAGGGCGTTCTGAATGAAGACCTCGAGTACTAACCAATTCGTTCCTCAATAAAAAAGCCGTCCTTTCAGGACGGCTTTTTTTGGTTCAACCGATGGACCACCCGCAGGTTTTAGAGCCCAAACGCTTCTTTGACTTTATCAACATAGTCGAGTTTCTCCCACGTAAAGAGTTCGACTTCGACTTCTTTCGTACTGCCGTTCGAGCCAAAAACTTTTTTCACAACCTGGTTCTGGCGGCCCATGTGTCCGTACGCTGCGGTTTCTGAATAAATCGGATTGCGCAGTTTCAGGCGCTGCTCAATGGCATACGGCCGCATATCGAACAGTTCTTCGATTTTGGTCGCAATTTCGCCGTCGGTCATGTCCACTTTGGCGGAGTTGTAGGTGTTCACGTACAAACCGCAGGGTTTAGCCACCCCGATCGCATAGGAAACCTGCACCAGCACCTGGTCGCACAAACCGGCTGCCACAAGGTTTTTGGCAATGTGCCGCGTCGCGTAAGCCGCCGAACGGTCTACTTTCGAAGGATCTTTCCCGGAGAAGGCGCCCCCGCCATGAGCCCCTTTGCCCCCGTAGGTATCTACAATGATTTTACGACCCGTCAAACCGGTATCGCCATGCGGGCCGCCGATGACAAACTTGCCCGTCGGGTTGATGTAATACGTAATATTGTCGGTGAAAAGCGCCTGCAAGTCCGGTTTCAGCTTCGCCTTCACGCGCGGAATTACAATGTTGATGATGTCTTCGCGAATCCGCTCCAGCATCACCGCATCCGTACCGAAATCATCGTGTTGTGTCGAAACCACAATGGTGTCAATCCGCACCGGTTTGTCGTCATCGCTGTATTCAATCGTCACCTGCGACTTCGCATCGGGCCGCAGATACGTCAGAATATCCGATTCGTGGTTACGGATATACGAGAGTTCCTGCAAAATCTTGTGCGCCAGATCCAGCGGCAGCGGCATGAAGTTTTCGGTTTCGTTGGTCGCGTAGCCAAACATCATCCCCTGGTCACCCGCCCCCTGATCTTCGGGATTGGAACGTTCAACCCCCTGGTTGATATCCGCCGACTGATCGTGAATGGCCGACAGGATTCCGCACGAGTTGGCTTCAAACATGTATTCACTCTTGGTGTATCCAATTCGTTTGATGACTTCGCGCGCAATTTTCTGAACGTCAAGGTATGTATTGGTTTTTACCTCGCCCGCCAAAACGACCTGACCGGTTGTAACGAGGGTCTCGCAGGCAACCTTGCTGGACGGATCATACGCCAGAAAGTGGTCAATCAATGCATCGGAAATCTGATCCGCAACTTTGTCGGGATGTCCTTCAGAGACTGACTCTGAGGTAAATAGATAAGGCATTGTACGTTAGATTTAAGACCAAAAACAGCCACAAAGCTACTGGAATTTTATGAGAGGTCAAATGCTAAATTTTGGTTCCAGCCAAAGCAGCGTTAAACAACCCAGGAATAGCAGAAACCAGCCCCAGTCCGGTATTTGAACGGAAAGCGAGCGCAGAACCGCGGCTTTTGCAACTTCCGTTTCAATCGACCGGGCCCGCATATACGCCCCCAGCAGCGGATTGCCGTAACTGGTTTTGCGCCCCGGCGAATCCACGTAGATTTCCAGCGAATCCTGTAGCGACTGCCAGCCCGAACGACCAAAGGTATACGAAAGCTCGGCCGACAACTCGTTGATCGCCGAATAGGTCAGCCGAATCGGCTCCTGGCCCAGCCGGACAGACGGGGGTTTCGCCATCAGGTTATTGAACCGAACCACCGTCCGAAGCCCCGCAAAAACCGGCGCATCGACCTGAACGTTGTTGGTGTAACCGGGTTGCAGTTCTGCCAGAATCGCCGTCCAGATTCGGTCGTAGGCCAGGGTATCACCACTCAATTTCAGCGGATACGTTTCGCTCAGCAGACTAAAACCGATGTTCGCCGTTGTTTTCTGAACCGCAACGGGATAGCCCCAAACCGCAAACTGATTCGGAGCCTCAACGAATTGGAACGGCAATGCCTGCAACCCATTCCCGACAGAAACCGTCGCTTCGTTGGCGATTTTCTTCACCCGCCAGCGGGTTCCCAGCGCCTGATTGAGAGTTTTGCTGTCCGCTTCCGGGTCCGAACTGTTTATCAATAAGACCGGTTTTCCCTGCGCAACGGCCTTCTTAACCGCCGGATTCGTCACGTTACCCGGGTCTGTAATCAGGACGTCCGGGGCAGCAGCCCGGTTGATCTGAACACGGTTGCTGATGTCTCTGGAAACGCGCGAAATCAGTTGGACGGAATTACCCTTTTTCCCCAGCCAGTCCGCGAGCGTTTTGCTTTCGAAATCCGGATAATCCAGTAGAAACTGGTACGTAACCGGCTCCGGCTTCCGGGCAAAAAACCGGAGCGTATCCAGCGGTTTTTGGTCGAGGACCAATTCTACCTCGGTGCGTCCCTGCGAAAAAACCGGAAACTGCAACTGGAAAGTCGAATACCCCATTGGGATCGTTAAACTATCGAGCGTCTGTTCACCGAACCGGAGTTTAAGCCGCTGCGAATGCGACGATTGGATCGACCCGCGAACGGTTTGCAGGTCGCCCTTTCGAACGATCCCCTTCCACTGCCAGAACTGAATCCGGTCGGGCGGGCTGTACGGAATCCAGCGTACGGTTTGTCGGCTCAGCTGCGCTAACGCATCGGGCGAAAAACCGCTTCCCACCAGGGTGACCGAATCAATGGAACCGTCAACCAGTTGTTTTCTGAACGTCGATGACTGAAAGGCAGTCGCCCGAACCATCCGTTCTAGGCGCAGGCTATCGTTCAACTCGTTCAGAAAACCGGACGGCACATCCGGATCGGCGATCAAAACCGCCTTCGAACGATGCGGAACGTTCCATTCCAGCCGAAGGAAATAGCTGACCAGTACGAGCCACAGTCCGACATTCAGGAAGCCCCGAATCCACTTTCTGCGACGCGAAATCCCCCTGTTTCCCACAATCAGCCAGACCTGAATGAAGAGTAGCGCCACCAGCAGTATGGCCAGCATCCAGTGCAGGGGATCGGATGAACGAAATGAAAAGAGGAAATGGTTGAATACGGTCATTTGAGGTGCTTCCAAAAGGCTTGTTCCAGTTTCCGCTCACTGGCGTAGGAGCCGGTTTTGTTGGGAGCCGAAACCCGGGTTAGCGCGTACAATCTGGTTTTTAATGTCACTTTTTCTGCCTTCGCAAGCGCTTTTCCGTCGCCCAGTTTCTGCAAGATCGCAACTGTGGACCAGTTGGATAAACTACTGTTTACCAGTTCGACTGTTAGCAACGAACTCAGTTGCCGGACGCTTCTTTTCTGGTGCGGATCCAGGCTTTTTAAATCCAGGTAGCCCAACACATCAGCCGCGAGTTTTTCCGTGCGAACCGGGTCATAATGACGTTCCTGAGTAAAGCCGGTATTCACTTTTTTTAATTCACCGGTTAACCGGGTTTCTTTCTCTTTAATAGGGGGCGGATCGTAACCGCTTTTCTTAACAAACGTCCGGGCTTTGTGCTGCGCGGCTTTCAGATAAACCAACGCTTTATTCTCAAATGGCAACGCTTTTTCCGGTTCGTATAACCGCAAATGCAGTTCCGATTGCCACATCTGTTCGAGGGCCATTTTCAACAGGCTCCGCGTCGATTGTTCGTAAAAAGTATTGGCTTCCGCGTCATCGTGCGAATGGATATACTGCTCCATCAAAGCCGCAACGGGGTCGCTGTTCTCAGCGCCCGGTTTCCCGGCTTCGTGCCCGTGATCGTGCTGACCGGGCGCCGGCAACTCCTTTTTCTGCTGACTTTCCGCCTTTTCGATCTGTTTGAAAGCAAAGGGCTTTGGTTCGTTTTTCTCTTCCTCGGTATCGTGTTTATGGATAAAGCCTTCCAGCACATTGCCCTCGGGGGCCAGGTCGTGGCCTCCAATCGAATTTTCAAACTCTTCGCCTAAATATTGCCCGTACCGCAGCCGTAAAACTTTCTGATCAAACCCGATTTCGTTGGATATACTTTTAAACTCTTTGGCGGAGATTTTTTTCTTCCGGGCCAGCAGTTTTTCGGTATCGATAATAATCTGCCGCTGACTCCGGAAATACTCCGGCATAATGTTGACGGCCATCGTCGCCAGTTCGGCTTCTTCCACTTTGGCGGTATCTTTATAAACCACAAAATAGGTATCCGACTTGGCAAAATTGGGCTCCGGCTGTTTATTATCAATGGCGGCCCAGTAATAATACAGCTCGTCGCCCGGCGCAAAATTAAGGGCTTTTAAATCAATGGTTTTGGCAAGTTGCGCGTCTTTAAAATGAGTTTGTGGCAGGGGGAATTTGACCTCCCTGAATTTTACATTTTCCCCGGAGCCGCGCGCCAGCGTAGCAATAATATACGCCTGTTGCACCTTAAAATCGTCTGATATTCGGGCCGAAACCCGCAGGTTTTTATCATCCTTCAGGAAATGAAACTGGTATATTTCTTTGGAGTCCGGCTGAATTTTGGGCGCCAAGTCGGGTTGCGCTTCCAGCCGGTAAAAATCCGACTGGTAGACCAGCGAATCGTTTCCACGGGGGGCTTTCCAGTAGGCTTTCAGTGCATAAATCCCGGAGCTAATTAACTGATCGCGGTATTCGAAAGACGATGCGTTTTTTTTAAACGCCCGTTCTTCACCCCGGCTATTAGCCAGGCGAACGGAAAGACGGGCCGGATCACTGAAGGTAACCTGCCACCGCAGTTGCGATCCACTGACCGCTACGGCATTTAAATCCGCCGATTCGTTCGTGGGCAGACCCGTGTAGGCGGGTGGTTGGACCCGTAAAACCGCCGATTGAAATGCCGGTATCGACAACCGGTTTGGCTTTGCAGCAGCCGACCTGTCATTGGTCATTTTTTTCAGAACCGGGTCAGTCGTAGGCAGCAACGGGATAACATACGCAACCGCCAGTATCACCAGAACCGGTGTCGCATAGAACCCGGTTTTTGAAAAAATCACCGAAAAGAACTGGCTAAACGGCGTGTGAATGGTTTGAATTCGCTCATTCAGGCGGGCCAGCTGGAGCTGTTCGGCCAGGTTCAATTCCTGTTTTTCCAGAAGCGGCAAACTGTATTCGGCCTCGCCAAGGGTTCGGTGCAGGATGGAGATTGCCTGTTGCTTTTTACTTTGAAAAAGCCCCGTATACCAGGCCCCGACGGCAAACCCAACGGCCCCGGCCAACGCGGCAAAACCGGCCGGAGCGCCGGCCAGGCCGGCCCCCAAACCAACCGCCATTCCCAGCAGCAGGCTTTTCAGCAGCGCATTCGCAATGAGCTGATAAATGAGCGCCGACAATTTACGTTTCAGTTCGTTCATGCGTTTTTCTTCAAGGCTACCCAGCGCTCCACGCCCGTCACCACCACCAGCGCGATCAACACCCAGTTACGATCCGCTTCCGGTTGCTGCCGATCCGGCCGGGCTGTGGCAACAAATACGGTTTTTAACTGCTCGGGACTCAGCTCCGTTTTTTCGGGTTTCATCCTAAAATAAGCGATCAATAACTCACCCAGCCATTCCGGTAACTGACCATTCCGAACCCGTTCGGTACGCTGGGGGCTAAACGTTTCTCCGACATAGATCACATTGGAAACCGTCTGCACCTTCGGCGTTCCCGAAATGACATAAAACGTTTCCGGTTTGGGCGTTACAACGTCCGTGTCTGTTAGAATCCAGTCGTATTTTTTTGCCGGATTTTCCCGTTGTTCCTGCTGAATATCCAGCGAATACACTTCCGATAAAGCATCCAGGGCCGCCGACACG
This sequence comes from Larkinella bovis, assembly GCF_042655385.1. NCBI lineage: Bacteria > Pseudomonadati > Bacteroidota > Cytophagia > Cytophagales > Spirosomataceae > Larkinella > Larkinella bovis. Next base: position 67,964 of record NZ_JBHSMA010000014.1, on the reverse strand, counting down.
GTTTGCTGTTCTATCTTATCGTTAAACCGGACCAAAACCGTTAGGGAATCCGTATGGATGGGCGCTGATAAAAAGCGGGCAGCCGGGTCTAAATCCTGTCCGGTAATCAGGCGATTCGACAGGTTGACAAAGGTCTTTTTCCCATCCGAAAATGCCAGATAATTTCGAAGCGGTTGGCTTACCGAATCCGGAACAAGGTGCAATTGATAGGTATCAGGAACCCGAATAAAAGGAGCGTTTGCCAGGCGCGAATCATTCACTAAATAAAGGTTCAACTCCGTATTTTCTTTCTGCAAACGGTTGATTACCGATTGCAGCAAAGCCGGACTAAATAGCGGCTGGTCGGGCCATCCATCCGTTTTTTTCACCAATTCGGTGCTGCCATCGATCCAGTAAACCGCTTCTCCTCTTCGGGTGGCCTCCTCCAGTTCAAACCGGAAATTGTCAACCACTATTTTCTCGGGTTGCACCAAATGAATTTTCTGAACCGCCGGCGATGGCCGCAACCAGCGAAAAACTGGCTGGCTCAACAAAACCGCCAGTAAAACCAGGAGCAGACACCGCAGCGCTAACAGCCAGGGGTTATCGAACTGGAAGCCCCGCTGTTGCTGCTGATCTTTTTCCTGCAACCAGCGCATGGCGGCCCAATCCAGCGTTTTCCCTTTTTTCTGGTGCCAGAAATGCAGGATTACCGGAATAGCGACGGCACTTGCCCCCCACAACATGAACGGTTGTAACAACTCCATTAAACTCTCCGCTTGGTCAGAAAATCTTTCAACGCCCGGGCAACCGGCTCGTTGAGGTTTATCCGAATTAAATGAACGTGGGGCAGGGCTAATTCCGTCTCCAGTTTTTCCAGATACGCAGAAACCGATTGCTGAAATATTGCCCGGACTGTATCAGCCTGCACTTCCATCTCCCGGCCGGTTTCCAAATCCTTAAAGCGGTAAAAACCGCTCAGGTTAAAATCGGTTTCCTGCTGACCCAATATCTGAAAAATAACAATTTCCCGCCGGGGACTGGCGACGGTTTTAATCAGGTCAAGCCACTCGGTATTGGCCTGCAAAAAGTCCGAAACCAGCACGAACAACTCCTTTTGTTTCTGCTGAAACTCCGGAAAACGCACCTGATCCGGTAGCCATTGCCCCGATGCTTCGGCTTTCTGCAGCGCGAATAATATCCGTTGAAAAGCTTGCTTGCCCGCCGGAACCAGGGTTTGCAGGCCCCCATTTTGCAGGGCGTACAAGCTCATCTGATCGTTCTGCCGATAGCCCAGATACGCCAGGGAAGCCAACAGAAGTTTCGCATACGCCAACCGGCTGACGCCCTCTTCCGTATAATTCATTGACCCGGACAAATCCAGCAAAAACCGGATTTGCAGGTTGCTTTCCGTGGCCGATTCCCGGACCAGGTGTTTATCGGTTCGGGCGTACAATTTCCAGTCGATGCGCCGGGGATCATCGCCGGGTTCGTAGTGCCGGTACTGCTCAAATTCCGTCCCCGAGCCGGATCGCTTGCTGGCGTGAATACCCAGCAGCAACTCATCGCTGACGAGTTTCCCGGCCAGTTGCAGGTTATTGAGCTTGATCAGATCCGTTGCTAATTGAGACATAGGCCGTTATATCACAGAGTAAATCAAAGATTATCAGGGTTTATCAGAGGGCTCTCCGCTCGACTCTGATGGTCTCTGATAAACTCTGTGTAATAGCTATTTCGTTAACAATTCCTTAATCACCTGGTCCGTGGTCACATTTTCCGCTTCGGCGCGGAAGTTCAGGGCGATGCGGTGGCGCAGAATCGGGTAGGCCAGCGTCTGAATATCTTCGGGAATCACCGAAAACCGCTCGTGCAAAACCGCCCGGGCTTTGGAACACAACACCAGCGCCTGCCCCGCCCGGGGACCCGCCCCCCAATCGCACCACTGTTTGACAAAGGCCGACAAACTGCTTTCGGGCCGCGTCGAACGAACCAGTTTATTGATAAAACCGATGAGTTCATCGTTGATGTGGACCTGCCGCGTTAGCAACTGTAAATCAACAATTTCCTGATCGGTCAGGATGGTTTTCAGTTCCGCCCGGCGGGTGCCGGTGGTGCTTTTCAAAACGTTCAGTTCTTCCTGTTCCGAGGGGTAACTGAGTTTGATGTAGAGTAAAAACCGGTCAAGCTGGGCTTCCGGCAACGGATATGTTCCGGCCTGTTCGATCGGGTTCTGCGTCGCAATGATCAGGAAGGGCCGGGGCAGTTCGTAATCGGTGCCCCCGTAGGTTACCTTGTATTCCTGCATGGCCTCCAGCAAAGCCGCCTGGGTTTTGGGGGGAGTCCGGTTAATTTCGTCGGCCAGCACCACGTTGGCAAAGATCGGCCCGCGGTTGAACTTAAAGAATTTCTTACCCGTATGATGGTCTTCTTCCAGAATTTCGGTCCCGACAATATCGCCCGGCATCAAGTCGGGTGTAAACTGAACCCGTTTAAAATTCATTTCCAGTGCTTCGGCCATCGTCTTCACCATCAAGGTTTTGGCCAGGCCCGGCACCCCTTCGAGCAGGCAATGCCCCCCGGCCAGCAGAGCAATCAGAATTTCATCAATGGCCTCCTGCTGTCCGACAATCACTTTCCCGATTTCGTTTTTCAGCAGCGGGAGTTTAGCTACGAGTGTTTTATAATGCGTCAGTTCCTTGGTTTCCAATGATCAGGCGGTTAATGCGTACATGACAATATTGACCCCAAATTTGGTATTATCTTCGGCTAGAAAGCGTTTGTTGCGAAAGTCGTAATCCCACTCGCAACCGTAATCCTTGTTGCTGTAGAGAACGCCGATGCGTCCGTTGATGGAGATGGCTTTGAGATAATCGTGGACCAGGTCATCGCCCCAGCCGTTCAGCTCGAAGGTGGTGGTGGGCGGTCCTTCGTCAAACTGAAAAAAACTCTTGTAAATCGGATGCGTGTTCGGAATTTTCTGCAACGCCTTCGGCCCGAAGGTCCGCGCCATTTCCTGCTCGAACGATTTGGCAAACAGGCCATCGATGTCGTGGTTGCAGTCATCGACAAACACAAAACCGCCGTTCTGCACGTAGCGCTTGAAGTGTTCGCGCTCCTGGGTTGAAAATTCGACCAGTTTATGTCCGCTCAGGTAACAGAACGGACTTTTAAAGATCTCATTACTGGTCAGTTGCACGACTCTTTCTTTTTCATCGACCGGTAGGGTGGTGTACTCCACCAGGGAATGCAACAAATTGGAAGGCATTCGCTGGTCGGTATCCCAATCCCCGGAATTGTACTGGATGCGTGTGAAAAAGAATGGTTTCAAAATCAGGTTGATGAAGTTAATAAGTTGTTACACAGAGCTAATCAGAGAATATCAGAGTAACCAGAGAGGTCCCTGATAAGCTCTGATTCTCTCTGATTAGCCGCCGGGCGGCCCCGCCTGTGTAACAGCAAATCTAAACCGCGTCCGATAGCGAACTAAACGTAAACTCCCGGATTTTCATGGGCGGAATCAGGTAATTGGAATCAGATTCGGTGCTGACCACCCGCTCCGGTTTACCCAGGGCTTCGAGGTTGTTCAGCATGATCACCGGGCTCTCGTTGAACCGGAAGTTCTTCACAGGGTGCTTGATCTTACCGTTTTCGATGTAAAACGTACCGTCGCGGGTCAGGCCGGTCAAAAGCAGGGTTTGCGGATCGACCGAGCGAATGTACCACAGCTTGGTCACCAGAATTCCGCGCTGCGTACTCTTGATCATATCGTCGAGCGAGGCCGTTCCGCCGGCCATGATCACGTTGTTCGGAAACGGCACGGCTTTGACGCCCTTCTTCTGCGCCCAGAACCGCGAAAAGGCCATGTTTTTCACCACGCCTTTCTCAATCCAGTTGATCTTCTCCTGCGCCCGGCCATCGCCCGACCACGGAGCAGCGGGCAGTTCGGGATGCGTCGGATCGGAATAGATCGTCACGCGTTCGTCCACAATCTTCTCTCCCAGCTTGGTTTTACCCCCCGGTTTACTCAGAAATGACCGCCCTTCGTCGGCACTCCGGGCGTCCATGCTGAAAAAGATGTTTTCCAATAAAACGGCAGCCGCCGTCGGTTCCAGAATGACGGTGTATTTCCCCGGTTCCAGCGCCTTCGCCCCGACCGAACCCAGGCATTTCTGCACCGCAATTTTGGAAGCCGCAGCCGTGTCCAGTTTGGCAAAGTCACTGACACCCCGAATGACGTAGCCCGATCCCGTACCGTCGTCCGTCCGGACGGTCAGCGAAAAGTTCACATTGGTACTGGGGTAATACGCAAACAGGCCTTTGGAGTTCATCATGGCCGAATAACCGCGGTTATCCTCCATAAAACCGGCCGCCGACAGCTTCTGATTTCCGGATGCCTCCAGGCTTTTGGCCACGGCTTCGGCCCGGGCTGCGGGCGTAATTTTAGCGGTCGATTCAAAAAAACCGTTCGTTTTTAGGTAGTTTTGCGGTCCCAGAACCCCCATGTACTCCGGATTTTCCGGGGCTAACCGGGCCAGTTCTTCCGACCGGCGCACCACTTTTTCCAGCGACGCATCGTCAAATTCGTCAATGGTCGCAATACCGACTTTTTTTCCAAACGACGACTGGACCTGTAAATTCTGATTGATCATAAAACCGCTCGTCGAGACTTCGTTACGGGCATACCGGATATTTCCCCGCTCCTGCCCGAGCAGATTAGCCTCGCACTCGTCGGCCTTCGAATAACTTAATACCTTCTGAAGCAACGCCTTAGCCTCCGCTTCGGATAATATAACTGCCATTTTTCGTTTAACGTTTAAGGCGTAAGGTTTAAGGTTAAACAGTAAGGGGCCGCTTGCAAACCACCTTAAACGTTAAACTTTAAACCTTAAACTTTTCAAATTTTCCGTGCTGTATTGATGACGTTGACGCCGTTGAAACGGGCGGTCGAACTACCGTGGGAGACGGCGCTGACCTGCATGGGCTGACCTTTTCCATCGAAGAACGAACCGCCCAGGCGGTAATCCCGCTCGTCGCAGATCTGCGTGCAGGAGTTCCAGAATTCCTGGGTGTTCGACTGATAAGCCACATCTTTCAGCATACCCGCAATCTGACCGTCCTTGATTTCGTAGAACAACTGCCCGCCAAACTGGAAGTTATACCGTTGCTGGTCGATCGAGAACGAACCGTCGCCGATGATATAAATGCCTTTTTTGACATCCTTGATCATGTCCTGCACCGAAAGGGGCGTTTTGCCAGCCGCCAGCGACACATTGGCCATGCGCTGGAATTGCACGGAGCCCCAGCTGTCGGCGTAACAGCACCCCTGCGACTCGTTCTCACCAATGATGTGCACCTGATCCCGAATGGCCTGATAATTGACCAGCGTACCGTCTTTGACCAGATCCCATTTTTTACAGGCTACTCCTTCATCATCCCAGCCAACCGCGCCGAGCGACCCCTCCTGCGTTTTGTCCGCAAACAGGTTGACGATTTTGCTGCCGTAATTGAAGTTTTTGGATTTCCATTTATCGAGCGTGGCGAAACTCGTTCCGGCAAAATTGGCTTCGTAGCCCAAAACCCGGTCCAGTTCCAGCGGGTGTCCGACCGACTCATGAATCGTCAGCCAGAGGTGTGAGGGGTCCAGCACGAGGTCATACTTCCCGGCTTCGACCGACTTGGCGGTGAGCTTCTGCTTGGCCTGTCTGGCAGCCGCCGTCACGTCTTCCAGCATGTCGTACCCTTTGTTATAGCGGGTTGTAATGCCGGTTATCTTATCGCCCGGATTAACTTGCAGGTAATCGTACCCCATCCCCATCGGTGCACTTAACTCACCCCGGGTTTCGAATTTACCTGACTTGGGATCAATGGCCGTTACCTGAAAAGTGGGCCAGATGCGGTGAATATCCTGATCGATATACGAACCGTCGGTGGAAGCAAAGTACTTCTGTTCGTTGACCATGAACAGCACCGAATTGACATAGTTAGCCCCGTTTTTCAGGGCCGCATCGTTGACCGACAACAGCAGATCCACCTTCTCCTTGATCGGCACTTCGAAGGCATTTTTCTTGATGGGCGCTTTCCAGCTCACCTCGCCGTAGCCTTTCTGCGGGGCCAGTTGCACCGGCTGTTTCATTAAGCGGGCGTTGGCTTTGGCAATGGCTACGGCTTCTTCGGCGGCTTTGGCGGTTTGGGCCTCATTCTTGGCATCCACCACCGAGGCAAATCCCCAGCATCCGTCGGCAATCACCCGCACCCCGACGCCGTAGGATTCCGTGTTGACAATGTTCTGCACTTTGTCCTCACGCGTGGTTACAAATTGCTGTAAATACCGGCCAATCCGAACATCCGTGTAGGTAGCCCCTTTGGATTTGGCCGCATTCAGGGCGGCATCGGCCAGTCGTTTTTTGACGGCCACATCTACACCGGGTTCCAGCAGCGCTTCCGGGGCGACCGGGCGACCGAAAACCGTACCGTTAGGTAAAAGAAGCGCACCAGCACCTAACCCGGTCCATTGGAGAAAATCTCGACGGTTCAATGTTTGTCTGTTAATAAAGTGATTGGTATATGATAAACGAAATCCGGGCCGACTTCCGTAGGCTCTCCGCTCAAAAAGTATTTGTTCTACTTCTTCAGCCTTCAAGTCCAACGAAGTAGCCGCTGTCCGGTTTTGTTAAAAATGCGAAATAAGCCTCCGCTCCCTATCCTCCAGATTGGGGGATATTTTACCGTTAAAGCCCTCCTGCGGCTTAGTCGCCGATCAGAACCGGGCGACCGGCACCGTACCGACGGATACACGAACCGTTTGCCCGACGTATAAACCGTTAAAACGGTTCGGTTCCTGCAGGCTCCCTATTGCCCCCGGTTAAAACCGGGGGCTGCTAAATAGCGATTTCGGCGTTTTTTTAGGGTAAATGCAGTCAACCCGGAACCTGTTATACGGCATCCGACAGGCTGCTGAACGTAAAATCCCGGATTTTCATCGGCGGAATCAGCACACCACCGGCCCGAACCGGTTTGCCCAGGGCTTCGACGTTGTTGAGCATGATGACCGGACTTTCGTTGAACCGGAAATTTTTGATCGGGTACTTGATCTGCCCGTTTTCGATCAGAAACGTTCCGTCGCGGGTCAGACCGGTATACAGCAAGGTCTGCGGATCAACGGCCCGGATGTACCAGAACCGGGTAACCAGGATGCCTTTTTGGGTGCTTTTGATCAGATCGGCCATCGACTGGTTACCGCCCTGCATGATAAACCCGTTCGAAGGCGGCACCGCCTTGACACCCGCTTTCTGCGCCCAGTACCGCGAATAACTCAGGTTTTTGATGATTCCGTTTTCAACCCAGAGTGTTTTTTCCATCGGCCGACCGTCTACACCGCCACCGCCAAACCGGCCCCCACCGCCACCCAGAAAGGGCGAACCCGGAATTTCAACGTTGGCCGGATCGGAATAAATCGTAATGCGCTCATCAAAGAATTTTTCACCCAGCCGGGTTCCTCCGCCTTTCCGGCTCATAAAACTCCGGCCCTCTTCGGCATTGCGGGCGTCCAGGTTATTCATCATCAACCCAATGAGGTCGCTGGCGGCCGTCGGTTCCAGAATCACCGTGTACTTGCCGGGTTCCAGCGCTTTGGCGTTGACGGATGCCTGCGCCTTCTGCATGGCAATTTCCGTGGCTTCCTTCGTGCTCAGTTTCGATACATCATTGAAATCGCGGACGGCATAGCCGGAACCAGTCCCGTCGGCGGTGCGGGTTGTCACCGAAAAATCAACCGACGTAAACGGATTGTATCCAAACAAGCCCCTGCTGTTGGCAATGGCCGAAAAACCGGTGGTATCTTCCAGATAACCGGCGGCCGTCAGGTTCTTTTTGCTGCACGGATCAATGCTATCGAAAGCCGCCTGCGCCCGGAATTCCGGATTGATTTTGGCGGTACTTTCGGCGTAGGAGGCCGTTTCGATGTATTTCTGAGGCCCCAGCATCGGGACATATTCCGGATTTTCGGGTGCCAGCCGGGCAATTTCCTCCGCCCGCCGGACGGTTTTCTCCAGCGAGGCATCATCGAATTCGTTGATGGTAGCCGACCCTACTTTCTTGCCAAATACGGCCGTAACCGCCAGGGCTAAATTATCGGTTTCGCCACTGGTCGAAACCGTATTCCGGGCGTACCGGATGTTACCGGTGCGGTTTCCGTTCAGGCTCACGCTCATTTCGTCCGCCTTGGAATAACCCAGCACCTTATCGAGTATTTTTTTTGCTTCTTCTTTGCTTAAAATGGCCATGATCGTTTAACGTTTAACGTCTAAGGTTTAAGGAATAAACAGCTAACGTGTTATACGTTAGACATGAACCTTTAAACCTTAAACTCTTCAGATCTTCCGTCCGGTATTGATGACATTGACGCCGTTGAAGCGAGTCGTGGGGCAACCGTGCGAAACCGCACTGACCTGCGAAGGCTGGCCCTTTCCGTCGAAAAAGGAGCCAAACGTGCGGTAATCGTTTTCGTCGCATAGTTGCGCGCACGAATTCCAGAATTCCTGCGTGTTCGACTGGTAAGCCACATCATCCAGCATACCGACGATTTGTCCGCCCTTGATCTCGTAGAACAACTGCCCCCCAAACTGGAAGTTATACCGCTGTTGATCAATGGAATATGAACCACGGCCGAGAATATAAATACCCTTATCGACGCCCTTGATCATGTCGGACACCGAGCGTTTTTCGGCACTGGGTTTGAGCGAGACGTTCGGCATCCGCTGAAACTGGATCGAATCCCAATTGTCGGCGTAACTGCAGCCATTCGACTCGGTGCCGCCCAGAATTTTAACCTGATCGCGGGTCGCTTGGTAATTGACCAGAATCCCGTCCTTGATCAGATCCCACTCCTTGGTGGGTACGCCTTCATCGTCGTAGCCCACGGTGCCGAGCGTATACGGTTGCGTTTTGTCGGCCACAATGTTGACGATCTTGCTGCCGTAATTGAAGTTTTTGGATTTCCATTTGTCGAGTGTCGCGAAGGAAGTTCCCGCGTAGTTGGCCTCGTAACCCAACACCCGGTCCAGCTCCGTGGCGTGGCCGACCGATTCGTGGATCGTCAGCCCGAGGTGATTCGGATCCAGCACCAGATCGTATTTACCGGACTGAATGGATTTGGCGGTGAGTTTCTGCTTCGCCTGTTGAGCGGCCCACGTCGCATCCTCCACCATATCGTACGAATTGCGGTAACTGATCAGGCCGTTCGGACCGGGAATCTTATCGGAAGCCGTGCCGTCCAGGTATTCATAGCCCATGCCCATCGGCGAACTGAGCGCATCCCGGGTTTTGAATTTTCCGGCCTGGCGGTCTATCGCCGTCACCGTGAACGTCGGCCAGATGCGGTGAATATCCTGATCGATGTATGAACCATCGGTCGAGGCAAAATACTTTTGTTCATTGATAAAGAACAGGTTAGACGTTACAAAACCGGCCCCATTTTTTAGGGCGGCATCGTTCACCTTCATCAACAAATCAATCTTTTCCTGAACCGGCACCTCGAAGGCGTTTTTTTTCAGGGGTGTTTTCCAGCGCACCTCGCCGACGCCCTTCTGCAGAGCCAGGTCAACGGGTTCCTTCTGAATTTTGGCATTGGCCTTGGCAATGGCCACGGCGGTTTCGGCGCATTTGGCGATGGCCTCGGGCCGCACGTCACTCGTCGCCGAGAACCCCCACGTTCCGTTGGCAATCACGCGGATGCCTACGCCGTAGGATTCAGCGTTGGTGATGTTCTGCACCTTCATTTCCCGCGTAAACAGAAACTGCTGCAAATACCGCCCGATCCGCACATCGGCGTACGTCGCGCCCTTGCTTCTGGCCGCATTCAGGGCGACGTCAGCGAGCTTTTTTTTCTGGGCAGCATCGGCGCGGGGTTCGAGCATCCGGGCCAACGGAACCGAGTCGCCCAAAACCGGGATGGAACTTCCCAGTAGCGCACTCATTCCCAGGCCGGAGAGTTGGATAAAATCCCTTCTTCTCATGGGTTTGTTGATGGATAAAGTAAACGGTCAAATACAGAATAGACGGCTGGTTTGAAACCTGATTTCGGCAATAGCAGAACAATTGCCTTTATTAATAGAGAAGTAACGACCACGAAAATGGGCAAAAATCCCTAAATCCCCAAAAAACAGGTTCTATTTCACACTTCCGCTTTCTGTTAATTTGGTTCCTGTTCCGTACGAAAGAATAATATACCATTTGGAAGGGACCGCGTGAACCCGAATCTGTGCCGGTTGTCTTCCCGTCAACCTTTATTTTTCCAGCTTTCCGATGATCAGCAACTGACCGGCATACACGGCGTTTTCGGCGTACCGACGCGGATCATTGATGGTCTGGTTGCGTTTTTGCAGGATGGCGGCTTTGTCCAGCGGTTCCGCCGAAACCGTCAGCGTAATGGTATGGCTCTTTTCGTCGAGCGTGGGCAGAAAGAAATAATGCGACCGGTAATAGGTTGCAAAACTGTCGAACCGGGGATACAGCGCGCCCGGCGTCCCATCGATCGTGACGGCGTATTGCCCGCAACCCGGACCGATGACGTCGTAGAGTCCGGCCATTGTGCCTTTGAATCTGATCTGCAGCGATGCACCCGGCTGGTTCGATTTGAGCAGGGACGCAAACCGGTTCCGAAGCTGACGCGCTACCGTGTCATTATCGGGTGTCACTTCCTGCCAGTTTCCCTGCCGGACCAGCGATTGCACCGGAATCATCTGCGCATTCTCCCAATTGTCGGACACAAACGGTTTCAGAACGGCGTGAGCACCCGGTTTTCCGACAGTGGCGATTTGCCGCATGGCCCCGCTCAACGCTTCCGTATATAACCGGTGGCCGGTATCCGAATACGGGTGGGTTTTGTCGGGCGCAAAAACCGTCTTGTCGGGATAGTCTTCTTTTTTGCCCCCCCAAATCAGTTTTCCCTGCCGATCCAGCCGAATCACTTCCAGCCCCATGTGTACCGACGGAATACCGTAATGATGGGCGATCTGTTCCATCGCCCGCACCGAGTTCGGCATCCGTCGTTCCAGCAGAACCGGCGCCATCGGCGCGTTCAGGGTGTAGACAAAGCAAATGTCGGTTTTGCGGTTTTGCCGCCAGATTTGGCGCACAATTCCCTCCATCGCCTTGTGAATCTTTTCGGGCTGCTGGCCGCTGTCATTCACCGCAAACTCGACAAACACCAGATCCGGTTTGTGTACCAGCACATGTTGGCGGAGCCGGAAAACACCCAGATCGGAACCGGTTCCGCCAATGGCGGCATTAATATGCGTCAGGTTCGCTTTTGGATACTGCTGCTGCAACCAGTTCAGCGATTGTTCGCGCCAGCCATGGCCCGCTTCGGTGATGCTCCCGCCAAAATAGGCAATCGAAACCGGCCCGCCCTTTTGCAGTTTGTGAAAGAAGTTGGGCAATCCGTTGCGTTCCAGAAACGGCCGGTTTTCCGACAACGTATCGGTCTGGGCCTGCGCGAAGGAGCTGAAGAAAACAACTACAAAAAGAAACGAAAGGATACGTCGCATTGAATCGTTCATTAGGCTATTTTTTTTCGCGTTGCGCCACCATCTGGTCGAATTCCTGCGCCACACCCGAATCCATCCGGGCCTTGTTTTTCCAGGCCATCGAACCGTACACGCCAGCCTGGCTGTAGTCGAACGGTTTGAAGCCGATCCGGTTTACGACATCGGTGTTTTTCAACCGGAAATCGAAAGCCTGCGGATTCACAAAACCCGGATCAGCCACAATCGAATGCGGATCTTTCCCGACCTGTTGCCAGTCTGCTACAGATTGTTTGCCAAACAGCGGCTCTTTCGGGCGGGCATCCCAGTAGCAGTTCTGATCCGAGGTCAGGTTAACTTTCTCCCAATTGCTGCTGAGCAGCGTTCCGGTCCGGTAATAAACGATGTTATTGGTAAACGAAAACGACCGGTGCGGTTCGACGCGCGTGGCCTGCAACTGCGCCTTGATGTTGTCGGCAAAAATGTTGTTGCGAATGAGGTTATCCCGGCCGTAATGCTGGTGAAAACCGGAGCTTTTGCAGGCATACACCAGGTTGTTTTCCATCACGATTCCCGTCGAGCCTTCGTCGGTATACAGGCCCCAGCCGCCGTAATCGTAGGCATAAATGTGGTGAATGACATTGTTCGAAACGACCGTGCCTTCCGACATGCCCAGTGTATACACGCCCCCCATATCGCTCAACACGCCCCAGCCCAGGTGGTGAATGTGGTTGTATTCAACCCGGTTTCGTTTCGACGGGCTGAAGGTGTAGCCCCAGACCCAGCCGACGGAAATGCCGGAATACCGAAAATCGGCGATTTCGTTATGGGTCAGCGCATTATCCCGGCCGTTAAAAATAATCAGGGCGACGGCACAGGGAAAAACGTGTCCGCCCGACCGCATGATGTTGTTGTCGACGGTGATGTGGTGCGTTACTTCCGACGAATCGGGCCGGATGACGGTTTCGCCGATTTTCACCCCGCTGGCACCCAAATCGTGCAGGTAACAGCGTTCGACCCGCCCGTTGGCGCAGGCCCGCCGAAACCAGATGCCGCTGCCGCCGGTATGCGCAATTTCGCAGTCGAGAAAGCTGATGTGGTCGGCGAAATCGAGTTGGATCGTTCCGTCGACCCGCGCTGCCGCCTGTTCCGGTTCATTCCCGAAAGCAGGCATCCGATACCCCGCCATCTGGAACGACAGGTTCTCAAACCGGATATTTGTCACCCGTTTGCCGCTTTTTTCATTCCCTTTGACAATGACAAACTTCTCGTTAACCGGCGCATAGCAGGCCATTTTTTCGATGGTTTCGCCGGGACGGGGACGGTAATAGAGCGTACCCGACGGTTCGAGAAACCACTCACCCGGTGCGTTGAGGGCATTTTTTAGATTTTCGAGCACAAAGAGCGAGTGGCTGGTGATCTTATTCCAGGGTTTAAGCCCATCCCCCGCGATGTAGATGGAGGTATCGGCCCGGCTGATGGAAAGCACCGGTTTTCGGGTATTGTCCCAGTTGTGATAAAACGTCACGACCACCCGGCTCAATTCGGCTTCGGAGAGCTTTTGCAGCGCATCCAGGCTCTCGATCGGCACCCGGATCCGCTGCACGGCAAACTCCGGAGCGCGCCCGTTTCCTTTGTTCAGCACCGTTTCCGTCACGGAGATCGGCTGAAAAAAACCGTCGTTGGGCGTTCGGGCCCGCACTGCCCGCTGACCGTTGACGTACAGTTGCTCGAACTGCCAGCCAAACCGGCGTACTTCGGGAATATCTGCTTTCCAGAGTTCGTCCGAAACTTTCTCAAAACCGCTGATCCGGAGCCCGCCGTTGAAAACCGGCATACTGCCCGCTTCTCCCTTGATGACCAGCGGAGCAGTTTCCGTACCCGAGTCTTCCGGGCCCAGTTGCAAGGGGTCCGTCAGGCGGTATTCGCCTTTCCGAACGATGATTTCGAGCGGCCGGGTCAGCGGTTTTTGTTTGCGCAGCAACCGCGCCCGATTCCGGGCGGCTTCCAGCGTCGCCAACGGTTTCTGGAGCGTTCCGGCGTTTTTATCATTGCCATTGGGCGCAATGTAAATGGGCTGGGCAACGGATTCGATGGTCAGCAGCAGACTGGAAAGCAGGAAAAGAGGAAGGTTTTTACGCATAATCGGGAATAATGGTATAATGGAAAGACAATCAAACCCGCTTCTTACTATCAACCCGGTTCGATTATTTCAAAACCCATTCTGCGGTCCCGGGAATGATCTGTCGTCCCGAACGGTAGTAACCCCCAGCTGCCGACTTTACTAAGAAAATTGCCTGACACGATGACGTTCCGCTTAACAGTCCGATTTCTTTCTCTTAGTTTCCTGCTGAGCCTGTCCCTGATCGGCCCGCTGCTGGCGCAGCAGGACTGGCGCAATATCAAAACCGGGACGGTGATTCCCGACGAAACCTACAGCGACCAACCCTACCTTGTCAAAACCAACGACGGCGCCTGGTTGTGCATCCTGACGACCGGTACCGGCCACGAAGGCGCATCAGGCCAGCACATCATCTCCCAGCGAAGTTTTGATCAGGGAAAAACCTGGATCGACAAACAGGACCTGGAACCGGGGGACGGTCCGGAAGCCTCCTACGCCGTGGTGCTCAAGGCGCCATCGGGTCGGATTTTCGTTTTCTACAACCACAATACCGACAACATCCGGGCCGTCAAAGGCGACAATCCGCCGTACAAAGACGGGTTGGTAAAACGCGTGGATAGCCAGGGCTATTTTGTCTTCAAATACTCCGACGATCACGGAAAAAGCTGGTCCAAAAACCGCATTACGATTCCCATCCGAAATTTTGAAATCGACCGCAAAAACCCGTACCAGGGTAGCATTCAATATTTCTGGAACGTGGGCCGGGCCTTCACGCACAACGGATCGGCCTTTGTACCCCTTCACAAAGTCGGCGGTTTTGGCAATGGTTTTTTCACGTCGAGCGAGGGAGCTTTCGTGCAAAGCTCGGATTTACTGACAATCGCCGATCCGGCACAGGCCCATTGGAATACCCTGCCCGACGGCGACCTTGGCCTTCGGACGCCAGCGGGCGTTGGTGGCCCCATTGCCGAAGAACAGAATGTGGTAGTGCTCAGCGACGGCTCGTTCTTCTGCGTTTACCGGACCATTGACGGTTACCCGGTTTATAGTTACAGCCGCGACGCCGGGCACACCTGGGAATCTCCGCAGTACCTGCGCTATGGGAATGGGCGGTTGGTCAAACACCCGCGGGCGGCCAATTTTGTCTGGAAATGCGCAAACGGAAAATACCTCTACTGGTTTCACAACCACGGCGGCCGGTTCATCCGGGAGCACAAAAACCGGAACAGCATGGCGTACGACGACCGGAATCCGGCCTGGATAGCGGGGGGCGTCGAGGCCGATTCGCCCAACGGGAAAATCATCCGGTGGAGCCAGCCCGAAATCCTGCTGTACGACGACGATCCGTTCATCCGGATGAGTTACCCCGACCTGATCGAAGACCAGGGTTCGTACTTCATTACCGAAACCCAGAAGGACATTGCCCGCGTCCACCGGATCGACAAAGGTTTACTGGATAAACTCTGGAATCAGTTTGAGCCTCAGCAAAAAACAACCGAAGGGCTGGTCACGAACTGGACGTACCAAGCGGGTAAATTTCCGCAAACCGTAGCCGCTCCCCTCCTGCCCGATTTCTACAGACGGGACACCAAAAAACTGGAACAACCGGGCCTGAGTCTGCCCAATGGCTTCACCGTGGAACTGAGCTTTACGCTGAGCAGCCTGGCCGAAAACCAGCTGTTGCTGGATACCCGCGATTCGACGGGTAAAGGTTGGTATCTCCGCACGACGAAGCAGAAAACCGTCGAGTTTGCCATGAACGACGGACAGACGCAGTCGGCCTGGGCCTGCGACGAAGGATTGCTGAAACCCAATCAGAACCACCACCTCAGCCTTGTGGTCGACGGCGGACCGCACCTCATTGCCTTTGTGGTTGATGGCGTGCTGAACGACGGGGGCGAAACCCGGCAATTCGGCTGGGGGCGGTTTAGTCCGTACCTCAAATCGGCGATGGGCGCGTCCACCATCCGGATTGGTTCCTCCCTCAACGGGCAGGTGCGCCAGCTTTCGGTGTATAACCGGGCATTAACGGTTTCCGAAGCCATTGGAAACTTTCGGGCTTTTTCGCAACAACGCCGATGACCGTATTTTTACCATAAAACACTCCCCCGCCGTTCTTCTACTAAGAAGTTAACAGTCAGGCTATTAAGCAATAAAACGAATCCAAAAGGATACTATCGGGGAAAAACCACTCGAAAAAACCGGAAATCTCCCATTTCCTGCCAATCAGCGCCTGCCTACCTTGTGCTGTCATTAAACGATATGAGTTAATTACTTAATTTTCTATCTATTGATTATATTTTACAATATCGTAGAAGTCATACCGGTTAAATAAGGATTTGAAAGTAGTAGAGCAGGGCCCCGTGAACGGGGCCCTGTTTCTGTTTTTCTCCGAACGTTACAGCAAGCAAGTCCGCATCTTAGTAGGTTGCCCGACCACCCGAAATATCGTAGACGAAACCGGTTGAGAAGCTGTTTTCCGGCGAAACGATGAAACTCGCCATGGCGGCCACTTCGTCCGGTTCGCCCAGGCGTCCCATCGGGATTTTAGCGGTCATGTACGCCAGTTGCTCGGGAGCGGTATCGGCATTCATGGCGGTTTTGATGACCGCCGGGGCCAGCCCGTTGACCGTGATTCCCGCCGTTGCGTATTCCTTGGCAATGGCTTTCACGAGGCCAATCACGCCCGCTTTGCTGACCGAATAGCCCACCATGCCCGGATTGCCTTCTTTCCCGGCAATGGACGCAATGAGCAGAATCCGGCCATACTGGCGTTCAGCCATGTGCGAAACCGCGTATTTGGTGATCAGAAAGCTCCCAAACAGATTGATGGCGAGTACTTTTTCAAAATCAGCGGTGGCGTAGTGGGTAATGTTGGTACTCGTCGGCCCGACAATACCCGCCGAATGCACGACCACGTCGATTTTGCCGAAATCCGCAACGGTTTGTTCAACGGCCTGTTTGACGGCTTCTTCCTGCGAAATATCCAGCGTATACGTCTGCACGGGAATGTTACTGGCCCGGAACTCCTGAGCGGTTTTTTCCAGTAAAACCGCATTCCGGTCAAACAGCGCCAGGGAAGCGCCTTCTGCGCCCAGCCGGCTGGCAATGGCCTTTCCGAGTCCGTCGGCCCCGCCCGTTACAATAGCAACCTGACCCTTGAACCGATCAGGAAAATGAGTTGAATGATCCATTATAAAAAAAGAAATGAGAAAACGCCGAACCGCCTGGTTGGGGAACGGCGACAGGAAAATGCCGGTCTTTAGCCGCTTCGCTCGATTTTACCAACTACAAAGGTATAGGAACAGGCCCCCAGAAAGCCCAGAGTGCCGATAAATACCAGCGCCGGTTTGAAATCGCCGTCTTTGGCCAGATACCCAATGACAATCGGAACAATGATCGACGCCAGATTACCCATAAAATTGAACACGCCACCGGTTAAGCCGATCAGGTGTCGGGGGGCCAGCAACGACACGAAAACCCAGGAAATCAAGGCCATACCGGCCCCGAAGAATGAGAACGACATAAAGAAGATGACCAACGCCGTGTCGTTGGTGTAATTCGCCCCGATCAGCGCCACGGATAAAATCAGGCCGATAATGATCGGGGTTTTGCGGGCCGCACTGACCGACCAGCCTTTCTTCACCAGATTATCCGACACAAAACCGGACAGGAGCACCCCGGCACAGGCCGCCAGAAACGGGATTGACGCCAGGTAACCGGATTTGATAAAATCCAGCCCACGGTATTTGACCAGATAGGTCGGAAACCAGGTCAGGAAAAACCAGAGCGTGGCGTTGACGGCAAACTGCGCAAAATAAACACCCCAGAGCGTCCGGCCGCTGAAAACCAGTTTGAGGTTCGCCCAGGTCCAGACATTGGCGGGCGTCCCCACTTTCTTTTGCCCCCGGAACAAACCGCCCCCTTCTTCAATATAATCGAGTTCGGCCTGGTTGACGCCCGAATGATCGAGCGGGTCGCGGTAAAATAAATACCAGACAACGCCCCAGACAATCCCGACCAAACCGGTGACCAAAAACAGCCCTTTCCAGCCGGTATAATACTGTACCGTCACCAGCATCGGGGTCAGAAACGCCAGACCGATGAATTGGCCCGACACGTACAGGGCTGTGGCAGCCGCCCGTTCGTTATCCGGAAACCAACTCGTCACGATCCGGTTGTTGATCGGATAGGAAGGCGCTTCGAAAGCTCCCGTTGCCAGCCGCAACCCGAACAGGCTGGCAAAACCGCTGGCAAGCCCCTGAAGCACGGTCACGAACGACCAGGCAATCAGGCAAAACGCGTACAGAATCCGGGGACCAAAGCGGTCAGCGATCAACCCGCCGGGAATCTGCAAAATCGCGTAACTCCAGCCAAAGGCCGAAAAGATGTACCCCATATCGACCGGTGACAGGTCGAGGTCTTTAGTCAGGTTGGAAGCCGCCACGGCCAGGTTCGTGCGATCGAGGTAATTGATCACCACGTTGACAAAAACGAGCGCCAGCATGCCATAGCGCACCCGGGTTTTCTGCGCCCGGCCAATGACTTGTTCCATTGAAATGAACGTTAAAGATGTAAAGCTTAAGGGGTAACGTGTCAGCCCTGGAGGCCCATTGATCGGTTTTCTGTTTAAAATGACCGCATCCTGACCACCTTAAACGTCAAACCCTATTTGGCAGTCCAGCCGCCGTCGACGGTAATCAGGGAACCGACCATGTAGGAAGCCGCTTCGCTGGCGAGGAAAATGGCCGCGCCCTGAATTTCGCGCAACTGGCCCCAACGGCCCAGCGCGGTGGCACCCACCACAAATTTCTTTCCCTCTTCCGTGTCGGCAATCGGGACGTTCATGTCGGTCAGGAACGGGCCGGGGCAAATGGCGTTGACGTTGATGTTGAACGCGCTCAGTTCCAGCCCGAGTGCCCGGGTCATCTGCACCACCGCCCCCTTGCTGGACGTGTACGGCGTCCGGTTCGACAAGCCCACCACCCCGAGCGTACTGGCCAGGTTGATGATGTTACCCCGTCCGGCTTTTTTCATGAAAGGCGTCACAGCCCGGCAGCAGAGCCAGGTTCCGGTTACATTCACCGTCATGACCTGGTTGAAATCCTCCAGCGTCAGTTCGTCGATGGCCCCCCGGATGTTAATCCCGGCGCTATTGATTAGAATATCGATCCGGCCAAATGCATCCATGGCGGCTTTCGCCATCGTTTCGGTTTGTTGCTGATCCGTAATGTCGGCACTGAACGAGAGCGCATTCACCCCGTATTCCGTGCTTAAGTCCCTGGCGGCCTGCGCCCCTTCGGCCGCATTGCGGTTGACCAGCAGCAGATTAGCCCCGGCCGATGCCAGTCCGGCTGCCATCGCCAATCCCAGTCCTTTCGAGCCGCCCGTTACAATGGCGGCTTTTCCACTCAAATCAAATTGCTTAATTCCAGGTAGTATGTCCTTACTCATTGTTGATTGGTTTACAGTATACGGTTTTCGGTTCGTTGACACAGGTGTTGTTTCTGCCCAGCCATTGCGTTCGTCCACGGTAAACCGTAAACTGAATACCATAAACGCTAAACCATATACCAACTCTATTTAAGTCCTAGCCGATTACTACTGTATGAAAGGCAGGAAACGATGTTTTTCTCCTCAGCGGCCAGGCGGTCTTCGGCGGGTAACTGCGAAAACCGGGGCAGTCCGGCTTTGTAGGCACGCTGTTTGACCATGCGCAGCGTCCGGTCCATGTCCGACTTTGGAATGCCGTCGAACGTCGACCAGTACTCCGCTTTCCGACACGGTATTTCGAGCGGATCGCGGGTAATCATTTCGAGATTGAACGTCACCGCCGGATTGTGCTTTTTGCAAACCGCAACCATCTTCGGCAGGTCCAGAATCCCGTAACCGAGCGGCACTTCCGACAACAGAAAACCGTCCGCATATTCCTGAACACCCATGTCTTTAACGTGCGTAGTGAACGTATACGGCGCCAGCGTTTCGACCAGTTTCATCGGATCTTCGAGCAGGGCAATGTTGTTGCCAAAATCCAGCGTAACCCCGATCCATTCACTGTTCAGTTGTTTCAGAATGGCCACCAGTTCCTCAGCCCGCCAGTCCTTGTGGTTTTCGACCGCCAGCCTGACCTTGTGTTTCCGCAAAACCGGCTCAGCCAGTTGCAGCGAGGTCAGGGCGGTTTTCTTCAACGTCTGCCATTCGTCCGGCGAATGATAGGTTTCGTACCGCCGGCCGGTTGAACAAACGGTCCGCAGCACCGTGGCACCGGCTTCTTTAGCGTTGATAACTTCCTGCTCAAAAGCCGCCACCTGTCCGGCCTGTTTGGGCACGGCAATCGACCCCTCCAGATACAGACCGGTTTTCTCGCGTTCGTCCCGGACTTTTTTCGCAAAATCCGCCGACCAGTCCTTAACCACCGTCTGCACGCCCCCCGCGCCGATCGACCTGCAATGCTCGATCAGTTCGATGGCATTCGTAAAACCGGGGTATTTATCACTCGGCGTCTTCGAATTCCACCGGCTGGCGTAGGAATGTACGACCACCCCCATCGGCACCTCTTTCAGGAACGCGGGCAGTTTCGGCATCGAGAAGGCCAGCGCACCGGCAGCCGCTCTCTGGATAAATTCTCGTCTGTACATGGCTACTACGGGTTTAAGAATTCGGACTGTTGGTTCGGTATGCGTTTCGGCCGGTTTTATTTCGCGGTTGGCGTTTTGGCTTCCAGCATGTAATTGTTCAGTTCTTTGGCCGTCCACGGCACCACGCGTCCCTGCGAGGTCACCCGCGTCATGCCCACCGTCCGGCGGCCAATCGGCCCGGCATTGTTGCCCCATTCGTTACGAATATACATCAGAATGGCCGTAATCGAGTTGTCATCCATCGTTGAATGCGACGGCATCACCGGTAGAATATCCGGTACATTGTATACTTTTTTGGCAACCTCAACGGGTCCTTCCATACCATGCAACAGGATCAGCGTCAGCCGTTTTTCGTCGCCCAAAACCCATTCGGAACCAACCAGGGGTGGACCAAACCGGTTCAGACCGGCTCCATCCGTGCCGTGGCACCCCGAACAGGTTGTCAGGTAGAGCTGGCGGCCGGCGGCAAAGAGCTTCTGTTCGTCGTCGCTTAACCGGTTCTTTTGGGTCCGGTTTTCTTTGACGACGGTATGGCCCGGCCATTCAAACAATGCCGCAAGATTTTCCAGCCGCGACGGCGAAAGGGCCGCATTCGATCGCGTCAGGAGTTTGGGGGCAGCGGCCAGTTTGATCGGCATTTTCGAGGTACTTCCCTGAATTGCCAGACTCGTCAGGACGGCTTTTTCCTGCCAGCCCAGCGGCTCTTTGTCGAGCTGAGTCAGCAGGGTACTGAGTTCCGCCGGGTTCCGTTTCCGGACAATGGAGGTCGTCAGCATTTCCAGAAAAATCTCCTTCGACGGAGCGTGGGTTTGCCAGGCCGGGGTTTTCAGCAGGGTTTGCAGAAAGGCAAATTCCTGGTTCTGAAGGCTGCTGAGGGCCGCATCCCGGATCAGTGCGGTGTCTCCGTATCGGCTGACAATACCGGCCAGCAGCGGATGCGCCCCTTTCGCATCCAGCACTCCTGCCGTAAAGGTCATCTGGAGAACCTGTTCAATCGGGGCTTTTTCCCAGCTCCTCAAAAGTTGTTGTTCCAGTTTCGTGCGAACAGCTTTGTCGGTTTTCGCCATCGGCTCCAGCAGCCGTAAAGCCGTCGTTCTGACCAGGGCATTCTCGTCCGTCAGTAAGCTGAACAGTAACTGCGAATCACTCCATTTCAGGCCGTCGAGGGTCCACAAGGCGTGAAACCGGCTCAGCGGAGTGCCCCCTTTCCGGGCCAGGTCCACCAACGGCTGCCGGATGGTTTTGTCGTTGCGTTCGACCAATAACCGCTGCGCCAGATCCCGGTACCAGCCGTCGGGATTGGATAACTCCCGGACCAACTCCGCCGAAGTCGCTTTCGACAACTTTACCCGTTGGGTCGGCTGCCAGTTTTCGGGCACGATGCGCCAGATCCGGCCTTTGTTGACCGGCAATTCCAGGTGACGGTTCAAGGTTTGTTCCCGCAGATACGGCGTTACGTAGGCTTTGTGCTGAATCAGGCCCCGGTACATATCGGCAACATACAACGCCCCATCCGGTCCCGAGGCCAGAAAAACCGGCCGAAACCGCTCGTCGGTCGATGCCAGAAATTCGCGGCCCGGGTGCGGGTCTGTTGCGCTGAGCAGGAGGCCCTTTTCCTCCACCACATTGCGTTTGATCAAATTACCGGACGGTTCGCAGACGAAAACATTGCCGTAATAGGCTTTTGGTAAAGCCGTTCCCCGGTAATAGAGGGGTGAACAGGCGGCCGTAAATTCCTGCAAACGCCCTTCCTTGTCGAGTGTTCCGGGAATATAGCCCCGGTTTACAGCCGGATTAGGCCGGATCGGATACACCCGCCGGTCGATGGTCAGGCCGTGGTCGATACCGGTCGTGGGCGTGTGGTTTTTGTTGCGCGACAGGTAGTTGGGGGGCACCAGATCGGCGTGGAGCTGCGACCAGTTGTAGTTGTAGTATAACCGTCCTTTATCGTCGTGACTGATGCCCCACTGCCCCCGGAATTCGGTGCTGTCGCGCTCCCAGGTGCCGTTGTTCAGCCGGTAGCGAAAACGGGATTTAGCGTTGTAATACCAGTTGTCCATGCTGCGCCAGAGGCCATTGCCAGCGTGTTCGGGCAAACCGGCAACGGCGTATTGCGGATCAAGCAGCGTTTTCGAATCCGCTTTCAGATCGCCGTTGGTATCCTGGGTCAGCCACAGTTTACTATTTTCGGCCACCAGCGCCCCGCCCGGAACCAGCGCAAGAGAGCGCGGCAAAACCAGGCTATCCATATATACAGTGCTGACATCCATCTGACCATCGCCGTTGGTATCCTCCAGCACCGAGATCCGCCCGACCGGTTTTTCCTCGCCGGCTCCGTCGATATTGGGCATAAAACCGCGCATCTCGACCACCCACAAGCGTCCGGCCTCGTCGAAGGTCAGCACAACGGGATCTTCTACCATCGGCTCGGCGGCCACCAACTGCACTTTCAGACCCGGTTCAATCTGAAACGTTGCCAGTTCTTCGGCGGGCGTTCGGGCCGGTGAAGGACCGTCATCCCAGGGTGATACCCAACTGGTTTTAAAACTCACCAGGCCCAGCAGGCCTATTCCGATCAGATAACTATAGTGAATGCGCTTCCGCATAAGACGCTTTTTGTCATTATTACAGAATAAAGATTTTTTAGCAAAATACTACTCATGAATAACCAACAAAACCGGCCCCTGACCCGGTTTTTTACGGATGCCGCGGACTATTTCGGCTCCGATCAGAAGTTGAATGGAGCCTATTTATAAAGGATAAAGCGGACCGGGCAGGGACTGATTGCTTGCGGAGGGAATCCCTAACGCAAAAAAAATCCATTTATTAATAGACTATTTCCAATTCTATAGCGTTTTTTACATACGGAATACGCAACGCATTAGTCTCCAACAGCTTTCAGCCGTCAGGAAATAATAGGTTGACGACACCTATAACCCAACTGACCATGACGGCTACGGCTCCCCATTTGAAGTTTCTTAACAAGGAAAAATCACATTTTTTTTCGGCGCTGCGCTCTCGCATCGATCAGCATTTCCAACAAGAAGGGTTTTCCAAGACCGGTGAGCAGCCCATCCTGTTCAAGAGTCTTTTTATGCTGGCCCTCTATCTGGTTCCTTATCTTCTGATTCTAAGCAATGAAGTTTCGGAGACGGGTATGCTGGTGCTGTCAGCCGTGATGGGATTAGGGATTGCAGGGGTCGGTATGTCGGTGATGCACGATGCCAATCATGGCAGCTTTTCGTCCCGTTCCTGGATCAATCAGTGTTTTAGCGGCAGCCTTTATTTGCTGGGGGGAAATGTGTACAACTGGAAAATTCAGCATAACACCCTTCATCATACCTACACCAACATTGACCAGTTGGATAGCGATATTACCGGAAAGCCTTTTTTACGCCTATCGAATCAGCAGCGGCTTCACCGGATGCACCGCTACCAGCATGTATACGCTTTTCTGCTGTATGGATTAATGACCTTTTCGTTTCTGGTCAAGGATATCCGGCAGGTCTGGGATTTTAACCAAAAAGCCCGTCAGCGTTTAACCAAGGCCTTTCCGTTGAGTCAAATTCTGATCTTGATTGCCAGCAAAGTCCTCTACCTTTTTTTCATTTGTGCCCTGCCTCTGCTGGTGACGGATCTCACGGTCTGGCAATGGCTCATCGGTTATCTGGTGATGAACTTTGTGGCCGGACTGGTTTTGAGTACCATCTTCCAATTGGCGCACGTGGTCGAGGAAGTTGTCGCGCCAACCCTGAACGATGACGGTAATATTGAGAATGCCTGGGCGATTCACCAGCTTGAATCGACAGTGAACTTTTCCAGTTTTCGCTGGCTATCGTGGTTTATTGGCGGATTAAATTTTCAGATTGAGCACCACCTCTTTCCTTCCATCAGCCATATTCACTACCCGGCCATTGCGCCCATTGTGCAGGCGACGGCAGAAGAGTACGGCTTGCAATACCACCAAAAAGCTTCCCTTGTCGAGGCTATCGGCTCGCATATCAGCCAGCTTAAAAAATTGGGCAGGCCCTGATTTTCAGGATTCAGGGCCAAAAGGGTCGCCAACTAAATGATTTTCTTACCGTACCTTTTTTACCTCAATCGCATTGGGTCCTTTTGGAGTCTGCTCAATGAGAAACGTTACCCGATCGTTTTCTTTCACCGGCTCGAGCAATCCCCGCTTATGAACAAAGATGCTGCGTTGGTCCTGTTGATCTTTAATAAACCCGTAGCCTTTCGATTCATTAAAAAAACCAACCACACCCTGCCGGCTGTAATCCGCGGGGGTGCCACTGTTTTCCTGTTTCACCACCCGGATGCGTATTTCTTCCTGGGGGATCTCTCTCTTTTTCGATAAGTCCGGTGGAGTGGACGTCAGATTGCCGTTCTCATCCACATAAGCCAGCATATCATCCAGACTCTGACTTTTATTACCCTGCAGCTTTCGGTCTTCCCGCTTTTCTTCCTTTTCCTTCCGCTTTTTTAACCGCGCCTTTTCCTTCTCTTTTTTATTGAATGTTTCCTGTGATTTAGCCATATTGGTTGGTTTAAATTTAATTCACGCACTAAAGGGGTCGGGGAGTTTGGCTATTATTTAGCCGTCAAATAGGCAACAACAGCCTCAAAATCATCAAAATGCAGCCGAATGACGTCCTGGTCACGATCTTTATAATCGACGACAAAGCCTTTTGCAAAATGAATGGCGATGTCAAACGCAGTCGGTTTCACCAAACCGTCTCTTTTAAAATGAAGACGAAAAAGTTTTGAACCATCGATCGTTAAGGAACGATGAAAATTGGAAAGACAATAGCCGCCCGTAGTCCGGATTGCATACTCCTGTATTTTCTGAAGTTTTAAGGCCAGTTGATCCATAGTGTAGAATTTGATTAATCGAAATGAGTTTCAAAAGCAAGCGTTGCCAGGTTTGGCAATCCAGCAACCGCATCGCACGTATGTTTTACGCCAGGTTGGAAGCCGGAAATATGGGTATAAGCCCATTGATTTGCTTAACGTCCCAGGGTTATTCTTGTAGCTCTTAAGCGTAAATGGACAAAACAAACGCCATCCAGCGTCGGCCGATCACAACTAAAGCCCTGAAAAAGAAATGCTTAACTAAAAGAGGTGCGTAATGAGAGGAGCCAATGACCAACCATTCCGAAACTGATCAAGCAGAAGCAGATACTTAAATAACGCAGATGAGCTTTGAAAATTCCCACGCTGCTGTTTTTTTATTTATACGTTGAAACGCCTTTCCGGAGGACCTTACCTCCTTCCGGCGATAAATCCCGATTCAACCTTGCCGCCGGAAGCAGCACCGAAGCCCGCAAGCAAGCAAAAATGGCATTTTCAAAAGCGGCAGGACGGCCTGGGTTGGCGCTCAGGCCCGGAAAATTCGCTTGCGCAACACATCCAGAGCGGCAATGGTAAAAGGCTTCAGCGGTACGGTGGACATAATTTTAAGATCTTCGGCGAAGGTCGTGTCTTCGTCCAGAAACCGGAAAATCTGTTCGGGTGGGTTCAATTGATACAACCGGGTAAAGATATCATCCGCCGGGTGACGGCGTTTTTGCAGCACATTCAGCAAAACGCTGTCCAGAAACCGTTTGAAAAAGCGACGCAACCGCGGTTTATGGCGTTTCGGTTTGCCGTTGGCTACCAGATTCTGTACAATTTCGTGCAAATACCGCTGAGTACGCTGGAAGGTGTAGCCCGTCGACGGTTTGGTATAACCGCCCGATGTTCCGATCCGGACGACGTGTTTGCCCGCCCGTTCGCTGGTGGGTTCGTCCGACATGGGAATGATGCCGAATTCCGACTCCTGAATCGCGTAATTCCCCGTATCCAGAAACCGGTCGATGTAATTCATCAGGGCGGTTTCGTACTGTTCGTCCGATAGCAATTGCTCATTGAAAATGGTATACTCCACCAGCGCCGTCCGCTCGTCGAAAGGCAGAATATACAAAAACCGGCAGTCGCCCTGCTGATCGATCCGAAAATCCATCATACACGGCTTACTGGAGTCGAAACACGGTTTTTCGGTCGTAATGATCCAGCCTTTGAAATGCTGCCAGAGATTATGATTTTCGGGCTTGTTCAACTTCAGGACATGCGTACTGTCGAAAACGAAGTTGGCGATGTACGGTTCGTCGTCGGCAATTACAAAACCGCCCTGGGGCGTATCTTTCACCCGGTTGACGGTTGCCTGCCGAAATTCGATGGAAGGAAACCGGGCAAGGTGCGACTTCATAAACTCGTAGAAATCGATTCCCCGGAGCATTTTATACTGGTAATCGCCGATGTTCAGCGCACCCTTGTAGGTGGTTCCGAAGAACTCGACGGTGTTCCATTTGCGGTATAAAATCGACTCAAAGGGACCCTCCTGTTTCTCCCAGAAACACCAGGTTCGATCATTCCGCGACTTGGTTTCTTTGTCCAGAATCAGAATGGAGCAATCGCGCAGGGGCGACTGGCTCAGGTAATAAGCCAGACTGAGTCCGGCCATTCCTCCCCCGGCAATGATGAAGTCGTATTTTTTCATTCAGAACAAGAAAAGGAAAAAGCCGGAAAGGAAAAAGGGGGGAGTAGAAAAAGGTCCAAAAACCTATTTCCGCTCCCCCCTTTTTCCTTTCCGGCTTTCTTTATACGTTCACGTGCCGCTCGGCATGGTACGACGAGCGCACCAGCGGGCCAGATTCAACGTATTTCAACCCGCGTTTCAGGCCTTCTTCGCGGTACATGGCAAACTTCTCGGGATGAATCCATTCGATGACTTCGTGGTGCATCTTGGTCGGTTGCAGGTATTGCCCCAGCGTCAGAATGTCCAGGCCGTTTTCAACCAGATCATCCATGGCTTTCAGCACTTCGTCCACGGTTTCGCCCAGCCCCAGCATAATGCCCGATTTGGTCCGTTGTCCGTATTCTTTCGTCCGGCGGATTTGCTCCAGACTCCGTTCGTAACGGGCCTGCGGGCGCACCCGGCGGTACAGCCGCTCCACGGTTTCCATGTTGTGGGAAACGACTTCCTGCCCCGCTTCGATCATCCGGACCAGGGCGTCCCAATTGCCTTTGGTATCCGGGATCAGCGTTTCGATGGTCGTCGTGGGCGACACTTCTTTCACGGCACGAACGGTCTGGTACCAGATTTCGGCGCCCCGGTCTTTCAGTTCGTCCCGGTTGACCGACGTAATGACGGCGTGTTTGACTTTCATCAACAGAATGGCCTCGGCCACCCGGCGCGGTTCGTCGGTATCGTACTCGTTGGGGCGTCCCGTGGCCACCGCACAGAACGTACAGCTGCGCGTGCAGACATTCCCCAGAATCATGAACGTGGCCGTGCCAGCTCCCCAGCACTCGCCCATGTTGGGACAATTGCCACTTTCACAGATGGTATGTAATTTATAGGTATCGACCAGCTTGCGGACTTTGGCATATTCCGGGCCAATGGGCAGTTTCACCCGCAGCCAGTCGGGGCGTTTTTTACGCTGTTGTTCGGAGGGTATTACGGGGAGTTCAATCATAGCGCACCTCAATCCTGTTTGATACACAAAGGAAATTTCGGCGGGTAAAGTTCGGCAAAAAGGCGGAAAGGAGAAAGGGAGTATAAAAGCAGAAAAGATAGACGGAACCACTAGTAAGTACTGATTTACCCTTTCAAAGCTAAAATGAGACAACAACAACTTTAGTAAAGTTTTATACTGCAACCGAATACTATAATTATTTTAGGTTACATTTGACTTTTTTGTAACTATGGCTTCTCATCCTGAAAATAGTGATCTTGAATTAGTGGCCCTGATCGCGCAGGACGATGTGCAGGCTTTTGCTGAAATCTATCAGAGATACAAAGGAATCTTGTACCGGCACGCTTACCGGATGCTGAATGATCAGGAAGAAGCCAAAGATGTTTTACAAGATCTTTTTACGACATTCTGGACCCGGAGAAAAGAAATTAGTGTAAAAGGATCTCTCTCTTCCTATTTGTACAGTGCGTTACGAAATCGAATTTTTGATCTCATTGCTCATAAACAAGTAGAACAAAAGTACATTCAATCGCTGGCCCACTTTATGGAGGCAGGCGAATGCATCACCGACCAGCAAGTCCGGGAAAAAGAATTGAGTGCGCTCATTGAGAAAGAAATCCTCCTCCTGCCTCCCCGAATGCGGGAGGTTTTTGAATTAAGCCGCAAGCATAACCTTTCCTACAAAGAAATTGCCGATGAACTGAATATCTCGGACAAAACAGTCAAGAAGCAAGTGAATAATGCCCTTACTATCCTGCGTGAAAAGATTGATATCGCTTTTTTGTTAGCCTTCCTGTTGAAATAAATCTTTTTTTCTCGTTCGACTACTACCCGTGCTCCGGTAAACCGTCTTATCGCTATAACGCATGCATCAAGGTGTGAAAGAGGAATCGAAAGCCAGGGATTTACTTAAAAGGTACCGGGAAGGAACGTTGACCGAACAGGAAAAAGCAGTACTGGAAAGCTGGTATCTACATCTGGGCAAATCCCGGCAAGCGGATATCAATCCGGATGAGTTGACCAAGCAACTGGACCAGGTTTGGGAAGCATTACCGGTTCATGAACCGCCTTTGGCAGAAAAAACCGGTCGTCTCATTCCTTTCTTAAAGTCGCTGGCGGTTGCCGCATCGGTGGTTATTGTCGGAGCATTGGGCATGTACATCTTAAAGAATAGAGGGATTCAACCTAATTCACAACCTATTGTTACTGAATCAGATGCCTTACCGGGCGATCATCGGGCTAAACTCACGTTGGCCAGTGGGCAGAGTATTCTGCTGGATGAAGTAACAAATGGCAAGGTGGCGCAGGAAGGCCGAACGGTCATTACGAAAACCAAGCGGGGAGAAATTGTGTACACTATTGATCTGAAATCAGCATCGACCCCTCCGGCAACAGATTTAACGTACAACACGATCGTGACTCCCAAAGCCGGACAGTATCAGGTGAAATTGCCCGACGGTACGAATGTTTGGCTGAATGCCGCTTCCTCGATCCGTTTTCCGACCGTCTTTTCGACAAAAGAGCGTATTGTTGAAATTGTCGGTGAAGTGTATTTTGAAGTAGCAAAAGTTAATAAAAATACCAGACGTGTCCCTTTCAAGGTTTTGGCAGGAAAACAACTGATCGAGGTATTGGGGACTCGTTTCAACGTGAATAGTTACTTGGATGAAGGAAATGTGAGAACTACCTTACTGGAAGGCAGTATTAAACTTAAACTAAACGGCGACCAAAGTACAGGGATTCTACTAAAACCCGGGCAACAAGCGCAATTGCGCCCGGGCCGCCCCAAAGAACCCAATCAGGTTTTGCAGCCCTTTTATGTGAAGGAAGTAGATACTCAGTCGGTGGTTGCCTGGAAAGACGGTTATTTTAGGTTTGATAATATCGGTTTACCGGAATTGATGCGGCAACTTTCACGCTGGTACGATATGGAAGTGATTTATGAAGGCCCGATCAAACAATATGAGTTTGTGGGACAGATCGAGCGAGGCACCAGACTCTCAAAAGTATTGAAAATACTGGAACTGGGCGGGGTCCATTTCCGGATTGAAGGCCGAAAAATCATAGTCATTCAATAAACATCATCCTAACTTCCTACGCTATGCCAAACTAAAAAGAGCCGAAACTTCCCCTCGAATTTCCGGTAAAGAAAAACCGCTTCAGATGCGACCTGAAACGGTTAGTGATCCGGGAATTCCATTCCTTTCCGCAGAGCGGAGTTGGAAAGCATTGTCCTTTTATGACGAAAAAACAAGTTAAAAACCCCAAACCGACTCAAAAGTATGCAAATTCTTTTACATAAGGAAGAAACGTATATACCCAGGCGTTCTTTCCGTAAAATATACTTGGTAATGAAACTGACGGGCTTATTTTTAGTAATTGCGTGTCTTCACGTATCAGCAGCCGGCTTTTCGCAGAAAATCTCCTTATCAGTAAAAAATGCCCCCTTATCCAGCCTATTCACCCGGATTGAGCAGCAAAGTGGGTATACGTTTTTTTATGACAACAACCTGGTTAAGAAAGCCCGTAAAGTAACGCTCACGTTTTCTGATGGAACGGTCACGGAGATTCTCGACGAAGCGTTAAAAAATCAGGCGCTGACCTACTCCATTTTGGATAAAACCATTGTGATCAAGCGGTTGGAAGACAGCAAAGAGTCCGAGTCAACAAAAGGGACTCCAACATCCTCCTTGCCCAACGAAAGCCCCTTTGCCAAATCGCCATCGGATCTGGAAAAAAGGATGACCGCATCGCTTAACCCGAAGCCTTCCCTCACGATCAATCAGGACATTACCATCAGGGGCAAAGTTACGGAAGAAAATACAGGAGCACTTCCAGGGGTGAGCGTCGTGATCAAAGGAACAACGCGCGGCACGGCTACCGATGCCAGCGGGAATTACGAGCTGGCGGTTCCCGGCCCGCAGGCGGTGCTGGTGTTCAGCTATGTGGGGTATGAACCACAGGAGGTCACAGTTGCAGGACGCTCCGTAATCGATATCAACCTGAAACCGGATGTCAAAGCCCTCAATGAGGTAGTGGTGGTCGGTTATGGGACGCAGAAAAAGGTGAATCTGACGGGGGCGGTGGCGGTTTTGAACATGAAATCGAAAGAAAACACGCCGATCACCAACGTGAGCCAGGCACTGCATGGCGTATCCGGCTTGTGGGTTAATCAGGCCGGGTCAAAACCGGGTCGAGACAATGCCACGATCCGCATCCGGGGCATTGGCACAACCAACAACAGTAATCCGCTCGTGCTGGTCAACGGCATTGAATACGACATGAATGAACTAAACCCGAATGATATTGAGACGGTTACGGTTTTAAAAGATGCTTCTGCGGCCATTTACGGTTCGCGGGCGGCCAACGGCGTCATTCTGATCACGACCAAAACCGGGCAGCAGGGACAATCGAAAATCAACTACAGTTTTTCGTACGGTTTGCAGACCCCTACCATGATGCCCGATGTGGTTTGGGACCCGATTCAGTACATGGAACTCAAAAATCAGGCGTTGCGCAATGAAGGCAAAACCGTGGTTGATTATTCGGACGCGCAGATTCAGGAATACCGGGCCGGTATGGCCACCAACCCGATTGCTTACCCAAACATCAACTGGTTTGATTTGATGATGAAAACCGGGTATTTGCAGCAACATCACCTCCGGTTTTCGGGAGGTACGGAGAAAATAAGCTACAACTTTTCGCTGGGTTATACCGATCAGGACGGCATCAACATCGCTGCCGACCACGCCAACCGGTATTCACTGGATCTGAACCTGTCGGCCCAAGTGACCAAAAGGCTGCGCGTAGGCGGAAATTTGACCGGGAGTTACCGGAAGTTTGAAGATGTAGCCGACGGCGGCACGGCGAACTATTTTAGTGCGTTGACACGCATACTGCCCATTTTTACGCCGTACGTGGCCGACGGCCGCTATGGAAATACCGTATTTCGCACACCGGGTCGGAATCTGATCGAAAATCCAATGAAATTCCTGAAAGAAGGAAGCCGGGACCGAACAGAACAGCGGGTGCTGGCGAAGGTATTTGCCGACTATCAACTGCCTTTCAACATTCGGTATTCCATCAATTTCGGGGTTGACAAACGGGATGCTTACGAAAAATTGTTTGTCCCGCAGGTAAACACTTTCCATCCGTTGACGCTGGAAGAACTGGTGTATCCGGTAACGTATGCCTCCAGCACCAGTGAAAATAACCTGAATTTGACGGTTTTTCAGACGCTGAATTGGGAGAAAACTATGGGTGCCCATCAGGTTTCGGCCATGCTCGGAACGAGTTACAATGATTTTTACTACAACACCTTTAGCGC
Source organism: Larkinella bovis (assembly GCF_042655385.1). Taxonomy (NCBI): domain Bacteria; kingdom Pseudomonadati; phylum Bacteroidota; class Cytophagia; order Cytophagales; family Spirosomataceae; genus Larkinella; species Larkinella bovis. The sequence goes on along the minus strand of NZ_JBHSMA010000014.1, from coordinate 35,859 downwards.
CCGGACCGAAGGTTTTCTGGACAAAACCCTGACCGATCTAAGTGTGGGTGCTGTGAATCAGCGAACGTCCGGCAATACCACCGTCGATCGGCTGGCATCTTATTTTGGCCGGGTCAATTACAGCTACGACGAAAAGTATTTGCTGGAAGCTATTTTCCGCTACGACGGTTCATCGCGGTTTGCGCGGGAAAACCGTTGGGGTACATTTCCCGGTTTATCGGCGGGCTGGCGCATTGACAAAGAGCACTTTTTTGGCAGCACGTCTTTTATCAATCTCCTGAAGTTACGGGCATCGTACGGAAAACTGGGCAATCAGGCTGTTCCGCTCTATAGCTACCTGAACGTAGTCAATCTGGGTAGCAATTATTCGTTTAACAACGCCATCCAAACCGGAGCGGCCATTACCTCTTACAACGACCCGACCATTTCCTGGGAAACCACGACCACCAACAACCTTGGGCTGGATCTGGAAGCCTGGCAGGGAAAGCTGGGAATTGAACTGGACGTCTACAAACGGCGGACTTCCGGAATTCTGCGCCCGGTTTCGATTCCGGCACAGGTGGGTGCTTTAACCGGTCCACAGGCCAACATCGGGGTCGTTGACAATACCGGTTTTGAGTTGGCCGTGAGTCATCGCAACCGGCTGGGTGATTTCCGGTATGACGTGCGGGCGGAGGTCGGACACGTGAAAAATAAAGTAATCGATCTGAACGGGGAAACCATTATTCGAACGCCCTCGCAGTGGCCTTACATCGGTCGGCGGATCATAAAAGAAGGCTATCCAATCGATTCGTATTTTCTGCTTCAGGCCGATGGAATCTATCAAAATACCGATGAAATCGCCAACAGTGCGAAGCTGAGTTCGGCCGTCAAACCGGGCTATATCCGGTACAAAGACATCAATAATGATGGTAAAATCAACGGCGATGATCGGGTAATTTCGGCGGGCACTATTCCGAAATACACCTTTGGGTTCACTCTTAATCTGGGCTATAAAGGCTTCATTTTGAATACGTTTCTTCAAGGCGTACAGGGAATCAGCATTTACCCGACCGGCAATTTGATCTACCCGGTCGACAACGGGGCCGGTATCACGAAAGTATGGGCGACGGATGCCTGGACGCCCGAAAACCCCACTGCTACACTTCCCATTCTGACGACCCCTCAGGGCGCTACCGAGAATTACGAAGCCTCTACGTTCTGGCTGCGGGACGGTTCGTATCTCCGGGCGCAAACGATTCAGTTGAACTATACTTTCCCCGAAAAATGGGTATCTAAAATAGCGATGAGCAAACTCTCCCTGTTTGTGAATGGACAGAACCTGTTCACACTGTCGAAGTTTAAAGACTCTGATCCGGAACGGGATTACAACACTGACAACATTAAGGATTACCCGATGCTGAAAACATTCAGTATGGGTCTGAACGCTACTTTTTAGTCCAATCACGACACGAAAATCGCTACAAAAATGAGACAGGTATTGATGGCACTGATGGCCACTTTTTTGCTGATGGGTTGTGGAAATGATATTCTGGACACCAATCCTACTGATCGCTACACCCAGGAAACCTTCTGGAGCACCCCGGAAAATGCGTCGGCCGCGCTGATTGGCTGTTATTCCGTGCTGCGAAACAATGGAATCTATGGCGGATCGGCAACGCCTTTACTGGAAGAAACCGCCACTCCGAACGCTTACAATTATGACAATACGGATGGGTGGAACGTCATCGCGGCCGGTACTCAAACCGCTACCAATTCGGCCATTACCAGTTCACGCTGGAACGATTGTTACCGCGGAATCGGCCGGTGTAACACCTTGATAAGCGGTATTGATAAGGTATCTATGCCCGAAACGCAGAAAAAACGGATGAAAGCGGAAGCCCTGTTTTTGCGGGCGTTGTATTATTCTTTACTGGAAATGTATTACGGTGGTGTTCCGTTAATCCTGACCGATCCGAACCCGGCTACCCAAGCCAACCTGCCCCGAAATACAAGGGCCGAAATCGTCCAGCAGGTACTGAAAGATCTGGAAGAAGCCGCAGCGGTATTGCCAGTAACCTATGCCATAAAGAATGATGTGGGTCGGGCCACCAAAGGAGCGGCACTCGCGCTGAAGGCCCGTGTTTTACTTTTTGAAGCCAGCCCACTGGTCAATACTGCCAGTGATGGTGCCAAATGGAAGCAGGCTGCCGACGCAGCAAAAGCCGTTATCGACCTGCCGGGAACGGGCTATGATCTTTTTCCGAACTACCGAACGCTGTTTCTGCCGGCCAACGAAAACAGCCAGGAGTGTGTATTCGATGTGCAGTTTAAAGCTCCCGAACAGAGTACCATTTTCGATGCCGTTGGGCAGCAAACCAACACCAACGCGCCCTTACGGAGTTTGGTGGACGCCTACCTGATGAAAGATGGTTTACCAACCGATCAGTCGCCTTTATATAATCCTGCGAAACCATATCTGAACCGGGATCCCCGGCTTTACCAGACAACGGTTTTTCCGGGCGATACCTTTCGGGGTGCGGTTGTGACACCGACCCGGTTTGCCATCACGGGCTACGGTTTGAAGAAATACACGGTTTACGACAAGGAACCGAATAGCCTCAACATTACCCAATCGGAAACCAATTACATGGTTATTCGCTTCGCCGATGTGCTGCTGATGTACGCAGAAGCACAGAATGAAGCCCTGGCCACACCGGATGAGTCGATTTATATGGCCATCAACCGGATTCGGAGACGCGCCGGAATGCCGGACCTGAAAGGGACGAAGACGAAAGTAGAAATGCGGGAGATTATTCGCCGGGAGCGACGGATTGAGCTGGCCGGAGAAGGTTTCTATTACACGGATATTCGCCGGTGGAAAACCGCAGAACAAGTACTGAAAGGGGCCATTTTTACACACGATGCAAAGCCCATCATGACCCGAACTTTTAACCCAACCCGCGATTATTGGTGGCCCATCCCGGACACCCAACGCACCCTGAACCCAAACCTAGTCCAAAATGATGGTTATTAATTAAACACTGCATACGATGAGAAAGTCCTTTTTTTGTTTTTTTGCCAGTACGATCGTTTTTATTGGTATTGCCTCCGGTATTTCGGCGCAACCGAAACCGTATAGTCCTCCTAAACTCAGCAACAAAGATTCCTGGTCAATGATCCTGATGCCTGATCCACAGGCGTATGTAAAACTGGCTAAAAACCAGCCACTGCTCGAATTGATGACGGCCTGGATCAGTACGAATATTGATTCTTTGAATATAAAACTGGTGTTGTGTACCGGCGATCTCGTCGAATTCAATGAAATGATCAGTCCCAGAGCGAGTGAGCGACTGAATCCCAATGGCACCAAAGTGGATCAGCCGAGCAAATCGCAATGGGAATCGGTGGCACGTTCGTTCGCCCGATTGGATGGCCGGGTGCCTTACATTACCGCTACGGGAAACCACGACTACGGCTATAACAGCATGGAAAACCGCCGGTCGAACTTCAACAAATACTTCCCCATCGACAAAAATTTTCTAACGCAGAAAATAGTCCGCGAAGTGGCACTGGATGCCGAAGGTGTTCCGACGTTGACCAACGCGGCATTTGATATGACGACGCCCCACGGCAAAAAAATGCTGATCGTTACAACGGAATTTGCGCCCCGGGACACGATCCTGAGCTGGGCGAGTCAGGTAGTCAATCAGGCAAAATACAAAGACCATACGGCTATTCTACTCACGCATTCCTACATGAATGCCAAGAACGAACGGTTTGAAAAGGAAAATTATCCCAACAAAGACGGAAATTACGGGGCAGCCATCTGGCGTAAAGTCGTGCAGCCGTCAAAGAATATTCAGATGGTATTTGCCGGACATATCGCTGCTGAAAATGACCCAAGGGGACACGTGGCTTTCCGGACGGATCTGAATGCCGGAGGCAAAAAAGTACAGCAAATGGTGTTTAATGCCCAGGCGCTGGGCGGTGGCAACGCCGGCAACGGGGGCGATGGCTGGCTGCGGATTCTGGAATTTCTGCCCGATGGAAAAACCGTCAAAGTGAAAACATTTTCCCCGCTGTTTGCGATTTCACCCACGACGCAGCCGTTTGCCTGGCGCACCGAATCATACGATGAGTTCACATTTGAGTTAGATTAAAAGCAAAATCGGTGTAACCGAAAATCTTAATCAGGTTTTCGGTTACACCGATTTACGAATGCCATTCCTTCTATTTCTTATTGCCGAAAAATAAGGTCACAAAACCGGAGGTGTAGACGCTCCGGTTATTGGTATCGTTCATAATCGTAACCTCCTTCGGAAAGGCTTCGGCCAGAAAACCGATTTCCAGCCCCGTCAGGTTGTTGCGGAAGGCGCTCAGTTCAAACGCCACAGCGGCCTTGAAGTTCAGCCCAACCGTCAGTTTCGATTTGTCGAAACCCTGAAAAAAACTACCGGAACCCACGATCAGTTCGGGTTGCAGGCTCGGGTCGAACGGCCGGGTTTCAATTTGACCAGGCCGCACCGTATACTGAACGTAATACGGTTTGATGATCCCCAGCGAAGGGCCAACGGCCAGAATTCCGTTGATGGCGACCCCCTCATCGGCCGTCCGGGTAAAGAGCGAGATTTCCCGACCGTACTGGGGCCGGACCACGAAGAGGTAATTCTGTTTGTTATAGACGTAGCGCCCCCCGGAATACGGCGTCTGCGACTGCACTTCTTTCGGGTGCTTCACATTGACGATTTCGAGCGCCATGTAACGAAACTGCCGTTTGCCCTTGAATAAGGTGGGCAACGCCTTCGAATGCCGAAAGACAAAACCGCCTAAAATACCAGAGTTCGTATTGGTCGTTACTCCGTAGGTCGTTACAGTTGTAAATTTATCTTCGTCGGTGTCGGCGTTCTGGGCCCGGGCGCTGCATACCGTCAGCAAGAGGCCCATTATGGATAATATCGGTAAAACTCGTGACACAGTCGTGGTAGAAAAACTTTTGTAAGGATAAAAATAACAGTTTACTTTGATACTATGAAATAATTGTGTGCCTCATCCAGCTCCGCTTTATTACCGGGGCTCTTCTGAGTAACGCCCTGACTCATTGGATGGTTGCGTATAGCAATTTATATTTTTCCATTTCATTCGTATACTTTTTCGGGAAATTAGTTTTTAGTACCATGCCTACGGCTCACATAACCTATCTGGGTGACTTACGGACGGAACCCGTTCACCTGCAATCCGGCACTCACATTATCACCGACGCTCCTACCGACAACATGGGTAAGGGCGAGGCCTTCTCCCCTACCGACCTGACCGCCACCTCGTTAGGAAGCTGCATCATCACCACGATGGGGATTGTGGCCCGGCGCGATGGCATCGAACTGGTCAACGCCGACCTGTCGGTTACAAAAGTGATGTCGAAAGATGCCCCCCGGCGGATCGTCCGGATTGACGTGGACGTGGTCATGCCGCCATCGGACGCGCATACGCCCGAATTCCGGGCCAAAATGGAACATACCGCCCACACCTGCCCCGTGGCCCTCAGCCTGCATCCGGACATCGAACAAGTTATCCGGTTTGAGTGGCAATAACTGGCCCGGGTCAGCCCTTGACCAGCGCCCTACGGCTTTAGCAGGCGGTTTTTAATTTCGGCCACATTTTCCTCGTAGGAAGCCCCAATGGGAATTTTAAAACCGGCCACGGTGATTTCGCTCCGGCTCATTTTGTCGATGTGCCGGAGCGAAATGCTGTAGGAACGGTGAATGCGGACAAACTGGTTCTCGGGCAATAACCGGAGCATTTCGGTCATCGTCTGCCGGGTCAGCACGTTGCGGTTTTTCAGCACCAGCGTCACGTAATTTCCGTCGGCTTCGAGGTACAGAATCTCCTCGAACCGGACTTTTTCTTCTTCGTAGCCGGTTTTTACGAACATAAATTCGTCGGCGTCTCCTTCCCGTAAACTTTTGTGATCCAGCGCCTTATTGCAGGCTTTCAGGAAGCGAACCAACGAAAACGGTTTCAGCAGGTAATCGATGGCATCGAGTTCGAACCCCTCCACGGCATAGTCGGCATACGCCGTGGTGAAAACGATCATTGGCAGGGTAGGCAAACTGTGCGCGAACTCGACGCCCGAAATATCCGGCATCTTGATATCCAGAAAAATCAGGTCGATTTTGTTTTGCTGCAAATACGGAATGGCTTCGAAAGCGTCCGTAAAACCGGCTTTTAAATCGAGAAACGGCACTTTGGCCGCGTGCATCCGGACGACTTCTAAAGCCTGCGGTTCGTCGTCGATGGCAATGGCGGTGAGCTGCACGGGATGGCGGTTAATAGCGAATCGTTAAGGCCACAAAATAATCCTGCTCCGACGCCTGAATGGCCAGTGTGTGCCGTTCCGGATAAATCAGTTCCAGGCGTTTTTTCACATTTTCCAGCCCGATACCCGCCCGGTCTTTTTCCGGATCATGGGAGGAAACCGGGTGGCGCGAATTGTGCACTTTAAAATAAATTGTGGTCAGGTCCAGCGTCAAGGTAACAAAAATCCAGGATGGATTGCGCAGGCTGATGCCGTGTTTGAACGCATTCTCCACGAACGGAAGCAGAATCATGGGGGCAATCGAAACGGCGCGGTCCGGTTCCTGAATGGTCACCCGGATTTCGATGCCGTGCGATTCATCGAGCCGCATCCGCTGTAGCTGGATGTAATTCCGCAGGTACTCCACTTCTTTATCGAGCGGAATCCGGTCGCGGTTATTTTCCTGCAGCATAAACCGCATCATGTCGCCCAGCTTCTGGATGCCGTCGGCGGTTTTTTCGCTGTTTTCCTGCAAAGCCGTTGCATACAGACTGTTGAGCGCGTTGAACAGAAAGTGCGGATTGATCTGCGATTGCAGCCCCGCCAGTTCGGCGGAGGTGTGCGACACCTGCGTTTGGAGCCGGATTTTTTCCCGGGAGAAGACCCGACGCATGAGCGCAATCAACCCCGGCACAAACAGGGTCAGAAAGAGCAAAACCGTATTGATTCCCCGGCTGGAATAGGTAAAATGAGTCATGGGACCCCAGATTACCAGACTGAACCCTAACCAGCTCGCCAGATAGGTAAGGACCCGACTGACAAAAACGGGAGACCACCTGTCCCGGCCATAGGGAAGAACCGCGGTATAGATAAATTCCTGAAGCCAGTACAGTTCGATCAGGGTCGCTACCATCAGCAGGGTACTGCCGAATCCCCCACCCCATAAATTTCTGGGCAAATGTCCGAATAACGCAAGCACCAGCAGGAAAGCCGCGACCGGAATCCAGTAAATAAAGCGCACAAACCGCAATTCTTCCTTCAACTTTCGGTCCAGGTAATACCCCAGTTGGCTCATGAGTTCATACCCCACCAGGAGGAAGCCCAACCCGATCGAATCGGCCAGCACGTTTCGTTTGCTAAAAACGGAGTAAATGCGCAATACCGGGTATTTCCCGGTGGCATACTCCCGAAACTCAACGTGACGCTTGAAAATGTGGTAGAAAAAGACACTACTAACCAGTAAAAAAAGGGTCAATGCCGCGAATAAACCCGCTTTCTCCGCCGGTTCTTTCCCGGTGAAGGCCGGAACAGCCAGGTAGTGGAAGGTATACCACGCCAGCAGAAAGAGCAGAACGCCCCCAATCAGGGGCACATTGTTGTTGAGCGTATGGTCGTAGGAACTCAGTCGTTTCAAAACCAGCCACGCGGGCTGACCGTTGCTGTTTCGCAGCACCGACGCCACCATATCGTCAATTCGACCCACCTCCTCCATCAGCCGCCGAACCACGTAAATAACCGCAATACCGATTGCAAACCCCAATTCAACGCGCCGGATACCCGTTATTTCCCGCATAACTGTCTTGTTTTTGAACAAAACTATACCGGAAATCGAAGGCCGGAGGTCAAATGGGGTGAATCGGTTGGAAAATGGGACGAATCAGGCTATTTGATGGTTTCCGGCCCCCTGTCCTGTTTTTTCTTTCGCACCAAATAAATGAACTGGCTGGACGCCCCTGAGCCGGAATGGGTAACCTGAAACGAAACAACCTCCCAGCCATTTTTTTCGACATAATTAATCGCCTGCATGACGGTATCGAACCGTTCAACCGGTTTGCCTTCCCCGTCGGGGATGCGTAGCTCACTGTTGACTCCTTCCCGAAAACCGGCTTGTCCATAATCGACATACACCCTCGCTTTGCCGCCCAGGTCGGGATATACACAAATCAACTGGCAGTACTGAATATCCAGCTGATTAAGATTGACCCGGTTGACCACCAGTTGTGCCTTTGCCGAACTAATGCCGAGTAAAAATAAAGTAGCGATTACCTTCATGTTAGCGGTTTTCACCCATAACGAATGAAAACCGTTCCCTAAGATAGATGATCAGCTCTTTTTTTGTTTTCCGGCCAGACTTTGCTTCCCGGCCAGGGCGGTAATGGCCGCGACCAGCCGGTCGAGGTCCTTTGGCGTCGTGTACACGTGGGGAGTCACGCGGACCCCTTCAATTGAGCCCAGCGAGATGGGGGTCGTATGAATTTTATAGGTACCCAGCAACTGGCTTTCCAGTTCGGGGCCTTTCATGCCGTCGATGCCCACCACGGCCAGCGCCCCGGCGTATTCCGGTTTCAGGGAGGTGAACAGCCGAACCCCCGGCACGTCTTTCACTTTTTCGGCCCAGTAATTTTTCAGGTAATGCAGGCGCTTGAATTTCCGTTCCGCTCCGATGCCCAACTCAAAATCGACCGCCGTGCCAATGGCCATTTCCGACGCAAACGAGCGCGTTCCGAGCGATTCGAACTTGCGGATGTCGGTTCCGTCGGGGTCGGTATTGGACAGCAAGGCCCAGACATTCTTGATTTTATCTTTTTTAATGTACATCATCCCGCTGCCAAACGGTGCGCAGAGCCATTTGTGCAGGCTGGTCGCCCAGTAATCGCAACCCAGATCGGGGATTTTGTAGTCAAGGTGCGCAAAACTGTGCGCGCCGTCACAAATCACCTCCAGCCCCCGTTTATGGGCCGCGTCGGCAATCTTCCGAACCGGCATGATCTGTCCCGTCCAGTTAATGACGTGTGTAACGTGTACCACTTTGGTTTTGCTGGTAAACGCGCTGGTGTATTGCCGCACCAGGTCATCGTCGTTTTCGGACGGCAGTTTCAGATCGAGCCAGACGAGCTTGATGCCGTCGCGCTTTTCGCGTTGTTTCCAGGCATTCATCATGTTCGGATAATCCTGTTTGGTCAGGACTACCTCGTCGCCCGCTTTCAAATCCAGGCCGAAAATGATAGTATTCAGTCCTTCCGTTGCGTTGCGGTTGATGGCCAGTTCGTCCGGCGACGTCCCCGCCAGATCGGCCAGCTTGGCCCGCAGCGACTCGCGGCCCTGATCCAGAATGCGCCACATGTAGTAGCTGGGGGCTTCGTTGCAGTACTGGTAAAACCGGATGTGGGCATCCTGCACCAGCTTGGGCTGGGGACTCACTCCCCCGTTATTCAGGTTCAGGATATTGGGAGAAACCGTGTACTCTGCCTTGATCCACGACCAGAAGTCTTCATCCTTCGCCAGTTGCTGCGGACTTGCCGTATTGTTCAGTCGCTCGATAAGCGAACGATTGGGTTCGGTCAGAAATTCGGGGAATACAAAGGGGGTAGCGGCAGCGGTGCTCAATTGCCGAAAAAACGTACGACGTGTCGTCATGGGTCAGGAGGGAATATGGCGTTTGCTCAACAAGGTAAAAAGAAAACGGGTGGCTTTGTATACTCGCCGAATAAGATCAAAGTAAATCCCAAAAAACTCTCATTTTCTTTCGTATGAATACCGTTAAATAAACCCCCATCGACATTATCGGAAGGATACGTATTTCTGGCAGGGTCTATGTGGAAACTACGCATTTTTCAAAAAGCGTACTTGTGCGCTAAAACCCCCGAAGGACGACAACTACTTTTGTACTGTCAACCTTGACATATCCACACCATTCCTATTTTTAGTATCAACAAACTAATGAAAACTGTCTTGATTTTCAGTACACTTTGCCTGGCCCTGGCCGTTACCTTACGGGCTTCGAGCCAAAAAAAAATCACCTTGAAACAGACGCTGGAGCAGCAGATAGCGTCGTATGCCTTGTATCCGGAAGTATTACAACAAATCGATAATGACGATTTCGTGATCATTAAGTTCCGCGTCGATCATGAACAGCGACTGGCTGACCTGCGCATTTCGGATGGTGACAACAAAAGCCTGAATGCCACGCTCATCAAGCAGCTAATGGGCAAGAAGGTTTTTCTGACGGAGCCGAATGCCAACGAAAACCAGGAATATCTGGCCAAGGTCCGTTTCCGATTGATCTAACTTACCACCTGTCCCTACCAAAAGCCGACGGCTCCGGAGCAATCCGGAGCCGTTCGTATGTCAGCATGCCGGTTTTCGGTGACCTACCGGATGGCTACGCATCGAAATCCAGGCTGCTCACCAAAGCATTAAAAATCGCAGCCGTACTTCCGCGAACGCTTTTCGACGCCGACTGACCGGCCCACATGGACAGGAAATCGGCCCGATTCGTTGCCTGCGCATAGGCCCGAATGGGAGCGGTCAGACTATTTTGAACCGTGTAGTCCGGCAGCGCCAAACCCGATGCCTCAAGGGCTTCCATAAACCGGTTCCGGATGCCCCGGGCCCAGCGCCCGGTAAACGCATTCGTCAAAACCGTATCCGTACTTTTCGAGGCCAGCACAGCTTTTTTTTGCGCTTCGACGGCGGCACTTTCGTCGGCCACCAGGAACAAACTCCCGATCTGGGCCGCCGACGCACCCAGCGTAAAAACCGCCTGCACCGTTTTCCGATCATAAATGCCGCCCGCAGCGATGACGGGTTGCTCAAGGTGTTCGACCAGTTGGGGCAGTAGCGAAAATAACCCGACCTGAGGCAGCCGGGACGAATCCAGAAAAGTCCCCCGATGTCCCCCCGCTTCGATACCCTGCGCCACCACGGCGTGAACGCCACGGCCGGCCAGCACCAGCGCTTCCTCCAGACTGGTGGCGGTTCCGACCAGAACGGTTCCGGACTGGCTCAACTGGTCAACCACTGATTGCTCCAAAACCCCAAAGGTGAAGCTCACCACCCGGATTTGTTCGTCCAGCAGAATGTCGACCTGGTCGCGGTAATCGTGAAACTGAAAGGCGGAAGCGGCCCGTCGCGTAAAGGGCAGGTCGTGTTCCCGGCAAAATTTTTCCAGGAAATCCTGCATCGCCGTCAGCTGGTCTTCGTCAATCCGCTCCGGAATCGAGTGGGCGAACAGGTTCACCGCGAAAGGTTTTCCGGTTTTCGCCTTGGTTTCCCGAAGTAAGGTTCGGGTTTGTTCCGGGGATAACCCGCCGACGGGCAGCGACCCCAAACCGCCCTGATTGGAAACAGCCGCAACCATAGCGGGCGTGGTGATCCCCAGCATGGGCGCCTGAATGAGCGGGTAATGGATACCGAGAAGATCGGTGAGCGTATTCTGTCTTTTCATGGCAAACCGGTTTTCTTTCCCGCTTATTTTTAACTCTCCTAACACTGATTAACAACAAAATAACCTGAAACCAACCAGGTTTCAACGTTTCCAGCCAGTGATTTTGTGTACCGCAGACGGCTTACGCCTGTACTGCTCCCACTCCTCAACCGCCAACACCGGCCCCGAAAGCAAAACCGGGGTCGCTCAACAGCAAAAGATACACTCTGCCTCTGGCATTCGGTCTCTTCCCGATCGGCTGAAGACGCCCTTGGGAAATTTCGTCTGCCTGTCGCCCCCTCGATCATTTAAGCGACCAGGACCGGACGCATCCGATTGTGCCGTTAAACGCAATTTTGCGTAAATACCGTAAATTGCCGGTAATCTGGGCGCGGAGGTGAATATAACGCCTTTCTGTCGGGTCATCCACGGCTTAACCCGGTACGGGAAAACCGGGTCCGGACGGCGAATGGACCTTCCGGCCGACCGGCCCAACCGGACGCTGGAGTAACGGATGCCCAGCAGGAAAGCAAATCGTCAATTCAGACGACTCACCTACGCCCCCGTGACTGAAACGTATGCTTCGGATCATTTGCCGCTGGTGATGGAGCTTGCTTTGAACTAGAAACCATATACCTTAAACAATACTATTTTGAGTAAAACTATTATCTGGTCGGCATACCTCTTAGCCTTACACTCCCTTTTCTGGGGATCATCGACGTCCGAAACCGGGTCTCTCCGTTCCTTCCACAGCGCACCGGCGGCCAATTCCCTGGCAGTCAGTCAGGAGGAACGGCCCGATAGTACCCGGTTTACCCACAGTATTCTGGCATCCGGTTTCGACGAACCGATGCAGATGGCGATTCTGCCCGATTATAGTGTGCTGGTTGCCGAGCGCAAAGGTGCCCTGCGGCTGTATGACGCAAAGACGAAAACGCTCTCGACGGTGGCCCATCTCAACGTTTTTAGCGGAATTGAAGACGGTTTGCTGGGCGTGGCGCTGGACCCGCAGTACGAACAGAATCACTGGATTTACCTGTATTATGGGCTGGGCGGTGATCGAAACGTGAGCGAGCTGGCCCGGTTTTCATACCGCAACGGTGTGCTGGATATGGCCTCGAAAAAGGTACTGCTGGAAGTGCCGACGCAGCGGACGTATTGCTGCCATTCGGCGGGTTATATCACCTTCGACCCGGCGGGTTTGCTCTACCTGTCCATTGGCGACAACACCAATGCGGAAGAAATCGAAGGCCACAACCCCACCGACGAACGGCCCGGGCGACAGCTTTCGGACGACCAGGGAACCTCCGCCAACAGCAAGGATTTCCGGGGGAAGATTCTGCGCATCAAGCCCGAAGCCGATGGAACCTACAGCATTCCCGACGGTAATCTGTTTCCCAAAGATGGTTCGCAGGGGCATCCCGAAATTTACGTCATGGGCTGCCGCAACCCGTTCCGGGTGTCGGTAGACCCCAAAACCGGCTATGTCTACTGGGGGGACGTCGGGCCGGATACCGAAGTACCCGCCGAGGAAGGAAAACTGAGCTACGACGAAATCAACCAGGCCCGAAAACCCGGTTTCTTTGGCTATCCGTATTTTCTGGGCGCGAACGAAGCCTTCCCCAAATACGATTTTGCGACCAAAAAGGAAGGCCCTCCGCAAGATCCGGCGGCTCCGGTTAATAATTCGCCGAACAATACCGGCGTCAAAAAATTGCCGCCCGCTCACCCCGCCTTTATCTGGTACGGCAAAGGGCCGTCGAAACGCTGGCCATTGGTGGGCCGGGGTGGGGCCAGTGCGATGGCGGGGCCGGTTTATTACAGCGACCGGTATCCCAATGCCCCCTATAAATTACCAGCCTACTACAATGGTAAATTGCTAATCTACGACTGGATTCGGAAATGGATGATGGCCGTAACAATGGATGAACAGGGCAACTACCTTAGCATGGAACCGTTCCTGCCGCAACTGAATGTGGTGGCTCCGATGGATATGCAGATTGCCAAAGACGGCGCCATTTATATTCTGGCCTACGGCACGAACTGGTTTGCCAGGAATACCGATTCGGGTATCATTCGGGTTGAATACAGCGAAGGCAACCGCCGGCCGATTGCCGTTTCCAGGGTCAGCAAAACCGTGGGTGCGGTGCCGCTTTCCGTGCATTTTTCGGCGCAAGGCTCGAAGGACTTTGATCCCGGCGATCAGCTTTCCTATACCTGGAAAGTGGGTTCCGTGAGCCTGAAAGGGGCCGAAGCCGACTACATTTTCAAGAAGCCGGGGACCTACGACGTAGTGCTGACGGTGACGGATTCGCAGGGCGCTTCGGCCACCACCACCTCCCAGATTCGGGTCGGCAACGAACCGCCGAAGGTCGTGATTGGCAGCAGTACCAACCAGAGTTTTTACTGGGACAATACGAAATTTGACTACAAAATTACGGTCACCGATCGGGAAGACAAACCCGTGGCAAAAAGCCGGACCCGGGTTTCGTTCGATTATTTACCGTTTGGGAAAGACCTGGCGAGTGTGCTGTCGGCGGGCAATGAAGACGTCAAATACGCTGCCACAAAGGCGTTTTATGACACCCAGGATTGCAAAGCGTGCCATACCGTCGAGACCAAGTCCATCGGACCGGCCCTGAAGGAAATTGCCCGCCGGTATACCGGAAACCCGGATGCCAAATCCAAATTGGTGGCCAAGATTATCGAAGGGGGCAGCGGCAATTGGGGCACCTATCCCATGCCGCCCCACCCCAACCTGACACCGGAAAAAGCCGGGGAAATTACCGATTACATCCTGAGCCTGACGAAACAGCACGCGTCGCTGCCGCTAGCCGGTTCGCTGCCGCTTGACCAGCATGCAGGGAAAGGTGTCGAAGGGGCGTATGTGTTGCAGGCATCTTATACCGACGGCGGAACCCCGTCCATGCCCGCGCTGACCGCCAGCAGTTACGTTGTGCTGCGGCATCCGCAGATTGAAATGGAGGATTATTCGGAAGGGAACGTCGGGGTGGTGATTGCCACGCTCAATACCGGTTACGTTTCGTACATCAGTAACATTACCAACGGAAAATACGCTCGTTTCGATGGCATCGACCTCACGGGAATTTGCAGTATCAAACTGCGCTTGCAGGAGCACGGAGCGGGCGGAACCATTGCGGTTCATCTGGACGCCAAAGACGGTCCGGAAGTGGGACGACTGAACGTCGCTGCCGGGCAGTTAGCTGACCTCAAAACCGGGTGGAAGGAAGTCAGCCTACCGATCAAGCCCACTACGGGTAAGCACCATCTCTATTTTGTGTTCAAAAACCCGGAGGCCAAACGGGCTTTGTTTCACCTCGATAAAATGGTGTTCGAACGCCGGTAGCCATCCGATCAGTCACCGGCTGCGATAAACTCCGTCAAGCGATTCGCCGAAGTACCCGGTGTCGTACGCTGTGGGTTCACGGCGTACCCGGCCGCTTATCGGCCGCGGAAACACTGGAAATCTTTGCGTTTATCCAGGCCGCTCAGGAAAGCAAAAAAGGTAATTTCTTTATCATAGTGCCGCCGGCTGGCTCCTCCCCCGCTGCCCTTGTTCCTGAACGTTCGGGAAACCGGGGCGCAGTACTTACGGCAGCCGGTTAAACACATCCTTCAACGCCCGTTGGGCGGCCTGGTAACCGCACATGCCGTGAACCCCGCCCCCCGGTGGCGTTGAGGAGGAGCAGATGTACAGTCCTTTGGCCGACGTGCGGTAGGGCGACCAGCGGAGGGCGGGACGGGTGAACAACTGACCGATGTCGATGATGCCGCCGTTGATATCGCCCCCGATGTAGTTGGGGTTGTGCTCCTGCATCTGAATGCTGTTCATGGTGTGCCGGGCTAGAATCCGCTCCCGAAAACCGGGCGCAAACCGCTCGATCTGGTTTTCAATGGCCGCCGTCTGGTCGAGTGTCGAGCCGTTGGGAACGTGGCAGTACGCCCAGGCCGTGTGTTTTCCCGCCGGTGCGCGCGTTTCGTCGAACCGGCTTTGCTGGGCCAGCAACACATACGGTTTTTCAGGATGCTGTCCCCCGGCAGCCTGGCGCTCCGAGGCCGCAATTTCTTCCAGCGTATTGCCGATATGAACCGTACCGGCCCGGTGGCACCCTTCGGCGGTAAACGGAATGGGGCCATCCAGCGCCCAGTCGATCTTGAAAACGCCCATACCGTACCGATAGCGATTGAGCTGCCAGCGGTACAGCGCCGAAAACCGGTGTCCGGCAATTTGCAGCAACTGGCGGGGCGTCACATCAAACAAAACCGCTTTCGCCGACGGCAGTTGAGAAAGATTGGTAACGTAAAAATCGGTCTCGATTTTACCCCCCAGCGAGACAAAATACGACGCAAGCGCGTTCGCAATTTGCTGCGAACCGCCCTTGGGCAGCGGCCAACCGCGCAAATGCCCCACCGTCATCAAGACCGTGGCAATGGCCGAAGTAGCAAAATTCGACAACGGCTGAATCGAATGAGCCGCCATGCCTGCCCAAAGTGCTCTAGCTTGTTTCGTTTTGAATAAGTGACCAATCCAGGTTGATGGCGGCAGGGCTTTTAGTCCGAATAATGCAAAATCAATGGGGTGTTTTGGCAAGGACAGCGGTCCCAGCACATCCGCGTCGATGCGGGGCCACTGGTTCAGCAACGGTTTGAAAAAATCCAGATACGCTTTTTCGTCCGCGCCCAGCAAACGGGCGGTTTCTTCCACCGATCGGGTTAACACAGCCGCGGTTCCGTCGTCGAACGGATGAGCAGCCGCAACCGGCGGTTCGATGTATTCCAAACCGTAGGACCCCAGCGGCAGCGTCCGAAAAAACGGCGAACCAGCCGCCAGCGGGTGAATGGCCGAGCAGGTATCGTGCAGAAAACCGGGCAAGGTCAGTTCCATCGACCGCAGTCCCCCGCCAATCTGCGGTTTGCCTTCCAGGATCAACACCGACAGGCCGGCCCGTTGCAGGGTAATCGCAGCAGCCAATCCGTTCGGGCCGGACCCGACCACTACAGCATCAAACTCTGTTTTACTCACAGTTATCGTTAAATTGTTTCGCAGAGTTGAGCGGAGATATAAGGAGTTAAGCAGAGGCTCCGCTAATCTCTTAGCTACTCCGCTCAACTCCGCGAAACAGTTTGTTATCTTTTTAAACTTCCGGACGGAACAAAACCTGCCCTGATGACGTAACTCGCCAGGCCGTGATCGGGTTCAAATGATACCCGCCGGTATCGGCCCCGCGGGCGTCCAGCAACTGCCGGAGCGTCGGCTGAAGATAGCCGGTTTCGTCCGTCACCCGGCTCATGATCACGGTTTCGCTGCCGTTCCATTGCCAGAGATACCGAAACCGCGTGTGCGCTTTGTCCAGCACCGGCCCCTGGATCTCAGCCACCCGCCACGTCCGGCCGTTGTCGGTACTCACTTCCACCTTCGTCACTTTGCCCCGCCCACTCCAGGCAATCCCCCGGATTTCGAGCCAGCCTTTCTGAATGGTAGCCGGATAGGTTGGGAAAGTAATGATCGAACGGGCGTCGATGGTGAAGCTAAACTGCCGGATTTTGCCGCCCTTGATCGGCTCGGTGTATTTCGAGGTTTCTTCCCGCGTCATAAACGGCTGGTCGGCGAGTTCGAGCCGCCGGAGCCATTTCACGCTGGCGTTGCCTTCCCAGCCGGGCAACAATAGCCGGATGGGATAGCCCTGCTCGGGCCGCAGCGGTTCGCCGTTTTGAGCGTATACGATCAGGGCATCGTCGAACGCTTTGCTGACCGGAACACTACGCGTCATCACGGCGGCATCCGACCCTTCGGCCAGAAACCAGCTGGCGTTCGGTTTGACGCCCACTTCCCGGAACAGCGTGGAGAGCATCACACCCGTCCATTCGCTCTGGCTCGTGAGGCCACAAATATCCTGCGGACGTAGTTTTTCGTTCGTTCCCCGACCCCGGTAATTGCCCGAACATTCCAGAAAACAGATGCGCGAAACCGACGGAAACCGTTTCAGATCCGCCAGCGTGAACACCATCGGTTTATCGACCATGCCGTGGATCAGCAGCTCGTGCCGGGCCGGGTCGATGACTGGAACGCCCCCGTGGTGCCGCTCAAAATGCAGGTCCGAGGGCGTGATGATGCCGTATAAATCCTGCAAGGGCGTTCGGGAGGAAGTCTCCGACGGACTTTTGACCAGCTTTTCAAACGTCGACCGGGTCCCCAATTGCCCCGGCGGCACACCCGGTACTTTGGTGGGATCATCGAGCTGGATTTCCTTTTCGGAAAGACCGATCTGGACGGCTTTGGCAAACGCGGTTTGCGTGATGGCGACGGCCGCCGTGGCCGCTCCTCCCAATACCGTTCGGCGGTTGATTTTCCGGCTCATTTAATTTCCCGCCCTCCTTTCCGATCATCCGGCACGAAAAATTGCCGGGCAGGCATCACAACTTGCGGAAGTGTCTGCGCATTCATCACCGCCGTGGAATCAACGATTTTGTTTAAACAAAGCAGGTAGGCCGTCAGGCTATAGACCTCCTGATCCGACAGCGACCCCGGCGCATTGAACGGCATGGCCCGACGGATGTAGTCAAACAAGGTGGTGGCATACGGCCAGTAGTTGCCAATGGCTTTTTGCCGGTCCTGCGGGGAGGTAGCCACCAACCGACCGCCCAGCGTGGCGTTTTCGGTGCCGGTGGCACCGTGGCAGGCGACGCATTGAGCCGCGTATAGCACCTGCCCCGCCGGTACGGTTCCCGAACCCGGAGGTAAGCCGGTACCGTCGGGTCGGACATCGATGTCTACGACCGCAATTTCCTGGGCGGTAGCCGGACGCCCCAGCCCAAAACGAGCGGGCCAGCCCGCCGTATCGACCATGCTTTGAATAATCGGCTGGGACATTCCGTCTTTGCCCCTGGCCGGATAACACGCCTGTAAGTTCTGGAGCAGCCAGCCACTCAGCAGGCCATAGCCAACCGTTCCGGCCACCGATAAAATGGTTTTTCTTCGCATACGTTACTCATCAAACCGTTACGATTTGCGGTCTGGCCACCCAATAATAAACCGGAACGCCCAGACGTGCAATCCTTAGCCCCGACATTCGTATCAATATTTTCCGGCCTGCAACTCGCTCGGCGACAGCGCATATTGGCGATCAACCCGATCGAGCACGACGTAGATCGAGTCTTTTCGTTCGTTAATACCGGTCAGGATAACCCGGTTGCCGTCGGTGGTCGAATAATTCAGCACCATCCGGTTGCGCTTCACCGGCCGGGATTCGTCCTGGATGCCTTTCGTCCGGCGGGTCGACCAGGCGCGCGGGTCAATCTTGTGATCTTCGTCACCAATCACCGCCAGCGCTTCCTTCGGAATCCAGTTATCGGCTTTTTCGTCGGTTTCTTTCGGGCGCTTGGGCTGATTCCGGCGGTTTTCCGCTCCACCGAGTTCCCGACCATCGACGGTGGCGCGGTTGCTTTTCCGGATTTTATCCTGCAAATACAGCACCTGATTGACCGTATCCGCTTCATAGTAAAACACCCGCTGCCCCCCGGCGACGCCCGACACCTCGAACGTCCGGTTGATATCACGCATGGGCGAACCACCCCCGTTGGAAAGATCCAGCTTGGTCGGGCAGTTCACCTTAAAGGTCAGGCTTGTCCATTTTTCGAAGGTGGCCTGTTGCCAGCGAAGCGTGTCCAGCGGAGAATACGGAATCACCTGGTTATTCAGGCGAAACTCGGTCACGTTGTATACCCCACGGAGTTGTGAAACACCTTTCAGCGCCGGTTGTTTGTAGGGATCATACAGGAAATTAATCCATTGCAGGTACGTAAACCAGACCAGAAAGATGCCAAACGTGGCGGTTTTCAGACTAATGCGAGCAATGCGGGGCCACCCTTTCGACAGGTCGGGGTAGATCCGGACGGGAACCGTAAACCGCTCCCGAATCAGCAGGTCATAGATATTCCGGGCGTCATAAACCAGCAGAAAAGCCGCCAGCAGCACGAAATAGGAGCTGTAAACATGTACGCCACCGTCGTACGCAAAATTGACAAACACAATATCGCCCAGCGCCCCCAGCAGCAAAGCCGCTCCGATGGTGGTGGTGCCCCGGAAGAACAGCAAAGCCCCCGCCAGAATCTCGACCACACCGGTAAACACCTGATACCAGGGCACAATACCGACCGACAGCCAGAAGATTTTCTGGGCCGTAAAATCCCCGAAATCCGTATTCAGCAGGCCTTCGGACGGATACGGCATCTGCGTCGGAAACAGCTTGGTAAACCCAAAACCGATGATGCCGATTCCGGCCCGGTACCGCACAATGACCCGCAGCCAGTAATACAGCAGGTTGTACTCCCGGCGGTTCCGATCCAGGGCCGTCCAGATCAGCCCACCGACGATGGCAATGCCCAGCACGATAAACCAGTCGGCGTAACCGAGTAAGGGTGCTCCTCCGCCTTCACCGCCCCGCCCACCGGCAAAATACCGCAGCACGCTCGGCTGAAACCGGGCAATTTCGTAGAGATCGCGGTAGTGCAGGTGGAGCCAGTCGAGCCCCAAAAGATTTTTGTACCACTCCAGATGGAGCGGAATTGAGAACAGCACAAAGAAGATAAAAGCGATGCGAAACAGAACTTTCTGAAACGTCGTCCAGGCTTTGGTTTTTAATCGGGCGTCCGTCGCCACCGCTGCTGACCGTCCGGCGGGAACGGGCGTCGATTCGAGCACGAGTTCTTCAGGCGTTGTTTTTTGAATAGCCATGACCGGTTGGAATTAGAGGGTTAAGCCACCACGACGACCGGTTTTCCGGGCTTCGTCGAGCAGGTATTTCTTATCGATTTTGTGCAAAACGGCGTAGATGGAGTCCCGTTTCTCGTTGACGCCCGCGAGAATGATCGTTGCCGAATCCGGGCGGCTGTACTGGAAAGTGAAGGATTCCCGCGCATGGGCCGGGTTACGATTTTTCAGAATCAGCCCGTGTTGGTCCGGGGCGATTTCGTACTGGAAATAATGCCGTCCGGCCGAACCCGCAAATTCATAGTTCCGGTCCTGATCGCGGTTGTGAACGACTTCCACGTTGGTTCGATCCAGCGTAACGGGTCGGTTGGACCGAATGCTGAGCGTGGTCCATTGCTCAAAAACCACATCCTGCCAGCGCAGCAAATCGGTTTTGGAATAGGGAATTATCTGCCCGTTGAAACGAAACTCACTGACGTTGTATAGCCCACTGGCGCCGGGCAAACCCGGTTTTTGCGGATACTGGTAAGAGCCTTCTCGGTAACTGGCGTAAACGTTAGCGCCGTAAAAACCGACGAACAACAGCACAAAGCCGGCTTTTAAAACCAGTCGGACGGTTTTCTGACCGTTGGTAAAATGCGGGTTAAAGCGGTTCGGAATCGTCGGGCGTTCCAGTGCCAGCAAAGTAAAAATCCGTTGCGCATCGAAGACCAGCAACGCCAGCGCGAAAGTGGTCAGGTAAAAGCTGTAAACATACTCCCCGCCCTCGTAGGCCAGGTTCGACATGAACACATTGCCCAGGAACGAAACCGTCAGAAAGGCGCCGATGGAAGCGGTTTTCCGGTAAAGCAACAGCAAGGCCGCCAGAATTTCGACGCCACCGAGGAACGACTCGTACGAAGGCACAATACCCAGGCTCATCGAAAATATTTTCCAGTGGGTCAGGTCGCCATAGTTGGTGTTCAGGTTACTCAGCGAGGGCGTTGGCGCCAGTACCGGAAACAGCTTGAGAAAACCGTAGGCCAGTAAGCTGACGGCCAGCCGGTAGCGGAGCACGACCCGCAAAACGTAATAGAGTGCGTTGTACTCCTTTCGGTCACGGTCGCGGTAGGTCCAGACGATGCCTCCTGCCAGGGCAATGCCGAAAATCACCACCCAATTGGCAAACGTGTCGGTTTCGCCAAAAAACCGGGGCTGATAACGCGACAACTGAAACAGATCGCCGTACGAGAGGTGCAGCCAGTTGATGTGCAACAGATCGCGGTAAAACTTCCAGTCGAGCGGAACAGCCTGGAGAATGAAATACAGAAAAGCAACCCGAAAACCGAGCTTTTCGTAACCCCGCCATTCGGTTTGGTCGGGTCGGGAAGCTGATTCGGAGCGAACCGTCTGAGTCTGCACCCGGTCTAACGTCTCTTGTCTCATTGCTTTTATCGGTTTTAATAGCCCGGGTTTTGTTGTAAAGCCTTGTCGACCAGCAGTTGATCCACCGGTACTGGCAGCAGCAAGCGGTTGGCATCGGTAATGCCCAGCACGGCAGCCGCCCGACCCGTCCGGACGAGGTCAAACCATCGGTGCGGCTCCAGCGCGAACTCCACCCGGCGTTCGTCTTCAATGGCCTGTAACAGCGCCGACTGCGTAGCGGCCGTACTGGCGGTCAGTCCTGCGCGGTCGCGGATCGCATTCAGGTCACCGAGGGCGTCGGTCAGCCTGTTGCGTTGCGCCCGGGCCTCCGCCCGGATCAGGTACTGTTCGGCAATGCGCAACACGAAGGAAGGGTCCGAAGCCGGATTGCGGTAATAGAGCGTGCCGTACCAGCGGTTCTGGTTGTCTTTGGCCACCAGCACACTGCGGTTACCGCCCACCGCCGGATCGTTCAGCAGGGCCACCAGCGCATCGTTGGGCGCCCACTGCCGGGTGCCGCCGTTGGTTTGCGGCTGCCACTGCCCCCGGTGGCTGTTGACCTCCGTGGTGCCGTTGTAAAATAGCTCGAAAACCGACTCACGAGTGCCCCGGGCGTCATTGGCAAAAAAGGCGCTGTACGGTTTGAGCAAACCGTAATTCGTTGCGTCGTCAAGGAGTTTTGTGGCAAACTCTTCGGCCTTCACCCAGTCTTTCTGATACAGGTAATACCGGGCTTTCAGCGCCCAGACGGTTTTGCGGGTCGCCCGGTAGCGGTCGGTCGTGGCTGGCAGTAAGGTTTCAGCCGCGTCGAGGTCGGCCAGCACCTGCGCGTAGGTTTCGGCCTGCGTGCTGCGCGGAATGCCGGAATTTTCGGTGGGCGAAAGCGTCGGTTTCAGGATCAGTGGCACGCCACCCCAGGTGCGGGCCAGATCGAAATAAGCCAGCGCCCGGATAAAGCGGGCTTCACCGACATACTGATCTTTCAGCGCCTGCGTCAGGGTCGGATCTGTAACGCCCGGCACTTTGTCGATGACGTTGTTGGCGCGGTTGATAGTCTGGTAAATCGCAGTCCACGCCCCTGCGATGGTGGAATTTTCGGCATTAACCCGGTGGTTGATAAACTCCTGCACCTGGGATTGCGATCCGGTCCACTGAATGTTATCGCCCGACAGGTACCCGATGGACTGAAAACCGGTTCCGTAGTAATTGGAACTGCCCAGGGCGCTGTAAACACCCCGAACGGCGGTTTCAGCCGTGGCTTTATCCACAATGGTTTGATCGTCTGAAATGGATTCGAGGGGCTTAACGTCCAGGAACGACTGGCAGGCGCTAAAAACCGTTAGCGCAATCAGGGAAAACCGATTGACAAATGACTTCATGATTCTCAGAGTGTTAGATTGACGCCAAGCTGGATACTACGCGGTTGGGGGGGCGTTCCAAGGTCGATGCCCTGCTGGTTGGGGTCACTGCTGGCGCTGGATTCCGGATCAAGGCCGGTGTACTTCGTGATCAGCAGCAGGTTAGCTCCGGCCAGATAGACGCGGACATTCTCCAGTCGGGCTTTGGTGGTCAGTTGTTTGGGCAACGTGTAACCCAGGTTGAGCGACCGAAGCCGCAGAAACGAGCCGTCTTCCAGCCATCGGCTGCCACCGTCGCGGTAGTTGTTGATGTTGATACCGTCGGGGCGCGGCACATCGGTGATATCGCCCGGTTTCTGCCAGCGGGCATTGTTGCTGGCCAGAATAACCCGGGCCGCATCGCGGGCTCCCCCGCCTTCGCCGAAAAACTTGTTGTGGTTGTAGACCTTGTTGCCGTACTGGAACGCGAAGAAAACACCCAGATCGAAGCCCCTGTAGGTCAGATTGTTGGTCAGTCCACCGAAGAATTTCGGCCAAATACTACCCAGAATCTGCCGGTCGGCCACGGTAATCTTGCCGTCGTTGTTGATATCCTCGTAAATCACGTTCCCGGTTTCGGGGTCGACCCCGAGCTGTTTATACACCCAGAACGAATACAGCGGGGTTCCCTGCTGTTGCAGAATCAGATCGCGGCTGCCGTAGCGGAGCGGGTTTTCCAGCTTCTCGATTTTGTTGATGTTCTGCGCCACGTTGAAACTGGTGGTCCAGGTGAGGCCGCCCCGCCGGATGTTTTCCGACTGAATCCCCAGTTCAAAGCCCTTGTTGCTGATCTCGGCGGCATTGCTCCAGTAGTTACTGAAACCGGTGGTTCCGGCCAGCGCCAGTTGCAGCAATCCGTTGGTGGTATACTTCTGATAGACGTTGAACTCCACCCGCAGCCGGTCGTTGAAAAGAGCCACATCGGCCCCCACGTTGAGCTGGTTGGTGCGTTCCCATTTCAGGTTCGGATTGCCGAGTTGCTGCGGTGCAATACCGGGGCTGCCCTGGTAGGAAGCGCCCCCGGTCCAGAGGCCCTGGGCCGCAAAATTGCCGATGCCATTCTGGTTGCCGGTGGTTCCGTAGCTGGCTTTCAGCTTCAGGTCGCTCACCAAGCGGGAATCCCGCAGAAAATTCTCCTGCTTGATGCGCCAGGCGGCCCCGATGGCGGGAAAATACCCCCACTTGTTGCTGGCTCCGAAGCGCGAAGAACCGTCGGCCCGGATACTGAAATCAACCAGGTATTTTCCGCCGAAATTGTAATCAATGCGCGAAAAGAAGGAGGCCAGGTTGCTCTTCGACCAGCTTTGGCTGCTGGCGGTGGTGGCCGCTGACGAGATTTGCGTAAACTGGTTGTTGGCAAAACCGCGTCCTTCGGCGTAGGTGCGGGTCAGGATGTCGCTTTGCAGGGTGTTTCCCACCAGCACACCGACGGTATGGTTGCCGAATTTCTGCCGGTACGTCAGCGTTTGCTCGTTCAGCCAGGTCGTAAACTGGGTGATGGTGGACGTAGCCAAACCCGCCGGACTGCCCGAAATGAGCAGGTTGTTCCAGTATTCCGACTCGTTGTAGTTGTTATAATCAATGCCCCAACTGGTCCGAAACCGCAGGTTGGGCAGAATCTGCGCGTCGGCGTAGAGGTTGCCGATGTAGCGCAAACTGGCCGACTGCACATCGTAATTGTCAATCAGCAACCTCAGGTTATCAAAACCGGCCCGGCCCACCGGAACGCCCTGTTCGTTAACGGGTGACAGGTACGTGGGGGTATGCAAAGCCGCCTGAAGCAATCCACCCGCCGGGCCATCGCCCGCCCGGGCCTGGTTGCGGAAGGTCCGGCTGAAGGTATTGCTGACGCCCACCTGCACCTTGTCGTTGACCTGCTGATCGAGGTTGACTTTAAAACTCGCCCGCTCGAAATAAACGGGCTTGATGATCGCTTCCTGCCGGTTATAACCGCCCCCGATGTAATATTTGGTGGTTTTGGTGCCGCCGGTCAGCGAGAGGTCGTAGTTCTGGAGCCGACCAGTGCGAAACAGTTCGCCCAGCCGGTCGTAGGTCTGCTGTTCTTCGGGCAGGCCACGACCGCCTTCCGAAACCGGGCGGAAGGGGCGGTTTTCGGCGGTTCGTTTCAGGCCCGGATCATCTTTTCCGGTATTGATCCACCATTCGTTGACGAGTTGCGCGTGTTCGGGGCCCGTGGTCAGCTCCCAGAGCTTGGCCGCTTTGGCCAGTCCGTACGAAGCGTTGAAATTAATTTTGGATTTCTGGTTGAAACTGCCCCGTTTGGTCGTAATCAGAATCACGCCGTTGGCCCCCCGCGAACCGTACAAAGCCGTGGCTTCGGCGTCTTTCAGCACTTCAATGCTTTCAATATCCGACGGATTGATGTCGGCAATGGGCGAAACCGCCTTGCCGCCGGTGCTGACGGTCTGGAGACTGTTGTTGTTGATAAACACCCCATCGACCACGTACAGCGGGTCGTTGTCGGCATTGATGGACGTGGCCCCGCGCACCCGGATGTTGACGGTTTCGCCCGGAACGCCCGTGTTCGAGCTGATTTGTACGCCGGACACCTTGCCCTGCAACTGGGCATCGAAGCTGCCCGTCGGGATGTCCCGCGTGGCTGCCGGATCAATTTTAGCAATGGACCCAATCAGGTTTTTACGTTCCTGGGTTCCGTAACCCACCACAATTACCTCGTTGAGCTGGCGTTGATCGGTGTCTAGCTGAACGCTTAGCGAAGTCTGGTTCCCGACGGTTATTTCCCGGGTAACGTACCCAATGAACGAAAACACCAGGGGTGTGCTGGTGTCGGAGAGCGTCAGCCGGAAAGTGCCGTCGGCTTCGGTCGTCGTGCCGCGGTTGGTGCCTTTGATGCGAATGTTGACGCCCGGCAGGATGTCCCCGTTTTTGTCGGTCACTATGCCCTGCACAGAAGCGTTCTGGGCCCATGTGGCCGGTATGGACAGGAATAGCGCCAGCACAACCAGCCAGCCGCCCCGGAACGGCCTGGCTGGTCGACGAAAAGATCGATGGAAGCGGTTTGAATCCGCAGAATATAAATACATAATTTCTATGTATTAAGTATAATAAAATTTATAAAAGAGGCATAATACCGGCGGGAACCCCGATAGACAGGCCAGCAGGCCCATGCGAATAATCAACCACCGAAAATTCTGACAAGCCTGTCGGGCCTGCCTATCGGGGTTTTAGCCAGTACTTCAAATCGTGAAAGCAAGGGGTAATCGCTGTCAGCAACAACAGCAACGGGAGACGCAAACCAGGGACGTTTCAGCCCCTTCAGAGTGGGATAACAAAACCACCAGCGCCATCGGGTTCGATGACGAAATAGATGTAGAAATCCTTTTCATTCTCGTAAATGAAAGAAGTTAGTTACATTCCAACCCTTTGCTGGTGGTTAACAAAGTGTCGGAAGAAGTTCAGAAATGCTAATTCTACTAAATCAGGAGACAAAGTAAACTAATCAATTTGCAACAATGCAATAGCGGATTCTAATTTATTCTAAAATAGTTTGTTTTTTGCGATAATATACCACCACAACCCCTTAAAATCCTATTAAAAATCCCGAAGGAAATCAGCTGTGGCAATTAGACAATACCGGGTACGGGCCGCAGCTCAACAGCAATTGCAGAGCATAGGAGTGAACGATACGCTGGATCTTTTCTCAGGGTTTAAAGGACAAAAGAAAGGTCAGGCCGTTTTGATTGATGAAATCGTTGATTCCCTTCAACTGCTGAACCTGGATACCGATCAGGGTCAAGCCAAACGATTCGGACGTCGGTTTAGCCACAAAGCCGGGTCCATTGTCAGCGATCCGCAGATGAATGCGTCCCTCGGTCTGATGACAGGTTATGGTTAACGCCGGCTGATCCTGACCGACGAAAGCATATTTACAGGCATTGGAAACCAGTTCCGTCAGGATCAGCCCTAGGGGAACCGCCTTGTCGACATGGAGCCAGATGGGCTCCAGCGTATAAGTGGGTTCCAGATTGCTGTACCCATAGTTGTATAGTACTTCGCCAACGAGTTCCTGGATAAACTCTGCCAGATCGACCTCCACCAAACGGGGACCGACATAGAGCCGTTGATGCAATCGTGACATCGATTCAACCCGTAATCGGCTTTCTTGCACCGCCTTTTGCGCCACGGGATCGCCCACTCGGTTGGCATGCAGACTGAGCAAACTGGTCACAACCTGCAGGTTGTTCCGGAACCGATGGCTCTGTTCCATAACCAAGGCCGCATTTTGTAGACTGATGCGTTTGTTCTTTCGGTATAGCCGAAAAAAAATAACACTCATGACCCCCGTAATCCCCAGGAAAATGCCGGTAATAAGCGTCAACCGTTTCTGTGTCGTCAGATTCTGTGTACGCAGTGCAAGGGCCTCGTTCTGCGCTTTGAGTTGGGCTTCTTTTTTTTCCGTTTCATACGCCACGCCCAACCGGGAAACCGCTCCTTCCCGGTCCATCGTCAAGGCTTTGTTTTTCAAACGCTGGTGTTCTTCCAGGTACTGATACGCCCTTTTCCAGTCACCCGTGGCCGCTGCATACGTTGCCTGTACGTCTGCCAGGTTCTCGAGCAGGTCATGCGTCTTCAGGTCATGCTGCTGACGAAGAAACTGAGTCTGATCCAGGTGATGACGGGCGTTCGTAAACTGCCGGATACGAACATACGCCCGGGCCAGGCACAGGTGAACAATGGCCACGCTATAGAAAACCTGCCGGGCTTTATAGAAAGCCATGGCTTTCTGAAAATAAGGAATGGCCCGGCGCACATCCCGTTGCATCCAGAGGCTCCCCGTGTTTAACTGAATAATGGCAACTTCCTTCGGATCCCTGAGCTTGCGAGCCAGTTTCTCCGCCAGTCGATTATAGTAGAACGTACTATCGAATGAGAGGTAGGTTACGTTTTTTTTCTCCGTGCTGTCGTTGATGAAATTTGCCGAATGAAGACCCGATAGCATGGTATAAGCACTCATCTGCGCATGGTCGGAATGGATTTGCTTCGCCATGGTCAGCGAACGGTGGACGAAACCGTAGGCGTCGCGGTAGCGGTGGGTTGCGGTGGCGATGCCTGCCAACTGGATGTAGAGTTTGGCAAGTTCTGCTGACGGTCCCCGTGGTTCCAGGATTCGTTCGCAACGAATGGACCATTTCTGGGCGGCTTCGAAATCGCCGAGGTTCGAATACCGCTTGCTTAGCAGATAACAAGCTTCGGCCACCCGACTGGAATCGCCCTCCGCCAGGGCCTGACGGTACGAGTTTTGCGCTTCGATCAATCGCTCGGGTTCGGACAGGAGCGTTGCCGAAGCGGGGGGACTATTCGCAGGAACTTGCTGCGATTTTGCCACAGGGGCTATCAACAACCCGCCGAGCGTACTAGCAAAAAAGAGAAGAAGACGAACAGGCCGTTGACACATAGACGCTAATGTCGATGTTCCGCCCGTGAAAATAAAAAATATTAGGAATTACTTTTAAGATAGGAAAAAAGAGGGATGAGAAGGGAGAGGAAAAGAGCCTGGGGACGCGGAGATTTGGAAGGGGTTGGGAATGTCGACGCGTAACTACCAGATTTTAAAAGCGAGCTTCCAAACCGAGGTTACCGCTGGCAGTCATCCCCAATTTTACGGTACAGGGGGGGAGAGAATTTTGGGTACTAAATCGAACAATGAATAATTTAGCTGATTTGGCCGTCAGTTCATTCGACAATTCCAGCAGGCAAATACCGCCAACAAAAAGCCCTATTCCGCCAAGAATTTTGGGCAGGCTCCGCACGGTATACGCCACGTCGATCTCCTGACTGGGGTTCGTTGCGGTACGGCGGGTTTGAACCGTTGCCACATCTTTGTAGCCTTTGAGTCCGTTATAGGCGATCACCACACCGGCCACTGAAACCAGCGGGCCAATGGGTTTCAGGATTTGCCCCCAGCGGTAGTTGGCCAGCGCTTTGGGCGATGTCTGGAACATTTCCCGAATCGTTGCATTCGACAATTTGCCGTCCCGATGATAAATAGAGGTCGTGATAAATCCCCGTTTAGACCAGAGGGAGTCATCGGCGTAGGCTGGACTCGCCTTCGATCGTTCCCGCGGCAGGTTCATAGCCGCCCACTCAGTCCGCAGGGGGTTAGCTACCGGAGAAAGTGAAGTCGTACGGTTTTGGTCCGACCGGTTTTGTAAAAGGGCCTGACCGAATCCATGTACGGAAAGTCCCAAAAAAAGAAGCGGTAGCAGGATCTTCATCAGAGGTAGGATTAACAAATAATTCGTTTAGAAAGACCGCTTTGCCAAAAGGCTGACGCCTACGTTTTGTTTCAGAAGGCCCCCACTATCGTAGGCAACTGTCGTATGGAAGGTGTATTGATGGTACGCAAAAACGACCGACTGCTGAAGAGAAGTCTGATGGAACGTTAAGGGAAGGTCGTAATTACCTAAATTTTCGCTCACTGAAAGTCGCGTTACGAAATCAACGTTGCTGATTCGGCTTTTAACGGCCACCATGAAGGCTTTTACCCGATTGTTAATGATCAGGTTTGGATTAAGCGCCAGATTCTGGGGCAGTCCCGTGGTGTAGCGTAACGGCATAATAAACGGTGTACCAATGGTTTGCCCCTTGTACGTCCATCCGTCGATGTACCGTCCGTTATTAAAATAGTCATCGCGCCCCCGCAGCCGATCGTCGCCCCCAATACTGGATGGGTAAGGGCCACCCTGGCTGGTCGTATTCAGGTATTCCAGGACAAGGCGCAGAACGCCCCGGGTAGCCTGCTTCCGGCTCAGGGACAAGCCCAGCAGCCCATCGGCTATATTATTCAAATGGTACAAGGAACCATCTTCATAAATGGATTGCCGGTATAAAAACCATTTGGTGGTATTTCCTTCGTATTCCAGTCCCAGATCAAAGGTTCCCAAATGGTTGCCGACCCGGTTTCCACCCTCCGCCGAGGCTTTCCCATTCTGAATGACTAAATCCTGGGTATACAAGGATTTGGCACCAACCACATATAAGTACGATTCCAGATCACTGCCATATTTTGTAATAGTCACTCCCCGGTCGATACGCGGATACAAGAGCGTTCCGCCCCACTGCACCTGGTGGTTAAATCCGCCGTAAAATTTAAACCGCCAGGTTGGTTTACCGATCCGCAGGTAGAGGCTTTTCTGGTGCAGAAAGTAGTTTCGAATGGAATCGCCGGTGCCAAACCAGCCATGCGCAAAATTACCTTTCACCGCAATCAATCCGTTTTTCAGAATCCGGGTGTAGGTTGGCAGACTGATTTCGACTTTCGGTATTGGCAGGGCGTTTCCCGACCAGATGTAGGAACCCGAACTTAGGGTCGTATCGGCCAGCCCCTGAATTTCCCGACGCCGTCCGGCGGAAAGCTCAAAAGCTCTGTACCGCAGTTTACCGTAGATTTCAGACAATAAAACCTGGTTAGTACTCCCCACATTCAAAACCGCCCTTGCACCGTAGCCGTAGGAAAACTTTTTTGTGGCAACGCTGTCATATTCCTTTCTCATCTGAGCCCGCAGCGTAAAACCGGGTGACTTGAGCGGAATTTCGCCATATTCGTTCGACCGAATCCAGAACGGATTTGTACCCGCCGTCGACAGAAACGCCCCCGCTTCCACCGAATAGGCTGGCTTCTTTCCCGGATGCTGGGCCTGTACGACCGATTGGCCCAATACGCCACAAAATACAATGGCACGGAAGAGCGGGGAACTCGTCTTCATGGTAAGCAGATTATTTGTTAATCGGTAGACAGAGAGGGCTTTATCAATCAGCCGTTTTTCAGCTTCTCAATTTTCGTTTTACTGGAATCCACCGAAATGGATATCCCCAGCGATTCGAGGTAGAGGTATAATTTCTTACCCTGCCGGGAAACAATCTCCCCCTGGTGGTGCATAAAAGCACCCGAATCGATCCGTACTTTATCCGAAACGTCAAACCGGTGAATCTCGAGGGAATCGTGCTCGAAGTCATTGAGCATATTTTTGATGAGATCGATTTCCTCCTGCCGAACGATGGCCGGTTTGTTCAGCCAGAACAGATAGCGTACGAAGCCCGGCACCCCAAAGACCCGGCTGCGCTCGTTTTCTTCCAAGTTCACAAAACAGTACGAGCGGAAGAGCGGTTCTTCCACAATTTTGTACCGATCCGACCATTTCCGTTTGACCAACCGAAGCGGGCAATACACCTCAATATTTCGTTTTCGGAGGCCGTCGGCCACTAATTTTTCAGAACGCGATTTAGTATAGAGGACAAACCAGGGCATATCATGACCAGTGTTAAAAGATGATGAATGGTTACACAGACGCTTCGTTGAACGAAAGACCTTCCAGCAGGATTTCTAACATTTTTTCGGCCGCGTGCCCGTCGCCATACATTTTCTGATAAACAACTGGCGTTTTTTTTTCGAAGTATTCATACGCTTGAAAAATCCGGTTTTCGTCTGCATCACATAAGAGAGCAGCTCCGCTTTCTACAATTTCCACCCACTCGGTTTCCGAACGAAGGATAATACACGGTTTGTTCAAAAAGTAAGCTTCTTTCTGGACCCCGCCAGAATCCGTCAGAATCAGGTTCGCATTTTTCTCCAGTTGAATCATTTCCAGAAAAGAGACCGGAGGCAGCAAAAGGATCTGCGGATGATTTCTAACAGTTTGAAGCAGGGTAGCATCCAGCAGTAATTCCATTTGTTTCACCGTCCGCGGATGAAGCGGCAGCACGATCCTGGTAGCGAACCTATCCACCAGGCGTTGAAAAGCCCAAAACAGGGCATTCAACCGGGACGGATCGTCGGTGTTGGCATTGCGGTGCAAGGTTGCCAACACATATCCGTCGGCAGCGAGATCATATTTTGCAAGAATAGTAGTATTCCGCTCCGCTACTGCACTAAAAAAGAGAGTATTATCATACATGACATCCCCCACATTAAATATGCCGGGATTATCGGCAGTGTAAGGTGGCTGGGTACCGGCCTTAAAACCTTCGTTGATCAAATTTATAAATCCGGTTTCGGTAGGCGGAAACAGATAGGTCGCGACATGATCGCTTAGAATCCGGTTAATTTCTTCCGGCATTCGTTTGTTAAACGATCGCAACCCGGCTTCAATATGGACGATGGGCGTCTTCATTTTAGAGGCTGCTACAGCCGCGGCCAGGGTCGAGTTCGTATCCCCATAGATAATCAGATAGTCCGGTTTTTCTTGTTCCAGAATGTCTTCAATTCCCTCAATCATTTTGGCGGTTTGCGCGCCATGCTTCCCGGAGCCAACATTTAGGTTGTAATCCGGTTTCGGAATCTGGAGTTCGTCAAAAAACACCGCAGACATTTGCGGGTCATAATGCTGCCCCGTATGGACAATGATCTCCTGAATGGCAGAGGAGAACTTATTTTTGATCGCCCGGCTGATGGCCGCTGCCTTGATAATCTGGGGCCGGGCGCCGATGATGGTAAGGAGTTTGGGCATAGAAAATCGGACTCACAAATTCCAATACTTTTGATTCAAAAGTATTTTAAGTGTAATGGTTCACAAAATTCGCTACGCTTTGCCTATTTTCTCAAATACTTATAATTTAAAATAGTTCAACTTTTAGTTATCACCACCTTTTCCTCCTCAAACCTCTCTTGCACTGATTGAGTCAAATTTGCAAAAGAATAACGTTTTATTAGGCAACCAATAGCCTTATTTATGCGTGAGTAAGTTAAAAAATAGGTATAATCTTCAGCATTCGAGTTAGTGTTAGCCAACTTAAATAAAAATAATTTTACAGGGTTATTTATAGTTCAATAAGTACAAAACATAAATATTACAACCTTATTCACACACCAATAACATCTTTTATATCTTACAAATTCACTCTAATCTTGGAACGCAAGAACAACAAATATACATTAAAAAAACCTACTTTTATCTATTAAAGACATATCCAGCATCATTAATTTTATAAATATGCTTATCATAATTACAAATACGCCATTTCTCCCAATCCCAAAAAGCAATATGAGTAAAATGCGAGTATTTTACTGAATCCATTTTAGCCGCGTATAAACCTTGATCATTCTTGGGGTACACACTATGTTTCACAAGCACAATAGCAGCACCTTTTCTCCAAAAATCAACCTGTTCATCACGCCATGTATATCTTTCGCTTTCAGAATTTAAAATTTCAAACCCAGAAAGATATAATAAATTTTTTATCGGATAAACACCGCCTTGCCCTGTAGTAATATACAAAGTATCAATCTTATGACCAGTCAAATATCGCAAAAAGCTCTCATAAATATAGCCTGATTTTATTTTAAGATCCTTCCACATCAAAGGAGCATATATAATACCTGACGAAAGCATTACTTCATCTGAAGTAGCTAACTTAGTACCACCACCAAGCACAACTCTTAAACTATCAATCGATTCAGTATTAAATTCAAACGACAAAATATCAAAGTAAGTCGGATATGGTTTATTTACAGAATATTCTTCTCTGATATATGGAAATGATTTGAAATAAAACTGAAATCCAACTATATATTGCATCACAAAAACAACAACAACTACAACCCGCCATATTTGATTACACTTTCCATTTAAATTAAAAATATAATTGGACGCATAAACTGAAGGTACGGCAAAAAATGGAATTAAATATAAAAGATGTTTACCCGCCACAAACCGAACATTGATTACCAACATAAAAAACACGACTGGCACTAATGAAATTACAAAAATTTTCCATTCTTTCATTCTAAACAACTGAACAAGTCCAACAACAATTAAAACGGCAACAAGTAAGCTAAAATAGCCAACTAAAGTTCTAACAAACTGTGAATATGATACACTTTCTACCGTTTTAATATTATCACTAAAACTCAAAGAACCACCATGCCCAGCGATCACATCCTGTAATTTATCAACATGACTCACCTTAAACAATACACAAAGCAAAAGTATCACTACAATTCCTATCAATAATACATACAAAACTCTTTGCTTATAGCTTGCGTTTATAAACATAAAACATACAACTGGAAAAGATACCATTACGTCTAATTTAGTATATGCCGCCACTGCTAATGCCACTCCACACATTAAAGATTTAACAAAATCTGGCTTATCATATATCAAATTAAACCCCAGTATCATAAAAAAAGCGGCACCGGTAGCAGCATTCATATAGTACCAAGAGGAAAATATTTCTTGAAATAATAATAAAACCAGACCACATTTAGCAAAAGAAGTATTTGTCACTTTCGAAACAAATCTCGTTGAAAACAAGAAAAATAATACACCAAAACCTGCAGTTATTAGTGAACTGCAAATCATCAAATCAAGTTCTGTTAATATATTCAACAATACAACCCAAAAATATGTGCCAGTCTGGACACTATAACTGTACGTATAAAAATTTTCACGCAACTGACCTAACTCTATTATTTTTCTAGATCCTGTCACTATCCCGAGAGCATCTGATTCGAAGTAGGCAAATGGAAATACTCCTGTTATAAAATATAGTAGTAACACCAAAAATAGAATCTCATATTTTTTACTAGTCACTGTATTATACAACGACAAATTAACCCCGAAGTATGAACGAATTATATTGTAAGTACCCATAAAATGTAAACAGTTTGCAGTTAGATACAAATGCTTATTTTTGATGACTTGAAAGCTACGCTACAGTTATTAATCCTTGAATTATCCTGTAAACATTTTTTTATCAAACTAGCTCACAGCAGCTCGAAGGCTACAAGCAAGTAATACTTACTTTACGGAATTACTCACATATCAACATCATGACAATTAAAAATATGGTTTTGTACTACTTCTAGCCCCTCCCCAACTGTATCCTATCTATAGAATCACAAAATTTTAGAAACAAGGTCACTATAGTGTATAGAAAAACACATTTATATACACTCATTTTAGCAATTAATCTTCTGCTTAACCCTTTTCATAAAGAAATATCGCTTTACTATATTCTTAGAATTTTGTACTACTAATTCTTTTGTCCACAAATAAGGGTCATCATTCCAGCGTTGGGGATGAAAGGTAAACATAATATGATCCGGAAGTAAATTTTTACGAGAAGCAACTATAATATGGTCTGTTGTTCTGAAGGAATGAGAAAACGTCGTATTTACTTTATCCCGGACACTCACTTTCTCTCCATCCCACCGCCGACCGGTATCGGTCAAATAAGCAACTTTACTAAAATCCACATCAAAATAGGGTTCTCCAATGATCCCAAAATCCCGGTAAGAGTATTGTTTCCACAGATCCTTGGAATCGTATTTTGATAAAGGGCTTCCGTGCATACAAATTGTTGACACGGGGACTAATTGCCGTAGCGCTGTTAAATTTTTCTCAAAATCCTTGACAGCAAGGCCCATATTTCCTTTGCACGTTGTCAGGCATTCGTAGTGGTAGCCAATTTCGTGACCTAACTCTGAAATCTTCTTTATAATGTGGGTATCCCAACTTTCTGGAACGGCCCTGAAGTAATAAACGCCTGAAATACCTAACTGATGTTGTAACGAGGCAAAGACAAGAGCGTTTTCAGGACACAGATCAACGTCATGGCGCAAAATAATAACCCTTTCGCTAGGCTTCATTAGGAAAGCCTCTAAGGTTTGAAAATAATAGCCTGTTTCTAGTAAAGTATGAAGAAGTATTTTATACTTCTTTATTGTAAAATCCATTATTATTGATCCGTGAATAAGCTTATAATAATCGTATCTTGTTGTCGGTATGGGAAAATACAAACAATCAGATTACGAACTACTCCGCAGACGCTGTGTTGAACTAGATCTGGCGGGTTGGAAGCAAGG
>NZ_JBHSMA010000013.1:0-162555 GCF_042655385.1 Larkinella bovis | reverse complement strand
CGGGGCGGCCCGTGCCGGCATATGATAACAAGGTGACACTCGACTTTTCTCGCCCTGGTAAACCCACTGATAACCCATTTATTGACGGGGCTGCCCGCGCAGTCATTTAATGGGAGTTTTCGGGATGAGTGTTTAAACGCGCACTGGTTTTTGTCATTGGAAGACGCTCGAGAAAAAATTGAAGCTTGGCGACAGGAATATAACTCATACCGCCCGCACAGTTCGTTAGGAAACCTGACGCCTGACGAGGTGGGAAAGGGGAAGAAAATTAAAGAAAAAGAAAGCCTGATTTTCTAGTTTTGGCTGTCCAAGATTTAGGTCAAGGTCACAGGCGGCTTAATTCCAGTCAAAACTGGCGCATATAACGGGGTAAGGACAGATCGTGCTTGAGAGGCCGAGTTGGCGACAGGCTTTACTGATGCCTTCTTTCTTCAAAAGCTGGAGTGCTTCGAGTTTTTCGGCTAGATTCCAGGCTCGTTTTTGCTTGTTCATAATCCCGTAAAAGTAAAACTTCGCTTACGGAAATTATGTCCAGTAAATTAGGGGGTTGAGAGGCCTTCACAAATTATACGTATTACCCCTCAACTTATGGATATCCTAGGTGATCAATTAAAATGAATTTATAGCCCCCTTGGCATACTTAACTTAATACATTGAATATTTTATGGTTAATTGCGTCATTATATATTTTTATTAATTGACTAAAGTTATCATCTGGACTGTATAACTCATCATAAGTAGCCCGGGCGTTTATATACAAATCAAAACGTTGTTGAATTATATAATAATGTAGCTTTTCGATGAATTCCTCCTTATTGTCTTGCTTAAATGTATGACCATTATATCCATTTTTTACAATTTCATTAATATTATTAATATTGGTAGCAATTACCGGAGTACCAGAAGAGAAAGCCTCTAAAATAGTCATAGGGAGCCCTTCATACCAAATAGAGGGGAACAATAGAGCTGTGCATATCTTCATACGCTCTCTAATATACGAAGCGTCCCGTCTACCGCTATAAACAATATTTGGATGATTTTGGCACATATGCAACACACTTTGAAGTAAGGGGCCGTCTCCGATAATTTCTAATTGTAAGTTAGTTTTGCTAAAAGCATCTAAAAGGAAGTCTATTCCCTTTTCTTTACTTAACCTTCCAACAAATAAAAAAAACTTCTCTCTAGGAATATTAAAATCATATCCATAATCCATTACAAAATTAGGCTTCACAGTCAACTTATCAGTAGGAATATTGAATGATGAAGAAACAAATTTATCTTTGGCAAATGAGGTGAGAAAAATATACTGATCCACATAGTTTCGCCAAGTGCCAATAATCTTATGGATAGCGATAAGAGAGGATAATTGAAAGGTTTTTAAATATGAATCCTGAAAGCATTTGTATTTTATACTATGATAGGCGAAAAATTTAGTAGTACATAATTCACAAATATTATTATTTCGTAATAAAGTTGCAGAAGGGCAAATAAGTCTGTAATTATGAATAGTCATAATTACAGGTATTTTATGTTTTTTTGCAATATAAAGTATTGAAGGTGAAGCAGAATAGAATAAATTATGTACATGGATAACGTCAGGTCGGTTATTAGAAAATAGATTGTCTAATTTTTTAGCTGACTTAAAATTATAAATTGTTGAAATTGGAGAAAATATTTTTCCTTTAAAACCAATAAACGTATCATTTGAAAAGTAGCATAATTCAACTTGAATTCCATTATTTTTTAAAAGATTAAATTCATTTTGAACCACAGTATCTTCTCCCCCTATGTGAGAATATTTGTTGTGAATTATTAATACTTTCATGGAGTCTTTATGAAATAATTTTTGCAGGGTTTCCTGCAATAACTGAATTACTCGGAAAATCTTTTACAACAACACTACCAGCACCAATTTTTACATTATCTCCAATGGAAATAGGCCCAATAATACAAACGTTTGAACCAATATCAACAAAATTTCCAATTTTGGGAGAAGCACTAAATGAGCCGTCTTGATATTGTTTATTACCAATAGTAGTATTATGCCTAATTATACAATTATTGCCGATTATGGCTCCATCATTGATTACAAGCGAATGTCCATGATACAAGGTAGTAAATTTACCCAATTTTAAATTCCATGGAATTTCAATACATAATATCCATTCAACAAAAAACCTATAAAAAATTAGGTAAGGAAAGAATATTATAAATAATATTCTTGATTTTCGAATATAAGTAGCTAATCTAAAAAGTAATAATACAAAGCGGCCTTTAGAGTTATTCTTATTTGCCTGCCAGTCTTGGAAAATAATACTAAAGAAATGCATATGAAGAACTTAATAAGGAGCAGAAATTTGTTTCGGAGAAGCCGCGACTTCAATATCATCATATACCTCGCTAACTACCTTTCTCCAAATTAATTGGTTTGCGCGCTCAAAAGCCTTCTCTTTCAACTTAAGATATAAAGTCTTATTAGTAGCGATTTCTAATAATTTCTCCATAATCAAATTGATAATTTCCTCTTGCGATTTTTTTTCAACTGAAATAATAGTGTCCATTTCGTTTCCAATTATTAAAGGAGGACCTCCTAAATTTAAACAAACGACTGGAAGCCCAAAACTTAATGCTTCAAAAACTACAGTTCCACTACTATCATGTAAGCTAGGAAATAGAAAAATTTTGCTATTAAGGTAGTAGGTGCTAATACTAGTATGGTCAATCCAAGAGATCCATTCAATATTATATTCAGGGATTTGGAGTGAGTTGGCCAATTTTATGAGTTTATCTCTATAATTGCCGCTGCCAATTAAAATGAATTTAGCATCAGGTTCAGATTTAATTAATAAATAGAATGCTTTTAAAGCTAAATGAATACCTTTCCAATGTAGAAACCTACCCATGTACAAAATTTGAAACCTTTCTGTGGTGGTACTGCAAATATTGTCAGAATGAGTTTTAGTAACACCGATATCATGAGCAGTTCTAATTTTATAAGAAAATTTTTTCGAAATAAATTTAGTCGTCTCTGGTGTTTTTACATAAATTCTCCATGAATAGGCATACATTAAATTTAATAAAGGGCTATATTTCGCAGTTATATTTGAAAAATATCTTAATACTTCAAATACTATAGATTTAAAATCTAACTCTTTTATTATCGGCCAAGGGGCTAATTCTCCTCCACCAACAGGTCCAATTATAAATTTAGTATTTAATAACCACAAAAAACTACAATGCCTAAAGACCCCAAAAGTTATATGGTGTATTATGTCAAATTTATAGATTTTGTGTTTTTTATATGAGATGGGTAACACGAAAAGTTGCCATAAAATGTAGTAAAGGTGTACGCCTAAAAATTTCTTTAAATGTAATACAGGTTTAGGTAGGTCATAATAAATAAAGTTAACATTAGAGCCTAATTGAATACCATATTTCTCAATATTCTCTTTGTTATTCCTTCTGGTTAAAACCCAAACTAGATGACCACGTTCAGCTATTTGTACAATCCAATTCCAACCAATACCGGGCTCAGAACCTTTATTAGGTTCACAGGCGTATGCAGAAACTAAAATGTTTAATTTATGTTGCATTGTTCAAGAAGAGAGTTGTATTTGAGTAAAATTTTTGTGTATTCTAAATGATTTCCCATTTGCTTTATTCGCCATTCAATATATTTGTTTAAATATATCTCCCAATTTATAATACCAAATTCTTTAAAATATTTTATTATCCAATATTTATTTTTGACCAATAACGTAGAGGCACTAATTGTAGGATTTAGTAAAAAATTTGATTGGAATATAAAAGTAAATAGATCATATCCAAGAGGTAAGTACGATGCCATTTCCCAGTCAATTATTTTAAGAGACGAACTGTCTAATAAAATATTCCATGGACAAAAATCGCCATGACTAAATACATACTTTATATCTGCTTTATTACTATTATTTGTATTAATATTTAGTTTATTTATTTTTAATAATAGATTATATATGTTAATATCAAAATCGTTATTTAAAAGTTTTTCTCCGGAAATGTAAGAGCTCATATACCAACAATACTCATCAGATATTGAATAGTTAATTATTTTAGGGTAAATATTGTCAGGGGGAAGTTGTGATAGAGTATTAACTTCATTTCGCAATAATATATTTCCCCTTTTTGTTTTTGAATATTTGATAAAAAAGTATCTATTAATATCATGCGAATAAACTACCGCAGTAGACTTTTGGTCAGGTCCAGAAGTACCGGTATTTTGAATGAAATCTAAATCTGATTGAATGCCGGTTATTTTGTAAATCTCTTTTAATGGAATAGGCAAGTCATCTTCATAAGCTCTTGATATGCTTCTGAAAATCGAAAAATTGTTCCAAACTTTCCAGGTTATTCTTGCAAAGAAATTATAAGGGACGCACATATTAGCTAACTTGCTATTTTTGTGCGCTTCCTTTGAGAAAAAATATTGCTTTCGCCAAAAAGGGAAGTATAGGTATAATTGTTTATGAGACATTTTATTTTATTGATCTTCTAAGACGTTGATTATACCTTCTGATTAATTCATTAATTAAGTTAGTTCGCAATTGATCGGTAACGCCCTTTAAAGTACCAATATTATCTATTTGAACAGAGTTCTTAAGCTTTTTAGATAGTAGTCTATATGCAATTCTCTGTCGGTCTGTTTCTTCAAAAGAGACCTCAGATTTTCGTTTTTGAATTATATCGGTAGGGGCATCAACGAATATCCAAAGATCAGGTTGTGGAATTAATCTGCCAATAAAATTGGCTAACCATAAACTTCCATTATGCCTATATCTTTTAGGATCGACCAATATATCATGATAGTATCTATCAAATATTATTAATGAAGATTTTATTTTTAATGGATAAGCAGTAGTCCAATAATAAATATTATACTCTATGAGTAGATATATAACCTTTAAATTAGATAGAAAACTCGATCTTGGAGCCTGGCCTTGCGGGTTATTGATATTACTACTATTACTATTACTATTACTATTACTATGTCTTGGTTTTAAGTGAAAATAATCTGATCTTCTAAAGGCGATAGCATAATTTTTTTTAACAAAGTCGATAAGAGTTGATTTTCCTGATCCATCTGGACCAAGAAAGCCAATCATTAATCCTGTTGGATGTAATATTCTTTTAATTTCTCGAAATTTATTTAAAGTAAAGTCTAATATAGACCTATTAAATAATAAGTTCTTCTTTAAATACTCGATTTCTGTTACTAATTTATATTCATTGTTATTGTTAAATGCCTGACAAATAATGTTTACGGTCTCTTTGGGAAAATATTGGTTAAGTAAAGGTAGTATTTCACTTTTAGAGCTGTTCCATAAGATTTTAAGATAATCTATATTTTCTTTTGTCAAAGCTTGCTTATCTATTCTCTTTATGAAATAATAAATAAATGCAATAGAGTCGTTACATTTATAAAATATTTCTTCTTTATTATTAGTATGATTTACTTTTCTTTTATCTAATAATTGCTCCGACTTTATTATTAAGAAACCGTTACGGTAATAATCCGAACATATATCAGGATTCATTATAATATTTGAACCACCATTCTTTGTTGAGCAAATAAAAAACTTTGCTGTTATTTCATGTTGTAAATATCCTAAAATGTCAACGTTATTCTCACATGCAAAATCTTGCATGTGTTTTTCTATTTTTTTAAAGTCATTTTTTGATACTGCTAAATCAATATCACTATCTATTTTATGTGGAAAATTTGTTGTATCGCCAAGAAGCACATACGGGATATGTTTCTTGTTAAAGAATGAAATTAAAGAAAAGAAGAATGCTTTCTTATCCATAAGTTTTTTACTCTAGGGTTTTTTGTTTGTATGTAAGATTGTTATTGCCAGGAAAAAGATACTATGACAAAAAGGTTTTACGGCATTAGCGAAGGATGATTCAAATGAACCATGAAAAATTATGCTAAAAATTATTAATAGTGTTCCTACTATCAATAAATTTTCTTTTTTTAACACTGCTTTGATCAACTGAAATACTGAGGCTAGAATAACGCTGATAATAAAACCACCTCCAAAAAGTCCTCTTGATAGTAAAAGTTCTAAAAAGATGTTATGTGGATGAGCTGGCAACCAATATGAAAATAGCATATTCTTTTCAAAATAACTTTTTATTGGTTTAAAAGGCCCTATACCAAACCAAATATTATCTAAAATTCCTTCAATCGATTGCTTATATATAATAGTCCTATCTAGCCAAGTTCCAGAGAACTGAATACTTTGTGCACTTATACTATTTATTAATATTGGTATTAATATTATAAATAAGAATGCCATTGGTATCCGTATTTTGTAATTTAATCTCCAGATTGTGTAAATAAAAAGGATTGTTATGAATGTAAGACTTCCACTTGAGCTTTTAGTGGCTATTAATAAAGCTATTGAAAAAAATATACTAATAAATCCAATACTCTTTTTTAAACGCTTTAGCTTTAAAAGAATGAACGTAGAGATTATATAGGATATACAACCTAAAGCGAATGTATTTGGGTGTATAAATGCCCCTCCTAATCTTATTCCTCTATCTTCACCAACATTAAATGCAACTGAAGGACTTGTGGCTGCTACAATTGTGAAAATTATAAGTAATAAATGAAATACATATCTTAATGATTCGTAAAATATTATAATAACTCCTTCTTTAGAATATGTATTCCGTATTTTTGATATGCATATTCCAATTAACAATAGATTTAAACTTAATTCAAAAAATCTAAACCAGGAAATTAAATCATCCACCTTATTTATCCCTAATGCAATCAATGTTATTAGAATAAATGAAAGATTAAATTTTGAGTTTAATAAATTAATTATAACGCTCTTTATTCCTAGCCTTAATAAATAAATATTTAAAAATAAGAGATTTAAAGTGACCCAGATAAATCTTATTATATTCGTGATACTAAATATGTCTAAGCTATTCATTCCGGTAATATCTGACTCGTCTAAGCCAAATATTGGAAATAGACCTACTAGTAAGCCCAATTTATATATCTTTGGGCTGCTTAATTGTCCCAGATACAATTTTGGGTTTGTATTATTTAAATCTCCAAAATATGGTGCTCCCACGATCATAATTTTATATGATTTGGCTCTTGTATTCTAATTTTTTGATGCCAGAGTAAAAGGATGAGCACTGTATTAGTAATTATGATACTTATTATTGCTCCCTTCTCTTTATACAGTAGTGATAAAGGCCCTCCAATTAATACTGTAATAATTCCACCAATTAAGAAAGCCTTGCTGAATGCGTGAGGCATATCTTTTGCTCTTAAATAACTTGTATATATATTTATCTGTGAAGACAATATTGGAATTATACCAAGTAGTAAAAATAGCGTTTTGTCAAATGTATACCTTCCAGCATATAGTGAATAGCCTATCCTTTCTCCATATATAAATAATATTAACCAATATAAAAGGCTAATACTCATTATATACATGGAAATTATTTTAAAATTTTTATTAATTGTGTTGTTTTTAATATATCTCACAAAATTTGGTATTATTAAACTTGTTATTGCGGCATTGAAATGTAGAATCGGCATTAGTAAATTCATTAATGCTTTTAATGATCCTACTGCTGATAAATCTCCACTAATTGGTATTATAAAATTATAAACATTTGCTGGTATCCATGCCGAGATACTTGCTAATAAGGCCCATTTTCCATAATTATAATGTTTGGTTGTGACTTCTATGTTATTCAATGAATCATTTGTCGTTCTGTATATTGGTAGTTGCCTTTTTATGAAATTGCTAGCTATTAAGCTGCTTGCACCCATCAATGATAGAGATATAAAAGGAGTTACTATTATATAATGCTTTGACGTTGTAATTGTAATTAAAAAAATGGCCATATATATAATGCCACCTATAGCCGCTAAATGTGGAATATTTAAAATATAGCAAATTTTTCTATATATCCATAAATGTAATATGCATGGACCAGATAGGGCTAATCCTAAAAGACTTTCGGCTATTATCTGTTCATTTATATTGTAGTAATATATTGTTGGTATTAATAATAGAATTGAAGTTGTGATTGTCCATAACCAATGCTTTCTCTCAATAAGTTCTTTATATGAATGCAAATTTTGCTGATAAGTTCCTGATCCATATACTGTCATTGGTTCTGAGATAAATGCAGTATGAATTGCCCCAATAAATAAGAATGTTGAATATGCTATCGAAAAGCCACCATAGCTTTCATTATTCATCCACCTTGCTAATAGAATACCTACAAAGAAATTGGATCCTGCAAACAACCCTTGATCTAATACTGCCCAAAACCCTTTTTTTAACGTTGATTTTGGTAAGAATTTGGCTGCCTTTTCTATTAAAGGGTTTTGGATCATTTTATTTACCACGCATTTTTGTCACCCTTTATCATTTTTTCTACTGTCCACCAGCAGATTTTAACATCTAGGGAGAGGGATGAGTACTTCGTATACCAGATGTCATAGCGAATCCGATGTCGCATCTGATTGAGTTCGGAGGTTTCACCCCGTAACCCTTTTGCCTGGGCCAGGCCGGTTATACCGGGTTTGGCTTTGAACCGTTGCCGGTATTCCGGTATCAAGGGTAAGTACTGAACATCCAGTGGAATAGGGTGAGGACGGGGGCCAACAATACTCATGTGCCCGGCGATAACATTCAGCACTTGAGGAAGTTCGTCCAAATTTGTTCTGCGTAAGATCCTCCCAATACGGGTAATTCGTCTATCGTTCTGGGTGGCCTGCTTGAATGAAGCGTTTTTTTGATATTTCATCGTCCGGAACTTCAAACAGGGAAATGGACGACCATTTCGGCCAGATCGGAGTTGAACAAATAAAATAGGCCCTCGTGATTCAAGTCTTATTAAAAGTCCGATTATTGGGATAAGCCATGACAGAATAAAAAGGGTAACCAGAAGAGAAACTGAAATATCGAAGGCCCGCTTTACCACTGGTTGCTGCTTACCCGATGTTGTCTCGCTAGCAACGTAGTACGAGGAGTCGGGTTGTAACAAGTCAATCATAACGTTTCCTAGTTGAGTAAGTACTGTTTTGG
The DNA here is from genome assembly GCF_042655385.1 of Larkinella bovis. Lineage (NCBI taxonomy): Bacteria > Pseudomonadati > Bacteroidota > Cytophagia > Cytophagales > Spirosomataceae > Larkinella > Larkinella bovis. The sequence continues at coordinate 153,442 of NZ_JBHSMA010000013.1, read as the reverse complement.
GAATGGGCCACCAACCGAGCCTAAAATCTCGGTTAGTAATCCATTAAAAAATGCCTGAAAGACGGTGAAGTGTTCTTAGCTGCCCGGAAGCAAACGTTTCAGCAGGGATTTTTTCTTTTCAGTATCCTGTTCGTAGTAACCGCCGGAACCATAGCCATAGCCGTACCCATATCCGTAGCCGTAGCCGTAGCTACCACTCTCATTAATTGAGTTCAGAATCAGGCTCAATTTCCGGAAACGTTGCTCTTTATACATGAGGTCCACCATTTTCATGTGTTGTTTCGGGGTTACATCATGGCGCACCACGTACATGGTTGCATCCGTTTTATCGGCTAGAATCTGAGCATCCGTCACCAAGCCAATCGGCGGGGAGTCGACAATAATATATTGGAAGCGTTCACGCAGTTGCTGGAACATTTCATCTACCTTATCACTGACCAAAAGCTCGGCCGGATTCGGAGGAATGGGGCCACTTGTAAGGATATAGTAGTTACTCATACCCGGAACCGGCTGTAGAATTTCGTCCAGTGTTACCTGACCTACCAGGAAGTTGCTGAGTCCAACGGTGTTCGGCATGTCGAGCATGGAATGAAGCTTCGGCCGGCGTAAGTCCATTTCCAGAATGACCGTCGGACGGTCGATGAGCGCCAGGCTGGCTCCCAGGTTCAACGAAATGAACGACTTGCCTTCTCCACTGATGCTGGAGGTAAATAGAATTGCGAGACTTTCGTTGTTCGAGCGCAGGAATTGCAGGTTGGTCCGTAAGGCGCGAACTTGCTCGGCAACGATGGATCGGCTGCTGGAGGTAACCACCAAGGGAAATTTATGCTTGGCATACGAAATTTCCCCGACAATGGGTGTGCTGGTCAATTCCTCAATGTCCGTCCGTTTGCCAATACGGTTATTGAGCATGTCTCGCGTTGCAAAAACGCCAATTGGAATCAACAGACCAAAGGCTCCAAATAACAAGAAAATAAGCGGTTTTTTCGGTTTGATGGGCTTGCTGGTGCTTCTGGCCCGGTCGATAGTCCGGCTATCCGCAATCGTTGAGGCATACGATAGGGCCGTTTCCTCGCGCTTGGATAATAGATAGGTATACAGGTTATTCTTAATAGCCTGCTGACGGGTAATGTCCAGCAGCGCCCGTTCCTTGCGGGGAACCGACCGGATCATCGATTCGAACCTGTTGTTATGGGCGATCAACTTTTGACGGGTACCGGTCAAAATATTCTTCATGGTTTGAATATTATCGCGGATATTCGTTTTGGTGGACTGGATCTGATCGTCAAGAGAACGCAAGAGCGGGTTATTTTCGGAGGTAGTCTTTACCAGCGTTTCGCGTTGAAGTTCCAGTTCCGACACTTTTGTAATAAGGCCTAAAAGAGTCGGATCAGTCAGCCCCAACGTTGAAGGAGCAGCGCCCTGCTCTCCTGCTTTACTACGAATATACCGTTCCACATCTTCCAGGGCTCCTAACTGAATGTTCACCTGGCTCAACTGGGCGTCATTTTGCTGAACACTTTGCAGGAAAATCTGGGATTCGGCGCTAATATCAGTAATCCCTTGCGCCGATTTATAGCTTTCAACATCCTTTTCGACGGTGGCTAGTTCTCCCGAAATCAATTGGAGTCGATCTTCGATAAAGTCAAGCGTATTAGCGGCTACCTGGTTTTTGTCCTTTAGGGCGGCATCATTATACTCCTCAATGATTTTATCCAGAATATTACGCCCTTTTTCCGGAACTGCGGTTTCCAGGCTCAGTACCAATACTGTTGATTGTTTACTGGTCGCTTCGACTTTCAGGTTCTCCACGTAACTCTGAATAACTTCCTGTTTGGGCGCTACGCGAACAATAACGGGCACCGTATCAAGCTTAGCGGTTTTCTTCGGAAAAACCCGAATTCGTCCATACTCCGTATTCAGGCTTTGATTGACAGGATAGGTTTTTTCACCGATTTTGACCGTTGTCGGGTTTACGAAGCTAATTGTAAGAGGTGCTTCATAGAGGAGAGCATTGGAGCGCTCTACCACCAGTTGGAAGGGAGAATTTTTATAAATCTCCCGCTCACCTACCGGCGTATCGTGGAGGTAAGTAACATCCAATGCCAGGGCATCGTTTACTTTCTCCATGATGGTGTAGGACTTCAGAATCTCGATCTCGTTTTCGACAACCTTCGAATCGGTGAAGAGGTCCATCTCTTTCATGATGTTGTCGGCCGAAATCCCTTTTTTCTCATCCTTGATCAAAATACTGCTTTGTACTTTGTAGATGGGAACCTGGTACTGCAAATAGGCGTACCCGATGGCCAGCATAACAACGAGCGAGAGCAGAAACCATTTCCAGTTTTTTAGATACCGGAAGAGGATCAGCCGCAGGTCAGGCTCTTTTTCCTCCTGCTGGTGGTAGACATACGGAGTCGTAATCATAACGTTGTTGAGTAAAATAGGTACTTATTGCTTGGCAACCGGGTCGCCTGGTAATGCTTTGTTAACGGCGGATAATAACCGCTATCAGGGATAGGGCACCGATAATAGACGGCAGAATTGTGTAAAAACGGTCGGCGTAGGCCAAACGGGCTTTACCCGGTTCCACATAAATGACGTCATTGGGATGCAGGTAATAATAGGGCGATTTGAACAGGTCACGTTGATTCATGTTAACCCGACCAAATTCCCGCTTCCCGTTGTTCTCCCGGATAATCATGACATTATCCCGGCGACCATAAATAGTAATATCCCCCGCTAAACTGAGCGCTTCCGTAACCGTCATTTGTTCATTGGGTACGCTGAACATCGACGGCCGGGCTACTTCACCCAGCACTGATACTTTAAAATTTAAAAACCGTACGGCGACGGTTGGCTCCTTCAAATATTGTTTCAACTTCTCCTGAAGCATCTCCTGGGCCCCGGCTGATGTTAACCCCAAGACTTTTATTTTCCCTACTAATGGCAGTTGAATATTACCGTCCTGATCGACCAGATAGCCAACGACTGTTGTTACGGGAACCTGGCCATTAACTGTTTGAAACGTGGGTATGCGTTCGATGCCGGAATATGGATTAAAAAAACTACTGGCTTCCGGATTCAGGCTATTGACATTAATCGATAATAGATCTTTAGGCTGGATGGTGGGTACGTACCGGTTTTTAATCTCTTCGGGTACCAGGGTGCTATCCGGTACCGGGCTTTGAAAGTAAGTGATCTGTTTTTGCGAGATGCAGGATGAGAAACCAATAACGATTAGACAGAATGCAAACCAATTCAAATTCTTCATGTGTTGAGCTGTTGGATAGAAAAAATTAAGTACTTCCTGTATTTACCGGATTGCCCGACAGAAATGGCCCCAAACCAGCGGCTGAGCTTCCTTAAAATCGACCCGGAAGTCTATTTTTGTACGATACGCCTAGAAAACAGCAGAAATAATTTCTCGTATTTTTCGCTGTATAATCCACACAACAAATACCGTATCCTAAATTTTTGACGCCTGATTTTAGGAATTGCAAAAATATTTTCTCATTTTTCGGCACCGAATTAGTTATCAGACTTTTGGGCGACTTTTTTACGGTCTGCCGCCTGTATGACTACTCATTCGTTGGTTTCGGAATTTGAATTTCTTTTTGCATTACTTAGTCAGTTTAACCAGGTTTTTACTCTCTATCTCTTGTTCTTTATTTGCCATGCGTAAGTATGAATTGACCGACTCACAATGGGAGAAGCTAAAGGATATGATGCCCTCCAACAATCGGCCCGGTCGTCCGTGGCGTTCCCATCGCCAATCCATCAACGGTATCCTCTGGATTCTGAATTCCGGTGCTCCCTGGCGGGACCTGCCCGAACGGTACGGCTCCTGGAAAACCATTTATGATCGTTTTCGTCGCTGGCAACGTGATGGCACTTTGACCAAGATTCTGACACTTTTGCAACTGAATTTCCCTGCGGTGACAGCCGCCGAAACGTATTCCCCGGTTACTGCCGAGCAAAACCTGTCAACGGTTAGTTAATCAATTGCTTAGTGTTGGTCAATGACCGTGAAATTTCTCCTGTTTCACTTCCGTTGGAAACAAACATACCTACCAGATGAACGAGCAAGTATGGGAGTCAGATGAGTAGACAGAGATCGAATCACTTCAGTACATGAAGCGTAAATCAAAAAGGTAAACGAAAATCACGTACTGGATTTTGACCGTTTTACCTTCTAGACTTCTGAATTACCAGTCAGCATTTTCCCATGCTCAATGATGGGGGCTTTGTCTGAATTCTTAGTCAAATATAAGTTAAATTGTTATAAAACAAGAGTTCCGGCCGAAAAATAAATCCTAGATAGGATTTTTATTATTTAACCGTCATAAAATTAAACATTTTCAGGGACTGAACTTGTTCTTAATAGTTATTTAACAGACAGCAATCTTTACGTCTTGTCTGCTAGCTGGTGGCAAAAGTTGTGCCAGTAGTTTTTTATTCAATTCTATTGTTAGTTTAGTGCAATAAAAAAGTCGGATCTGAACAGTAGTTCCTTGATCCGACTCCGGGTTGTAGAAAACAAGTAAAATCGCGTAATTACTATCCTGAAAGTCAGGCAATAATTTGTTTCGAAAGTAGATCGAGATACATCTCCGTGCCCAGCACATCTTCGGGTGTCTCGATGGCACCCAACTGGAGCAGAAAGTCGCGCAAGTCAGGAGAAATTTCGTAAGTAATGTACAAACGGCGATCGAAAAGAACCGGGGCGTCTTCCAGATCACAGATCGAATAGCGATCCTGATTGAAGGCCACTCTTTTTTTAGGCCGATGACGTGGCGATGCGTACGTGTCGGCCTTTTGTTCTAATTCACGCTGGTCGAGGAACTTGTGAATGTAATTCCAGCCTTCCCATTGTTCCGGGTATTTATTCAGATAGTGCCAGAATACATCATAGAGCCGCTGAAGACTGTGTTGACAATACGTATCGCGGTCACTATCAGTTTCGGGAACAATGGGATCAAGGAATGACAGGACGTTATTCAAGTTGCGTTCCCTGTAGCCAATCACCGGAACAATGGGGGTTTTGGTTACATACGAAAGGAAACCAACTCCCTTGCGGGCCCAGACGTTCTGGTTACCAAAACGGACCTGGACTTCTTTATCCTCCTGTCGGTTTAGCCCAGTCGTGCTGGTAACACCGTCAATAAAGATAACCAGGGACGTGCCAGCTTTCAATTCACGGATGACCTGCAGTGTCGACGACGGCTGTTCGGCATCCAGCATTTGAAAGGAGTTGGTTAGGTTGTGCTTTTTCTGAAGTCCCTTGATGGTTGCCCAGATGTCATTACCTTGTTCCTGGTAAGTGCCTTTGCTGACCATTAAGGCCACATCGACGCCGTTCCGGTAGAGGTAAGTTGCCATCAGGCGGTAAGAGCCCAAATGGAACGTACAGTAAATGTGGGGTCGCTTGCTCTGAATCAGGCTTTTGACAGGGCCTTGAGCCTGAATCAGATCGTTAGCGGTTAGAAATTGCTGATCGAACGTGGTATACACCTGTTGCAGCAGCAGTTTCTGGAAGAGGGCCTCGTGCTTTTCAACCGGAATCTCGGGCAGAATATTCTGGACACTCGCCGAGAACGTAGTGAACTTAAAGAGGTATCCTTTTTCTTTCCGAAGATCCAGTGACTCGAACTGCTGGCGACAGCGGCTCAACTCTCGCTGGTATTGATGCACGAAGTTGCTCATAATACAATAAAGAGTATGTTAGGAAAGCGCTAATTGATCAGCAGCGCTGGGTTGCAAACCGTGGAATGAGGGCCACCAGTCGCAGCAAACCTGATCATCTTTGCCAGCTTTTACCAAATGAGCGTTGTCATTCGTTTCGTTTTTGGCGATTACATTCAGGTTGATTGAAGCTGAGTTCAATAATTGTTTAGCGGAGCTGATAACAAAGTTCTTTTTCATGACGATAGATGATGTTAAAATGATAATTGTCTGTCATCAATCGTTCGTTTTTGCCTAGGAGTATTACTGCCGATTGATTGATACAAAATTACCGGCCAGGGACAGGCAAAAGAATGGAGACTTTTGTCTAAAATATTATGCAGCTTTAGTAACTAATTACTATTAATTGTTAGTAATTTAGCACAGTTCAAGAAGTGGATGCTTGATTTGAGTAGCAATGACTGAAGTATCGCTAAATCTGAAATTCATTAGAAGGCCCTTCAAGAGTCTAAGTATAATGCTGTTGGCGGTATTTACGTTTGAAGCATTCAGTTGGCTGTATACTTTCGAAAAAAAACTGCTTAAAGTCAAAGAATATGGTGGTGTATTCGGTTATATCTGGATTTTATTCCGGGGGGGAATCCTGCCGGAATTCTCTACCCTGATTATTCTCCTCATGCTTCTGAATATTTACCACGAAGCCTGCCGGATGAAACGACTGGAACTAATCCCCAAAAGCATCCTTAATTACGAGGTAAAGGTTCTGCCCGTTATGCTGCTGGCTTTCTTTCTCTTCAATCCAGTGACACAAACGGTCCGTTACCTGCTGGTCGAATTCCCGAATTATGATCTTGAACTCTACCTTGAGAATTATATCCAGGGAACCTATACCATCAAATATTACTTCGTCTACCTGATTCCAGTGCTGATTATGGGGTATGGCGCCGTTAATGGGTCGCTCCTGGCTGATATCCTGGAACAACGCCGACAACGAAAGCGGACAACCGAGACGGCCGACCCCTACCAGACACTCACCCCCCAGGCTGGTGCCTACCTGACGCACCTGAAAGGCAAAAACAGTTTCGGCGAAACCATCATTGCCGTGCAGGATTGCTACTGGTTTGAAACCGAAGACCGGAATTACTACGCCATTCACCCATCCGGACGGTTTTCAATTACCAAAACAATGGATAAACTGGAAGCCGAACTGAGCCCGGAACTCTTTTTCCGAACCAAACGCAACTGCATTATCAACCTCAGCTTCGTAGCGAGTTACTCCTACTGGGAGAATGGTAAATACAGTATCCGGATGCAAACCCCCAACAACGACGAGACGGATATGCCCCGGGCTCGGTTGCAGGAATTCAAAAACCGGCTTGTCCGCTTCTCGGCGCAGGAAGTCGAATACACTCCGCCCAAAAGCGAAATTTTGTAAATACTTACGAGAGAATTCAACCTTCCGCGTGTATTTACTTCAGAATAATTATTCAAAGGTAATCCTTTACGGAAATTCCATAACGCGCCAGGTTCCGACAACTTCCTAATTCCAGTTTCTGGGCAATGTTCATTTTATGGTTGGCGAGGGTTCGGTAACTGATGTGCAACTGATCCGCAATCTCGTGCCCCGTTGTCCCCTGGGCTACCAAGCGCAAAATTTCCAGCTCCCTGCTCGTCAGCCGATTAAGCTGCTGCTTCGTTTCATCAGACATTACATTCATCCCGTAGTTTTTTAGCAGGAGTAAAAAACCGGGACTGTAGTAATAACCACCGTTGCTGATGGTCTGAAAACATTTATATAATTCGTCAAAACTATCGTTGGCGTACAGAAAGCCGTAAAAGCCCTGTTGCATGGCATTGGCTACGAGCTTCAGGTCCGGTTTGCTCGTATACAAAATGAATTTCGTCCGCTGGTTATCCGTACGAGCCTGCTGGACAATATCAACACTGCGTCGCCCGGAAATTTCCGACTCCAGAATAACACATTGCGGCTGTTTCACCCGAATCTGCTGGAGTGTATCTTCCATTTCAATGGCCCTCCCTACTACATTGTACCCTTGCTGCTTCAATAATTGGCAAAGCATTTCGCAGGTAAACAATTCCGCCTGAGCCACTAGAATAGAAAAGTCTTTTCGTCGCAAGCTGAACGAAGGAGGAGACGATTCCGGTTTTGAATTTCTATTGTTCATATTAAGTGATGGTAGCTCAGCCTTTCGAAGCTACAAGTTAATGGACCAAATTAATTCGTTGAGCTTTTCGAAATCAATACTTTTCTGCGTGAAATAACCAAAATTGGAAATGAGCCGGTTCACTTCTATAGGGATTTTGGCACCATTGATAGGACGCTGGAACTGACAGAGAAAATCGAATGCTAGATACAGTAAAATTGGTTATTTCACGCGGAAAAGTGGTTATTCCGTACGAAATGACTTTTTTACTTGTATTTGATGACGTAGTTTTCACTTGTAATTCGAGGGAATCTGTAGAAAACAAGAAACTGAAACTATTAAATTAATAACAATGCGGAACGTTAAGAATTTAACTCCACAGCAGGTCGAGCAACTCCGTCAAACGATTCGTGAGAGCCAGAACAACGTCCTGAAAAAACGTTGTCAGTGTGTACTGTATAGTTACTACGGCTTGACGGTAAGCGAACTGATGGAAATGTTCGATGTCGATCGTCGCAGTATCTACAACTGGATGAATCGTTGGCAGGAAGACGGTGTTCAGGGCTTACAGGATAAACCGGGTCGCGGTTTAAAACCGAAGCTGAATCCCGAGAACCAGCAACATGTTGAAAAAGTTATGAAAGCGATGCTGACGTATCCCAAAGAACCGCGGCAAGTATTGCAACAAATCAACCACCAGTTGCCGAAGCCTGTCAGTCAGGATACCCTACGTCGCTTTGTAAAGAAAATATCGAGAATGGACAGCATGGCTGCCTGACCCTCAGTCTATAAAGAAAATGAGTAACCTGCAGCGGAGGCTTTTCTCCAGACGCGCTGTAAGTTACTCATTTTCATATTAAGATATGACTGTGCCCAGCAATCGGCTGATTTCCATGTCCACTTTTTTGAAGTGCATATACTCCAGCATTAACCGGTCGCTTTCGGCCGGGTCCGTTGCCTGACTAATTTGCTGCTTAATTTCCCGCATCTGCTGTTCAGCGACCAGTTTTTTCAGGCGAAGAATGTTGGAAAAAGCGGCATCCGCGAGTTTGTCTACTTCCGTCGGTACGTAAATCTCGTGCTTCTGCCAGTTTTCACTAAGTTGATGGCGGACGGTTACCAGTCCGATGGCCCGATGCTGAAAATCCGGATTCCGATGCCGCAGAAAATAATCCGCCGTCCGGATTTCCTGGGCCAGAAAACCTTCCCGGATCTCCGTCAGCATTTCGTTAAAAACCGGGGTCACAAATTCCATCGAGCCTAACTCACTGAGCATGTAATGACAAACCGAAATGTCAGGCTCCAGTTCGTGCGCCCCGTAGTTGATCAGCAACCGAATGCATTCTTCTTCCTGATTGGCGAGGGGAGAGGGCTTCTGCGAAGAACGGGACTCGATAACCCGGTTCTCCGCCGGTGCCGTTTCAACCGGAAAATCGGTCAGAATACCCGCTACTTCGTCGGGCATGGATGAGGGGCCCGACGCTCTGTTTGATGAGGCCGGGCGGTCCGGTTGGGGCCTGAGCTGCTGTTTCTGCTGGTTGAGGACCATCCGGTTGCTTTCCGAAATCAGCGTTTGCTCATCGACCTGCAACTGGCGGGCGGTTTTCTGAAAAAATACCTGCCGCTTGATCGGATCGGGAATTTTCGAAATGCTCTGAATGATTTCGGTGATAATTTCGGCCCGTTTGAAGGGATTATCGCCCGCGTCTTTCAGCAGTATGCCGGTTTTGAACGAAATAAAATCGTTGGCGTTTTTCGAGAGGTAATTCCGAAAGGCTTCCGCTCCCACTTTCCGGACGTAACTATCGGGGTCGTCGCCGTCGGGGAAGGTCGCTACACTCACATTGAGGCCCTCTTCCAGCACCATGTCGAGCCCGCGCAGAGCGGCTTTGATCCCGGCCGCATCGCCGTCGTAAAGAATGGTGACGTTCTGGGTGAAGCGACTGATTAAACGGATCTGTTCGATCGTTAGCGAGGTGCCCGACGAAGCAACCACGTTTTTGATCCCGGCCTGGTGGAGCGAAATCACATCCGTATAGCCTTCCGTCAGGTAACAGATATCATCTTGCCGGATGGCGTTCTTCGCCTGAAAAATACCGTATAAAACCTGGCTTTTGTGGTAAACCTCCGTCTCGGGCGAGTTGAGGTATTTGGGCTGATTTTTATCCGCTTTCAGAATCCGAGCGCCGAACGCAATGACCCGCCCCGACACATTATGAATGGGAAAGATCACCCGGCCCCGAAACCGGTCGTAGGTTTTGCCGCCCTCCTTCGCTACAATCAAACCCGCTTTCTCCAGTAATTCCGCGCGATACCCCCGCTTGCCCGCTTCCTGCAGGAGAGCATCCCACTGATCGGGGCTAAAGCCCAGCTCGAAAGCCTGAACGGTATTGTCCAGAAAACCGCGTTCCCGGAAATAACTCAGGCCAATGCTCTGCCCTTCATCGGTGGTTAGCAGATGTTTGTGATAGTAATCTTTGGCGAAGTTGAGAACAATAAACAGACTTTCCCGCTCATTCTGTTTGATCAGCTCGTCGGGTGTCAACTGTTCTTCGGCCACCTCGATACCGTACTTCTTCGCCAGGTGGCGCAGCGCTTCCGGATACCCGATGTTTTCAATATCCATCACAAACCGCACGGGATCCCCCGCCTTTCCGCAGCCGAAGCATTTGTAAATCTGCCGGGCAGGGGAGACGTTGAACGACGGCGTTTTTTCGTTATGAAACGGACAACAGGCAATCCAGTTCTGGCCCCGCTTTTTGAGCGAGACATAATCGCTGATGACGTCGATGATATCCGCCGATTGACGGATGCGGTCGATGGTTTCCTCGGGAATGCGCATACACCAAAGGTACAGAACTCCGCCCGGTTTTGGCAACGTTTTTGTTAGGATGAGTTCCGGAAGGGGCGCTGTTATCCGGTTCCTTCCTATTGTCATGATCCATTTCCTTCCTTCACAATCGTCCGGCTTACTCCCCTCAAAATTGCTTGCAAAAGCAATTAATGGTGCGCTTGCTTTTGTCTTGTTGATAAACCTGCTTAGCTGTACTAAAAATCAGCAGGACCAAACCGTATCACCGCAGTCCAAAACGGCGGACCAGTTTCCGGCGGAAGTTGCTTTGCAATGGTCGGGATTTCAATTATACCTGATCCAGAACTCCACCGGTTTTACGCCCCCCGTCGCGTCGCGGGCGCTGGGCTACGGGGGACTGGCGCTGTACGAAGCAGTCGTACCGGGACTGCCCATGCATCAGTCACTGGCCGGGCAGTTGAACGGGTTGTTGGTTTTGCCCAAAATTGACGAAAAAGCGGTTTATCACTGGCCGGCTTCGGCCAATGCCGCCGAAGCCCAGATCTTACGAAACCTGTACGCCAACACCAGCGATGCCAATAAAGCGAAAATTGATTCCCTCGAAAACCGCTTCCTGGCCGGTTTCAAAACCGAGTCGGTGGCCGAGGACGTTCTGGCAAGATCCGCAGCGTTTGGTAAACAGATTGCCGACGCCATTTTTGAATGGTCGAGAACCGACGGTGGGCATGAGGGCTATAACCGCAACTTTCCGGCGGATTACAAACTGCCGATTTTCAACGGGTCATGGCAACCAACGGAAAATGGCCGGAAAATTCCCATGCAACCCTATTGGGGCAAAAACCGGACGTTTGTTGCGAAAAATGCAACGATGCCGATTCTGAAACCGTTAGCGGTTTCTGCCGACGTTAAATCCCAGTATTTTGCGCAGTATCTGGAGGTCTATACCAAAAACAAGTCGCTGACGCAGACTGAAAAAGAAATTTCGATCTGGTGGGCCGACGATCCGAGCGACACGTTTACCCCGCCCGGACATTCCTACAACATCGCCCGCATTGCCATCCAGACGGCACAGGCAGATTTGGGTAAAGCCGCCGAAACGCTCGCCCGTACAGGAATTGCCGTGGCCGATGCGTTTACGATCTGCTGGAAATGTAAATACCTCTTCAACAACGAACGACCGTATACTTTCGTCCGTCGGGCGATCGATCCGGCCTGGATTCCATTCTGGCCCGCTCCGCCGTTTCCGGGGTATTCATCCGGCCATTCCACCCAGTCGGCGGCTGCCGCCCTGGTTTTGGCCGCCGTTTACGGGGAAACGTTTGCCTTCACGGACGACTCACACGTAAAACGGGTTCGGGATCAAAAGCGAAACACTGATTTTAAGACACGAAGCTTTAAATCGTTCTGGGAAGCCGCCGAAGAGTCGGCCTATTCCCGCTACCTGGGCGGGATTCACACGCGGCAAGACAATGAGATCGGCCTAAGCACCGGGAAAACCATTGGGCAAAACGTGAACGGATTGAACTGGAAGAAATGAATTAAGAGTGAAGAGTTAAGAATTGGCTGACGTATTTGTTTTAACTCGCGTCAGCCAATTCTTAACTCTTCACTCTTAATTCTTAACTCTAATAAGCCCTTACGCCTTTGCCTTCCATGAAGTTGACGAAGGATTTGTTCACCACTTTGTTTCCACCCGGAGTAGGATAGTTACCGGTGAAATACCAGTCGCCCGAATGATTGGGGCAGGCTTTGCGGAGATTGTCAACCGTCTGGAAAAGCACCGCCACGTCGGCCTTCAGATCCTTCGGAGTCACAATATCCGCTACTTTATTCGAAATCTGATCATGGGTAAACGGATCATACAATGCCTTGACGTAATTGGTGGTGGCGGCATTACCCGATTCGATCGCGGCCACGCACTGGGCGTAAATTTCGTCGATGCGGTTTTCCAATCCGCTTTCTTTCAGCAACTGCAGCACGGCCCGGAAAGCCACAAACTCCTTCATCTTCGACATGTCGATTCCGTAGCAATCGGGGAAGCGAATCTGGGGAGCCGACGAAACGATAATGATTTTTTTCGGGCCCAACCGGTCGAGCATTTTCAGAATGCTTTTTTCCAGCGTCGTTCCCCGGACGATCGAATCATCAATAACGACCACATTATCAATGCCTTTCCGGATTACTTCGAAAGTCGTATCGTACACATGCGAAACCATCTCATCCCGCTGCGTATCATCGGTAATGAAGGTTCGTAGCTTCACATCCTTCGAAACCAGTTTCTCGATGCGGGGACGGAACGACAATAAACGGTCGAGATCCTGCTCAAACAGGATCCCTTCCATGATGGCGCGCTTGCGTTGTTTGGCCAGGTATTCTTCCAGCCCTTCCACCATACCGAAGAAGGCGGTTTCAGCCGTGTTGGGAATGTAGGAGAAAACCGTATTCTCCAGATCGTAGTCGATTTCCTGTAAGATCTGTGGAATCAGCAGCTTGCCGAGCATTTTACGCTCGTTGTAAATATCCGGATCAGAGGCACGGGAGAAATAAATCCGTTCGAAGCTGCACGAGCGTTTTTCGATGGGCTTGATGAATTCATATTCGTCGTACTCTCCGTACTTATCGATAATCAGCGCATGGCCGGGCTTTACTTCCTGAATCTGGTCATACTCGACGTTAAAGGCGGTTTTGATCGCCGGTTTTTCGGAAGCTACAACCACCACTTCGTCGTCGGCGTAGTAATAAGCCGGGCGGATACCAGCCGGGTCACGGGCCACAAACGACGCACCGAAACCGGTCATGCCGACCATGGCGTACCCACCGTCAAAATCCCGGCAGGAGCGGTGCAGAACCCGCTGCAGGTCCATGTTGTCTTCGATGATGTCCGACAAATCCGGGTTTTCGTAAATGCCCTTGAACCGGTCGAAGACGCGCTGGTTTTCTTCGTCCAGAAAATGGCCGATTTTCTCCATAACGGTCACCGTATCGACCTCATCCTTCGGGTGTTGGCCCAACGAAACCAGTTTCTTGAACAGGTCATCGACGTTGGTCATGTTGAAGTTCCCGGCGATAACGAGGTTCCGGCTGCGCCAGTTGTTTTGCCGCAGCATCGGATGGCAGTTTTCGATTTCGTTGGCCCCGTGTGTTCCGTACCGAAGGTGACCCATCAAAACTTCACCCGTAAACGCCAGGTTTTCCTGGAGCCAACGGGCGTCGCGGGCCTTTTCCTTGTTGTTCTTAAGGGCTTTGCGGAATTTTTTGTTGATCTTCTGGAAGATATCAGCAACCGGTTGGCTGGCTACCGAGCGGTAGCGGCTGATGTAGCGATGGCCCGGCGGTACGTCGATTTTGATGTTGGCAACCCCGGCACCGTCCTGGCCCCGGTTTACCTGTTTTTCCATCAGCAGGTACAATTTGTTGATGCCGTATAAATGAGTGCCATACTTATCAATATAATGTTGGTATGGCTTGCGGAGCCGAATCAGGGCAATACCGCACTCGTGCTTTATGGCGTCGCTCATGCCTGGTGTTTTAGTTGTTATGAAGGTAACTCCCGAAGCGTGCTTTTCGTTCAGTTGAAGTTAAGGCAAAGTTACGAAAAGGACAATGCCAATGAATTACCGTTAACAAGACTTTTTTAAGGGATCGCTAAATAATCAGGCAAACTATAATTTTCTAAATTATTTTAGGATTATTGCAAGAAGTTCGGGTATGAATGGATAGGTTATAATCAGCGTTTTATATAGGGGTTAACAGACATTGTAGTTAAAAAATAACGGACTTTTGATAATCAGTATTTGTAAAGTACAATGATTGGGTTTAATATTGGACACTATTAGTATCATATTACGCTATATTATTGATATTTTAAAAACTCTGGCCTATATGCAAAAAATGTACTTCTCCTTTTTTTATTCTCCACCCTCCAATCGTAGCTACTAAGCATTATAGGCAGTAGATTTTCGGCTTTGGCGCAAAAGTCGGATGGTTTTTACGGTTGTGCTTCTTATGGTGTCGGTGAGGTAATCACCAGATTTCATCGGGTTTGTAGTAGCAACGGCATTGGTCAAGACAAACTTTGTTTGTCCTGACTGTTCTTCATGGTGCATTCCAGTTTGTTCATATTCATTACTTCTTTTGTCCGTATTTATGAAAAAATTTACTTCTGACATCTATTCCAATCATTCGCGCAGATTTTCCTCTCTGCTGAAAGGTACGCTGGGCGTTCTGCTGCTTCTGCTGGGCATAACGCCGGGCCTTTTTGCCCAGATTACGGTCGGCCCTTCAGGGGACCACGCAACTATTCAGGCGGCAATCACGGCAGCACCCGTCGGGGCAACCATCACAGTAGCAGCGGGCAAGTACAATGAAAATATTACTATTAACAAGAGCCTGGCCATTACGGGCGCCGGCCGAACCAGTACGACTATTGTGGGGCAGGGAAGTGCAGAGGCTACCGTGTTCATCAATGGTACGATGAGTGACGTTTCGGTGAGCGGTTTTACCATCATTGGGTTCGACGATAACAATCCGGGTTCTGAGGATGGGGCGGTTTTTCTTCGGGGAGATCTTAGCTCCATTTCCATTACCAACAACGAAATCGTTGCAAACGGAGACCTGGGATTTGCTACCACCTACAATAATCCCGTAAATGGTTTAGTCATAAGCGGCAATATCTTCTCGGGGAAAACCTTTGTTGGAGATAACCCCGGGGTGATTGTTTCTCCGAATACCCAATTTAATACGCCCAACGTCGCCCGCTCCCTGGTTTTTTTGAATGGCAGAACTGCGGGACAGAGAGTATCCAACCTGACATTTACGGATAACCAGATAACCGGTATTGCAGGAACGTCAGTGGCGGGGAATGTGGCCGTCAATATTGAGGCTGAAACCGCTACGGTGAAGGGAAATACGTTTGCTGCTGAAACTGGAGGGCCGGACTCAAGACCGGCTCTGCGGTTACGGGGAACGGGCATCAGCGCAAGCTGTAATACCTTTGCGGCAACATCATGCACAAACTGTACTTATATCCAGTGGGATATGGACCTGAATCCGCTGGTGGGGGCGACGCCGAATACGGTGGCTGGGGTGGCTTCGCAGAACACATTCCCGGCGGATGCTTCGTATATTAGTTCGGTTTCGGGGCCAACGGCTATTTTTATATCGGCTTCTCAGGCGCAATTGGTTCCGCCGGGTACGCAAACCGTCCTGCCCGCTGTTTTCACGGTTTCACCAGCCAGCCAGACCCTCAATGCCGGAGAGACGGCTTCGCTGACGGCAGTCGGCTGCGATGGCGGGACGGTTTCCTGGAATACGGGCGCAACGGGCGCTTCCTTCACGACCCCGGCTGTAACCGCTACGACAACCTATACGGCTACCTGTACGCCCGCGGGTGCCGGCTGTTCGTTTACGGCCACGGCCACGGTGGAGGTTCCAACCGTAACGGGGAGCTTCGAGGGCTTTATGCAAACCGTTAACTGCAGCAATTTGACAGGCTGGGTGTGGGATCGGAATAAGCCCAATGTACCGCTGCAGGTCGGTTTGTATGAAGGCAATAATCTGGTGCTTATTGTCGATGCCAATAATTTCCGTCAGGATTTGCTGACGGCTAAAAAAGGGAATGGAATTCATGCCTACAACGTTCCGACTCCCGAATCGCTGAAGGATGGCGCCACGCACGTACTGTCGGCTCGGGTATTGAACAGTACCTATCAGTTGAAAGACTCACCCAAGGTGCTGAGTTGTGGCGTACCGAATCCGGCACCGGTGGCTCCGTCAGTAGCCCCGCTGGCGGCAACGGTGGACGTCGCTTACACCTCCAGTGCCCTGCCCGCCTTTACCGATTCGGAACCGCTGACCTACGGATTGACCGGTTTACCCGCCAATCTGAGCTTTAACGAAACCACTCGGGTTATCAGCGGTACACCCCTGACCGCCGGAACATTTGTTTTGAACTATACCGCTAAAGACGGCACCAGCACCAGCGCAACGAGCGTGACCCTGGTGGTAAGCGGTACGCCTTCTTCTACTCCTGTGACCGGTAATTTTGAAGGGTTCCTGCAAACGGTTAATTGCGATATTATTACGGGATGGGTTTATAATAAGAACCAGCCCAATGCGCCAATTACGGTAGAGATTTTCGAAGGAGGTGCCAGCTTCGCCATTGTAGAAGCCAGCAATTTCCGGCAGGACCTGAAAAACGCCGGGAAAGGCAATGGGTATCACGCCTTCAGCATTCCGACACCGGTGGGTTTAAAAACCAATACCAACCGGGTCGTTGGGGCGCGGGTTTTAAACTCCACCTATAACCTGAAAGACTCACCCAAGGCGCTTAAATGTCCGGCCCCGTCGGGCCGTGTGTCGGCTCCCTCGGCAGAGAGCAATGGGTTGAAAGTGACGGTATTGGGTAACCCGATTGGAGAACAGGTTGATGTCGAAGTGCGGGGTGCCGAAACCCGGGCATTGCGGTTCCAGATCAGCGATGCACAGGGACGGGTCGTTATCGAGCGGGCTGTACAGGCCGCCGGAGCGGTAGAACACCAAACGTTCCGACTGGGCAATCAGCCATCGGGCCTGCTCTTCCTGCAAGTAAGCACGCCCGGCCAGAGCCGTACGCTCAAATTGCTGAAACCTTAATTGATTACAGAAAGTGACAAAACCGCCCGTCCTGACGCGTCAGGACGGGCGGTTTTGTTATTGGCCGGCTCAATGGGCGACTTGGTCGCCAAACGCCCGGAAACAAGGGGCGCTGTATTGCCCGACTCATTACGGCCCGTTTCGCTTTTAGCCACTTGACTGAGACAGGGGAGCCTAAACCAACTTTATAAACCCTGAATCCAGCGCAGGACCCAGTTGGGCTGGAAGAAAAGAAACAGCACGGGCACCGTTAGCACAGTCGCTAAAATGAGTTGTGGCCGGTTCAGTTTTTTGTCTGGCAAAGCTGTTGCTGGCGCTGGTCGGAAGTACAACAGGAAAGGAATACGGAGGTAATAAAACAGCGAGACAACGGCGTTCAGCAAACCAATTCCGAACAGGGCCAGTAACCAGGGATTGCCGTTGGCCTGGTGGGCTTCGAGGAGGGAAGAAAAAGCCAGGAACTTGGCCGTAAAACCGACCGTCGGCGGGAGGCCTGTCAACGCAATCATAACCACCGTCAACGCAGCGCCAAGAAGCGGTTGCTGATTGCCTAATCCGCTGAAATCCTGCATGGTTAATTCCTTGTTCTCCTGCCGGGCCAGCAGATCGGTGAGCAGGAAGGCGGCCATGTTGATGAAGACGTAAGTGGCCACGTAAAAAGTAGCCGCTTCGAACCCCGTTTCGTTGAAAGCAATAACCCCTACCAGCAGAAAACCGGCATGAGCAATGGAGGAGTACGCCAGCATTCGTTTGGCGTTTGTTTGCCAGAGCGCCGAGAGGTTGCCGAGGGTGATACTGGCAATGGAAATAACCGCCAGGGGTGTCTGGAAATTGGCCGGTAAAGCCGTTAGGATACGCATCAGGACGAGCAACGCAGCGGCTTTGGGAGCCACCGAAAAAAAGGCGACAATGGGGGTTGGAGCTGCTTCGTAGGCATCTGGCGTCCAGACGTGAAACGGCACCAGCGACAGTTTAAAGAACAGACCGGCCAGTGTCAGAAAACCGGCAATATAAATAACCAGCGAATCATTCCGCGTCAGTTCGTTCAGGGAGTCGGTTAGCGAAAGCGTTCCGAGCAGTCCATAGAGCAACGACATGCCATACAGCATAATGGCCGAGCTGATGGCACCAAAGAGCAGGTATTTCAGGCCCCCCTCGGAGGCTTTGCGGTCGGCGGAAAGCGCCGTCAATAAATAGGAGCTGATGGATACCAGTTCAATGCTGAGGTAAATGGTCAGCAGATTGACCGACATCGTCATCAGATACAGCCCGAGAAGCAGTGCAAGCAGAATCGGCAGCCAGTCGAGCGGCAGCGTGTCCTGCGGCCGCCGGACCAGCCAGGCGTGAAGGATGGCAAAAAAAGCGGCCAGGGTAACGACCAGTTTATAAAAAACCGCCTGATTATCAAGCAAAAGGACGGTGTTGAACAAAAAGCCTTTTTCCAGGGTCCACTGGTCAAGCAGCAGTAGCCCGACGCCGACAACGCTCATAACGGAGAGACTGTATTGAATGACCCGGTTTTTCGTAACGGCAGCGGCATTCGGCCCCGAACCCAAATAGCCGGTTTTGGCAGGGGGGCTGAAGACTAAATCTGTCAGGACAACCAGGACAATTGCAGCGATGAGCGCCAGCTCCGGCCAGAAACCGGCTAAACTTCGGATACTATCATTCAGTTGATCAATGAGTTGCAAGGCGCAGACAAATAGGCGGATTTTGATGGCGGTAAAGGTACAAAAAAAGCGTACTGGTTTTAGGATTGGTTCGTTATCTTGTCGTGTGAAGACCGTTCCGGATTTCGAATCCTACGATAAATGATGCTCTACTGATGAAAACCATGCTGATCTCGGGCCTGTTGCTGCTGGGCCTGACCACCCTCACCTACGCGCAGGGGGTCTTTCTGACGGATGTAAATGGTCAGGTAATCCGGGCCAACAAGTACGTAGACGTGCAGGGCTCTCCGTATTTGAATGATGCCTGGAAAGATGGGACCGTAACGACCGCCAACAGCAAGTTATATCCGAATCTGAAAGTGCGGTACGATGTGTATGCCGGCGAACTTGAGTATTCGCAGAACAACCAGACGTACCGGTTGAGTCCGGCAACCCTGAAAGAGTTCCGGATCATGGATGCTTCCGAAATGATTTTCCGGAACGGTTTTGCCGCCGTGAACAACAATACGTCCACGACATTCTACCAGGTTTTGGTCGACGGTCCTACGAAGCTGCTCAAGCAATACAAGGTGAATATGACGGAAAACAAACCGTTCAATTCGGCCACAGTGACGAAAGAATTTCAGAAACAGGAATACTATTTCATTGCCAGACCGGATGGTTCCGTTCAGAAGATTCAGAAAAGCAAGAAATCGGTGCTGGCGGCCTTGGCCGATCAGAAAGACCAACTCGAGAAACTCATCAAGGAGCAGGCTCTGAACCTGAACGACGAAAGCAGTCTGGTTGCGTTGCTGGAACGTTATAATGCGAAATAGACGATTGTCGATGGGCTATCGTCTATTTAAATCCCCATCCGGTGTGATCTGTTTTTCATAAGCGTGCAGCTGAACGGGTTGCCTGGTTTTGCGCAGGCACATGTTGAGGCATTCGACCAGGAGCGAGAAGGCAATTGCGAAGTTTTGGTATGGAGCCAATTTCGCTGTTGAAGATCACGATTTCTGCCAAATCAGCGCCTTCGGTAATGAGCATGAAACCGGTCATGATCAGGAAGGCCCGACCGAGCCGCTGGATACTGGGATGTTGTTAACAAACTTACCAACGAAACCGGTAAAAACAGCCTGATCAGCACGGATAAGCCAACAGCCACGATCATGATAGTTACTGCCGAATGATAAGAGGTTGCAAGCCTTTTTGACCGGTAAAATAATTGTCTGATTACCCCATAACAGCTATAGAGAATTGCTTATAGACATACAGGCAAGAGTATTGGAAATTGAGTAGACACTGCTGTTATTTATCGGACAAAATGTGAAAATATTTTTGCGGTTTTAAGTAGTGTTTTTTTTCTGCACTCACATCGTTTCCGGGATGAAATGGTAGTCTAACCAATTGTTTATCTGTTCTTTGGTTTACATATGTGCGTTATATCTTTCGGGAATAATAATGGTAAAAACCGGGCATTAAAAGACAGAAAATTACTTGATGTATAGCCATGCAAATAAAAATGGTAAATTATTTCTGCCGCCACATAATAAATTTAGAGTTTAGTATTTGTTAGATAAATAGGCTTTCGTGTAGTTTTGTTGTTGAGTTGACAAGTTTAATGAGTTAACTACGCGTGTGTAAAGCTTCGTTTTTCTGACTGTTTTTGCCTCTTCAGCGGGAAAACTATCCTACTCAACGACCACAAAATCACTTCTTTGGATGGTATAAGGTAGCGTGAAATACTTGAGTATTTTTACGAGTCAAAAGCAGTTTTGAAATCTGGAAGGTAAAGGCTGGTCGTTTATCCAGCATTTCTGAAAATGACATGCCGGTGAACCATTGGAATTGGGTCTGATACGGATGGATACTGTGATGGGCGTAATATTTCTCCATACTGAACTGATAATGAGCAGTATATCGCTGTCCTGGTCCGGCAGTTTATAAGGGTTGTTTTATTGAGTTACTAAGGCTGGTGCTTATGAAGTCGTCGAATATGTACACTTATCCGATGTATCCGCAGGGGGAAATTAGTCCGGCGGATTCGAAGGGCGCATTACGGGGCTATGTTAAACACTGGAAATGGTTTCTCATCTCGCTGGTCGCGATGCTCGTGGCCGGTTTTGTCTTTATCTGGTTTACCGAACCCATTTACCGGATTCAGGCCAGTTTGCTGGTGAAGGATGAACCGAAAAATACGACGGACAACGCGGTTCTGAAAGACATGCCTCTCTACGGTCAGCCGAAAGTCGTCGAGAATGAAATCGAAATCCTGAGGTCGAACACACTGATGAAGAAAGTGGTCGATTCGCTCCGGCTGAATATTCGCTTTTTCCGCAGTACTCCGTTTGGTAAACGGGAAATTTACGAAGAAGCACCCATCCGGATCGTTCTGATCGAACCCACGGCCAATCTCTACCGGGCCGACATTCAGGTGAGCATCATCAGCCCAACGACGGTGCGGTTGAACGATTGGGTGTATCCGGCAAACCAGGTTATCAACACGCCCTTTGGCCGGTTGCAAATTTTCATTAAACAACCCGTGGTGTACTCCAACGAACCGGTGGTCGTCCAGATTATGACCTACCCCCAGGCGATTCGGTATTACCAGAGCAAACTCTCCGTCGAACCCAGCGGCAAAGCCTCGACGGTGGTGGTGCTGACGCTGGAGGATGCCGTCCCAAGTAAAGGGGAAGCCATTCTGAACCAGATTATAACCAATTACAATTCGGCGGCAACCGACGAGAAAAACCGGGCGGTGACGCACGCCATGCGGTTCGTTCAGACGCGTCTCAAACTGGTTTCCGACGAACTGGCGGCTCTCGAGAAGACAATCGAGTCGTATAAAGCCGAAAATGGCATTTCGGATATGGGGGCCAATGCGCAGGCCCTGCTGACTACGTTACAGAACAACGATGCCCAACTCAATCAGGTGGCAATTCAGCTCAGCACACTGGGCGATATTGAACGGTTTGTCCGGGGAACGAGCGCCAACCGTGGAACCCCGCCCGCCACTGCCCGGTTCAGCGACCCGAATTTAACGTCGCTCATCCACAAACTGACCGACCTCGACCAGCAACGAAACCAGGTGGTGCGGACCTCGCCCGATGCCAGTCCGTTGCTTAAGTCACTCGATGATCAGATCAATGCCACGAAAGGCGGTATTGTTCAGTCCGTTGCGACCCTTCGGCGGGTGCTGACGAGTACGCGCAGCCGGTTGATAGCCGCTAACAAACGGTATGAAGACCAGATTCGGATCATACCGGGCAAGGAGCGCGCTTTGATGAATATTACCCGCCAGCAGGCCAGCAAGAACAATCTGTATGCGTACCTGCAACAGAAGCAGGAAGAAATGACAATTTCACTGGCGTCGGTAAGCGCCAACAGTCAGGTCATCGATACGGCCAGTGCCAGCTCGGAGCCGATCAAACCCGTTAAACTGTTGATTCTCTCCCTCTTCGGTCTTGTCGGTCTGATTATTCCGGTGATCATTATTCGGTTCAAGAAATTCTTTAACGAACGGGTTTCGAGCCGGGTCGAAATCAACGAAGCCACCAAAACGCCAGTTATTGGGGAAATCTCCTATGTCCGGCACGAATTTCCGGTTATTGTCAACGGTCGCAAACGGTCGGTGGCGGCTGAACAAATTCGGGCTTTGCGCACCAACCTCCAGTTTCTGCGGGAAAAAGCCAGCGACAACCAGGTCGTTTTGTTTACTTCCAGTTTGAGTGGGGAGGGCAAATCATTCCTGTCGCTGAATGTGGCCGTCAGCATGGCGCTGGTGGGCCGCCCGACTGTGCTGGTCGACATGGACTTGCGCCGTCCGAAACTGCATAAAGCTCTGAACATGCTTAATTTTCGGGGCAGCAGCAGTTATCTGTCGGGCGAAGCTACGCTGGATGATATACTGCAACAGGTACCCGGTTTTGATAATCTGTATATCATTTCCTGCGGTCCGATTCCGCTGAATCCGTCGGAATTGCTGAGTGGTCCGCGGCTGGACGAACTGGTGGGGGAACTGCGGGCGCGCTTCGATAACATCGTCATTGATTCTCCGCCGATTGGATTGGTGACCGACGCCCAGTTGATTGGCCCGTTTGCCGATGTTACGATCTATGCCGTTCGGCACAATATTACAAACCGGAGTTACCTCAAACTCGTTGATGCCCTGTATCAGGATAAGCGGTTCCCGCAACTGAACATTGTGCTGAATTCCGTTAAAAACCGCTTTTCGTACGATTACCGGTATTACTATTACCGAAGTTCAGGGAATGATAAACCCAATCTGCTTCGGAAATACCTGCTCCATTGAGCCTTTCAACCGTGAAATTGCTGAAAAAAAAGATGTTTTAATGAAAGTCCCACAGTAACCTTGTAAATGCCCTCCTGTAGCCTTTTCCGCCATGATAACAGCAGAACGTATTCCGATGGTTGATCTGAAAAGCCAGTATAAGCGGCTGAAACCTGAGATTGACGAAGCGATTCAGCAGTGTCTCGAAACGGCCGATTACATCAATAATGCCTTCGTGCGGGAGTTTCAACGGAATCTGGCGGCTTTTTTATGGGCAAACCGGGTCGTTGCCTGCGCCAGCGGCACCGATGCGCTGCAAATTGCGTTGCTGGGCCTGGGCCTGAAACCGGGCGACGAAGTGATTGTCCCGGCGTTTACCCACGCGGCAACGGTCGAGGCCATTGCGTTGCTGGGGCTGACACCGGTATGGGCCGATGTGGATGCCCACACCTTTTTGCTGACGGCAGAAACCGCCGGAAAAGTGCTGACCTCCCGGGCCAAAGCCATCGTGCCGGTACACCTGTTTGGCCAGTGCGCCGACATGGAACCGTTGCTGCAATTGGCCGCCAGCCACGGTTTGGCGGTGATTGAAGATGTGGCGCAGGCGCTGGGCAGTGAGTACGAGTTTGGAAGTGGGGCCGTCGAGTCGGCCGGAACGATGGGAACGGTTGGTTGTACGTCATTCTTTCCGTCGAGTAACCTCGGCTGTTACGGCGACGGCGGAGCCCTTATGACCAACGACATTGACCTGGCGGAGCGTTTTCAGATGATTGCCAACCACGGACAGCGCAAACGATACATTCACGAAGTGGTCGGGATGAACTCGCGGCTCGATCCACTGCAAGCCGCCGTTCTGACGGTCAAGCTTCGGCATTTGAACGAATTTAACCGCCAGCGTCAGACGGCAGCAGCCCGCTACGATTATTTGTTAAAGGATGTTCCGGGCCTTCAGACGCCGGTTTCCAGGGAGTCGTCCGCGCACGTCTATAACCAGTATACCCTGATCGTGCCGGCGGGTGTTCGGGATTCCCTGCGGGCCCACCTGTATTTGAATGGAATTCCGTCGGCGGTGTATTATCCGGTCCCGCTGCATCTCCAGCCCGCTTACTACAGCGATCGGTTCCCGCAGGGAAGCTTACCGGTTTCCGAACGCTTGAGTCAGCAGGTGCTTTCCCTCCCGATTCATACGGAAATGGACGCCCAGCAACAGAAGCAAATCGCCACGTTGGTGAGCGATTTTATGCTTGCTAAAAAAGGATTCTAAGTGGGGCGTTGGCGTAATTGATAATGATTCGGAATGGAATTCGGGCTTGAATTCGATCGATAGCAGTGCAACGAAGAAATGGAAGCAAAAACCAGTTCCTGGAAATTTAAAGCAATCGATGAACATCAGCGGTGCAGCCGGTGTGTATTGGATACGACGGTTTCCGATATCTGGTTTGATGCCGCCGGGGTTTGTAAATATTGCTATATCCACGATGAAATGGAGCGGCTTCACCCCCTCGAAAACATGGAGGAGGCACTCGGGAAGATTGTTAAAAAGATCAGGAAGGCGGGCCGGAACAAATCATACGACTGCATTGTGGGCGTCAGCGGGGGGCGGGATAGCATTTATACCTTGTATTTAGCCCGGAAACTCGGGCTTCGGCCGCTGGCGGTTTATTTTGACAATGGCTGGAATACCGAGACTGCGGTTTCGAACATCCGGAAAGCGACGGATCTGCTGCGGGTGGATCTGCATACGGTGACGGCCGACCCCGACGAATTCAGGGATTTGCAACGGGCTTTTCTGAGAGCCTCGGTTCCCGATGCCGACATCCCGACGGTCTACGCCATCCATTCGGTCCTGTACGAAAAGGCCGCTAAAGAAAACATTCGCTATATTCTGCACGGCCATTCGTTCCGGACAGAAGGTACCTCACCCATTAGCTGGACTTACATGGATGGCCGGTATATCAAAGACATTCACCAGAAATTTGGCAGTGGCGTAATCCGCAGTTTCAAGATCCTGACGCTGCCGTGGCTGCTTTACTGTGTTTTTGTTAAGCGGATCAAGGAAGTTCGGTTACTGGAATACATCGAGTACAATAAGAAAAAAGTTGATGAAGTACTGAAGCACGATCTGGATTGGGTATATTACGGTGGACATCACCATAAAAACCTGTATACCAATTTTTTTCAGTCCTTTTTGCTGCCCGAAAAGTTCAATATTGACAAACGGAAAACCGAACTTTCGGCCCTGGTTCGCTCCGGGCAGATAACCCGGGAAGCCGCGATTACTGAACTGGAGGCCGGGTCGTACCGCTACGAGCGTTCGGTGGTCATGTACGCGATTGCCAAACTGGGCCTGTCGCTGGAAGAGTGGGAACACGTGTATTACCGCGCCCCCCGTTCGCACAAGGAGTTTCGGACGTATTTGCCACTGATCCGGCTCCTCCGGCTGCCCATCTGGGTGGCCTGTAAGTTGCGGATTTTACCGTACATTCTGTACCTGAAATACGCGAGTCCGTAAAACGGAACTTGGCTGCGGAACCGGAACTGGAAGCGGTTGTAAGGATCAGGTAGCCGGTTGGGAAGCTAGTTGTTGGGCGCCTTAAAGGACTTGAAAACTTCGGCAATCCGTCGGCGGGCCACTTGCAAAACCGTACCGTCGGTCAGCGTAATTTCGACCTGGTAAGTGGAAATCCGGTGAAGGCGCGAAATATGGCTGGGATTGACGAGGGCACCACGACTGATACGAATGAACTGGGGAAGCAGTTTTTGCCAACGAACCAGCGTGCGGGCGGTCATCAGGTTCGGGGCATTGATTCGGTGCAACAGGCTGTAATTACTATTGCCCTCCAGCCAAAGCAGCTCGGAGAGCGGTAATGGGACTTTATAACCCCGAAGTTGTACAGAACCGGTTTGCTGCTGCCTCATGCAGGAGTCGTCAAGTGTTGCGCGACATTGTGAAGGAATGAACGGACCTGGCGCGGCTGAGTGGTAAGCTCACACCGTTCGGCCTGTAAAAATTCATCAAGCATGGACTTGTCAGTCGCGGTTGCGATGCGTTGAATCCGACCACTCTGCCGAGCCCACAAGCTGTACCCATAAATGGCGTTGGGACATTCTTCCAGAACGGCAAAACCGTACGGCGTCAATTCGCCGGCCGGCTGGTGCCAGAGAACAAACCAACGGGCTTTGGCCATAATTTGGGGTAATGAAAGCCGCTGCTCTTCCCAGGCCCGGAAGCGGGTGAGAAGAGAATCAAATGGGATTGGTGACGCATCCGGCTCGGTAGAGGGAGCGGCCGGGTGCGTGGGTTCGAAAAGTTCAGTATAACTGCGGTGGCGTTGAGTAAACCAGAAAGACATTTTCGGGCAGGGGATAACTCACGTGTCATGCCACCTTGAAATGATCCCGGAAGATCACCCAGATGAATAGAAACTTGTGAGGAAATTAGGTTCAGATGTTTTCATCCAATTTCAATGCCATTTTGTGTGGTTTATCGTACTATTCATAAAGTTTTGTCAAAAAATATAAATTTCAAGGTGTGACCTGCCGGAAATGAGTACCGCATAATCACTCTGTCGTTTTTAGTACAGAATCGGGGCCTTTGGCACAGTAATTGTCAAATTGGGCCGCCAACGTAAACAATTATACGGTAATGGGACCAGATAACGGGTTTTCCGGCCGGTAACGGGAGCGCATCGACGGAGCTGCCAGACAAGCACCGGCCCGTATCGTTTTTCCGCTAACCGGGAATCCATTGACCGGCAGGCTGATCGGCACCCACTCGGTTCGATGAAGTCACCAGCAACTTTTCAAACGGAGTACCGCATGAATTGTGGGTTTTTTAACCCCAAAAAAGATAAAATTTGGTTTGGCGATGATCCACCGTCTCTTCTTCCTGCTTTTGCTGCTGTCGGGCACTTTGGGCACTTCCCGAACCGCTACGGCCCAGCCTTACCTATTCAATGTGAGCCCTTCGGCCCAACCCGGGGAGGCTGTCAGTTTGCAGGGGAGTTTTGGGGGAACGGCTAAAATCTACGGGCTGAAAACGACGACCAATACGCCGATTACCCTGCCGGTTCTGGTGCAGAGTGCTAACCACGCCATCGTTAAGATCCCGGACCGGACGGGCCTGGATATGTACCAGTTATGGGTCGAAGACCAGGGCCGGAAAAGCCCGGCGGTTTTTGTCAATCGGGCTGTTGGCATGCATTTCGATTCGCCCGAAGGCAGTCCGGGCGGCTCGCTGCGCATCTTTGGCCGCAATCTGTTATTACCCGGAACGACTCCCCGTGTGCGGCTGGTTGCGCCGAACTCGACGACAGCCCACGAAGCGGTTATCGATGTCGCGCATAGCGATGCGTTTCAGCTGCGGTTAACCCTGCCAACCAGTATTCAGCCGGGAGTTGTTTACACCGTTCTGGTAACCAATGGGTTGGGCGGGGTGACCGGTGAAACGCCCATGGATCTTTCACTGACCGCTACGGTTTCCGGTACGGACTATTTCGAACTGAGCGTGGGTTGGGCGGCTAAACTGGATTTCTTCCGGAACATCTATAACGTCAAAACCGATCCCCGGTTACCGGTGAAAGCCGTCGGCGATGGCCTAGCCAACGATCAGCCCGCATTGCAACAGGCCATTGACCGGGCCGCTGCCGATGGGGGCGGTATTGTGTATCTGCCCGCCGGAAATTACAAATTGCTGAGTTCATACTTCGAATACCTGCGGATGCGCAACCGGGTGGTGATTCAGGGGGCGGGCAAAGACCAGACCTTCATCAAATTCGGGTATGAACCCCAAACGGCCCACCTGGGGCTGGATTGGCCGGTGGTCACCCGGCAGGCCGGGCTGGCGGATTTGTCGTTGCTGAACATCGACGCGACTGGCAGCAGCCTGCTCAACAGCAGCCGGGGCCAGGGAACCGAGATTTTTCTGCAACGCGTGCGGTTCGATCTGAACCGGAGTGACTGGCTGTGGCTGGCCAATAGCGACAAAGTGGTCATTGCCAATTCCGAAATCAACCAGGGCGTGGATGCAAATTTCAATTACCATGGGCCGTTGCAGATGAACGGGTGCCGCAATTTTGTCATTCGGGGTAACACCTTCAACTATGCCGTCGATGGCCTGAGTCTGAACGATACGCACGAAGGTATTTTCGAAGATAATGAGGTATACCGCGATGGATCAGCCCGTTACCCGACGACAACGATTCACCACGTCCTGATTGTCAATTTTGCGCGGAATCTGGCCGTAGTGGGTAATGTGTTCAAAGTGATTAATGGTCCGGCTCAGAATAGCAACGATGGCGAAACGATCATCAGCGAAGGGGGCGGTCCTGACCGCATCGATGAGGAAACCGGCACCGTAACGGGGGCAACGGCCACCACGTTGCAGGACCAGAGCAAGAACTGGGGCAGTTTTCGCCGTCAGCCCGTGGTGGCCATTGTCAGCGGAAAGGGGATGGGGCAGTGGCGCCGGATCACCAGCCGAAGCGGGAACACACTGCAACTGGACCGGGCCTGGGACGTGATTCCGGGGGTAGGGAGCCATTACGCCATTTTCAACTGGAGTGCGGAGAACTGGCTGGTGCAGGGCAACCGCCTGGAAGGAAACCGGCGGGGGATTACGCTGTATCACGCAGCCTGCAATCAGATGGCGTTGATCAAAAATGACTTGTATAACAGCGGTTCGATTGACCTGACGCCGGTTCAGCAACTGTACAATGGCCGGCAGCAGTTTATCCCGATGTATAACAACCAGATCATCGGTAATTCGGTGTCGAATATGGACGGCAGCAATGGCGTCTTCATTGGCGCGCACACGGTGCAACACGGTCAGGAACAGACCTTTGGTACGTCGGTGATTGGGCTGGAAGTGCGGGGCAATACGGTGCGGGCGGGGATTCCGAACATTCCGGCCGTAGTGGATGCGGAATTTCCCGAAGGCTATCTGAATTACGTGGAGTATCACCAGCGGGGTTTTTATCAGGATGAGCAAATCCCGGTGCTGCTGGGGACGATTTTTGAGAATAATACTGCCATCAACTGCGACAATGCCCTGTATCTCAATACGGGTTCGTACAATACGCTGGTTTGCAATCTGGTCCTGGAAAATTCGGCCAATGCGGTCAGGGATGATCATCTGGAACGCGCCAGTCACGCTTCCGTTGCCACAAGCTCCTGCCTGATTGATGGCAATGAACAACCTGAATTCAGTGTGAACATCTATCCCAATCCGGTGACTACCGAACTCCACGTGCAATTGTCGTCGACAGGAGCCCGTATTCAACTCTATTCGATTTTGGGGGCTCTTTTGCAGGAAACGCGGACGACTACTAACGAAGCCCGTCTGGATGTGCAGCGATTGCCCATCGGGCCGTATCTGTTGCAGGTCCGGACCGACGGGGGCGATACGGTAAGTAAGTGTTTTATAAAGATGTAAATTGCTGATGGAGTGGTCTTTATCGTTCGAAGCCTCGGCCTGCATGACTAGTCAGGACAAAGAACCGCAGCTCCTGATCGCGTCAGCTCCGTTGGGTGATGGCTGGCCCGAACCCATGGCCCGGTTTTACCAGGAACAGGTACCCGCATCGTTGCACCCCCGATTGAATGCCTACCGAAACTGGCAGGATCGGCAGCGTTCCATCATCGGGCGGTTATTGCTGGCAAAGGCGTTGCAGCAGTACGGTTTTCCGGACCAGGCCGGGGAGCAGATCAAAATCGGGCCGTACGGAAAACCGTATGCCGACTTCGGTTTTCAGTTTAATATTGCCCACTCGGCCAGCCGAATTGTTTGCGTGGCTAGCCGGACGGTTAAGGTGGGCGTGGATATCGAGCAAATCAGGACGATTGACTTTTCTGATTTTGAATCGGTTATGTCGCCGGCGCAATGGCAGCAGATTTTAAACTCCTCCGATTCGCTCCTGGCGTTCTGGCGGTTTTGGACCGTCAAAGAAGCAATTGCCAAAGCCGATGGCCGCGGGCTGGGATTGCCGTTGGATACCATTTCGGTAGAATCATCCGTAGCCAAACTGGAGCAAAACCGCTGGTACGTTACCGAACTACACCGCTGGGACGGCTATTGTGGCTATGTTGCTGGTAGCCAGTTAATACGTCCCGATTGTATTCGCTTCACTGATTACCAGTTTGGGTAGGTTCCTTTCCTGCGGTTGGATGTAACCTGAACGTGATGTTCCCCACGACGTCGTAAGGAGTAGGAGATGGCAACCGCGCCTGCGCTAGCTGGCGGATAGACCAGGTCGGATAATGGCCCAGAACTGGGAACGGCAATGGCTGCCAGTGAGCCGGTAGTTTGGTGCCCTGTTGTGGCTTCAGGTGCTGCAAGCCGATCTGGCCAAATCGTAAAATTGCGAAGGCGAATGGAACCAGCGGGGGTTTTAGGCCTTTCAGTCCCACCGAAACCGGTGCTCCCAAAACGCCGTAAAGACCACCTTTGGTTATTCTTGACTGGCTACACCGGCTGTTTTCTTGCAAAAAGGGGCTTTAGAGCGGTCAAGATCAGGATATTCCGGGTTTGGAGATCCGGTTTTTTTCCCGGCGAAACTGATTAACTAAACTACGTATGTTCATTACTGGACAGGAATGTTACTATTCTAGGGGTTAATGTGCCTTAAATGTTAAATTTTCGCTGTCTGACAATCAGTTTGACGCCATATAATAAAATAAAGAAATCTGCAAGAAGTGAAATATAATGTTTTTTTGTCTGTTAAATCACCCCATTGGGAGGGAAAGCAGAAAGCGAGTGCAATTGCATATACAATTTATGGTTGCCAACATATAGGTTAGATTTACTTAATAGCTAGTACAATTTTTAGAAATTATAGGCCGGTAAAAATTTGAGTAGCTAAGACGCCTTGTTTAGGCTTTAAATACCAGGCTCGAAAACGGCAAATGAGTATTTGGAATCCTCATATAGGTGTCTGATAAAGGAGCTAGAATTAATACTTATACTATTTGCAGAATTAAATTCTATTTTCCCATTCTCCCGATAAGTACTATTTTTGTTTCATATTCACCCCATTTGAGAGCGTTTACAGCCATTAAAGTGATTAATTAGTAGGCCAAAAAGCACTTTTTATAATTTTACTCCAATCTTCCATATAAAATGTTTTCAGTTTTTATTCTAAGTATTTATACTCAAACAAATTAAAAACTGATTAAAGGATTACAGGAATAGAATTATCAGAATGAGTGAAACCGGCGATGGTAGTCAGAAATTACAGAATCAACATCATTAACTTATTGAAGTGACAGTATGAATCTACGTATTCTGTACGCTCGGCGGGGCTTTTGGTTTGCTGTTTTTTGTGTTAGCCTGACGGGTTGTATTTCCAGTAAAGAACTTGTACTTTATCAGAAAAGCAAGAACGGCAAAGACGCAATTGCGGTTGCTCCGAAATATATTCCAACGATTAAAGCGGGAGATATTCTTTCGGTTCAGGTGGGTAGTCTGAGCCAGGAAGCTGCGGCTCTTTTTAACCCCTATGCAACGATCAATGCCATGGGGGCTATCCAAAATTCTTCCACGAATCCGCTGCCTTCGGTAACCGGTTACCAGGTGAACGAAGAAGGTCAGATTGAATTGCCACTGATCGGCAAAGTCATTGTGCAAGGGCTAACCAACACCCAGGCTGCCAGGCAAATCCGGCAAAAACTTCTCGGTTATCTGAAGGAACCAACCGTCAATGTCCGCAATCTCAGCTTCCAGATTTCCGTCACCGGGGAGGTGAGCCGGCCATCGCTCTTCACCATTACGAACGAACACATTACCTTACCCGAAGCCCTGGGGCTGGCGGGCGATATTACCATTTACGGCCAGCGGAAGAATATCCTGGTTATTCGGGAAGAAAACGAGCAGCGGACGTTCAACCACATTGATTTAACAAAACGGGACGTCTTTCAGTCGCCCTACTATTACCTCCATCCGAACGATATTATCTATGTCGAACCGGGCAAAGCCCGAATCGCCAATGCAGACCGGACGTATCTGCTGATTCCCATTATTCTCAGTGCCCTTTCTGTCATTGCCATTATTGTAACTCGGTGAAACTATGGCCCATACCTCATACACGCCCTACCAGGCTTATGAAATAACACCGCAGCCCAATTTACGGTCTAGTCTTCTGCGCTATCTACGGTTTTGGCCGTGGTTTTTGGCGTCTATTGTCATTACGCTTGGATCGGCATATGCGTATCTGTTGTACCAGGCGCCGGTATACCGGATTCATGCCAGCCTGCTCATCAAGGATGATAAGAAGGGGCTGGCTTCGGAAAGCCTGATGAAGGAGCTTCATCTGTTTAACAAGAACGTAAGCATCGACGACCAGATCGAGATTCTGACGTCCTATACCCTGATGGATCGGGTGGTAACTAGTTTGGGGCTTGATATTCAGTATTTTACTCCGACATCTACCTATAGAAAAGAGATTTACGCCGAGTCGCCGGTGCGACTGATTATTGAAAAAGCCAATCCCAGTCTCTACGAAACCGAACTGAATCTGACCTTCGTGGATAACAAGACGGTTCTGGTCAACGGCAACTCGTATCCCTTTAATCAAACCATTAAAACCCCGTACGGTTCGCTACGGCTTTTTCCCACCAAAACGCTGACCGCCAGCGTGCCACCGACGATCATCGTGGTTAATACGCATTCGCGGGCCGTCAACAGTTATTTATCCAAACTCAGTGTCGAACCGGCGGCCAAGGAATCGAATGTGCTGGAACTGAGCATGGAAGATACTGTGCCGGATAAAGCCGAAGCGGTGTTGAATCAGTTGGTGAATGCCTACAGCAAGGAAGCGATTTTCGACAAAAACAAGGACGCCATGAACATGCTTAGCTTTATTGAAGAGCGGCTGAGCCTGATTGCCGGTGAATTGTCGAAGGTGGAAGAAGAAGTCGAAACGTATAAATCGACGCAGGGCATTACGGATCTGAGCGCTCAGGCTCAGACATTCCTGATGACGGTGAAAGAAAACGATGCCCAGTTGAACGAGGTCGATATGCGCCTGAGCGGGCTGGCCGATATTGAGCGTTACATTGCAAAACAGGGGGGCGATAAAAGCCTGGCACCCGCCACCATCGGGCTCAATGACCCGACTCTGACCAGCCTGCTGACCAAAGTCTCAGAGCTTGAATTAAAGCAGGATGAAATGTCGCGGATTATGTCGAGCAATAGTCCGATGCTGCAATCGATTGAAAGCCAGATTAAAACGATCAAAGGGAGCATCAGCGAAAATATTCAGAACATGCGGCAGCAGCTAACCAGCAGCCGGGCCCATCTGGTCGCCAACAACCGGCGGCTGGAAAGCATGATTCGGACTGTACCGGGCAAGGAGCGTACACTGCTCGACATTACCCGGCAGCAGGCCATTAAGAACGGTTTGTATACTTACTTACTGCAGAAACGCGAAGAAACCGCCTTATCGGCCGCTTCGACCGTGTCCGATAGCCGGATTGTCGACGTAGCCCGGACGGACGAAAGTCCGGTTGCGCCGGTTAGAAGCACGATCTTCCTGATTTTTGGCTGCATTGGTTTACTGCTCCCTATCGGTTTTATTGAAGTCCGCGATGCCTTCAACGACAAGGTGATGCGACGGTCGGACGTAGAAGAAGTGACCCAGGCGCCTATTCTGGGCGAGATTGTAAAAGGAAACCGGGTCACTTCGGATAACCTGGTTTTTAAGCCGCGACTGCGATCAGTTATGGGAGAGCAGATTCGGGCCCTGCGCACTAATTTGCATTTTCTGCGGAATGAATCGAAACAAAGCCAGGTTCTACTGTTCACTTCCTGTATCAGCGGGGAAGGCAAGTCGTTTCTGTCGCTTAACCTCGGGGCCAGTATGGCCATGGGCGATCGAAAAACCGTGATTCTGGAAATGGATTTACGGAAACCGCAGTTGCACAAATACCTGCACATTGAAAATCAGTTGGGTATTAGTGATTACCTGACGGAGGAGGCAACGATCGACGAGTTGCTGCGGCCCATCATGGGCTATGAAAACTATTACATCATTACGGCGGGGCCGCTCCTGTCGAACCCGGCAGAATTGCTCCTCAATTCACCCCGACTGGAGCAGTTTTTTGGGGAGTTACGGGAGCGTTTCGACTACATTCTGGTCGACTCACCGCCGGTCGGACTGGTCACGGATTCGCAGTTGCTGGCACCCTTTGCCGATGTGACCCTGTTCATGGTGCGCCATGACCATACCCCGAAAAATAACCTGAAAATGGTGGATGCCCTCTTTAAAGAACAGCGATTCCAGAACCTGAGTATTGTTCTGAATGCCATCGGTGAAGGAGAAGCACATTACTATAATTATAGTTATGGTGAGTACTATGGGAGCCCCTATAGTAAGCGAAATCTGAAACTGAGCAGAAAAGTGTTGTGAAACGTACCGGGCCGGATGACTTCGGTTGCCAGCCAGAGTCGACATAAAGAAGATGAACGTGTATTCTATGAACCGATTTTAAAGCATCGTTTTCATTCAAAACATTAGAATTAGTAGCCCTATATGCTAAGCCTTAACTCGCAATACCAGACGCTTTATGTGTATGCAGAGGAGAATAAGCTGCGTAACTATTCCACCAAAAGGTATTTAGGAAAGCGGGTATTTGATATCTGTATAAGCTTGTTGGTTATTTTCTGCATTTTGGTGTGGCTCATTCCGCTGATTGGCCTTCTGATCCGGCTGGGTTCATCCGGGCCGGTTTTGTTCATTCAGAAGCGGACGGGTTACCGGGGTAATCCATTCAATTGTTTGAAATTCAGGACAATGACACATAACCCCAAGGCTGCTTTTAAGCAGGCAACGAAGGATGACGAACGGGTCACGGCCATTGGGCGGTTTCTGCGGAAAACCAACCTGGACGAGATGCCCCAGTTTATTAATGTGCTCATTGGGGATATGAGCATCGTTGGCCCACGCCCCCATGCCGTTCAGCACAGTGCCATGTACTGGAATACGATGCCGGAATATCGGAAACGCTACCGGGTGAAACCCGGCATTACGGGGCTGGCTCAGATCAACGGATACCGGGGAGAAATTGATCACTTGATGAAAATGCGTCATCGGGTGCGATACGACCGGTTTTATAATCGGAAAAAATCGATCTGGTTCGATCTCTGGATTTGCTGGATGACGCTGAAAGCAATGGTCGGTGACAACGAAAACGCCTGGTAACGGGACTGAAATAAATACCGGTTTTTAACCAATCCAGAAGGAAATATAGATCATCCACAGAACACAACACACCATCTTTAGTAACTCTCTCCGGCTGATAGTAAAAGTTGATTTACCACAAAAATGGGTAACGACTTAATCAGCAAAGCTCAACACATAACGTAAGCTTTTAAGTAACGTTAGGTTCTCAATGGGACTGAAAGGGCGGAGCCGTGAAAAGAAATTTTAAAAACCCATAAAACGAGGCCCTTTATAGGAAGTTGCGTCTTTTAATGGTGTCGGATTTAAGTTGTATAAAATGGTATGAAACGAATTAGAATAGGTGTTCTTGCGGGCCTTGGTATTTTACTTCTGGTCGAATTAATCGGTCGGCATTATGGCTTGACCACCTATCCGCTGTATGACGCCAGCGCTGAATTCGAGTACGTATTAAAGCCCAACCAGCGCGTAACTATTTACCGGAACCGGTTTGAAACCAACACGTTTTCGATGCGCAGCAAGCCCGTCAGTTCCGGGGATTCAACGGTAGTCTTATTACTCGGGGATTCGGTTGTTAATGGTGGGAATGCGGTCGATCAGGACAGTCTGGCGAGTTCCCTGCTGGAGGAGGAGTTGTTCCTGAAATATGGTAAAAAAATCCGGGTTTTAAACATCAGCGATAAAACCTGGTCACCTGATAATGTGGTGGCTTATCTGAAAAAATTTGGTTTGTTTCAGGCCGATATGTTGCTGCTGGTAGCCAACAGTGGCGATGCCTTTGATCCGATGACCTTCCGGCCAGTTGTTGGGGTTGCACCGACGCACCCGGCCGAAAATCACTTGTTTGCCTGGCAATCGCTCTGGGATAAAATGGCACCGATGCTTATGGAGAAAATAGCGGTTAAACCCGAAATTGTTCCGCTGGTTGAAAAAAAAGAACCGTTTGTTAAGGGGTTTTCAGACTTAGACAGTCTGGCGCATCGCTTACAAATTCCGCTTTCGCTGTATTTACACCGTACGCAGTCGGAATTGCGAGCCCATACGCTGGATGAGGGGGGCGTTGCGATCGTCGATTTCTGCAAACGGAAACAGATTCCCTTTACAATCAATACTTTCCAGTCCGATTTTTTTATTGATGATATTCATTTGAATCATAAGGGGCAGCGGGCGTTGGCAAAGGATTTATTGCCAATTATTTGCCAGGGGTTAAAATTATAAATAGCGTATCAAGTTGTACGGGCCGGTTTTCGTAAAATAACCGGCTCGGAATGCCGTCCTACAATCAGCCGCTACGAAAAGTAAACTTTCAGGTAGCGTACAAACATGTCAACAACAAAACGATTACTATCCGGTACCGCAGCATCATGGGCAGGCATTGGCGTAACGCTGCTGACGCAGATCGCCCTGGTGCCCATTTTTCTGACGTATTGGGATTTAAAAGTCTACGGGATCTGGATTGCCATTCAGGCTTTATTAAACGCACTAAATACCTTAGATCGTGGCTATACCGATTTTCTGGAATATGAGTTTTTAAAATTGGGCATACCGAATAAACATCAGATTAGCTACTTATTATGGTCGGGTATTGCCGTAGTATTGATCATTAGCGTCATCGAAACGGTTTTACTCTTTGGCGCAAGTTTTTATTTCAATATCGGGGTGTTGTTAAAAGATGGCGATATTGAAAGTCCGCGCTTACTGTATGAAACCCGGTGGTCGTTGATGATTCAATGGATTGTGTGGATAATGGCTAACATCAACGGTCTGCTTTCTCGCTCATTAAGTGCATTTGGCTATTTTCCACGCATGGGCTGGTGGAACGTCTTGCTTTCGATCGTAAATTCAATGGTTTCCGTAGGAATTGTGATGGCAGGCGGAGGACTTCTGGATGCGAACATTGGCATTCTTATTGCCTCGTCTCTATTCTTATTGATTCAATTTATCGATATTAAAAAACTGCTGACTAAAGTTGGTATTACCGCCGATCGGTATTCGATAAAAGAAGGTTTTAATTGTTACATTACTTCCTTTGGGTTATCAGCCCGTTATTTTTTGGAAAACTTCCGGCAGCAGGGTATCCGGCTCATTATTTTACCGTTCCTGGGTGTTAAAGGATTAACGACATTCTCCACCACACGCACAGTGGCAAACGTATCACAACAGGGGTTGTTGACGATTACGCACCCCCTGCTACCCGAATTGATGCGGTTTTTGCAGGAACGAGATCAGGATAAAATGGAGGCTTCGTTCGGGACCGTCTGGCTGGTTTTGCTGTGCATTTTGTCGCCGGGGGTTGTCATTCTGCAAATCATTGCCCCCTACTTTTTTGCCATCTGGACAAAAGGTCAAATTGAGTTTAGTAACCCATTGTTCGCAACCTTGTCCATTGGCGTTTTGTTTTTTGCCCTGGCGCAGCCGGCTATGGCGGTCATTGTCGGTAATAAC
This sequence comes from Larkinella bovis, assembly GCF_042655385.1. Classification (NCBI taxonomy): domain Bacteria; kingdom Pseudomonadati; phylum Bacteroidota; class Cytophagia; order Cytophagales; family Spirosomataceae; genus Larkinella; species Larkinella bovis. The sequence goes on along the minus strand of NZ_JBHSMA010000013.1, from coordinate 115,586 downwards.
CAACTAAAGAAACAAATTATATTGTCCGTTATATCGGCACTTATTGTCATTGTTGTGATGGCAATAACGATTCCTTATCTGGGACTTTTGGGGGCCGGAATTGCGTTGCTTATTGCCGAAATTGTAGCGGCCTTTGGTTTTATCAGTTTTGCCAGTACCTGGCTGCCAAGAAGCGGGCTTGTCTGGCCGGTAAAAGTTTTTAGAATCGCACTGCTTTCCGTTTTAATCACCTTTGCCGGTATTCTTATTATGGTTTATATGCCGATGCTAAAATGGGAGTCATTTGCACTGACAATTTCGGCTTTGCTCTGGAATGCGATCAGATATTATCGCAACATGCCCTACATAGCCACTGAAAAAATTAATTCCCTGGTGAAACGTTTTACGGTGATTACTAAAACCGCCTAAGCCGCGACGAAGAATAAACATGCTGGGGTTTGTGCCGAACAGTATTTTCTTAACATTGTTTAAGCTCTGGATATGGAGGGTGATTTTTGTGGCCGCTGCTGCGCAATTATTATTCTTTTATTCTCCGGAGAATCTGTTCGCCGTGGTGTGCGTAATTGGTGCCTGGCGATTGGTCGATAACCTCATCCTGAATAAAGAAAATTTAGCCCGGTATACCTTTTCGTCAATGATCATTTTGGGGTATTCGCTAACGCAATATTGTTTACCCTTGTTGTTCACTTTGCTGGAGGGAAAACCGCTGGTTTTTAACCTGAAATTTCCCTACAGCGTATTTATTCATTCCGTCCTTGCGTTACTGGTTTTCTTAACGGCTCATCAATTATATAAAGCGTTTCGTAGCAGTTTTGGGAGCCGTATTTATACGAAAATGACCGGTTTTTTAAGGCAAAACCGTTTTTTTACGCCCCCGGCTGATTACCAGATCTGGCTCATCGGGCTCTTCGGCTTAGCCGGGATGGTCGCTACGTTTATCAGTGTAAACCGGTATGCATCGAACATCGGGGAAGGCAGTACATTCGCCAAGGTGCTGGAGGGAATAATGCCGTATGCCTACGCGCCCTTTTTTTTATTATTAAAACCGCTATACGTTCCGGCCAGCGGGCAATTGCTAAAGAAGCCGACGGTGAAAGTGCTGCTGTTTGGTTTTGTATTGCTCCTGATTGGCGTTGCGGGGAATAGCCGGGGGCTCTTTATGACCGGAATTACGGCCGTTGGCATTGCCTATCTGCTCGGTCTTTTACTGGGGAAATTTGATTATAAAATTATCAATTCAAAGAATTTGATCATCGCGGTTTTGGGCCTCTGGATCATTACGGGACCATTATCCAATCTGGGGACAGCCATGGTGATCGTTCGGGGGCAAAGAGCCCATCTTTCCAGTTCGGAACTGATGCAAAGAACGTTGCAAACGTTTCAGGATACGAAAGCCATTCAACGCTACCGGGCTACCTTGAATGTGGTGGAAAAATACGACTGGGACGAAACGTATTTCGATAATATATTTCTGTCGCGCTTCTGTAATTTAAAATACAACGATGCCAGCCTTGAACTGGCGTATAAATTGGGAAAGATAGATAAGGGCATGGTGCAGTATTCGATCGATAAATTTCTGAGCACCCTCCCAACGCCCTTTTTATCCTTCCTGCACATTAAAGTGGATAAGCAAACCCTTAATACGTTCTCGTACGGTGATTTTTTGTATCACCGGTCGGGGGGGCAATTTGCCCTGGGAGGGTTTCGTACCGGGCATTTTGCGGGCACAGGCATGGCCACGTTTGGCTGGTGGTATTTATTAGCGCTTGGCCTTGGCGTTTTACCATTTTTCTTTCTGGTTGATCTTTTTGTGCATACGTATACCGCCAATGGTGTCACCTACACGTATTTAAGCTTAGCCGGACTCATCGAAATCACTTTCTTTTTTACACTTTTCTCGGTGTCAAACTTTTCGGAAAGTGTGATGAACGTATTCGCGTTTTTCATCAGGGGCTGGATTCAAATGCTTCTCCTCTACTGGGTTCTTCTTTTTGCTACGAGCAAGATGAGCTTTTTTAAACGCTTTCTATGAGGATTTTATATATCGGCGATAGCAATCCATTTTCCACCTCAGCCCATCGGATATCGGCCTTGAAACGGTTGGGGTATACCGTCTCGGTTCAGAATCCGCATGAGGCCTGTAAAAAGCAACTGGAAGATTTTGTGTGGGGAAAAGTGCACTACCGGACCGGTTATTTTCTATTGCAAAAAACGATCGAAAACTGGCTTTCGACGCTGCTGGAACGGGAGGCTGCGTTCGATCTGGTTTGGGTTGATAGCGGAGAATTAATGGGGAAACGGTGTTTGCAGAAATTGAAAACGCTGGGCGTCCCCGTCATTTTATACAACGTGGATGACCCGACCGGTAAGCGGGATGGTGGCCGGTTTAAATCGTTGTTAAAAGCCCTGCCTTTATATGATTTGGTAGTGGTGGTCAGACCGGAAACCGAAAAGGAATGCCGTGAACTGGGCGCGAATAAAGTGTTGCTTGTCTACCGGAGTTATGACGAGGAAGCCCATAAACCGTATGCCGATCTGCGGGATATTCCGGACCAGTTTCGCTCGGAAGTCGCTTTTATTGGTACGTGGATGCGGCACGAGAAACGGGACGAGTTCCTGCTGCGCTTGATTGAACAGGGCGTACCGGTTAGTATCTGGGGAGGTCGCTGGCAGAAATCGCCCAACTGGAACAAGTTAAAACCCTACGTTCGGGGGGGCGGATTAGGCGGGCGGGAATACGTAGCCGCGATCCAGGGTACCAAAATATGCATTGGAATGCTCTCAAAAGGTAACCGCGATTTGCACACCCAACGTTCGCTCGAAGTACCCTATGCCGGTGGTCTGTTTTGCGCCGAGCGCACCTCCGAGCATCGGCAACTGTATCAGGAAGGAGTTGAAGCGGTTTTCTGGTCCGATGCGGTGGAATGCGCCCGGATCTGCAAGGAATTACTGGCGAATGATACGTTGCGGGAAACCATTCGAATCGCCGGCATGAAACGGGTGAGAGCACTCGGGGTAGGAAATGAAAACACCTGTCAGACCATTCTGGAAACCGTCTTTCAAACGACCTGAAAACCGGGTTGAGCCGCCATTGTAAAGATTTCATGTTACCGTAAGTATGTCCGTTAAGCTTCTGGTTTTTGATTCTCATCCCGTTCAGTATCGCGTTCCGATCTGGCAGACAATAGCCCGTCTCCAACCGGGTGATATTCACGTGGTATACGCATCTGACTGCTCTGTTCGGGGCTATCTGGATACGGAATTTGGTCAATCGTTTGCCTGGGATGAGCCGATGCTGGAAGGGTATGGCTACACCGTCTTAAACTGCGAAAAAGGCACTCCGCTTTCGGGCTGGGCGTCTTTAACCGGTAAGGGGGTTGGGAAACTTATCGATGCGTTCAAACCGGAGGCTATTCTATTAACCGGACTGAATTATCGCTACGATCTGATGGCTTATCTTGAAGCCAACCGCCGGGGAATTCCGCTCTGGCTGCGCTGCGAAACGCAGGACGAAGCGGTGGTACGGTCCCGCAGTAAAGCAACCGTTCGGGCGTTGATGTATAAAGTTACCTACCGGAAGTTTGCCCGGATTTATTACATCGGCGAGCTCAATCGCCGGCATTATCTAAAGCACGGGGTTCCGGCCGAAAAATTATTTCCGGCTTTTTACGGGACCGTTGACCGGTTTGAACGGATGCCGGCTGATGAGAAAAAAAGACTCCGGGACGCATCGCGGGCGAGTGTCGGGATTTCGGATACGGACTTTGTGATTGGGTTTTCGGGAAAATTGATTCAGAAGAAAAACCCCGGAATCCTGTATAAAATGCTGGCGGATTTGCCCGAAGAGCTGCGCGCAAGAACGTGGCTGTATTTTCTGGGCAGCGGTGAGCTTGAGCCGGCGTTAAAACTGGAAGCGCAGCGGGCGCTGGAACAGTTTAAGGTACGGACCTGCTTCGCCGGATTTGCCAATCAATCGCAGTTAGCGGCTCATTATTTAGCGATGGATATTCTGGTTTTGCCTTCGCGCCGGATGGGCGAAACCTGGGGGTTGGTGGCCAACGAAGCGATGCAGGCGGGGTGTGGCGTTGTGGTGAGTGATGCCGTTGGCTGTCATGTTGATTTCCGATCATTGGAGCGGTTTCGGGTCTTTAAAGAAGGCGATCCAACGGATTTAGCCCGCGCGATTTATAGTTTATCGACCTTTGCCCGAAATTTTGTCTGGCCCCGAAAAGTGCTGGAAAATTATTCGATTCTGTCAACGGCAACGGCGCTTATGGAGAAGTTCAGCGTCGCTTAAGGGCAATTCCCGTATAGATTGCGTATGCACATTGTCATTTTTACCCATCCCGAATACAGTTCTTCCCAAAGCATGCCGCGATTTGCCCGCATGCTGTCGGACGGAATGAAAAGGTTGGGACATACGGTGGAATTCTGGTCACCCAAACCGACCTTTTATTCGCTTGACGCCCCGCCGTTTTGCAAAAAGTGGCTGGGGTATATGGACCAGTTTATTCTGTTTCCGTGGCGTGTTCGGAAGCAGTTGAAACGGTGTTCGGCAAACACCCTGTTTGTTTTTGCCGACCAGGCGCTGGGGCCCTGGGTGCCTTTGGTTGCCAGCCGGCCGCACGTTATTCATTGCCATGATTTTCTGGCGCAACGCTCGGCGCTGGGCGAAATTTCAGAAAATCCCACGAGCTGGACCGGTAAACGTTACCAGGCTTATATCCGGCAGGGCTATCGCCAGGGGCGGAACTTTATTTCGATTTCGATGAAAACGCAGGCGGATCTTCACCAGTTTTTAAACACGGTTCCGGCCTGTTCCGAAGTGGTTTATAACGGCGTAAATTCCATTTTTAAACCGGGCGATTCGCAACGGTCCCGGGCTATTCTGGGCGAAAAAATAGCCGTCGATTTGTCGGGCGGTTATCTACTGCACGTTGGTGGGAACGACTGGTATAAAAACCGCAAAGGCGTTATCCGGATTTATGATGCCTGGCGTCAGCAGTACCGTCGCAACCTGCCCCTTGTATTGATCGGGCCGAAACCGTCGGATGATAGTCTGCAACTGGTCGAAAAATCTGTGTTTAAAAACGATATTCATTTCCTGACCGACGTTGATGATCAGCTGCTGCTCCACGCGTACCGGGGCGCTTTGCTTTTTTTATTTCCCTCGCTGGCAGAAGGGTTTGGCTGGCCGATTGCCGAGGCCATGGCCTGTGGCTGTCGGGTCCTGACCACCGGGGAAGCGCCAATGACGGAAGTGGCCGGAAAAGCGGCTGCCTTTATCAGCCGTATGCCACAAAGCGAGGCCGGAAAACCGCAATGGGTAACCGAGGGTGCCCAGGCCATTGAAAAAATACTAGCAGAATCGGCGGAGCAAAGGCAGGCGTTTATTGATGAAGGTTTTGAGACGATAAAACGGTATGATTCGGAGAAAACCACCGCCCGTATTGAAAAGATATATACGACGGTTTTGAGTCAGTATGTTTCGTAATCTGAAAACCGCTATCCTTTCTTCCAAAGTTGTCGACTTGCCGGTTTTCGTTCTCAACTTCGAGATTAGTAAGGTTGTCTGCTGGTTTGTGTAGGCAATCTCTGTTTATTCTATGCGACTTCTGCACGTTATATCGGGTTTAGATCCGCAAATTGGTGGCACCAGCCAGGCGCTTCGAACCGTGATCAAGGGCCTGGCCGAGCATTCGGTCATGAACGAGGTCGTGTGTCTGGATGATCCGCAGGCTACTTACCTGCAGGAGCTGACGTTTCCGATTTATGCCCTGGGGCCGGCCAGAACTCCCTGGCAGTATGCACCCCGGTTTTTGCCGTGGCTGAACAGCCAGCTGGCGGAGTATGATGCCGTCCTGGTTCACGGGCTCTGGCATTTTCACACGCATGCCGTGTATCAGGTCTGGCGCTCGCTCAAAACCGGCAGACCGGCGCTGTATGTCATGCCCCACGGAATGCTCGATCCCTGGTTTCAGCAGGTGGCTGGCCGTCGGCTGAAAGCGTTGCGAAACTGGTTTTTCTGGAAAGCTACCGAACGGAACATCATCAACCATACCGATGGGGTTCTTTTTACGTCTGAAACCGAAAAAAAACTGGCGAAGCTACCCTTCAAGCCGTACGCACCCCGGTCGGAAAATGTGGTTGGGCTCGGCGTCGAAACACCTCCGGCGTTTACAGCGGCCATGGGGGAGGCTTTCCGGGAAAAATGCCCCGGTTTACCAGACGGCTTTCTCTTATTTCTGAGCCGACTTCACGTTAAAAAAGGCGTCGATTTGCTGGTCAAAGCGTATCGCCGACTCAAAAAAGAGGGTGTAAAATTACCTAAACTGGTGGTGGCTGGCCCCGGGCTGGATACTCCCTTCGGGCAGCGTGTGGTACAACTGGCCGGGGGCGACAACGATATCCGGTTTCCGGGTATGCTGAGCGGGGACGCCAAGTGGGGGGCCTTCTACCAAAGTGCGGCTTTTGTGCTGCCGAGTCATCAGGAGAATTTCGGGATTGCGGTGGTGGAAGCCCTGGCCTGCGGCAAACCGGTTTTGATTTCCGATCAGGTGAACATCTGGTGGGAAATCGAGCGGGCCGGAGCCGGACTCATCGGGCCGGATTCGGAGGAGGGAATTTATACCTCCCTCAAACAATGGACAACCCTGACTGCTTCGCAAAAAGCGCAAATGGCGCAGCAAGCTGTCGGCGCCTTCGAGAACCACTTTACGGTTTTGCGGGCGTCCGAAAAAATAGTAACGGTTTTAAATCGAAACAAATCCGTCGTTACGACAAACTGATCATGCGGATTGCCATCATACAGGGTGCTTTTCTGCCGGTTCCGGCCATCAGGGGCGGAGCCGTTGAAAAAATGTGGTTTTCATTGGGGAAAGAGTTTGCGCGGCGGGGCCATGAAGTGGTCCATTTCTCCCGAAAGGTGGATGGCTTACCCCGGTCAGAAGTTATTGACCTTGTTTCGCATATTCGGATAAGCGGGTTCGATACCCCCAAATCAGGTCTGCTGCTTAAGCTGTGCGATTTGATGTATACCCTGAAGGTGCGCAACGCCATGCCAACCGGCTTCGATGTCGTCATCAGCAATACCTTCTGGGCGCCCATCCTGTTGTCCGGCAAAAACCGGCGGGTGTGTTTGGTGGATGTTGAGCGGATGCCCAAAGGGCAAATGCGGTGGTACCAATCCATTGCACGGCTGCGGGCCACGTCCACGCCCGTTGCCGAGGCCATTCGACGGGAGACGCCGGCGCACCTGCATGACAAGGTGGTGGTCATTCCAAGCCCGCTGCCCTTTACTCCGTCGGAATCGGTTGATTATCAGCAGAAAAAACCGGTTATTCTGTATGCGGGTCGAATTCACCCCGAAAAGGGGCTGGATGTATTGATCAAAGCCTTCAGGCAAACCGATCAGCGTTACCGGCTGCAACTGGTAGGCCCCTGGGACGTTGCCGTCGGGGGCGGAGGGAAAGCCTATTTCGATTCGTTAAAGCAGTTGGCGGGCGATGCGGCCATCGATTTCGTCGGCCCGATTTATGATATTGATGCGCTGAACAAGTTTTATACCGATGCCGCTGTTTTTGTTTATCCCTCGCTGGCTGATCGGGGTGAAACGTTTGGACTGGCTCCGCTGGAAGCGATGGCCTGGGGGTGTGTTCCCATCGTTTCAAAAGTTGCCTGTTTTCAGGATTTTATAACGCCGGGTGAGAACGGGTTACTGTTTGATCATTGTTCGCCAGACGCGGTACAGCAACTGGCCGGGTTGATCAGCCGGATCCAGGAGGAGGATGAACTTCGGCAACAACTGGCGGAAAACGCACTGAAGGTCCGTAAGACCCATTCCATTCAGCACATCGCCACCCGCTTTTTAAAGGAATTTCAAGGCATTGTCGGCCAAACTTCCCAGTATAATGCTAACGAACCCGTACACGCATAAGCAGGCCGACCCGTATGCCAGCCCTTGGTCGGCCAGCGATCGCGTGAAGTTACTCATTTGGGAGTACGTCTGGACGTTGTTCTGCGCCTGGACGCCAAAACCGGCGAACCGCTGGCGTCTGTTCTGGCTCCGACTATTCGGGGCTACGATTTATGGCGTCCCTTTTGTGCACCAGCGCGCCCGCATTCAGATGCCCTGGAACCTGATTCTGCACGACCGGGCCTGCCTGGGCGACCGCGCCAATGCCTATTCGCTGGGCAAAATCGAGATCGGGGCACACGCGACCGTAGCCCAGGAAGTGTACCTCTGTACGGGCACGCACGCTTTTGATCGACCCGCTAAAAATCTGATTACCATACCCATTACCATCGAAGCCCACGCTTTTATTGGCGCCAGGGCCTTCGTAATGCCCGGCGTCGTGATTGGAACGCACGCGATCGTCGGAGCCTGTAGTGTGGTCACCAGAAATGTGCCGCCCCACACGACGGTCAAAGGAAATCCCGCGCGCTGATCGGTTGTCGCGGAAAACCGTACGCTAATTGCTAGAAAAATGCCCATGCCGCTTGATTTAACGATTGCAATCCCCGTTCGGAATGAAGAAAAAAACCTGCCGACCTGCCTGGAAGCCATTGGCCCAGAGCTGGCCAAACAGATTGTTATCATCGATTCGGGCAGCACCGACCGGACGCCGGAAATTGCGCGGGCCTACGGCGCAGACGTAGTAGATTTTGTCTGGGATGGTAAATTTCCGAAGAAGCGAAACTGGTATCTGCGGAATCATACGCCGAAAACCAGGTGGGTGCTGTTTCTGGATGCTGATGAGTTTCTGACGCCCGCTTTCAAAGCGGAACTCCGGCAGAAATTGCAGGCGACTGATGGAAACGTGGGGTACTGGCTCCGGTTTACGGTTTACTTTCTCGGCAAGGAAAACAAGGGCGGTTATTTTCTGCACAAGCTGGCGCTGTTTCAGGTCGGCGCGGGCGAATACGAAAGGATCGACGAAGACCAGTGGAGCCAGCTCGATATGGAAATCCATGAACATCCGGTGCTGAACGGCCCGGTAGGCATGATCCGGAGCAAGATCGACCATCAGGATTTCCGGGGCGTGTCGTATTACATCACCAAGCATAACGACTATTCGAGTTGGGAGGCCGCCCGGTTTTTGAAAGCCACGGCCGATGCTGAAACCGCCCGTAACTGGACGTGGATGCAGAAAATCAAATACGGTCTGATGCGGACGCCCTGGCTGGGACCGGTTTATTTCCTGGGCAGTTTCTTTCTGATGGGCGGTTTTCGCGACGGAAGCCGGGGGCTTGCTTTTGCGATTTTGAAAATGTCCTATTTCACCCAGATGTACTGTAAAATACGCGAAATGGAAGCCCAGGAGAAAAAGGCCCTCAAAACCCCCACCGATCAGGAACCGTCCGGCATCCTGACCTAAAACCGGAAACCGTCGGCGCTAGCCTGATCCCTTAACCCAATCCTCGTGCGAAGTAAACTGTTGAACCTCCTTATCCTGATTTTCATTGCGCTTGTTTTTTATTTCAGTTGGTTACCGAATCCACACATTGGCACGTACGGTTTTCTGCCCGCCCGGCTGGCCTACTGGACCGACGCGGACGACAACATGAACCTGCGAACCGCCGTGCCGCTGGTGTTCCTCGGCCTGTTCAGCGGAATGTGGCTCGTTTCCAGAAAGTATACGGGCCCTCAATGGGCTGTCACGTGGCTGGGGCTGATCGTCATCGTGGCCCTTGCCGAAATCGGGCAGTTAGCGCTTCCGAAGCGGCATTTCGACTGGGGTGATATTGTCTGGGGGGCTGCCGGAGCCCTGGGCGGCATGGCCGTCGTGTGGATGGTCAATCGATGGATCAATCAATCTTTTAAGTAACAAGAGTCTAAAGCAACAAGAAGCCAAACCCCATGAAAGTACTGGTAAGTAGTATGACATTTGCGCCCGACCATAGTGGCATTTCCCTGTATGCAACAGACTTCGCCACGTATGCTTCGGAACAAGGCCATGACGTTACGGTTGTTACCGGTTTTTCGTGGTACCCAACCTGGACGAAAAGACCGGAGGACAAGCGCAAGTTGTTCCGAACGGATTTTTATAAGGGAATTAAAGTCTTACGGGGGTATTTGTATGTGCCTGAAAAAGTGACGTCCATCACCCGCATTCTCCAGGAAATCAGCTTCCTGATTTTTGTTTTCCTCAATTTCTTTCGCGCCGGTAAGCAGGATGTTATTGTGCTTTTTACCACCCCGATCAACCTGGGGTTGATCGGGGTTTTTTTTCAAAAATTCTGGAAAGCAAAATTGATTATTAATGTGCAGGACCTCCAGCTGGATGCGGCCCAATCGTTAGGGATGATCGGTAAATCACCGCTGTTTAAAGTGATGGATAAAGCGGAGCGATATAGTTACCGGAAAGCCGATATGGTGACCTCAATATCGACGGCCATGATACATCTCATTAAGCAAAAAGGAGCTTTAGAAGATAAAGTGTATTTATGGCCCAACTGGATAAACGTTCAGGACGCCAGTAAACAGGGCGTTGAAGGAAATTTTCTCCGGAAATTCCCCCAGTATAATGGGAAAGTAATTGTCGGTTATGCCGGAAATGTGGGGGTAAAACAGAGTCTGCAATCCCTGGTTGATTTAAGTGAAAAATTTAAGCACCGTGATGATGTCGTGTTCCTCATCATTGGGTCGGGGGGCGACCGGACGAAGCTGAAATCCTACGCGGAATCCAAAGCGATCACGAATCTGCATTTCATTGATTTTCTGGGGCAGGACGATTATTACAGCTTCCTGTGTGATGCCAGTATCGTGTTTCTTTCGCAGAAAAGAGACTCCGGCGATGCTTATTTTCCATCCAAGTTGCTGGGAATCATGGCCAAAAAGAAATTGATTTTTGTTTCAGCCGGTAAGGAATCGGAAATTTATAAAGTGGTGACCGATAACCAGATCGGGATGTCGGCCGAAATCGATGACCTCGATCAGATGAAAACCCAGCTGGAGCAATACCTGCTAAACAAGGAGCAATTCCGGCATTTTGAGCAAAATGCCTTTGATTTTGTACAGCAGTATGACCGGAATGTGGTGCTGGCTGCGCTCTTCAGGGAAATAAACAGAACGGTTTTGAAAGGTATTTATCAGACGGCTCCAGCCTATGAGCAGTCGATTAAAGCCTATTGATGCCGGAAATGTAGCTTCTGAAGGAATCGATCCAGCGCCCGGTCGGGCTGTTTTTATGCCATTTACTAAATTAAGTAGATATACTTACAGTAATTTAGGAATATATTTAGTGGATGGTCCTATATTTAGGTGTCGTCTGGCAAAACCTTCTTTGTGAATAACTCAACTATTGGCAGACAACAGGAAAATGAGCCGGTCTACGGTACGGTTGCCCCGGTATGCTGGGCACTAACGAAACAGAAGAGACTCATTTTTGATAGCTCAGGCAGCTCAGTTTTTACCTCAACGTAAGCTATTAACTTGCTGGTTTGCCCTTTTAAAAACGTATAGCGGTAAGCTTTATCAGCAACTTTTTTTCTCGATTAGTCATCGTTTAAATACGGGAGATAAGTCCATTATGGAAGCTATATACGACAGTAATTCTGTGCCTGCTATGACGGATAAAACCGTTTTGAACTGGTTCGAAGAACAGGTTCGGAAATATCCGGGTCGTACGGCTTTAGTTTTTGAAAATCAGCAGCTTAGTTACCAGCAGTTGGACGAGAAATCCAATCAGCTAGCGGCTTATTTGCGGAAGAAAGGCGCAAAGGCGGAGGTCCTTGTTCCTATTTGCGTATATCGTTCCGTTGAAATGATTGTGGGCATTTTAGGCATACTAAAAACCGGCGGTGCCTATGTTCCCATTGATCCGGAATATCCGGCCGAGCGCATCAGATACATGCTGGCCGATCTAAACAGCCCGATGGCGGTTGTAGACGCCCAGACAACAAAAATTGTGACTGATTGCAGCCACGGGCTCGACCTGGTCTGTTTAAACCGCGATTGGGAAACCATTGCGCAGGAATTAAACGAAGGAGTTGCGGATAACGCAGCGCCCGATAACCTGGCCTACGTCATCTATACATCCGGATCGACCGGGCGGCCCAAAGGGGTGCTGATCGAACACCGCAACCTGACGAATTTTATCCGGAACCAGTCGATGGAATTTGCCATTGATGAAACGGATGCGATTCTCCAGACGAGCAATTACGCCTTTGACCCCTCCGTCGAGCAGATCTTTCTGGCGCTGTGCAACGGTGCCCGGCTGGTTCTGATTCGGAAAGAATCCCTGTTTAATCCGGATGCAGTAATCCGGACGCTGACCGAACAGCAGATCACGCACCTGCACACCACGCCCAGCTTACTGCGGTATATTCCGGCGGGCGCGTATGAAAACCTGAAACGGGTTATTTCGGCGGGGGAAACCTGCCCGCCCGAACTGGCAAGGGCGTGGCGCCCGTTCGTGCGGTTCTACAACAAATACGGGCCGACGGAAACCACCATCAGTTCCATCCAGTACCGGGTTACCGCAGACTTAAATCCGGACGTACCGGTGCCCATCGGAACGCCGATTGCCAATACGCAGGTCTATATTCTGAACGAAAAAGGCAAACCGGTTCCGACGGGAATTGCGGGAGAAATTTGCATTGGTGGGGCCGGTGTTGCGCGGGGGTACCTCCATAACGAGCCGCTCACGTTGGAGAAATTTATGGCCGACCCGTGCAGCACCATACCGGGCAGCCGTTTGTATAAAACCGGCGATTCGGGGAAATACCGGGCCGACGGTACGATCGAATTCATTGGTCGCTTGGATGACCAGGTCAAAATTCGCGGGCACCGCGTTGAGTTGAGCGAGGTGGAAGTGGTTTTGGGAAGCCACGAAGCGGTTGATCAATGCGTTGTCGTTGCGCAGGATGACCGGAATACGGGGCTGCGGCTGGTTGCCTACGTCGTCACCCGCAAAGAAATCGATACCGCTCTTATCCGAAATTATCTGTCCGATAAGCTGCCCGAGTATATGCTGCCTTCGCTGCTGGTTCAACTGGCGGCTTTACCCGTAACGGCCAACGGGAAGGTCGATAAAAAAGCGTTGGTAAAACCGGACGTTAAACGCGGTTCTTTGTCGAAATTATACGTCGCTCCCCGTTCACAAACGGAGAAAAATATAGAAACCGTCTGGGCCGAATTATTGCAGTTGGATAAGGTAGGGATCGAAGATAACTTCTTTGAACTGGGCGGTAATTCGCTCCTGGCGATTTCGACGGTCACCCTCCTGAAAAGGCGATTTGGTTACGCAATCCCCGTTACGAAGCTGTACCAGCAGCCGACAATCAACGGGCTGGCTGCGTGGCTAGGAAGAGATCCAAAACCCAAAACCGCCCGTACGAAAGACGCGGTGGAAACACCGGCGATTGCGGTTGTTGGTATGGCGGGTCGATTCCCGGGTGCCGACTCCATTCCGGCGCTTTGGGAGCTGTTGAAAAATGGGCGGGAAACCACACATTTCTTTACCGAAGAAGAACTGGACCGGTCCATTCCGCCCGGTTTGCGGAACGATCCCGATTACGTCAAGGCCCGGGGCGTGATCAACCACGCCGACGAATTCGACCCGCTGTTCTTCGGGATTAATCCCCGGCTGGCGGAGTTGATGGATCCGCAACACCGCGTTTTTCTGGAAATTGCTTGGGAAGCGCTGGAAGGCGCAGGCTATAATCCGCAGCAGTATGCGGGTTCGATCGGGGTTTTCGGGGGGTGCCGGAATAACACCTACTACTACACGAATGTACTGCCCCATACGGAACGGGTGGAACGGGTGGGTGCTTTTCAGGTCATGACGGCCAACGAGAAAGATTACGTTGCCAGCCGGGTTGCTTATTCGCTCAACCTGCGGGGACCGGCTGTTAATGTGCAGTCGGCCTGCTCGACGTCGTTGCTGGCCATTGTCCAGGCGGTTGACAGCATCCGGAATGGTCAGTGCGATATGGCGCTGGCGGGTGGGGTGGCCATTGCCCAGCCGATCAACAGCGGTTATCTCTATCAGGAGGGGGCCATGCTGAGCAACGACGGCCATTGCCGACCGTTCAGCGCCGATGCGCAGGGGACGGTTTTCAGCGATGGGGCCGGGATTGTCCTGCTCAAAGGACTGGAAGCCGCCCGGCGCGATGGCGATACCATTTATGCAGTCATCAAAGGGGTTGGTGTCAACAATGACGGGGGCGGAAAAGGCAGTTTTACGGCTCCCAATGCCGAAGGGCAGGCCGGCGCGATTGCGATGGCCCTGCAGGACGCGCAGGTCGATCCGTCGACCATCAGTTACGTAGAAGCGCACGGAACCGCAACGCCGATTGGGGATCCCATCGAGATCGAAGGTCTGAAAATGGCGTTCGGCGAACAGGGGACGCAGCCGTTTTGCGCGATCGGTTCCATCAAGAGCAACATGGGGCATTTGACCACGGCGGCTGGCGTAGCCGGTTTCATCAAAACCGTGTTGTCGCTTCATTACCGTCAGCTTCCGGCGTCCATTCATTATACGGCCCCGAATCCGGCTATTGATTTCAGCACGAGTCCTTTTTACGTCAATACGACGTTCCAGGAGTGGCAACCGGCCGCCGATCTGCGCCGGGCGGGGGTTAGTTCGTTCGGGGTGGGAGGGACCAATGTGCACGTGGTACTGGAAGAGTATGTTTCTGGGCAGGAAGAAAAAGCGATTGCACCCGAGACAAACCCGTTACCGCGCTTGATTACGTGGTCGGCCAAATCGGTTTCAAGTCGGGATGCCTACGGCGCGTTGCTGGCCGATCACCTGCAGCAGCATCCGCAACAGGATGTGGCCGACGTTGCCTATACCCTCCAGACTACCCGGGCGGCTTTCGGCCACCGGCGGTTTACCGTTGCGACTTCGGGTGAGGACCTGATCGAAAAGCTGCGGGCCGGTAACGGCGCTTCCACGGAAGTCAAATCAATTAAAGATGTGCCCGGCGAAGTGGTCTTTCTGTTTCCCGGTCAGGGCGCGCAGTACCTGAACATGGGCCGGGACCTGTACGAGAACGAACCCATTTACCGGCAGGCCGTGAATGCCTGCGCCGAACTGCTGAAGGCCTATCTGAAAACCGATATCCGGCATATTATGTACCCGGACGAGGCCAGCCGGAAAGCGGAGGAAACCTTAAAGAATACCCGGTTTACACAACCCGCCCTATTTGTGACGGAATACGCGCTGGCCCAACTCTGGATGAGCTGGGGCGTTGAACCGACCCTGCTCTGTGGCCACAGCATCGGCGAGTTTGTGGCCGCGCACCTGGCGGGCGTCTTTACGCTGGCCGATGCGTTGAAGCTGATTTCGGTTCGGGGGCAACTGGTGAGTGAACTGCCGCGGGGCAGTATGCTGTCGGTGCGGCTGGAAGCGGAAAAAGTGGGGGCGCTGATGCCCGAACCCTTATCGATTGCGGCCATCAATAGCCAGAAATTGTGCGTAGTGGCCGGCCACGATGAAGATATTGCCGCCTTCGCGACGGTTCTGGACGCGCAGGGAATTCCCAACCGGGTGCTGGTTACGAGCCACGCGTTTCACTCGGTAATGATGGAACCCGTGGTGGCCGACTTCAAAAAGGTCGTCGATCAGGTGGTTTTGCAAGCCCCCCAAAAACCGGTCGTGTCGACCGTTACGGGCGTTTTACTGACGGATGCACAGGCCACCGATGCGAACTACTGGGCGCGCCATTTGCGGCTGACGGTCCGGTTTTCTGACGCTCTTGAGTCAATAATTAATCTAAATCAACCCTTGTTCGTCGAGGTCGGACCCGGCAATGCTACCACCACGTTCGTGCGGCAACAGGCGGGTTTCCGCCCGGTCAGCGTGGTGACCAGCCTCGACAAAAAAGGTGCCCCGACCGAGTACGAAGCCGTGTTGCGAGCCCTGGGTCAAGTCTGGCTGAGTGGTGTGGAACCGGACTGGGAGGCCCTGTATGTTCATCAGCCCCGCGTCAAAGTGGCCCTGCCAACCTATGCATTTGATCGCAAACGGTACTGGGTTGATCCCGTGATCCCGGTTCCGCAGTGGGCAGATCCGTCAGGGACCACCGTTCTACCCGAACCATCTCCCGACAATTCTGTCGGATACCTCATCCATCCTGAAATTATGAGAAAAGATGTCTTGCTCCAAAAAGTAAGCCAGATGCTGGAAGAGGCATCCGGCGTTGAAATGGAAGGCGTGACGACTGATATGAGTTTCCTGGAAATGGGGCTCGATTCGCTCCTGCTGACTCAGGTATCGTTGACGTTGAAAAAGGAATTCGGTTTGCCGATTACATTCCGGCAATTGAACGAAGAGTATGCCACCATCGACGCGCTGGTTGCCTTTCTGGATACCAACCTGCCCGCCGGAGCGTACGAACCAAAACCGGTTGCGCAGCCCATCGCCCAGCTGGCAACTCCGCAGCCCGTGGTGGCACCGCCGGTACCCAATCAAGATCCGGTAGCGGCTTCTGCCAATGGAAGTTCGGTGCTGGAACTGATGGCCCAGCAGGTGCAGATTCTGGCCCGGCAGATCGCCTTAATGCAGGGCGGACAGGTGCTGGTACCCCAGTCGACCACCCTGCCGGCGATGGCTCCGGCGAGTCTCAACGGCAAAGCCGTTGCGATCAAAACACCGGATTTAACGGCGGAGGAGGAAGTCGAAATCAAAAAACCGTTTGGGGCCAGCGCCCGCATCGAACGGCAGGTGACCGAGCTGAACCCGAAGCAAAAAGCCTTTCTGGAACAACTGACCCGGCGGTACAACCAGAAAACCGGCGGTAGTAAAAACTATACGCAGCAACACCGGTCGTACATGGCCGACCCGCGCGTGGTTTCGGGGTTCCGGCCGCTGACCAAAGAACTGGTTTATTCCATTGTCATCAATAAATCCAAAGGCAGCCGGCTCTGGGACGTCGACGGGAACGAGTACATCGACATGCTCAATGGGTTTGGGTCGAATATGTTCGGCTACCAGCCCGATTTTGTGAAGCAGGCGCTGTATAACCAGATCGAAAACGGGTTTGAAATCGGGCCGCAACACGAACTGGCCGGGGAAGTATGCCGCCTGATCTGTAACTTCACCGGTTTTGACCGGGCGGCTTTGTGCAGTACGGGTTCCGAAGCCGTGCTGGGTGCCATCCGGATTGCCCGCACCGTGACGGGCCGGTCGCTGATCGTTGCCTTTACGGGTTCCTACCACGGCATTGTCGATGAGGTAATTGTTCGGGGAACGAAAAAACTGAAGTCGTTTCCGGCCGCGCCGGGGATCATGCCGGAAGCCGTGCAGAACATGCTGATTCTGGATTATGGCACCGACGAAAGCCTGAGAATCATCAGAGAACGGGCGCATGAACTGGCCGCCGTGCTGGTCGAACCGGTGCAAAGCCGCCGACCCGAATTTGTGCCGGTCGAGTTTCTGAAAGAAGTGCGAAAAATCACGGAAGCCGCGGGAACCGCCCTGATTTTCGACGAAGTCATTACCGGTTTTCGGATGCATCCCGGCGGTACGCAGGCCATGTTTGGCATCAAGGCCGACCTGGCTTCGTACGGAAAAGTCGTCGGGGGCGGCATTCCCATCGGAATCATTGCGGGTAAACGCGACTACATGGACGTGCTCGACGGCGGTTTCTGGCAGTACGGCGACACGTCGGTGCCGGAAAAAGGCGTGACCTATTTTGCCGGGACGTTTGTTCGGCACCCGCTGGCGCTGGCCACGGCAAAAGCGTCGCTGCTGCACCTGAAAGAAGCCGGACCGGAACTGCAAAAAGGGCTGACCCGCAAAGCCGAGCGGATTGCTACGGCTCTGAACGCCGAGTTTGAGCGGCATCAGATTCCGCTGTATGTGGCTCAGTTTGGCTCGCTCTGGAAAATCAAACCGAAAGAAGAGATTCCGTACAGTGAACTGATTTTTGTGCTGATGCGCGAAAAAGGCATCCACATCTGGGACGGCTTTCCGTGCTTCATCACCGAAGCCCATACGGACGCCGAAGTTGACCGCGTCATCGAACTCTTTTACGAGAGCATCCGGGAAATGATCGAAGCGGATATTTTTAAATCAAATCCCACAACTAGTGCCCCCCAAGCGCACCCGGTTTACGCGCTGAATGAGCCGCCCGTACCGGATGCCCGGCTGGGCCGAGATAAAGAAGGCAATCCGGCCTGGTTTGTTGCCGACCCGGCCCAGCCCGGGAAATATCTACAGATTAAAACCTGATCGAAAAGCATCCTATCCTACTATTTATATGATTGCATCGATACCTATCCCCAACGTGACACCCGTTGAGTTTGATCCCTTTGCCGGGCCCGAAATCGCGCGCGTAGCACCGTCGACGGAGCCGCAGAAGGAAATCTGGACCGCCTGCCAGCTCGGTGGCGAAAACGCTACCCGCTCGTACAATCTGTTAACCTCGCTGCTGTTTAAAGGGCCGTTCGACCGGGCTGCGATGGAACGAGCCATCCAGACGCTGGTCAGCCGGCACGAATCACTCCGGCTGGTATTTAGCGCCAACGGAGAACATCTCTGTATTTATAAGGAATTAACTATTGCTATTGTTTATCAGGATATTACCGGTCAAACCGCTGAAGAGAAAGACACCCGGATTACGGATTACCTGCAACAGGAGAGCCTGTACGTATTCAATCTGCTGAACGGACCCCTGTTTCGGGCGGCCTTGTTTAAACTGGCCGATCAGGAACACCGGCTGATCCTGACGACCCACCACAGCACCCGCGACGGCTGGTCGATGGGCGCCATGCTGCTGGACCTGAGCGCCCTGTATTCGGCGTATGCGCAGGGCATGCCGGTAACGTTACCGGAAGCGCCATCGTTTGCCCGTTACGCGGAAGAACAGCTTGCCTTTTCGGCCAGTGCGGAGTATCAGAAAATTGAACAATTCTGGGTTAATCTGTACAAGGACAACGTCCCGGTTTTTGACCTTCCCACCGATTTTCCGCGCCCGGCCACTCGGACGTTTGCCAGCAAACGGCTGGATTATCCGATGGACAGCGAATTTGTGCAGGCCATCAAAAAAATGGGTTTGAAAGCCGGTTGCAGCTTTGTGACTACCTTGCTGGCCAGCTTTGAAGTGCTGATGCACCGTCTGTCGGGTCAGGAGGATATTGTGATTGGATTACCGGCTGCCGGTCAATCCGTAACGGGTAACAACCGCCTGGTCGGCAATTGTGTGAACCTCTTGCCCCTGCGGAGCCATCTCGAAACCGAACTCAAATTCGCCGACTTCCTGAAAGTCTGCCGTCAATCAGTTTTTGATGCGTATGAGCATCAGCGACTGACGTTTAGCGACCTGGTCAGAAAGATTAACATTCCGCGCGATGCGTCGCGGTTGCCCCTGGTTCCGGTTGTTTTCAATATCGATATGGGCATGAACGATGGGGTTCAGTTTGCTGGACTTACGCATGAATTGATTAGCCACCCCAAGAAATACGAAAATTTCGAAATCTTCTTTAATGCCACCGGAACCGAAAAATCCCTGACTTTAGAATGGGCCTATAATGAACAATTGTTCAAAGCGGAGACTATTGATCAAATGATGGCAGACTTTATGAATCTTTTGAAAACCGTTGTGGCTAATCCTTCCATTAGTATAAGCGAGATTGAATTGCTGTCGGAGAATCGACTGGGTGCGCAGTTGGTCGAGTGGAACAATACCCAGGCCGTCTTTCCGTCTGCCATACCCTTACCCGAATTGATTGCGCAAACCGCAGCTCAATACCCCACCAAAACAGCGGTTCGGTTTGGGAGGCAGGAAATAAATTACCAGACCTTGAATGAAACCGCCAATCAGCTAGCTCATTCCCTGATCCGGAACGGCGTCCGCAAAGGCGATATTGTGGGTATTTCGCTTGACCGTACGCCGGATATGCTGTTGACGATGCTGGCGGTTTTGAAAGCCGGGGCCGCGTACCTGCCGTTAGACCCGGCTTACCCCCGGGAACGGGTCACTTTCATGCTGACCGATTCGTTGGCCCGAACGCTGGTAACTTCCGAAAAATACCAGGGACGGCTGAAAAGCCAGGCTACCGAACTTTTGATTGAGGACGCCTGGGCCGAAGCCAGAATGAATCCGACAACCGCCCCGGATACCGGGGTTGCGGGCGATGATCTGGCGTATGTGCTCTATACGTCCGGTTCCACGGGCAAGCCGAAAGGGGTGATGATCGAACACCATAACCTGGTCAATTTCCTGTGCAGTATGCAGGTCGCGCCGGGAATCAGCAAGGACGATGTTCTGCTGGCCGTCACCACGATCTCGTTCGACATCGCAGAGCTGGAACTGTTTCTGCCCTTGATGACCGGGGCAACGGTTTTGCTGGTTGATCTGACGGTGGCCCGCGATGGCCGGGAGTTACTCGACCTGGTCAAGAACGGTAAGGTGAGCATCCTCCAGGCAACGCCTTCGACCTGGCGGATGCTGCTCGATGCCGGTTGGGACAAACCACTGCCGATCAAGGCCCTGACCGGGGGCGAAGCCCTTTCAATCGATCTGGCGGATAAACTGACGACCCAGTGCGCCGAGGTCTGGAACGTCTATGGTCCGACGGAAACCACCGTCTGGTCGACCATCAAGAAAATCAACAAGGGCGAAACCATCACGGTTGGCCGCCCGATTCACAATACACAGGTCTATATTCTGGACGAATTCCTGAAGCCGGTTTCGGTGGGTACCGTGGGCGAAATTTACATTGCCGGTGATGGCGTGGCGCGTGGGTACATAAACCGCCCCGAACTGACGGAAGAGCGGTTTTTGAAAAACCCGTTCGACACGTCGGGGAAAAGCACGATGTACCGCACGGGCGACCTGGGTAAATTCCTGGAAACCGGCGAAATCCAGTGCCTGGGCCGCATCGACCACCAGGTCAAAATCCGGGGCCACCGGATCGAACTCGGCGAAATCGAGAACGTGATCGGGACGATCAAAGAGGTGAAGGAAACGGCGGTGATTGCCCACGAAACCCGTTCGGGCGATCAGGTGCTGGTGGCGTATGTGGTGCCCGAGGCCGTTGCCACGAACGACAAAGCGCCGAGCTGGCAGGAGCGCTGGGACATGATCTACAACGTGGGCGTTGACCACGACAAAGGGCAGAACTCGTCGGAACAGGTGCTGGAACTGGCGATTGCCGAGCAGTTGAGTGGGAAGAAAGACGTCAAGGAAGAAATCGACGACTGGGTGCAGCAATCCATCCGCCGGATCAAGGCACTCGGCCCCAAACGGATCATGGAAGTCGGCTGCGGAGCGGGGCAATTGCTGTTTGAACTGGCTCCCGAATCGACGCTCTACATCGGTACGGACTACTCGCCAACGGCCATTGAAAACCTGCGCGAAAAACTGGCGCTTGACACCACCAAATGGCGAAATGTCAAAACCGCCGTTGCCAATGCCGACGATTTTAGTACGGTTCCGGCGGCTTCGCTGGATATGGTGCTGATTCACAGTGTGGCCCAGTATTTTCCGGATATGAATTACCTGCAACGGGTGATTGAAGAAGCCGTTCAGAAAGTCGCACCGGGGGGCTGTGTTTTTATCGGCGACATGCAGGGCAAAGGGACGCTGCGGATGCACCACACGTTCGATCAGTTTCCCCGCTCGTCGGCCGACAGCACGGTGGCCGACTTCAGGAAAATCATCGATCGGCGGGTGTTTATCGAAGACGAATTCATGGCTGATCCGGCTTATTTTTATCTCTTGCCGGAAAGCATTCCCGCCATTGCCGCCGTTGATATTCAACTGCGCGAAGGGAAATTCCTGAATGAAACGACCAAACACCACTACGACATCTGGCTGTTTGTCGGGAGTGCGCCCGAAACCGCCACGGCGGATGCCGTGGTAGACTGGAACCCGGCGTATACGACCGAACGGCTGGAGAAAAATCTGGCGGAAAACCCGCAGGCGGTTTTACAGCTCCGCAATGTTTTCAACAGCCGGACGGCCGAGGATTACACCCTGTTTGAAGTGATCAACGGCATGAGTGACACGGAGTTGCTGGTCAATGCCAAACAGAAGATGGCGTCGGTTCCGGCCAGCGTTGACCCTGCAACGCTGTGGTCGGTTGGGCAGAAACACCGGTTTACTACCCACGTCCGCTGGGCGAGCGATGGCTCCGACAACCGGCTGGATGTGGTGTTTATTCCCAACGAACGCAAGCACCAGATACCGGCCCGGCCCGCGTCCATTGAGCTGGAAAACGCGTCGCTGAACAGCTTTGCCCGGAATCCGTTCAAGCATAACCTGGTGGTGCCGCAGGAACAGCTGCAGGCCTGGAAGGATCAGATCCGGCAACACCTGCCGGACTACATGGTTCCGAACAACTTCGTCGTCATGGCGAAACTACCGCTGACGCCCAGCGGGAAAATCGACAAAAAGGCCCTGCCGGATCCGATGCTGGATGGCCTGGAAAGCCGCAACGGTTTTATGGCCCCCCGGACGGATGTGGAAAAAATGGTGGCCGATATCTGGATGGAGTGTTTGCGGCTGGAAAAAATCAGCGTGCTCGACAACTTCTTCGAATTGGGCGGCCACTCGCTGATTGCCGTGCAGGTGATGACCCGGCTGGAGAAAAAAACCGGCAAGCGACTACCGCTGTCGATGCTGTTTGAATACCCGACCGTCGAGAAACTGGCGTCAACGCTGCACATGAACGGTCGGTCGGTGAGCTGGGACTCGCTGGTTCCGATCAAACCGCAGGGGTCCAAAATACCGCTTTATATCGTCCACGGGGCCGGTTTGCACGTCTTGCTGTTCAACACGCTGGCCATTAACATGCACCCCGAGCAGCCGGTGTATGGCTTGCAGGCCAGGGGCATCAACAGCGATGACGAACCGCTGGAGAGCATCGAAGCCATCGCGGCTTATTACATCGATGCAATCATGGCCAAGAACCCGGATGGGCCGTATGCGCTGGCAGGGTATTCGTTCGGCGGCACGATTGCCTTTGAAATGAGTCGGCAGTTAAAGGCGCGGGGTAAAGAAGTAAAAATACTGGCGATGTTCGATTCATACGCCGATCAATCCAATTTCTATGATCCGTTCCTGAAACGTTTGTGGAACGAGTCGGCGACTTTATTAAAAGAGCGATTGTTTATTTTTACCTTATTGCTAAAGTATCCTCAGGAAACCATTAAAGAGAAAACCGAATCGCTGAAACGCAAGGTTAATCAGCTGTACCGCCGGATTCGTTACAATGAAGATTACATGAAAGTATTTCACGGTAATTACTACAAAGTGAACGAATCGAATATTATTGCCGCCCGCAATTATAAACTCAAACCGCAGGAAGTAAAGGTTACTTTATTTCGGGCGAAAAAGCAGATTGCGTACAAGGCAGATTTCGAGTTTATGGGCTGGAAACCGTTCGCATTAAACGGTGTTACAGTCCACGAAGTGCCGGGCGACCACCTGAATTTATTCACCCCGCCCAATGATAAAGAGTTCGCGCGCATTCTGCAAAACGTACTCGATGAATGTTAAAATCGAAGCCTTTTTGGCTGTTTCTATACTAGAATGGGGCCGGGGGACGCTCATGCGCCCCTTTGCCCCAATCCATTTCCTACCCAACTCTTTTAGCGTATGCAGTCGTTAGAAAAAGTCGAACCGCAGATCGAAAAGGTCGGAGCGATCAGCTACGATCAGTTTATCGAAAACTACGTTAAACCGGGCAAACCGGTAGTTTTTAAAAATGCGTCGGCTAGCTGGAAAAGCAAGCGGGCCTTCGATCCGGATTTCTTCCGGGAGCATTTTGGCGACTACAAAACGACGCATAAAGACAAGGTATATACGATGAACGAAGTGCTGGATATCACCGAAAAAAGCACCGCTGAAAACCCGGCACCGTATCCAATGGCCTTCGAACTACGTTCGCAACTGCCTGAATTTCTGGCGATGCTCGACCCGATTCACATGAATTATGCGTATCCCAACTGGTTCCGAAGCCGCTTGATACCACAAGGTCGGTTCGGGAATGATATGCAATTGTACATTGGGGGAGTTGGGAATCAGTATGTGCTACACAAGGACTTGTTTCATACCAACGCCTGGGTGACGCAGTTATACGGCGAGAAGAAATTCATTGCCTATCCGCGGGAGCAGGAAGATCTGCTGTACCCTGAAAACCGGGGTACGCGCTCGCCGATCAATTACCTGAAACCGGATTACGAAAAATACCCGAAATACCGGGAGGCCACCCCGCATAGCGTGGTCCTGAAAGCCGGGGAAACCATTTATATTCCGAACGGCATCTGGCACACAACCGTGGCAACCTGTCATAATATATCGATCATTGTTGAGCAATTGAACGCGACCAATTTCAGCGAGTGGAAACAGGATATAGCCGACTATATGAAGCCAAGAAGTGCGTTTAAAAGTATTGTTCAATATGGCTACGCTGAAGCTATTGGTTCGCTTTGTAAGCTCAGGGAAATGGCGGGTAAAAAATTTTATTAATCAGGCTAACGCGTTAAGTACTATTTGAGTAAAATAGTTATCTTTGATATTAAAATAACATTAAAATAGGTTAATGGGCTAAGCTGATTGCGTAAACATCAGCCGAAGGAGAGTAGTGTTGCTTATTTATTTAAATTGCTAAATTTCTAAATAAAACTCCTGGCCGGCGGTTTTTAGTTTTGCTAGTTCCACACTTCAGCCGGCTCATTATCCTCAGGAAAAATTCTGAATTAGTAGAGTAGCCTCAAAATAACATCTTATCCATTTTAACTGTT
Organism: Larkinella bovis; assembly: GCF_042655385.1. NCBI lineage: Bacteria > Pseudomonadati > Bacteroidota > Cytophagia > Cytophagales > Spirosomataceae > Larkinella > Larkinella bovis. The sequence goes on along the minus strand of NZ_JBHSMA010000013.1, from coordinate 90,885 downwards.
CAACCATGTTTCTTACCGTAATGAAATCTAAAATTCACCGGGTCCGGGTGACGCAGGCCGAACTGAATTATGTCGGCAGCATCACCATCGACGAAGACCTGATGGATGCTGCCGGAATGCTTGCCAACGAGCAGGTTCACATTGTCAATAACAACAACGGGGAGCGCCTGATTACCTACGTCATCAAGGGCGAACGCGGCTCGGGCATTATCTGCCTGAACGGCGCGGCCGCTCGACGGGCGCAGGTGGGCGATATCATTATCATTATTGCCTATGGCATGATGACGACGGCTGACGCTAAAGCGCATCAGCCGGTGGTTGTGTTTCCCGATGGAAACAACCGACTGGTGTAATCTCGCCAGAAATTTAGCGGTAGAAAACCGCCTTTAAAATACAAAATCAGTCCTTTTCGTGCCCAAACTCCCGATGAGCAAGCCTGATCGGGAGTTTTTTATTTCTGTATGGAGCGGGGATAAGTTGCCGGCCAGTTCCCGTTCCCGGCTTCAGGAGGGGGTGCTTTTTCCGAACGAAGCAATCCAGAAAATGAGACCCAGGAGGGACGCCAGCCCGCCCAGAATAATCAGGCTCCATTTCAGAACGGGCAGAAAAGGCCACTTCGTCAGGAAAAAGAAAACCGCAATGAGAGCACCGCCGAACAGCAGCAGATACCCCAGGATGATGTAAAGTATAATGGCGCTGCCGACGCCGGAGTTGCGGCTGTCATGGTAATCAATGGCCCCGCAAATGATGCTGGTTAGTGGAAATACGGCCAGAGAACCGACGATCCCGATTCGGAGCAGCCACCACCACGGACTACCTGGTGCCCAGAACAGCGGCACAAACGACAGCAAAACCGCCACGGTGGGTAACAGCCAGCCCAGCGTTAGCAACAGCTCATTGCCGGCTTCAGTGGTGGGCTGGTTGCGCGACGCCAGAAAAGCGGCCAGGGCGAGCGTCAGGAGCCAGACCAGTTCGGGGCCCAGCAGATACGCGACCGTGCGATTCATCGGTTAAAACGCTTTGTAATTCTTCACCTCATCCTGCAACGACGCCAGTACGGCTTTGAGCTGCTTGTCGAGTTCGGCGTAAGCCGCGCGCAGGTCTTTGTCATTTTTCTGGCAATACGTTTCGACCGGCAGCGCCCTGGTTTCCAGCCCGCCGTCCAGTAATTCCACGTGCGTGATCATGGCCCGGTATTTCCGGTTGGCGCATTCGATAACGAAGGTATAACGGAACGAAAAAAAACCGCCCGCAGAAGTTTCCGAACGCGGCAACGTGACCACCTGCGTGGCTTTACCGGCCAGATCGCCGGTTTCCTTGTCGCTGATGGGAAAGGTTTCGCCCGTCGGGCGGAGCGACTGGGCGGCCCACAACCGGGCGCGCCGGAACAAGTCCAGCTGCGAAACACTGCCGCAGTCAACCACTTCTGAATACGCTACTTTCTGGTTAACGACCGGCAGAATGCCGTGGAGTTTTCCGTCGATGAGCGCGGGCGGACAGTCGGCCGTAGCGGAGTGGGCGTACATCATACCGATAAGCAACAGGCTGAAGAAGATAATTTTCATGTTCGTGTATTTGTTATTATGGCTCAAAAGTAGCGCGGGCGAAACCGGCCTGTCCAGCCGGAAGCGATAACGGGCGGAATCGAATCGATAAGCAGCGAAGAAAAACCGGTAACTGGCGGGCGGCTGGGAGGTTGGCCGAAACGTACTACTTCATCCTGAAATATTTCAAAAAGTCACACGGGATGGGGGACCGTACGGAAGATTTCCTATTTTTGATAGAAGGCGCTACGGTCGCGCCAAACTTTTCCCGGAAACACGATGCAATGGATGTCCACCCCCGCCCGACTGCTTCTTGCGGTTTTGTTCCTGAGTTTTCAGACGATGGCTCAGACGCCCCCGCGGCAACCTACGCCGAATGATACCCTGAAATCGCCTAACGTGCTGGCCGGTAACCGGGTTGTGGTTCAGATTTACGCGCCGAAAGCCAGCGAAGTAATCGTGTCGGGCGATTTTCTGATGGGGGCAAAACCGCTGGCGCTGACCAAAGATGCCAACGGCGTGTGGTCGGTGACGGTCGGGCCGCTCCGACCCGATTATTATACCTACACCCTGCTGGTGGATGGCGTCCGGACGATGGACCCCAAAAATCCGGTGATCAAACAGGGCATCAACAGCCTGGAGAACGTCATGGCGGTGCCGGGGGCCGAAACCGCTTTTCAGGATAACCGTCCGGTTCCGCACGGCGAACTGCGGCAGGTTTGGTACTCGTCCCGTACGCTGGGGATGATGCGCCGGATGCACGTCTACACGCCCCCCGGTTACGAAAAGGGCAGTACGAAATACCCGGTTTTTTACCTCCTGCACGGCGGTGGTGACGACGATTCGGGCTGGCCGACGGTGGGCCGGGCCGGTTTTATTCTGGACAATCTGCTGGCCGCCGGGCAGGCGAAACCGATGATTGTGGTGATGCCCAACGGGAGCATGCCACCTCCACCGTCCTCGGCTTCGGGAGCGCCCAATCAGGCTCAGGCCATGACGCGGATGCGGGCGTTGTTTGCCGATGAATTGCTGAAGGAAATCATGCCGTACGTCGAGAAAAACTACCGCACGCTGACGAACCGCGAAAACCGGGCCATTGCCGGTTTGTCGATGGGCGGTTTTCAAACGCTGGACCTGACGCTGAGCCGGCCGGACCTGTTCAATTACGTGGGTGTATTCAGTTCCGGTTTTTTTGGGCCATCGATCGACGAAGCCGAAACGAAGTACGCCAGTGCGCTGAACGACCCTGGTTTTAACAAAAACAAGAAGCTGTTCTGGATCGGAATTGGCACAGATGATTTTGTGATGGATGCCAACAAAAAAACGATGGCGATGCTCGATAAACACCAGATCAAGTACCAGTATAAGGAAACCGGGGGTGGCCACACCTGGATCAACTGGCGGCAGTATCTGAACGAATTCGTGCCGCAGCTTTTTCGGTAAAAACCAACAGTTGTGCCGCATCGGACTATTTTCGATCTCATAATTCCAACTTCCGGTGAAACAAGTACTTGTCTTTTTGCTGACCCTTTTCAGTACCGGCGTTGCGGTCGGGCAGGGGCCTATCCTGCAAATTAGCAACGGCCGTATCGAAGGAACGACGAACAAAACCGGCGATATCCGGATTTTCAAGGGCATTCCGTTTGCGGCTCCGCCCGTCGGCAACCTGCGCTGGAAAGCGCCCCAGCCTGTGGCCAACTGGTCGGATGTCAAAAAGTGCGTGGCATTCGGCCCCAGCCCGATGCAGGCTAAACCCGCGCCGTTTCTGTACTGGTCGTCGGAGTTCCTGATTCCCGCCGAGCCCATCAGTGAAGACTGCCTGTACCTGAACGTCTGGACAGGGGCCAAATCCGCCACCGAAAAACGGCCGGTTCTGGTGTACATCTACGGGGGCGGTTTTCGGAGCGGGGGCGCAGCCTGTCCGATTTACGACGGCGAAGCGATGGCGAAAAAAGGCGTCGTGCTGGTCAACATCAATTACCGGGTGGGCGTGTTTGGTTTTCTGGCGCATCCCGAGCTGACGCAGGAATCGGGGTACCACGCTTCGGGCAATTACGCACTGCTGGACATGATCGCGGCCCTGCAATGGGTACAGAAAAACATCGCGGCTTTCGGGGGCGATCCGGGGAATGTGACCATTGCCGGACAGTCGGCGGGGGCGTTTGCGGTCAACTTTCTGACGGCTTCTCCGCTGGCGAAAGGGTTGTTTCACCGGGCCATTGCGGAAAGTGGAGGCAGTTTTCTGACCAGCCCGCTGCGGCCCCGGCTGACGTTGCAGGACGCCGAACAGCAGGGGATCGAGTTTAGTAAAAAACTTGGTGCCCATTCGCTGGGTGAGTTGCGGACCCGATCGGCGGAAGAGATCCAGGCGGCCAACGGGGGGCTGAGTGCGCCCATTGTCGACGGGTATCTGTTGCCCGAAGGCATTTACGAAATCTACGCGAAGGGTCGGCAAAACGACGTGCCCCTGCTCATGGGTTGGAACGGCGACGACAAAGTGATGGGCGCTCCGGTCAAGGCTGCGGTTTTTAAAGAACAGGCTATCAGGCGGTTTGGCGAACGGGCCGACGCGTATTTGGCCGTGTATCCGGCCCGGACGGAGGAGGAAGCGGCCCTTTCGCAGGGATACAGCAACCGGGATGAAGTGTTCGGCGTTCAGGTATACACCTGGGCCAAAATGCAGCATCAGACGGGGCAATCACCGGTTTTTCTGTACAACTTTACCCGCAACGTCCCGGCGCACAACCCACAGACCCGGTTCGGGGCGTTTCATACCGGCGAGGTACCGTATGCGTACAACAACCTGCATACCGTGGATCGGCCCTGGGAAGCCGTGGACCGGAAAATCGCGGAGGTCATGTCGTCGTACTGGGTGAATTTTGCCAAAACCGGCAATCCGAACGGGAAGAATCTGCCCAGCTGGCTTGCCTATCGAAGTGATACCGAACTTGTGCAGGGCATCGATAAAACGATCGCAAACCGCCCGCTGCCCAACCGGGAGCAACTTGCTTTCTGGGAGCAGTATTACGGGAAACCCTGAGAGACGAAGACGTTTAACCCGAAAAAGGGCACACAGGGTGCCCCTCTTCGGGTTACTAAATCATCATTTGGTTAGCACGGTTTTTATCATCGCCGAGGTCGGGCTTAATTCCAGCCGCCCCCCAACGCCCGGTAGGTGTTGACCAGCGCGTTCATTTGCCGCATACGGGTTTCGATCAGTTCCATGCGGGATTCGAGCACATCCCGCTGGGTCAGCAACACCTCCATGTAGTCGGCCCGGGCGGAGGTGAATAACTTGAGCGAAATGTTGGTGGACTGCGTCAGCGCCTGCACCTGGTTGTTTTTCGTGCTGTAACTTTTCTCCAGGTTATTCATATTGGACACCTGATTCACCACCTCGATATAGGCATTCAAAACCGTCCGCTCGTAATTGTAAACGGCCTGAATTTGCTTCGCATTCGCATTTCGGTACATCGCCGTAATGGCATTCTTGTTGACGACCGGGCCGACCAGATCGCCAATCAGCGACGCAATCAGGGACTCGGGCGTATTGAACAGATAGATCGGATTGAAGGCCATCAGCCCCACCGAGGCCGACAGGTGCAGCGACGGGTAGAAGTTGGCCCGGGCCACACTGACATCGATCTTGGCCGCTTCCAGCTGGCGTTCCGCCTGCCGGATATCCGGGCGGTTTTCCAGCAATTGGGCCGGGGTTCCGGCACTGATTTTGGCGGGAACCAGGTCCGCGAAACTCTGTGCATTCCGTTGCACATGCTGCGGAAACCGCCCTACCAGAAAATTGATCCGGTTTTCGGTTTCGACAATCCGTTGCTGAATGTCGTACTGAAGATTCTGCGTTTTGTAGACTTCCGCTTCAAAGCGACGGACGGCCAGTTCGGTGACCTTCGCGGCTTCTTTTTCCTGCCTGATGATCGAAAGTGCATTGTTCAGGATGTCGAGGTTGCGCCGGATAATATCCAGTTGATTGTCCAGCGCCAGCAGCTCATAGTACGAATTGGCGATTTCGGCCACCAGGTTCGTCACCTGAAAATTCCGGCCTTCCATGGAAGCCATATAGTTGAGAACGGCGGCTTTTTTCGCGTTCCGCAGTTTGTGCCAGATATCGACTTCCCAACTCGCAAAGGCACCGACGTAGGTATTCGGTAAAATATCCGGGGTCTCTTTCCCCGGTTTTATATCGGTTACGGCATCGGCGGCTCCCTGGCTCGTATAGCGGGAAACCTTTTCGGCCCCCGATCCACCACCCACGGTGACGAACGGCAGATACTCCCCTTTGCGGGCCAGGATTTCGTTATTGGAAATCTGAATTTCCTGGAGCGTGATGTTTAACTCCTGGTTGTTGTACAGGGCCGAGTCGATCAGGGCCGCCAGGTTGGGGTCGGTAAAATAGTCCCTCCACTTGGTCCGGGCGGAATTGGTCGTATCCTGCGAGCCGCTATAACTCGCCGGCACGGCTTTGTTTTCCGTTTTCGTAACCAGACGGGGGACCGTACAGGCCGCATTGAGCAGGGTAATGGCCAGCACCACACCTAACCCCTTCAGGATGCTTTTATTTCTCATTGACTTCACTTTCTTCAGGTTGCGGAAATGCGTCCAGGGTATGGACAAACTGTTCGGATAACGGATCTTCTTCTTCCCCTCTGATCATCTTCCGGCCATCGGCCAGATGGCCAAAGATGTAGTACAGGCCCGGAATGATGATGACCCCGAAAATGGTTCCGAATAACATACCCCCCATCGCTGATGCGCCGATGGTTCGGTTTCCGATGGCACCGGCCCCCTTGGCAATGATCAAGGGAATCAAACCGGCCACGAAGGCGAAGGAGGTCATCAGGATCGGGCGGAAACGGACTTTGGCACCTTCGATGGCGGCATTCAGAATGGTTTCCCCCTGCTGCCGCTTCTGCACCGCAAATTCCACGATCAACACGGCGTTTTTACCCAACAGACCCACGAGCATAATAAGGCCGATCTGGGCGTAGATGTTGTTTTCCAGCCCCATCAGCTTCAGCAACAGGAACGAACCAAAGATCCCGACCGGCAGCGAGAACAACACGGCCAGCGGAATGATGAAGCTCTCGTACTGGGCGGCCAGCACCAGGTAGACAAAGGCCACCACAATCAGGAACACGTACAGCGATTCATTGCCCCGAATCGATTCGTCGTAGGAGAGGCCCTCAAAGGCGATGTCGTAGCCTTTGGGCAAGGTTTTGGCGGCCACTTCCCGGATGGCCTGAATGGCATCCGCCGTGGTGTATCCCTTAGCCGGAAGGCCCTGAATAGCGGCTGAGTTATACAGGTTAAACCGGGTAATCTCGTTCGGCCCCTGGCCCTTTTTGAGCTTCATGAAGGATGAGTAGGGGACCATTTCGCCCGCATCGTTTTTCACAAAAAGCTTCAACAGATCGGAAGGAAGCCGCCGGAAAGCGGGATCAGACTGGACGTATACCTTGAAAAACTGGTTAAACTTGATAAACCCCTGTTCATAGGTACTACCGATCATGATGTTGAGGTTATCCATCGCTTTGCCGATCGACACGCCTTTCTGCATGGCCAGTTTGTTATCGATCTCCAGTTCGTACTGCGGATAGTTGGCGGCAAAGAAGGTGAACAAACCGGTCAGCTCTTTCCGCTTGCCCAGATTATCCATGAATTCCTTGTTGATTTTATCGAATTCGCGGTAGTCCGTATCGGTGGTTTTATCCAGCAGACGCATCGAAAAACCGCCGGACGTACCAAAACCGGGGATGGCCGGTGGTTCGAAGAATTCGACCGTCGCCCCCAGGTTTTTCGATTTAACCTCCAGTTCCTCCATGATTTCCTTCACGTTGTGGTCGCGTTCCGACCAGGGCTTCAGGTTGATCAGACAGGTCCCGGCATTGGAACCCCGGCCTTCCGTCATGATCTCGTAACCGGCCAGGGAAGAAACCGACTCGATGCCCGGCACTTCTTCGCAGATTTTCTGCAGTCGCCGGGAGACCTCGTTGGTTTTTTCCAGGGTGGAACCGGGAGGAGTCTGAATAATGGCATAAATCGTACTCTGATCTTCGTTCGGAATAAAACCGGCCGGTAGAATCTGGTTCTCGTAGGCGATTCCCACGCAAAAAGCAGCCAGGACAACGAACGTAATGACCCGCCGGTTGACGATCAGTTTCAATAGGGCAACGTACCATCCGGTCATTTTATCAAAGCCCCGGTTGAATCGGTCGATGGCGCGCGCCAGGATGTTCTTTTTCCGGGCATGGCCGTGGTGATTTTTCAACAGCATGGCACACAGCACGGGTGTCAGCGTCAGGGCAATGAGGGCCGAAATCACAATGGAACTGGCCATCGTAATCGAAAACTGCCGGTAAAACGTACCCACCGGACCCGACATAAAGGAAATGGGCAGAAAAACCGATACCATGACGGCCGTAATAGCAATGATGGCCCCACTGATTTCGCCCAGCACTTTCCGGACCGCCCCAAACGGCGTAAGGTGCGGCTGTTCTTCCATCTTGGCGTGCACGGCTTCCACCACCACAATGGCGTCGTCGACCACGATCCCGATGGCCAGCACCAGGGCAAAGAGCGTGATCAGGTTGATGGAAAGCCCGAACGCCTGAATCACGAAAAACGCCCCGATCAACGATACCGGCACTGCCAGAATCGGAATCAGGGTAGAACGCCAGTCGCCCAGGAACACGAAAACCACCAGCGCAACCAGGATAAAGGCGTCGCGCAACGTATCAATAACCTGCTCGATCGACGCGTCCAGAAACTTCGAAACGTCATAGCTGATCTGATAATCCATGCCCGGCGGAAAGGACTCCCGCATGACTTCGAGCTTCTTTTTTACTTCTTCAATGACCTCACTGGCGTTACTGCCGTAGTTTTGCCGCAACACGATGGCGGCCGAAGGATGCCCATCCAGGTTGGAATAAATATCAAAGAATTCACTGCCCAGTTCCACCGTCGCAATGTCCTTCAGGTGGATGCTTTCCCCCTGTGCATTGGCCCGGATAATGATGTCCTCGTACTCCTGCGGTTTGTCGTACCGGCCTTTGTAGGTAAGCACGTATTCCAGCGACTGCGCAGCAATCCCGGAACTTTGACCAATCCGGCCGGGCCGGCCAATGATACTTTGCTCCCCCAAGGCCTTCATGACTTCTTCGGTGGAGATGTTATAGGCCCGCATCCGGTCGGGGTTGAGCCAGACACGCATCGCATACCGCCGACTACCCAAAATCTGCGCCCTCGCTACGCCCCGGGTCCGCTGGATTTCGGGGATCATTTTCACGGTGGCGTAGTTGAACAGGAATTTTTCGTCCATGCTCTTTTCCTTGGAATAGAGATTGACGTACATCAACATCGAAGGCTGGATCGGCGTAATGATAACCCCTTCGCGCTGAACCAGTTCGGGGAGTAGGGGCATTACCTGGTCCACCCGCGTCTTGACCCGGATAACCGCATCGTTGGGGTCCGTTCCGGGTTCAAAAATAATCCGGAGCGTGGCTTCCCCGGCACTGGTGGCATCCGTGGCAATGTAGCGCATATCCTGAACCCCGTTGATGGCCTGCTCGAGCGTAATGAGCGTGGATTTGACCAGGACGTCGGCACTGGAGCCGGGATAGGCAATGAAAATGTTAACGGTGGTCGGCGCAATGTCCGGGAATTGGGAAATCGGTAACTGTCGGATCGCCAGTATCCCGATAAAGACGATCATGATCGATATCACGATCGCGAATACGGGTCGGCGTATAAATTGATTAAACATGTCTGCTGCGGTTTAGAATCGCTGATTATTCGGCATAGAGACTTAAATTGGAGATCACCGAATCAGGCTTCACGAATGTGTAATGAATCTTTTCGTTTTCCCGGACCTGACGCAGTCCTTCCAGCAGGATCTTGTCATCCGGACCCAGACCGCTTTTAATGACAAAAATGTGCGGCAATTCCGCGGCAATGGTGACTTCCCGCGACCGGATTTTGTCGTCTTTGTCCACCACGTACACGTATTTCTTTTCCAGCACTTCGAAGGTGGCCTTTTGCGGAATGATCAGGGCATTTTTGACCGGTAACGTCATCTGGATATTGCCGGTCTCGCCGTGGCGGAGCAGTCCCTTCGGATTCGGGAAGGTCGCGCGGAAGGCGATGTTACCGGTTTCGTTGTTGAAGTCGGCTTCGATGGTTTGCACCACGCCCGGATAATCAAACACCTGCTGATTGGCCATCAGCAGGTTGACATGGTCCATATTTTCCTGCTGGGCGTGGGTTTTGTAATTCAGGTATTCCGCTTCCGGGACGTTGAAATACACCCACATTTTGCTGTTGTCAGACAGAGTGGTCAGCAAATCGCCTTCATTCAGCAGGCTCCCTTCCCGGACGTAGAAATGGTCCATAATCCCGGTGAAAGGAGCCCGGATTTCCGTAAAACCGAGGTGGACTTTGGCAACGGTGACTTCCGCATTGGCCTTGTCTAATTTCGCTTTCGCTAGGGCCAGTTCGGCTTTTGACACGATGTTGCTATCCGCCAGCGACTTGGTATTCCTGTATTCAACTTCCGCAAAATTGGCTTCGGCCTGGGCCTTTTGCAGTTCGGCCTGGTACTGGATCGGCAGAATCTGGAACATGAGCTGGCCCTGTTTGACCACCTGGCCTTCGTCCACGTAAATTTTCTGTAAATACCCCTTTTCCAGCGCTCTCAATTCGATGTGCTGAATGGACCGGACCTGACACACATACTGACTTGTAAGGGTTGTGTCGTTTTTGAATGGGCTGGTAACCAGGTATTTGGCTTCCTCTTCCTTTTCTTCCTCTTTGTGTGCACAACCCGTCGTGTATAACAAGGCACACAAACTAAGGAACGTGAGTACTCTCTTCATTGGATTTTATTTTTTAGCAAATCTGAACGGACAATTGGTAATCGGTTTCGGGCGAAAGCCCAGTTGGTTCTGGTTGGTTGGTGGCCTGCGACTAAGAGGAGAGCTTTCGGCCGGCGGTTTACGGTTTAGTGGTGGCTAATTGGAAAGCGGAGGCTGGCCTGTTCCGGCAGGTAGGTTGGGCGGATGCTCCAGTTGATGAATCAAGCTGTCTTTCTGTTGGTTATCCCGCATACAGTCTGAAAGCTGTTGCTGAAAATCGTTACGCTCCAGCAGGTTGGCCGAGGTAGACAACTCGTATTCGTAGAGGCTTCTTCGGTGGTTTTGTTGATACAGGAGAAAGCCATTGAACACCAGCGAAAGGGCCAGTGCCAGTCCAAAGCCGTAAAGCAAAATCGAGGGGAAATTCCGGCGATGCATAGCTAGTGTCTGTGTTGCTTTGGCACAAAGCACGACCCGGAATATTAAAACAGTATGAAAAGGAAATTAGAAGATATTAGAAAAGTTTAAAACCGCTTTCCGGCCAACGGGGCTCTGTTTGGGATTTGCCGTCGTAAAGGCCGCTGAAATTAGCGATTTCGGAAGAAAGGCAAATTAAATTATCACAAAAAAATACCATTTATTATTTTAATGAGCCAACTTGTTGGTACTTGTTTTCGACACCTTCCGGTTGGTCAAGCCTCCATCCGGCCGGCAGCCCGGGAAAGGTACGCTAAGAAAGACTGGGCAGACGGATGGTTACGGAGGTGCCCTGATCTATTTTGGACGTAATCTGGAGGGAGCCCTGGTGCAGATCAACGATTTTCTGCGTAATGGCCAGACCGATGCCGTAGCCCGGCACGCCCACGACGTTCTTCCCGCGGTATAACGGATCAAGGATGTGCGCCGTATCGTCTTCGGTAATGCCGCGTCCCTGGTCGGTTACGGTTACGGTAATCTGTTCTTCCTGCGTCTGGAGTTCCACCGAAACCGCTTCGCCGGAATATTTACAGGCATTATCGAGAACGTTCAGAAACGCCGTCGTCAGCAGGGTTGCGTTGCCTTTTACCGTGAGTGAATCGTCCTCATTCGTCATAAACCGGAGGGGCAGGCTCCGGCCCGGATACCGGATCTGGACCTGCCCGATGGCGGTCAGCAGGCAATCGTCCACCTGAACGGCGGTCAGGGCAACAGTTCCGTCGGTAACTTTCGCCAGACCCAACAGGCTGTTGGTCAGGGCAATTACTTTTTTTAGTTCTTCCACGGCTACTTCCATGCTATCACGCCAGTCGGCCGGGTTCTGGTCGTATCGCAGGGACGTTTCCAGCGTACCCAGGGTGTTGGTGAGCGGGGTCCGCAATTCGTGGGACGCGTGGGCCACAAAGCTGCGCTGGGAAACAAAGGCGTCTTCCAGCCGGAACAGCATCTGGTTAAAGGTCATGGCAAGCTGGGCAATTTCATCGCGCCGGTTCCCCTCGTGCACCCGTTTGTGCAGGTCCACGGCGGTAATTTGCTCCACCTCGTCCACAATCTGCGAAATGGGTTTCAGGACGCGTCCGGAAAAATACCAGCCCGCCAGCACAATCAGCGTGAAACCCAGCAGGTTCGCCAGAATCAGGATTTGTTGTAAGGTGGCCAGTTTGGCAAAACCGATCCGGTCGTAGCCGGAAGCAAAAATGTAAAACCGTTGCCCCCGGTTTTCGTACGGAATCACGATGGATTCCAGATGGCCGTTTTTGAATTCGAGCAGCGAACGGGTCGAAAGTTGCGGTATTTTCTCCCGGTAATAATTCGATTCTTTCAGCGGACGGTTGGTAAAGACCAGGTTGTGCCGGCTGTCGTAAATGCTGATCTGTTCCTCAACAATAGACAGCAGGTCGGTGCGTACCATGTTTTTAAAAAAGTCATCGTGCAGGTGCCGCCGGGAAATCAGCACCCGTCCGGTTATGTGAGCTTTGCTTTCGAGACGGCTATAAAACTCTTCCTGCCGATAGAGCGAATAGAAATACCAGACCAGCAGGGAGAGCGTGACCTGAATAGCGGTTGCCAGCAGGGTAAAAATGATGGTCAGGCGGTTGCGGATCAGCATGACAGTTCGTCGGAGGAAAGCCGGTTTTTGACGGGAGCACGAAGGCGGTTTTCGGAACGAGGGAGCGAGTTAGCCCTCCCGGAGTACATACCCCATGCCCACGATGGTGTGCAACAGCTTGGGCGAAAAGCCTTTGTCAATCTTTTTGCGCAAGTAGCTGATATAGACGTCGATAACGTTGGTGTTGCTGTCGAAATTCAGATTCCAGACCCGTTCGCTGATGTCGACCCGCGAAATGGTTTTCCCTTTGTTGAGCATCAGGTACTCCATCAGGGCGTATTCGCGGGTGGTCAGGTCGATGCGTTTCCCGGCCCGGGTCACGGTTTGGGTATCCCGGTTAAGCTCTAAATCGGCCAGCCGTAGAATCTGTTTCGGTTTGGCGCTGTTTCGGCGCGTCAACGCCCGGATGCGGAGCAGGAGTTCCTGAAAATCAAACGGTTTGGCCAGGTAATCATCGGCCCCGGCGTTGAATCCATCCGACTTGTCGGCCAGGCTATCGAGGGCCGTCAGCATCAGAACGGGCACGGTTTCGTTTTCCGACCGGATCCACCGGCATACGTCGATGCCGTTCATATGGGGCAGGTTGACATCCAGGATGATGATGTCGTAAACCGTCTTGTGAAACAACAAAAGGCCGATCTGTCCGTCGTAGGCCACCTCAACGTCGTAGCCCTCGGCAACCAGGCCTTTGCGGATAAAGGAGGCCAACCGCTCTTCGTCTTCAACTAAAAGGATTTTCATGAAAAAGGGATGGGTTGCTTAGCATCAACTAACTACCGGTTTAGCGAACCTTTTTTTCGATGATAGATACCTGGTTCTATCCATTGTCCATCCGGGTTTATCCAACAGAAAACCGGGGAAGGCAACAGATAGGTTCATGGAGCGATAGGATTGGGCACCAGTTTGGTATCCCAAAGATACACATTGCTGCTTATTTCTGGTCTGGCAACCGCTTTATACGAAAAGGAAGGGCTTTTTCAGGGCCGCCAAACGCATCCGCTACCGGCGGGGTCGTCCCTTCAAAAACCGGTGACAAAGCTGGGATTTATGGCCAAATAACCACTGGTTATCGGCGGTTTGGCGTCAGGTAGACAGTTCTGGTTGGTACGTCAGTATCGCCATGCCATCTTTGGGGAATATACAACCGTTCGATCATGTCTGGCTACTTCTTTTTTACCATCACCGCCTTATGCGGTATTGGCCTTTTCCTGCTTACGTCATCCAAACCCTCGATGGCGGGCGACAATGCGATGGGATACGGGCTCGGACTGGCCTTTCTGGGGGCCGGTTTTGCCTTCAGCAGTTTCGCCCTGACGATCACCATCCTGACAAAAGAGGGCTTTCGCTGGGTTGCAAACGATGCGGGTATCCGCACAGCAACTGTTTTGCTGGCCTGGCTGGGGATTGCGGCTGCCACGTTTTTCTGCGCGGTTTTCAAGGTGGAATGGAATAGCGACGACGACAATACCTACCCGTCGTTTCTGCATACCTTAGCGCTGTGGCAGGGGCAGGTGTGGATCCCCCTGTTATGGCTGGTGGCCTGCTTTCTGTCGCTTCGTGCGCCGGGGCCGGGTAGTCTGTCGCCGGTGGTACGGAACGTCACCTTTTTCGCCGGATTGATCGTCAGCGTGGTCTACACGGGCGGCCTGCTCCTGGGCTACCTTAGGGATTCGGCGCGGCAGGCCGAGCTCGAAAGGGCGAGCCGGCAGACGCAGGAAGATCGCTTTCGCCAGGAAACGCTGGCGTTTCTGGCGAGCCAGCGTCCGGACGATCCGATTCTCCCCCTACTGGTACACACCAACCGGTTTCAGACCGAAGAGGTCCGTCAGGCGGCTCTCGCTAAAATCAAAGCCCATGCAGACTGGGAAAACGAACTGCTGGCCCTGCTGAAAGACCAGCGGACGTATCGGGAGGTCTATTATTTCCTCGATGGCAATCCGGTGCCGCATCCCGACCGGTTTACAACTCCGCTTAACGAAAGCATAGACTGGTTGTCTGCGAGCATTGAAGCCGATATAAAAAACAGCAATAACCTGCAAAGCTGGAGTTTTGACTCCTACGGAATCGATCGGCTGCTCCGGACTATCGACGCCCAGTTCGGGCATCAGGGTGTTGATTTTTACCCCCAGGTGCTCCGGCTTAAGCAGGCCCTGCATACGACTCCGCCCGAGCGCTTCAAAGGCGTAGCGTTTGATGCCGCCGATGGGGTAGAAGCCTGGTTACGAAGCCATAAAAAATAACCCGGAGTCCCGGGCGGTTCTGGCAGATTAATGACCGATTAAAATGGGTTATTGGTCGATTAATTGGCCCCATTGATCGATTGGTTAAAGTGCGAAACCGAATCGGTTGTACATTCAGAATTCATAAAAACGAATAGGGACATTCCCGGCAGCCTCTGCCGGGTTTTGTTTTAAGAGGGGGCCGGAAACCGCCGGGATGCCGCTCCCGGCGGCCCGCTTGCGATAGGGTTGATGCCCCTGTTTCGGTTCAATAACGTCTTCTAGCGGAGGAATTTACGAATAAAGCGAGGCAATAACGCCTGAAATCCAGAACAAACGGCCCCAAAACCGGTTAACAGAAGGAAAGTTTTCACCGTCCTGGTAAAGTGAGAAATGGCACCTGCTTACGGATGCAGGCCCTTTATGAGATTCTTATGAAGCCACTTATATTGGTTGTAGACGACGATGAGGATGATTTGTGGATCATGCAGAAAGCCATGTTGCAGATTGGCGGAAGTTGCCAGCTCAATCCATTTAATGACGGTACCAGTCTGATTACCTACCTGGATCGTTCGAACGTTGTGCCTCACCTGTTTCTGATTGATTTCCACCTGCCCCGGATGAATGGCCGGGAACTGACGGAGTTGATCCGGTCGAAAGGGCCTTTTAAAACCACGCCGGTGGCCTGGATGAGTTCCGAGATTGATCCCAGTTGGGAAACACACTGCCAAAGCCTGCAGGTTTCCTGGTGCTGGACCAAACCGACGAATTATACCGACTGGCAAACGTTCATGCGGCAGCTCTGTATCATTCTCATTAATAGGTCATAATGCGGTTTACAGTTGGCTGCCTATGCAGGCGGCAGCCAACTGTAAACCGAGTACCGTAAACCCAAAACCGTATCAAACCGGCAGGTAGATTTTGAACGTACTGCCTTGTCCCGGCTGACTGTGGGCGGTGATGGCACCGCCGTGATTCTCCGCAACCCGTTGGCAGATGGCGAGCCCTACCCCCGTGCCGCTATACGCCGATTTGCCGTGCAGTCGCTGAAAAACCTCGAAAATGCGCCCGGCATACTTCTGGTCAAAACCGATGCCGTTGTCGATGACACTGATCTGGTGGAAAAAAGAAGCCTGCCGGCTGGTGCGAACCGAGGGAGAAAGCTCGCTGGCCGGAAGCTTTTGGTAAGCAATCTGAATCCGGGGCTGCGTGTCCGATCGGCGGAACTTAATGGCGTTCGAAAGCAAATTCTGGAAAAGCTGGCCCAACTGCGAAGCGTCCCCTTTTACGGTGGGTAACGGATCGGCCTGAATGGTGGCCTCCGACTGGGTAATCTGCAGTTCCAGCGTTTCCAGGACCTTCGTTACAATGTCATTCAGGGCCACGACGTTGGCTGCCTGCTGACGGGTCGAAATCCGGGAGTAGGCCAGCAGATCCCGGATCAATTCCGACATGCGTCCGGCGGCTACCTGCATCCGGCTAATGAGGTCGAGGCCATTTTCACCCAGTGTTTCAGCGTATTGATTTTGTAGCAGGCTGCCGAACGACTGAATTTTGCGCAACGGTTCCTGCAAGTCGTGGGACGCTACGTAGGCAAACCGGGTCAGGTTTTCGTTCGAGCGCAGCAAATCCTGGTTGGATTCGTTCAACTCCCGGGTGCGGGTCTGCACCTGGCTTTCCAGATCAGCAGCAATCCGCTTTTGCTCGTGAATGTCCGTGGCCGTTCCAACCCAGATCGTGATGGCCCCCGTTGCGTCACGAACGGGGAGCGCCCGGTTGAGGTGCCAGCGATACATGCCGTCGGAGCCGCGCCGGTACCGGTTTTCGACCATAAAGATGTCGCCGGATTGGAGGACCTTCTGGAACGTGTCCAGCGTGTGGGCTAAATCGTCGGGGTGGACAATCTGCTGCCAGCCCCACCCTTTGGTCTGTTCAAAATTGAGTCCGGTATAATCGTACCACCGCTGGTTGTAAAACGTAACCTCGCCTTCGGGCGTATTGGTCCAGGTCATGGGCGAAATGGCCTCCATCAGCGAACGAAACCGCAGTTCGCTCGCTTCGATTTTCCGGCGGGCTTGCACCTGTTCGGTAACATCGATGGCCACATCCAGAATGGCGTATACGTTCCCGTCGGCGTTCCGCAGCGGTTTATACGTGAAGTTGAAATAGTACGTTCCCGGCACGCCATCGACCACCAGCTCGGCTTCCGACTCCTGCGAAGAATATTCGATTCCCGTGCGGTATACTTCGTCCAGAATGGTCAGGAAAGGCTGCCCAACCAGTTCGGGCACCGCTTCCCGCAGCGGTTTTCCCTTGACCGTATCGCCTTTTCCCCAGAATTGCAGCATCTTCTCGTTGGACAGTTCGACCACCATATCAGGACCGGTGAAGAGCGACATGGCGGCCGGGGCTTCCTCGATCAGGTTTCGAAACCGCTCTTCGCTTCCTTTCAGGGCCATCTGGGCTTGTACCTGCGAAGTTACTTCGGTTGCCAGAATCATGATGTCCGTAATCTGTTCGCTGTCGCCCCGCACCGGTGCGTACACGAAGTTGAAATACGCGTCTTCCAACTGATCGTTCCGGCGCAAACGGACCAGCACTTCAAAGCCGTAATAAGGCTCACCGGTTTCGTAAACGGGTTTCAGTAATTCCCAAAAACCCTGGCCCTTGATTTCGGGCAGAGCTTCCAGGATGGGCTGGCCAAGAAGGACGCTATCTTTTCCCCACAGGTCGAGCATGGCCTGGTTGGCGGTTTCGACCACCAGTTTGTCCCCACTCAGAATAGCGATGGCCACCGGGGCCTGGACGATCATGTTCCGAAACCGCTCGTCGGCGTTTTTAAGCGCCTGGTCAAGCTCTTTTTGCTGCGTAATGTCGATCAGAATGCCGGAAAAGGAAACCGGTTTTCCGGCGGTATTGTACAGGTATTGAGCCAGCACCTTGATCCAGTGAACCTCCTGATTCGTCCAGATAAACCGGGCTTCGAAACTCAGGATGCCGGTGTGCTGGGCCGCTTCATAAGCCCGGTTGCGGATGCCCTGATCCTGCGGGTGTAAATGGCGGAGCAACTCTTCACGCGTCAGGTTGGGGCGGCTTTCCCCCGTCAGAATCCGGGCAACCAGGGGCGAGGAAATGACTTCGTTGGTTTCCAGGTTGACCGAAAACCAGCCCGCGCCTGACCCTTCCAGCGCCAGGCGGGCCAGTTGTTCGGACAAAGCGGTTTTTTCGCTTGCCAGCACCTCCGCGGTGTTATCCTGGGCGACACCGGAAAACCGGTATACCTGCCCATTTTCACGGAAATGTGCCTGGCCCATAAAACGGACCCAGCGCAGTTGGCCATCATCGGCACCAATGGTGCGAAAGCTCACATCGTAATTACGGCCCGTGTCCGGACTCAGCGCCCGTTGCATGACTTCGTTGACCCGCTCCCGATCGTCGGGATGAATGCGAGCCATGACCTGGTCATACGTCAGGGAGCTGGGGGTAGTCAGGCCGAAAAGCGCCCGGCAGCGGTCGTCCCAATGGACGATGTTCTGGAGCGGATCAAAATCCCAGGTGCCTAACTGGGCGGATTGAAGGGCAATGCGCAACCGTTCTTCGCTCTCGTCGCGGGCGCGCTGAAGGGTCACGCGTTCGGTGATATCCTGCATCGAACCGATCATCAGAACCGCTTTTCCGTCGCGGTGCAGAATGTATCCCCGGTCGTATACGGTGGCATAGGAACCGTCGGCCCGTCGAAACCGGTATTGGTCCGACCAGTTTTCTCCGCCCTGATCGATGACGCCCTGAATGCCGTTTAAAACCCGATCTTTTTCGTCGGGATGCAGATAGTCATACCAGGACTCCGGCCCGGTTTTCTCCGGTGGAGCAGGGTGTCCGAATAAATGCGTATACCCTTCGTTCCACCAGACAGTGTTTGCTTCCAGATTCCAGTTCCAAACGGCATCCCGGGTCGCCTTCGTCAGCAGTTCAAACAATTCATTGGCCGTTCCTGAATCTGTGTTCACTAGTTTTTGTACTCTTTTTTTTTAGGTATAACTCTAAAAATAACAAACTGGACATTAAAAACAAGGAAAAATTAGTTTACAGGACAGGGGGAACGGTTTACGGTTTATGATATCCGGTTTTAGGGATCTGGTGGACAGGTTGATAATTATAGATCTGTAAATCAATGCTTTGCTGGTTGTTTACGGTTTTTGCTATACATTGAAAACCGTGCACCGAAAGCTCTGTAGTGCAAACCTGTCCATCCGGATGGAACTTAAAGCGGGGCGACTCGCCTTTTTCTTACAAATTGAAAGCTCTTCGCGAATATGCAGGTTGCAGCGACATACCAGGCCGCCCGGGCGGTGGCCCAAACCATTGAATCTTATTTTGCACACCATTTTGCCACGGCAACGCTCAACGGCGATTCTGAAACCGGGCATCAGCCCCATGAGCCCATCATCGAGGCTGTCATCGACACGGCCTTCTGGGCCAGTCTCCGGCACGAAGAGGGCGTTTCACCGAACGTTTCGCTGGCCCTTTTACCACCGGATCAGGCCGGGCAGCCGCTGCTGTTTGGCCACCGCTTGAAGTTTACGCCCACCACCCTGACCAAACTGGCACCTGCCGTCGAACGACCCGGTATTCACCTCGGTGTCTGGTACGACGAGAATGGCCTGTATATCTGGGGCACCACGCGGGAGATTCCCGGCAACTGTTTTGTGCTGGAAGTGATCGAACCGGGGTTGCTGGTTGTCAAACACCGGCGGCTGGAAGGCTTTGGCAAGTTTGTCAACGTCGCCATTCTGAAGGGCGATCAGATCAAAATTGTGGATGAAGGCACGGCCAATACGCCCGATTGCCCGTTTGTGCTTACGTCCATGCTGGGGTTCACGCTGCCGTCGTTCTGGAACGAATCCATGAATATTCTGGTGCAGCTGGCGGTATCCATGCGGGCGCACGGCCGGGGCGGTCTGTTGCTGGTTGTTCCGTCGAGCAGCCAGGCCTGGCGCGAATCCATTATTCAGCCGATGTCGTATCCGGTAGTGCCGGTTTTTTCGCACCTGTCGGACCTGGTGCAACAGGAAACCGGCGAAGCGAGTAGTTGGCGCGGGGCCGTCAGTCTGGCCGTCGAAGCCATTGCGGGGCTGACGGCGGTGGATGGCGCGACCATCCTCAACGACCGGTATGAAGTGCTGGCTTTCGGGGCCAAAATTGGCCGTTCGGCCAGCAGCGAGCGCGTCGAACAGGTCATTATTACCGAACCCATCATCGGCAACGAAGCTGCGGTGGTGCATCCGGCCCAAACCGGCGGAACGCGGCATCTATCGGCCGCCCAGTTTGTGTTCGACCAGCGGGATGCCGTGGCGCTGGTGGCGTCGCAGGATGGGCGGTTTACCATTTTTACCTGGTCTCACAGTTATGAGATGGTGCACGCACACCGCGTAGATGCATTGTTACTATAATTAAAAGGGCATAAAATGCAGTAAATCTTACCGATAACTAAACTTATTTACCAATTTGGAATATGAAATACTTGTTTTTCATATTTCTATGTATTTTGGTAAAACCTTTATTATCCGCACAATGACGTACCAGCCTAAGCCAAATCGGTATTACCTTATTCATGGCGAGCCTGTCTTAGTGACTGAACAACTGTTAAAGGCTCTTCAACCGCCGAACCGTCCCCAACCGATTAAACTGACAAAACCGTGGGTAACGGCCTTCGGTTTCTGGCCCGACCCGTCGGCCAATTCCTGGATTTTCGAAGATTCCCGGTTGGTGCCAGGCATGAATTGCTGGCTTTGTGTGCAAACGCGCCGGTATCTGCAATATGTGCACGAGTTACAGGATTTGTTTGAAGAAGAATATCCGTATACCACGTTACAACTGCAGGTCGAACCTTCCAAAATCTATCTGCCCACCGTTCGCCATCAACTGGTATAAGGGCCCTAAAGGGGAGATGGACTGACTGAATGCCCCCGATTGGCTTCCGGTTGCCGCTGAAAAACCGCCTTATACTCCTTATTTTTAAGCATTTTCTCTGTCCTTCTTTTTTTCTACCACCGGGTATCCAATCCGTAGATTGGGTATTGGGCCACGACCTAGTGGCTTCTCCTTCCAGCCGATTTGGGTAAAAACCGGGAATGCTCCGGGAAAAGCGGTTTTCAATCAGTATTTTTTGGGACTAATCTGCTTATTTTCACTGAAGCCAGTCACGGTTTCGGTTCTGGGCACAGGACCGAGGGCTGTCGGCATCTGAAATCTTTACGCAATCTAGTTTCAATGGAAAATTCCAGAAGAGAGTTTATTAAAAAAGCCGCCCTGGGAACCACCGGCGTTATGGTTGGCGGATTAGCCACGGGCATGTCAGCAAAAAGCTACGCTAAAATAATCGGAGCCAACGAACGGCTGAATGTGGCAATTGCCGGGCTGGGTCGTCGGTTAGGGGCTTTTTATGATCCCATTTCGAGGAAAGACAGCAATGTAGAACTGGTGTATCTCTGCGATGTCATGCAGAAACAGCGCGAAGAAGGGCTGAAGAAATTCTCGAAATTTATCGATTATAAACCCAAGCTGGAAAACGACATCCGGAAGGTCATCGCCGACAAGAACGTCGATGTGCTGATCAACGCGACGCCCGACCACTGGCACGCGCCGGGCACCTGGCTGGCCGTTCAGGGCGGCAAACACGTGTATGTGGAAAAACCGTGCAGCCAAAACCCCCGCGAAGGCGAGATTCTGGTCGAAATCCAGAAGAAATCCGGCAAGATCATCCAGATGGGGAATCAGCAACGTTCGGCGCTGGAATCGATCGACGTGATCAGCCAGATTCATAACGGCGCCATCGGTACGCCCTACAAAGCCGTTGCTTTTTATACGGCGTCGCGGGGCGAAGTGCCCATCGCCAAGAAAGCGCCCGTTCCTGCCGGACTGGATTGGGAACTGTTTCAGGGACCGGCCCCCCGCATGCCGTATATGCACGACACCTGGGACTACAACTGGCACTGGTACGGCTGGAACTTCGGAACTGCCGAGGCTGGTAATAACGCAACCCACGAACTGGATGTCGCCCGCTGGGCTTTACAGGTCGAATTTCCGGAGCAGGTGACGGTCGAAGCCGCCA
This sequence comes from Larkinella bovis, assembly GCF_042655385.1. Classification (NCBI taxonomy): domain Bacteria; kingdom Pseudomonadati; phylum Bacteroidota; class Cytophagia; order Cytophagales; family Spirosomataceae; genus Larkinella; species Larkinella bovis. Next base: position 69,061 of record NZ_JBHSMA010000013.1, on the reverse strand, counting down.
AACGACATTTCCTGGACGACGGCTGGACGATGTACGATACGATGGATGCGACCTTCCGGTTTCCGGGGAACAAGATCATCAAATGGGACGGCAAGAGCCGGAGCGGCCACAAAACCTATGGCAGCGACCGGGGCACCATCATTTACGGCAGCAACGGCAGTGTATATGTCGATCGGGACGGCTATCAGCTTTTCAGCCGCGAAGGCAAACTGCTGAAAGACAGCAAATCGAAAGGTTCGGAAGCCGGGACGGCGCTGGGCGGTGGGGGCGATATGACCACCCGCCACGTGGTCAACTTCTTCAACGCCATTCGGGGGAAAGAAAAACAAAATTCGACCATCGACGACGGGGCTAAAAGTACACTGCTCTGCCATTTGGCCAACATTGCCTACCGGACCAACAAATCGCTGGAAATCGACTCGAAAAATGGTCACATTCGCGACAAGGCTGCCATGAAACTGTGGGGGCGCGAATACGAAAAAGGCTGGGAACCACCGGTCTGATCGGCGAATGGAATACGGTTTTCCCGTTGGTGCGGGTGTTTGGCCCGCACCAACGGGAAACGTTTTAAGTAAACTACACTGGGGTTGATCCACAAAACCGGATACGTTTTGGCCACCGATGAGACACAATCGACGGAGTTTCATGAAGAAGCAATTAATGGGCGGTTTGGGCGCTCTGGCGGCCGCCGGTACGGATCCCATGCCTGAGGTTGCCAGAATATCAACCCATTCGGAACGGTTTTCGCCCGAAGCTTTACGGAAACAGTACCAAACCTGCCTGGGCGGACCCTTCCCGAAACCCAGTCCGTTGCATCCACAGCTTCGGGAAACCATCCGCAGGGACGGCTACCGGATTGAGTCACTGACGTACGAAGTCGAACCCGACGACCGCGTTCCGGCCTTCTTGCTGATCCCGGATTCGGTGACGGCCCAGCGCCCGGCGCCCGCCATTGCGGTCTGGCACCAGCACAACGGCGAGTACCATCTGGGGAAGTCCGAACCCGCCGGTTTGGCCGGAAATCCCATGCACCATACCGCCGTCGCGCTGGTTCGGGAAGGATACGTGGTGTTGTGCCCGGATGCGCTCTGTTTTGAAGAACGGCAGGACCCGACCGGAAAGCTGAAAAAAGGCGATTATGAGCGGTTTGAGTTTCTGCGGCAGGTGGTGCGGGGACGCAGCCTGGCCTGGAAAAATATACTGGAAATGCGCCGGGCGGTCGATTACCTGAGTTCACGGCCGGAAGTCATCGCCAGTCGGATTGGCTGTTACGGCCATTCGATGGGCTCGACCCACACCTGGCTGGTGGGGCCGCTCGAACCCCGCCTGAAATGCCTGGTGGGTAACTGTTGCCTGCCGTCGTACGACGCGATCGAGCACGAACATCTGCTCCATTGTTTCCCCAATTTCGTGCCGGGCTGGAAGCAATTTGGCGATACGCCGGACATTGCCGCCCTGATTGCTCCGCGCGTTTTGCACCTCAATTTTGGAGAACAGGATACGGGTTCGCCCATTGATTTTGTACGATCCGGCATCGACCGCATCGCGGAAGCCTACCGGAAAGCGGGGGCTGCCGGGAATTTCACTTCCTTTATTGAACCGGGAAAGGGGCACGTACTCTCCGACGCGATGTGGGAGCGGGTCAAGGCGGTTTTTGCCCAACACCTGTAGGCTACCCGGTTTTTCGACGGTTATTTCAACTGCAACTTCATGCCTTCGTGCGAGGCCGAAAAACCGAGGGACTCGTAAAACCGCCGGGCTTCGGGCCGCTCCTTGTCGGTGGTCAGTTGAATCAGGTGGGCCCCTTTGGAACGGGCCCGGTCGATGGCATACAGAAAGAACTGCCGCCCGATGCCTTTGTTGCGGTAGGTCGATTTAACGCGCACCGCTTCGATCTGCGCCCGGATCCCGCCCTGGTACGTCAGGTATTGAATGAACGTCAGTTGAAACGTTCCGACGATTTCGCCGTTTAAAACCGCAACGGTCAGTTCCTGATGCGGATCGGCAGCAATGATTTTAAAGGCCTGCCCATACGAATCCGGCAGAGGGACGTGGAATTTTTCGCGCCGGGCTCCCAGTTTATCATCGGCCAGCATCTGGACAATGTCAATCAGGTCGGCTTCGGTCGCCAGTCGGTAAGTGATTTCCATCGGTATTGAACGAAACGTAATCAAGCGATTACCCGGCCAAAAGTAGGGCGAATATCGGGGAAGATCAAACGGGGGTTCAATTCCTGGCTTTATTCATCCTCCTTACGGCGGGCACCCGTTGTCTGAGAGTGATAGAAGAACCGTCGGTTTTTGTAGCCGACTTTTTTGTTTGTAGCCTTCACGATACTGCTTTGCCAATACAGTTTACCTAATCGACCGTTTGCTCAATGATCTGCGGTTTTTTAGAAAATGGATCGTGACTTTCCCTCGAGAGCTTCGTCTGACAACTGAATCCTAAAAGTTTCAACTTGTTAATCGGCAAGTACGCCAGCGTACTTGCCACGGTTCGTGAAGCAAACCCATGGAACTTATCATCAAAGAACTTAGCAAATCCTACCAGGGCCAGTGCGTACTTGATTCGATCAACCTGGCGTTTCGGGGGGGCGATGTGGTTGGGCTGGTCGGTAAAAACGGAGCCGGCAAAACCACCTTCCTGAATTGCCTGATCGATTTAGTGAAGCCGGATGCCGGCGATTTGATTTTTAACGGCGAACGGCTCACCGGTGACCGGTTGGCGTTGAAACGCACGTTGGGCGTGTTATCCGATGTTCTTCCACCCGTTCCGGAGTTTTCCGGTTTCGATTATTTGCGTTTTGTCGGAATCCTACACGGGGTGGAGGAGACCACCTTTCAGAAACGATCGCAGGAACTGACGGCGTTTTTCTTTGATGATACGGGGGCACTCACAAAAAAGATCAGTACTTACTCGACGGGTATGATCAAAAAAATTGGTCTGTGCGGAGCGCTGCTAACCGTTCCTTCTATTTTGCTGCTGGACGAACCTTTCGCCGGTCTCGATCCGCTGTCAGTCAATCAACTCATTTCCTTTTTGAAGAATTACCAACGCGCAGATCGACTCGTGATCATCGCTTCGCATGATCTGAATTATATTCAGGAAGTGGCAACCCGCCTTGTCGTTCTGGATGAGGCCGTGATCAAATTCGACGGGGGGTTGAGTGAGTTTACGGCCAATGGGACCAAGCTCATTAACGATGCCTTATTTGATATTCTGGCCCCCAAAACGAAAACAATGGCCTTCGATTGGCTCTAATCCGTATGACCATGCTCCGCATCTTACGCTTCGCACTCCATCGGCGCTTTACGACCTATTTTAAAGATACCAAATCGGTTCTGGGGTTGATCGGAAGGATCACCTATCTTTTGGTCATGCTGCTGTACGCAGCCGGTACGGGTTGGCTCATCGATTTGGTGGATACGGCGGATAGGTTATCCTTTGATTCTGGCACGCTCATGGCTAGCCTGAATGTCGTGCTGTGTGCCTTCTGTGTCCTGGTTGAATTTTTTCCCTCGTATACGCAGCGCTCGGACTTAGTATCGGCGGTTTTTCCGGTTCGTTTTGTACATCGCTGGACGATCAACGTCCTGTATGATTCGCTCACCTTTACGTTTACGGGTGCGTGTCTTGCTTTTTTCATCATCGACGGTTTTTCGACCCGCTATACCACTGCGCACCTGATTGCGTCGCTGCTGATGCTGGCCAACACCGCCCTTTTTGTACAGTCGTTCAAAGCGTTTATGGAACAATCCCATCGACGGCAGGGCATATTGCTGGTGGGATGGGCGATTTTAAATGCCGCGCTTGTCTGGGGGAGTGTGCAGTTCTATGCGCAGAACCGGGTGCTGGTGGCGGTTTTGGGACTCGGACTGATCAGCCAGACCAGCCTATTAATGCTGGTCGACCACACTGTGGCGGAACCATCTGAATCGACGGTTAGCATTCGTCGTAAACTTTCGGTTTTGAGCCGCTTATCACCGGTTTATACGGTTTTTATACGTAATGCGAAGGCCCGGAATGCCTTCATCCTCGGCATGGTACTAAAGACAGTATTTCTGATGCTTCAAGGTCGCCTATTCGCGGAAAATATATTTATGTCCGACTATATCCAGAAACTATACAGTACGCCTTTGATCCTGTTTACGTATGTGGCCAATAACCTCTGGATCCTGACCATCCTGGCATCGAACTACCTGCTAACGGAGGTCTTGCTTGCGGTAAGTGCGATAGGGAGTAGCTGGTATTTCGCGTATCGAAGCGTCCCTGAAAATTCAACGATTACCAAACATCGGTTGTACCATAACCTATTTGTAAAAGCGGAGTAAAGCAGGAGTACGCTGTTCACCAGAACGAGACATCCCTAATGAAACGGTAGAACCCGCGCTCCCAACCGCATTAGCCGACGTATTTGCCATCATCACCGAATCGCTCTCGTCGGGATGGCTGTTCCACATTGTACTGTTTCACGCTAATCGGGTATAAAACCGGATCCTAAAATCACCCGGTCTGCGATTGGTGCGGGATCAAATTGTTCGCTATTTTCAGGAAGAAAACCGCCAATCTCGCTGATGTATGAATGCCTTGCCCGTTGCTGCTTCCTCCGACGCCCTGCGCCCCGTGGCCCGCGCCGAACGGATTCAATCCATTGATGTCATTCGCGGGGTCGCGTTGCTGGGCATCCTGATGATGAACATCCCGTATTTCGGGTTGCCGGAAGGAATGCTGAACACGCTGAAATTCGACCATGCGGGCGATACCAATTTTGTCACCCACCAGATCATCGATATTGCGTTTTCCGGCAAAATGCGCGCCTTGTTCTCCATGCTTTTCGGAGCGGGCGTCATTCTGTTAACAACCCGTAAGGAACATTCGGCCGGTTTGTCGGTGGCGGATATTTATTACCGCCGGATTCTGTGGATGATTCTGTTTGGCGTGCTGGACGCTTACGTGCTGCTCTGGACGGGCGATATTCTGTATGCCTACGGAATTTGTGGCCTGTTTCTGTTTCCGTTTCGGAAGCTGGCGCCGCGCTACCTGATCCTGGCGAGCCTGGTTTGTTTCGGTTTTCTGATGGTCAAGAGTACCTGGCGGTTTCTGGAAATGAAGCAGAAACGCGAAGCGTATCAGCAGGTGGTTGCGCTGGAGAAACAGAAGAAGAAGCTGACCGATGAACAGAAAGCCGATAAAGAGGCCTGGGAAGGCATTGTCAAAAATACGAAACCGGATCAGAAAAAGATTGATGAGGAAATTCGGAAAGTACGCTCCGGGTACGTGGGGGCCTGGACCTACTACCAACCCGTCAACAACGAAATCCAGTCGCGGGTGATGTACAATTCTTATTTCTGGGATGCTGGCGGGATGATGCTGTTAGGGATGGCGCTCTTTAAACTCGGGGTTTTCACCGGGCGACTCCGGCGACGCACGTACCTGGGACTGGTGCTGGTCGGGTACGGAATCGGGTTGCCGCTCGGCTGGCTGGCGCACCAACGAATGCTGGAAGCGCACGTAAATTTTGCGCAATACGTGGATACCTATAGTTTCAGTCTGGCCCGCACCACCTACGATATCCGCCGGGTGGTGGTGGCCCTGGGGCATGTCGGACTCATCATGCTCGTCTATCAATCGGGCTGGTTGCGTTGGCTGACGACCGCCCTGGGAGCCGTGGGGCAGATGGCGTTCACCAATTACGTCATGCAAACGCTCATCTGCACTTTCATTTTCTTCGGGTATGGTTTGGGCTATTTCGCCAAACTGACCTATTATGAACTCTACTACGTCGTTGCCGGGGTCTGGGTTTTTCAGTTGGCCCTCAGCCCGGTATGGTTACGGTATTTTTATTTCGGACCGCTGGAATGGGCCTGGCGTTCGCTGACATACTGGAAGCGGCAAGCGTTCCGCATTCCGAAAGCCCGGTCCGAACCGAGTATTTCGGCTGCACAGGCTTAGTTTACCGCAGATCCACCACTTCAACGCCGGGGTATTTCGACTTGTCGAATACAAAATAACTGTCGGCCACGGCGACATTTGGCGTGAATTTGTCGATGGTATACGTGGTTAACTTGCCGGTTTTGTCGGTGAGTTTCCAGCCTTTCACGGACTTATCGGCTTTGTTGACCGAGATTTGAACTTTGGTAATCTGGGTATTTTTCTTTTCCGGCGTCAGTTCCACCACTTCGACAGCCTGGCCGCCCTGTTTCTGTTCACCGATGTATTTGTAATTATACCCCTGTTTGTAAATGGAGTAAATTTTTGTCGGGTTAAAGTCCCCGGCGGCTCCGGCATCGTAATCCTGCACGTTCACTTCGTTCGTTTCCTTGATGTAGGTCGACATCGTTTTGCCGTCCGTAAAGACCTCCTGGCCCGCCAGTTTCAACCGAAAAGCGGCTTTTTTTACCGTCAGATCGCCTTTATATGTACCGCCTTCTCCGGCGTAACTGAAGAGGGCTTTATAGGAATTCAACGTCTGGTATTTCTTGCTCATCGCGTCGAGCACTTCCGACGCTTTTTTATCTTTTTGTGCCAGCGATGGGAAGCTTATTCCCACAATAAATGCCCATAACAAGGCTACTTTTCTCATGTGTTTTCGTCTTTTAGGTAATCTTGGGTCAATGGCTGAAACCGCCCGCAAAGTTGCTGACCGTTTCGTAGGTAGACAAGATTTATGGGAAAAAGTTTAACGAGATGGAGGAACGGCAGCGGGAGAGGAAGAAAGGAAGGAGCGCATGAAAGGAAACCGGTTCGTCGGATCCGCCTTTCATGCGCTCGTCTTTAATTCATGTTTTTCAGCATTTCTTCCAGAGCGTTCATGTCCTGAATGAGAACTTCGCGGGCTTTGCTCCCCTCGAAAGCACCCACAATTCCGGCGGCTTCGAGTTGGTCGATGAGTCTCCCGGCCCGATTGTAACCCAGTTTCAGGCGACGCTGGATGAGGGACGTACTGCCCTGCTGGTGGTTGACGACCAGGCGCGCGGCTTCGTCGAACATCGGGTCGCGGTTTTCAAGATCAACTTCGCGCTCCTCGCTGCTCCCTGAATCGTCACCGGCAAATTCCGGCAGGGAATAGGCGGAGTCGTAACCGCGCTGGTTGCCCACAAATTCACAGATTTCCTCGATTTCGTTCGTATCGACAAACGGACATTGCAGGCGGGTAATATCGGAGTTGGAGGAGAACAGCATATCCCCCATGCCAACCAGTTGTTCGGCTCCCCCCGTATCCAGAATGGTTCGGGAGTCGATTTTGGATGTTACCTTGAACGACAGCCGCGCCGGGAAGTTCGCCTTGATCAAACCGGTGATGACATTGACGGAAGGCCGCTGCGTGGCTACCACGAGGTGAATGCCGATGGCCCGCGCCAGCTGTGCCAGCCGCGCAATGGGCTGCTCGACTTCCTTGCCCGCGGTCATCATCAGGTCGGCCAGCTCGTCAATAACCAGCACGATGTACGGCAAAAACCGGTGGCCTTTTTCGGGGTTCAGCCGGCGCTGGATAAACTTCGCATTGTATTCTTTCAGGTTCCGGCATTGCGCGTCTTTCAACAGGTTATACCGGTTATCCATCTCGATACACAGTGAATTCAGGGTATTGACCACTTTTTTCGTATCGGTGATGATCGGTTCGTCGCTGTCGGGCAATTGGGCCAGAAAATGCCGTTCAAGTTTGTTGAACAGCGTCAATTCGACCTTTTTGGGATCAACTAGAATCAGTTTGAGCTGCGACGGGTGTTTTTTGTAGATCAGTGAGGTCAACAACACGTTCAAACCCACGGATTTTCCCTGCCCGGTGGCCCCGGCCATCAACAAGTGCGGCATTTTGGCGAGGTCGGCCACGAAAATCTCGTTGGAAATGGTTTTGCCCATGACCACCGGCAACTCGAAATTGGATTTGGCAAATTTCTCCGTGCTGATCACCGAGCGCATGGCCACCATTTCCCGGTTTTTGTTCGGGACTTCAATACCGATGGTGCCTTTGCCCGGCATCGGCGCGATGATCCGAATGCCGAGGGCGGCCAAACTCAGCGCAATATCGTCTTCCAGACTCTTGATTTTCGAAATCCGAACGCCCGCCGACGGGATGATTTCGTACAGCGTGACGGTTGGCCCGATGGTGGCCTTGATGCTGTCGATGGTAATGCCGTAATTCTGGAGCGTATCGACAATCCGGTCTTTATTCGCTTCCAGTTCTTCCGCCGAAACCTGGGCTTTCTGATTCTCAGGGTATTCGGTCAGCAGGTCGATGGTCGGAAACTGGTATTTGGGCAGATCCAGTGTCGGATCATATAACCCGTGCAACAGCAGCGCATTTTCATCGACTTCATCGGTCGGACCGGCATACGGCTCGGCCACGGGTTCCGATGGTTCCGCGACGGGTTCATCCGGTGTTGTGTCGGCGATGGTAAAGGTAAGCGGTTTTTTAACCGACGGACTGGCGTTGTTGACCCGTTCCGGTTTAGGTTCGGTTTCGGCCGCTGGTACATCGGCCACCGGCGGTTTTTCCGGTTTGTACGCTCCGTTCATTTTGGGCTTGACATCGATGAAATCATCGACATCGTCTTCCTCATCCTCCTCTTCAGAAATATCGTCTTCCGCAGTCTCCCGGGTTGAAACCGGTCGTTTGGGCAACGAAACCGAAGGGAATCTGGTAATTCCGTAGAAAAAGATAAGAAAAACAAACAGCGCAAAACCGGTGATGGCAATACCGCCCCAGCCGATCAGGTTGTAGAGCCAGACGTTAATTTCATACCCCAAGCCACCGCACCAGACGCTGCCTGTTCCGACGGAATCGGTTGCCAGCACAATGTAACCGGCCAGGGAACTGAACCAGGCCATGTAAAACAACGTCGCTTTCGTCGTACGGCCCAGCGGTAGCAATTCCCGGTTGAAAACGAGCTTGCAGCCCGTCAGAAACAGGATCAGCGGTATGCCCAGGGCCGCAATACCGAACCAGCGGAAGATGAACACATGCGCAATGAAGGCGCCCAGAATGCCCAGAAAATTGCGCATTTCGTTGCCCGACTCGCGCAGGGATGAATCCGTTACCTGGCTTAGCACGCTTTGGTCGTCCTGACCGGTCAGCAGGTAGGAACTAAAAGCCACCGTCAGACCGATGGCCAGCAGGATCAGCAACCCGCCAAAAGCCAGCTTCGACCGCTGGTCGGCTTGCCAGGTAGGCCATTTCATCGAAACCGTCGCAGGGCGTGCTTTCGCCCGCTCGTTCCGAATGGTGTTTTGTCGGTTGATGGGTTGTGTCATTTTCGTTTCAACTGCCTTAAACTACCTCTTCTGCCACTACTTTGCAAATCTCTTTAGCTAACGTCGGGCCTTCGTAAATAAAACCCGTGTAGACCTGCACCAAACTGGCGCCGGCCCGCAGTTTCTCGAGCGCATCCGCAGCTGTTGCGATGCCTCCTACGCCGATCACCGGGAACGCGTGATTCGACTTCTGACAAAGATAACGAATGACTTCCGTCGAACGGTGTCTCAGCGGAGCGCCACTGACACCACCCGCGCCGATTTTTTCGACGGTCTGGGCGTCGGTTTGCAGCCCGTCGCGGCTGATGGTGGTGTTCGTCGCAATGATCCCGGCAATGCGGGTGGTCGCGACGATTTCAATAATGTCGTCCAGTTGGCTATCGGTCAGATCGGGGGCAATCTTGAGCAAAATGGGCTTCGAAACCGGTTTTCGGCGGTTTTCGTCCTGCAACCGCTGCAGCAACGCCATGAGCGGTTCTTTTTCCTGCAAGGCCCGCAGGCCCGGCGTATTCGGCGAACTGACGTTGACCACGAAATAATCGACAGCATCGAACAAATCGTGAAAACAGGCGAGGTAATCGTCCAGCGCGTTTTCGTTCGGCGTTGTTTTGTTCTTCCCAATGTTGCCGCCAATGATCAGCTTCGGCCCGGATTTCCGGTTGCGCAAACGCTCCGCGGCCGCTTTGGCGCCCTCGTTGTTGAACCCCATGCGGTTGATGAGTCCTTTGTCGGCTTTCAACCGGAAAAGCCGGGGCCGGTCGTTGCCGGGCTGGGGGCGGGGCGTGACGGTCCCGATTTCGATGAAGCCAAAACCCAGGCAGGCCAATTCATCGACCCATTCGGCGTTTTTGTCAAAACCGGCGGCCAGCCCAACGGGATTGGGAAAGGAAATTCCAAACACTTCGCGCTTCAGTCTCGGATCGTCGAAGGTGAACAATTGACGGGCCAGCCACCGAAAACCGGGAATGGAAAGCGAAATTTTCAGGAGTGAAGTAACAAAGTGGTGGATTTTTTCGGCATCAAAGCGAAAGAGGAGAGGAAGAACAACGCGCTTGTACATAACACAAATGTACAGAACAGCAGGGATGCGGTGCAAGCCGTCGGATGGATAATTGCCCCCGGGAGCCACTATATTCGTCACCGGCCCCGCATCCCTGCTCATGGCGAAAAGATTGTCGCTTAATTACCAAATAGATCAGACGACAGATACCGATCACCCCGATCGCAGATGATGCAGACGACAACGCCCTCCTGCAGTTCTTCGATCAACTTCAGGGCGGCAAAAACCGCCCCTCCGCTGCTCATGCCCGCAAAGATGCCCTCCTCGCGGGCGAGCCGGCGGGTCATGTTGGTGGCCTCCTCCTGTGACATCTCGATGACCCGGTCGACGCGGCTGGGCTCGAAGATTTTGGGAAGGTATTCCTGGGGCCATTTCCGGATACCGGGGATTTGCGAACCCTCGGCCGGCTGGCAGCCAATGACCTGAATCGCCGGATTCTGTTCCTTCAAAAACCGGGATGTTCCCATGATGGTACCGGTGGTTCCCATAGCGGAAACAAAATGAGTAATTTTACTCTGAGTATCTTGCCAGATTTCGGGGCCGGTCGTCCGGTAATGTGCTAAGTAATTGTCGGGGTTGGCAAACTGATTAAGTAGAAAATAACCGCCTTTAGTGGCCTTTTCTTCGGCATAATCGCGGGCGCTTTCCATGGTTTCCTGAAGGATTACCGTTGCGCCAAAGGCCTGCATGGTCAGGATGCGTTCGCGGGTCGAATTAGTAGGTAGAACTAACTCAATTTCAACGTTATAAAGCCGGGCAATCATAGCCAGGGCAATGCCTGTATTTCCGCTGGTGGCTTCGATTAATTTCATTCCGGGTTTCAGATCTCCCCGATCGATCGCTCCCTTGATCATATTATAGGCCGGGCGGTCTTTTACACTTCCACCGGGGTTGTGCCCTTCCATCTTGCCGTACAGTTTGACGTGGGGATTGGAATTCAGGTGTTTTAGTTCAACTAACGGGGTATTTCCAACAAAATCTAAGAGAGTAGCCATGAATTGATAAAGAAAGGTTCTATCCGAACTGAACACCGAGCCGCATTTCAAAGTTGCAGCCTTTTTAAATGTTACTGAATCTACTGTTTAAGGTAAATCAAGCAAATATTTATGCGTAAAGTGAATTTTTTTTTGCGGTTTGATGGTAAATTGTTGAAAAAATGTTGGTTTTGTCGCCCAATATAAACCACATTTGCATGGTTTTACTTTTCAATGGCTACGTATATGAAATTACAACTTCATTCGACTCCCCGGACGAGCTATTCTGAGTACCAATTGCAAGCCGTAACCCGCCATCTGAATTTGCCCGATATCGTTCTCCCGTTCTGGGGCCAGCGCAAGCGCATTCCGGCCTACCGGATTACCTGGCTCGAAGGCAAAGGAAATTATACGGTGGTTCATTTCAGCGATGGTTCGGAGATGATTGTGTCGTTGACGTTGAAAAAACTGGAAGCGCGTCTGTCGTCCGAAATCTTCGTGCGGCCCCACAAAAAATGCATCATTAATCTTCTCTACCTTCAGGAAATCCGCCCCGGTAAAACCACAACCCTCTGTCTGACAAATGGCTGCGAAGTTGAAGTTTCCCGCCGGAAAACGACGCAATTTATGCAACTGGTGGTGGCTTTCCAGCAGGAATTTCTGCCGCTGACGGCCTATTATGCCATTGCCTGACGAACAAAAGAAAAGCGGTTTTTCAACCGCTCATCGTTTACTTTTTATTCCGTTTGGCGAGTTCCTCGTCGCGTAACGGCCGTCGCAGGATTTTTCCGACGTTGCTTTTGGGCAGCTCCGTCCGGAATTCGATGTGGCGCGGCCGCTTGTAATTGGTCAACTGGTCTTTGCTGTATTTGAGAATATCCTCCGCCGTCAGGTTCTGATCTTTCTTTACCACGAAAATCTTGACGGCTTCCGTCGATTTCTCGTCGGGAACGCCAATGCAGGCTACTTCCAGCACTCCCGGGCAACGGGCGATTACCTCCTCGATTTCGTTGGGATACACATTGAAGCCCGACACCAGAATCATGTCCTTCTTGCGGTCGACGATCCGGAAAAAACCGTCTTCGTCCATCACGCCAATATCGCCGGTTTTAAACCAGCCATCCTCCAGCACTTGGGCGGTTTCGTCGGGGCGGTTGTAATAACCGGGAAACACCTGCGGCCCCTTCGCCCAGATTTCACCGGGCATCCCCATAGGGGCTTCGTTGCCGTCTTCCTGCATGATTTTCAGGTCGGTGCTGGGCAGTGGCAGTCCAATCGTACCCAGGCGGGCTCTACCGTCGCAGGGATTCGAGGTCAGGATGGGAGAGGTCTCCGAAAGCCCGTAGCCTTCCGAAATGGTCACACCAGTCAGTTGTTTCCAGCGTTCGGCCACCGCGCTTTGCAACGCCATACCACCGGCCGATGAAATCTGGAGGTGGCTGAAGTCGACTTCGTTGATCCGGGGGTGATTCAACAGCCCGTTGTACAGCGTGTTGAGGCTGACAAACATGTGAAATTTATACTTCTTCAGTTCGTCGATGAACGCGTTCATATCACGCGGATTGGTGATCAGGACGTTCATACAGCCACTTTTGAGGGCCAGCATGGCGTTCACCGTCAGGGCGTAAATATGGTACAGCGGCAACGGCGTGATCATGATACACTGATCGGCTTTCAGCCGGTCGATCTGCATCCAGTAGCTACCCGCTTCGGTATTGGCAATGATGTTCCGATGCGTCAGGGCGGCTCCTTTTGAGACACCGGTCGTACCACCGGTATACTGCACAAACGCCAGATCGGACCCCACCAGTGCTACTTTCTGTAAGGTATGGCGGCTTCCCCGGTTCAGGGCGTCGCTGAGCGAAACCGCCCGGGGCAGGTGATACGCCGGAACCATTTTCTTGACGTATTTCACCACGGCGTTGACAACCAGCTTCTTGGGGAATCCGAGCAGGTCGCCAATCTGGGTAACGATGACGTGCTTGATGTCCGTCTGATCGATGATCTTCTCCAGGTTGGCCGCAAAATTGGCGAGGATGATAATGGCCTTGGCACCCGAATCCTTGAACTGGTGCTGCATTTCCCGGGGTGTATACAGCGGATTGGTGTTGACTACTACCAGGCCCGCCCGCAAAATGCCGAAAATAGCCACGGGATATTGGAGTAAATTCGGCATCTGGATGGCCACCCGGTCGCCTTTTTGCAGTTTCAGCTCGTTTTGGAAGTAAGCGGCCAGGTGTCCGGATAGCGTGTAGATCTCCCGGAAACTCAGCTTTTTATCCATGTTGGCATAGGCGGGCCGGTCGGCGTATTTTTGACACCCTTCGTCGATCAATTCAACGAGGGAGGGATAGGCATCGGAGTTTATGTCGGCAGGAACACCTTCCGGGTAGTGCTTTAACCAGGGATACGGTTTTGCCGTTGAGGTTGCTGTCATGGGTTTATAATGTTTTTTGTAAAAATAAGACAAATCTACAAACTGCCTAGGTGCCTACCGTCTAAAGTCGGTGTTTTAAGGGAACGACGAATCGAAAAGTTGGGAAGGAGTCTAACCTACTCAAAGGTAAAAGCCTACCGTATGGGCAGCTAGGCGGAGTCGATAACTGGCGGGAGGCAGTAAACAAATACCGCGAAAGAATGGGCAGGAAGTGGAAAACCTGGAGGAGAAAAGGCGGTTTTACCCGTAAACGATGAGGATAAAACCGCCTTTTCGGACGAATGAGCAAGTCTTGTGACGCTTAAAACGCTACGGCTTTCAATCGAAGACCGGCCTCTTCCGGCAAACCGAACGCCAAGTTCAGATTCTGGACGGCATGGCCCGAAGCGCCTTTGGTCAGGTTGTCGATAATGCTGGTGATCAACAATTGACCGTCGTGCTTTTCGAGGTGAATCAGGCACTTGTTCGTATTTACAACCTGCTTGACGTCTACCGGCGTGCTGCTCAGGTGCGTAAACGGATGCCCGGCATAATACGTCTCGAAAAGCTGACGGGCTTCCTCCAGACTTCCGGCGTAAGGCGTATAGACATTGGCCATGATGCCGCGCGTAAAATCGCCCCGGTACGGCACAAAATGAATGGGCTGGTCAAAACCGGGCTGCAAGCTCGTCAGACTCTGGCGAATCTCCTTCAGGTGCTGGTGCGTAAAGGCTTTGTAAATCGAGACGTTGTTGTTCCGCCAGGTGAAATGGGTGGTGGCGCTCAGCGACTGCCCCGCCCCGGTCGAACCGGTGATGGCGCTCACCTGCACCGCGTCGGTTAGCAAACCGGCCTGTGCCAGCGGCAGCAACGCCAGTTGAATGCTGGTCGCAAAACACCCCGGATTGGCAATTTTGGTGGCGGTCCGGATGCGTTCGCGTTGCAACTCGGGCAAACCGTACACAAAACCGTTCGATTCATCCCGGAAATCCGTGCTCAGGTCAATCACTTTGAGGGTGTCCGGAACCGGGTTTTCGGCCAGGAACTTCGCGGATTCGCCGTGGCCCGAGCAAAGAAAAATGGCCGAAAGCCCGGCCTGTTGCACCAGTGCGCGGGTATCGTCGCCGGAAAAGGTCAAGTCCGTATCGCCCAGCAAATCCGTGTGGGTACTGTAAACCGGCTTGCCCGCCTGGCTTTTACTATGGACAAATGCAATCTGTACGTTGGGGTGATTGAGCAGAATTCGCAGTAATTCGCCCCCCGTGTAACCGGCTCCGCCGATAATACCAATTGTAATCGAATTCATAAGGTCTGATAGAGCCTGATGTGCTCGTTAGTGAAACGTTCCCAGGAGAACAATTGTGCCCGTTGGCGGGCTTTAGTTGCTAATTCGTTCCGCAAGTCGGCCGAACCGACCACGTTCAGGATGGCCTGTTTCAGGGCGTCGGCGTCGGTGGGTGACACCTGAATGGCCGCGTCGCCAACGACCTCGGGCAGCGAGGAAACATTCGAGGTAATGACCGGCAAACCGCATTGCATGGCTTCCAGCGGAGGTAAGCCGAAGCCTTCAAACAGCGACGGATACACAAACGCCAGCGCCCCGGAATAAATAGCGGCCAGGTCTTCATCGGGTACAAAACCGGTGAAAACCAGCCGGGAGCGAATCGCTTCCTGCTTCGCTAGTTCGCCCAGCACCTGATCCATTTTCCAGCCTTTTGTTCCCACCAGGGCCAGTTTGACGTCAGCCGGTAACGCCCCGCTTTCGACCAGTTCCACGAAGCACCGGATGAGGTGATCGAGGTTTTTGCGGGGTTCGAGGGTGGCCAGACTGAGCAAATACGGCTCATGGCCCAACCCAAACCGCTGCCGGATGATTTTGGCCCGCTCCTGATCGGTTAACGGGTAAAACAAATCTGGAGATGCCGCCAGGTGAATCGGCCGGACGCGGTCGGGATCAAAACCGGTGAACTGGCAAAAATCCGCTTTTGTCGCTTCCGAAACCGTGACTACCCAGGCATCCAGTGGTAAGGTTGTCAGCGCATCTTTAACGGCTCGTTCCCCGGCTGGAAACCATTCCGGATGATGAAGCGGAATCAGATCGTGTACCGTCAACACCTTGCGGACGTGTGGCATCCGGGCAATATCCGCGGGAATGGCAAAAAAAGGCGAATGGTAAATGGCGCCGGCTGGTAAACGAGCCGCCGAAAACCGGGCCTGGTCGGCCTTCAGGGCTTTCCGACTGCGGTAAAAAAGCTCCCGAACGATTTTTGACGGCAGGCTCTGGGGCGCAAACGGGTTAAGTAACGCATTTTCAAACGCAGCCCAGGCCTGTTCAATCGACCGGTTAACCAGCAAAGGAGCCTGACTCCCAAACGTTTCCCGGGCGTACCGCAGTGTTTCGGCCGGGTGCGTCGGAGCCGCCAGCGAAAGCTGAACCTGTTTCGATTCCAGCAATCCTTTGATCAGTTGCTCGGCGACCCGGCTGACCCCCGTTTTGGCCTGACGGTGGTAAAAACCGATTCCCGGCAAGCTGGCGTCAATAATTACGTTCAACGGCGTTTGAGTTATGAGTTAAGAATGAAGAGTTATGAGTTAATGCGTCAGCCAACTCATAACTCTTCATTCTTACCTCATCCTTGATTATTGGCTTCTTTTACTTTTTCGTAAATCATTACCTGATTCGACATGACTTTGGAGAAACCGCGTACGTCGTCGCCCGTCCAGGCGTTGTTCATTTCGCCGTAGCTGCCGAAGGTCGATGACATCAGGTCGAACGGCGATTCGATCCCCAGCACCTGGAACCGGTAGGGTGCCAGCAGCACGTGCACTTTGCCCGTGACGTGGCCTTGCGTGTCGGCCAGGAACGTCTCGATGTTCCGCATCACCGGATCGAGGAACTGGCCTTCGTGCAGCATCGTGCCGTACCAGTTCGCCATCTGGTCTTTCCAGTATTGCTGCCACTTGGTCAGGACGTGTTTCTCGATGGCGTGGTGGGCTTTGAGAATGATGAGCGGAGCCGGTGCTTCAAAACCGACCCGGCCTTTGATGCCGATGATGGTGTCGCCTACGTGAATGTCGCGTCCGATGCCAAACGGTCCGGCCAGTTCGGTCAGTTGCTGAATGGCCTGAATCGGATCGCCGACGGGTTCGGCACCAATGCCTTGCAGTTCTCCTTTTTCGAAGTGCAGCGTAATTTGCTCCGGTTCGGTTTTGGTCACCTGCGTCGGCCAGGCCGATTCGGGCAGAAAACCGTGTGATGTCAGTGTTTCGCGACCGCCCACCGACGTGCCCCACAAGCCTTTGTTGATGGAGTAAGCCGCTTTGTGCCATTCCTGCTCCACGCCTTTCGATTTCAGGTATTCGATTTCCGCTTCGCGCGAAAGCCGCAGGTCGCGGATCGGTGTAATAATTTCGGCTTCGGGCGCGATGATCCGGAACGCCATATCGAACCGTACCTGGTCGTTACCCGCGCCGGTGCTGCCGTGCGCAATGGCGTTGGCCCCGATGCTTTTGGCATATTCGGCCACGGCAATGGCCTGGAAAATCCGCTCGGCACTGACGCTCAGGGGGTACGTATTGTTTTTCAGGATGTTACCGTATACCAGGTACTTCAGGCATTGCTGGTAATAATCGTTGGTTTTGGCAATAGCAGCGTGACTTTTTACGCCCAGCGAATACGCCCGGGCTTCGATGGCTTTCAGTTCGTCTTCGGAAAAACCGCCGGTATCGACCAGCACCGAATAGATTTCGTACCCCAGATCTTCGGACAGGTATTTGACACAAAACGAGGTGTCGAGACCTCCGCTAAATGCAAGAACTACTTTTTTTTGTTGAGACATCACAATGAACTATGGAACGTATGGAAAAATTGGCGACGGGTTAAATTCCCCTGACGCGCTACGCTGCGCGTTTGGCTCAGGGCGCAAAAATAGAAAATCCCTTCCAGCGAACCGCCGAAAGGGACTTAAAATCACTTGACTACCAAGTAGAATGACTTATTACCCGACGGTTTCCAGCTCGCGCTCGGGTTTCCTCGTCCGGGGACGATCCTGAAAACGCATCAGAATACGCTGTTTGATGCGCATCCAGCGTTCGTAGAGCTTCGACTCTTTCAGGAAATTCCATTTCTCGGTTTTCTCCGTTTTTTTATGCTGCTCCGGATCGTAAAGCATGCCCGTACACAAGCAATGCTTCCGGTTCGTCCGGGTCAGAATGTCGTAGTTGACGCAACTCGAACACCCCTTCCAGAAGGCATCATCTGCCGGTAACTCGCTAAGAGTTACGGGCTCATAACCCAGGTCGGAATTTATTTTCATGACCGCCAGGCTCGTCGTCAAACCGATGATTTTGGCGTCGGGGTATTTTCGGCGCGACAGCTTGAAGGCCTCGTTTTTGATGCGGGTCGCAATCCCGCTCTTGCGGTGCTCCGGATGGACGATCAGCCCCGAATTAGCCACAAATTTGCCGTGCTGCCAGGTTTCGATGTAACAGAAACCCACCCACTCGCCGGTATTGGTGGTGGCGACAATTGCCTTGCCTTCCAGCATTTTTTCCATCAGGTACAAAGGCGAGCGTTTGGCAATACCCGTACCCCGCGCCTTGGCGCTTTCTTCCATTTCCTTGCAGATCGTTTCGGCCAGTTGAAGGTGGTTTTCGTCAGCGACCTGCACTATGTATGAAGTATCGTTGTTTACGTCGGGAATCATCGTCGTTTGATCGAAAGAATGAACCTGGTTCCGGCAGTTAACCGGTTCGGTTGGGATCAAAAAGTTTGTTGAAAAAGTAAAAAATCAGGGGGTGAGCCGCAGGGGCAGAGGTTTACCGCATAGGCAAACAGGTAGGTCGGGTCCTTTCGGACCTAAACCGGAATGGCGTTGTGTGGTAGAATGTCGGTATGTAGACAGGTGTTGCCATTTTTAAGAGTGCCAAAAAGCGGGACAATGATAAAGGAATTGTTCCGATTGTGCAATATCATAACGAAAAATTTGAGCAAATGTTCCTTCGGCTCTTCATTTTTTCGCTAACGATATTTTTATACATTTGTTATGAGACCTTTTCGTTACGCTGCATGTACCGCCTGTCTTCCGATGACTTGATTTATGGCTACATTAATGGGATTTTTCCGATGGCCGATACGGACAATACGCTCTATTGGTATTCGCCCGACCCCCGCGCCATCATTCCGCTGGATACTTATCAGCCCGCCAGATCGCTCCGGCCGATTCTGAATAAAAATACATTCGAGATTCGGATAAATGCTGATTTTGAGCAGGTTATGCGCTATTGCGCCCTGCCCCGTTCCGAGAGCGATGGCACCTGGATTTCCGATGAGATCATCGAAGCTTACACCGAACTGCATCAGATGGGAATGGCCCACAGCGTCGAAACGTACCTGGATAATCAACTCGTCGGCGGGTTGTACGGGGTGGCAATCGGGGCGGTTTTTTTTGGAGAGTCCATGTTTTATCGCGTACCAAATGCTTCGAAAGTAGCGTTTCATTACCTGATCGAAATCTTGCGAAAACAACATTTTGAGCTACTTGATACCCAGTTTATCAACGATAATGTCCGGCGGTTTGGCGCGATCGAAATTCCCCGTCCGGAATACATGAAACTTCTGAAGCAGTCACTTCCCAAAAAAACACAATTTGCCGAACCCGTATTGGCTAATTTGTTGAAAGATCGCCCGCATTAATTGTTTCGTACCTGACAAAGACGGTTTTTCGGATTTCAAAAGTCAGCCGATGGGTCGGGCCTGAATAATCTTTTGTATTTTCGCCCCTTCTTTCACTTCATCGCGGACGAGAGGCATCCATTCGTAGTATTAATTCCCGTTTAAAGCGTGTCTGTTTTAGTTATTAAATTCGGTACGGCATCGATTACCCTGCCGGACGGTTCGCTGAATGAAGCCGTGATTGCCGACATTGCCCGGCAGGTCGCCGAACTGCGTCGTTCGTACCACATTGTGCTGGTGTCGTCGGGAGCGGTGGGCGCCGGAAAAGGGCTGATCGAAGGCTACCGGGGCGATATGGCCCAGCGAAAAGCGGCTGCCGCCGTGGGTAATTTATTGTTACTAAATGTTTATAACCGGTATTTCTCCCAATACAACATCCCCATTGCCCAAACCCTCTGCGAACGCCATCATTTCGCCGACCGGCAGCAGTTTCTGCAACTGAAGGAAACCGTACAGGAGTTGTGGAAAAATGGCATTATTCCCATTGCCAACGAAAACGACGTGGTGAGCGACCGTGAGCTGAAGTTTTCCGATAACGACGAACTGGCGACGCTGATGGCCGTCGGGTTTGGTGCTTCAACGCTGATGCTCTGTACATCGGTGGGCGGTTTACTGGACGAAACCGGCCACATCGTTCCAACGGTTAAGCAGGTTGATGAATCCATCTTTAGCGTGGTGCGGAACGAAAAATCGGCGCTGGGGCTCGGTGGCATGGCCTCCAAGCTGACCTTTGCCAAACTGGCAACCCGCATGGGCATCCGGGTAACAATTTTTGGCCTGAAACAACCCGACGGTATCCTGCGGGCATTGCGGGGCGAAACCGGCACAGCGTTTAAACCGCAGCAGAGTACGCCCACGGCGCGGCAGCGGTGGCTGGCCAGTGGCAGCCTGACGGCGGGTGTATTGCGGGTCGATGCGGGGGCGGTGGCGGCTCTGGGCCGCCGGAACAGTTTGCTGGCCGTTGGTGTTCGAACGGTGGAAGGTGAGTTTGAGGCCGGTGAAGTCGTCGAAATCTGTGACGAAACCGGCACGGCAGTGGCCGTAGCCCGGGCGCGGCTGTCGTCGGCTCAATTGCTGGGGCAGCTGAATCAGCAGAATGTGGAAGTGGCAAATGCCAACGATATTGTACTTTTGTAAAAATACCGCGTAAATATGAATGCAGTAACTCCTCTCCTTCAGGAAACAAAGTTCGCTTCGGCAGCCGTCCGGCGCTTATCGGCCGGCCAGAAAACCGCCCTGCTGAACCGGCTGGCGGATGTGGTTTTCGAAAATACGAAAGCCATTCTGGTTGAAAATCAGAAAGATCTGGATGCGATGCCGGATACGGACCCGAAGAAGGATCGCTTGCTGCTGAACGAAAAACGGATTGGTGATCTGGTGGAAAGCCTGCGGGTGGTGGCTCAATTGCCCGATCCCGGCGGGGCGGTTTTGCTGGAACGAACCATCGAACAGGGGGTGCAGCTGCGGAAGCTGGCCGTGCCGCTGGGCGTGGTGGGGGTGATTTACGAATCACGGCCCAACGTGACGCTGGACGTGGCCTCGCTCTGCCTGCGGTCGGGAAATGCCTGTGTCCTGAAAGGTGGCAAGGAAGCGCATCAGTCCAACCTGGCGCTGGTCGGCCTGATTCAGAAGGTGCTGACCGAATTTGATATACCCGCAGCCGCCGTGACGCTGATGCCTCCTGATCGGGCGGTGGTCAACGAATTGCTGACGGCTACGCGCTACATCGATATCATTATTCCGCGCGGGTCGGATTCGCTGATTCAGTACGTCCGGCAAAACTCGCTGGTACCCACCATCGAAACCGGCGCGGGCGTGTGCCATACGTATGTGGAACGAACGGCGGATCTGGTCAAGGCCCGCGATATTGTCGTGAATGCCAAGGTGTCGCGTCCATCCGTCTGTAATTCATTGGATTGCGTGGTGGTCGATCAGGCCGTCGCCGACGATTTCCTGCCGATGCTGGTGGACGATTTTATCAAATGGGATGTGGAGGTGTTTGCCGACGAGGAAGCGTTTCGCGTGCTGGCATCCGTCGATTTTCCGGCGCTGCAACGGGCGGAACTGAGTGATTTTGGCCGGGAGTTTCTGGATTACAAGTGCGCGATCAAGGTTGTTGCGGATCTCGACGAGGCTTTATCGCACATCCAGGCGTATTCGTCGCGCCATTCCGAAGCGATTGTTTCCCGCGATCCGGCGGCCATCGACCGGTTTCTGAACGAAGTTGATGCGGCTGCGGTGTACGCCAATGCGTCGACCCGGTTTACGGACGGTGGCGTGTTCGGGCTGGGTGCTGAAATCGGGATCTCGACGCAAAAACTGCACGCCCGCGGCCCATTCGCGCTGGAGAAGCTGGTGACGGAAAAATGGGTCGTGGTGGGTGACGGTCAGGTGCGTTGGTAAGTTCGGATTACTTTTGTAGTTTCGAAGGATCGTACTCATTTTTAATTATTTTCTAATCGAGAATCCGATCCATGCGGGTTCCCGATGCGTTAACTTGCACCGTAGTCATCGTAACTTAAGAAAATGGTTGAGTACCGGGAATCTCTATTATTGTTGATTTCTACTCCTCTATACGCGCTGGTCATTGGCGCTGAGGTGCTGTTCAGCTATCTGCACCAAAAACCGTATTATTCCGTTAAGGGTATTCTTCAGAACTGCTACCTGACCCTGCTCAATATGGGGCTTGATTTGCTGGTGCGCGGTTTTTACGTGGGGGTGCTGGTCTGGGTTTATCAATACCGCATCCTGGAACTGACGAATCCGTGGATCTACTGGCCTCTGCTGCTGATTCTGGAGGATTTTGCATTTTACTGGCTGCACCGTGTCGATCACTTCTGTCGTTTATTCTGGGCCGTTCACGTCACCCACCACTCTTCCGAAGAATTTAACCTGACGGTTGGCTTCCGTTCGTCGGTGATGCAACCGCTGTACCGGTTTGTTTACTTTCTGCCGCTGGCCTGGCTGGGTTTCCGGGCCGAGGATATTGTATTCATGTATTCGGCGACGCAGATTTATGGCATTATTGTTCATACCCAATACGTTGGTAAACTCGGTTTTCTGGAATGGTTTCTGGTGACGCCCTCGCACCACCGCGTTCACCATGCGTCGAACGTTCGCTACCTCGACCGCAACATGGGCATGATGTTCATCATCTGGGACCGGCTGTTTGGGACGTTCGCGGAAGAAGTACCCGGCGACCCGGTTCGGTACGGCCTGACAACCAACCTCACCGATCATTCGCCTGCCAATCTGGTTCTGCACGAATGGAAAAAGCTCCTTGCCGACCTTCGTATGCCCGGACCGTTCCGGCAGAAAGTAAATTATTTGCTGGCTCCGCCCGGCTGGAGCCACGATGGCCGGAGCCAGACCGCCGATGAAATGCGGCAGGAGCTGGGGTTAGGTGAAGCCCCTTCGGCCATGAATCGGCTGGCGGATGAGTTTCCGCCGTTTCCGGAAGTAGAAAATTTCCAAACCGCCCCCTCTGAAGTGACCAAATAGGAAGTTTGTCGTCCATGGAAGGAACGATTGCGAACGCCCTATGTCACATTCCAAAACCAAAACCTGGATTCATGCGGTTTTTTCCACGAAAAACCGTCAGCCGCTGATTCGGAAAACGGTTCGACGTGCCATTCACCAACTGATTCGGCAGCAACTGATCGATCAGAGCTGTTACCTTGATAGCCTGAACAGCGTTGATGACCATGTACACCTTCTGTTTTTGCTGAATCCCCAACGGTTGGTTGCCGAGGTGGTGAAGCACGTCAAAGGGAGCAGTTCGCACGAAATCAATCGTCAAAATCTGATTCCGGAGCAATTTGTGTGGCAAACCGGGTATGGTGCGTTTTCCGGCAGCGAATCCCAGGTCGAACGGGTGCGCCAGTACATTGCCCATCAGGAAGAACACCACCAGAAACTAACGTTCGCGGAAGAATACCACCAATTCCTGAACTTCCACGGTTTATCAGGGGAGGAGAATGGAGAGGTGGGGAACCGTTAAAAGGGTTTTGGTAAAAACGATGAATCCGGTTTCGCATTCCCTTAAACGGACAAAGCGCCAAAATTGGCCCTTTATCAGCCCACCGCTAAAGCAGGGGCTGATAAAGAGTAATTCGCGGTTATTTAATTTAAATCAATAATCAGGGGTACAGCCCAGTGAGTGCACAAAACCGTTTCAACGGTTTCCGTTTCCGGCCAGCTCCAGCGCCAGAAACTTTCCGGTATAACTGCCTTTGGCTTTGGCGACTTTTTCCGGTGGCCCTTCGGCGATGATTTGACCACCTTTGTTACCGCCTTCGGGTCCCAAGTCGATGACATGGTCAGACACTTTGATCACATCAAGGTTGTGTTCGATGATCAACACCGTGTTGCCCTTGTCAGCCAGTTTGTTGAGCACATCCAGCAGGTGGGAAATGTCCTGAAAATGCAGGCCCGTGGTCGGTTCGTCGAGGATGTACAGGGTTTTGCCGGTATCCTTTTTCGATAGTTCTTCCGCCAGTTTCACCCGTTGCGCTTCCCCGCCCGACAGTGTCGTCGCGTGCTGGCCGAGCGTAATGTAACCCAGGCCGACATCGTTGAGTGTCTGGACTTTCCGCAGGATTTTGGGTTGGCTGGTGAAAAACTCCAGCGCCTGTTCGACGGTCATATCCAGCACATCGGCGATGGATTTGCCCTTGAAACGAACTTCCAGCGTTTCGCGGTTGAAGCGTTTGCCCTTGCAGGTTTCGCACATGACGTGCACGTCCGGCAAAAACTCCATTTCAATTTTCTTCATTCCCGCGCCTTCGCACTCCTCGCAGCGGCCGCCCTTGACATTGAACGAAAACCGCCCCGGTTTGTAGCCCCGGATTTTGGCTTCGGGCAGTTCGGCAAACAGGCTGCGGATGTCGGAGAACATGCCCGTGTAGGTCGCCGGGTTGGAGCGCGGTGTTCGGCCAATGGGCGATTGATCCACCTCGATGACTTTGTCCAGGTATTCCAGCCCGTCCACCGATTTGAACGGCAACGCTTCCCGCTTCGATTTATAAAAATGCTTGTTCAAAACCGGAAACAGCGTTTCGTGAATCAGGGACGACTTGCCGCTGCCCGAAACGCCCGTGATGCAAACCATCTGTCCCAGTGGCAGTTTTAACGTCACGTTCTTCAGGTTATGACCGGTAGCGCCTTTTATAACGAGCTGGTGACCATTGCCCATGCGTCGTTCTTGCGGTACTTCGATGGCCCGGCGGCCGCTCAGGTAAGCGGCTGTCGTGCTGCCGTTGCTCAGGAATTGCTCGGGCGTTCCGGCACCGACCACCTGCCCGCCGTGCCGACCAGCACCCGGCCCGATGTCCAGAATAAAATCCGACTCGAGCATCATGTCCTTGTCGTGTTCGACCACCAGAACCGTATTGCCCAGATCGCGCAGGTTTTTCAGCGAATCGATCAGTTTTACGTTGTCGCGCTGGTGCAAACCAATGCTGGGTTCGTCCATAATATACAGAACACCAACGAGTTGGGTGCCAATCTGCGTAGCCAGTCGAATCCGTTGTGCTTCCCCGCCCGAGAGGGTCCGCAGCGGGCGGTCGAGCATCAGGTAATCCAGACCAATGTCCAGCAGAAAGCCGATCCGCTTGCGGATTTCCTTCAGAATTTCCTTGGCGATCACGTTCTGGCGGTCCGACAGGCGGTTTTCCAGCCCGGTCATCCAGTCGGCCAGTTCGGTAATGTCCATCCGGGCCAGTTCGGAAATATTCCTGTTATCGATCCGGAAATACAGCGATTCTTTTTTCAGACGAGCCCCCTCGCATTCGGGGCAGGTTTTCACTACTGTAAAATCCTTCAGCCACTCCTGAATCTTGTCGGAACGACCCGCCGAGTCGGCGGTTTCCTGCTGCCGTTTCAGGAACGTGATGACGCCCTCAAATTTGAAGTTGTAATAATCCTGCCGATCGTCGGTCCGACCCGGAAACTTCTTCGAAGGCATCGTGGCGTCTTCTTCGGTGCCGTAGAGCAGGGCGTGCAGCAGTTCCGGCGGGTATTTTTCTACCGGCGTTGTCAGGCTGAGTTTGTACTTTTTCAGAATGACTTCGATTTCGCGGAAAAACCAGAGTTCGCGGTATTCGCCCAGCGGGGCAATGGCGCCCCGGCTGATACTCAGGGATTTGTCGGGAATAACCGATTCTTCCGTAATCTCTTCAATGACACCCAACCCGTTGCAAACCGGGCAGGCCCCGTAGGGCGAGTTGAACGAAAACGTGTTGGGCGACGGCTCGTCGTAACTGATGCCCGATTCAGGGTCCATCAGGTTTTGGGAGAAATACGTCAGCTGGTTTTTATCGTCCAGAATCTGCATGGCTCCCTTGCCCTGTTTCAGGGCGGTTTGTACCGATTGGCTTAAACGATACCTATCCTCCGGTTTGGGAACAATCCGGTCGATGACGATCTCAATGTCGTGGACTTTGTACCGGTCGAGCTGCATTTTCGGCACAATGTCCTGCACTGTTCCGTCGACGCGCACTTTGGTGTAGCCCAGTTTGGCAATCTGCACGAACAATTCGCGGTAATGCCCTTTCCGCCCTTTGACAATCGGGGCCAAAAGCGTCAGTTTTTTGCCGGCATGGTGCGTCAGAATCGAATCAATGATCTGATCCTGCGATTGTCGTTCCATTTTTCGACCCGTCACGTAGGAGAACGCTTCACCGGCGCGGGCGTACAAAAGCCGCAGGAAGTCGTAAATCTCGGTGGTGGTGCCAACCGTCGAACGCGGGTTTTTGGAGGTGGTTTTCTGCTCGATGGAAATCACCGGACTCAGGCCGTTGATTTTATCCACGTCGGGCCGCTCCATGTTTCCGATGAACGAACGGGCGTAGGCTGAAAAACTTTCCATGTACCGGCGCTGTCCTTCGGCATAAATTGTATCGAACGCCAGCGAAGATTTGCCGCTGCCGCTGATGCCGGTTACCACCACCAGTTTATTCCGGGGAATCGTAACGTCAATATTTTTCAGGTTGTGTTCACGGGCACCTAATACCTCAATCTGTTCGTAGCCCGTCAGGTCAATATCAGTAAGCCCGGTGTTCCGGGCAGGGGTGTTGTTTTCTGTCACGTTGTGAAGGCCTTATTCTAAACTCTAACAGAAAATAAAGTTATGAAGTTTCGGGGAAACGAAACTAAAGCGAGGAATGGTTTGCCGAGGGCCGATCCGGGATTATACATCCAGCACGACGCCCTCGGAAGCCGGATAACCGGTGCAGGTCAGCACCCAGCCTGCGGCCAGATCATGGTCGGTCAGTACGTCGTTGATCGTCATGTGTACTTCGCCCGCTTTCAACCGGGCCGCGCAGCTCGAACACCTTCCTCCTTTGCAGCTATACGGCAATTGAACCCCGTGATCCAGTGCCGCCTGCAAAATGGATTTGTAGGCCGGAACGTCGATGTCGTATTCGGTGCCGCGAAACCGCAGCAGCATCCGGTGATCGTTGGCCAGTTCGGGTGGGGGCGTTCTGGTCACGGGTTCAATGACAAAATTTTCCTTTTTTATGGCGTCGAGTCGAATACCGGTATAAACCAGCGTGAACTGCACCATTCGCATGAACGGAAACGGCCCGCAGACGTACCACCGGGCAGCTGCCCGGTCAAACCGGATTAGGTCCGGCAGCATATTCTCCAGTAGCCAGTTGTTCAGCCGCCCGCGCCGGATATGGCCCGCTCGCTGCCAGTCGTCGGAGGGCTGGCTCAGGAGATGAATCAACTGAAACCGGTCCGGGTATTGTTTTCGTAAGGCTTCCAACTGGTCATAAAAAATGATGGTCCGTTCACTGGTGTTGCAGTCGAGGAGCGTAATGTGGCTTTTCGGTTCGTCGCGCAGCACCTGTTTCAGAATCCCGAACAGGGGGGCAATACCGCTGCCAGCGCCGATCAGGACAATGTCGCGCTGTCGTTCCGGGTCGGTTTCCAGCGTAAACCGGCCAGCCGGTGGTAAGCTGGTGAGAACATCGCCCACCCGCAGGTGATCGAGCAGATAGCGGGAAATCTCTCCGTTTTCCACCCGCTTGATAGTCAGACTTAACGGTTCCAAATCGTTGCCCGGCAAATCGTCGCCCGGCGTTGAGCTGAGCGAATACGACCGGCGGACTTCGTGGCCGAGGTGGTAGAACAATAAGGTCAGAAACTGCCCGGCCCGGTAGCGAATCCGCCGACCGTCGGTGGGTTGTAAAAGAAGCGTTCTGGTGTCGTGCGTTTCCTGAATTATTTCGGATACCCGAAGCTGGATCAATTCCTCGTTCATGCGAGCTTGTTAACTTTGTACGACTATCTGCAAACTTTCCGTTATGTTAGCGAACTTTGTCGTTGCAAACCGTTTGCGCAAAGTTCGTTAACTTGAAGGGAAAGAACACCACGTTGGAAGTTGAAACCACAGTTGCATGAATAAGTTTACGTTGTTGAGTGTCGTTTTGGGAGTGATGGCTATGGTGGCGATTGGCGCGTCGGAAACCGGGCAGCGACCGGGTCGGCGGCTTGTGCTGGCGGATACGCTCATCGAAATCAGGAAAGATACCTTGATTGAAAGATACCTGAAAGACAGCGCGTACAAAGCGATCTTCCGGCGCGACACCACGATGCGGATCGACTCGGCGGCTTTGCGGGCGCAGGCCGACAGCCATAAAGTGGCTTTGCCGGAAGTGCTGACCGGCGACCTGAACGGGTTGGCGGTTTGTGCCGGATCGCCGGTTTCGGTGCCCTATTCCTCCTCGGGCGGGCGGTTTTCGGCGGATAATCAGTTCGTTCTGCAACTGGTCGATGCGGCCGGAAAAGTAACTAACCTGAGCGAACCCGCGAAAGCCGGACCCTTCGGCAACGGCACGCTGGCGGGTGTCATTCCGGTCAGTATCCCAGCCGGGAGTCGGTACGGTTTGCGGGTATCGTCAACAAACCCGGTCGTCAACGGCACCTTGCAAAGTCTGCGGGTGCTGCCCGCACCCACGGCCCGGATCGAACTGGCCGACGGCAGCAATGCGGTGACGGTTTTGCCGGGGCAACCGGCGACGTTCCGGGTGGCGCTGAGCGGCCACGGCCCGTGGTCGTTTCTGCTGTCGGACGGCACGAAGGTGCAGAATACCATGACAACGCCGTATGAAATAACGGTTACCCCCGATAAACCCACGATATACAAAGTCGTCAATGTCAGTGGTCCGTGCGGCAGCGGTACGGTTTCCGGGGAGATTATCGTCAATGTAAACGAGAACCCGAATCCGGAGATTGCGATCAAAGTGCCAGCCGGGGGTTACCGGATCTGTACCGGAACGCCTTTTCAGGTCGCCTTTACGGCCACCGGGAAATACCAGACCGGGAACGGTTTTCTGGTCCAACTGGCCGACTCCACCGAGAACTGGACCACGATTTCGGGTGCTGGCACAGCGAGTCCGTTAGTGGCGCGGTTGCCATACGGTATTTCACCGAAAGGAGGGTATAAAATCCGGGTCGTGGCGACGGCACCAGCGATCAGCAGTACCAGTGAAAATCTGACGGTGGCCGCTCAGGCGGTGGCGGTGCTGCGCCGGGATACGGTGAAAATTGACGAAGGTAAAACCGCCGAACTCACCGTCGATTTCGGCGGTGGCGGACCGTGGTTTGTGCTGCTGTCGGATGGAACTTACGAAAACAATATTATTAAAAGTCCGCACACGATTCGGGTATCACCGAATAACCCGACGCCGTACGCCATCACCTCGGCGGGGGGCGCCTGCGGGGTGGGCGAATACAGCGGGCGGGCGTTTGTGAAGGTTAATATTCCGCCATCGACCATCAAGACGGGCAATTTATCGGCCCGCACCATTTGTCACGGTTCGGAAATTACCGTGCCGTTTACCACCGGAGGGCGGTTTTATGCGAATAATAAATTCATCGTGCAGGTGGCCGACACCAGCGGGCGGTTTGTTAACCTGGCGACGACTTATAAAGATGGGGTGCTGAAGTCGGTGATCAGTCCGGCTTATCTGAAAGATACGCTCAATACGGTGCGGTTACGGGTTTCCTCCACGAGTCCGGCGGTAGCCGGTTCCGAAACCACCATTAAGGTGCTGGCTCCGAATGTGAGCCAGGCTGTGGTCACGGGGGAAGGCACGATTCGGCCCGGCCAGACGTCAAAAGTGAGGGTTTCGTTTAAAAACGGGTTACCGCCCTGGTCTTTCGTGATGTCCGACGGCACGCAGGTGAACGGTACGTTTCTCAATCCGTACGTGCTGACAGTCGCGCCCACCAGTTCGACCGAGTACACCATTACCTCCCTGAATAGTTCCTGCGGAGCGGGGATTCCGATGGGCCGGGCGATGGTGATGGTGGAGCGGAATTAATGCCTGGCCGAATGACAAACTAATTCCCCTTTCTAAAAGCCCGGTGTAAAGCGTCGTCTTCCAGATTGGCCCCACCACTCTGCCTTGCTGATCAAGTAGGCGGGTAGTACTCAATCGCTACCGGAGAAGAAGTTGCGTTGTACGGCTATTACCCATTTCTGGTCCTACGAAAGGAGGTTGACTTCCGCTTTTTACAGGAAGTCCTACAAGCGAGGAACGACTTGTAAGGGAGAAATTGATGGTGCCGCGCGCAAGTGCTTATGACGTCCTGATGCGGGCAGAAGAAATTATTGCGAACGAAAAGATGATTTTCAACTGGGTCCACGAAGGGCAAACGATTCAGGAAATTACCCGGAAAGGCGGTTATTTCTGATGGATAAGCCTGGCGACGGACGCTCCAACCGCTCCGTTCGCTGGCCCGTCGGCTATGCCCTGCCGCCAAGGCTGGAAGTGTTTCTGAGCCCGTATTCAGGGAAGAAAACCGGTCGATCAGGCATCCCGGTCGGCCGCATTGGCCTGATGCGAAGGGTTGTCAGATTTAAGCCAGCAGGTTGAGACTCTTTCCGATACGCAGCGTCCGGCGTGCATCGCACTTGACTCCCGCTCTTTTAATGGCATGTTTTTTGACGGTTTTAAAGATCATCCAGGAAGGAATCCATTCAGGGTAAAGGGTTCCATCGGAGATAAATAGAGCACGTTATGAAGATTGCTGTTGTTGACGATGATCCCATTTTTCAGTTTTTGACCTGTAAACTGATCGAAAAAATAGCACCCGGCAGTCATGAACTTTTAAGTTTCAAAGACGGTCAGGATGCACTGGAGTTTATCCGGACCAACCGAACGTTTCTGGCTGTGCTTCCGGAATTAATCCTGCTGGATATTAACATGCCCATCCTGGATGGCTGGCAATTTTTAGACCGCTTTAAAATGCTGGGCGCTACAGATTATCAGCCCGTCATTTATATCGTTAGTTCCTCAATTGACCAGGCCGACATCGTCAGGTCGCAGACCTATGCTGAGCTCAACGGTTATCTGAAAAAACCGTTGTCCAGACAGCAGTTAAGCGAGCTGCTGACCACCAATGATGCCTCCCAAAAAACGGATTCATTGTAAAGTAGAGAAACCGGGCCATTGACTTATCCTGTTAACGATAAGTCAATGGCCCGGTTCTCTGTATCGTATAGCTTTTCTATTTGTCTGATTAGATGCGGCAGGGTCAGGATGCGTACGCTTCTCTGGGGCAAAACCCCGGCAGGTCTTGCTGCTTACCCGTTCAGGGTTTTCTCCGGCCGCACCACAATGCCATTGGTTGCGTTTTACGGAGGATTTTTACAACGTTGCCGATAACGAAGTATACCTGGCTACCTATTCGAAAACCGGTCGATACCAGCACCGATTAAGGCAGTTGAATTATGTTGAGCTTGAACGAGATTGCATTACTTTATAACTCAATTCCTACGCCATGTGCCATTCTAAAGCCGGATAAACCGGGCTACACGATTGCAGCGGTCAATCGTGCATTTTTATCGGCCACGAATACCCATTCTTCCGCTCTGGTTGGCCGGCGTTTCTTTGACGCTTTCCCCATCAACCAGGATGATGATGGGAGCCGGACGCTAACGATTCACCGGGCATTCGACCATGTTTTAACGGATAAAACTCCCTGCGTAATCAGGAATCACCGGTATAACTTACCCGCTGCTTCGGAAAGCGATGAGGATGTGCGTTACTGGAATATAGAAACGTATCCTTTATTGGATGAAGAAGGAACGATTCACTATATCGTCCAAAGCTCCACAGACGTAACAACCTTGTTTAAAGCCGAAAAGAAACTCACCGACAATGCCCTTAAAATGGCGCAGGAGATCAACGAACGCAAACAGATTGAACAGAAACTTCAGCTAAGCAACGAGCGGTATTATTATGTCAATAAAGCAACGGACGATGCCATTTATGATTGGGATATTGCGCTTAATTTCATCCATTGGGGGGAAGCGTTCTTTCGCTGGTTTGGATACGCCGAAGATGACCGCTTCTCGATTGAAAAATGGGCCGCACTAGTACATCCGGAGGATATTCCGGCTCTGGAGTGTAGTTTGAATACGACGTTGGATGACCCGTTAAAGAATAGCTGGACAGTTAGTTACCGGTTAAAAAGAGCGGACGGGGTCTATACTTTTGTCGAAGAAAATGGATATGTTCTTCGGGACCAGCAGGGTCGTGCAACGCGGATGATCGGGGTTCTTCGTGATATTTCCGGGCGAAAAAAAGCCCAGGCCGAACTCGAATCCCTGAAAGATACCTA
Organism: Larkinella bovis; assembly: GCF_042655385.1. Classification (NCBI taxonomy): domain Bacteria; kingdom Pseudomonadati; phylum Bacteroidota; class Cytophagia; order Cytophagales; family Spirosomataceae; genus Larkinella; species Larkinella bovis. Next base: position 36,983 of record NZ_JBHSMA010000013.1, on the reverse strand, counting down.
CAGTGACCTGTTCCAACTGAGTCCCCTGCCCATGTGGGTTTATGACCTGGATTCGTTGATGTTTCTGGACGTGAATGAGGCCGCGATGGTGCATTATGGGTATACGAAGAAGGAGTTTCTGGCCATGTCCATCCTCCAGATCCGGCCGGAGGAAGATTGGCCGATTTTGGTTGGTACCATCCGGAATGAGGTCAGGCACGGGCTGTTTCACGCATCGGAAGTACGCCACCTGAAGAAGTCAGGAGAAGTCATCCAGGTCAATATCCGCGGTAACTCCATCCGGTTTGGCGAAAAACAGGCCCGAATTGTGGTGGCTACGGATGTCACCGAGTTAAAGAAGTCCGAACAGGCGCTCAGGAACAGTGAACGACGCTTCAAGACGCTGATCCAGGAGGGGTCGGATCTTATTGCGATCATTGAGATGGACGGTTATTGTAAATACGTAAGTCCTAATATAGAACGCGTGTTAGGCATTACTCTGGAAGAGTTTATCGGATATAATGCCTTCAACTTCATTCATGAAGCCGATCGGGACGTTCTCATACAGGAATTTGAACTGCTAAATAGCAAGAAACAGCATGAGGTGGCTCCCTTCAGGTATGTTGATAAGCAGGGGAAAATACACTGGGTCGAGACGGTTATCACCGACATGCGGGATGATGAGGCCATCGGCGGCATCGTTTGCAACTCCCGGATTGTCACTGAGCGGGTAGAAAACGAATTAAAGATCAAAGAACACCTGGATCGGTATAATGCCGTATCGAAGGCAACAAGCGATTCCATCTGGGACATGGACATGGTAGCTGACCGACTTTTGTGGAATTATGGCATAAAAGCGATATTTGGATACCAGGAGACAGCGTATGATCACCAATGGTGGCATGACCGGGTTCATCCGGACGATATCGAAAGAGTTGAACAACTCATTGGCCATAATATGATTCATAAAATACCGCGATGGACCAGTGAGTATCGCTTCCGGTGTGCAGACGGCGCTTATAAATATGTGCTGGACCGTGGCTTTCTGATTTTTGATGAGCATACCGGCCAGCCCGTGCGAATGATCGGAGCCATGCAGGATATCACGGAAAAAGTAGCTTATACGAAGGCCGTTGAAGCCCATAACGTGCGACTAAGGGAAATTGCCTGGACACAGGCTCACCTGGTCCGTGCGCCCCTCGCGCGAATCTTGGGATTGATCTCGTTGCTGGACGATCCGGACAATGATGACCAGACCCGGCAAACCGCACGGTCTTATCTGCTTCAGTCGGCCACGGATCTTGACGAAATCATTAAAGAAGTGATTAACAAAAGCCATGAGGCCTTAAAAGAGAGCGTTCAATGAATGGGATGGATCGTTCACCTATAGGACCCGAGCGCCGAGTGCTAGTCAATGCGGTCGGCATCATTGAGGTGAACAGCAGGGTGGCTCCGGAGAAAAGGGGCTGGTGGATGAATAGAAGCCGTTCCGACGAGTCCGCACCTGGCCTAACAAAAAGAATAGCATGAAATCGGTTTTAAAAATATTTCGAAAATTTTCCGCGTCTGGCTCATTTGGCGGGTTGCTGCTGATGGGGAGTGTCCTGATCTCGTTGCTAGTGGCTAACTCGGCATGGGGCGCTTCATACGCGCATTTTCTCACGCAGCAAGTCGGGTTTAATGGAGCGGGTCTGGCGCTAAAGTATTCACTCCTGAACTGGATCAACGACGGACTGATGGCGGTGTTTTTCCTGATGGTCGGACTGGAAATTAAACGCGAGCTGATCGAGGGGGAATTAGCCTCCTTCAAAAAAGCAGCGTTGCCCATTCTGGCCGCGCTGGGGGGCGTGGTCGTACCTGCGACCATTTATTTTGTGATCAACCGGGGAACGCCCACGGCCGTTGGCTGGGGCATTCCCATGGCCACTGACATTGCCTTTGCGCTGGCCATTATAACACTGTTGGGCAAACGGATTCCGGCTGCGCTGAAAGTGTTTCTGGCGGCCCTGGCCATTGTGGATGATCTGTGCGCGATTCTGGTCATTGCCCTGTTTTATTCCACCGAACTGCATGTGGGTTATCTGGTCTACGCTGGGATCCTTTTTGCGTTGCTGATAGTCTTTAACCGATTGGGAATCAAACATCTGGCCTTTTACCTGATTCCGGGTCTGGTCATGTGGTACTTCGTCCATCATTCCGGCATTCATGCCACCATTGCCGGGGTATTGACCGCACTCACCCTACCCACCACGCCGGATGATACCGAATCTCCGCTGGAAAAGCTGGAGCATGCGTTATTAAAACCGGTGAATTTTGTCATCATGCCGCTGTTCGCGCTGGCGAATACGAACATCCGTTTTGAGTCGGGTATGGTAGACGGCCTGACGACAACGATGGGCCTGGGCATCCTCTTGGGGTTGCTGGTCGGCAAGCCGCTGGGAATTTCGCTCTTTTCCTGGATGGCCGTAAAAGCGGGGTTAGGTCTCCTGCCAACGGGAGCCCGGTGGCGGCACCTGATCGGCGTAGGTATCCTGGGCGGTATTGGCTTCACCATGTCGGTTTTTATTGCCCTGTTGTCCTTTCCGGATCAGGTTTTGATCTCGTCCGAAGCGAAGTTTGCGGTGCTCACGGCATCCGTTTTATCGGGCCTGATCGGCTATATTTTCTTACGGATCGTCGGCCAGGAAAAAGAGTTTAGTTCTGAATCGTAATGAAGCGATTGGTTTACAGCTATAGACTCACAGGAGTCGTTTCATCACCACGGCTGTTGACGGGCATAAATCGCTAAACTGCTGTGTCTGTTGAATGGTGGTCGGCACGTCCTGACGATTGACCGGCTGAAAACCGTGTCGCTCAAAATAGCGATCAGCGGTTGTGGTGATCAGATACACTTCTCTCAGGCCCGCTGCTTCGGCCGTCTCAAGCAATCGGCCGATCAGTTGCGCGGCTATGTGTTGACCCCGGTAGGGTGGATCAACCGCTACCGAGCGCAGCAGGCCCACCGAACCGAAGCGCTCCAGGCCAGCCACACCAATTAGCGTATCATGTTCTTTGGCAATGACAAAATCGGAGAGATCAGCCGGTAAATCATCCGTCAGCAATTGGACTTTTTGGAGCAGGGTTATAAGAGCCTGCTGCTCATCCGGACGGACGTTTTGGAGCTGGATCATCGGTCTGGAATTGATTAGCAAACCGGCCCAAAGCAGGCCGTAGCTTCGGCTTTTAACGGTGTATTGCGGAGAGGCTACCCAGGTAGGCGGGTCAAAGTGGCCCACACTTTTGGAGTAGGAATCACGCAAAGATAGAGAGGATTCTGTAACAACACGTTGTTTACGGCGCATGAATCTCCTTGTAAGTCCAGAAGCTTTATGGAAAATGGATGCAGACGCTAAACGCAAGCCGATGGACGCATAGGGCCAGGTGGCAGCACCTTAAGGACTCTTGCCCCAACTATTCAAATGACGGGCAAATAGGAAAGCGGATGTCCTGAGATGTATGCCGTCAGGGAGAAAAGACGCGAGTTGGCTACAAGTATGGAAAGTCATAGGCTCAAGTAGGGGTTTCTGACACTACCCGTTCTCGAGGCATACCTATTCCGGCGAAATGCATTCCGGGACATTGACCAGCCGTCGCATACGATTGTCTTATGTCAGTTGCTGCATCACCATTTCCTTCAGGGTTTTGTTGATGATCTTCATCTTGGCATTATGGCCGGCTACGCGGATGATCAGGATACCACCCTCAAGCATCGCAAAAGCAACGGTAGCGAATTCCTTGTAATTCCAGTCGGCTTTAAACACGCCATCCCGGATTCCCTGCTCAATGATGTCTCGGATGATTCCCTGGCTGCTATTAATAACGTCGTTAACTTTTGCCCTGATCAATTCATTGGTATCATCGGCCTCGGTTCCAAAGTTCATCATCGGACATCCGCCTACCACGGGTGAATGCTGCGAATCCAGAAAAAAATCGAAGTAAGCAAACAGCCGATCTTTGGCGTTGGTGTGGCTGTTGACGGTGTCCAGTACCTTTTCAGCCAGTAATTGCATGTTGTAATCGACTACAACGGCCGCCAGGTCTTCCTTATTCTCGAAGTGCACATATAAACTGCCTTTTGAGAGCTTCGTGGCCGCCATAATGTCGCTCATGGCCGTTGCAGCAATCCCTTTGGTATTGAAAATGGGAGCAGAACGCTCCACGATGAATTGCCGGGTTTCTTCACCTTTTGTCATAATACACCTGTTTGTTTACAAATATAACTGACTGCTTCTAGGAGCCCTTCAAAAATGGTTTAGAAGCCTCCTGACCCGAAAAATGAGCCTGTTCGCCTGCTTCCTCACTACCGGATAAGGAGCGGTTTCACTGGTCAGCCGTTTCAGATTTGATCGTGTGAACGGCTCGCCATAAGGAGCCCGGATTGACGTAATCCGGATACCGGAGCATCATCTGGTCGAACAATGCTTCGGCGGAGGCCGTTTCCCGGGAAAGCGTTTCAATGGTTTCCAGGTATTCCAGCGTCTGGTTCACGCAGCGGGGATCGTCCGGGAGGGTCGGGTTTTTATGCCCTGCGATGACCACGGCGGGTTGTAGCGACGCCAGTTGCTGCAAGGTATGTCGCCACTCGTTTCGCGTCTGCTTCGTTGTTTCGGCCAGGTAGGGATGCACGCCATTATAAATGACATCCCCGCCCACCAGCAGACCGATGGAAGGCACCCAAAGACAGGTGGTATCCGCGGTGTCTGTAGGGCCCGCATCGATCGCCCGTAGGGCGTTTCCCTCCAGATACAGCACCGGCTCGCTCATGGGTTCGGGCGTCAGTAGGTTTTCCGAGATCTGACCGGGATAGAGCTTTTGCCAGAACTGGGACGTGTGTGCGGCCGCAATGTGATGCGCGATGGCCGAGACAACTTTGGGCGTGGCCAGGAACTGAACGTCCGGGTAACGTTCCCGGATGATATCCAGTCCAAAAAAGTGGTCTCCGTGACCGTGCGTGATGTAGACGGCTTTCAGGTTGCGGTTATGGGCCGCAATCCAGTTGACCAGCATCTGATTGTGTTCGACCGTCAGGAAGGTATCGACCAGAACCGCATCCTGATCCCCGTAAATCAGCGTTGCGGTATTGGAGACCCACATCAGGTTTTCATGGCCCGCGGGCAGATCGCGGTTTAATCCGGGACGTTTCGCAAAGAGCGTGTCCCATTGGAGTGTGGTATTCATCGTTTTGAACGGTTTGTGATGGTATTGAAAAGTAGAACGGAGGGCCCGTTCTACGGGTTGGTCTAAGCTTGTTTAGGCGGCTAGCAAAAACTCGGTTGCTTCCTTGACAAAGCGTTCACCGTACTGAAACATCGCCCCGTGGCCCGAATCGGGATACAGGCTCAGCCAGGCATTGGGCAGGTAGTGAAACAGGGTATAAGAGTTGATGGTCGGCACCATGATGTCATGACTGCCGTTGACGACCCAGACCGGGTGGTTTACGGCTCGTAACTTTTCCAGGCTACCGTCCTGGGGATGGCCCCAGGCAAGGATGGCTTTTAACTGGTTCTGAATGGATTCCAGCCTGGCTTTGGGAACACGGTCGACCGTACGGGCATTCATCCGCGCCAGCACGCTGCGGCCAATCCGCTGGCTCTCTTCGGAAGGACTGTAAAAAAGAAACAGTCGGGGATCTTCGGGAGTGCGGGCACTGGCCTGTCCGAGGGCTTCGGTAATGTTCAGCAGGCCTTCACTGCCTTGCGGGCCGGTACCGGTCAGAATAAGCTTACGGACCAGTTCCGGAGCCTTTTGAACGACTACCTGGGCCGTAAAACCGCCCATGGAAAGGGCCAGAATGTCTACTTTCTGGTACCCCAGGGCTTTGATAAAGGCGATGGCGTCATCGGCCTGGGCCTCGATGGTGTCCGGGGCCACGCCTTCGCTGCCGCCGATCCCCACGTTATCGAACAGAATGACTTCGAAATGGCGGGCCAGTCCGTTGGTAATCCGGGGGTCCCAGTCATCGAGGGTAGCCGTGAAATGGTGGAAAAAAACCAGCGGAACCGCACTGGGCTTTCCGAATTTGCGCTAGGCGATTTGAGTGCCGTTTACCGTAATATAGTGGGTTGGGGCGGTGCCGTGCAGGTCAGGAGTCCGAGCAAGGGACGGCTGTTGTGAAATTGACATAGGAGTTTGATGAAATGGTTTATGAAATATGGAGAGAATAGCGGTTAATCAGGCTTCGGTCAGGATGTTGCGGTCGGCTTCCCAGGCATCGACCTTCCGGGTCCTCTGCCGTACGTTGGTAGCAAAACCGGCATTATCTCCGGTCAGAATGGCGGTCTTGACAATCTCGAAGCCAATTCCCTTCGAGGCTCCGGTGACGAACCCTGCTTTCTGCACTTTCATCATTATTTCTGCTGGGTTAACCATCGTATTCTAAATTTGTGACCGATCGGTTGTTTTTTGTCCAAAAAAAGAACGGTTGCTGACCTGGCCCAGGCATTCCGCTTCAAGAGCCGCAAAACGAACCGCTGAATAATGAGACAAATATACCTGACCGATCGGTCATATTCAAATTTTTTTTCACTTTTTTTTCTTTGCCCTGTCCAGGCGTTTGTCTTGGGCCGGTTTCCCGGGCGCAACGTCTCGTCGGATATCGGTGAATTTTCCGGTTTTCCGGACGGGGTAACCGTCTTTATCGATATCTCCGGTTGAACTTTTGGTTGGTGCCATTGAGGAATTCGGGTCGGATCAATTCCTTGGCAAAGTCTTTAACCGAGAATGGCTATGGAATTGTCCTTTCCCTTCGCAAAGGACAATTCCATAGCCATTCCTTGAATTTGCTTGGCCGAACCTATTAGGTCCGGCCAAGAACTCCTCTCGGTGCTGCTCGATATAGTCAGGATTGATGGTTTCGGTAAATGTGCGGCTACAGCTTCAGTTTTGACGGGTCCAGAACCACGTGTTTGATTGACTCCCGGTTGTAGGTGTATGTGATATGTACCAGGCCGTTGGCAGCCTGAATCACCGCCGGATAGGCGTACCCATGTCTGATCGGCTCATTTTCGAGCGTGACGAAGGGTACCCATTTCTTACCGTCCTTCGACAACGCCACGTTCAGCATATTGCGGCCTTTGGGTTCGCTGCCGTTTTTCGTGCTGTGATTATAGACCAGCAGCTGCCGGCCGTCTTTCAGCGTCACCGCGTCGGTTCCGCTGTTTGGATTGGGCAGATCGAGCGCAGTCACCGGCCCCCAGGTTTTACCGTTGTCATTCGACCAGCTTTGTGCCAGCACATCCTGCTTGGTTCGGCAAATGACCTGCAGCTTCTTGCCGCCGTGAAATAATATGCTGGGCTGGATCGCGTCGAATTCGACACCGTCATGAATCGGGCCGACTACTTCCCAGGTTTTGCCGTTGTCGCGGCTGATTTCGAAATAAACCATCCAGTCCTGAACCTTATCTTTCAGGTATTCGATACTGGTAGGGTTAAGAATGGATCCGTCGCTGAGTTGTACAGGTTTGTTCTTGATGGGGCCGAGCAAATGACCTATTTTTTTATCTTCACCAAGCTTCACTGGTTTCGACCAGGTTTTTCCATTATCCGTCGATTCCATCAGCATTCCCCACCAGGTTGTGGGGTCCGGCCCTACTTTATAAAAAAGCATTACGGTTCCGTCTTTTCGCCGGAACAACACCGGATTCCAGCAGGGGTAACGCAGGGTTTCGTTCACCACGCCGTTGGCTACCTCTTCAGGCCAGGTCCATTTCCCGTTTTCCAGCCGGGAAACCCGGATGCCCACGTCGGGGTGTTTTTCGTATGTGCCTGAGAAAAAGGCCGCAATCATTCCCGCCGGGGTTTCCACGATAGTCGATGCGTGCGTCTGGGGAGTCGGTTTGTTATCCAGCGGATAAATCAGTTCCGCTTTGAGTACCGCTCCGCTTCCGGGTGTTGCTTTCTCCGGTAATACGTATTTGCCGGTAATATCGTTAGGCTGACCGGTTTTTGACTGGGCCAGGCCGACTGTTTTAAGGGCAAGAAAAAGAAATAACAATGAGTAACGAATCATAATCAGGGAGGGATAGTGACTAATTAATAACCGGGGTTTTGAACTAACTCCTTCGTAAAGTTAGCATCAATTGCGGTTTGCGGAATGGGAAAAAATTCGTGGTAATCCTGAATGGTCGTCCGGCTGATGTCGAGCAGGTTGTATTTCCGAACCCGCTCAACGAGTTTGCCCATCCGGATCAGCGTCCGACGGCGGGGTTCTTCGGTGATCAGCTCCCGCGCCCGTTCGTCCAGAATATAATCGAGGGTGACAGTACTGCTGGCAACGGGTTTGGCTTTGGCCCTAAGCCGCACGGTGTTAATGTCTTCAGCGGCTTTCGCCGGATCACCTTTGAGCAGATACGCTTCGGCCCGCAGGAGATAGGTTTCCGCCAGCCGATAAACAATCACATCTTTACCCGTGCGGCCCGAGGCATTGTTGTTGTTCCACGGTTTTCCTTCAATTTTTCGCGGATACGGGTAAATATTCCGCATGGTATCATCCAGGGCGGTTTTGGGTTCTACCGGTTTTCTAAAGTAGCTGGATCCCGAATTGTTGTAATAAAAGGTCCGGCGTATGTTATGGCTCGAATTCCGGATGTCATTCGTCGCATTATCCTTCCAGATCGTATAGAGAAAATACGTGGAACCCCGCACCCGGCCCACGCCCCGGCCCAGGCTGTCGGAAACCACAATGGCCTTGCCTTCAGGGTCGGTAATTTTGGTCAGAAAAGGTCCCCAGTTGCGTAAGGTATGGTTTCCGCCCGACGTGCCGCCCCCGCCGGGCGTAAGGCTCTCAAACTGCCAGACATAGATGGTTTCCAGGTTGCCCGAACTCCGGTTCTGGTTGCCATCCAGAAAGAGGTCCGAAAAGACATCGCCGGGCTGATCTTTGCCGCTGCCAAACCGTTCCGTCATCAGTTTATACCGTCCGGAACTAATCAGGCTGGTGGACGTCTCAATGGCTTTGTCGTACTCTTTCAGACTGATGTAGAGTTCGGTCAGCAAATGCTGTGCGGCTCCTTTCACAATCCGACCTTCTTTCAGCGCTGCCACCTGATCGGGCAACCAGCGTGCGGCAAATTCAAGGTCGGCTTTGGCAAACTGGTATACCTGCTGCCGGGTTGCCCGCACAAAATCCGATTTGGGTGAGGCATAGATGGTGTCGACGATGGGAACGCCCCCGTACAAATTCGCCAGCAAATTGTACGTGTACCCCCGAAAAAACCGGGCTTCAGCAATGACGGCATTCTTCTGGGCATCGTTATCCCAGATTTTCTGTAACTCCGGCTTATTGGCATACGTAATTACGGTATTAGCCCGGAGAATCATTTTCGAATAGGCCCAGTCCCAAATCATCCGCGCTTCCGTACTGACCGGTGTGAGGTAGGTCTGGTAGTTCTTGAAACCAATGTGTTCAATCCCGGCATCAGAACCGATGTCGGTTCCGGAAAAATTGGTTCCAAAATACACGTTGTCGTCCATCGCCAGTTCCTCCCGCGCAGCTTCATGAAGCCCGATGAGGTAGGTGTCAAATCCATTGGGATTCACCAACACACCCACCGCACTGAGGTTTGCGATCGGTTTTTCATTCAGAATATCATCCTGGCATGACCAGAAAGTCATAAGGGTAAGAGCGATCACCGGAAACAGCGACCAACCCGGCATTTTGTACTTGTATACTGATGACATAACGATCTATTTAGCCTTGATTAGAAACCTAGATTAATACCTGCGGAAAATGTTCGGGGCATCGGAAATAGCTCCCCTACGTTTCGGCCGCCACTTTCCGGGTCCGAACCGGGCCAATGGGTAAACACATGGGCGTTCTTTACGGCCACATAGGCCCGCAGGTTGGAAACGTACAACGGTTTCAGGAGCCGGGCCGGAAAAGTATAAGACAGTGAAATATCCTGAAGCCGGACAAAGTTTCGGCTCACGTACCAGCCGTGTTTCAGTGGATTGTTGTACACCAGCGAAGGGCGGGTATTCGACCGGTTTTCTTCGGTCCAGTAGCCCGCATCCAGCTGGTTAATTCCCCGACCGGGGGCATTCGGGCTTACGGCGGTATTCAGCAGCGGAAAGTTGGATTGCCAGCCCAGCATGGAATTGACCAGAAACGAAAATGACCAGTTGCCATAACTGAAGTTATTGGTGATACCGATCCGGAATCGGGGTTGTCCACCGCTGCCAACCACTGAACGGTCGCTGGCATTGATCACGCCGTCATTATTCAAATCTTTCAGCCGGACAAAACCGGGTTGCGAACCCGACGGTATTTCATCGCCTTGCTGGTAGATACCATTAAACGTATAGTCGAAATACGACGTGATCGGATGCCCGATAAACCAGTTGTTGGCAATGTCATCATCCTCTTTGCCGTCGCCGTTCAAATCCGTCCCGTATAGGCTGATGATCCGGTTTCTGTTATTGGAAAAGGATAAATCGGTCGTCCACTGAAATTGGGCCGAATTAATGTTCGAGGTGTTGAGACTCAGCTCGACGCCCCGGTTGTTTATCTCCCCGATATTGGTCAGAATGTTGTTGTAACCCGTCATGGTGGGGATGCTCCGATTCACCAGCAAATCCGTGGTTTTACTGGTATACAATTCCAGCGTTCCGCCTACCCTCCGCTTAAACAGTTCAAAATCAATGGCAAAGTTGGTCGTATAGGTCGTTTCCCACTTCAGGTTCTGGTTGCCGATGGTCGATGGGTAAACACCGGTCGAGGTGGGTCCGCCGTTGCCGAAAACATACTGCGTAATGGCCGATAAACTCAACGACTGGTACGGATCGATGCCCTGATTCCCGACAGCGCCGTACGATAACCGGACTTTAAGCATATCGAGGAAATTGAGTTTCCGGATAAACTCCTCGTCGGAAGCAATCCAGGCCAGAGCTGCCGACGGAAAGGTTGCATACTTATGATTCACCGAAAATACCGAGCTGGCATCCCGGCGGGCTGTCAGGGTCAACAGGTATTTGTCGCGGAAACGGTAGTTCAGCCGGGCCATCGATGAAATCCCTTCCAGGGCTCTGGCCGTTGACGCTATTTCGCGGACACTCGCCAGGTTCAGGTCATTGTAACCCAGTGCATCCAGCGTTAACTGGCTGCCCCGGGCCGTCGTCGATTCCATCTCCTGATGGTTTCGTCCGTACAGAAAGGTTGCGTCGATAGCGTGGGCGGTTCCGATCCGTCGGCTGTAGGTCAGGATATTTTCAAGCACCCAATCAAACGACTTGGTGTTGATTTTCGAAGCACTGGTCGTGTTGTTGGTCAGGTATTTATCCTGTTTGAAGAACGTATAGTTTTGCCCCCAGCGAAAATTCGGTGAATAATTGACCCGGTACGATAATCCGTCGATAAACGGCACCGTCACCTCCGCAAAAAAATTACTGAACAGGTTGTCGTTCACCTCTTTGTTGTCGCTCATTTTGGCGTCATAAATCGAGTTGGACGATACCTGATCTTCGTCAACGATGTATTTTTTGGGTTGCCCATCCGGATGATACCAGGTACCCAGCGGGCTGTTGTTGTAGGCCTGCGAAATACTCGCATTGATCCCCGAAAGATCCCTGCGTACATACGTGGAGTTCAGTCCCACCGTCAGCCAGCTTGTCACCGTATTGGTTATGTTGGCCCGAAAGGAGGTCCGTTTGACATTATCGTTATAGACAATCCCTTTTTCGTTGACCATCGACGCCGACAGGTAATAGTTGGTGGCTTTGGACCGGCCCGAAATGCTCAGATCGTACGACGTGATGCCCGCCTTCTGGAACGCTTCTTCCCACGGATCGTGCGAAATACCCTTGCTGTAATTCTCGGCTTCCGTTTTGGTCAGGTACGTTAGGATTTTAGCCGGATCGGCATCCAGCCCCGACTGCTTGCGCCAGTCGAGCTTGCTCTGAACATAGCGATCCAGATTAAACAACTGCACATCCCGGTTTCGGTCAGATACACCGGCGAAGGCATTAAAACTGATGGTCGGTTTTTCGGACACTCCGCCTTTGGACGTGATCAGGATAACCCCGTTGGCCGCCCGCGAGCCGTAAATGGCTGATGCACTCGCATCTTTCAGAATATCCAGACTTTTAATGTCGTTGGGGTTGATATCCGACAGACTCCCGCCAAAAATGATTCCGTCGAGGACAATCAACGGATTATTCGAGCCACTCAGCGACCGCGGCCCGCGAATCAGCACGGTTCCTTCCTGTCCGGGCCGGCCCGTATCCAGAATCTGGACACCCGCCACCCGCCCCCGAAGGGCCTGGGTGATGTTGGTGTTGGGTAAAGTCTCGGTAACGCTCATGTTGACGCGGGAAATTGCCCCCGTTACAATCCGTTTGGATTGGGCGCCATAGCCGACAACGACCACTTCTTCCAGCGATTTTTTGTCTTCCGTCAGCTTGATTTCCAATACCGACTGACTGCCCACGGCAATTTCCTGGGGCGCATAGCCCACAAACGAAAAAACCAGCACCGGAGCTTCGTCGGGAACTGTGATGGTAAACTTCCCGTTTGCATCGGTCGTGGTGCCCCGCGTGGTGTTCTTGACGACCACACTCACCCCCGGCAGCCCTTCGCCGGTTTCGCTGGTGACTAGGCCCGAAATGTTTTTGTCAACCGGCTCGGGCGAACGGTTTTCAACCTTCGTTTGATCATCGGATTCGGAAATTCCCACCGACGGAGCGGAACTGATCACGATCTGCCGCCCTACCACCTCGTACCGGAGTTTGAGCGGTTTCACGACTTTATCGAGAACTTCCGCCAGTGATTCATTGGTCGCAATAACCGTCATTTTGCGTTCAAAGGGGATTTCCCGGGGCCGAAACGCAAATCGAATATGCGTTATGCTTTCAATTTCCTTGAACACTTTCCGCAGGCTTTGATTTTCGATCCGAACACTCACCCGCTGATTGAGCAACTCCTGGGCGTTTGCGCCGTGCGCCAGTGTTATTCCTGTATAGACCAGGGCCAGAATAACCTGCATGAGCGACAGTTTCATGAAGTGAAGGAGAATAGGGATGCTTTTTTTCATTGGCTTGAATCTAATTTATTTGGCACAATACTTTCCTGCCCCCTCGCAATACAGAGGGTAAAGACACGACGGATTTCAGTCAGATTACAAGCGGGCGTCTACGAACCGGGTGGGTGCCTGCGTCGAAAAAAAAGGGTGTTTTTCACGTTTATATGGGCTTAGGAAATAAGGTGAGAGTTAGAATGTCTTTGGGCAGCCTTCTTTGGTGTAGATGACAATCTGGCCATCAATGAGTTTATAATCGGCATTGAGCACTTTGCAGATGACGGTCAATTTCTGAAAAAGAGTTTCTTCATTGAGGTTGAGCGTCAGCGTACAATGCTGCATGATTTCTTCGTCATAAACGACATCGACGCCATAGGACTGTTCGATTGCCTGAAAGACGCGGGAAACCCGGGCATCTTCAAAGACGAACGAGACGGTTTCTTTGGGGAGAAGTAGCCGGGGCGATTCCACCAGGGTTTTATTGAGAATCGCCCGATCCCGTTGAAAAACCGCTTTCTGGTTGGAGGTCAGCACCACGCCCTTCGACTCCTGATCATTCGGTTGTCCCGGATGAAGCGCATACACCGACACCCGCCCGCTTTTGACATCAACCGTTACCGTGGGCGCATCCGTTGGGGCTTTTATTTGAAAACTCGTTCCCAGCACTTTGGTCACCAGGCCGTTGGCGTATACCACAAATGGTTTCTTGGGATTCTTTTTCACCTCAAAAAAAGCTTCTCCCGTCAGGTAGACCTCCCGTTGCAGGCCCGCCAGGTCCTTCCGGTATCGCAGGCGACCGCCTTCCTGTAAATCAATCCGACTGCCATCCGCCAGCTGAATGTGCATGATCTGGCTGGCTTCATTGAGGGTTTCGACCCATTCATTGGGGATTTGGGCGGTTTTTCGAACGGATTGGGAGTGTAAATTGTGGTGCAGTACCAGCCAGCCAGCGCCCGCGATGAGCACCAGAGCTGCGGCTGCCTGCCACACCCAGCGGCTCCACCCATTCACTACCGGCATCGCCGAGCCATCGGCCAGGGTATTTTCTATCCGGTTCCAGATTTTTTCGGCTTTCTGCGTTAATCCGAACTGGTGTTGAACTTTCCACAAACCCTGAACCAGTTCGCGGGCCTCCATAACGTGGTAATACCGTTCGGGAAACTCGCGCAGAAAATCCCGCCAGAACGTTTCGGTCTCGGGCGTCGGAGTGCAAACCCATTCTTTGAAGAACTCGTCGGCAGCCAGGTCTTCCGCACTGAATTGGTAATAATTCATGGTTGTATTATTTTAAAAATCGCATCCAGACCGCACCACATCAATCCCAGGGAAAAAATCCGGACGGATTCGCGGAGGGTTTTTAGCGCGGAGTAAATAAACCGGCAGGCCGACTGGTAATTGACCCCCATAATCCGGGCGATTTCTTCGTTGTCAAAGTGCTGGTAAAAACGCAGATTCAGGGCTTCCTGCTGTCGGGGTGTCAGCAGGACATAACTTTTTCGAAGCTGACGGTGCACGTGTTCCGTTTCTTCCTTCTCAATCAGCTTTCCTTCAATGATAAAATCATCCGTCGGCATCGATACGGTTTCGATATCCGATGCCTGAAAGAAGAGATCCCGTTGCCTCACCTTGGTGATCTTGTTGCGCAGCGACCGGAAAAGGTAAAATTTAATGGAGTCGGTTTCGCTCAGATTGGTCCGGCTTTGCCACAATTCAATAAACAGATCATGGATGCTGTCTTCAATGAGGGGGACGTCCTGGGTAACGCGATGACCGTAATTCAGCAAGTCCCGGGCATACAACCGGTAGATCTGTTGAAAAGCCGCCTGATCCCCCTCCCGAAAGGCTTGCCATAAATCCGTCGTTGAATGAATTGGCATAGTAGATATCGCTTGATCAGGGGATTTAGGAATACATCAATCACCGGTTCGGACTGGCTAAGATCCGGGTGGTTTTTCTACTAATGCCAGAAAAGGCGGTTTTTAATCCTGTTTTTTCTGAAAATATTTTGATTTAGTCAATAAACGCATCCGTTTGTTTACTCTTTTTCCGAAATCACGACGTTGAGAACTTGTGGACACGGCTGGATGAAGAATGAGCGACTTTTCTAGATAATAGTCTTGGTTGTAGTTGAAAATTGTCTGGTAATCAGAATGTTACTTCTTGATTCTGCAAAGCTGATACGGGCTTGCTGTAACGGTACCGCTCAGAATATGCTATACCAGATGTTATGACAATTGTTGCGTTCCTGGCTGATGGGAGTCATCGGCTCAAACCGGCCAACTGCCTAGTTTTGAGGCACAAAACGAACCGCGCCGGTCAGCATGCCTTCCTTTCCTATTTCATCCCTTTCCGTTGAAGCACTGTTCGCTCGGCTGGATTCCTCGTCGGCTGGACTACAAAGTTTTCAGGCGGCCGATCGGGAGAAGCAACAGCGAAAAACGTTTCGAACCGAAAGCCGGTTTCGTCGCGAGCTGAAGCTGCTTGTTCGCCAGTTTACCAATCCCCTGACCCTGCTTCTGGTCGTTGCGGTGTTATTATCCGCGTTTCTGGGGGAGATTTCCGATACGGCTATTATCCTCGCCATTTTACTGGCCACCGGTTTACTGGGTTTCTGGCAGGAACGCAATGCAGGAAGAGCCATCGAACGACTGCAATCGATGATTGAAACAACGCATACCGTGCTGCGTGACCACAAATCGGTCAAGGTCCCTACCTCACAGGTCGTATCAGGCGATGTGCTGCTCTTTGAAGCCGGAGACATCATTCCGGCCGATTGTCGGCTTCTGGACAGCAACGAATTACACGTTAATGAGAGCGCGCTCACGGGCGAGTCCTTTCCTGTGGAAAAACAGGTGGGGATCATCCCGGAAACCGCTCCGCTTCTTCAGAAAACGAATTGTCTCTGGCAGGGGTCTAACGTCATTAGTGGCACCGCGCGGGCACTTGCCGTGCAAACGGGGACCGAAACAGTCTTTGGCCAGATGACGCACAGTCTGACGCAAACGGCCGAAACCGCTTTTGAAAAAGGTATCAAGCATTTTGGTTATTTCCTGCTGCGGATTACGATCGTTCTGTCGATCATCATTCTGGGCGCTAATTTATATTTCCAAAAGCCATTCTTTAATTCGGTTTTGTTTTCACTGGCGTTGGCAATCGGCATGGCTCCGGAATTACTGCCCGCCATCATGATCTTTGCCATGTCTGCGGGCGCACAACGTATGCTGGCGAAAAAAGTCATTGTGAAGAAATTATCGTCCATTTTCAACTTCGGCGAGGTTACCGTGTTGTGTACAGACAAAACCGGCACCATTACCGAAGGCAACGCCACGGTGAAAGCGATCGTCAACTGGGAGGGCCAACCCGCTTACCGTTTATCCCAGTTCGCCTACCTGAATGCGGTTTTTCAAAAAGGTTTTTCCAACACAATCGACCAGGCTATCGCGGCCTTGCCGATTTCACAGGATGGCTTTGAAAAACTTAATGAAATCCCGTATGATTTCATCCGGAAACGCCTGAGTATTGCCGTTCGTCACGGACAAGAACGGTTTTTTATTACCAAAGGCGCCCTTGGCAGTGTGCTGGACGTGTGCAGTTACCTCGAAACAGAGCCCAACCGGCCCGAACGGCTGGAGACCGCCACCCGCCAAAAAATAGAAGACCGCTTTGCCGATTACTGCCAGAAAGGCTACCGGGTGTTGGGATTGGCTTATAAACCGGTCGAAACCGACTCGATCACCCGGCAGGATGAGCAGCAGATGATCTTTCTAGGCTATATTCTGCTGGAGGATCCGTTGAAAAAAAGTGCGCTCGAATCCATTCGGCAACTCCGACAGGAACAGGTCGTTGTCAAAATCATTACAGGCGATAACCGGTTTGCGGCCCTCCATACAGCTCAGTTGATTGCAATCAAGCAGCCTGTTCTGCTGACGGGGGAAGAACTCGATCGGTTATCCCCCGAAGCACTTCCGGTTCGGGTGTCGAAAACCGACGTATTTGCCGAAATTGAACCTCATCAAAAAGAGCGGATCATCAAGGCTCTGCAACAGTCAAAGGCTACGGTGGCCTATATGGGCGATGGAATCAACGACGTGGCCGCCATTCACGCGGCCGATGTCGGCATTTCGACCAGCAATGCCGTCGATGTGGCGCAGGAAGCGGCCGATTTTGTGTTGCTGGAAAAGGATTTGTCCGTATTGGCCGATGGGATTCTGGAGGGGCGAAAATCCTTCGCCAATTCCATGAAGTACATCTTTATCACCACTGGCGCCACCTTTGGCAACATGTTCAGCGTGGCTGTTGCCTCCCTTTTTCTTCCGTTTTTGCCCATGTTGCCCAAACAGATTTTGCTGACCAATCTGATCACCGACCTGCCTTTTTTAACGATTGCGGCCGATGAAGTGGATTCCGAACAACTTTCGGCACCCCGGCGGTGGGACCTGAGTATGATCCGCAATTTTATGATCACGTTTGGTTTACACAGTTCCCTGTTTGATTTTATCACCTTTTATACCCTTTACCACTATCTACACCTGTCGGGTCCTCCATTTCAAACCGGCTGGTTTCTGGAATCAGCGATAACGGAACTGCTCATTCTTTTCATTATCCGCACCCGGAATTCGTTTATCCGCAGTAAACCGGGTATCTGGCTGATGTTTACGGGCATCTTTTCGCTGCTGTTAACCATTTATTTGCCGGTTTCGCCCTTAGCGCCCCTGTTCGGGTTTTCCATCGCTCATCTGCAACAAGTTATAGCACTTCTTATCATTTTACTCTTGTATGTTTTGACGGCAGACTTATTGAAAATTTATTTTTTCCGGCTCAACAAAATATAGCCCTTGTCAAGCGGGTAAAAAGGAGTAAGCCTAGTTTGGTTGTTTTAGCTATCGTCTCATTTACAGTATTTTATCGCTAGACTGTTTAAAAATGAAAAGGGTTTTGGTTTACTTTCTGACGGCCTGTTTGATCTCCTGGCTGTGCTGGATGCCCTATTTTGTGCCCGGATTTCCCGTCGCCTGGCAAACCTCCTCTTTTTTACACTACCTGGGCTTAACCGGACCACTGTTATCGGCCCTGATCGGGACCTGGCAACAGGACGCCCAACCCGGATTGCGCAAACTCTTCCGTAGCATGTTGCTGCCCCGGGGGGCGTTTTTTTATGCAGTGATCGTTCCTTTACTGCCTTTTCTTCTGCTGTTTTTGGCGGCTAGTTTTGCTACACTGGGCTACTTCTCTTCGCTCGATTGGCGTGGTCTTTGGCGTACGAGGGAACTCGGCCCTGTCCATCCGTTAGCCTTCATCGCCTTGAATGTTGGTGTGGTGGGGCTGGGCGAGGAAACCGGCTGGCGGGGCTACGCTCTGCCTCGTTTGCAACAGCACTTTTCGGCCTTCTCCTCGTCCCTGATTTTAACCGTCGGCTGGGCCATCTGGCACTGGCCTTTATTTTTCTATGTTAATTCGGGCTATCATTCGATGGAAATCGCGGGGATCGTTGGCTGGCTGATGAGCCTGCTGACTGGTTCTATCCTGTTTACCTGGTTGTTCAACAGCAGCCGGGGCAGCATTCTGTCCTGCGCCTTGTTTCATGGCTTCATGGATATCGCCTTTATGGCCGACCTGGGAAAGCCGGAGATCGCGAATTATGTGGGAATGTCCGTAACGATCTGGGGCCTGAGTATTCTTTTTCTATATAAGTTCAGGCATTTGTCGCCCTGGCCGAGGCTACGAGTTGTGTGACCCGGGGGCGGTTTTGATCCAGTGCAGCAACCGCGTCACATCGGCTTGGTGGAATAGTTCGGTGCCGGGATTCATCGTTGCGGCTGTTCCGCAAGCCACGCCGAGTTGCAAAATAGCTTCGTATGACTGCCCTTGGGACAGGCCGTAGACCATTCCGCCCACCATGCTATCGCCCGCGCCCACTGTGCTTTGTTTTTTAACGGTCGGTGCCGGAACGTAAAAACAGGTCCGCTCCTGACCCGATAAAGCAACCCCGGTTTTTTTGGTAAACAAGTAGGCTCCGGCGGGGCCTAGCGAAACGACCATCAGTTCACAACCACCCTGTTGCAGAATGGTCTGGGCCGCTTCTTCCACCTCATTCAATTCCAGTTTGTCCGTGCCGACCAAAGCGGCCAATTCACCTACATTCGGTTTCAGCAAAAA
Organism: Larkinella bovis; assembly: GCF_042655385.1. Taxonomy (NCBI): domain Bacteria; kingdom Pseudomonadati; phylum Bacteroidota; class Cytophagia; order Cytophagales; family Spirosomataceae; genus Larkinella; species Larkinella bovis. The sequence goes on along the minus strand of NZ_JBHSMA010000013.1, from coordinate 17,799 downwards.
AGGACTTTCCCGAATGGCTTGCTTTAGCGGTTCTCCCGAGGTATCAAGAATGAGCCGGACGCCCGATTTTTTGGCCCGCCAGGCAATCTCCGCACAAAACCCAACGGGAACACCCGGCGGCAGACTACCGCTGACTACCAGGAAATCGATTCGGTCCAGAAAACCGGACAAATGATCCATCATAGCCAACCCTTCGGCTTCGGTCCAGACCGGCCCGGGTAACCCGAATCGAAATTGCTGGTGGGTGGTGGATTCGGTGACGACGAAGCTTTGGCGGGTCCAGCCCGCGATTGGAAAGGTTTGAAAGGCCAGTTGTTCCTGCGTGACCAATTCCTCCAGGAGCATTCCCGGTGCTCCTCCTGTTGGAAAAAGACAGAGGGAGGTGCCGCCCAGCCGGTGGATTGCCTTCGAAACATTGATGCCGCCCCCACCGGCATCATACCGGGGCGCATCACACCGTAATTTATGATCAGGTCTCAGTCGATCTACTGTCGTGCTGATGTCGACGGCCGGATTCAGGGTCAGGGTAAGAATCATCGGAAAGGGCAGGATTGGCCGCTGAGACGAATGGGAAAATCGCTACCCGGTTTTTTCATCAGAGCTCAGCGGTTGGACGTGAACAAGGTACGAAACGTTTGTTTAAACTGCCGATAGCTCTGCTCGAAATCATCCATTTCACTGCGCAGGTAGGCATGGTCCTTCTTCTGAGCAGCACTCACGTTATCCGTGGCTTTTACGTCAGTCGCCAGCTGCTTTTCGGTCTGTTGAATGTCCTGTTTTAGAACGGGGATCAACCGATTGAAATGATGAAGATTACTCAGTATTTCATCCAGATAATCCGCTCCGGGCGAATTGGGAAGTCCGATCGGGTTGAGTTGATCGAGCAGATGCTCAAAAAAAGTGAGTTCCTGCTCGGCCATGATCAGATCGTTTTGCCAAAGCTGGTGACAAAAGTGTTCTTCGGTCAGGGTACGATACGATTGCTTGTTCATGATTGAGACGATTGGCTGTTAGCACATGGAAGAACGAGTAATATGCCGCAATTGGCTATTTTCATAGAAGGAGAGCTGGTTCAGGAGGGTAGCCGCGATTTGCTGCAAAGCTTCCTGAGTCAGAAAGCCCTGATGCGCCGTCAGGAGAACCCGGGGGTGAAACCGCAACCGGTTCAGGACCTCATCCGTAATCGGCTGATCCGTAAAATCCCGGTGGAACCAGGCGCTTTCCCGGGTATATACATCCGCAGCATAACCGGCCAGCTGGCCCTGATCGAGCGCATCCAGAACGGCAGACGTGTCCACCAGCTTCCCGCGTCCGGTATTGATCAACAGGGCGGTCGGTTTCATGCTTTGCAGCGTCTGATTATTGATGAGGAATTCGGTATGTGGGGTCAGCGGACAATGCAGCGAAACAATATCGGATTCCTCCAGGAGGGTGTTCAGGCGCACAAACCGTACGCCCGCTTTGACGAGAGCCAGGTTGGGTTTGAGGTCATACGCCAGAATCCGGCAACCAAACCCCAACATGATGCGGGCAAATGCCCGACCGATCCGACCGGTTCCGATGATGCCCACGGTTTTGCCGTGTATATCCTGACCGATTAATCCATTCAACGTAAAGTCCCCGGCTAACACTCGTTGATTAGCGGCCGGAAGGTGTCGGTTCAGGGCCAGAAGCAAGGCAGCGGCCTGTTCAGCCACCGGATAGGGGGAATACGCCGGTACCGTCAGTACGGCAAGCTCCAATTCCGAGGCCGTCTCCTGATCGACATTATCCAGCCCCACACACCGCATGGCAATTACGCCCACACCCAGTTCTTTTAGGAGCCGCAAAACCGACCCACCCAGGTCGTCATGAACGAAGGCACAAACGGCCTGGTGACCAGCCGCCAATTGGGCCGTTTGGGCGGTCAGCGGTTGCTCAATGAAGGTAATGGTATGGTGACTTTTGCCCGATTCAAACCACTGGCGGTCGTAGTCGGCTGTACTAAAAAAGGCGATTTTCATGATACTGGCAATTGGTGAGCCTAAGGTAAATCCAACTGGGCTGAAAGTCAGCCGTACAACCTGATCGTTTTGAAACGTTACACTCTTTCCAGCAACCACCAGAGCGGTTTCCTGCGGTGAGTAATGCGCAAATTGGTTTCTACGTAGCGTCGGATGTGGGCCATTGCCTCGTCGACATCGTCGGTCAGGAGCACCAGCTTCAGATCTTTTTCACTAATGGTTCCTGCCTGTTTCATTTGGTAGAGGTAATCCAGCAGCGGCTGGTAATAACTGCAACCCATCAGGACCACCGGAAACGATTGCAGAATTCCCGTTTGAACCAGCGTTAAGGTTTCAAACAGCTCGTCCATGGTTCCCCAGCCACCCGGCATGACAATAAAGGCATACGAGTATTTGACGAGCAGCACTTTGCGGACAAAGAAAAAATCAATGGTGACCCACTTGTGCATGTAGCGGTTTGGAGCCTGTTCATACGGTAGCCGGACGTTACAGCCAACCGAGCGCCCGCCCGCTTCGTAAGCGCCCCGGTTGGCCGCTTCCATAAGGCCGGGGCCACCGCCCGTCATCACCGTAAAACCCAATCCGGCAACGGCCCGGCCCACTTGTTGGGCCATTTCGTAAAACCGGTGTCCGGGCTGAAACCGGGCAGAACCAAATACGGTCACACAAGGGCCCACGAAATGTAAGGCCCGAAAACCTTTCAAAAACTGCCAGCTGATCCGGAAAATAAACCGCAATTCGGATTGGCGGCTTTTAGGGCCTTCCAGCGCGGTTTGGAGGGCGTGATCTTCCGGGGTGCGAATCAGCAACGGCCGGGTCAATGCAGCATCGGATGGCGTAACTTCCATAGCAAACGAATTAGAAAACCAGGGTGGAGGGTGTATGCCTGGGCTTCCTGGCACCCGCCAACGGGCCCGGTTTTCGCTCCCAGAGGTAGGTGTTGTCGTGATTTTTTTGCAACCGATAAAACGCAATCGCCATTAAAACGGTCGCGGGGAAAGCCGCATACCAGCCGATCGGTGCGATCGCCAAACCAAAGATCAGTCCATTCCAGCACCCCAGTCGAAACAAATCGCCTTTGAGGAGCATGGTCAGGGCGATCAGGGCCTGGACCACTACGATGAATAAGATCATGGGTTTGATAATGTAGGTAAAGGCCCCCAGAATAAACCACCGGTACAGCGGAACGGCTGTATCCGCATAATCCTGATAAACCCAGGGCGAGTCCAGGACGGTTGAACCATTGAACCAGGCCGCCCAGCCAAAGAGCAGCAGGAAAAACAGCCGGGTCAGCCGGGGCCAGTGTTTGCTGCTCCAGATCGTGAACAGAAACACCAGGTTGACAACGGCGTAGGTCGTCCAGAAAAAGGTGAGTGAGAAGAACATGGGCGTTACGGGTTAAGGGTGATGGGAATACTGAAACCGGCTACCACCGATCGTTAGGGTGACGTAAAAACCGTTCATTGCATATGTGGGCTTGAGTTGCAGCAGGTTTCCATCCGGAATTTGCTGCCAGAGCGAGGATCTGGCGCTGATCACATACCCCAGGTGTAGGCCCAGACCCAGGCCCTGGGCGGTTTTTTCATCGGCGGGCCTGGGGCGGGCCAGGAGTGTATGCAGATGAACCGAGACATCCGTTGTGTGACTGGGCAACATCCAGGTAACCGGCTTCGAACCGGCCGAATTGACCGTAAGCATGACCGACGAAAAGCCCTGACCAACCGATGAATAGCAAAGCCATTGCCGATTATCAAACAGGACATAGCCGAGTTTCAGCTGCCCGATCCCGCCGACCCGATCAACCCGGGTTTGCTGAGCCGAAACCGGGTGAGCCGTCAGGGCCGTCGCAGCGAGTCCGGCCATCAACCGGTTGAATCGCAACCAACCTTCTCCGCCACTGTAAATAAAATGGTCGTTCAGCCGGGGAAACCAGTCGGGAGCGAAAGTCTGCGCAACCGGCCCGGCCTGGGGGGCGTTGAGATAGCCCATTTGAAAGTAGACCAGATGCCCCCGAACCGCCTGCGGATAAACCCGGCTTCCTCCGAAAAGAAAGGTAACCAGCAGCACACTGAAGAAGATGATGCGTTTCATGATCGTATCGGGTTACTCGTAATGGTGCTTAAACTGCTGTAAAGCTGCCAGTTAATCCCGTGAAGAGGTATGAGCGGAAAGGGTTGTTCGGCTGATTGTTGTCAGCTGGATTGCCTGAGAATTCCGCCAGTTACAGGTTGCAAGTCCACCCACGTTTTGGGCTCGTTTCGAAGCGCCTACTTTTCGATCACGATTTTCTGCGTTTCCCAACCGGCGGTTTTCCGCAATTGAATCACAAAGAAACCCCTGGCATTGGGGAATGAAACAGGCTGTTGCTGCATTCCGGTTTCCATAACCGGTTTTATGGCCTGGCGGAATCGTTCCTTACCCAGCGCATCCACAATGACCAACTCGGCGGCTTGTCCGGGTTGGAGCCAATACCGGACCTCAAACTCCCCGTGCGAAGGGTTTGGCCAAACGCTTAATGCATGGGTTGGCTCGGCGCTTTCAGTGTTGCCAATACGATAGGATACCGGACAATTCAGAACCTTGGGGGACCACATAAGCTCGTAGTTGCTGTTGCGAACCTTCGCCGTGATTTGGTACGATATTCCATTTTTAAGGCTGACTGGCGTCACGAAGCTGTAGCCGTGGACCCCATTGCCCTTCCCGGCGGCTACCAGGTCCGCGCGGTGAATGTCGGACAAAACGGTTCCAACGGAAACCGAGTTGGCGAAGAACTCGACTGTCAGCGGGGTATTCGGTAAATTACGATCCCAGACCCACCCGTCGATCAAATTGCAGTTTACCTTATCCAGATAGCCTTCAAAATTCCCGGTAACGACTCCGCCACCCGTCACGGTGAGGAGGAGCGATACCTGGGTTTGCGCCCGACCGTCGGTAGCCGCATACACCAGGGTAAAACGGCCCGACTGGGTGGGCGTTCCGCTAATGCTATGCGTGGCTGCATTGAAGCTTAATCCGGTAGGGAGTCCTGACAGCGAATAGGTTAAAGGATCATTGTCAGCATCCGAAAAAGCCGGCAAAAGGACCGAAAAAACCGTGTTGACCGTTGCTGACAGGGCCGTGACGACCGGAGAAACCGGTGCGGTATTGCCCGGCATGGGCGGACATTGTAGGGTTTGGGGAGCCCACTTGAGGGTATAACTGGAGCTCTGCACGCGTCCCCAGATGGTGTGAGGCTGGTTATTTTTGAGACTTTCGGGTGTTACAAAGCTGTAACCGTGCGCGCCATTGCCTTTTCCGGCGGCCAGCAAATCGGGGCGGTATAGGTTGGCGGTGGCAGTGCCCAGGGAAGTGGCCGAAGCCAGCGTGGTACCTTGCAGAAATTCAACGGTGATAGGCGCATCAGGTTTGTTGCGGTCCCAGACCCAACCCCGGATGGTTCCGCATTCCACTTTGTCCAGGTAACCTTCAAAATCCCCGGTTATCAAAGGGGGTTCGCCGGTCGCCGGTTGAACGACCAGCGTTAAGCTGGTCGATACGGCTGCGTGCTGTTCATCTTTGGCCGAATACGTCAAGGGGAACGTACCACTGCTTGCGGGTTTTCCGGTTATGGTCCGGGTGGCAGCAGTAAAGGATAAGCCCGCAGGCAGACCCGACAAGGTATACGTCAGCGGATCATTATCAGCATCCGAGAAGGCAGGAAGCAGGGTTGTATATTCCTTGTTAACGGTAGCGGACAAGGAAGAAACGGCCGGCGCAACTGGCGCAGCATTGCCAGCGGGTCCTTCACAAGTCAGGGTTTGGGGTGACCATATTAATACATAACTGGAGTTCTGAACGCGTCCCCAGATGGTGTGAGGCTGGTTATTTTTGAGACTTTCGGGTGTTACAAAGCTGTAACCGTGCGCGCCATTGCCTTTTCCGGCGGCCAGCAAATCGGGGCGGTATAGGTTGGCGGTGGCAGTGCCCAGGAAAGTGGCCGAAGCCAGCGTGGTACCTTGCAGAAATTCAACGGTGATGGGCGCATCGGGTTTGTTGCGGTCCCAGACCCAACCCCGGATGGTTCCGCATTCCACTTTGTCCAGGTAGCCCTCGTAGGAAGGGTTGCTCAACCGAACGGGGAGTTCAATTTCAGTCGTAAACACGGAATTGGCGCCGTTCCGGAAATAAACATTCTGGACATCGTATAACGGCATCCATTTATACACGACCACTGAATTATACGTGGCTTTGATCAGAAAGTTGGGATACCGGATGTGCCAGGGCGCAGAGAGGGTGGAGGGGCGGAACGGATTCGAGCTAAACTGGTAAACGCCATTGCCGGGTGTGGAAACCTTCAAGACGGGCGTTCCCGTCACGGCGTACGAAAACCACTCAACGGGATATAATTCCAGTGTTACATTGCTCACCGGCATGCCGGCGGCATCGACGGTTTTGATGGTCAGGGTGTTGGGAAAAGGTCTGACAATCCACTGGTCTCCCACGATGGGCTGATCGGTGGTGGAGTTCAATAAATGGGTGGTGTATTCATCCCAGACAATGTTTCCATAGGGGAAATTCATGATGGAGTTGACCGGTTCGAAGGTTTGTCCATTCACCGGATTCTTGGAACCGTCTACCCGCATACCATAAATGTCGACAGCGCCCCGGGCGTGGCCGAATTCATGCGTCAATCCATCGGTGGCACCGGGTCCAAACGGGCCGCTGTTGAAATCATTACTCCACGTCCATTTGTGGTAAATTACCTGTTGATCGCCCCACCAGCCTCCACCCAGAGAATTCTGGGAAAAGTTACCATCAATCACGACCCCATACGTGAATTTAGGGTGGGGCCGAGAGACTTCCGTGCCAGCATACCCGCTAAAAACATAAATAGAATCGACCTGGAAATTATACACGCCGTTGAAATGACTTGCTTTGTTAAAATTAGCATTCACCGTCGCCATCTGTTCCCGAACGATTTGTTGAATGGGTTTGGAAAGCATTGTCTGGTAGAAATCGGCCGTCTGTTTTTCAACGGCGATTACAACACTAAATCGCCAGATGGGTTGAGCCATGACGAACCAGGGAAGCAGCATGAAAATTACCAGATTCATGCCAGAGCGGAAGCGTAGAGAAAGGTTCATGAGATGGTTAGAAAGGATAGAGATGATCAAAAAATTTGGAGAAGCAAGCGCCTTTAGGTCAGGGCAGAATCTTCTTTCTGGCCACGACCAGTTTTGTGATGAATCCGAATCTATTCAAAGCTATCATCCGAATAACCACCGATCTATGTCCTTCGTCAGCCTTTAAGGTGACTTTGATTATGGGTAACTTGTTGTATGACAGCATGTTGCATATGATGCTGGATCGGTTTTGCTTGGCCGCAATAACCAATCAGGTGAACCATCAAACTAGTAGACTAAACTTTTAAACCAATAAGACCAGCCCTGCGGAATTCATTGCTGAAACCTGTTTGAGGATGATTTCTTGGCCAATCCATGCTGGCGCGACGCGGCCTTACCGGCCGTTAAGGTCCGGGGAGAAAAGGGTCAGGACCAATTGGACGTTAGGGCACCAGGTATGAAAAAAGAAGATTTTAAACTGGCCCTGAACGCTGGCGCACTGACTGTCTCGCCTGAGAATCAAACCGAAGTGGAAGAGAAGACAAAAAGTACCGGCGCAAAGAATACAATTCCCCATTGTTCTAGCCACTCTTTTATCTGCCAGAAAATGTCGAAGAGGATTCGATTCAGGCCAATGATACGGATGGAATCCTGAAGATCGATTTGATGAAAAACGCTCGGGACGGAACCGAAACGAACGCCGGTTGGATCGGAAATCAAATCGTGAAAACGGCGGAGAGCTTCTCACCGCTTTTTGGGTAGCTTGCCGTCCGGTTATAGTTTAACTTTCTGCCAGCCGTATACATCCGGGTAATAGACCAGCCCGCTGGTCGGCTCTGCTTCGACGGTAGTGTACTGAATGACAACCGGAACCGGTTGAGGAAGAGGGATGGTTCGGGAAGGAACCTGCACCTGACGGGATTCCAGAAAAGCCGGTGTAAAAACCGGTCTGCCCAGCAGCAGGTTGGCCAACTCGATCGGTTTGGCAACCCGAATACAGCCGTGACTCAGAAACCGGTTGGCCTGGTTAAAAAGCGCCCGGTGGTTGGTGTCGTGCAAATAAATATCAAAAGGACTATTCAGATCAAACTTCATGAGGCCGAGGGCATTGTCGCAGCCGGTTGACTGACGGAGCCGGTACGGGAAATGGTGGGCCGAGAGACTTTGCCAGGCAATCGATTCGGGCGCAACCACCCGCCCCCGGGCGTCCAGTACCTGCAATTTCATGGCCTCCAACACGCCCGCCGGATTGCGTTTGATTTTCGGCAGCAATTCGTTGACGGCAATGGAGCGCGGCACATTCCAGTAGGGATAGGTGATGATGCGTGTCAGCTGAGCGCCAAACAGCGGGGTAGGAGTTCGAAGGCTGCCCACAATGACCCGGCAGCGCAGGACTTCCTTTCCCTGGCGGTTCAACACCCGAAGCGTGGCCGATGGAATGGAAACCACGACGAGCTGATCGGAAACCAGTCGATTAAGCCAGCGGTACGCGTTCAGGGCATTTCGGATTTCGCGCCAGCGGGGCAGGGAGTCGTGTCCGTTGGCCAACAGGGAATCCAGGCTGGTTTGGAGCCAGCGGTAGGGTTCAAAACGGGGTTCTAGGGAGTGCCATTGGGTCAGCCAGTCGGGTGCATTTTGCCGGATCGATTCTACCACCTGGTTGACCTTGCCGGAATCAATCTGCTCCGGCAATTGCCAGTAACTCAAGCGGTCGGGGCGGTTTCCGTACGCCAGTTCATACGCGGCCCGGCTGATGCCGGTGCTGTCCAGCCGGACGTCGGTAGAATCCAGCCCCGACCGGTGGAGCAGAGTTTTCCACTCCGAAAGATGTTGCGCACCGGCTTTGGGATAACAGGTCAGCAGCACAAGGATAGTTAAGGCCAGCGGTTTAAGATTCATTGGGGAAAGTAGACAAGGGTAAATTCTCCCCAAAGAAAACGAGTCCCAATCAGGCGTTTGCTAACCGGCATAAGGTCGTAAACTGATTAATATCAGTCCCTTGCAGAACTGCCCTCAGGGTATGTATCCCGGCTCTCGTCTACTTTTACGAACGACCCTAAACAAAACCACAACATGACCTTTGAACCCATCCACCAACAACTGGCTTTCGTCCTGCCGGAATCATTCCGGAAAGCCGAGGTCACCTTTCAGAAGAAGGACCATCATGACGAAGAAATACATCTGGTGGTTCAGCCCAACCGACGGCCGCGCCAGGTTATTTCCACGCATCAACTTAGCCGGGGAATCTGGCATGTGATTCTGAACTGGTGGGACGGAAAAAGTCATTACTGGTCCGAAAAGGATATCCTCATTTCGTGAGTCAAATCGATCCTCGTCCAGCCTCCATACTACCATTCCTACCTTCTCTTTTTATGAAAACGATCCTTTTAGCGACTGATTTTTCCCGCCAGGCGCAATCGGCAACTGACTTTGCGTTGCACCTGACCGAGCTGTTCCAGGCCAGACTGGTGATCCTGCATGTCTACCATCATCCCCTTCGGCTGGCACCTTTGCAGGCGGTTTTACACCGATGGAACAAAAAAACAAGGTAAGCGCCCGGCAGAAGCTCTATCGACTTCGGAATCGGTTAAAAGCCGCCAGTGGACCTGACGTGGCTATTTCCGTGATGGCCCGGCAGGGCGAAACCCTGGAAACGATTGAAACCGTGGCCCGGGAGCTTACAGCGGATTTGCTGGTTATGGGCACCGCCGGGGCGGATTCGCCGGGAGTTAAGTATTTCGGCAGCCAGTCAACAGCCCTGATTCAACGGACCCCTGTGCCGCTGCTGCTGGTGCCGCCCAGCACGCAGTTCGTTCCTTTTAAAAACATTGTCGTCGCGCTGGACCTGGCCCATACGGTGGATGCCCTGGCCCTGGACAAACTGTTACGGTTTTCGGCCCACTTCCAGGCGGTTTTAAACGTCATCTGTGTGAGTACCAACGCTACCGATCGGACGATTCAATCGGCGGCCCAGGGCATTAGGGACTTATTGAAACACGCTCCTCATACCGTTAGCCTGGTAAAAGGAGAGGACCTCATTCCGGCGTTGCTGCGATTCACGGCCGAAAACCGGGCGGATCTGGTGATCATGATGCCCCAACCGCATACGCCCATTTTGTTCCCGTTGTGGGAAAGTAATACGCAGCAGATGGCCCGGCAATCGGAGGTGCCGGTTTTGGCGCTGGTTTCCTGATCTATTCCTATGAAACCGTTTGTCATCAACTCTCTGCTGACCGTTGACCAGATTAACCGGAATTTTCAACGCCATTATCCCTTTCTCAGACTCCAGGTTTTCGATCCGGCGGGACGGCTGCTGGCGGCAACCGGGCAGGCGCTTCCAATTCTCCGGCTAAACCCGTTTTTGAGCGGCTTACGCCTGATGTCGGTGGAGCCGACGATGTCGATCAATGCGTTTGAAATTGCGTTCCATTACACCTTCGGCTTACGGGTGGAGGTACAGCGAAAAACCGGTTTTACCTGGGACGATCTGGAATACACCCGTTACTGGACCTTGAAGGAGCAAAACCACAAGGGGGCAGAGATTGCCCGGATTCGTCACTTACAACAGGCTGTTTAACGGATACGTATGGAAAAGATTCTGTTGCTCAACGACTTTTCGGAAAGCCATCCATTTTACCCAGGCGCTGTTCGATGATACGGCGATCGAGTTTTATCTGCTGCACGCGTATCCCGCAACGGATCGCCCAGGTTTTTGATGCGGTTAAAACCGGGCCCGATTTTATTGGGGACGAATTGGTTGAAAATGCATCCATACGTATCTGGACACGCACTCGGTCGACCTGCTGACGACGATTCTGCACCGGCAATCGATGCCGGATGTTGTCTGGAACCGCAGTCTGACACGTCGGTTAGCCTACCGGCTCCGCTACGGGCGCTGCATGACCCATGACCCGGCACCCGTGGAGCAAACCTTCAAAAAGCAGTGAAGACGACTGGACTACCCTGATTTTGGATGGGTCAAACGAAATAAATAACTGGTTTTACGTTTAATCGCTTAAGTAATGGACCAACTACAAAAACCTAAATGGTGGGGCAGCATTTGTATAAGCCTACTGAGCTGTTTACCCTGGTCCTGTATGGAGGACCACCGTCCATTGACCACTGCCGAAGAATTCCTCGTGAATTGCCAGTCCGGCTGGAAACCGGTTGGTGTCTTCTACCAGGGAAGTCGGGTGGGGGATGCGGCACCGGCCTGTTATCAAATGATTTTTCAGCGCGATGGGCATCTGATTTACGACCGGAGTCATTGTGCGGGGCCGGACACTTCACCCCTGGCGGGCGGTTCCTGGTCTATTAATGCCAACTCTCTTGACCTTTCCGTCCGGCCTGGCAACATCTATGGTCCGCCGACGGGTGGTCATATTGAAGAATTGACGGCTACGTCCCTGAAATTCAGTTTTCGGGGCGACCCCGACAAAATCACCGAAGTCTGGGCTTGTCCATAAATGGCTACCTGTCCCAACCGAAAACGGGGAAAGGAATGAACGGCTACTCTTCAATCAACCAGGTCTGGCGCTTGTTTTGGCGTAGTTCATAAAAATGCCCCTGGATAATCCAGGAGCGTTTATTTTGTTTTTCGGAGTTTCAAAATGCCTTTCAATGAAATATCCCGGACTGTTAATCCGGGATATTTCATTGCGTATTCATAAAGCATCGAGTGCCAGGGCGGTTTCGGCTTCATAGATCGTCACTAACCCCCGCAGGAAGGCGTCGGGTGTCAGCGAAATGCTGGTAATGCCTTCTTCGGTCAAAAACCGGGCAAACTCCGGATTGTCACTGGGTCCCTGCCCACAGATACCGACCGGGCGGGCGGCATGCCGAGCCTTCCGCAATAACAAGGCTATTAATTCGCGCACGGTCGGATTGTTTTCGTTGAAAAGCCCCTGTACCGTTGAGGAATCGCGGTCGACCCCCAGCGCCAACTGGGTCAGGTCATTGGAGCCGATGGAAAAACCGTCGAACAACTGGGCAAACGCTTCGGCCTGGATAATGTTACTCGGGATTTCGGCCATGACATAAACTTCCAGGCCATTTTCGTGCCGCGACAACCCGTAATTCGCCATGACCTCCAGAACGCGCTGCCCTTCCTCGATGGTTCGGCAGAAAGGGATCATCAGTTTGACGTTGGTCAATCCCATCTGATTGCGAACCCGGTGCATGGCCTGGCATTCCAGTCGAAACCCGTCCGCGTAGCGCGGGTCGTAATACCGGCTGGCTCCCCGCCAGCCGAGCATCGGGTTTTCTTCCACGGGTTCAAACGGCCGGCCCCCCAGCAGATTGGCGTATTCATTGGTTTTAAAATCACTCATTCGGACGATAACCGGCCGCGGATAGAAACTAGCAGCCACCAGGCCCACAGACTGTGCCAATTGATCGACAAAAAACTCTCTTTTGTCCGCGTACTGGCGCGTACGCTGGCTAATTTCCGCCTTGACTGTTTCATCGGTCAGTTCATCAAACCGCGCCAGCGCCATCGGGTGGATGCCAATGGCATTGGTAATGATGAACTCCAGCCGCATTAATCCTACGCCATCGCTGGGTAAGAGCGATAACCGCAGGGCCTGGGCCGGGTCGCCCACAATCAGGTTGCAGTTCGTTCGGGGTTTGGGCAGGTCCTTTACCGGAACAACGTCGCGGGTAAACGGCACCGATCCTTCATAGACGAAGCCTTCCTGGGCATCCACGCAGGAGACGGTAATGCAACTACCATCGGCGATGGTTTCTGTGCCGTTGTTGGTTCCGACCACGGCCAATGCGCCCAGTTCCCGGGCCACAATGGCGGCATGGCTTGTGCGGCCTCCACGGTTGGTGATGATGGCCGAAACTTTTTTCAAAATGGGGTCCCAGTCCGGGGTGGTGATGTCAGTAACCAGAATATCCGTCGCTCCAATTGTCTCCGGAACCTCCGCCGGGGAGCCGACGACGCGGGCCGTGCCGGTCACGACGCGCTGGCCAATTCCTTTGCCCTGGGCCAGAATCTTTCCTTTTTCGCGCAAACGATATTCAGTCAGTTCAAGCGAATCCGGTTTTAGGGTTGTGATGGGCCGGGCCTGTACGATGTATAAATGCTGGTCTATGCCGTCTTTTGCCCATTCGATGTCCATCGGTTTGCCGTAGTGTTCTTCAATCAGTTTCGACCAGCCTGCCAGTTGATTGATTTCAGCGACGGTTAGCACCCACTGATCGCGTTTTTCGGCTGGCGTATCGATATTGACGGTTTGCTTGCCCTTTTGCGCAGGGTCGGCATAGATCATTGTAACGGATTTCTCGCCGGTTTTTCGGTTCACGATAGCATTCATCTGCTTCCCGAGAAAGGGTTTGAATACGTAAAATTCATCAGGATTAACATTGCCCAATACGACGTTTTCGCCTAACCCCCAACTACCGGTGATCAGCATGAGGTTTTGGTGACCCGTATCGGGATCAACCGTAAAACACACCCCGGAAGAGGCCAGATCGGAGCGAACCATCTTTTGAACTCCAATCGAAAGCGCAACTTTCAGGTGGTTAAAACCATTGTCATGGCGGTATTTGATGGCCCGATCTGTAAACAGGGATGCAAAACAAGCCTGACAGGCGGCCAGGAGCTGTTCGTCGGTTTGGATATTCAGAAAGGATTCATGCTGGCCCGCAAAGCTGGCCGTAACCAGATCTTCGGCCGTGGCGCTACTCCGGACAGCCACCTGAACCGGATCCGGGTAAGGGTGCCGTAGCGTAGCGAAAGCCGCTTTGACGGCTTCAGCCACTGAACGGGGAAAGATTGCCCCTTGAATCAGATCGCGGATTTGTCCTCCGATGGTCGACAGATTGGAAAAACCGTCCAGATCCAGTTGATCGAGTAGACTACGAATGGGTTCTTCCAGCCGGTTGGAGTGAATAAATTCCCAATACGCATCGGTTGTTAAGGCAAATCCGTCTGGAATGCGGACGCCATAAAACCGGAGACCGTTAAACATCTCACCGAGCGAAGCATTTTTTCCACCAACGCGGGCAATCATTCCGTTGTTGATCTGGCTGAAAGGAAGGACCCATGTGTTCATGTTCGTCTGATTTTGTTTTAAAACGACGGCAAGCTAAGGGTGTCCCGGCGGTTACAAAATGACGGTTGTCAGCGGGTTTACTGATGATTCTCTGGTGGTTAGTCTGTCTTTCATAGCTGGGTAATAAGTTGATCATCAGTTGGGTTGTTCATTCTGGTCGGGGTGATAACGATCAACCTGAGCCATGCCGCAGGTCATGCAAAAAGAAAGGGCGATTGATGAGTTTTGGGTTAGAAACTCAATCGACGCTATTCATGAAGAAAATTCTTGTACCAACCGACCTGAGTCCGTTAGCAACCAACGCCCTGGACGTAGCGGCTGATCTGGCCCGGACTCATCAGGCAGAAATCATTTTATTGCATACCATGCTGTATCCACTGGTTGTCCAGCCCACCGGCGCTTACACACCAGAGTATGTGACGCTGATGGCGGAAAGCTACGAAACCGCCTATCAGGAAGTCGAAGAAGCGCTTCGAAAGCAGGTGGCCGACCCCAACTATGCAGGTGTTCGTATTGAAATCAAATTGACCAATAATTTGGACGGATTAGTTCGGAGTATTAACGATCAGTCGCCAGATCTGATTGTGCTGGCGTCGGAAGGCGCATCCGGACTCATGGAATGGTTGGAAGGCTCAAATGCCGAACACATTGTCCGTCACGCGAACTGCCCGGTTTTGGTCATTAAACAGCCGGTTAAGCATTTTCAGCCCCAAAACATCCTTGGTGTCATCGATATGGACGATAAACTGAAGACATTTCATCCGTATCCATTTCAACTGACCGATCAGGGCCTCCAGCAGTTTGTCTATGTGCTGACACCGACCGATTCCCGGCAGCCGGAGGGGATCCGGGAGTGGATGAATGAGTTTGCCCTGGCGAAAGGCATTGCGCATTATAACCTGGCCATTTGTCGGGCCCCCACCGTATCAGAGGGCATTCTTGCCTACGCTGAAGAGATCAAGGCCGATTTAATTGTTCTGTACACACACGGCTATACAGGCCTTCGGCATTGGATCCAGGGAAGTGTTGCGGAGGATGTTCTGAATCACTCTGTTTGTCCCGTTTTAATTATGCGGGTGTGAGGCAGGAGTGAGGTGGTCCAGTTTAGGTTTACAGTGAACTCTCTTGTTTAGTGTAATATTCTCGTTCAAAAAACAGTGGGCTTTTATACCCCAAAGATGAATGCTGACGGATTCTGTTATAATACATTTCAATGTACTCAAAGATTTCAGTCCGCGCATCGGTCACATCTAAAAAAGCTCCCCCTTCCAATAATTCCGCTTTGAAGCGGCTCCAAAACGATTCGGCAAAAGCGTTATCGTAAGGATCGTCAGCCCGACTCATGCTGGGCCTTAACTGCCAGAAATCACTCAGTTCTTTTAACTCATTGGAGATGTATTGACCTCCCCGATCGGAATGGACTATCAGGCCAGAAGCAGGTTTTCGCATCTCCAGGGCTTTCTGTAAGGGCTTGATGACCAATGTGTCTTCTATATTTTCATCCACGTGCCAGCCCACAATTCGCCTTGAGAATAAATCCATCCAGCTTGTCAGGTAAAGCCAGCCTCCTTTCACTAATGGAAGGTAAGTGATGTCACTGACCCAAATCAGGTGATTGGGGCATGGGCTGGTTCAGCAGCAAATTGGGCCAATAACCTTTATTATGGTTACTATCCGTTGTGCGAGGCACAAAGCTTTTACTTTTGAATTAATCAGTAAATCGGGCTAACTTATCGTAGTTAGACTAGATGAGTGACCCCATGGGAAATGAGACACTTCAAAGCTTGGTAGGCGTTCGTCATACCGTAAAAAAGGAACCTCCATTTCCCTTTTTTATTTTCTTCTGAGTCTGAACAGTATAGCGCGGCTGCCGCTTAAGGCTACCACTCGTAAGCCTGTGTAAGACAAAAGGAAAGATGTGCAGGAAAATAGGGGTTTTCGTCATAAATATACCTTTTTATGCAAACCCTTCTCCGCCAAAGTGTCGGTATCGACATCGCCAAAAACAGCTTTACAGCCTGTCTGTGTCAACTTCATGCCGATCAAACCTTGATGTACAGTGTGGTCTTACCTTTGAGAATACGGCCACGGGCTTCAATCAACTGCTCAAATGGGTTCGTAAACAACCCCCTAAAGATGTCGCTATCACCGATGTGATGGAAGCTACGGGGGTTTATTATGAACCGCTGGCCTACCATCTGCATAAGATTAAACAAGCCGTCCGAATTGTCTTGCCCAACAAGGTCAAACATTTCGCTAAAAGTCTCAACGTCAACCGGGCTGCCGGCGCAGTCAAAAACGGATGCTATCGACGCTCGGCTGATTGCTCAGTTAGGCCTTGAACGAACCCTGGAAGCTTGGCAGCCAGCACCTGCAATCTTTCGGGAACTGCGCTCATTAACCCGTTTCTACACGGCTCTCAAACAGCAACGAACCGCTATTTCCAACTGGAAAGAAAGCCTCGACTCAGGTCATCAGCCCCTAGAGTTTCTGCGCAAATCCAATCAAGCGCTGCTTCAGACACTGGATCGTCAGATTCAGCAGTGTCAACAGCAAATTCAACAGCTTATCGCCCGAGAGGCCTGGTTGGCCGCTAAAGTCAAAAAGCTGTTGACTATCAAGGGAATCGGATTGGTTACAGTAGCCATCATCTTAGCCGAAACCCAAGGTTTTGGTACGATTACCAATGCCAAACAATTAGCCAGTTATGCGGGCTATGATGTAGTCGAACGCCAATCTGGCAGCAGTATCAAAGGCCAAACCAGGATTTCCAAGAAAGGCAATAGCCATATTCGAGCCGCCTTACATTTTCCAGCTTTAGTAGCCAGTCGTCATAATCCCGTCCTCCAGCAGGTTTACCAACGGATCAATCAGAACAAACCCAGTAAGATGGTGGGCGCTACTGCTCTACAGCGAAAATTGCTTTTGCTGATGTATGCGCTGTGGAAGAACGATACCGAATACCAAAAAAGAGAAAGTAAACCGGCCGCTCAACAACCACATCGGTTGGCTGATGATCAAAAAGCAATAGGCAGACGGTAGACCGGTTGATCTGCCTACACAGGATGAACCGTTGACCGTGGCCAGGGAGGTTCTCCTTCCGTTACAAAGTTCATGATTTTATGGCAGAAAAAGTTGCTTTTTAACACAGTACCTTTTTTTAGGATCTCACGTTCAGTTTCCAGTTGCTGAACGCGTTGTTGCAACCGCTGGTTCTCAATAAATAAATCTGCAGCCTGTCCGGCAGATAGCGGTTTTTCTTCCCCCTTTGTTCTTTTCTTCCACTTGTAGATTAAAGCTTCGCTAATACCTAAAGCTTGGGCCGTGTACGCAACGCTCTGGCCGTTAGTAATCATTTTGAGCACATTGGTCTTAAAATCAGCATCATATTTACGACGCTTAAAGGACTTGTTTTTTGGTTACATGATCTTGCAAGTTAAGCAAGTTCACTGTGCCGATTTATTAGACCATCTCATCTTACAATTTCCTCTGGCTTGCCATCAACCTTATAGAGGTGTGAATTAACTTGTAATGAATCCTATCTCCTTTTTATGAAAGAAGGCCTGCACCAGTTCTGGGGTTTCCGCCAAATGTTTAATTTGACTAAGAACCGCTGTGGTTAGCTCTTCCAAG
>NZ_JBHSMA010000012.1:0-170901 GCF_042655385.1 Larkinella bovis | reverse complement strand
GAAAAAGGGTGCGTCAGCCAACCGCCGGGCGGCCCCGTCATCACTCTTAACTCTTAACTCATAATTCCTTTAAACTATTTTCTTGAACACATCCATGAACAGGCCCATTTCGTCGACGGTGCCGATGCTGACGCGGCAGAAGGGCTGGTTGTTGTATTCACGGGTGGAGGTCAGAATACCGTTGCTGAACATTTCCTTTTCAAACTGTTTCGTTTTCATCCGAATCGGAAATAAAACGAAGTTCGCGTAGGAAGGCACGTAGTCGTAACCCTTGTCTTTCAGTCCTTTGTAGAGAAGGTTGCTGGCTTTTGTGTTTTCGGTGCGGCAGAAATTCTGCCATTCTTCATCCTGATAGCTGGCAATACCGGCTTTCAGCGTGGTCACGCTTGGGTTCCATTCGCCCCGCGAGTAGTCCTGCAAACTCTCCAGGAATTTTTCGGGACCGATGGCGTAGCCTAGCCGCAAGCCCGCAAAACCGTGTATTTTAGAGAACGTACGGGTCAAAAACAGGTTGTATCCTTCGGCCACCAGTTTGGGCAGGGCCGGGCGGTCTTTCGGTTCCAGAAAATCGATGTACGCTTCGTCGATAAAAACCGGAACCTTCGCCGACACTTCCTTACAAAACGCCACCAGTTCAGCCGCCGGAACAATGGTGCCCGTCGGGTTATTGGGGTTGCAGATGTACACCAGTTTGGTATCCGGCCCAACCTTGCCTTTCATGGCCGCCAGATCAAAACGGTACTCCTTTGTCAGCGGAACCGCGTCGATTTTGGCCCCGAATTTCTTCGCGCAACCGAGCAGATCGTCGTAGGTAAACTGGCTGGTCAGAACCGTCCCTCCCCCGCCTTTGGCCGCACTGCCCGTAAAATAAACCGCCATCGCCGTCAGCAATTCCGACGATCCGGCCGAAAGCATGATGTTTTCGGGCTTGACGCCCTCCTTATCCGCAATCAGTTTTTTCAATTCCTGCCCTTCGAACATGGCGTAGCGGTTTCCGCTTTCAACCGCTTTCAGGATGGCGTCTTTGGCTTTGGGCGACAGACCGTGCGGATTCTCATTGAACGCGATCCGGGCCTTGATCTGGGGCATTGGCTCGCCCAGACGGGCGAATTCGTTAACTAAAGCTTGTTCATGAAGTGCATGGGCAGCAGCCGGATTGAGAAAACCGCTACCGAACGTAGACCGATCAATGGTTAAACCCGCGGTTAACAAAGCGCCGGTTCGTAACCAATTTCTGCGGGTAAGAGGGTGGTCCATGTTGTCGTTCGTTTTTTGTACTAAACTACGATGGTATTTTGTTATATCCGAATTAAACCAAATTCAATTTGGCCATTTCAAAAATATGAAAATTCCACAAAGTAGGTGCCGAATAAAATTACATTTATATTCTTTTCTATATTACTCCAATAAATCACCTCAAACGCAACGTAATTTTCTAAAATTCTGCAAAAATCCTAAAAATCGGCTGTAAATACTACCCTCCCGTTCAGACCAGCGGGCCAATTGAAGATGCGTATTTCCCCGCGAAAAATGCGTAGAAAGATTTACACCCTCTGGCTGAATACTTGCGAATATTTAATATACTTACTTCTTGCACGGACAACACCCTCACCGAACTAGTTTTTAGCGACTTAACCTCCCGAAAATTGAAATGAAACTGACTATTCAGGGTTTGAACAAAACCTATTCCAATGGTGTCCGGGCGCTGCACGATGTCAGCCTGACCATCCCCCAGGGCATGTTTGGCCTGCTCGGTCCGAACGGGGCCGGTAAATCGTCGCTCATGCGGACCATCGCCACCTTGCAGGAAGCCGATAGCGGCCAGATTCTGCTGGAAGATACCGCCCAGGGCACCATCGATGTGCTGCGCCAGAAAGACGCCATCCGGCGGGTGCTGGGGTATCTGCCCCAGGAGTTTGGCGTGTACCCGAAAGTATCGGCCGAAACCATGCTCGACCACATTGCCGGTTTGAAAGGCATCGGCAACAGCCGTGAACGCAAACTCCTTGTGGATGCCCTGCTCGAAAAGGTCAATCTGGCACACGTCAAGAAGAAAAATCTCGGCACGTTTTCGGGCGGGATGAAACAGCGGTTTGGCATCGCCCAGGCACTGATTGGCAACCCCAGCCTGATTATTGTCGACGAACCCACCGCCGGTCTGGACCCCGCCGAGCGCAACCGGTTTCATAACCTGCTGTCGGAGATCGGCGAAAATACCGTCGTGATTCTATCCACCCACATCGTGGAAGATGTCACCAACCTCTGCTCCGACATGGCCATTATCAGCCTGGGGAACGTCATTGCCCAGGGCCATCCCGCCGATCTGGTCGCCAGCATTCAGGGAAAAATCTGGCGCAAAATCATCGAAAAGCCCGAACTGGACACCTACCGCGCCAGCCACCAGGTTATTTCCACCCAACTCAAAGGCGGCAAAACCCAGATTCACATCTACAGCGACAGCCCGCAACTCGGTTTTGAACCCGTCGAAGCCGACCTCGAAGACGTCTACTTCTCCAAAATTACCAGCCACCAGGCAGTAGGAGTTATGAGTTAAGAGTGAAAAATTAAAAGTTAAAAATTAAAAGTATGACGTGTCTGTTAACTGCCCCCGGTGACTCCGTCTTCACTCATCACTCTTAACTCATCACTCCCGTATGTTTTGGAACATCTTTACCTTTGAACTGAAATACCGGCTGAAACGCCCGGCCACCTACCTGTACGGCCTGCTGCTGTTTCTGTATTCGTTCCTGATTCTGATTTACGGCAACGGCCCCGCGTCTGAGAAAGCGAATGTCAACTCACCGTATGCGATTGCCTACCTGCTGATTCTGACCAGCATTTTTGCCACCATGCTGTGTTCGGCGGTGATGGGCGTACCGGTTTACCGCGACATCGAACACAACACCCGCTCCTACTTTTTCTCCTACCCGATCAGCGAGCGCGGCTACCTGCTGGGGCGGTACCTGGGTTCGTTCGTCATCCTGATCGGGATCATGAGTTGCGCCTGCCTCGGTATTGCGCTCGGATCGCTGCTCGGACCGGTTTTTAACCTCGCCGATAACATCGAACGCTACGGCCCCATCCGGTTGTGGGATTACGTACAGCCGATGCTGGTTTACGTGATTCCGACGGTTTTCTTCACCGGAAGCCTCTTTTTCAGCCTCGTCGCCCTGACCCGCAACGTGTTTGTGACGTATGCCGGAAGTCTGCTGCTGTTCATCGGATATCTGCTGGGCGTCACGCTGGCATCGGATCTGGAGAACAAAGACCTGGTCGATCTGCTCGATCCGTTTGCGTTCAATACCTTTACGAATGCAACCAAATACTGGACGCCCGCCGAGCAAAACGAACTCCACGCCGGTCTGACCGGCAATGTGCTGCTAAACCGGCTTTTGTGGAGCGGGATCGGCCTGGCTACGTTACTATACACCCTCTTCCGGTTTGATTTCCAGCGGTTTTTGGCCATCAAACTGGGCAGAAAATCGAAAGCCGCAAAAACCGTCGAGAAAAAAGTCCAACCCGTAAGCACACTGCCTGTTGCCGAGAAAATCTTTTCGACCAGCGCCTATTTCGGCCACCTGCTCCGGCTTACGAAACTCGAATTCGGTAACATCATCAGGGACGTGTATTTTCTGGTGATTCTGATGGGAGGTGTGCTCTTTTTGTTCCTCGACGGCTGGTTTGCCGACCAGATCATGGGAACGCGCTCCCTGCCGACGACCTACTACATGATCGAGGTCAAAGACTACGACTACATCCTGTTCGTTTTTATTCTCATCATTTTCTACACCGGCGAGAGCGTCCACCGCGACAAAGCCGTGCGCTTCGACAACATTGCCGACGCCCTGCCGATTCCGAACTGGGTCTCCTACGGCTCGAAGTTTCTGGCCCTGACGGTCATCTGTTTTCTGCTGGTCAATCTGGTCATTGTCAGCGGGGTGCTGAACCAGACCCTCAAGGGCTATTTTGAATACGATTTTGGTCAATACTTCACCGACCTCTATCTGATCGAGTTTCCCGAATACCTGCAACTGTTGATGCTGGCCTTTTTTGTGCACATTCTGGTCAACAGCAAGTTTACGGGCCACATTATCACGGTGGGTATCTGGGTGGTAATGGTGGCCCTGCGGAATTTTGCGGAGATAGACTACAACCTGTTCTTTTACAGCTACACGCCCGCTTACCGAATTTCGGACATGAACGGTTTCGGGCACTTTCTGAAACCGCTGCTGTGGTTCAACCTGTACTGGCTGGCGTTCGGTTTTGCCCTGCTCGTGATCGGCAATCTGTTCTGGAACCGGGGCAGCGAAGGCGATCTGAAAACCCGCTGGCGGCTGGCCAAACTCCGGCTAAACCGACCGTCGATCACCGCCTTAACGGTCTTTCTGCTCATCTGGGTCGCTTCGGGAGCCTGGATTTATTACAACGTCAGCGTGCTGAACAAATACCAGACCGCCGACGAAACCCGGGAATTGCAGGCCGAATACGAAAAAAAATACAGCCGCTACGAACGCGTCCGCCATCCGAAAATCACCGATCTGAACGTAACGATGGACCTCGTACCGGAAGAACGGAAAGTGACCGCCACCGGTCTTTTCACGCTGGTGAACAAAACCGCCCAACCGCTGGATTCGCTGCATCTGCTGTTCAGTTCCCCGGAGTACAACCACCCCAAAACCCAAAAATTGCTGATCGACGGCCAGAGTCCGGCGATGCTGATGAAGGATACGGTTTTCCGGTATTATATCTACAAACTGCCCCGCACGCTCCAGCCCGGCGACACGGCCCGCATGGAAATCACGATCGCGTCCCAGCCGAAAGGGTTCACCAACGGCGGTTTTAACCGCGAACTGGTCTACAACGGGACATTTTTCGACACCAGCATTTTTCCGTCGTTCGGCTACAATCCCGGCGGTGAACTCAGCAGCGACAAATACCGCAAAAAATACAGCCTGCCTATCAAACAATACCAGCAACCGCCCTATACCGACCCCTGGGGCCGGAGCAACTTCCTCTTTACGCAGGACGGCGACTGGATTACGTTTGAAGGCACCGTCAGCACCGCCCCCGACCAGATTGCCATCATGCCGGGGTATCTGCAAAAAGAGTGGACCGCCAACGGTCGCAAGTATTACCACTACAAAATGGACGCGCCCATTGCCTACTTCATGAACGTCAGCTCGGCCCGGTACGCAGTCCAGCGCGACGTCTGGAAAGGCCCCGACGGCAAAACCGTCAACATCGAGGTCTACCACCACCCCACCCACGGGCGCAACATCGACCGGTACGTGAATTCGGTGAAAGCGTCGATGGACTATTACCATCAGCATTTCAGTCCCTACCAGTTCCGGCAAATGCGCATCATGGAGTTTCCGCGCTACGCCGGTTTTGCGCAGTCGTTCCCGAACACGGTGCCCTACGCCGAGAGTTTCGGCTGGGTGGGCGACTTCCGCGATCCCGACAAAACCGACTATGCCTATTACGTAACCGCCCACGAAGTAGCGCACCAGTGGTGGGGTCATCAGGTCATGCCGAGCAACACGCGGGGTGCCAACCAGATTTCGGAATCGATGGCCGAATATGCCTCGCTGATGGTGCTGAAAAAGACCTACGGCGACAACATCATGCAATCGCGCCTGAAATACAGCCTCGACCGGTATTTGCGCGGGCGTTCGTCGGAAGACAAGTTTGAGGAAACGCTGCTCGACAACGACACGCGGTCCTACGTCTGGTACGACAAAGGGTCGCTGGTGCTGTTTGCCTTGCAGGATTACATCGGCGAAGAGCGGCTGAACCGGGCGTTTAAAGCGTATCTCGAGCGGGATGCGTTCCAGCAGAAAGCGCCGTTTACGACCAGCCGCGAGTGGTACCGCTACATCAAAGCCGCCACGCCCGATTCGTTGCAGTATTTCCTGACGGATAATTTCGAGAAGATCACACTCTACGAAAACCGCATCCTCGAAGCCAAAGCCGAACCATTGAAAAACGATCAGTACAAAGTCACGATGACTGTGCAGACGAAGAAGCTGTACTACGACAAGTCCGGGAAGGAAACCGGCGCGGGCCAGGGAAAAGACCTGATCGAAATCGGGATTTTTGCGGAAGATGCCAAAAACCAGAAGGGCATGACAGAAAAAGTACCGCTGTACCTGAAAAAACAGTGGCTCAGGCCGGGCACGCACAAGCTGGAATTCGTCGTGAAAGGCAAACCCGCCAAAGCCGGTATCGATCCGTACAACAAGCTGATCGACCGGGTGTCGGATGACAATGTAAAGCCGGTGGAGTAAAGTAAGTTGTATCGCAAAGTTTAGAGGAGTTAAAAAGAGTTAATCAGAGGCACCGCTAAATTCTGCGATACAACTTTTTATAGTTTCGGAAGCAACAAAAAACCTCCGATACAAGCTGTGGTTGTGCCGGAGGTTCGAGAAGATCCTAGAAACAGTTTTTATTGCTTGCTAAAGATAATTTGCAACTTATAAGTAACTGGTGTTGCAACGTTCGTTTTTGGATTGATAAGCGTGTCTGGTACAGTAAATTGCTCACCCAGCAATTGAGATTTAGCTGCATCATAAGTTAACTTCTCTTCCCCTCCAGCATCGTACTTAAAGGTTAAATCTGTCCCAGAGTACGTCCACGTTCCATTGAAAGGATCAACTACACCACCTGAACGATCCGTTCCAGCAAACGTATTATCCGTTTTTACCTCAAAATTCACATCAAGTCCATACACCTTTAGGGCATCAATATCCACATTTCCAACCGCAAAATCCCCCGTTAAACCACTACGGCGGATAATGTCAGATTTCCATTTTCCGACAACGGGAGCCGGCTCCGGATCGCTATCCTTGTTACAGGAACTCAGGCCAGCTGCAAACACCACTACGCAAACTAAATAAAGTAATCGCTTCATAATTTTCAGGTTTTTGTGAGTAACAGGTTTCGTGTGAATGGATGAGATGACCGTTGGAAACGAAAGCTACAAAAAAAAAGGTCAGGTTGTAACGTTTCAGGACAAAAGCCGGAATTTTCTCTTCAATTATACGGCAAAAACCGCCATAACGTTGCGCAAAAACCGTATTTTCGCCGAATTCCTATTCACCACCCCAGGAAAAATTACCGCAGGCTGGGCTTCGGAATCACGGGCAAACTCTCGTTGCCGTCTTCGCTAACGGCCTGAACCGCAAAGAAGTAATTATCCTTGGAATACGGCAGCGTCAGCCCGAGCTTCTCGGCGAAAAATTTCTTCTGCCAGAACGGCCAGTGCGTTTCGCGCATCAGCACGTAATAGCCTTTGATCTTCCGGCCCGCCGACGCCCCGGCTTTGGGGGCCTGCCAGAACAGCATCGTCGAATTGGTCAGGCTCCGGGCTTCGACCGTCACGTTCTGGGGCATCGAAGGGGCTTTGGCCAGATTCGCCAGAACCGCCAGATTCATCGCGGTATTTTTACGGAGGTAATCAAAATCCATGAACTTCACATAGTCGCCGTATTCCACGCCGTCCTGCGTCCGCAGATCCTGGTGCTGGTGCGCGAAATTCTCGTTCATTTCCGTAATCCGAACCGCCGGAAAACCGCGTGTCACAAACGGCGTGTGATCGCCCCCGCGCAAAAACCGGTCGTTGCGGTAAATCATCACCACTTCGAGCTGATCGACGTAGCGTTCACCAATCTCTTTGGTGTAGCGGGCCAGCTGCCGCGATTTTCCGTCGTTTTCCTGCCCGTAAAACCGGATGTTGGTCGCCACCGAATCCGTCTGATAGCCCGGCAACCCTTCGCTGAATACCCGGACACGCGTGTTGTCGATAATTCGGGTGTCGGGGCTGTGGTTCGAGCCCACAATGTCGTTGTTCAGCAGGGCTTCCAGGTTCCACTTTTCGTCTTTGGCCCGCTGCGCCAGGTGATTGGCCCCCTGCAAGCCCTGCTCCTCCCCGCTTACGGCCACGAAAATGATGGTAGCCGGAAAGGCGACCTTGCTCATCACGCGGCACAGTTCAATGACGGCGGCCGTTCCCGAACCATCGTCGTTGGCCCCGGGCGCATCGGCCGTGCGGTTCATCACATCGGTTACGCGGCTGTCGATATGGCCGCTGACCAGAAAAATCCGGTCGTCGTTGGGGTCGGTGCCTTTGAGCGTCGCCATCACGTTACCCATTTGCGTCACCTGATCGATCCGCCGGCCGTCGGGTTGCAGCGTCCAGGTATCGATCCGGGCCGTTAGCCGCCCGCCCGATTGTTTGGCAAACTGCTGAAACTTCTTTAAAGTCCATTGCCGGGCCGCATTAATTCCCCGTTTGGGGTCGTTGGGGTTGCTGAGCGTATGCCGGGTTCCGAAACTGACAAGATTCGTGACGTGCGACCGCAGGCTATCGGCCGATACCTCACCGACTAGTTGGGCAATCACCGGGTCGCGGTTAACGGTGGTCTGGGCCTGCAGGCCCAAGGAAGCCAGCAAAAGCGTGATCGGCAAGAAAATGTGTTTCATGCAGGTTGTTGAAGAAGGATGTTAACGGGTTGGCTGACGAAGATACTGCGTCGTGTCGGTTTTACGGTATTCGGCTGGCCGGAAATGCAAATTTTTCCGATAATCGGGAACCGGTTTGGGATGCCCAACCGGGCGCTTGGGCGCATTCAGCGACGAAACGACCAGCGCGACGGACAACACCACCGACAAACCGATTGACCCGAACGCAATCCGGCGCGTGGGCAACTGGAAAACCGGACGAATGAAATCGCGGGTTTCGTCTTCGGAAAACAGGTCCCGAAACGGCAAACCGCGCTGGTCGTCTTCCGGCTCCGAATCGTTCATAACCGTTGGGTTAAGCTCAGGCCAAAGGCGGTCTGGGTGGTTCCCGGGAGCGGTTGTGCCGAAAAACCGAAGCGGGCATTCGCCAGCGACCGGTTGTATTGGGTAACGGCTTTCCGCACCTGCGTATTGCCGACAATGCTCAACCCGAGCGTTACGCCGATGGAGCCAAAATAAACCGCCCAGTATTCGCCGGAACGGGTGTAGGTGCCACGCGGCCGGGTCAGCACGTAGACCAGCGGCACGATAGCCACCGCCTGACCAATGGTCGTCAGCGTCCGGAAACTGCGAAAATGCCGGTTGACGGTGGGATCGTTGAGTTCGTTGAAAGGTATTTCCAGCGAATGCGACGACCGCAGCCGCTTGCCCCCGTAGAAATAGGCCCCATACGACCGCTCGATGGGCTTCAGGTGAACCGGAACGGGACTACCGGGCCGGTAAAACGTAGAATCGGCGGGGCGCTGGGCGCAGGCTATTCCCAGAATACTACAACAAAACAGGAATGAAAGGAGCGATCGCATACCGGATTAACGAACAATTTGTGTATTCTAGCCAATGTTAGGAAAAAGGAGCGAAAAAATGGCAAAACCTTCCATCAAACCAATTGCCATCGGATGGGTTACGTTAAAAGGATCCCGAATCAAAACGGGTTTCCTTCCCTGTTATGCAGACAAGCCCAGACCGTGAAATCCCGCCCGAACTGGCCGAATTTGGTACGCATAAAACCATTCCGGCCGTCATAAAAAAAAATGTGTTAACGGCCCTGTCGTTCTACCCGGAATTGAAAAATACGACCATCCGGTTTTGTTTCAAACAACGTATCCGGTCGTCGGTCATGCAGGCGCAGCCGGTTTTTCGGAGTTTGCTGAACCGGCGCAAAAACCGTGCGTACCGGATTTACATCAGTGCCCTGTTCAAACTAACCCATAGCGCCGTGCCGATTCACCAGCTTCCCGATGCCATCATGATCGGCTGGATCGGGCACGAGCTGGGGCATATCATGGATTACGAACGCCGGAGTACGCTCGGAATGGCCGGTTTTGGCCTCTCCTACCTGTTTTCGCCAGCGTATGTCAAAAAAGTGGAGCGGATTGCCGACCACTTCGCGGTGGAGCGCGGACTGGGCCATTACCTCGTTGAAACCAAGCGGTTTATCCTGAATCATGCCGAGCTTCCCCAGGCGTATAAAGACAAGATTGCCCGCCTGTACGTGTCGCCGGAAGAAATTGTGGAACAGGTGAAAAAGCTGGAAGAAGCCCGGCTGGCCCGGCAAAAATCGGCCTTATGAAAGCCCGTTGACGAAGGTTTCGAAGGCCAGAAAATCCTCCTCTTTCATCACCCGCGGAATTTTCGTCTGTCCGCCGAGTTTCTTGTATTCTTCGCTCCAGCGGTAAAACTTCTCGACCGGAATCACCTCAGTTTCCACCACTTTCAGGGATTTGCTCCGGGCCACCTTGTAGTTTTTGTTGGCTTCGCACAGCGCGCGATCCAGCGAAGCCGCCATCTGCGCCGGGTCCACTGTGCGGTTCGAACCGATGAACCATTTATTGATGTATTCACCATTTTTCTGGATGGCCGCCACCACAAACTCCTTGATTTCCACGTCGAACTGCTGCTGCATTTGCTCCATCGCCTGGTTCATCTGAAACACCGACAGCTGCTCGCCCACGACATTCAGAAAATGCTTTGTCCGGCCGGTGATTTTGATTTCCGAGCGGTGTTTGTCCGTAATCATCACGGTATCGCCGATCATGTACCGCCAGGCGCCCGAAACGGTCGAAATCAGCAGGACATAATTCACGTTTTCTTCGGCTTCTTCCAGCGTCAGCACCTCGGCACCCGGTTTTACCCGGCCTTCCTCATCCATGTTGTCGTCCGTAAAGGGCACAAATTCGAAGAAAATGCCATTGTCCAGAATGAGCGCCATCGACGAGGTATCGGGGCGTTTCTGCGTGGCGAGGTAGCCTTCCGACGTCAGGTACGTATCGATATACGTCAGCGGGCGGGCAAATAATTTTTCGAGGCTTTTCCGGTAGGGTTCAAAGGCCACTCCGCCGGTGGTGTACACCTGCAGATTCGGCCAGATGTCGTGGATGGTGTTCAGGCGGTTGTGCGCAATGATCTCTTTCAGCATCATTTCCACCCAGGACGGAATCCCGGTCAGGCTGCCAATATCCCACTGGGGCGCTTCTTCGGCAATTCTCCGTACTTTTTCGTCCCAGTCTTTGATCGACGCAATTTCAATGCCCGGTTTGTAATACATTCGAAACCAGGCCGGTATATTTCCGGCGCTGATCCCGCTGATTTCGCCTTCCTGATGATCGCCCTGATCGATCAGGTTGACGCTGCTCCCGAGCATCATGATCTGCTTTTCAAAAAAATCGGCGGGGAGGTCGAAATTTTTCAGGCTCATAATCTGCTGAATTCCGGATTTCCGGATCGCATCCAGCATATCGTCGGTTACCGGAATGGCTTTGCTATTGCTGGTGGTACCGCTACTGAGGGCAAAAAACGACTGTCCGCCCGGCCAGGTCACGTTCTGATGCCCTTCCAGCAGGTAATGCCACCAGTCGGCATGCAGTTGATCGTAGTCGTGAACGGGCACCTCCTGCTGAAACGCTTTGACGAAATCCGGGCGGTCCAGCAGGGCACCGAACTGGTACTTTTTGCCAAAAGCGGTCCATTTGGCCTTTTCCAGCAGGTTCTGCAAAACCGTGCGCTGCGCCTTCGCCGGATCGGGTTCCGACGTTATAAAACCGTATACATCGATCGCCTTGCGGATCAATTCACCAATTACTGCCATAAAGTCCCGGTATCGGATAGGATATTTCCCAATAAACCCGATTCTGTGGACTTTGTTCGGCCGATTTAACCGCGATGAAAATGGCCGGCGAGGGTGAATTACCTTTGAAACCAAGAACCGGGGCCGTTGGCCCCTGCCCCGAAAACCGGCTTTTGGTCCGGAATTTCCGGGGTACTTTTCGCTCTTCTCAAACCGCCAGGGGCAACGCTAAATAGAAGCTTGTCCCCACGCCATGCTCGCTTTCAAACCAGAGCCTTCCCTGCTGCACTTCCGCGTACTCCTTGCAGAGAAAAAGGCCCAGCCCAACGCCCTTCTCCTGGTTTGTCCCAAAGGTGGAGCGCGATTTCAGCGAAAAAAGGTCTTCCTGATCAGCCGCTAGAATGCCGATCCCATTATCCTGTACGATGATCAGGCCCTGTTGATTGGAAACCCGGACGACAACCGAAACAACCCCGCCTGAGGCCGTAAACTTAATGGCATTTCCAATCAGGTTCCGGACAATCAATTGTAACATATTGCTATCTGCAATGACGGTTAGCGCAGGATCGACGGAAAAGTCTATCTGTACGCCTTTTTTGGCCGCCAGGGGTTTATAAATTTCAACGATGGGCTTCAGCAAACTGGCCATAGGGATGCGAACGAGCCTGACATTCATGCCATTCATCTGGGTAGCGGACCATGACAATAAATTAGTCAGCATATCCTGCGTATGATTGACCACTACCAGCAGGTCCGACTCGGTTTTTCGCTTCTGCTCCGGGTCCAGCTCGGTTTCCAGAATCACTTCGAGATATTGCTGAACCGAAGCGAGCGGAGATCTCAAATCGTGCGAAATAATCGAAAAAAGCCGGTTTTGCTCCGCGTTAAGCTGTTTCAGAACCATGGACTTTTCTTCGACCAGACGCCGTTCCGCTTTGTACGCTTTCCGGAAAAAATACGCCGTCAGGTAAATCAGAATAACGGCGACAATATAGGTTGACGCGACATCCAGTATGTGGTTTAAACGGCTCGAATAACCGCTGATTACACTCTGCGGATAGAAATATTCAACCGTCAGTAAACTAAAAACAATGATCAGGTTAAATAAAAACCAGAACCTATACTGGCGGGTAGGGGCGACAATGGATAACAGGAAATAAACCAGTAAAAGCAGAAGAAGCGTCGAGCCGACAATACCACCGTTAAAAAAATAATTAACCCCCAGCAACAGACTGATCAGGACCCCACCCGCCGTAATACTGATGTAGAATTTATTCTTGATTCGGGAGAGATAATAGAGAAACGTAAAGACAATGAATAAGACCAGCGAAATGAATGAAGCTTCCCGCAAGCCAATGGAATAATTAAACGCAATGTTATAAACCATCGCAAGAATACCCACCACACAGACCGAATTAAATACACGGCTTTCCAACGTGGTTTTCCCGGGTTCTCCTACTAAGGCAGTAAATACTTTTTGGAAAGAATTGGGCAATTGCGGTTTTTTCAAAGGATCGTGGCTCAGGATACTAACAAGAATAGGTGATTAAAGCCTTGTTTAACCACCTATTCTCACGAAGATATGCAATTACAAGGCTATTTTACAACTTTCAAAATGCCTTGCATCAGGGAAGCATGCCCCGGAAACGTACAGACAAACTGATAATCACCGGGTGTCGTAGGCGCCACAAAATAGAGGGATTCGGCAGTTTCGGGCTGCATCAGGTTCGTGTGGAACAGCACGTTCGGCGTTACCGGCACATACTGCATTTTAGACCCGTTCAGATTCAGGCGCAACGCGGCATCGCCCACGGCATTGGCCGTCGCGGGCTTGACAATCACGCAGTTGTGCAGCATGTCGTCGTTGTTGTTAAAGACCCATTTGATGCGGCTTCCGGCCTTCACTTCCACCTGCGCCTTGTCGAACTTCAGCCCCGGCAACGTACTGAGCGTAACCACCTGATCGGGGCCGCTGGTCCAGTCGGCGGGCTGCTCCGTCACCCGTTTGGCACTGACGGCGGCTTTTCCCTTCGCGCCCGCCACCGGCGGAGTCGCTTTGGTCGAAGCCATCGTCATGCCGGTATGATCGTGTTTAGCAGGAGCCGCAAGGGTCAGTTTCGTGCCCGGTGCAATGCGGTTGAGCGTGTAATACCCGGTATTGTGCAGTAAGGCCAGCCCGGCGGCCGACTTAACCCCCTCGGCTTTTAGCTCGTGCACATAGCCTTCGCGCAGCATCGTATCGGCAACAATGCGGACTTTCAGGCCATTTTCGGCCACCACCACGCCCCGAATCGGCACCGGACGCGCGTCTTCAACCGGGCTGCCGTAAATTTTATGGTACTTGTACGTAAAGCTGCTCAGGCTGTAGGAGGCCGGATTTTCGGCGGTTTTCCGATCAACCGGCTGCGTAAATTCAACTTCAAACCCGTCGGGCATCGAGCGAATGGCTTTCATTTCAAACGGGGTCAGCCCCGTCCAGACCAGCCGCTGAACGCCGAATGGATCTTTGCCGGTGGCCGCCCAGCCCCGGCTGGTTTGCCCGACAAACATCGAACCATCCAGCCCCCAGGCCATCCGCAAAATTCCCGACTGAAAACCCGACCGGAAGGCGAAACAGGCGCCCTGGTAGTCGCCCTCAACCTTTTCGAGGAACACACGCATGATCTTGCTGTGCCCCTGATCGCCCACGAACAACTGCCCGTCGAACGGCCCAAACCGGCTGGCGGTCGTATCTTCCAGAATATCAGACGTTGAAATACCCAGAATGGTGTGCGGAAACCAGATGGCCGGCACTTTCAATCCTTTGACGGTTTTGGCCACCTCGTGCATCGGCTGGCCCGTACTCGGCACGTCTTCCGGTTTCAGTTTGATGGGCGAACCCGGTTCCGCCGACCACCGCAAACCGGCGGGATTACCGGCAAAGTCGCCCAGTTCGAGGTGCGTCATCCGACCCGACCCGACCCAGTCGCCCTGGTTGTCGGTGTAAAAAATGCTACCGTCGCGCAGTTGCCGGAAACTGGATGGCGAGCGCAGACCGGTCGCATACGGTTTCAACTCCCCTTTTTCGGTTACTTTCAGCATCCAGCCCCGCCATTTGGCCAGGCTCGCTCCGTAGCCGATCCAGTCGAGGTTGAGCGTAATGAGCATGTCACCGTCCGGCAAAAACAGCGGGCCGTACGAATATTCGTGGTAATTACCCGACAAGGGCCATTTCACGATGGACTGGTATTCGTTGGCTTCGTCGTCGCCGTCGGTATCGATCATTTTGGTTAGTTCACCGCGCTGGGTAGCATACAGCGCCCCCTGGTGATACGCCAGCCCGAGGGGTTCGTGCAAACCGTAGGCAAACCGCTTGTATTGCGGCTGGCGGCTGCCTTTCATATACGGATTGCTGATCAGCCAGACTTCGCCCCGGCGCGTCGAAACGCCCAGCCGACCGTCGGGCAACACGGCCATCCCGCCCACTTCGAGCTGCACATTTTCGGGAACCGGAACCGTGATCAGCCGGTAATAATCGTCCTCCGTCAACGGGCGCTGCGCCAGGGCGAAAGACGCGGGAAAAAGAAAAAAAAGGAGAAATGAGAGTCTATTTTTCATATGCTTGAACTAGGCAATTCGGGAGCCATTCTCAGTTTTACGTTCCGTTTGCAGCAGGGTCACCTCGCCATCCGGGCCCAGCGCGCCCAACACCAGGCATTCGCTCCGGAAGGTGGCAATCTGTTTGGGCGGGAAATTAATCACCGCCACCACCTGCATTCCCAGCAAATCAGCCGGCTGGTACAACCTGGTCAGCTGGGCCGACGAGCGCTTGATGCCCCGGGGGCCAAAATCGATGGTCAGTTTGTAGGCCGGTTTTCGGGCCTCCGGAAACGCATCGACGGCGATGATCGTACCGGTGGCCATCTCTACTTTTTCAAAGTCGGCCCATGCAATATAATTTTCCATGGACTACCACAAAATTGAATACTGAACCGTTGCCAGACCGCCTTTCATCACAACCGGCACCACCAATTCCTGCCGTCCGGAACTGTTCCGCACCGTGGGCTTGATTTTACCCTCAATCCGGACGTAATACTTGCCATCCACCGAATACAGTCCTTTCGCCACTTCTTCCAGCGACGCCCCGGCCGCCAGCCGGCAATACAAGGCTTCGTTGTCGGGGCCTTTCACCGTCAGCGTTCGGGTGAATGACTTGCTATCGGCATCGGGTAAAACCGCATCCGTTACGTCCAGGTCACGGAGCCGGTACTGCATAATCGGATAGCCCTGTTTGTCCATCGACAAGCCCTTGTATTTCAACTCACTGTCCGACAGGCTATCGGGCCAGTACTGGCTGGCATTCGCCATCAGGGCCAGCGGATTCTGCGCCGACAAAACCGCCAGCGTGCCCAGCGGTTTCAGCAACTGCGGTTCCCCGCGCTCGTACCACATCTCGGTTACGTCGGCAAACGGGCCGCGCCAGACCTGTAATAACGCCCCCTGGTTCAAATCAACCGTGTAGTTCAGGCCCGTCGGGCTGCCGACCGAAATACAATGGGTTTTCTTTTTGGGGCCAAAATTGACAAACGACCGGATGACCGATGGTTTGGTGCCAGGCTCAACGGCGATCTCGCCGACCGGATCGGGTTCGGGCAGCGATGCGCGGGGGTGCAGCGCCTGGAATTTGGTGTCGGGGGCCGAAATGAAGAAACCCAGACCGGGCCGGGGCCACGACCGCCCGAAAAACAGCGTAAACGGATGTTTGCCCGCCGTCAGGTTGATTTTCGCCGTGTTCATATACCCCAGGTCAAGGCGCTGATTGGCGATCACCTCCTTACCGTCGATGTGCAGGGAAGCAAAACCGCCCTGTTGCAGGGCGAGGGTATAAGGTCCGGTTTTATCAACCACCAGATCGCCGGTATAGACAATGCCATGCCAGCGCGGCTGCCCGTAGCTCACCTCGTACGTCAGGGCCGACGTTGTATCTTCTTTCACCAGCTTCAGATTGGCCAGTTCGGCGGGCGAGGTGGTTTCGGTTTTATTCGCGTACAGTTTATACCGAATGTTCATCAGTTTGGCCACCGGCCGATCGGTAATTAGCTGATAGCCCAGATTCCGAACCGCCACCGTGCCGGTTTTTACGGTCAGCGCCACCGTTCCGGCGGTTCCATCCGTTGCGCGCGGCAGCACCAGCGTCTCGTGAATCACTACGCCGTTCAACGTCATTTTTTCCAGCGTAGCGGGTCCTTTGCCACTTCCCTGCCTCTGCACTTCGAGCGTTTGCCACAGGCCCGGCGCTTTCACGGCGTTCTGGGTGGGTAACAAGGCCGCCCCCCCTTCGATGGCCCCGAACGTTCCGGTATTGATCGCCGGTTTGCCCCAGTTGTCGGCCAGCCGGATGTTGGTCGACCCGAGCGATAGCGTGCCTTCGGCCCCCGGCGAGAGCATCACCTCCATTACCAGCCGGACATCGCTGGCATTGGTCAGGAGCGTGACCGGTTGCCCGGGCGTACCGACCAGAACCCCGCTCCCGGTTTTCGTTTTTACCTCAGCTTTAAAAGGATTTGCCTGAACACCAGCCGCCGGTTTCCAGTTCGGCGGAACCGACGACAACCGGTCGGTGAGAAGCGGGGTCAATGACTCGTCAACGGATTGCGCCCAGACCGGCACCGCCCCCACCATGAGCAGAAGGGCGGTTCCCCGGCGGAACCATCGTAGAATGGGATTCATCAAGGAGTAACGTTTCAGTATGTTAAGCAATTAGTTGCAAGTCTGACCGAATGACTGCTTATTTTGCAAAAGGGGAAATCAGCGTTTTTTTTACCCTAAAAGCAAGCCAACCTTTCGGTTCGTCGCGGAGTTGGACTTGTAAAAATAATGGATTCTGGTTTTCTTTTCGTAAATATTTTAGCAGGCCCAAAATCCTTCATCCCATGAAAAAACGATTCCTGTTAAAGACCCGAAACTTCCTGATGGCGGAAGTGGCTGTTGTGCTACTGCTATCGGCCTTTTCGAGTATCACCGGGGTATTTTCTTCCAGAAATTCGGCGATCCTTCCCGCTCCTGACCCCGACAATGGTGGATTAAAACTGACGACCGGTTTTGGCGCGCTGACCGTCGCGGAAGAACTCGGATCGGCCCGGCACATTGCCGTGGATGCAAAAGGGACGATTTTTGTCAAACTCAACAAACTGAAAGACGGCAAAGGCATCGTTGAATTACAGGACACCAACGGCGACGGAAAAACCGATAAAACCACCCTATTTGGCAACTACGCCGGAACCGGTATGGCGATTTACAACGGGTACCTCTACGCGTCGTCCGACACCTCGGTGTACCGCTACAAACTAAGCAACGGCACGGTCGATCCGGCTGCCCAACCGGAGCCGATCGTTGTCGGATTGACGCTGCAACGCCAGCACGCGTCGAAACCACTGGCGTTTTCACCCGCCGGGAAGCTATACGTCACCTTCGGAGCGCCTTCGAATGCCTGTCAGGAAAAAGACCGGCAACCCGGCTCCAAAGGCCAGGACCCCTGCCCCATCCTGGAAAATTACGGCGGTATCTGGGAATTTGACGCCAATAAACCGAATCAGAAGCAAAGTGATGGGAGCCGCTACGCCACGGGTATCCGCAACGCCGTCGCCATCGACTGGAACACGGCCAGCAACACCCTGTACGCTTTGCAACACGGTCGCGATAACCTGAACAACTGGGGCGGAAAGTTCACCAACGAAGTCAGCGCCGAACTACCTTCCGAAGAGTTTCTGATGGTGAAAAAAGGATCGGATTTTGGCTGGCCCTATTGCTACAACGACCACGAACAGAACAAAAAAATGCTGGCCCCCGAATACGGCGGTGATGGCACCAGAATCGATCGCTGCGCCGGCAAAGAAAAACCGATCATGGCGTTTCCGGGTCACTGGGCACCGAACGACGTCCTGTTTTACACCGGCAATCAGTTCCCGGCGAAATACCGAAACGGCGCCTTCATCTGCTTCCACGGCTCCTGGAACCGCGCCCCGCTGAAACAGGGCGGTTATTTCGTGGCCTTCGTACCGTTCGGGAAGGACGGAAAACCGGCGGGCAACTTTGAAGTGTTTGCGGAGAATTTTGCGGGGGTGGCCGAACAGGGCAAGCCCGGTACCCATGTGAATGCCGGCAAACTCGATCTGGCCAGCCCTGGTGATGCCAAACACCGCCCGATGGGCCTGGCGCAGGGGCCCGACGGCTCCCTGTACATTACGGATTCGGTTAAAGGAAAAATCTGGCGGGTGATGTATACGGCCCGGAAGTAAGCCGTTCGTTAGTACAAACGACCCGGTTTGGGTCCAGGCAGAAATCCGCCCGGCCGAAAAATCCGTAGATTTGATCGGTTAATTTGATACGTATGGAGCAGGAAAGTCGGTGGATACAACGCTTTGGGAGTTTTAAGAAAGCGCTGGCTCAACTCAACAAATTCATTGAAAAAGTGAATTAAACGCGTTGGAAGATCAGGGCCTCATCAAAGCGTTTGAATATACCTATGAACTAGCCTGGAAAACCGTACAGGATTTTTTACGCGATAAAGGGTATAACGATATAACAGGCCCCAAACCAGTCATTGAACAGGCCTTTCAGGACGGTTACATCGACGGCTTTGCCTGGGTTCGCATGCATAAAAGCCGTAACCTGACGAACTTGGCTTACGAGGACGAAATTGCCAGGCAATTAGTTGCCAGCATTACGTCCGAACATGTTGACCAGTTGCAAAAATTAGCTTCCCGGTTAGAAGAGGAGTCTGGATTAACGCTCAAACCGTCACTCGTATAATTCGGTCATATCCAGCTTCGCCAGTTCGACCAGCAAACCGCTGATTTTCTGCGTCACATCCTCAAAATACCGCTTGCCTTTTTCCGCCGTGGCGGCTTTGGGGTTGCCGATGCCGGTATCCGCCGTCACCTGCGACCACTTGCGTTCGGCCCAGGCCCAGCCTTCGCGCAGGGCCTGCACCTTCCATTTTTTGGCGGCTCCATCGCCCGCTTCGTCCAGCGGCAGCACCAGATCCGGGCGGAGGTGCAGCAACAGGCTGGTTTCCATCTCGTCGGCGTGGTCGCCCTTGGGCTCGTCGAAATACGTCGATTTATCCAGCGTGTTGAACCAGGAGCAGGTGGTCAGGAACATCTTCGGATACTGAACGCCCAGTTCACGCAGCATGGTTTTGAAATCATTCCCGCCGTGGCTGTTCAGAATCAGCAATTTATGAATCCCCTGCCGGTTCAGCACTTCGATAATGTCGCTCAGAATGGCTTTCTGTGTGCTTGGATACAGGTTGATGTCCAGCAGGATGTCGGTCTGGCCGGTATTGACGCCAAACGGAATTGTGGGCAACACCATCACTTTTGCGCCCTGCTCCCACGCCAGCCGCGCTGATTCGGCGGCAATCGCATCGGCTTCGATGACATCCGTTGCATACGGCAGATGATAATTATGGGCTTCGGTGGCCCCCCAGGGCAGGATCGCCAGTTCGATGGGGTGGTCATGGATGTGTTTCCAGTTGGCTTCGGCAAGGATGTATGGACGCATAGTTGGCGTAGTACGGGTCAGTGGTTTCGCAGAGTTGAGCGGAGATGATCAGAGGTAAGCGGAGGTTTTCTCTGATAAACACTGCGAAATAACTCTTTTTCTTATTCAAATCTTGTCTAAAACCAGCATTTTGTATCCGGTTCTCCCGTACCTTGCCAAAAATGAGTTAGGAGTTAAGAGTGATGAGTTAGATTCGTCCATTAACGCTTAATTCTTAACTCATCACTCTTAACTCCTAACTAACCAACCGGTTATGGACGACGTTGAGTTACTCTCCCGCATTCAGTTTGCCTTCACGATTGCGTTTCACTACATCTACCCGCCCCTGAGTATTGGCCTCGGCGTCTGCCTGGTTTTCATGGAGGGCCTGTATCTGAAGACCAAAGACAAGGTGTACGAAGAACTGACCCGGTTTTGGATCCGGATTTTTGCGCTCATTTTCGGCATTGGCGTGGCCACCGGCATCGTCATGGAATTTGAGTTTGGCACCAACTGGGCGGTATACTCCCGCTACGTCGGCGATATTTTTGGCAGCGCCCTGGCCGCCGAGGGGATTTTTGCGTTTGCGCTCGAATCGGCCTTTCTGGGCATCCTGATTTTCGGCTGGAACCGCGTCAGCCCGCGCGTTCACTTTCTGTCGACGGTACTGGTCGCGCTGGGATCGATGTTTTCGGCGCTCTGGATTGTGGTTGCCAACTCCTGGCAGCAAACCCCAGCGGGTTATCGTATTGAAGGGGAAGGCCTGAAAGCCCGCGCCGTGGTCACCAACTTCTGGGACATGGTGCTGAATCCGTCCTCCCTTGAGCGCTATTCACACGTTCTGATCGGCGCGTTTCTGGCCGGGTCGTTTCTGGTCCTAAGCGTCAGTGCCTGGTACGTTATGCAACGGCGCTACGTGGAGCATTCGCAGAAAGCCTTTACCATTGCCCTCTGGGTGGCCGCCATTTCGTCGCTGGGGCAATTGTTCACAGGACACCAATCGGCCGAAGTCGTGACGAAATACCAGCCTGCCAAGCTGGCTACGATGGAAGGCCATTTCGAACCCTCAGCCCCCGCCGATATGTACCTCTTTGGCTGGGTCGATGCCGAAAAACAGCAGACCACCGGCTTGAAAATCCCGGGCGGTCTGTCGTTTCTGGTGCATCAGGATTTCAAAAAACCGATCCCCGGCCTGAACAGCTTCAAACCCGAAAACCGCCCAACCGCCGTCAATTTTGTGTTTCAAACCTATCACCTGATGGTGGGCATCGGCATGACGCTGATCGGTTTGTGCTGGCTGGCGATCGTTCTGCTTTATCGGAAAAAACTATTCGAAACCCGCTGGCTGATGGCGGTTTTTGTCGGCTCGGTGCTGCTGCCGCAGATTGCCAACCAGGTGGGCTGGTACACCGCCGAAGTGGGCCGTCAGCCGTGGGTGGTTTACGGCCTGCTCCGCACGTCCGACGCGCTCTCGCAGGCCGTCAAAGCCGAACACGTTCTGATTTCGCTGGTCCTGTTTACGCTGGTCTACGTCGTCCTGTTCATCCTGTTTATCTACCTGCTGAACAAAAAAATCCAGCACGGCCCCGACGTTGGGCAGGACGACCCGGAAACGCCACCGTCAAAACTCAATCCATCTCCCATTTAATTGTGAATGAGCGAATGAGTGAATAAGGGCAAGCATCCGGTAGGTTATTCACTCAGTCACTCATTCGCTCATTCACTCATTCAAAAACTATGGACACCATTCTCGGTCTCGACCTTCCCACCTGGTGGTTTTTGCTGATTGGCGCGCTCATCAGCGGGTACGGTATTCTCGACGGTTTTGATCTGGGAGCCGGGGCGCTGCACCTGTTTTTCCGGAAAGAACAAAGTCGTCGGATTGCGCTCAACGCTATCGGCCCGGTTTGGGACGGCAACGAAGTCTGGCTGGTCATCGGCGCGGGGGCGCTCTTTGCAGCCTTCCCGCTGGTGTACGGCACGCTGCTGTCGGTATTTTACCTGCCGTTTATTTTCCTGCTGGTCGCCATTATTTTCCGCGCGATTTCGATTGAATTTCGCAGCAAGGAGGAAATGAAATGGTGGCGCACCCTCTGGGATGTGAGCTACTGCCTGTCCAGCGTCACGATCTCGCTGTTATTCGGCTTGATTCTGGGTAACCTGATCCAGGGCATTCCACTCGACAAAGACCATCAGTTTGTCGGGCGGCTCCGGGATTTTTTCAACCCTTACGCGCTGCTGATTGCCGTGACGGTTCTGTCGCTGTTCATGCTTCACGGCGCGATGTATCTGGCGATGAAAACCGAGGATCGGCTGTACGCCAAAATGACAATATTGATCAACCAGACCAGCAAATTTTTCATTCTGTGCTTCATCACGGCTTCAATGGCCACGCTGATTTATGTGCCGCACATGGAAGCCATTTTTCACCAACACCCGGTGATGTTTGTCCTGCCGCTATCGGCCGTCCTGATTGTGCTGAACATGCGCCGGATGATTGAGCAACGGCGGTACCTGCGCGGTTTCATCTCCTCCGCCGTCACTACGGCCCTGCTGTTGGTGCTGTTCGCGTCGGGTCTGTATCCGAATCTGGTGCTGTCCCGAACCGACCCGCGCGGTCACATCAGCATCTACGAAGCGGCCTCGACCGACGGTTCACTGCGGACGATGCTGCTCTTTGCCGCGATCGGGATGCCGTTGGTGCTGACTTACACGGTTTTCGTCTTCTGGACCTTTCGCGGGAAAGTGAAGCTGGAGGAGACGAGTTATTGATTTTCAAACTATTACCACAGGGTTGATCAGAGAAAATCAGAGTCTATCAGAGGTTCCGCTCAACTCCGCGACATAACTTTTACCTCAAAACCGTGCTCCCGGCACCTTTCGTTGAGAGCAAGTGGAGCGTGTACTGCATCACCCGATCGGTTCCGCTTAGCACGTCCTCGACCGACGGCACCACGACATGATCCGGGATGATGCCCTGCCCCGGTTTCAACGATGGAGGAAGGTTTGCCATCCGAAAGCCGAACATGCCGATGCCCAGATCAATTTTGGCGTGAGGCAATTGGGTGATGGTAAAAATCCCGCTGTTATCACCCCCGTAGCCACCGCCCGTTTCCTGTCCGATAAACGTCGCCCGCTGGTCCGCGTGAACCCGGGCGGCAAACTCCGTAGTCACGGAAAAACTCAGGCCGTTCAGCAGCACATACAGCTTGCCGTGAAAGGCATCCCGCGCCGGTTTTTGCCGTTTCAAACCGGCCTGTTTGGTAAAGACATAGCCATCTCCCTTTTTCTTCACGACCAGCCATTTAAACTTCCGGTACAGCTTCGGGGTCCAGGCCGGAAACGAATACGCTTTCTTCTGCCGCACGCTGATCCGGTCGTAATACCGGAACGGTTTTTCGGCCAGGTACCGGTACAGCCAGACGCCGTATTTCTCCTCTCCCCCCTCGTTATTACGCAAATCGAGCACCAGGCTTTCTACCTGTTTTTCACGCAATTGCCGGAACGATTCGTTGAGGAAGGCTTTAAAATCCTGCTCTTTCTTGTCGTCCCAAAACCGTTCGATGGTCATGA
Organism: Larkinella bovis; assembly: GCF_042655385.1. Taxonomy (NCBI): domain Bacteria; kingdom Pseudomonadati; phylum Bacteroidota; class Cytophagia; order Cytophagales; family Spirosomataceae; genus Larkinella; species Larkinella bovis. The sequence goes on along the minus strand of NZ_JBHSMA010000012.1, from coordinate 147,221 downwards.
TGGCAGTTTGGGTACTGGCCGGGAAAGTCAGCCGGAACGGGAGTTGCCGGGCCGGTTTACGCGCTTCGTGGGAGGCTTTGATCTGCTCGAGGGTGACCGCTGGCAGCGAAGCAGTTTGCTCCTCGTCTCCGACCCGGTATTGAATTTCGTGCGCATCCGGTGCCGCAATGAAGGTGGCGTAATACCCGGCAAAAAAATGATTAAGATCCTCGTATTTTCCGTTGACGGTGTACCCATCGGCAAACGTCATGTTCGGCAACAGCTTTTGGATGATCTCACCAACAGACTGTCCGTTAATCCGCAGCAATTCGACCCCGTCCGGTACGGTTTTAGCCCCGAAACTCCCGACAGCCCACATCCGGTTTTCCACCACGTACACCTTCAGTGGAAACAGTTTATCGGTATGAAACGGGTAATGTTCGTCCTCCCCCGCCGGTATCCACTTAACGTGGCCGTCCTTCAGCGCCACCAGCAGGGGCACCATCGTCACGTAAAATTCCTGCTGCGTCATCGGGCGATTCAGTTGAGCCTGTGCGGCTATCAACAGCGAATCGAAGGCCGGTTTGGGCGTAAACTGGTAGGGTTCCGGATGCACTTCATGGAGCGCGGTCCGAAACCGGGCGAAATCGGTTTGCAATTGTTCCGGCGTCAGCGTCTGGGCGCTTGCGGACGCGAATAAGCCAAAAACAAGGAGGAAGCCTGGGAGCAGAAGACGGAGTTTCATCGGATTTGTTGCCAGAATTGGGTGTCCCAAAGTTCCTTAAAAAAGGCCGCGGCCGAAACCGGATGGACACTGAGGTGTTCCGTTAAGCGTCCGAAACGTCGGAATTCACTCCCCTAACCAACTCTTGAATTCACCGGCTTTTTCGCGGCTGACAATTACTTCTTCGTCAAACACGGGCCGTAGCCCAACTTTCAGTTTGCCGTTGAAATACAGATTCACTTTGTCGATGGCCCGCAGTTCGGCAATGATCTGCCGGTTGAGCCGGAAAAACCGCTTGGGATTCAGCATCGCCGACAGTTCATCCATGGTATAATCGACCATCCATTCGTGCTCGTCGCGGGTTTTGAGGAACGACAGTTTGTTGCGGGAGAAAAAGTAGGCAACTTCATCCAGACTAACCGAAAACAGCCGCTGGCCCTGTTTCACCAGAAACCGGTCGCGGTACACTTGCCCCGCGTTCGCCGTTGGGGAGGCCGAATTTCCCTCCGCCGATGCCGCCATTTTTTGCAGCAGACTGGCCAGGGAAGCTTTCAGGCCATCGGGCTGCTCGAGCAGGGCTTCCCGCATTCGCTGGAGTTTGCCCAGCGCATTCCGCAGGTCATCTTCCTTGACCGGTTTCAACAGGTAATCGATGCTGTTGACCCGGAACGCTTTGATGGCGTATTCGTCGTAAGCGGTCGTAAAAATCACCGGGCTCGTGACCGCCACCCGGTTGAAAATCTCGAAACTCTGGCCGTCGGCCAGTTCGATATCCATCAGCACCAAATCCGGTTTTGGATGCGTTTGCAGCCATTCCACCGATTCTTCCACACTGACGGTGGTGCCCACAACCACTGCCGTTGGTTCAACATCCTGCACCATCCGCCGGAGCCGGCGGGCGGTCGCTTCTTCATCTTCAATGAGTAGTATAGTCATGCTGGGTTGCTGGAATCAAAGGAATCATCACCTGAAAACACTCGTCGGTTTGCCGGACCACGACCTCCGGCTGTTTCAACAGCCGGTATTTGGCCGTAATGTTGGCCAGCCCCGTCCGGCTGGAAACCGCCAGAATGGTCTTCTTCCGCAGGCTGTTGACGACAAACAGATTATTGGCCTCGTCGGTATAAACCCGGATCAGCAAAGGGCGGTTGGGCAGGGCAACGTTGTGTTTGACGGCATTTTCGACCAGCAATTGCAGCGTCAGGGGCGGCAGCAAAAAACCGTGTAGCCGCTCCTCCACGGCCACATCCAGCTCCACACTCCGCCCAAACCGCATTTGCAGCAGGTTGAAATACGCCCGGATAAAATGCAGTTCGTTGTCCAGCGTGGTCAACGGCTGCTCGTTGGTCTGGAGCACGTACCGATACACCGACGCCAGTTCTTCGATAAACCGCTCGGCCTGTTTGGCATCCTCGGCTACCAGCGACGACAGCGTACTGAGGCTATTGAACAGAAAATGCGGATTAATCTGCGCCTTGAGCGAATCGAGCTGGCTTTGCAGGTTTTCTTTCTTGAGTTGTTCGGCTTCGTAATAGGTGGTCCACCACTGGCGATAGAGGTGCTGGCCTTCGTAAATGGCGGCAATGGGCAGCGTAAACAGGAACGAAACCAGCGTCGTGACCCAGTAGGTGCCACCCGGCAACGGGTAGCCCCAGAACTGCGTCACGTCGTACAGATACGTCACCAGCACCCGTTGCAGAATAGTGGCCGTGGCAAACCACCCCAGTTCCAGCAGAATCCGTTTTTTTGTCTGGTTCAGCCGTGGATAGCGCCGTCGGGCGATCAGGATGCCCTGCCGGTTTACTTCCAGCAAAACCGCCCATTCGATCAGGCTAATGAGCAGGCTGTGCAACCACCCGATATCTTCGGGGCCGTTATCGGGCTGGTAGAAGACGAAATTGGCCACCACCGCTACCACCAGAATCCCGATCACTCGCAACCACCTGTCGTTCAGTTTTTCCATCGTTTTGTAAAAATGCGATAAAAGGTACTGAACCGGAAGACAGCCGTCGCCGAAGTGTCGAAAAAGTGTGCCTGAATGCGAAAAATTATTCCGTTTGGGAAGGTACGGATTGGGAAGGCCGCAAGCCTGATTGAAAAAGAAAGCCCAGTTAAAGTAACCGGGCCCCGAAGCTTATTTGAACTCTACTATATCTGCGGTTACAATACAGGTTTTGGTCTGAACAATAAATAGTAAGGAGGTTTTGAAATCTACCGAAACATTAGCCAAGGCCTGATTTTCTTTAAGAGGGTATTTCGCTAGCAGATTCTTTTTCGCATCGGCTACGATAGCGTTCCGGGCTAACCCACCCAGGCCAACTACTTTCAACGTTTTGGCACTGCCCTGAATATTTGATCGGACAATGGTAAAGTTTGGATAAGAAAGACTGGCACTATCAGAAAGGGCGCCATAATGGAAAGCACACGACTGAAATAATACGGATAGAATAACGAACAGTAAAAATGACAATTTTCTCATAAAGTACATATGATATAGTTATAGTTAAATATAGTTATGGTTTTGTATTCGGCAAAACCATTCAAGCGATACCCTGCACAGGGAATACAGTCCGCAGGAGGTACGGTTTCGCATTACCGATCTCGAAAATGTGGCCGCATCCGGGGAGGCTGAAAATTACCAGAAAACTACCCGCTGAAACCCCACGTTTATGGTACATAGACCAGGTCCGGGAAAAAGGAGTTAGAATCTGGTTCGTAAACTAATATGTACCCACTGACAGTCGCCCTTAGTCGGGAGCACGCTCCCCCCGGCGCAGGGCATTGACCAAGTTATGGGTCCGGCGGGTCGGCTCGGGAATCCGGTAGCCGTATCCACGGCGGACCCCATCGCAGCGCAGCGTCAGATCAATCGCGGTTGGCAAATCAATCAGGTGGCCGGGCGAGACGTACACCGGATTGACCCGGTTTTTGGTCCGCAAAGCCGCACCGATCGTTTCGCCATAGTGCGTCATGGGCGACCACGCCCCCCGCTCGGGAGCCGGTTCGTCGTATTTCCCGACTAGCACCGACTTGCCGCAACCGAAGGTGGGGCGGTTCAGGAACAAACCCGCGTGCGAGGCAATACCGATCCGGCGCGGATGGGCGGTTCCGTGCCCGTCGAACATCACCACATCGGGTTCGGTTTTGAGTTTCGACCAGGCTTCGAGCAGCGACGGAATTTCGCGAAACGACAACAGACCGGGGATGTACGGAAACGTAGCCGAACTGATCACGCCCACTTCTTCGATAACCTCCAGCGTATCCAGCCGCAACACCACAATCCCGGCATACACCGTCTCCTCGAACTTGTTGAAGGAAATATCGCAGCCGGCAATCGTCTCGACTGGTTTGGTAAGCGGTTGAATTTTGATCTGGTGCCGGAGTTGCTGTTGCAGGGCCACGGCTTCGGTGGGGGTCACAGTCCAGTCGTGGAGGAGTTGATACGTTGCCATCGGTTGGTTCAGTTGCCACCTTCTAACGCCAGGCGCGGGAGCGATGTTTTCAAATCTGATGGCCGGACGGTATTTTCTGGCAATTAGTTGCTTTTTCAGTAGCTTTAAAACAAACCTTCTGCCAAAACCATGAAAAAAGGAATTCTGACCCTGCTGCTGCTCCCTGCATTCGTCGTGTTTGCGTTCGGCCAAAGTACACCCTCGGCGGACGACGTAATCAATAAATACCTGACCGCCATCGGCGGCACCGATTTTCTGGCAAAAATCAACGATCTGGATGTTCAGATGTCGACCGACATGCAGGGCAACTCGATGGTGATCATGCTGAAGCAGAAAGCGCCGAACAAGTATTCGCGGACGATGATTGCCAACGGGATGGAGGTTTTCAAGATGACCAGCGACGGCACCAAAATCGTGACGGGCGGCCGACGCGGGAACCAGACGCTGGAAGGCAAAGACGCCCAGCTGGGACTGATTCAGGGAACGCTGTTTCCGGAACTGCACCTGGCCGAACTGGGCATTAAAAGCACGGTGGAAGGCACCGAGAAAATCGCCGGGAAAGATGCCTACAAGGTGAAACACACGACAGCCGACGGCGCGGCTTCGTGGACGGATTTTTACGACGCAGCGTCCGGCCTGAAAGTGCAGTCGGTTTCGACCCAGAAAACGCCCCGGGGCGAGATGGAGCAAGCCATCCAGTACGCTGACTATAAAGACTTTAAAGGACTGAAGTACCCGACCTCGATTTCGCAGGGCAACGGCCAGTTTCAGATGCAGATTACGGTCGATAAAGTCAAAATCAACAACGGCGTCAAGGATTCGGAGTTTGTCGTGAAGTAAAATCAGCGGTCAGCGGTCCGAACGGCTGCTGACTGATTGCGGCTCCTCCACTTCGACGTTTACGTAAAACCGGGTTTCGTCCACTTCAAAGTCGTCGATCTCCATGTTTGGCAACACAATCGTTTGCCAGCTGGTTGTGGGCAAAATCCGCCCGAACTGGTCCGGTTTTTTCGTCACCGCAACCGGCATCCGGAAATTCGGCACATCGGCCTTCCAGCGGTATTTGACCTCCAACGACGAGCCTTTTTCCGTCAGTTGTACTTCCAGGGTCGGAATCGTGGTGTAGTTCAGGTACTGGTCGAAAAACCAGGTATAGTCCGTGCCGGTTTTTTCGTTGATGTAACCAATCAAATCGTTGGTGGTGATCGTTTGTAGCCGAAACCGCTGTTGTATACCTTTCAGCATCTCCGCCCAAAGCCGGTCGTTGTTGAGCGCGTGCCGAAAGGTATACAGCACCAGCGCCCCTTTGGAATACATATCCCCAATTTCGTAGTGAATGTGGTTGACATCGCGCACCCCGATCACCGGCTCTTTGCCAATTACCTGCGCTCGCAGGGACGCGATGTACCCCAGTTCACCATTTTCCGGCACCGCTGAATCCAGGTAAAACCCTTCCGAATAGGTGGCAAACGCTTCGTGGAACCACATATCGGCCATGTCGCGGCAACTGACATTATTACCCCACCATTCGTGCGCGACTTCGTGCCAGACTAGTTGCATGTGCCGCAGGGTATCGACCAGCGTCAGCGGACCGGCGCTGTCGTTCGGCATTTTCCCAAAGGAAACCGCGCTCTGGTGTTCCATCGGGTAAAGCGATTCCATCAGCGTAAAACCGTCGCGCGGAAACGGGTACGGACCGTAGTGTTTCTCCAGCGTCGCCAGCATGGGTTTCACCCCGTCGAACACCCAGCGGAATTTTTCCTGGTGGTAGGGCATGCAGTAGAAATCCAGCGTCAGCGAATCCGGGCCGTAGACTTCGCGCCGGTGGGCGTAGTTGCCGATGTTCAGCGTCACGTTATAGTTGTTAATCGGGTAGCTCACGTACCACTCGTAGCGCGTCCAGTTGCCGGGCAGGGCGGTTTTGCTCCGAAGTCGCCCGTTGGAAATGTTCATCAACCCGTCGGGAACCGTCACGCTGATCCGCATGCTGTCGGGCTCGTCGGAAAGGTGATCTTTGTTGGGCCACCACAAACTCGCGCCCGATCCCTGACAAACCACCTGCACCCACGGATTGCCGTCGCGGTCTTTCTCCCACAAAAAACCGCCCATCATCGGTACGTTGAGATCCGGCACCTGCGGTTTTCCGGCGTATTCAATCTCGATTTCCTGCTCGCTCCCGGCTTTCATCATTTCCGGAAACTCAACAAAAACCGCATTGAACTCCCGCGTATAGCGCAACGGTTTTCCGGCGTGTCGAATCTGGTGAATTGGCATGTTTTCGTACAGATCGATTTGGAGTTTATCGAGCGGCTCCAGCACCCGAAAGCGCATCCGGTTTGTGCCGCTGATTACCCGCTGGTCAATGTCGACCTTCACGGCCAGATCGTAGAACGTTACGTCGTAATGGCTGCGGAATGGCGTTAATTTACCCCGCAGCGTATCGGCCCTCGTAAAACCGTTCTGTCGGTTTCCAACCGGGTTGGAAACCGATTTCAGCAGTCGGCTTTCCACCGAATCCGCCCGACCCGCAACCGGATTCTTGCCCAAAACCGTATCCGCCGAAACGTGCTGCCGGGCGCTGTCGTTCTCCCAAAAATCCGGATCGTTCTGGTTGCGGATCAGGTTGTTGATCGGGCTGGGATTTTCGGCGATGTTTCCTTCCGTAAACGGTGGTACTCCTTTCGGTCCGACCTCCGTCACCCGCAAACTGCTGGTCACGGTCCAGGGCCTATCGATCAGCTTCCGCGACTTGCTAGTAATCCGAAAACGATACAGCCGCTCGACATGGCTGACGTGCCATCTATCCCCTGCATCAGCACCATCGGGCAGGCTATACTTCACTACCTCTTTCAGACCGGTAAACTTGAGATCCAATTTATGAACAGCCGACGCCACTTTCTTCAGCAGCCAATCCCGGTTGTTTTCCGCATCAACCGCGGCCTGGGTTGCCTCGTATTCGATCTGAACAAACGCCATCGTCTGGGCATCAATGTAGAGCTTACCGCTACCAAAGGCTTTCCGCTTCCGTTTGCCCGGCTTAAAATCGATCACATATAGCAGCCGGTCGCCCTTGAGGGTGCTCAGCGTAAAATCGTAGTACGGGTAATTCCGTTCATTAATAAGATTCCGTTTATACGATGCCAGCTTGACAAAGTCGGTATATAGCAGCAGGTTTCGCGCTCCGTTGTTTAAATTGATCATGGGCGGCAGTTGATGGATGGCCCGGTCGTATTCCCGTTTCCGACCTTTGATCAACTTCATGCCATCTTTTATCTCGGACTGGTTATAAGCCGCTTTATAAATGGACAGGATGGCTTCACTGGACACAACGGGTTGATCACCAAACGCCTGGTCTTCCCGGAAAAAAGCCGTTAGCTGCAACGAGGTGGTATCGTAATTGCGCGGAATGGCGGCCACGGCTTCGCGCAGAATATCCTCGGCGGTTTTCCGTCGGGCCTGCACCTGCACTTCGTCCAGCGTTACGGCGGCAGTTTTTAAGTAAATAACCGGGTTCGGGTTTTTTACGGCTGAAATCCGTTGCGTAATGGATTGGTAGCCCACACTGGACACTTTCAGGCTGTCGTCCACGAACGTGGCTGGCACTTTCAGCACGAAGGTACCAACCACGTTGGAAACCGTACCTATGCCCCGCCCCACCACCGAGATGCTGGCAAATGGCACCGGTTCGCCGGTTTCCCGGTTGATGACTTTTCCGGAAAGCGTCAGGTAGCCCGTCGACTGGGCGCTTGTGCCAATGGCAAAAGAGGTAAAAAGAAAGCCAACGAGGAATTGCCGGAAGAGATTTGCTGGATACTGCATGGAGCGTGTCATTTGCCCCAAAACACACTAAAAACCGGTCTCCAGTCTGCTCAAATCCGGATTTGAGAGGAATTTTTAACAACAAAAACCCAAAAGAGTTGACGACGTGGATTAGGCCGCCTGCCGGTTCAGATACTCCCTGGGCGAAAAACCGGTCATTTGTTTGAACGTCCGCTGGAAGGTGGCCTGCGAATTAAAACCGCATTCGAACGCAATGCCGGTCAGGGTCAGGTTCGAGAAGGCCGGGTCATTCAGCCGTCGTTTGACTTCTTCGAGCCGGTATTCGTTCACGAATGCATTGAAGCTTTTGCCGAGGTGCTGGTTCAGCACCGCCGAAATCGTTTTGGCCGGTAGCTGCAAATGCCGCCCGACTTTCTCGACGCTTAGTTCGGGATCGCGGTAAAGGCGGTCGGTTTCCATCGCTTTGCGCAGTCCGGCCGACGCTTCCTGCACCAGTTCATCCGGCAAAACCGTCGCAACGGTTTTCCGAACCGGTTCGGTTTCGGCCACCGTCGTGCGCGCATACAGGTAGCCGCCCAGCCCAATCCAGTAAATCATGATGGCAATCGGAATATAGAGCGGATACCAGCCAAAGGCATCCAGCAAGGCATTGCTGGTCGCCGGAATAATATACGGAATCAGGTGCAGTAACCAGATGGTCTGAAAAACCAGAAAGATCATCAGGAGCTGACGGAGCCAGCGCAGAGAAACCCGTTGTTGCGCCGTCATCTCGTCCGTTTGGCTCCGAAACCGGTGCAGCCAGCGGGCGGTCACGACCACATAAAGCGTTACCGAAAGCCACCGCGGAATATCGGCGTACTTATCATACTCATCCATCAGCCAGCCCACTTTCTGGCTATCCGAATGCCTGAAAACACCCAGCAGGAGCCCGAACAGGAACACCCAGGCCATGAGTCGGCTGCCGCAGTCGATGATGACCGGCCAGAAATGCCTTTTCTCCCGTTTCCCCAGCCGAAAGTCGGGGTCCAGTACCGAGCGGGTGTAAAAATACACCAGCGGCCCAACCGGCATGATGATAATCAGCGGCACGAAATCGACAAACAGATTGATCCAGGGGTTCAGGATCGGAATCCCGACCGCCAGACTCGCCGACGCCAGCAGCCCCACCAACGCGGCCAGCAGCCGGTTCGACACGCGGTTACCTTTGCGGTTAAACCACAACAGAGCGGCCAGGATAAAGCCCTGTGCGGTGCCCAGCAAAAGAATTAAATCCAGGGGTGGAAGCGTCATACGGCAAATTACCGAAAAGATCGACACCACTCAAGAGGCTCTGAATCCGTTTCGTCCAAAAAGAAACCCCGCCTTCTGCCAGTGCGAAAGCGGGGTTGAAAACGAATGCAGGCCGAATTACCGGCGGCCATACACCGGACCGCGATGATTGCGCGTAGACTGTTGAAAAGCAATCCATTTCTGCAATTGTTTTTTATTCAGCACATCCAGCATTTCCTGCTGTTTCTGGGCCTGCAAACGCTGGTATTGCTGCGGATTCCAGCGTTGCATCGCTGCCGTTTCCATTTTATCGTAACGGTCTTCGATGCGTTTCAATTCTTTTTCCTGTTTCCGCGACAGATCGACGATGGCATCCAGTTTATCGATCTTGATATCTTCCTTAACGTCGTCGAATCTCGACCCCGGTTTATTGTTGTTGAACGGAGCGTTCGGACGGTTGGCATTCGGGTTATATACGCGTTGAGCCATGGAAACACCGGTGCTTAAGAGGGCTACAGTTGCGAGGGCGAAGATTGTCTTTTTCATGATCGTACGTGGTTTATTGGTGCGTAACTGATTCTTAGAGGACGGTTTAAGACCTGCGTTTAACCGGTTTTCCGGCCATTCGACCGGGAGACGGTTTTTACCGATCAGCCGGTCGGTTTTGCCGATCAACGCCCTGGGAGTTGTGCATCGGAAGCGGTGACTTGTGCATCCATTCCCACCACTTGCCAACTGGTAATAGTTACGCCGGCACCCATTCGGCAACTTTACCTTGAAAAGGCTTGTCCCACGCACCCGCTTCGTGTAACTTACGACGTGTATACAAGTCCATAAAACCGACTTCACTCCACCCCTACCTGCCGACCGCTCTATGGAAGCGTTTCTGTTAGTCATCGTCATTGTCCTGATTCTGATCGGGTTTAGTCGATTCAGTGATATCAAACAACTGGTTCAGCGACAGAACGAAGAACTGGGCCGTCTGCGGACTGACGTCACCGGAATCCGTAGCCTGCTCGAAGCCGATACCCGACCGTCGACCACACCCACGATGCCGGACGAACGCGGAGCGGTGATCGACGTCGTGGAAGAATCGGCTCCGCCCGTGGCTGTGCAACCCGAGCCGGAACCGGTTCCCGAACCGCTTTCCATCGAACCACCGGTTTTCAAGCCGGAGGGCGTTTTGCCCCCGCCCATTCCGCCAGTGGTCGCCGAACCGGCCCGACCGGTGCTGCCCGCGCCCGTCAAGGTACCCGCCGAACCGCAACTTTCGTTCTTTCAGCGGTTTCTGCGCGACAACCCCGACCTGGAGAAATTCATCGGCGAAAACCTCATCAACAAAATCGGGATCGGGATTCTGGTGCTGGGCATCGGTTATTTCGTCAAATACGCCATCGATCAGGACTGGATCAACGAATTGGGGCGGGTGTTCATCGGCATTCTGGCGGGCGGGGCGCTGATCGGTGTGGCCCACCGGCTGCGGAATTCGTTCGGGGCGTTTAGTTCGGTACTCGTCGGTGGTGGGCTGGCGGTTTTGTATTTTACGATTGCCATTGCGTTTCACGATTACCACCTGTTCAGCCAGACGATCGCGTTCGCGCTGATGGTCGTCATCACCGGTTTTTCGATTTTACTGGCGATCTCGTACAACCGGGTCGAACTGGCCGTGGTGTCGCTGGTGGGCGGTTTTGCCACCCCGTTTATGGTCAGTACGGGCGCGGGCGATTACCGGGTGTTGCTCACGTACATTCTCCTGCTGGATGTCGGGATGCTGGTGCTGGCGTATTTCCGGAAATGGAATCTGGTGCACGTCGTGGCCTACGGTTTTACGGTTTTGCTCTACGGTGCCTGGCTTTCGGATGTAATGATAGACCATAAACTGCCGACCACGGGCGCGTTTGTTTTTGCGGCCCTGTTCTACAGCGTCTTTATGGCGATGAATCTGATCAATACCCTGAAAGAAAAAAGCCGGTTTTCGGCACTGGAAATCGCCCTATTGCTCAGCAGCACCGCCTTCTTCTTTGCCGCCGGAATGGTCATTCTGGAAAATAGTATTTACAAAGCGTTTCAGGGTTTGTTCACGGTGTCGCTGGCCGTGGTCAATTTCGGACTGGCCGCGTTGCTCTACCGCCGGGAAGCCGTCGACCGCACCCTGATCTACCTGCTCATCGGGCTGGTCATTACGTTCGTCAGCCTGGCCGTTCCGGTGCAGCTGGACGGCAATTTCATCACCATGTTCTGGGCGCTGGAGGCCGTGTTGCTGCTGTGGCTGGCCCAGCAATCGGGCTTGCGGTTTGTGGCGGCTGCGTCGGTGGTGGTGACGGGACTGATGCTGGTGAGTTTAATCATGGACTGGATGAGCCTGTACGGCCCGGCTTCCACGCAGGCCCTGCCGGTCGTGTTCAACAAAGCCTTCATCACGGGTTTGATTGCCGGAGCCGGTCTGGTCGGCACGCGCTGGCTGCTGAAAAACCAGCCGGAGCCCATCCGGTTCTGGATCGGCGACTTACCCGCCGACGCCTACCGACTGGTGCTGACGTATGGTACGGGAGCCGTCGTTTACCTGACCGGGTTGCTGGAACTAGACTATCAGGTAGCGGGGCACTTCGGTTTTGGGGCCAACTATACGATCCTGCTCGGCTGCTACAACCTGCTTTTTGCCGCCGGGCTGGTTCTGTGGGGACAGCGGATCGGCAGCCGCAGTAGCTACTGGAAAGCCGCTGGCGTGGGTCTGATCGGCATTATTGCCTATCTGAGCACCTACAGCCCGGCCACGATGAGCCTGCTCGACGATTATTTTCTCCGCGACGAACCCAGCCTGATCGGGTTTCCGCTGCATTACCTCAGCCTGCTCGGAACGCTGGTCATTCTGTGGCTCATCGACCGCCACAAAAACCGGCTCGAACCGCTGCCCGCCGTCCTGCTGCGGCTCTGGCCCTGGTTCATGAGTTACGTCATCGTCTATATGGCCACTTCCGAACTGTTCGCGCACGTCATTTATTTCAGTTTTTCGGGATCAAAAACCGGCGGGTTGGCAAGTCCGGCCGCGCTGGCCCGTTTCGACAACCTGCTGATTCAGATCAATAAAGTGGGCCTGCCGATTCTCTGGGGCCTTTGCGCCTTTGCGTTCATGTGGGTGGGCCTGAACCGTAAAAACCGCCAGCTCCGGATTGTGTCGCTCAGCCTGTTTGCGCTGACCATTGCGAAGCTGTTCCTGTACGATATTCAGGGTATTTCGGAGGGCGGAAAAATTGCCGCCTTTATCTCGCTGGGTGTCCTGCTGCTGGTCATTTCGTTTATGTACCAGAAAATCCGGAAGCTCATTCTCATCGACGACGCCCATGCGACGCAGAATCCGATTGCTTAGTCTGACGGTTTGGGGGCTGGTAATTGGTGCCAGTAGTCTTGCCCAGCATTTTCAGTTCCGGGCCGAACTACCCGCCGTACCAAAAACCGGTTATTACCGCATCGAACTGCCCCCTTCGGTCACCGGCCGCCTGAAAGCCGACCGGTCCGATCTGCGGCTGTACGACGAAAAAAACCGGGAAGTCCCGTATCTGCTCACGAAAGACCAGCCCGTTCAGCAAACGCAGTTCAACGGCTACCAATTGGTTCAGAAAACCGTCGTGCCGCGCGTGGGAACGACCCTCGTGCTGCGGAATCCGGCCAAAAGTCCGATCAACTCGCTGGGCCTGATCCTGAAAAATACGAATATCCGCAAAACCGCCCGGCTGAGCGGGAGCAACGACGCCCGAACCTGGTACGGTATTGAGGAGGATTACCGACTCGAACCCGTCACCAGCAGCGCGACGACCTCGGAAGCGAAAATGCTCGATTTTCCGCTGAGCGACTACGAATATTACCGACTCGACATCAACGATTCGCTGAGCGCCCCCCTCAACATCCTGCGGGTCGGGTATTACACCAAGACGGTCCGCGCGGGGACTTATTCAGAAATTGCCGGGATTTCGGTTACGCAACACGACAGCGCGGATCGGAAAAGTTACGTCCGTATTGCCTTTCCGACGCCGTTGCGCCCGGAAAAACTAACGATTTCGGTGCAGTCGCCCGCCCAGTACCGCCGGAGCGTCGAACTCGCCCAGCTTCGGTCCCGAAAGCGGAAACGTGGGGCTTCATCTCCTTTCTTCGAAACCGTGCAGGCTTTCAAACTCAACTCGAAAGACAGCCTGCATTCGGTGTATGTGACCAACTTACTCACGCAAGAATTATACCTGATCATTGATAACCAGGACAATACACCCTTACGGATTGAAACTATCAAAGCCTATCAATCAACTACCTACCTGCTGGCCGGCTTAAAAACCGGCGAATCCTACCACCTCGCATTTTCCGACCCGCTCGTCGAAAAACCGGCTTACGATCTGGTGTATTTCAACGATAAAATACCGGCCAACCCGCCCATCATACAACCCAAAGCACCCGCCCCCACCCGACCTGCCGACGCGGCTTCCCCGCCTTTTCTCACCAACCGCTGGCTGATCTGGAGCGCGCTGGGCCTGGTGATGCTATTGCTCGGTTTTCTCTCCTACCGCATGTTAAACGAGATGAAAAGCCGTTAGCCAACCGCCCGCGACTTTTCTCCCTTTACCGGTTTTTCAGTGGCTGGTGCGTTCCCACAACCGGTAGACCGCAGCCGCCACCAGCCCCCCAACCAGATACCAGCCTACGGTCATGGCAGCCGTAGCCGGAGTGCGGGCACTCGGTTCGGTACCCAGCCTCAGCGGACCGGGCAAGGCAACGGCTCCGAGTCCGGCAACGGCCCCGAGCGCCGATCCCAGCAGCCAGGCATTCCTGGGACCGCCAACACCTACCAGGCTATAATACAACGAATTGGCCACGATATCGCCCGCCAACGCCAGGGTATGGAGTTCGTCGTCGGGCGGTGGTTGGTGACCGGTGGCCCGTATGCCTTTGGCAAGGGCCCGCATGCCCAGCAAATCGGCGCGGGGCGCATCGGCGACCAGCCGACGTGCTGATTCGTGCAGGGCCGTTAAAGCAACGGCCCCGGCTAAACCACTTCCGAGCGATTGAGCCACGTTTTCGGACGTCATTTTTTCGTTCATAGCTTCTTTAAAAGTTTATCATTTATAACCGCATTTACCGCCGGAAGTTGAGATTATCCGTATTTTTCCAGCCTGTAGAGTAAATCGAACCAACCGGCGGGTTTATCCCTAAACTAAAACCCATGAAACCCCTTATCAAAGTCGCCTTCATTGCCCTGCTCGTTGGTGTTCTGTTCGGTTTTCAGCAGGATAAACCGCCCCGGCTGCAGGTGTTTCTGCTCATCGGCCAATCGAACATGGCCGGACGCGGTATCCCCGAAGCGGAAGACCAGCAACCGAATCCGCGCATCTGGATGTTGACCAAAGAGGAAACCTGGGTTCCGGCCCGGGATCCGATGCACTTCGACAAACCCAAAGTCATCGGGGTTGGACCCGGTTTTCCGTTTGCGAAACGGTTGGCCGCAGCCTATCCTCGTCTGAACATTGGGCTGGTGCCCTGCGCAGTGGGCGGTTCGGGTATCGACGTCTGGAAACCGGGAGCGTATTACGAACCCACGAAATCGTATCCGTACGACGATGCCCTGCGCCGGGCGAAAAAAGCGCTCGAGAACGGCGAACTGGCCGGTTTTCTCTGGCACCAGGGTGAATCGGACTCGCATCCGGAAAAGTCGGACGTTTACGGCCAAAAGCTGGCGGAACTGGTGCAACGGTTTCGGAACGATCTGAATGCCCCCCATGTCCCGTTTGTGGTCGGTACGCTGGGTGACTTCATCGTCAGCCGGAATCCGCACGCGAAAACCATCAACGAGACCTTGCAGCAAGCGACTAAAACCATTCCCAACAGTTATTTTGTACTGGCCTCCGGTCTGACGCACAAGGGCGATAGCACGCATTTCGATACGCCTTCCGCCCGCACCCTCGGCCAGCGGTATGCCGAGGTATTCATTCAACGCAAACTCCTGAAAACGAAACCCTGACCGTTCTTATTCTCTTCGTATGTCCCGTTTTTTCACCATTCTGCTTGTTCTGGTAACCGCCGGAAAAGCCCAAAGCCAGTTGCTAAGTGATTCCGTTTTGATCGAAGGCCATTACCGGACGTTTCATTTTCTGAAACCGGCCAAACCCAATGCCTCGCTGTTGTTTGTACTCCACGGGTCGGGCGGTACTGGAGAAAGCACCCGGAAGGGTGCCGGAAAACTGGAAGAAATTGCGCCCGCCGAAAACATCCTGCTGGTGTATCCCGACGGCTATAAACGGTACTGGAACGAGTGCCGCAAAACCGCCCAGTCGGCGGCCAACCTGGAAAACATCAACGACAATACGTTTTTTGACGAAATGATCGGGTATTTCCGGAAAAAGTACCGGATCGACACCCGGCGCGTTTTTGCGGTCGGCACCTCCGGCGGGGGGCACATGGCGTATAAACTGGCGCTGACGATGCCCGAAAAATTCCGGGCCGTTACGGCGCTGATTGCCAACCTGCCCGATACCAGCAACCTCGACTGCCCGGAAAAACGGGTGGCCGTTCCGGTACTGATCGTCAACGGAACGGCGGATCTGACCAACCCGTATGACGGGGGGGAAGTGAAGGCCAATGGCATCAGCCTGGGGCTGGTGCGCTCGACCGACCGGACGTTCCGGTACTGGTCGGAACTGGCTGGTTATCAGCAAAAACCGACAAAAGAGCTGCTGCCCGATACCGATCCTACCGATGGCAAAACCATCGAACGCTATACCTACAAGACAAAAGGCAAACCCGAGGTGACGCTGCTGAAGGTGCTGGGCGGCAAGCACGATTACCCCAACGACATCAATGTGTATCTGGAAGCCTGGGCTTTTTTCAAACGGCAGCTGCGGGAATAAAGGGAAATCAACCCGAGTCAACAGACAGGAAGTGGAATCATTTAAACGACCGGGTCGTCTGTATTTCGGTACCCAAATTAGGTACCTTGGTCCGCTTCCCTGTTTTGCCGAGTAACACGGCGATTTGCGTTGCCCGCTCCTTACGACTCCGCGCAACGCTGCAAAATAATCCATCAACCGGATTGATCTAACGTTTGTGAAAACCGAATCCACTCCTTTTACCTCCGTCAAAACGCTGGCCGCCCGCGCCGGGATTGACTGGTTTTTAATGGCCCTGCTGGGCATGATCGGCCTGGCCTATCTCTGGCCCGAACCGGGTATTCAAAAGGGGCCGTTTTCGCTGGATAATCTGGCGAATATCGGCGTGTCGGTCATTTTCTTTTTTTACGGCCTGCGGCTCAGTGGCGATAAACTGCGGGTGGGTCTGAGCAACTGGAAACTGCACCTGACCATCCACCTGACCACCTTCGTGCTGTTCCCCCTGCTGATTCTGGCGGGGATGGCCGTGTTTGAAACCGACGAAAACCGCCTGTTGTGGCTGGGGGCGTTCTACGTCGCGGCTCTTCCCTCCACGGTTTCGTCCTCGGTCGTGATGGTTTCCATCGCGGGCGGGAACCTGCCGGCGGCCATTTTCAACGCCAGCATTTCCAGCCTGATCGGTGTGTTTATCACCCCCTTGTGGATGGGCCTGCTGTTGTCGACTAGTTCGGGCGATTACGACCTGGGCAGCGTGATCGCCAAGCTGTCGTTGCAGGTGATTGCGCCGGTAGTGCTGGGCATTCTGCTCAACCGCTGGCTGGGCGCCTGGGCCGAACGCTACAAGAAAGCATTGGGTACGTTTGATAAAGTGGTGATTCTGATGATTGTCTACACCTCGTTCTGCGACTCCTTCGAACGTCGAATGTTCCAGGGCCTGACCTTCTGGGATTTACTCGAATTGGGCGGCTATATGCTCGGCTTGTTTTTTCTGGTTTACGGACTGGTCAACCTGGTCAGCAAATGGCTCGGTTTTAACCGCGCCGACCGGATTACGGCCCTGTTCTGCGGCTCTAAAAAGTCGCTGGTGCAGGGCAGTGTCATGGTCAATGTACTGTTTCCGGGTAACGTGGTTGGCATTGTGCTCTTGCCCATCATGATGTACCACGCCCTGCAATTAATCGCGGCCAGCGCCCTCGCACAAAGCCTCGCCCGGCGAACCTGAGCCCTAACACCCGACCTCGCTGGATTTTTTGCTTGTTTATTGCCTTGATCGAATCCGTCTTAAACGCATCCTGCCAGTGAAACGTCTCCCCTACCTGCTGACCATTACCACCGTTTTTCTCCTTTCGTTCAGTGCTCATCGGATCGGACTACCGATTTCCCATTTACCCGTCCAGGCCGCTACAGAACCGCAGCCGAAAGCCGCTCCCCGGCCCAACATCGTCCTGATTATGGCCGATGACATGGGTTATTCGGATCTGGGCTGCTACGGTTCGGAAATCCCGACGCCCACCCTCGACCGACTGGCCAGTAACGGCGTCCGGTTTACCCAGTTTTACAACACCGCCCGCTGCTGCCCCACCCGGGCGTCGCTGATGACGGGCCTGTTCCAGCACCAGGCCGGGATTGGCCACATGACCAAGGAGCCGAATAATGCCGTTAACTTCGATTACGGGGTGTACGGTTACCGGGGCGAAATCAACCGCAACTGTGTCACCCTGGCCGAAGTGTTAAAATCCGCGGGCTATCATACGTACATGGCCGGAAAATGGCACCTTGGTTCCTCGACACCGGATTTGCGCCCCCGCCAACGGGGTTTCGACCGCTATTACGGGCTCTTGTCGGGGGCCAGTAGCTACCTCGACCCGGTGCACCCGCGGGGTATCTGGCAGGATAACGAACCGCTGGCGAAAGTAACGCAGCCGTTTTACACCACCGATGCTTTTACCGACCACGCCCTTGCATTTCTTCGCGAACAGAAGGATGACGAGCCGTTCTTCCTGTACCTGGCGTTTACCGCTCCGCACTGGCCACTGCACGCTCTGGAAAAAGACATTGAACAATTCCGGGGCCGATACCAGCAGGGATGGGATGCACTCCGGGAGCAGCGGTTTCGGAAACAGGTAAAAGCCGGTCTTGCCTCCCGGTCATGGGGGCTTTCGGAACGACCCGAGATCTATCCGGCCTGGGCCGAACTGGATTCGGCCAAACGGCAGGAAATGGATTACCGGATGGCGGTTTATGCCGCGCAGATTTCCCGTATGGATCAAAATATTGGCAAAGTCGTTGATTACCTCCAGAAAACCGGGAAACTCGACAATACCCTGCTGGTCTTTCTGTCCGACAATGGCGCTTGTCAGGAAGGCGGGGTTCTCGGGGGCGGCAAGCCCTCCGACATCAACGACCCGGCCAAAGGCGGAGCGATTTCGTACGGAGGAGTCTGGGCCAATGCGTCCAATACGCCTTTCAGGGGTTTCAAACACGTTTCGTACGAAGGCGGTATTTCAACGCCCCTGATCGTGCATTACCCGGCTGCGCTGGCCCGGCAAAAAGGTAAAATCACGGCAACCCCGGGCTACCTGATCGACATCATGCCCACCGTTATTGACGTCAGCGGAGCGACCTACCCGACCGTAGCCAACGGACAGCCCATTCAGCCACTGGAGGGAAAAAGCCTGATTCCGGTGTTGACCCGAGGGGTCCGCCAGTTGCACAAGTACATGTACTGGGAACACGAAAACCACCGGGCCATCCGGTTTGGCAAGTGGAAAGCCGTGGGCATGATCGGGCAGCCGTGGGAGTTGTACGACCTGGAAACCGACCGGACCGAGCAGCATAACCGGGCCACCGAACTGCCGGAACTGGTCAAAAAACTCGATTCCCAATGGACGACCTGGGCCAACTCGCACCACGTTTTTCCAAAAGGTACCATGAAGGCCGACTTCCGGAAAGCGTGGAATTTCTTCCGGGTGACGAACTAGTGGTGCCCGTAGTTCGGACCATCTGTCGAAAAACGTCTGCTTCACTACCGGCTACGGTTAGAAGGTTAGGCGGTATCCTGAACTCCCGAACCTTGCCCACGAGCCGAAGTATAGCGTTTCCGGGCACCAACGCATTCACCCCACGTCCGACCATTGAGCTTCACGGTAGCGTACATCGCTGAATGAATCCAGTCCCTTACCCTATTCCTGCCTTCCACTCCAAGGAAATAGCGCAAAACAAAGAATTTGTGCTATTATTTAAAGAGTAGTAAATTTTACCGCTACCCTTCCGCTTATTTAGACTGAATCTTATTTAATTTGCAAGCTATTGCGTCGCCTTTCGCATCTAACCAGTTTGCTTAGTCAGTCGTTCAACACGTATATCGGCATGAAAAAACTATTCGTCACCCTTCTGGTCGGCCTTGGCCTTTCCGCCCAGGCGCAGAAAAATACCCTCCTGGAATCGTCGTTCTGGCAAACCAAGCCGGACGTGAGTCAGGTTAAAGCAGAAATTGAAAAAGGAAATAGCCCATCGCAATTGAATGCAAATAGTTTTGATCCCGTTGTGATGGCCATCAATGCTCAGGCTCCCAACGAGACAATCAAATATCTGCTGGCGCAACCCGGCAACGACGTCAATAAGGTCACCCACGATAGCCGTATTTACCTGCACTGGGCGGCTAGCCGGGGGAATGTGGAGTTGATGGAATACCTGCTGGCGAAAGGTTCCAAAGTCAACGTGGAAGACAGCCACGGAATGACGCCCCTAAATTTTGCGGCCGGGGGCGGTCAGCCCAACACCCAGGTGTATGACGTATGCCTCCGGAACGGAGCCAATCTGAAAAAAGACCTGAATCATGACGGGGCCAATGCCTTGCTGATTGCGGTGGCCAATGATAAGGAACTTAAGCTAACCGATTATTTTATATCGAAAGGACTGGATCTGAAAAGCACGGATGCGTCCGGAAACAACGCGTTTAGCTATGCGGCCCGGGGTGGGAATCTGACGATTCTGAAAGCCCTGCTGCAACGGGGTGTACCGGCTACCGACCATGCGCTGATTATGGCCAGCCAGGGCGGCCGTCAGGGCGGGAACTCCATCGAGGTGTTTCAGTACCTGGAAAGCCTGAACCTCAAACCGACCGTGACCAATAAGGCGGGGGAAAACGTTCTGCATGCCCTGGTTCGCCGGCCCAAGCAGAATGAAATCATTCGGTATTTTCTAGCCAAAGGCGTCGATGTCAACCAGGCCGACGACGAAGGCAATACGGTTTTTATGAATGCCGCAGCGGCCAATCGCGACCTGGCGGTGCTTGACATGCTACAACCGAAGGTTAAAAACATCAACCAGGTCAACCACAAAGGCGTGTCTGCCCTGGCGATGGCGGTACGGGGTAATTCGTCCGACGTGGTGGCTTATCTGCTAGCCAAAGGGGCCGACGTGAAGGTAACGGATAAAACCGGTGATAACCTGGCTACGTACCTGGTGCAGTCATACTCCTCCAACAACGGTCCCCGACCGGACGGTCCCCGGCCTGGTGGCTCGCCAGCCGATGAATTTGAAGCAAAACTGAAACTGCTTCAGGACAAAGGCCTTGATATCAAAGCCCCGCAGCAAAACGGCAACACGCTCTATCACCTGGCGGTGGTCAAAAATGACCTTTCGCTGGTGAAACGGCTGGAAACGCTTCAGCTTGATGTGAACAGCAAAAACAAGGAAGGCCTCACCGCTTTGCACAGAGCAGCGATGATTTCGAAGGACGACGCTATCCTGAAATACCTGCTGTCGATCGGCGCTCAGAAAGATATTCCGACCAACTTTAAAGAAACTGCCTTCGATCTGGCCAGCGAAAATGAATACCTGGCCAAAAACAAGGTTTCCGTTCATTTCCTGAAATAACCTATGTCTTATTCCCTGAAAATCAGTTTACTCGCATTGATAATCGCCGTTTCCCGACCAGCGGCTTCGGTTGCTCAATCGGGTTCCTCTCAATACAAGTGCATGATCCAGATGACCAATTACATGGGAGAAAAGGCCTATATCGCCGTTTCGCTCATTAACGGAAAAGGCGCTTACGAGAAAACCCTGTACGTACTCGGTTCTGATAAAAAATGGTATCCGGACGTCAAGGCCTGGTATAAAGCTCTGGGTAAGAAAACGCCCAACATCAGTGCCATCAGCGGGGCGTCGGTGGCCGGTGGCGATCGCAGCGTGATCGTGCTGGAAATCGACAATTCAAAGCTCAACAAGGATTACAAACTACGGTTCGAAAGCTCTGTGGAGGATAAGGAGGATCACGCGAAAGACGTTGAAATTCCGCTCACGACGGAAGGACTTTCCACGAAAAGTGAAGGGACGGGTTTCATTCGTTACGTACGCTTCAGCCCCAATTAACAGCGGCCTGCTTTATGACCATTTCTGTCTGGAGATACAGCCACTTAGCGTTGGCTGTATCTTCTTTTCTTTTATTGGCCCTGGCCGCCCTTACGGGCATCATTCTGGCGTTCGAACCCGTGTTGCAAAAAGTCCAGCCCTATCGTACCGACGGCTTTACGGACCTGACGCTGGCCCAGACCCTGCCAGTTCTGAAAAAAAGTTTTTCGGAAATCAGTGAGCTGAGTGTCGACGCCAACCAGTTTGTGCGGGTTAAAGGGATTGATGCCGATGGGAAAAACCGGACCGCCTTTGTGGATCCGCAGACAGGCGACATTCTGGGAACGCCTACCGAACAAAGTGAATTCTTTCAGTGGGTGACGGCCTTGCACCGCTCGCTGTTTCTCCACGAACTGGGGCGTTTTTTCATCGGGTTAACCGCCTTTCTGCTGCTCCTGATTACCATTTCGGGTACCCTGCTGATCATCCAGCGACAACGGGGCATCAAGCGGTTTTTCACCCGAATCGTGCGGGAGAACGTTGCTCAGTATTACCACGTGGTGCTGGGGCGGCTGTCGCTGATTCCGATCATGCTCATTGCCCTCTCTGGAACGTACCTTTCACTGGCGCGCTTTGGCCTGGTTGCCACGGAGAAAATTTCGCCCCAAATCGATTTTGACGCCATTCAGTCAAAACCGGAACGGAAACCGGCGGATTTTGCGGTTTTTCAGAACACCCGGCTATGCGAAGTCCAGACCATCGAATTTCCCTTTTCGGACGACGTTGAAGATTACTACACGCTGAAGCTCACGGATCGTGAACTGGCCGTTAACCAGGTTACGGGCGAGATTCTTAGCGAAAACCGGTACCCGACGGCCCTTTTACTGACCAACCTGAGTCTGGACCTGCATACCGGTCGCACGAGCGCCGTCTGGGCCATCATTCTGGCCGTTGCCACCGGCAATATCCTGTTTTTTATTTATTCCGGTTTTGCCATTACCTGGAAACGACTGGCGAATCGCGTCAAAAAGAATGTGTATTCCGCCGACGAGAGCCGGTTTATCATCCTGGTCGGCTCGGAAAACGGGAGTACCTTCAAATACGCCCAGCTCATTCACCAGCAACTCCTGAGCCGGGGCGAGAAATCCTACCTGACCGAATTCAATAATTACACGGTTTTTCCCAAAGCCGAATACCTGCTGGCAATGACAGCCACGTACGGACTTGGCGATGCGCCCACCAACGCGAAGAAATTTGCGGCTCTGCTCGATCAATACCCGCAATCCCAGCCCATTCGGTATTCGGTTCTCGGCTTCGGGTCCCGGTCTTATCCCGACTTCTGCCAATTTGCGTTTGAGGTAAACCACCTGCTAGCCCGGCACGCGTGGGCGAAGCCGCTCATTGATATTCATACCGTCAATGACAAGTCTCCGGCAGATTTCCAGTTATGGGCCGAAACCTGGTCCGATCAAACCCATTTGCCCCTAACGGTATCGGCCGACCAGTTGAACGCTCCGGCTTCTGAGCTTGACACCCTGGTGGTCACCAGCCATACGCAAACCACGCAACCCGATGGCACCTTTTTAATTCGCTTTCAGACCAGCCAGCGGCAGGAGGTTACCTCGGGCGATTTGCTGGCCATTTATCCGGCCAACGACCACCGCGAACGGCAGTACTCGATCGGGATGGTGGACAACGAGCTGCAATTGAGTGTCCGGCTTCACCCCGGCGGATTGGGGTCTGGTTATCTTCATGGATTACAACCGGGCGAAAGCATAAAGGCCCGCCTGGTCAGGAACGATCAATTCCATTTCCCGGACAAAGCCCCGGTGGTGGTCATGATCGCCAATGGGACCGGTATCGCCCCCTTTCTGGGGATGATCAGCCAGAATAGCCAGAAAGTCGTCTGCCACCTGTATGGTGGGTTCCGGGAACGATCGTCGTTTGAGCGGTATCGGGATTTTCTGGAAAAGAGCCTGTCGACGCAACACCTCACCCGGTTGCAGGTGGCTTATTCCCGGGAAGGCGAAAAACAGTACGTCAGCACCCTGCTGGCCCGCGATACGGATTTTATCGCCAACGTACTGGCAACGAACGGCGTCTTGATGATCTGTGGCTCACTGGCCATGCAAAAGGACGTCTTTGACCTGCTCGAAACGATCTGTCAGACCAAACTGGGCAAAAGCGTCAGCATTTATCAGTCGCACCGGCAGATCCTCACCGACTGCTATTGACCCGGGCCGACCTTACAGCTTGGTCGTTTGAAGGTTCAGGCTGGGCGACGAAAACACCTGGCCGTCGTCTGTAATCAGGATATACCTGTATTCCGGGTACTTTTTTAATAATTTCAGACCGGCTTCTTTTCCCAGCACCATGAGCGAGGTACTGAATCCATTCGCCGTTTCGGCACTGGGGCCGAACACCGTCACACTGCATAATCCCGTCGCCGGGTAGCCGGTGGTGGGGTTAATAATGTGGGCATACCGCTTGCCATTGAATACGACAAACTTCTCGTAACTACCGGACGTTACCACGGCACTCTGCCGCAGCGGGACAATCGCGAGTAAGGTGTCGTTACGCAGGGGATTCGTGATGCCAACGATCCAGTCACGTCCGTCGGGCTGCTTTCCCCAGGTACTCATATCGCCGGAACCGTTGACAATTCCGGCTTCAATTCCTTTGGCCTTCATCAGGTCCCGGCAGCGGTCGGCTGCGTACCCCTCCCCCAGTGCGCCGAAGCCGATTTTCATTCCTTTCCGTTTCAGGAAGATCGTCGAACGCGCCCGATCCAGCACGATATTTCGATAACCGACCTTCTCCACCGATTTTTTAACCGCTTCCGGACTGGGCATCTCCGTCATCGATCCGTCAAACTTCCAGATCCGGTCCATGGCCGCGAAGCTAATATCGAAAGCGCCCTTCGTAATTTTGGAGAAATGCAGCGCCCGTTCCGTCAGGGCAAACACCTCGGGGTCGACCCGGACCGGAGCAATACCCGCCTGTTGGTTGACACGGGAAATCTGCGAGTCGGTTTTCCAGTCGGAGATCAAATTCTCGATTCGGGTCACCTCCTGAATCACCATGTCAATATGTTGTTCTGCCGCTAACGAATCCGGAGCGACAATGGTAATATCAAACCGGCTGCCCATCAACTTAACCGTCCGTTTTCGCAGCACCTGGGAGGTTGCGCTAAACCCCGATAGCAGCAGGAAGAGCAATACGAATTGTTTCATGGCGGTGTCGATCGACCCTCCAGCGTGGACGGCCACAGCTGGGGTGCGGCTCGTTCAGCCAGTTATGCCGACTGACAAAGATAAAGGGTCCGGCGCTGGAATCGTGTACCGGGCTCAATTTTTGGGTAGCCGACGAAAAGACAGAAAAAACGGAACGGAGTTTACCCCATAACAACCGGGAAGCCGACGAAAAAGACAAACCTCCTGGTTACGACCCCGTTACCCAACCCACAATGGCTGGCCCCCAATAATACAGCGTGAAATAGTACGTACCAATCAGCAGAAAACCGGTGGCGGCCAGCAAAATAAGCGACGACACGATGCGCAGAAATGGCGAAGCCTGGTAAGAACGGGCCCGGATGAACGCTTCAGCGACCACCAGATTGGGCAAATAGAAAAAGAAAGCCATGACCCGGTCGAACGGCCCCGAAAACGACGAAGTATGCCCCAAGCCGTCGGCCAGCAGCAGCCAGAAACCGTAGTCCATGCGGTACAGCCACGAGCCAATCGCCAGCGCGTAAAGCCGCAGCGCCCAGGCCCGGTGTTCATCCAGTTTTCGGGCCACGGCGTACCGGTAGGTCTGAAGACCCGCCACCAGCATGAGCAGACCGTACAGCGAAAAACCGGCATCCATCACCCAACCGCCGATGGTTCCTTTCAGGGCGATGAATACCAGTCCGCCAATGGCCGCCAGCAGTGACGAAAGCACATACAGCCGACCGATCCAGCGGTGTACGGCCGGAAATCGAACCCGAACCGCATCGATGAGCTGAATACTGCCCAGCACCAGAATTATACCGCCGGTGGCAAAATGCAGACCGATTCCGGTGGTTGCTGCGGTGGTGGCCGGTTCGTACAAGCGGGGCAGCACCTGGTTCCAGCGCGCCATGTTGCCTTCATACAGGGCCGCTGCGTAGAACGCCAGAATGTATAAGCCGAAGAGGGCGGCACTGGCCCAGACTGTTGCAACCAGCATCCGGCTCGACCACCGCAGCGCCGTAAAACTGAAACGCACCAGCGGTTTGGCGGCCCTTACCGGCGGAATGGAGTCGGTCAGCATCTGGCTCACGAGAGCAGGTCATTACTGATTTCCAGATGATTTCCGGACTTGCTTCTCCGGAAAAACCGGAAAGCCGTCACCAGATACCCCCCGCTCGCCAAAGCGTAGGCAAACGGCAGGGCCTTTTTGCCATCGTGAAAATACAATCCACTGACAAGGCCGAGCACCACGGCTTCGGCCAGAAAGACCAGGGCATCGAAGCTCCGCACCCGATGCGCCAGCCGGTGATGAAAAAAGTTCATCACCACGATGGCCACGCCGATGAACCCCAGAATGCCCCCCGTCAGGACGTGGCCGTGCTCTGCTTTATCAAACGCTTTAATCAGGATGATGGCGCCCGCCAGAAAGTGCGCCAGTTGTTTTTTCGTTTCTTTCGAGATCGCCATTGAAGTGCGGTTTTTGTACTTACCGGAGTTAATCAGTGGGGTGTAGATCGGCCATGGGAAGCTCCTCAAGTTAGCAAGAAAATCGAAGAAAGGGAAGCCTCGTAAAGTAAAAACCGGCTCCGGTGTCCTAAAACCGGACAACGGGCGGGTTGGGATATCAGAAAATGAACCGCATCGGATAGAATTCCTTAAAAATCAGGCCGCTAGCCCGGGCAAACAACCGGCCATCAACTCTTGCTCATGTTCGTCAGCGCAGTGCTCAGCAGTTGCAACTGAAACCGGGAATACATGGCATGTTCCTGTACGTTGTCATA
The DNA here is from genome assembly GCF_042655385.1 of Larkinella bovis. Classification (NCBI taxonomy): domain Bacteria; kingdom Pseudomonadati; phylum Bacteroidota; class Cytophagia; order Cytophagales; family Spirosomataceae; genus Larkinella; species Larkinella bovis. The sequence continues at coordinate 120,803 of NZ_JBHSMA010000012.1, read as the reverse complement.
ATCCTCATCCATGAGGGTGCCCGGGATGTGGGCCAGCCCCAGCATATGACCGAGTTCGTGCTTCAACACCTGCAAGAGTCGTTGGGGCCTCCTGGCCTGAACAATGTTAAAGACCACCCGGTCGATTTTAATAACGCCCAATTTCCGGCAGATGTGCTGCACCCCGTCCGGTTTGAAATAATTCCCGGGAATGCCCAGGCCCAGGGCGGTTTCATTGCCGACAAATTCTTCAGCGGCTTTGTACGTAGACTGGTTTCCCGCTCCGTCCGTGATAAACAAGGTTACCGGAGGCAGTTCATCCGTGAGCTGTTTCGCCACAAACGCTTTTTCCGGGATTTTATGAAAAACCAGCAGTTCTTCCAGCGATCCAGTCGTAATCCGGGAAGGCCCCTCGGTCGATTCGAAATAAACGGGAAAGTCCATCACGGCCATATCCTCCCGTTCCTGCTTTGTCGGGTCCCGATCGAAATAGGAAACCGTAAACGTGAATGTTTCCAGAATCTGTTTGACGGCGGGCAAAATGGTCGGGGTGCTGGCCATTTGCCGAAAGAAGGCTTCCAGTTGCGTCTTCAGCGCCAACGCGCTCAGGCCAGTATCACCGAGTAATCCTTTCCGGTCGAATAACCGGATGGCCACGGCCTGGCTCCCTTTGTTCGGCGAACAAGGGACAAATATCTTCGGAACCTCCTTCCGACCCAGCCCCATAAGCCAGCGTGTCGTACTGCCCATCTTCCGCTTTCCTGATGTATCCACGTTCAAGATACAACCCGGTTTTCATCCATCCACTGTCTTCTTCGCCCTTTTGAGCGAACGGTAAGCCTGTGATTTACAGCCTACAATACCTCACACCGATCAAACACCAAGCCTCCCGAGCGGTTGATCGGGGTGGTTATCCCGAGCATCACAACCCCCGGATACGATGATGAACGTTACGTATCCGGGGGTTACCAATGCGTAAATCAACGGCCGAAATAATGCCCCATCCGGAGGTCGTCCAACAAGCTGCGGTGCGTGGGTTGCCAGCCCAGTAGCGCCCTTGTTTTTTCGCCGGAAGCCGGGCTATCGAACTGAATAAACCGGCTCATCCAGTCGAAATGCCGGGTCACTTCCTCGGGCGCGATCGAGACGACGGGCAGGTTCAGTTGCTGGCCGATGACTTCCGCGATGTCCCGCACAGCAACGCCTTCATCACCGATGGCATTATACCGCACCGCACCGGCTCCTTTCTCCAAGGCCAGTCTGAAAAGCCGGGCCGCATCAAGCCGGTGTACGGCGGGCCAGCGGTTTTTACCATCGCCAACATAAGCCGACACACCTTGTTGCCGGGCCGTGTTAATCAGAAACGGGACAAAACCGCCATCGCCCGCATCATGAACCGAAGGCGGCAACCGAACAACGGATGCACGTACCCCCGCTTCCGCCAACGAAAAAGCGGTTGCTTCGGAGGCCCGTGGAAAGCCGGGGGCCGGATCGTCTTCGGTAATCACACCGCCATCGGTTCGCAAGCCGATGAGGCCGCCGGTCACCACCAGCGGGCGGTCCGAACCAGCCAGAACGGAGCCAATCGCTTCAATGGCCCGTTTATCCGTTTCGGCTGCCGCTACATAATTCGAAAAGTCGTGAATGAAGGCCGTATGGATGACGCCATCGGCTCCGTCGGCCCCCTTTTTCAAACTGTCCAGGTCGTCCAGGCTCCCCCTCAGAACAGTAGCCCCGGCCCGGGTCAGCGACTCGGCGGAAGCATTGGAACGAGCCAGCCCAAGCACCTGATGACCGCCCCGCGTTAATTCCTGTACAATGGCAGAGCCGATGAAGCCGGAGGCTCCGGTTACAAATACACGCATCGTTTTCAATGATTTAGTTAGCAATCGGGTGCCACCGCACCCACGAATTCACCGGGCAAAATTGATGAACGAAGAAGCAATAAAAGAGGACATTTGTCCCTATTTCACGGACCGTTGCGCTTGGGCCTGCCGGATCCGGGTCAGGGTTTTGAGCGAAACACCCAGGTAAGAAGCCACCATGCGTAAGGGAACCCGTACCAGAATGCCGGGGTAGGTGTTGATGAAATCCTCGTATTTCTCCGCGGGCGTGGCACTGATGGCGGTATACAGGCGGTTTCGGCTAAAATAAAGGTTTCGGGAAATGAGCCGCTCGGAAAAATCCTTGAGAGCCGGTATCTGATCAATCAGGGCGTCAAAGCGGTTTTTACGCCATACCATTACCTGACTATCTTCCAGCGCATCAATGTGGTAGGCCGACGGCGTACCGTTGGCGTAACTTTCGCCTTCGGTTGTCCAGGAAAGTTCCGGGGAAAACTGCATGAGGTGTTCGCTGGCGTCCGGTCCAATCCGGTAGGTCCGCAAAAAACCGGTAACCACAAAGATCTTATACCGGCAAACCTCACCGGCGGACAACAAAACCTGTTTTCGACGAAGGGTTCTTTCCTGGGCAGCCGCACCAATCAGCCGAATTTCATCGTCCGACAAGCCGGTGTTCTGCGCCTTGATGTATGTTTCGAAACCGGCAACCATTTCGTTTTTCAATCCTGAAAAGGACACTAACAGGAATGTCTACACCCCTGCGAATCCCGCAGGCTCAGTCGATAAGTTCAAACAACAGGGTCACTTCCCCACCCAGTTCGATCTGATCCCCCGATTGCAGCGGATACGTCATCCCGGCAATATCGGCCCGTTCGATGGTGTCGTTCGGATGGATAAGCTTCGTTTTATTACCACTGGCGGGCAGACCGCCCGGGTCTACCAGCAGCCGGTAGCTTCGTTTGGCCGGATCGAATTGAATCGTAGCGTGGGCGCGGCTAACGGCCCGGTTTCCCACCCCGATCTGGGGATCAAACGCCGGGTCATCCTCGTGCAGAATCACAAGGTCGTTGGTCCGGACCCGGCCCGAGCTGGTCTGGCTCGTCCGGCCCCGGCCCATGTAAAAAATCGTCTTCTGCTCCGGATCGAGCAGATACGCGGGCTGCTCCGCCTGCCCAACCAACACCGTAACTCTGGCCCGTCGAGCGGGTCCTGCCGACCGGTGGGCATCCAGCACAACCAGTCCCAGATTACCCTCCCGGAAGGTACAGGCAGGCAGTTGTTCCCGAAAAAAGGCACACTCGAATTGCCAGTCTTTCGGCAGATTGACATAATGATCCGCCAGTTGCCGGTTCAGCTCGTTCTGAAACCTGCCGGGCTGACTGGCCCATACCGCCACCCGGTACACTTCTTCCTCCTCCGGATTTCCGCACAAAACCAGCACCTGCAAACCGACGGGCGCGTTGGCGGGCTCATTCTGGTAAATCCGCAGTTTATCGATCACAAACCGGATGACCTGATCGCGTCGCTGGGCGGCTGGTGGCGGTCCCGTTTGTTGCCGCTGGTGCGGTTTAGGAATGGATTCTCCCTCCTCCGGAAGAACCGTAGAGGAGCCAAAGCCAAATAAGTTTTTTACGGTTTCCAGAATACCCATCACCTCGTGTTTTTAATCAAAAGCTCCCTAAATAACCCCGTTTTTGTAAGATCGGGGCAACGACGGTATTCGCCAGCTTGACAGCGTCCGCCGACGAATCACCCAATTCAATCCGCACGCAAACGACCGTATGCGAACGGCCATCCGGCGTTGGCGCAAAGAACACGAACCAGCCGTCGTTTTCCTGTTGTCCGAGCACAATCCGCTCGGGCGTCCCGGTTTTGCCCGCCACCCGAACCGCACTGATTTTAGATCGTCCTCCGCCTGGATTGGACTGTTCAATCATGAAATCCGTCAGTTGTTCCGTATAGTCCGGTTTTCCAATGGCCTGCCCTGCCGGTATCGCCTGCGGTTGCCCGGCCCGACTCAGCACATAACGGGAGGGCTGCAAAATGCCCCGATTGGCAATGGCCGAAGCCATGCGGGCCATGGCTCCCGGCGTAGCCGTCAACTGGCCCTGCCCCCACGCCAGGCCCGAAAACTCACTCCGATACCGCCGGGGATAGCGATCGCTCAGGTACAGTTTCCGGCGCACCACAAACGACGAATCACGCCAGTGTTCCCGAATGGCCGCCCGCTCCGCTTCCGTATGCGTATCGGCGTACGAATAGCCCCCGATGTAATCGACGTTCATACCGGTTTTCAGGTAAAGATCGGCCAGTTCGTTATCCAGTTTCTGATCGTTGGCCAACCGGATAAAATAAACGTTGCTCGACCGGACGATCGCTTTCCGCATATTCACCGGCTCCCCGCAGGGCTCCGATTCGTAAGTTCCCCGCCGGATGATCTCCTGACAGCTTATCGGGTAGCTGACCGCCGAAGCGGAGATCCCCAGTTTGTTAAACGCAGCCATGGCCGTCAAAATTTTAGCCGTGGATCCCGGTGCCGTCGGGAAGGTCATGCCCAGATCCCGTTCTGTTACCAAATACGGCAGCTTCATCCGATCCCGGTCGGGCAACAGCATGGGTTCCGGCGTTTTCAGATTCGGCAACGGATGCATCGCCGACGCCAGCACATCGCCCGAAGCGGCATCGAGCACGACGGCCGAAAGCCGGTGGTTCCGGTAGTCGGAAGTCGCCAGCGCTTTTTGCAGGACCACCTGTAATTCGGCGTTCACACTTAGCTGTACATCCCGGTTTTGGGCTTTGCGCCGGTCCACCTCGCGGCTGTCGATCCCGGCCCGCAGGGCGGGAGCCAGTTCGCGGTAGTCATACACGGTTAACGTACGGTTTTGTTCCACCGGCGGGCTGAAGCGGTCGGCCCGGTAACGAGTCGTCACCAGCGTTGTTTTGCGCGGGCGGCTGTTGAAACCGCGCAGTTCGCTATAATGCGTCGCTTCGGCAAAATACCCATTGCTCTGTCCCCAGAATAACTGCGTATTCAGATCACCGACCCAGAAAAACAGGTGCTCATTGAAGGGGTAATAGCGTCGCAGTCGCTTCTGCTTCAGTTCGTTCAGGGCCCTGGACTCAAGGCCGGTTTGCTGTAAACGGGCCGTCTGTTTGGCCACGACCTCCGGCGAACTGGTGGCCAGCACCAACCCATTCCGGTCGTAAATCGTGCCGGAGGCCAGCTCCCGGGTAAGCCGCTCGATGCGGGGATTGTAGCTATAAACCGGATCGCCATTCCGCGTCACCACCCGAACCGGCCGCACAATGTATTCCTCCCCCCGCCAGCCAATGACCGGCAGTAAACGACCAATCAGGATCAAAACGCCGATCAGAAAACCGGCAATGCCGGCCATCAAAACCGGATCGTAGTGTTTTTCCAGGTATGCCCGCTGGCTGAGCTGGCCGGGTCGGTGCGCCACACTGAAAACCGCCCCCAGCGCCGTCAGGTTGAAAATGAGCGCTATTTTGCCGTAACTCAGAAAAGGCACACTAATACCGGTTAGCGGTAAAAGGCCGATGGAACCACCCGCAATGATCAGAAACTGCACACCGGTGGCGATCGCAATTCCGGCTACCAGAAAAAAACTGAACGGTTGCCCCGCCCGGCGGGCCTGCAGAAAAATTCGGTGGAGCAATATACCGAGCAGCAGAAACACGGCGATCAGTCCCAAACCGCCCAGTTCTTCGCCGATGCTGGGAAGAATCATGTCGGTATGAGCCGCAGGCATGGCAGCCGCAAAGCCTTTGCCCAGCCCCTGGCCCGTCCAGCCCCCCGACGATAAGCTCCAGAACGCGTGCGCCAGGTGATCGCCCCCGTACACATCGTTGTCCCAGGGACTCAGCCACATGGCCTTTCGGTCGGCCAGCCGGCTGCCTACGTAGGGCAGCAAATCCCCGAAGGAAAACATTGCCATCACCAGCAGCAGCAAAACCGGGGCTTCGGTGAACAAGGCCGCCCAGCCCAGCCGGGTCATCGACCGGGCCTCTCCGCGCCAGAGCAGAAAACCGATCAAAAGTCCAAAGATCACTATCAACGCCAGCCAGCCGGGCAACCACCACAATGCCACGCTATAGCCAACGCCCGTGGCCAGGGTCAGCGCCAGATTGCCCCGGGCGATGCTGTAGAACAGCAGAAACGTAAAACACACCACCAGGGCCGGTCCCATATCCCCCAGCAGGAGATAGAGCAGCATGATGAGTCCGGCTCCCGCCATGGCTCCGAAGCTCACCGAAAACCGCCAGCGCAAATCGGGCAGCTCGCGGATTGCCTGTTCATGGGCGGCAAAAAAACCGGCAAAAAACAGCAGCAGCAGGTATTTCGTGATCTCGCTGGGTTGGAATGTCAGACCCGGCAGCGACAGATTGACCCGTACCCCGCTCCCTTCCGGCCCGGTCCCAAACAGCAGGGTCAGCACCGCCAGCCCAATTGCCAGCACCAGCCAGGTCCAGCCGACCCGTCGGACGGACGAGCGGGAGCGGAAGGCAAACAGCGCGTCAAACCGCCAGTCGGCGTAGAAACGGCCAATGTTCAGTTGCGAAACGATCGTCATCCCCAGCAGACCCAGCGCAACCCCCTGTAGCGTTTGCCAGGCGTAGAGCGTGTCCTGCAAGGGGTCCTGAATGGCCAGCAGCGTCAGCGTAGAAATCCCGGTGAGGAGCATCACCACCGGCAACACCAGCGGATCGGACTGAAACCGGCGAAGCGTCCAGAAGCCCTGAACGGCCCAGAAAGCCAGCAAAAACAGCCCGGCGATGGCCCAGAATTGTAGGGTAAAATCGCCGGGCGTCCGGACGACGAAGGCCTGATCGGCTTTCAACTGGCCGTACACGACGGAACCGATCAGCCGTAACTGATGCGGGCGGGCCGCAAATGCATACGATTGATCACCGGTCAATCGGCTCGTGCCACGTCGGCTGCCGAACTCAAAACCGGGTTTCAGCGGCACCACGCTGTAGGCCGAATCGGCTTTCAAACCCGCGAACGAAAACTGACCGGCGGCATCGGTGCGGGTATAAAAATACTGGTCCTGTAGCGTATCGGCCTGGGCCGTCGGCGGGTGGCGTTTCAACTGAACCAGCACGCCCGCCAGGGGCCGGTCCTCCTGGCTGACCCGACCAGCGATGGCCCGGTTTCCGTTCCCGACCGTCAGCGTGGCTGCATACGGCCTAGGTTGGGTCAGTTCCCGATTGTACAGCACGGAGTCGAAACCCATCTGCTGACGGGAAAGCTGCAGGCGGTTTTGAAACTCCGGGCCGCCAACGGGACTCCGCCAGGCCAGCGGAGCCCGCACCGAAAAGGCCCGTTTATTAATGGCCCCCAGGTTTTCCAGTGCGCCGTCCTGCGAAAGTTGGGCGGTGAGCGAATCCGCCACCAGCATCCGGTCTTTGGCATCGGCATAATAGTTACCCGCGTTGAGAAGCCGCTGGATGACGGCCGGTTTTATTCCCGCTTTCAGCGTTACGGCCCGTCCTTCTTCAAGGGCCTGCCCGACCTGATCCAGAGAAGGTAACAGATTGACGTACAGTCGCAAAAAAAGCAAAAACAACAGTACAGTTCCACCCACCAGATAGAAGCGTCCAGACGGAACAGAAGCTAATTTCATTCGTTGAGCTTACAGGGAAAATGAAACATCAATTCGTCGTTCGGGTTGAATCCGGGGTTGTTCGGGTGGAATCAGGTACCGGTGCGGGTGCCGTACGCTGGGTAGAGTCGACCGGGGGCGCGGAATCGGTGGGTATGGTGTCGGCATCGGCGGGGGTTTCCTCCACCGGATACTCCTCTCCTGCCCTGGTAGTATCGGTTTGCATCACCTCCGAACGCAATGAGTCCGACTTGCTGAACGTATTCTGATCCGTTTCAAAACCGCTCGTCGTGGGTTGACTCCGGTAAAAAAGGAAGAAGCCAACCAAAACCGCTACGACAACAACGCCCAGGGTCACCCACGTCCAGTTGACGCCCGAAACCGGGTCGTCCTCCGGTTCAGGCGTGGTGAAATCAGGCTCGGCTGGCGTTGGAACCGACACCGGAGCGGCCAGTGTTCGGTTTCGAACCGGCGCGGGCGACGCGCTGGTTCGACCCGCCTGCCAGTACTCCACATTAGCCTGCCCGAGCAGCACCTTCAATTCATGGACTTCACTCAGGCGTTGGGCCGGGACTTTGGCCAGGAGCCAGGGAATCAAGGCCTCCAGGCTCGGCGGGAGGGATTGATCCGGCGGTTGTAGAGCGGGCGGATCGGACCGCAGGACTTGATTCATGAACGAAGCGATTCCGGCACTGTCGGCCATCGAAAAGGGAACCCGCCCGGCCACACACTCGTACAGCACCACGCCCAGCGAATAATAATCCGTGGCCACATCCACCCCGCGCGGGTTGTCGAACTGTTCCGGGGAGGCATATTCGTAGGTCATCAGCGACTGGCCCGTCATGGTCTGGGTCTGTTCACGCAGCCGGGCCACGCCAAAATCCGTCAGCAGAAAATGGTATTCGCCACTGGGCAGGAGCCGGTACAGAATATTTTCGGGTTTGATGTCGCGGTGGATGATTCCGCGCGGGTGAATCGCTTGAAAGGCCCCGGCCATTTGCAGTCCCAGCCGGATGGTGCTCGGAACGTCCAGATGCCCTTTTTCCTGAAAAAGTGTCCGCAGATTGCCTCCTTCCACCCATTCCATGACGATAAAGGGCATCGCCAGATCAAGGGCGACCTCCCGGACCGCGACGACGTTGGGGTGCCGGATTTCGGTCATCAACTGGGATTCCAGTCGAAACCGGCGGAGGGTTTCCTCATCGGTATTGAGGGCAAAATGCTTGATCGCCACCAGATCACCCGTTGCCAGGTGACGGGCTTTTAAAACCCGGGCGTTGGAACGGCCGATTTCTCCGATGATCTCGTAGCCCGGAAAATGAGTATTGACGCTTACGGTTGGCATTGGGCCATTAATTTATCGAATCGGTTGGTACCCCGTGCATCAGGGAATCCAGTTTTGGCAGATCATATTTCAGAATCTTGCACGTAACCCGGGTGCCCCGATCGCTGTTCGGTGCCTTACGAACGGGCGATGAATTGGGGGCTACATTATTGAAAAACATTTTTTCGGTTTTGTAAAGCCCGCCATTGTCTTTGTAATAACTGACCTGAACGGCAATCGACGGGAACGGAAACGGGCTGGGGTTATTGACCTGAACGCGGACGTTTTTGATGCCCCCCAGCAGGCCAACGTGCAGATCGAGGATTTCGGCATTCAGTTCTTTCCCGGCCGCCACCACTTCCGCCCGCAACTGTTCCCGCCGTCGGGCTTCTTCGGCCAGGCGCTGTTGTAGCGTATCCACCACCGGTGGCGCGGGGGTTTCAGACGCGACGGGGTTCGTTACCGCTGCGGTGGTCGAATCGCCGGACACCAGCCGGTTCTCCGCCGGTTTTGCGCCAAAGTCTGTCAGAGCATAGTATAAACCGGCCCCACCGAGCAAAACAGCCAGCCCTAAAACCGCCCATTTCACACCACTTCTGGACGGCTTGCCCGAAGCTGGCCGGGCCGGTTCAGCCCCTTCAGCGACTGGCTCGGGGAACGAAGCAACCGGATTGATTGCGTTAGGCTCTTCACGGTTTACCACCGGGCTATTCGGCAACGGCGTTGGTTTTCGAGCCGTAAAACCGGCCCGGTTTGCCTGCAAATAATTGAGTTCGGCCTGTTTCAGCTGCCAGGTCAGTTCGTCCGGATCACTCAGCCGGTCGGCCGGTTTTTTCTGTAACAACCCCTGGAGCAGTTCCACGAAGGGTTCCAGAAGCGGGTCCTGACGGGTCACGGTTAAAGCGGGTGGCGCTTCGGTCAGCACTTTGTTCATGAAGGTCACAATGCCCGAATCGTCGGTCAGGGCAAAGGGAACACACCCGTGCAGGCATTCGTACAACACCACCCCCAGGGAGTAATAATCAGTGGCCTGGGTCACGCCTTTTGGGTCGTTGAATTGCTCCGGGGAGGCATATTCGTAGGTCATCAGCGACTGGCCCGTCAGCGTGTTCGACTGCTCGTGCAAGCGGGCGACGCCGAAGTCCGTCAGCAGAAAGTGGAGTTCTCCGCTGGGCAGGGGCCGAAACAGGATGTTTTCCGGTTTGATGTCGCGGTGAATGATGCCCTGCGGGTGAATCGCCTTAAAGGCCTCGGCCATTTGCAGCCCCAGCCGGATGGTAGTCGGGATACTGATGCGGTTCTGGCTCGTAATGAGTTGTTTGAGACTGCCTCCTTCGATCAGTTCCATAACAAGATACGGCAGTTCAGCCTCCAGTTGCACCTCCCGGACCTTGACAATATTCGGATGGGCAATGCTGGTCATAATGGCCGACTCCCGCTGAAACCGCCGGAGCGTTTCCTCATCGGTATTGAGGGCAAAGTGCTTGATCGCCACCAGGTCACCCGTTGCCAGATGCCGCGCCTTCAGGATGCGGGCGTTGCTGCGCCCTAACTCGCTGAGCACTTCGTAACCGGGAAAACGGGTATCAAATCGAATCGTTGCCATCAGGGACGAAGGGGTTGGGAAGTGGGGCGGTTTTGGATGGAAACTTCAAAAAGGGTATTGCGAAACGTGTCCTGCCGGATGACCACGTTGATGGGCTGTTTCACCTCCTGAAAATACACATTTGATAATTGAATGGGCGTCGTCGAGGTGGTTTCAATACCGGTTTTAAAACCGCTGATGACGATATTTTCCAGATGTACCGGCCCCGTATGCGCCGTACGCAGCGCCACCGGTGCCCGATTAGTATCGGCGGGCAGAAAAACCGTCAGCCGGTTCTGGCCCACAATCCGGAGCAGGGAATCGGTCAAGACCAGTGGTTTGTCGAGCCGCACCGTATCCATAGAGAGGGTTAGTTGATGGTCGGCACTGCGGTAGGCCCGTTCGACCAGCGAATCAAGGGGAGAAAGCCGTTCGGGCAGGAAACCGGTTCGGGTTGCTGATGCCTGCAGGCTATCGGCCGGTCTTTCGTCGTTCAGACTGGATGGTTGATACTGGTACCACACCAGTCCGCCGACGGTTCCGAGCAGCAACAGGCTGAGAAAAATCCACAAACCGGACGAACGTCGTCGGGCCGGTTGAGTTCGGGTCGCAGCGGTTTCGCCCGTTGCCGACGAAACCGGGGTTGTTGTTTGCTCCTCCGGCTTCCCGACCGCCCCAGTGGTGACGGGTGCGCTCTGGTTCGGCGGCATGGTGTCCTGGGCCAGCACTACCGTAATATTATCGTTGCCGCCCTGGGTATTCGCCAGCCGAATCAATTCCGTTGCGCGGGCTTCGAGGGACAGATTACTGGCGAGCACCTCCGTGATCCGGGCCTGCGTAATCATGTCGGTCAGGCCATCGCTGCACAACAGGAGCTGGTCCCCCGGCTCAAAACCGGTTTCGCCCGCGTCTAAAAAATCCGGATCATCGACCCGGTGCACCGCCGAACCCAGGTCGCGTAGAATTTCATTTCGGCGGGGGTGTTGCATGGCTTCGGTTTCGGTGAGTTCATTGGCGTCCTCCCGAATACCGACCATGGAGTGATCGCGAGTCAGTTTTTCGAGCCTCCCCTGCCGAAACCGGTATAAGCGGGTATCCCCCACGTGGACATAAAACACCTTCTGTAAGCGACTGTCCACTACCGCCGTGGTCAACACACAGGCCATCTGGGCGCGTTGCGGATGCTGCTGCCGTTGCGCATGAATCTGGTTATTGGCAAACACAACGGCTTCGCGCAGCATCGACAGCGGATCACCGCTGGGCGTGTTCATATACTGTTCGATGGATTCTTTCGCGATGGCCGCGGCCAGGTCCCCGCCCGCGTAACCGCCGACCCCGTCGATCACGGCCAGCAACGCACTGGTATCGGACCAAATGGGGGTACAGATGAACGTATCCTGGTTATCTTTCCGGCGTTTGCCGACGTCGGTTTGTCCGGTAATTGAAATTGAACGCATGTAAGAAGAAAGCGTAACTGACTATACCATCGTAAAATTGAACCCACAGACGGGGCAGTTGTTTCCTCAGCGGGGCAAATTCCGAAAATGGCTGATCACAAGAAAGCCCACAAACAGCAGTAACCCAACCACAAGGAGTGTATCGATCATCGGCTTACGGAATGCGTTGAAAATTGAGCGTAACCATACTGTTCAGTAAAAGCTGGGCCTTGTCCGGCAGCGGAAACCACTGCGGACTGGCGGGTTCGCTGCGCGGAATAAGCTGCTCGTTGACGCGGGTTTCGTTCCGGCTGAACGAGGCAATCTGGAACGTCTGCGTTGCGTCGTTGTACCGAATCCGGGCGTGCGGATTCGATACGTAGGCCGATTCCAGGAGGAGGAAATTGGGAAAATGCTGATTATCCGGTTCCTTCCGGGCAATCACAATCTCCCGGTCCCGCATCACGTATCCATTCTCCCTGTGCAGTTCGGCCAGGTAATAGTCAATCTGTGCCAGGCCGGAGCTTAGGTCCCGCTGCGGAACCGGGGCCTTTCGGGGGGCGTTTTCCGGTACGGCGGGACGCCCGGCGGGGCCGGTCGAGGTATCAAACGCAAACTTGACAACAAACGCCCCCGGTTCCCGGAAATCGATGTGCCGAAATGTATTCGGGTCAATATCTACCTTTTCGTAGCGGTTGGTTTGCTTCACCCGTCGGGTGACACGCAGGCTGTCGGACGACTGAACCGGAGCCGCGCCCGGCAGAATACCGGTCAGGGCGCCCACCACTTTGATATCGTCCGGATTCACCGGCTCGCCCCCAAATTCATGCCCGCCCCCAAACTTAAAAAACCAGCTGGCGGCCACCGGGGCCACCTGCGCGAATGTCACTTTTTGCGATTGAATGATCGCCGTGAAGGCATTAACGGCCTCGTTTACGATCACCGGAAACGCATTCTGGCGTTCCTCGTAGGTATCCGGATGAAGGATGATCAGAAAGTGCGCATTAAACAGCATACTGCTCCCGACCGACTCCCGGCGGATGGAGTCTTCAAACGAAGCAATGAGTTCATGTAAAATCTGCGTATTGGAAACCGTGTTGGTTGGCGTGGTCTGAGCCAGGCTGGTAGGTACTAAGAATCTGCTTAGTTTGCCAAGCCAGCCGGTAGATTGATCTGCCATCTGAGAACTGCGTTGGATTACTTCCTTGTAAACGCTAAATGGGAAGAAAATCGTTTGGCCGGAAAAAAATTGTTGTCTTTCCCCAACCGTTTTCTTCCCAGGTTCGAAAAGAATTTGGCACGATCCTTATAGGACGGCCGAAAAGTACATCATGAAACGTTGCCCTGGCTTCTGCCTTCTCCTGACAATCTCCTTTGAAGCCGCGTTGGCTCAGACGTACGCCGGGGACCGGATGGAATTGGACGAATTTGATTTGGGGTTGCGATCGTTTCAGTAAAATTTAGCCCAACCGCCCCGTTGCCAGTACCGGGGCGGTTGGGCTAAATTTTATATTTTTTCGCTTCAATAACTTTCGTACTCGTACGTCAGGGTTTCGGTTACTTTGCCATCGGCCGTCGTCGTTCGGGTGAGGGGCAGATTGGCGACGTTATACGTATACGCATAGGTAGTCGAACCGGCCGAAAGTGCATTGTTCTCGCTCAGGTTGAATAGATTATCAAAACCGCCATAGTAGGTGTAATAGTGAAAAATTCCCGAAATCGGATTCGATAAGGGCGGATAAGGAGCCGGAATGACAAAGACCCCGTAGAAAGGATTCTTTTTGGTATCATACGTATAGAGGGTCGTTCTTGTCCCCGTACTGGATGATGCCGGTGCGCGTGTTTCCGTAGCGGTTAAAAAAGCCTTGGTCACGTTTTTTCCGGTAAACGTATATTCAATACCTTCCGAATAGCTCACCGGAAACCACGAAAAGCTTCTGAAGCTGGTTAACAACTGATTTCCAGGAGTGTACGTAAAGGTCACTTGCCACTTATTCATATCGTCCCTCGTGTTATTGATGTAGTCGAGTTGGGAAACCTGGCCGGCATGATTGTAGGTGTAGGTATACGTCTCCTCCGGATCCGGATTGGCTCCGGTCTGACTGATCACCCGTCTCAGTTGGGTGAGCCGGTTTTGTGCATCGTAGGAATAGGTGCTGTTTTCGACGGGTGCCGTCGGGTCGGCGGGCAACGGTGACGTGGTAATGCCACTCAGTCTCCCCTGCGTATCGTAACTGAATACGCTCACTTTTTGAACAGCAGCCACCCGGCTGCTAATATCCGCCAGTTGCTGCGTGATGGATTTAACGCGCAGCTTGTCGGCATTCGAACCCGGGGTAACGGTCGGAATACGGTGGTCGTCACAACTGTACAAACAGGTTGCAATCAGCAGAAAAAGGGCGGTTCGGAAGAGATAAAATGTCCTCATAGATTGTGTGATTTGAGTAGTTAGGATTCATGTTGTACGCCCAGATTCCGCTGGTTGTTTACTTAATTCCAGAAAGCACCGGCGGCCCGGGGCACGACCTTCAAAACCGGTACAGTAGGACGTTAAGCCGACAAAGTTGCCTTTTTTCAACCTGATTAACTATCGAATTGGGGGCGGATGTCGTCAAATTTGGGGCATTACCGGTTGCCCATCGAAAAAAGCGGGGATCAGGTCTTTTTCGCACGGCTGGCGATAAAATCGGTTGGTGTTTGCTGATAGATTTCTTTAAAAACCATGGCAAAATGGGACGGGGTGCTAAAACCAACCTGATCTGCCGTCTCGGCTACATTATAACCCGTCTGCAGCAGCTCGGCCGCTTTCCGGATCCGATACTGCCGGATCAGGTCAGCCGGTGCCAGCTGGATCAGGCTCTGGAGTTTACGGTACAGGGTTTTGCGATTCATGGCAAGCTGGTCGGCCAGCCAGTCCACGTTGATCGTAGAATCGTCCAGGTGTTTCTCCAGCAGTGCATAAATCCGATCCAAAAAAGGATCGGACGTTGGTTCAGCGGCCGAAACCAAGGCCGGACCCGAAGAACCGGGTATGGAAAACAACTGCCGGTAATAATCCCCTAATTTCTGCTGGCGGGTCATCAGGTTCTGAAGCCGCAGGTGCAGTTCGGCCAGGCTGAAGGGCTTGGATAAATATTCATCCGCTCCGTGCTGTAGGCCCTGTATCCGACTGGGTTGAGCCGTTTTGGCCGTTAGCATCACCACGGCGATGTGATCCGTCGCGGCATTGCTTTTGATGAGCCGGCATAATTCATGGCCATCCAGCCGGGGCATCATCACATCCGTCAGCACCATATCGGGCAGTTCGGCCTGGGTTATTTCCCAGCCTTGCAGACCGTCTACAGCCTGCAAAACCTGGTACGAAGCGGTCAGCTCGCCCACGAGAAATTCCCGCAACTCGTCGTTGTCCTCCACAATCAGGATGCGGGCTCCGGACGACGGTTCAACGGACGGGTTGGACATCGAGGCCGGTTTCGGCAAAACCAGGGGCCCATCGACGGGTGCGGTCGCAGGCACCGGCGCGCGTTCCCCGCTGGCCGAAACCGGTTCGACGGGAAGGGTCCAGTGGAAGGTCGTTCCGACGCCGGGCTGGCTCTCCACGGTAATCCGGCCCTTCAGCAAGTGAATCAATTCGTGGACCAATGCCAACCCAATGCCAGTCCCTTCGTGGGCGCGGGTTGTCGAGGTGTCGGCTTGGTAAAACCGGTCGAAAATGTGCGGTAGTTGTTCGGGCCCGATCCCGATGCCGGAATCGGCCAGCCGAAACTGTACCGCTTTTAGAACATCGGCTTCCCAAACCGGCTCAACCGTCAAGGTCACGTTCCCGCCGGTTTCGGTGAACTTAAGGGCATTCGCGATCAGATTCGTGATTATTTTTTCCCATTTGTCGGCGTCGAACACGTATTCATTCGCCGGGAAAGGAGCCAGCGTAGCCGTGAATGCAATCCCTTTCTGCGTAGCCGGTGCCTGGAAAACCGCCACGATCGGGTCGATAAATTCGCGGATCTGCCCCTGCATCGGCACTACATTCATTGAATTCCCTTCCAGTTTGGCCAGGTCCAGCAATTGGTTGATCAGCCGCAGGAGCTGCCGGGCATTCCGGTGTACCAGCGTTAGGGTGTGGCGATCAAACCGCCCTTCCTGCAACAGCTTCTCAACCGGTCCGATAATCAGGGAAAGGGGCGTACGAAATTCGTGCGTAATATTGGAAAAAAACCGGGTTTTCAGTTCATCGACGGCTTTGAGCTGCTGCGCCTGACGCCGGTTCAGTTCAAGCTCCTGGCGTTGCCGGATTCGGCTGGTTGACAACCGGACATACCCCCAGATGGCCCCGCCGATGAGCAAACCATACAGACCATACGCCCACCAGCTCCCCCACCAGGGGGGCCGTACAAGGATCTGGATGGAAGCCACATTGTTCGTCCAGAACCCATTGCTGTTGGCCGCTTTGACCCGAAAGGTATAGGTGCCCGGTGGCAAACTGGTAAAGTTGACGACGTGGCGACTTCCGTTCTGAACCCAGTTATTATTCACCCCAACGAGCTGATAGGCATACTGGTTTTTCTCGGGATGTTTGTACGCCAGCGCAGCAAACCCAATCGAGAACAGATTCTCGTCGTGCCGGAGCCGGATCACCTTGTCGGGAAGGGGCCGGGGCGTATTCATGACGGTCAGCGAGGTGATATGAACCGGAAAAGGACGGTTATCGTCCCGAATCCGGCGGGGTTCGAACTGAACAATCCCGTTCTCGCTGCCAAAAATGAGTTGGCTCCCGTACCGAAAAACCGCATTATGTTTGAAATTATTGCTGGGCAATCCATCCGACACCTGGTACGTATGAATGACTTTGTGGTGCGGATCGATCCGGCAAAGGCCATCATTGGTACTGAGCCACAGGTGTCCCGACGCATCGCTGGTTATCCCGACGATGGTGTTGCCGGGAATTCCGTCCCGGTGGGTAATGGTCGTAAACCGGCCGGTTTTCTCATCGAACCGGTTCAAGCCGCCCAAATACGTTCCGACCCAGATGGTGCCGGCGCTGTCTTCGTAAATGGACCGAACGTCGTTGCTGCTCAGGTGGCCCGGAGGGCCGGCCACATAGCGCGTTATCCGGCCCGTTTTGGGGTTCAGCCGGCAAAGCCCCAGACGGTGAATCAGTATCCAGACCTCCCCGTTCCGACTGACCAGCAGCCCATACACATCCTTATCCGGAAGACGGTTTGGGATTTCGGCCTGATCGGTGTAATACGTGAATTGCCGCGTCTGCGGATTGAAAGCCGCCAAACCACTTTCCCCGCCAATCCAGACATCGGCGGATGGCTTCGGACCTGCGGTCTGAACCGCAATAAACCGGGCCGGTATTTTCGCCGGAAAGCGTGTAAAGCGTCCGGATCCGTGATCGAAATGGAACAACCCGTCATACGACCCCATCCAGATACCCTCTTTTCCGTCGGGCATGAAAGCGGTCATCTCGCTGGGATGGTGCCCAACGGGATCAATGACCTCGGCGGGGATCCGATCCAGTCGCCCGCCATCGGCAGAAAGCCGATATAAAGTGGGTGAATTGTTAACCCAGAGTTGGCCTTTCTGATCCTTAAAAACCGCATACGCCCGGTTTTCGGGAATACTAGCCATCCGTTCGTTGGGTTTTACCTGATAGATGCGAAAGGGTTTAGTGTTAACGGCCTGCTGGTCAATGCCGTTGTCGGTCCCCACCCAGAGCGTCCCTGCACGGTCGTGGTAAACCGCCTGGGCGCTGCTGCTGGCCAGTCCCCGGAACAACTCAGGATCGGATCGGTACGTAACGACCTGATCCGTAACCGGATCGACCCCCTGCAAGCCAGTGGTAGTTCCCACCCAGACGATTCCCGCCGAATCCCGGTGGATCGTCCCGCGCCACACAAATGAATTCAGTTTTCCACCGGGATTGTAGGGCTTTAACACCCACGGCTGGTTCCGCAGCGTGAGTTTGAACAGGCTATAACCGGCGGTTGCACTGCCGACCCAGAGGACATCGTCCTGATCGAGATAAAACGATTGAAATGAAGGATGTGGCCCTTTCACCCCCTGAACGGCTATCCGTGTAAAGCGCCCGGTTTTGCGGTTGAACTGATACAATCCCTGGTGAGTAGCCACCCAAAACCGATGCTGCCGGTCTTCAAATACGCTTTTGACCGCCACCTCGGCAACGGGCGACGGATACAGTGTAAAACGATGCCTGGCGGGTTCATAGCGAGCCAGGCCCGCCAGCGTACTGATCCAGAGGATGTGCTGCCGGTCTTTATAGACGGATATCTGGGAATTCCAGCGATTGGCCTGCCCGGCCTGAATGGGGTGCGGCAGGACCTGTCCGGTTTTGCGGTTTATTTCATGCAGCCCTCCCCCATTTGTCACGGCCCAGAGCCGATTTGCGTCACCTTCGCACAGCCCCATAATGAAGCCATTCTGAAAACTGCGGGTTGGCTGGCTGGGGTCGGGTTTAAAAACCGTAAAGGAAGCGCCATCATATTTATTCAGCCCATCCCCCGTCCCGAACCACATAAAACCGTCCTGATCCTGGAGAATCGCGGTCACGTAATTACTGGATAAGCCGTCTTCAGTCGACAGGTGCTCAAATTGATCGGGAGTAGGGTACTTTTCAGGATAACGGGTCCTCTGATCCTCCTGCGCACAGGCATCCAGGGGCTCACGGACCAGCAGGACGAGCCAAAATAAGCGTATGGTACAGAAAGCCAGTAACTTTGGCATTGGAAAGTTCCGGATATACAGGCACAATAATAGTATTAATAGTATAAAATTATTACTAATTAAAAGGCAATTTTACAGCGCATCCGGATCTTCCGGGTAGATACCTGCCCGTTGCCCAATCATCCTGCTACCGCCGGATGAGGCCCGGGTGAAAGCCAAAAAAACTTATATAAATTGCGATGAGATAGATTTTAGCTATTGAAGTATAGAATTAATCGATTATGATTATTTCCCTAAAGAACATACTTTTATCACACTATTTATTTTCAAGAGCAGATTACGATTGACTTAACACACGAATTATGGCAACGGAAAACGAATCAAATGACATCAGTAAATGCCCGTTTCATAACGGCAGTATGAAACAGGCTGTAGGCGGTGGCGGCACCCGAAACCGCGACTGGTGGCCCAACCAGTTGAAGACAAGTATCCTGCGGCAGCACTCGTCCTTATCCAATCCGATGGGGAGCGATTTTGACTACGCAGAAGCCTTTAAAAGCCTTGATCTGGAAGCTGTAAAAAAAGACCTTCATGCCCTCATGACCGACTCCCAGGACTGGTGGCCGGCCGATTTCGGGCATTATGGCCCCTTGTTCATCCGCATGGCGTGGCACAGCGCCGGTACCTACCGCGTGACGGATGGCCGGGGTGGTGCCGGAGCCGGACAGCAACGATTTGCCCCTTTGAATAGCTGGCCCGATAACGTAAGCCTTGATAAAGCCCGCCGGCTGCTCTGGCCCATCAAACAAAAATATGGCCGCAAAATTTCCTGGGCGGACTTGATGATCCTGACCGGTAATGTGGCCCTGGAATCGATGGGTTTCAAAACCTTTGGCTTTGCCGGTGGCCGTGCCGATGTCTGGGAGCCGGATGAAGATGTATACTGGGGTGCCGAAACCACCTGGCTGGGTAACGAACAGCGTTATTCAAAAGGGGTTCCCGGCGTTGCCGCACATGGCGTTGTCAGTTCGGATGAAGATGCCGATGGCAATACCCACTCCCGCAACCTGGAGCAACCACTGGCAGCCGCCCACATGGGGCTAATTTATGTTAATCCGGAAGGACCCGACGGCAATCCGGATCCGATTGCTGCGGCCAAAGACATCCGGGTTACGTTCGGCCGTATGGCCATGAACGACGAAGAAACCGTTGCGCTGATCGCCGGGGGCCACAGTTTCGGTAAGACCCACGGTGCGGCCCCTTCTGAGCATGTGGGCAAAGAGCCCGAGGCCGCCGACCTGGAATTGCAGGGGCTGGGCTGGGCCAACAGCTACGGGTCGGGCAAGGGTGCCGATACGATTACCAGCGGACTGGAAGTAATCTGGACAAAAACGCCTACCCAGTGGAGCAATAACTTCTTCGAAAACCTGTTCGGTTTTGAATGGGAATTAACCAAAAGCCCGGGCGGAGCACACCAATGGGTGGCCAAAAACGCAGACGGTATCATTCCGGATGCATTCGATGAATCCATAAAGCATGCGCCCCGGATGCTGACGACGGACCTTTCTTTGCGGTTTGATCCGGTTTACGAAAAAATATCCCGGCGCTTCCTGGAGGATCCCGACGCGTTTGCCGACGCGTTTGCCCGGGCCTGGTTTAAATTAACGCACCGCGATATGGGGCCGCGTGCCCGCTACCTCGGACCGGATGTGCCGGACGAAGTGTTGTTGTGGCAGGATCCTATTCCCGCCGTTGACCATGTCCTGATCAATGAAAGTGATATTGCTGGTCTGAAGGCGATCATCTTGGCATCCGGATTGACGGTCTCTGAACTCGTTTCCACCGCCTGGGCATCGGCCTCTACGTTCCGCGGCTCCGATAAACGCGGGGGTGCCAATGGTGCCCGCATCCGCCTGGCCCCGCAAAAAGACTGGCCGGTAAACAATCCGGCGAAATTGCAAACCGTATTAAGCAAGCTGGAGAGCATTCAACAGGCGTTTAACAATGCGCAGGCAGATAGCAAAAAGGTTTCGCTGGCAGACCTGATCGTTCTGGCCGGGGTCGCGGGGGTTGAGAAAGCAGCGAGCGATGCGGGCTATCCGGTCACCGTTCCGTTTACACCGGGCCGGATGGATGCTTCGCAGGAGCAAACCGACGTAGAATCGGTCGGCTATCTGGAACCTGCTGCCGACGGTTTCCGCAACTACCGCAAACCCAACCTCCCGGTGTCAACGGAAGAATTGCTGATCGACAAGGCACAGTTACTTACCTTGACAGCGCCCGAGTTGACGGTTCTGGTGGGCGGGATGCGGGTGCTCGACACCAATTTCGATGGCTCGAAACATGGGGTGTTCACGCAACGGCCCGGCAAGCTGACCAACGATTTCTTCGTCAATCTGCTCGATATGAACACGGCCTGGAAAGCAATGGGGGAAGACCGGGAACTGTACCTCGGCACCGACCGCCCGACGGGTCAACCCAAATGGACCGCCACCCGCGCCGATCTCGTCTTCGGCTCCAACTCCGAACTGAGGGCCCTTGCCGAAGTGTACGGGAGCGCCGATGCACAGGAAAAATTTGTCAAGGACTTCGTCGCTGCCTGGAGCAAAGTGATGAACCTGGACCGGTTTGAGCTGGCCTGATGGTCACGTAAATTTCTGAAATTGTTCCTTGAACCGGGGCCAGCGCGGGTGATCTGCGCTGGCCCTTTTCTTGATCCCCGCCACAGGACAGATTTGCTAAAACCCGTCTAAAGCGGGCTAAAAGTAACGCTCTGGTCTTCAAACGAATTCGCACGAACCGTTTCAAACCCGGCCACAAAATCAAAAAATAGCTGGCGACAAGTGACTTGTTTTTGGAACTTTGCGGGCCAAAAACGACGAACGATGGATTACCAACCCCTGACCATTCCTGAAAAATACCGCCTTCTTGATCATTCCGTTCGCCTGGTGTGGGAGAACCTTACGCTTCCGCAGATCAATTGGTTAATAAAACAGTCTTTTTATTTTAAGGAGTTTCTTTTTGCTGACCTTTCCTATTACGGACAGGTTTTTTCGCTCGACATCAAGATTGGCCCGGATCAGTTAACTACCCTCTATTTTCCGAAATCAGAGGTCGGCACCATGACCGACGAAATGATCCGGCAAATCATTGATGAACTAGCCAACGGACCGGTCGAATCCGAAACGAGTAGAGCCGTTCCCCATTCGTAGCGCCGGTCGCAAACCGCCTGCTCATATCATCACTAGTTCAAAGCGATCCACCGGCCGGAAAAACCGGGTAGCTCAGTTGTAATGGTCAGGTGATTGGTAAAGCTTGTCACCCCGTTGGTCAGAACCACCTGGTAAGCGCCATCTGATAATGCGCTGATATCAATCCGGATCCGGGCCTTCCGCTGGTTTTTCCCGATCCGTTGAAGGAAGTATTCTTTGCCCGCAACGTTGATGAGTCGGACAGAGACACTACCTCCCGCCTGTTTATCAACCGCCAGCCGAAGTTTACCGGCAGCATCGGTGTATAGGCTACTTTGATACATGACTGCATCGGCTTTGGGCCGACCGAAAGCCTGGACTTCAGCGCAAGGGGCAAACGCCAGTAAAAGAGCGACAAGTGAACATTTGAGAAGCGTTTTCATAGCAAAGGGAATTTAGTTTGATTATCCGTTTAGGATGAGTCAAAGGTCCGCTTCGAACGGGAAAGACGCTTTTAGATTTGGGTCAATTTCTGATACTTTTGAGAATGTACATCGTCTGGGGATAGCAGTTATCTCAAAAACCGGTTTCGGAAGAAACGTTGGCTGTGGACCTGGTTTTCCTATTTTAAATGAAAAACAAACGTATATTTGTATAAATGTCCTACATAGTTACTTCTTTTGTAATCTGTTTGCCAAAACCGAGTTCAAGCGTCAACTGCTCATGACCAGATCAGAATCCTCGTTGGGCATTACCCCAATTGTTTCAACCTCGATGGCCGATCAGGTGGAAGAAAGGTTGAGGGAATACATTGCAAACAAGGCCTTCAAGCCCGGCGACGCCATCCCCAAAGAAATAGAACTAGCTGAAGCACTGGGCGTTAGTCGAAATGTGGTGCGCGAAGCCCTGAGCCGGTTTCGGATGCTGGGCATTATCGAAACCAAAAAGCGCCGGGGCATGATTCTGGCCCAACCCGACATTCTGAGCGGTTTGGAACGCATGATGCAACCGCATATGCTGGGTGCCGATACCCGAAAGCAGATTTTTGAACTACGGCTGGTGCTGGAAGTAGGCCAGGCAGCTCTGCTGTTTGCCCGTAAAACCGAGGAAGGTCTCCAGAAACTTCAGGAAATCGTACACCGCGAAGGCCAGATGCACACCCTGCCGGAAAAAGTAGAATGCGAAATTGCGTTCCACTCCACGTTGTATGAAATGGCTGGCAATGAAACAATTAAGCGGTTTCAGACCATGCTCATGCCCGTTTTCGAATACGTAGTGGATATCGAAACCAGCCACCAGTTTCACGCCGTTGGCTCCGTTACGCACCAGGGTCTGATCAATATTCTCAGAAACGGCACCCCCGAAGAATTTGCGAGCGGGATGCTCAAGCATTTAGAGCCTCATTTTCGGTTCCTGACGTAAAATTTTCATTATCCAGCAAAAAAGTAGGAGGAAAAGTAGGATTAATTAAGCCAACTTTTTTTCTTTGTGTAATTATGTAGTACATAAGCTCATTAGAATTAAAATCTTTTGAACGGACAAGCATTGAATCCTGACTATTCCTAACTCTTACTTGCGATGAAAATTCTGTGGATTGGCTTAAGTCTCTGCGTCGGGGCCTTGTGCTGGCCGGATCAATCTCCCGGAACCGGGACGAAAACGAAGCGGCAGGCGTTGCCGCTGCTTGACCTTTCTGCCGACTCGGCCCGGCATGTCATCATTGCTCAGGGTACGAAAGAAACCTACCAGGGTCATCCAACCACAACCCTGCTACCTGACGGCAAAACCATGTACTGCGTCTGGACGTACAACCACGGCGGCCCGTGCGGCCCTATGAAACGCAGTGACGATGGCGGGTTGACCTGGAGTCCGCTGCTGAAGGTGCCCGCCAGTTGGGCAACCACTAAAAACTGCCCTACGATCTATCAATTGCCCGACCCGAAGGGCAAAAACCGCCTTTTCGTGTTTGCCGGTCAGGGTACGGATGGCGCCATGCACCAGTCGTATTCAACGGATAACGGTAAAACCTGGAGCCCGATGGTCAGCAACGGGCTGGAGTGCGTGATGCCGTTTTGCACCATTGAGCCCATCGAAAACGGGAAGAAGCTGCTGGCCCTGACGAATATCCGTCGGCCGGGCGATACGATAGAAGAACGCTCCAACATTCTGGCGCAGAGCATCTCCACCGACGGCGGCTCGACCTGGACCCGCTGGCGAATCATTGCCGACTCGGCGGGTTTAAAGTTATGCGAACCGCATCTGGTCCGTTCGCCATCCGGCAAACAACTGTTGTGTCTGATTCGCGAAAATGCCACGCGGGTGGCGCTGTACATGACCAGCGACGATGAAGGGAAAACCTGGACGAAGCCCAAACCGTTGCCACCGGGTCTGTTCGGCGACCGGCATATGGCCCACTATGCACCGGACGGGCGACTGGTGGTCGTGTTCCGGGACACGGGCAAACAGAGTTCGACGCAGCACCATTTTATCGCCTGGGTAGGCACTTACGATGACATTACCAGCGGCCGGGATGGGCAATACCGGGTGAAACTGCTGCACAGCTACAAAGGCTCGGACTGCGGTTATCCCGGACTGGAACGCCTGCCCGACAACACGTTTGTGGCCACTACTTACGTCAAATACCGGCCTGGACCGGAGCAGAATTCGGTGGTCAGCGTCCGGTTTAAACTCGCCGATACCGACCGTTTACCGAAAAAATAACCACTCTTTTTTGATTATTCCTAACCCCTTTTGCTATGAAAGTATTGATTACGCTCTGCCTCATGGGTATGTTTTATCTGCTGGCTCCCCCCGGGGCCGTTGGTCAGAACAATGCCGTTACGATCAGCGGTCTGATTACCGCCGAAGATTCCAATGATGGCCTACCCGGTGTGAATGTGGTCTATAAAGGAACAACCACCGGAACAACCACCGATCAGGATGGCCGTTACCGGCTCTCGGTTCCCAACGCGAACGGAACGCTGGTTTTTTCTTACATCGGTTATGCAACACAGGAGGTTTCGATTGGAAACCGTACGACCGTCAATGCCAGGCTGGTAGCGGATACAAAGGCGTTGAGCGAGGTGGTGGTGGTAGGGTACGGAACGCAGCGGAAGAAAGATGTAACGGGTTCAATCACCTCGGTAACGGCGGATGAAATCAAGAACCAGCCCGCTTCCAACGTCGAAACGTTGCTCCAGGGTCGGGCCGCCGGGGTCCAGATCACGCAGTCGTCGGGCGCACCGGGTGGCGGGCTGAACGTCCGGATTCGGGGCGGTAGTTCGATCAACGCCGGAAACGAACCCTTGTATGTCATCGACGGTATTCCGGTTTATAACAACGACAAAGACCCAAGCGGAACTTCGTATGGCACCTTTACGTCGACCAACGCACTCGCTTCGCTGAACCCCGACGATATTGAATCGATTCAGGTCCTGAAAGATGCGTCGGCCACGGCCATTTACGGATCACGCGGTAACAACGGTGTTATTATCATCACCACCAAGCGCGGCAAAAACGGACGGACAAATGTATCCTACAACGCCTACTATGGTACGCAGCAGGCCGTTCGAAAGCTGGATTTGATGAATGGCACGCAACATGCCGAGTTTCTGAACGACTGGGCGGAAGCGAGCAAAATCACCAAACCGTTTGCCGATCCCAAAGCCATCGGGGCCGGTACCGACTGGCAGGATCAGATTTTCCGGTCGGCTCCGATTCAGAACCATCAGTTGTCGGTTTCGGGTGGCAACGGTAATATCAACTACTTTGTGTCGGGCAACTACTTCGACCAGCAGGGGATTGTGATCAACTCGGGCATGAAGCGGTATTCGCTGCGGGCCAACCTGGACGGCAAGATTACGGACAAACTCAAATTCAGCCAGTCACTGACGTATAACCGTACAGTTACAAACTCGCTACCGCTGGCCAATGCGGGCGATGGTAACATCCGTTCAGCGGCCGAACGGGCCTGGGTCACCTCGCCGACCATCCCGGTTTTTGATGCGACCGGACAGTACGTGAATACCTGGTACGGGGCCCTGAAACCTGAAAGTCCGGTGGCTGCGCTGGAATCGACCTACAGCCAGGTAAGCGGTGATAATTTGCTGGGGAACGTGTCGCTCGACTACCAGATTATCGAAGGGTTGACGTTTAAAACCCTGCTGGGTGTCAATCTGCTGAACCGTGGTTTGGATGAATATTATCCCGGCGCCACCACCTACCTGGGTGGGCTCTTCAACGGCCTGGGGGTTCTCTCCAGCAAGCGGGTGACCAACATCCTGAATGAAAATACGTTACGGTTTGCCCGGGTAATCAACGAGAAGCACAACATCGAAGTGCTGGGCGGTTTTACGTGGCAACGGGAAAAAGACCTGGAGTCGGCTACGCAGGTTTCTAATTTCCCGAATGACCGGCTGGGCGTCAACGGGGTTGGCGGGGCAACCGGTGTGCCGGTCGTTACCGCGAACAATACCGAGTGGAGCCTGGCGTCGTACCTGGGCCGGATCAACTACCAGTTCGATGACAAGTACCTGCTGACGGCTTCGTTCCGGGCCGATGGTTCCTCCCGGTTCGGGAGTGGCAGCAAATGGGGCTACTTCCCGTCGTTTGCCGTCGGATACCGCATCTCTGAAGAACCGTTCCTGAAAAACGTCATTGTGATCAACGACCTGAAAATCCGGGCGGGCTACGGTCTGACCGGTAACCAGGAGATTGGAAGTTATCAGTCGATGGCCCGGCTGGTGACGAATGCCATCTATATTTTTGACAACAAACTGGCGTCAGGTTCGCGCCAGAGCAGTCTGGAAAACCGGGAATTGCGGTGGGAAAAAGCGGCCCAGTACGATATCGGTCTGGATCTGGCCATCCTGAATAACCGGCTGAAATTTGTTTTTGATTACTACCAGAAAACGACGCAGGACCTACTGTTCACCATCAACCTGCCTTCCAACTCGGGGTATAGCACCGCACTCTATAATACCGGAAGCGTCGAAAACAAGGGGATTGAACTGAGCCTGGACGGGACGGTGATTGATAAGGCGTTTAAATGGGATGCGTCGCTGAATTTCGCCCGCAACCGCAACAAAATTACGTCGCTGGGCCGGAACGCTTCGACCACGTTGTTCGTGGGCTATCCGGCTGGGGTCATTCAGGGATACATTTACGAAGGGGTTTTCCATAATCAGGCCGAAATAGATGCGCAAACCGTACAGAAGGGCGTGGTGCCCGGCGATGCCCGGTATCAGGATGTCAACGGCGACGGCGTGCTGAATGCCACCGACCGCGTTATCCTCGGGAATCCCTTGCCCAACTACATTTTTGGCTTCACGAATAATTTTAGCTATAAAGGCTTTAATCTAAGGGTATTTACGCAGGGCTCCATTGGCGGACAGGGAAACCGACTGGCCGCGCTGTTTAATCCGGCGGATGTCAGCAGCAACAAATCCATCGATCTGGTGAACCGCTGGACGCCTTCCAATCCGAACAGTGATATTCCGCGGGCCGGTTTTACCAACTGGCTGGCCCCTTCGACCTTCACCTTGCAGGATATGACGTACGTAAAAATCCGGAATATTCAGCTGGGCTATACCATTCCGGCCAAAGCCATACCGTTCCTCAGCAGCGCCAATGTCTATCTGTCGGGGCAAAACCTGTTCACCTTTACGAAGAATTATTCCGGTTATGACCCGGACGGCGGCATGAATTACCCGACATCCCGCACGGTCATTCTGGGCGTAAATATTGGCTTTTAAAACCCTCCGATCATGAAATTGATGAATCGACATATCGTCAGTAGTCTGGTATTGGCAGCCGGACTCAGCCTCACTTCCTGCGAAAATTTTCTGGAAGAAAAACCGTACAGTTTTCTGGCTCCCGCCAACTATTACCAGACACCGGGCGACGCTCTCGCGGCCCTGACAGGTGCCTATGACGCCCTGGGCGACAACAGTTCGACCTACATGGCCCGGTTGCTGCCGTACCTGACCTGGTTCCCGTCCGACGAAGCACTTCCGCCCTTGCTGGCTCCTCAGCGGCAACTCGACAACTTCTCGTTTGCCGCCGATCACGCCGATATTTTGAACCTGTGGCGGCAGATTTACGACGCCATCAACCGGTCGAATACGGTGATTGAACGGGTTCCCGGTATTGCCATGGACGAAACGCTGAAACAGCAGTACGTGGCCGAAGCGCGGTTTTTGCGCGGATTTCATTACTTCAACCTGGTACGATTGTGGGGCGGAGTGCCGCTCATGGACAAAACCGTTACCACCATTGATGAAGCCCTAGTGGAACGCAGTTCGGTAGCGGACGTTTATGCGCTGATTATTGCCGATCTGGAAAATGCGGGCCAAAACTTGCCCGCGACGAACCAGCAGGGCCGGGCCACCAAAGGAGCAGCCAAGGGTCTGCTGGCGAAAGCCTACCTGACCCGGGCCTCGTCGGAAGCCGGGCAGGCCAGCGACTACCAGAAATGCGCCGATCTGGCGAAGGAAGTCATCGATATGACGCAATACCGCCTGATGCCGGATTACCAACTGGCCGTCGGTGGGGCGAATGAATTCAATGCCGAATCGCTGTTTGAATGGCAAGCCGACCGTAACCTGCTGGCAGTCGGTGAGCACAGCGTTTTCGGGCAGTTTACTCTGCCGCGCGATATCATCGGACTGGTGCCGGAAGCCGGGCAGACAGGCGAAAGCAACGTGGTCAGCGAAATCGGATTTTTCAACCGCTACGACGATCGGGATTACCGGAAAGAATCGACCTTTATCACGCAGGGCACCAACCGGCAGAACAAGGTGGTAACCTGGCGCGAATTTACGTATCCGTATCCGGCTCCAGCCTGGAAATTTGTTAACACCAAAGCAACAACCCGGAACGGGTACGCGTTCAGCTCGAATTTTCCGGTTCTTCGCCTGGCTGATGTGTACCTGATGCGGGCCGAAGCCTTGAACGAGGTGGGTGGCCCGACAGCCGAAGCCTACGCCATGATCAATGCGGTCCGGACCCGCGCCCGTAATCGCAACGGAGCGAGTACGTCAACGTTTCCGGCAAATCTGGTTGGCTTGACGAAAGAGCAATTCCGGGATGCCGTGCTGGACGAACGGGCCATCGAACTCGGTTTTGAGGGTCATCGCTGGTTCGATCTGGTTCGGACCAAGCGGTTTGTCCAAACGCTGAAAGCCGCCCATCCCGAGTTTCCGGTGACCGAAAAACACAATCTGTATCCGATTCCGATCAACGAGATTTTACTCAATAATAAACTGACGCAGAATCCGGGCTGGTAAGCGCTAACTGTCAATCGTTGACTTCCTGAATCCTTGACCCATGACTGATTCCCGACGAATTTTTCTTAAAAAAACCAGCTTACTGGCCGGTTCTGCGTTATTGGCCGGTTCAGCGTTCGAAACCGTGCTTGCCCGGAAAATGGACAAAAAGCTGGCCCGGACGGGGCCGAACGGCATGCGAATGCTGGGTGCCGACCAGCGGTTTACCGTAGCCGACACCCCCGGTATTTACCATCATTCGGCCGGAGTTGTCCATACGCCCGATGGGCTGGTATGTGTGTACCGGACCTGCGATCACCACCTGGCGTCGTGGAGCAAAATCAACATGGCCCGCTCAACCGATGGGGGGCGGACCTGGAAAGAGCACCGCGAACTGTCGGCTTCGTCCTTCGAAAAAAATGCCGCCTGCTGGGTGGCTCCGCAGACCAACCGGATGCCCGACGGCCGGATTTTTACCCTGATCGATTTAGGGCAAAAGAAAACCGCTTTCGACTGGCCCATGCTCAGCGACTGGCAAAAACCGGATCGCGGCATGAGCAATCACCTGCTCGAAAGCCGGGATAACGGTAAAACCTGGCTGCCCATCCGGCAGGTTGACAAGGTCGGCGGTGAACCGTCCTATATCGTGGGATTGTCGAACGGGACGCTGGTGTATTCCCGAACCGATTCGGCCCCGACGAATCTGAAAAAAAATCCGTCCATGCCCTGGGGACCGAACTATTACAAAAGTACCGCCGTGTTTTCCGACGATGGGGGCCAAACCTGGAACCGGACGGTCCCGATTTTCGATTGCCCGTTCATGGGCGACTGTGAGGTAGGCATCGTCGAGTATGCGCCGGGGAAACTCATGGCGCTGTCCCGCATCGGCGACGGCGGGTCGGCCTTTGGGCAGCCCAGCCAGATCGCCTATAGCGACGATTTTGGCAAGACCTGGAGCAAGCCCCAACTCGCCCCGGTCTACGCCCACCGCCCCTGGTTGGGCAAACTGGCCGACGGGCGGCTGTTCGTTTCGTTTCGAAATGCCTCCGGCTCGACGACCGGCACGCTGGCGACGGCCTTTAAACCCGAGGATTTCACGGGGTATCATCCCAATAATTTCATCTGGAACGAAGTCTGCTGCGTGCTGGAATCCGACGGCTTACACCTTCGTACGGAGGAGGGAACGGCCCAGGCGGTTCAGTTTATTCTCTATCCGATGGAAGACGACGATTCGGCCTGCGAAGTCGAAACGACCCTGGCCGTCAAAACCGCCGATTCCCACGGTTGTTCAATTTGCGTGGGTGCCTGGCTTTCTTTTCAACCCAACCGGGTTTTCGTAGCCAGTCGGCCCGAACAGGGCGTTGACCTGGATGCTACCCAATTCCATACCTACCGCATTGTAAACGAAAACCACCGCCTGAAGCTGTTTGTCGATGGTTCGCTGAAACTGGACGTTTCGACCGACGGTATTTTTGAGCGCAATGTTCGTTTTGGAAACCGGAAAGGGGCCAAACCGGCGGAGATGCACCAGGCGGGTACGGCCTTTAAACCGGACGGGGGCGGTTTTGCCCGCAACCAGTCGCACAGCATCTGGAAGTCGTTTCACTTCCACGTCCGCAACCGGCGGGATCACTCCGTACAGTGGAACTGGGAAGCACGTTCGGGAAAATACCCGGATCAATACCGGCGCGACAACCTGATCATGCTGGAGCGCAATGCCAGTTTTGTCATGGCCGATAACGGGTATAGCGGCTGGACCCAACAACCGGATGGCACGATCATCGTGGCCGACTATACCCGGGGGGTACAGGCGTTGCCGCATCCGGTTTTGCGGGCGTACCGGATTCCGCAGGAAGCCATATGACGTTTCAACATACGACCAATGCGGTGAAAATAACCGGCCTGACTACCCGCTTGCTGGAACTGGACCCGACGCCCCGGTATGGCGGCCATCCGATTCCGGCGGGTCGGCCCGACAAATGGTTGTACCCGCTGCTGATTATTCATACCGATGCGGGACTGGATGGTTACTCGATGGGCTACGGTCCGCACGGCGATGGTCCGGCCCTCGTCCATAACCTGCATACGATTTACAGGAACGAACTGGTTGGCGAAAATCCGTTGCAAACCGAGTGGCTCTGGCACAAACTCATGCAGAAAGGCCGCCATCTGTACACGATGACCGATTCGCTGGTCAGCGTGATCGATGTTGCCTGTTGGGACATCAAAGGCAAGGCCGCTACCCTGCCAATAGCAGCTCTGCTTGGTCTTTACCGAACCAAAGTCCCTACCTACGCGACCGGATGGCAGTTTTTGCCAACGGAAGAGCAGGTGTTTGAAGAAGCCGTAGCCCAAAAAAACCGGGGCTATCACGGCTATAAACTGCAACTCTGGCAGGGGCCGGAACGGGATATTCCGCGGTTGCGCCTGGCCCGTGAAGCCGTCGGCGACGGGTTTAATCTGATGCAGGATGCCAACAGCGGGTATCAGTATCTGGATGCCCTGCGGGTAGGCCGGGAACTGGATGCGCTGGATTACCTCTGGTTTGAAGAACCCATTCCGGACCGGCAAATGCGGCTGGTCATTGAACTGAGCCAGAAACTAAAAACCCCGGTTTTGCCCGCCGAAACCGTTCGCTGGGGCGAACTGGGCGAGTTTGTCCGGCAGGGCGCTTTCGGCATGTTGCGGGGCGATGTTCACCTGAAAGCCGGGATTACGGGCTTGAGTAAAGCCTTTGGGGCCTGCCAGTTGGTCGGAATGGATCTCGAAATTCATACCGCAGCAACGCCCCTGCTGGATGTCGCCAACCTACACATGGCCGCAGCCTTCCGGAATTGCCGGTTTATGGAGCACCACCACCCTATTTTTCGGTTCGGGTTGAAAAACGATCCGCTGGGTATTGATGCGGAAGGCTACATGCATGTGCCTACCGGGGCCGGACTGGGCGTTGAAATTGACTGGGACTGGGTGGATAACCATACCGTTGATTTGAAAACCAGCTGAATCACAATTCCGATTAAAAATAGCCGATGAAGCAGGAAGGGCAACCGTCTAACTTTCAGAATTTAGTTGAGTAACTACCGTATAACGCTAACAAGTATAATCAATACACAGTATCGTAGAATGGAACGTTTTGAAGGATTAATTGCGGCACATTTCTCACCGTTTGATGAAAAGGGGCTGGTCAACAAGTCAATTATTAAACCGTACGTCGATCATCTGGTGGACAATGGAGTGGTTGGGGTATTTGTCAATGGCAGTAATGGCGAAGGGCCGAATCTGACCATCAATGAGCGCATGGAAGTGGCCGAACTTTTTCAGGAAGCCGCCGGCGATCGGATCAAAACCATCATTCATGTGGGCCATTCGAGTATTGCCGAAGCCCGGACGCTAGCGGTGCACGCCCAGGAAATCGGGGCGGATGCGATTGCTTCCGTCGCGGCTTTTTACTTTAAACCCACCTCGGTTTCGATGCTCACCGACTGCATGGCCGAAATAGCCTCAGCCACGCCCGAATTGCCGTTTTTCTACTACCACATCCCCTCCCTGACCGGCGTTGGGATGGACATGATCCAGTTCCTGGAACTGGGCCGCGAACGCATTCCAAATTTGCAGGGCATCAAATACACGGCCCCGACGCTCTGGGAATACCAGTCTTGTCTGGAATACGCCGGGGATGATTTCGACGTACTGTACGGAACCGACGAAATGCTGTTGAGCGCGTTGGTCGTGGGGGCGAAAGGAGCCATTGGCAGCACGTTTAACTTTGCGGCACCACTTTACCAGAAAGTCATTCAGGACTTCCGGCTGGGTAATCTGGAGGAAGCCCGTATGTTGCAGGCCCGGCTGGTCGAAATGGTACGGATTCTGCTGGCTTTTCCGGCGATTCCGGCGCAAAAAGCCGTCATGAAAATGCTCGGTTTCGATCTGGGCCCCTGCCGGTTGCCACTGGCTCATTCGCTTTCTGAATCGGACTATACCACGCTGAAAAACCGCCTGGAAGCCATTCACTTTTTTGAGGAATTGAAAGCGGTGGCGGTTTTGTAGTGTCAATATGCGATTTCGATGAGTCAACCGATGCCTAAAACCGTTACCGAACCGTCCAGAGAATTGCCCGTTATCGCGTCCGTCGATGTCGTGGTGTGTGGAGGTGGACCCTCAGGATTTATAGCCGCCATCGCGGCCGCCCGAAACGGGGCCAAAACGCTGCTACTGGAACACTACGGTTTTCTGGGCGGCATGGCAACGGCGGGTATGGTGGGGCCGATCAGCAAATTCAACCTGAACGGCGAACGGATCGTTGGCGGAATTCCGGCCGAATTTATTGCGGACATGCACCGCCGGGGTGGGGCTATTATTGATCTGCCAAGTGGCAATATTCCCTATGACCCGGAAGTGTACAAGTACGCAGCCATGCGGATGGTGTCCGAATCCGGTGTCGACCTGCTGTTGCATTCCTCCGTCTGCGGCTGCCTGTTTGACGAAGAAAATCCCCGGAAAATCAGTCACGTTATCGTCGAAAATAAGTCGGGGCGGCAGGCCATCGAAACCCGGTATGTCATCGACTGCACGGGCACCGGCGACGTAGTGGCCCGTACATCCGTTCCCTGGGAAATGCGGGGACGAAGCAACGGCGAATTGCAGCCCCTGTCGCTCTATTTCCGGCTGGGCGGTGTCGATACCGATCAACTTAATCTATTGATGGCGCACGATAACACGAAGTATTCCAACCCTGAACTGCGGCAACTGCTCCAGGCGGAAGTAGAGGCCGGGCGGTTGCCGAACTTTGGCGGTCCGTGGGCCTTGCACGGCAGCACGCTCCGGCGGGGCGAAGTGTCCGTGAATGCCACCCGGTTTTCGGGAAATGCCGTGGTAGCCCGGGAGTTGTCGGACGCCGAAATTCAGTTACGCACGGATAGTATGCACATGGTGAACGTGTTTCGGGAAAAAGCGCCCGCTTTTCGAAACAGTTACCTGATCGACACGGCGACGCAGGTGGGCATCCGCGAAACGCGCGCCATTCAGGGATTGTATACGCTGACCGCCGACGATGTGTTGACTCCCCGGCATTTCGCGGATACGGTGGCGATGGGTGGTCATCCGGTGGATATACACCGGGCGGGCAGTTCGCAGCAGGAGGTGCGATTTATTCAGAAGCCGTACCACATTCCGTATCGCTGTCTGGTGCCGCAAAATGCCGACAATCTCCTGGTGGCCGGCGGCTGTCTGTCGGCCACCCGCGAAGCCTTTGCGTCGGTTCGCGTACAGGCGCAATGCATGGCGCTGGGCCAGGCCGCCGGAACCGCAGCGGCTTTGTGTGCCGACCAGCAACGGGCCGTTCACGAACTCGACGGTTCGCAGTTGCGGGCGGTTTTGACCCGGCAGGGCGGGATTGTTTGATAAACTTAATGGATGCGTTAAAGCAGCCCATCGGTTCGACCGTGGGCTGCTTTTTTATACCGTTCAACTTTTCTCCAAACTCGGTTTCGGGGTGGATTCGTTTTTTTCTTCGCCCATCGTATACGTGGTCAGCCCCGCCAGTGAGTGGGTAGGTTTGGGGAATAGCAAACTCGCCAGATAGCCCACAATGAAGCAGGATGTAATGCCGCTCAGGCTGTAGACCATGAAGTGAATGGAGCTGTTGCTGATGAAATACTGCACCACCGAGCTGGCAATAAAACCGATCAGGGCACCCCGTGCATTGGCGCGCGTCGTGAAAATGCCGAGCAGGAACAGGCCTGCCAGACCGCCCGTCAGCAAACCGATCAGCTTCCGCATCAGGTCCCAGAGCGAACCAACTTCCCAGATAAACATCATGACGGCCAGCCCCGTACCGATCAGCCCGAACAGGGCCGACACGCCTTTCGCCAGAAACAACTGGGTCCGTGGGCGCACCTCTTTCCGATACTGGAGGTAGTCGATCACCACCGCCGACGACATGCTGTTCATGCTGGTGTTCAGGCTCGACATGGCAGCCGCAAATACCCCGGCAATCACCATACCTTTCACTCCGACCGGCAGTTCGTTGACGATGAACCACGGGAAGATGGATTCTGGCGTGGCCAGTGATGGGTTCAGGTGCGTAGGATACGTCTTGTAAAAGGCAAACAAAGCCGTACCGATGGCGAAGAACAGGAAGGACGATGTGGCGATAATGAACGCGTTCAGCCAGACGCCCCTGGCCGCGCTTTTTTCGTCCTTGGTAGTCAGGTATTTCTGAATGACGGCCTGATCGGACGTATAGGGTGCCAGCCCCCCACCAATCCAGTACGAAATCACGATAAAAACCGTCAGCTCGACAAAACCGGCATCCCATTTAATGAACTCTAGTTTGCCCAGATCCTGACTGGCCGCAAAAATCCCGGCGACGCCACCATCCACCCGAAAGGCAATGATGATGAAGCTCAGCAACGCGCCCAGCAACAGGACGAACACCTGCAAAACCTCCGTCCAGACCACCGCTTCGATGCCGCCCAGCGCGCAGTAAACCGTTGAAAACAGGCCGATGACGGTTACGCAGGTGACCACATCAATGCCGGTAATGGCCGAAATTGTCAGGGAAGGTAGCAGCAGAATAATGCCGATTTTGGCAATCCGGAACGCCAGGAAACTCAGACTGCCGATCGTGCGGAGCAGGGGAGAATATCGTTTCTCCAGGTATTCGTAAGCCGTCGTAATGTTCAGCCGGACGTAAACCGGCAAGATGAAGTAAACGATGACTGGGGCAACGGCGAGGCTGCTCAGGGTGGGTAGAAAATAGAGCCAGTTACCCGCATACGTTTTGGCCGGGGTGGTCAGAAAGGTAATCGAACTCATCAGGGTTCCGAAAATGGCGACGCCCGACACCCAGCCGGGAATGCGCCCACCGGCTTTGTAATAGTCATTGGTGTTTTTGGTACCCTTGCTGTATCGGAAACCGATGTAAACCACCCCCAGGAAATACAGCAGAATGACCCCGTAATCGAGCCAGCCCAGCACCGACGAAGTGATCGTAATCGGATCGCCCCGCCAGATTTTAGCCGAACGGGTGGCCGGGTTGATTTCACCGGATGGAATAATGACCGCATCGCCCCAGAGCGTCGCCTGCGTTACAACCGGCCCGGGTTCGGGCAGTTCACCGGCTTTTAACCACTGGCCCGTAATGGTATGATACGCCAGAATATCGCGGGAAAAACCGGGGTGGCTGGCGGCAATCCGGTTCAATTCCTGCCGCAGCGAATCTTTCCGCTGCCCGTTTTGGGCCTGATTGAAGGCTTTTAAAACCACCCGAAACCGACGGTGGGCTTCGTTATCGGCTCCGCCAAAAACCAGAATGTGGTTGAGTCCAAACGGGATGGATGGCGCACCGACGACGCAACGGGGTGCGGTTTCCTGCGACAGTTGGATGTCGGCCAGTTTTTTCCAGCTGCTGAGTTTGGGGTTATAGACATAGCCGTCGGAAAGCAGGGCGTCGTCGCCGTTCGCGCCGATGCTTCGCCCGCTGAACAGATACACGCAATTGGTTTCGCCGTCGCTTTGGGCCGTCAGCACGGGCATCATCCGCGCCGGACCGGGCCAGGCGGCCAGTTTTTTCCAACGGAAAGCGGTTTTATCGCCCTTTTGGGCTAAATCCAGCGCGAAAAAATGGTGGGTCGAAACGTGGGTCTGGGCGGACTCTTCACCACCTGCCACGTAAATTTTGGTACCCAGCAAAACCGCCGTGGTATACGCCAGCGGAACCGGTAAATCGGGTAACGCTTCGGTTTCCACGGTCCGACTTTGACGGTTCCAGCGCAGGGCGAAAACCGCCCGGTGGTAGGTCTGTTCGTCGGCTCCTCCAATACAGATGACCCCCTCCTTAGTGCTGACCGACGCGCCGTAAGCCAGCGAACGCGGCAGGGTGATGGACGAAGTAACCCACTCGTAGCGGTCCTCCTCTTTCTTTTCCAGTACATAAATCGTATTGTACCAGATTTTTTTACCACCGTCCCAGGGCTTTCGGCCATCGATAAAATTGGTTCCACCCGCTATGATCAGTGCATCATTGTGAACACCGGAATAGTGTCCGGCAAAACCCAGCGATTGATTAACGCCCGGAATGGGTGGCAACGAGGACAATGACTGCCAGCTCAGATACGTCGGCTGCTCGTCGGCAACCGCCCGCAGCGCCGGGATCACCAGGAATAAAAGCAGCGCAATGAGCCGGCAACAGTTTGCCTTACGGAAAGGATTTAACGAACGGTTTTGGGTTAGGAGAGTTGTCATGGTTACGGTGTTTAGGATACCGCTTGAGTCATTATGTCATAAGGGCCTGCCGGAACGAATCTGACGGACCGGCAGGGAACCGAATATCAACTCTTCAGGTGGAGATGAACTGATAGCTTCGCCCGGGCGTCGGGGCCATTGACCTGGCCATTGACCCGCAACCAGTTACCAAAGTGGCTGACCCGGACAAAATAATGTCCCGGCTGGGTAATCGGTGAAAAAACCGTTCCTTCAGGAATCCAGTTGATGCCGTCCGCCGATATTTCAACCTGGGCCGAAACCGAGCTGGCGGTTCCTTCGACTTCTTCCACAATCAGGAAAAACAGGGCTTCGGCGGCCCAGCCGGCTTCCATCGGGTGGCTGGTAAACTGATCGGTATAGTGTTGCCGGCGCTCGACCGCCGACGCATGAAACTGACGCATAATAGATAGGTTAAGGAGTTATTCGGCGGAAACCACAACAGAGTCGACGTAAAAAAACACCCGCCGATTGGTATCGTTCTCGATCCAGAAGCAGGGGTTGAGCAGGCCGTTGATGCGGGCATAGGACTCCGCAGTCGTTATTTTGATGCCCCTCAGATCGAAAATACGGTTGCCCGACTGCAATTCAACATACTCTTTTTTTTCGGAATCGTAGAGAAACCGCAGGTAAAGCCAGTTGATTTTGTCGTCGCTTTCGTTGTAGCACAAATCCTGATGCCCGTCCGGCACCCAGACAAAACCGTCGCCGGACCCATCGCTGTTGCGCCGACCATACCACTGGTTGTCGATGCCGCGTTTGCACCAGTCATTTTCCACCCCGTAGGCCCAGTCCAGATCGGTTACATGATCGGCGGTTTGGAAGACCTGCCATTTTCGGATCATCTCGCCGTTGACGCAGTTGACGTAGCGGGCCCCGGCAAAAAAGCGGTTTTCTTCGTCCTGATTATCAAAGAATACGCCAAACGCCCGGATGGATTTTTCACCAATACCCAGCCGGTCTTGCTCGGGCGTATAGGAGTACCAGCATTCGATCTGGCGCAGTCCACCCGGCAGGTGATTGGTCATGCGTTTGATGGCGTGCGACATGCTGCCGGGCGCGGGTGGCTGGTCATATGAACTGGACACGGGCCGGGTGGCCAGTTTCAGCGAATAGGTTCCCTCCATCGAACCGTGCGTTCCGGCAAACCGGTAGCTGGCCGAACTGAGCATGATGGGACCCCACTGTGTTTTCTCGACCTGGCTGTGGCGCAGCAGGTTAAAATCCTTGCCGACGTAATTCGGGTGCAGATCGAGCCAGCCGTTCAGGCCCCGGTCGAAATCGTCGTAGCAGATGATTTTCTTTAAGGGCTGAAACTTGCTCAGACCCCGTTCTAAGGCAATTACTTGATCCATTTAATGATGAATAAAGGGTTTGGAAAGAATTTATTGGTGTAACCAGGCGTCATTGAATCGGACAAAAACCACCTCATCGACCCGAAAACCGTAGGAAGTCTGGCCGGGTTGTTTGTGGGCTCTCCCATAGAGCAGGCCCACGCTACCGTCGGGCAGTGTTACCAAATCCGAATATTGCGTCCCCCCGTCAAAAACCGGCTTGTGAATCGGCCAGGTGCGTCCTTCGTCGAAGCTGGCGCTGATCGTCATGCCGGCCCGGGCGTTCAGTTCGCTGGGGTGCGAAAGCAGCAGGGCCGCTTTGGCGCTCTTCCGACCGGTTCGGTAACGGATAAAACCGCAATCGACGTTGGTAAACGGCGGTAGCGTCTGGTCGATGTGTTCATTCTGCCAGGTCAGCCCCTGGTCGGTGCTGATGGCAACCCACCGGTGTTTGCTGGGGTGATTTTTCAGATCCGGCTGATCGGGACCTGCCGGTGGTTTGGGCGCATCAATCCGGCCGTTCAGCATCACGCGTCCGTCGGCCAACTCCACCAGCCGGGATTCGGTTACGAATTGACCCAAACCGGTCGAGCCGCCTTTTTTCCAGGTTTTGCCCTGGTCGTCGCTGTAAATAACGGAGTCGCTGTAGTTGCGTTCGGCGCTCGGAACTGACTCGTAGGAACCGTCGGGCTTAAACCGCCCGATGGCCTTGCGGTGCCAGAACTGGAGCAATAACCGTCCGTTTTTGAGTTGAATGCCGTGGCCCGGACCAGGCATGTGAAAGGCGCGTCCAAGATAATCGCAGGGAAATCCGTCTTCGTTCAAAACCGGCTTTCCCTGGGCATCCCGGTTCGGCGAACCATCGGCTTTGGCGTTCAGCAGGTCGGTAATTTCAATCCGCTCGCTCCAGGTCTGGCCGTCATCGTCGCTGGTTTTGTAGAAGACGCGGGTCATGCGCTGGGTGTTTTTACCGCGGTATTGCCCCTCGTTCAGGACGTAAAAGAAGAGTACCCGCCCGGTTTTCTGGTCGGCCAGCGCGGCCGGATTGGCCCAGCATTCACGCTTGTCGGGCTGGCCGTTGGCCCGCCAGAACGAGCCGTCGCCTTTCTCGATGACGATGGATTCCGACCAGGTTTTTCCGCCATCGGTCGAGCGTTTGCAGAGTAAATCGTGCGGCCCTTCGTCCGTGTGGTCGTAGCGGGCTTCCGAAAACGCCAGCACCACGCCTTTCCGGGTGGCCGTCAACCCGTAGACGTGGTACATCACTTTGCCGCCTTCGTTGCCCTGCCAGACCCGGTTTTCCTCAAAAACCGCAACGCTCTTTTTGCCGGACTGAGCCCGGAGAAGACCGGACGGACAGGCGATCATGCAGCTGGCCAGTAGAAAGGCTAAGACCCTCCGGGCCGGTTTTTGTCTACGATTACACAGGTCTAGAGTTAGCAGGGATGGATTCATTCAAGGTAAAGGTTTCAATAATTTGCTATTATGTACTACATAATGGCAAATATAAAAGCCCTGTTTTAATATGGCAACTAGATCTACAATTTTTACTATTTTTTTTGAAAATCCTGCCGGAAGCATCTCGAAGGATAGGAAACACAGAGAGCCGGTTTTGTTTTTCCTGTCTCGCCCGGAACTGCCCAAAAGCCGGTTCCGGGCGCAATTCTTACAGTTTGAGGGCAATCTTTACAACTAGCGACAGAATACAGATGCTGTACGACCTGCCAATCCTGGCAAAATGAGAAATGGCCGTAAGTTGAAATACCATAAACAGCGTCCGAAGGAGGAGCCCTTTTTTCCTACTGGCAAGGCGTATAAATGCCATTTACAATCAAAATACAAGGGGTTGAAAAAGATAAACTCTACGCCCAAACAATTCTTGAAAATTGTCTGTTAAATGTATTTATATTTGCTGAAAGACAAGGCATTGCGGCACAGTAAAGGGTTAAATAAAATAGTTTCCCGTAAATCTATCCGTCTATTTATTCACCATGAAAAACCCTTTACCCTTCTTAACTTCCGGCGCCTTTTGTCCGGACTCGCTGCTCACGCCCAGCCCGAACCTGACGAGTGACCTTTGGGCATCAAGCGGGCCTAATATTCCCGGGGCAAAAGCGTACACCAGCCTCTGGTAATCGACCGCATCAACTGGAAGGATCCGCCGTCATTTCGGACCGATAGCGTGGTCAACTGCTCTTCTACCCTGACGGTATTTTCAGTATCCGAAACCGCAAGGCCGGAACGGATGGACAACGGATCAGGTCTTAGCCCACTCCCCATGCTCTTTTCTTTTCATCGAGGTAGAGATTCAGGGAGCAGAAGGCAAGTCAGTGCAATTGCACCTGATAGATATCAGTGGTCGGGTCATTACTGAGCGCGTAGTTGAAAAAGCAAGTACCATCGAACGGCAAACGATCCAATGGAGCAAGCAACCCTCTGGGCAACTATTCTTAAAAACCACGGATGGGGTACAATCCATAACAACGGCGGTGCTGAAGCCCTAGGGCATTCCTGTTTCTTACGACAGATCCGGTCTTGGCAAGACCGGATCTGTTTTTTCCACTGTATGAGGAGGAATTAAATCTTCTGGAGTACAGGATTAGCAAGTAATGCTAATCTGTTCATGTTGAGCCTTTTGGTGCCTAACTGGCGTAGTTTTATTCAAAAAATGAGCCTCTACGGGAGTTGAACCCCAATAACGTAACTAATTGATTAAAAGCAATATAATGTTAAATAAAGCGATTGGAGGACGAAATAGGGGACGGTTGCCAACCAGTCATGCACATTTTTGTCTGAAACAAGCGGCCAACATAAGCTACTTGGTTTGATCAGGGCCGGGCGGTTGGTTCCCTCGACCCATTTGTTTTTCTATGGCTAAACACAACTGTCTCAAGAACTCAGGCCTATTTTTACCTTTGAGATATTGATTTTTGAGATAATACGTTGAGACAATTTAGGTAAACCAATCAAGGTGTTAATTAGATTGATAATTGTCTCGCCAAACTGGCGTTTGAAGGGACAGCATACACATTATTGCTGAGTTTGGCGGTTTTCAACATCCTTTATTGGGAATGATATAGATCACGTTGCCCGAAACAGCTAAATTGACGCCATACTTTCCGGTAGGAGGCAGGCTTAGTTGTTGCCATGTTTTGCCCATGTCAGATGACCGGAAGATTCCATCTGTGCGACCACAGAGTAAATAGGTACCCATTTGTTTAATTGATAAAATAGCCGATGACGATTGAAGCAGGCCTATTTTTTTCATGAATGAACTACTCCAGGAAGGCTGAAGATCTTTACCGATGGCCTTCCAGGTTTTTCCCCTATCCAGTGAAATGTGGATACTGTTTGTCTGGGTTATTGGGTTGTTTACGATCGCAGCAAATCCGCCATCAATACGCTCCACAGCGATGCCAACACCCCCTTCACTGATCACACGCTCCCAGTTTTGACCATCATCGGTGGATCTTAGTATGCCCTCTCTGTAGGTAGCCAAAAGTACACCGTTTGCCTCGACCAATTGCATTGCTCCGCCCCCAACATGCACTTGTTTCCAGGTTTTTCCCTTGTTCGCGGATCTAAAAAGGCTGTTGCTGGAAACGATGAAAACGGTGCCTCCGGCCGTTTCAAAAACGGTGCGTACAAATTTCACTTTATAATTCGTGTAGTAATAATCTATCGTCCCATCTAGGCGTAAGGCTTGTTCTTGAAAATTCTTGTACACGGGTGACCAATCACGCGTTCCGTTTATTTTTTGTAAAAATTGACCCTTGAAATCGTAGGCAAATATCCCATCCTTGCCAAGGGCCATGTTACGTTGAGTACCGGGGAAGATTTCTTTTGTCCAAAAAGAAGTTGTGGAATTGGACTCACTGTGATAAACCCCATTGCCCGCCCGTAAATGGATCCCACGGTCATTTGCGAAGAAACCATTGCTCCCTACACCTTCTCTCTGCAATTTTTCAGGCAGTCCTTTGCTAATGTCCTGCCAGCTTTGTCCGCCATCGGTAGATTTGAAAATGATGTTGACAATCCCCGCTGATTTGCCCTCTTTTTTCGGTTTCTTTTTTGCTTCTTCTTTTAGCACAAAAGAATTTAGCAGAAATGATACCAGGAGGATAGCCGGAATAAACACAAATAACTTTTTCATTTTTTTAATTTTAAGTAAACCCATATCAAGGAGTAGTTCATCCTTTGTTGATACCGACGAATTTCAACAAACCTACCAGTCTTGGTGCTGGAATGTATTGGAGGGATAGTAAAACAATGTAAACGAAACGTAAAAGTTTCGTTTACAGACGGCTGTGGCTTTTCCTCCCAGCAGGCCGGGCACCGGCCCAGTTACCAACCTACCATCACTCCATTAAACAGTAACTGAATGTCCAACCTGCATCACTATGTACCAGTAACTGTTTATTTACGACGGTCCGGATCGGCAATCCTACCGTTACATCAGCCCGGTCGAGCCGATTGATGAAGACTTTCCGGAGGCTTATTATGCCGGTTACCGCTCGTTTTATGGTGACGTCCGATCCTCAATCTTTGACCGGTACGCTTTCAGGAGGACCTCAAAGCAATTACAGAGACAGGACATGAACTACGTCCAGAAGCAGGAATGGTAATTTCGGATATGAAGGAGTTTCCAGATGAAATAGCGCGAGGAGAAAAAAGCAAGGTATTTCATACTTGTTGTTTAAGAGCTAGCCTACTAAAGCTATTCAGACAGGTAGCTATACTGTATAAAACATGAAATTATGAGTCAATAAAACGTCCGATTCCTTTCCTTTTCAACGTCCAGTTTTAGGGCTAAGGTCATTCCATTGGATCGTTCATTATCCTTCAAATACGATTTCGCTCCAGCGTTCCGGCTGGTGGGTATCGAGAACCCCATGCGGTGTCAAAACCATCGCCTGGTGTGCCACGCCCCCCGAAACGGGCAGTTTCTGAAAACGACCCAAAAACATACGCCAGATGTCCCCTTTCTGAGGGGGTAATGACCGACCATTCGCTAGCCAGGACAGACTCTGCCAGGGAATGGAAATCTCCAGACTCCACCCCCGGTCGATATCGGTATGATCGTTCAAGGTACCATCCAGTTGTACCGCCGTTTGCAGGCCTGGTAAATCATAGTTTAGAAAGGCCCAGCGTACCCCCCTTGGGTGCGTACCGTACCAGAATGTTTCGTCGGTGCGATCAAAGTTACCGGCAAACGTCAGCACCTGGGGTTGATACAGGTCGAAAAGCGGAACATCGAATCGGCCACCTTTTTGATAGGCGTCCCGCCAGATAAAAAACACTTCGTAGATGGTGTTCCGGGCATTGACTTCAAGTTCGTAATAACAGTCCCCTCCATCGATCAGCAGTTCCAGATCATTCTCCTGAAAGATAATGGCGTCGCGTTGCGTGTGATGAGCTTCCAGAAAAGACTCTTCAGCGCGAAAGGCGACGTAGAAGTGCGTATCATTCCAGAGCATGGCGGCCCGGGTATCATACAGGCCGGGGGTGGCCGTTACCATGTCAACAAAGCGATGGCTCCAGGTGGCAGTCTGCCAGGCCAGTTTAGTCAGATCTCCATTGATTTCCAGCGCTTGGCTGATTCGCTGGGCAATATAGTCGGGCATAGGATTATTCATTTTTGGCAAATATACTACTGCCCAGGTGGCTCAAGCATGAAACGTTGACGTAAATGGAGTTTGTGACGTTGGCAGAATGATGCCGAATCAAAGGGAATCCTGAAAGATAAGCGGCCTAGCCCGTTCCCCTTCGCGCTGCAACGTGAAGATTGATAAAGAAAAAAGGCTAACTCAGTCATTTTGAGCACTTTCGCC
Source organism: Larkinella bovis (assembly GCF_042655385.1). Taxonomy (NCBI): domain Bacteria; kingdom Pseudomonadati; phylum Bacteroidota; class Cytophagia; order Cytophagales; family Spirosomataceae; genus Larkinella; species Larkinella bovis. Next base: position 76,441 of record NZ_JBHSMA010000012.1, on the reverse strand, counting down.
CTAAACTGAATTAGCCTTGATTCAAAAAATGAGCCTCCTACGGGAGTTGAACCTAAAGAGTTAACTAATTGATTTGCAGTAGTAAAGTTATTGATAAAGCCAACGGGGGACGGAATAGGGGACGGATGAACAAATAAAACAAACTTTTCTTCAACGGGGGACGGTTGCCAACCAGTCATGTGTATTTTTGTCTGAAACAAGCGGCCAACATAGGCTACTTGGTTTGGTCAGAACCGGGCGGGTGGTTCCCCCGGCTCATTGGGTCGGGGGGTGGTTCCCTCGACCCGTTTTTTAAAGTTGCAACCCGCTTGAACAGGCTAGGTATTTAGTTACAATTAGCCAGTCCAATAAATGGAGAATTATTGTACTTGAAAAAGCAATTTGTTGACAGCTCCCTGAAACACATGAAATTCGGTTGATAGTGCCAGAACTGAAACCACCCCGGCAACTAACATCGCTACCCAGATGGAACTGAAAATGATAAGTTGTGGATAACCACCTCAACATCCAGATCCAGCCACCTCACTTAGTTATGCTAAGCTGAAGCTAATTCCGAAGTATAAAGATTTCGTTTTCTACGATGTTTAGATAAAGTACTTCGAAAATCCTGTGTATGGGGTTTCGAATTGCGTTTCTTGTAGATGGAGTGCTACTTTCGTTTAAGTAATTCGAGTTTATATGGATGTTATAGTAGGATCTACCACTAACCACACTTATAGCCTAACAAGTCGGCTTGCTATGTCCGAAATCATTGCGGAAATAAGATGGGTAAAATTTATTATGCTGAAGGGACTTTCGATTACTTCAGTTCTGAGGAATGGTTCATTGGGATAGTTGCAATCCGTTTTCTTTATACTCAAGAGACGGGGGACGCACTCTTGAAAGAAAGTGAATTTGATACGTGTAGAGTCGTGAATAAGTCATATAATCTGTTTGATGAGTTTTTTGAGGCTATAAATTTTTATTTCAGGATTAATGGTCAACTACCCTGTGTTGGAGATTCGTTTGTTGACAAAGATGGAAAGTGTTATAAAATAGTAAATCGATATATCAGAAATTGGAGTGTTGATTTTGAGCTTCAATCTGAAGGTTATCTAATGTAAGCAGACGGTTTATGAATCCATTACGCCTGAAAAGTTATACTGTTGGCTACATATGAAAAACAGGTCTACCCCCCTCTGAATTTTGACCGCGTTTCTTTTTGAGAGGACCAACGGTCGTGGATCTCGTTTCGGACAGAGAATTAACCTACCCCTCCCGATCTGTCCCCAATCATAGCTAAATAAATTACACCAAAAGGAATACTTGCAATCATTATCTTTTGGGCTAATTTCCCTTTATAGTTTGATCCATTGATTTGTATTCTATTCACCCGTGACCTATACCGAATTTGAAGCCTGTTGGAAACTAACGGGCGTTGCGGAATGTGCCAATAACCCCGCCCAGATGCCTACGTACTCTAACGGGAGGTTGAGTTTAACGACCAGGGCAAACGCAGTATTAGCCGTGTTGACCTCTATAAATTCTGCTGTTTCGTACTGGAAACCAAACAGGGCACCCAACATCCTACTAACACAAGGCTGCTGAACGCTATGAATTGTGATTACTATCTATGAAGTATTTAAAGATAATATGCAATGATGGATTTACTGTATTTCCCGAACTATTTTTATGGTAAAATACCTAACACCGAAATTACGATTAATTTAAATATTGAATTAAAGCCTAAGAAACATTCAACTTGATTGGTTAAAATTTCAGCAAATGCAAATAATGTATGTAGATGAAAGCGGTGATCCTGGCACATCGAAATTTGGCTCTGAACATTTTATATTGAGCGGACTAATAATATCTGATGAATATTGGCGGGATTCTTTATCCCGTCTAAAAGAGTTTAGGCAACACTTGAAAAAAACTACAGGACTCTTGATCACGACTGAGTTGCATGCCGCTGAGTTAGTCCGTATTAAGAAAATAGAAGCTTATCGCAAAATACGGAAACCAGTAAGAGTTGGCATTATCAATCAGTTTATTCAACAAATACCAATTATTTTCAGTAGTGCTTCAGTTATAAATATTTGCTTACACAAAAAACAATTTCCTAAGGATACTAACTTTCAGGAATTAGCCTGGTCTAGACTTATTCAGCGTTATGACACATATCTTAAGAAACAAGTCAAAGACCGTGGAATTATTGTGAGCGATGAGACTGATGGGGCTATCATTCGTAAACTGTTACGAAAGATGCGTGTATACAATCCCGTTCCTTCTCACTACACAGGATCGCATAACGTACCAACGGATAACATTATCGAAGACATTTTTACTCGCAGTTCTCAGCACTCACTATTCATTCAAGCCGTTGATTTTATAGCCCATAGCCTATACAGGAAAGAATTTCCTAAGGGATCTTATCGTAAATATGGACTTGAAAAATCGTTTGATAACCTAGAACCAATCTTGCTGAAAGCAGCCAGTAAAGGTGACCCGTTAGGGATAGTAAGAAAGTGAAAAAGCCCCGGTTAATAACCGAGGCTCATAAGCGTGTACGCTTTTGATTGTCGCGGCCCGAACAGGCCAAGTGGCCTGCCCCGGTCGTCTTATTGCGTAAAGAAAAGAAATAATCTTAATTATCGTATAGTAAATTAACATTTTCTATTTCCTGGTAGTTCCAATAATAGTCTGAATATCAAGCATATTAGGCATTTTTGATATATACTTTAGCCGACTTGTATTCCTACTGAACCTATTTTAGGGAAGATAGAGTTTCCCAATGGAATTTATTGAACATTGTTTGAATCTCCCATATTGGCCTAATGTATCATATTAGTCCAACATAATTTACCTTTTTTGTAAGATCATTTGTCTATATCTATTAAACCCGTGACCTATACCGAATTTGAAGCCCGTTGGAAACCGGCGGGCGGTGCGGAACGTGCCAACTATGGTTTGTTCCTGCAAGACTTGTGTGATTTGATTGGCGTTGCCCGACCTGACCCCACGACCGATAACCCCGCCCAGGATGCCTACGTACTCGAACGGGCGGTTGAGTTCAACGACCACGGCAAACGCAGCATTGGCCGTGTTGACCTCTACAAACGCGGCTGTTTCGTACTGGAAACCAAACAGGGCACTCAAACGCCGGACCAGCAAAAGGCCGCTGAACGCGCCGAATTGGGGCTATCTTCCGAAAAACGCCGGAAAGGGCACGCCGTGCGGGGAACGACCAAATGGGGGCAAATGATGCAGACCGCCCGCCAACAGGCGTTAGGCTACGTTCGGGCCTTACCAGCCGATGAACCCCGACCCCTGTTTGTGCTGGTGGCCGATGTAGGTTACTGCATTGACGTATACAGCAACTTTGCGGGCGTTGGTGATCAATTCGTGCCCTTTCCTGATCAGGCCCGCTACCGGCTCCCCTTGTCGAAACTGGCCGATGAGGAAACGCGGGATATGCTGCGGCTCATTTGGACTGACCCGCGCGAACTGGACCCAAGCCGCCGTTCGGCCCGCGTGACGCGCGAACTAGCCGAATACCTTGCCAAACTATCGACGCAATTAGAAAGAGCCGGACAGTCACCGGATTTGGTGGCTCAGTTTCTGATGCGGTGTCTGTTTACCATGTTTTCGGAGGACGTGGGCCTGATTCCGAAAGATTCCTTTACCGGTATGCTGCGCCAGTACGCTCAACCGGACCTACGCGAATACTTGCCTGATGCCTTGCAAACCCTTTGGCGAACAATGGACACGGGCGGTTTTTCGCCCGACCTGAGGGCTAGGGTACGCAAATTCAACGGTAAACTGTTTCACGATGCCAGGGCGTTTACGCTGACGGCAGATCAAATTGAATTACTGCTGAAGGCGGCTGAGGCCGATTGGACCGCCGTAGAACCGGCCATTTTTGGCACGTTGCTGGAACGGGCCTTAGACCCGCGCGAACGGCACAGTTTGGGGGCACACTATACCCCGCGCCGGTACGTCGAGCGGTTGGTCCTGCCTACGGTACTGGAACCTCTGCGCCGGGAATGGGCGGCTGCTCAGGCTGCGGCCGCGCGGCTATTGGAAGAAGGCAAAGACAAAAACGCCCGCGCCGAACTGGAACGGTTTTTACGGCGGCTGACGAGTATCAAAATTTTAGACCCGGCCTGTGGTTCGGGGAATTTTTTGTATGTGACGCTCGAACACCTGAAACGATTGGAGGGGGAAGTATTAGCGGCCATCAACTCCTACGGCCAAACCGCCCTGCTCAACCTTAGTGGTGGAACGACCATTTCTCCCCGGCAACTGTTGGGTCTTGAACTGAACCCCCGCGCGGCTGCAATTGCCGACGTGGTGTTAAAAATTGGCTACCTGCAATGGCATTTGCGGACTCACGGAATGAGCGAGCTACCCGAACCCCTGTTAGACGAATACGAGAATATCCAGCAACGGGACGCCGTTTTGCAGCACGGCCCGCCCGTTCCGCGTGTCGATGCCAACGGCCAACCGGTTACGCGGTGGGATGGGATAGCGACCAAGCTACACCCGGTTACCGGCCAACCTGTGCCCGACGAAACCGCCCGCGTGATGGTGTACGACTACCCAAACCCCAAACCCGCCGAATGGCCGCAAGCTGATTTCATTGTAGGCAACCCGCCGTTTGTTGGTCCTGCGCGTATGCGTGATGCGTTAGGCGATGGTTATACGGAAGCCTTGCGAAAGACCTACAAAGGTAAAGTACCGGATTCGGCGGATTTGGTCATGTACTGGTGGTTTAACGCGGCTGAACAAGTTGAACAGGGAAACACCGAACGATTCGGTTTTATTACAACCAACAGCCTGAAACAGACGTTTAACCGGCGCGTGATGCAACCGTTTTTAGAAGGTGACAAATCCGCACTAATCTTAGCGTTTGCCATTCCTGACCATCCGTGGGTTGAAAGTGCTGACGGGGCTGCCGTGCGCATTGCAATGACGGTGGCCGAGCGTAGAGGTAATGGTCCAGCTAACGGTAATTTACTAACGGTAAAATCAGAAAGTGTCCCAATCGGAGATGATGCCGCCGAAGTTACATTTTCTACGCGACAAGGGGCAATTTTGTCTGATTTGACAATTGGTGCTGAACTTGATTCCGCCAAATCATTAAGGGCAAACGAAGGAATATCAAGTCCTGGAGTAAAGTTACATGGGGCTGGTTTTATAATAAACAAAGAAAAAGCTTATCAGCTAGGGTTAGGCTGTACTGTCGGTCTTGAAAATCATATTCGACACTATCGAAATGGACAAGATTTAACGAGTAAGTCCCGTAATGCCTTAGTAATTGACTTATACGGCTTATCGGCAAATGATGTGTTAAATAGATACCCATTGGTCTATCAACATTTGCTTGAAAATGTAAAGCCAGAACGGGACGCAAAAGGTAACACAAAAGATGGTGCTGGATATGCTAAATTTTGGTGGGTACATGGCAAACCTCGTCAAGAAATGCGTCGTATGTTACACAAATTGCCTCGTTACATCGCAACAGTCGAAACGGCAAAACATCGTACTTTTCAATTTCTTGATGCTGAAATACTGCCTGATAATATGCTGATTGCTATTGCACTAGAGGATGCCTATTATCTGGGAGTATTATCGAGTAATATTCATATTGTTTGGGCATTAGCAGCTGGTGGGGACTTAGGAGGAAATACACCCCGTTATAATAAAACCCGGTGTTTTGATCCGTTCCCATTCCCTGACTCAACACAGCAACAGCAAAACCGTATTCGAGAACTGGCTGAACAGTTAGACGTGCACCGCAAACGCCAACAGGCCGCAAACCCAACTTTAACGCTAACCGACCTCTACAACGTTGTCGAGAAGTTACGAGCGGGTGAATCGCTGAACGCGAAAGAGCAAATCATCAATCAGCAGGGTTTGGCATCGGTGGTCCTCAGTCTACATCAGCAGATAGACGCAGCCGTGGCCGATGCCTACGGCTGGCCGCACGACTTACAGGAGAGTGAAATCCTAACCCGCCTTGTTCGGCTCAACCACGAACGAGCCGCTGAAGAAGCCGCCGGACATATCCGCTACCTACGCCCCGAATATCAAGCCCCTGGCCAACAGCAGCAGTTAGGAATCAACTTACCAACGGAGACAACGACAAAGGAAACCGCCAAAGAAGTCAGTCAGCAGGAATGGCCGAAAGAACTAGCCCAACAAATGCAAGCCGTTCGGGATGCGGTCCAACAGGCGGGCGTTCCGCTCAATGCCAAACAGGTAGCCGCTCTGTTCCAGCGAACCAACGCCGGGAAAGTGCAGCCGCTGTTAGATACGCTGGCTGCGCTGGCGTTGGTGCGGCAAACGCCGGAGGGTGCCTATGCTCTTTAATTGTTAGCAAAAGGAATTAACGGTTTCATCAATTCTTACCCTATCAAGAGTAAACAATGCCAAAACTCATTAAACCGGAACGTATTAACCTTTCTTCTCATACAACGATACGTGAGAAATGGATACAAGATCAAATAGCCGACGATCCCCGTATTTTGGGATTGGGTGACATAATACTAAAAGACAAGGAACGTAGCCAACCCCGCGCCGGGCGTCTGGACTTACTCTTTCAGGATGCCGATAGTAACCGACGGTATGAGGTAGAACTTCAATTAGGTAAAACAGACGAAACGCACATCATAAGAACAATTGAGTATTGGGATATTGAACGTAAAAGATACCCGCAATACGACCATTGTGCCGTTATTATAGCGGAAGATATAACCAGTCGTTTCCTCAACATTATCAGCTTATTTAACGGCCACATCCCAATCATCGCCCTTCAAATGAACGCCTTTAAATTTGGAGAAGATATTGCATTGGTATTTACAAAAGTTGTTGACGAATTACAACTTGGTTTAGTAGAGGAGGATGAAGAAATAAAAGAACCCACAAACCGGGATTATTGGGTAAAACGTGGTTCGCAAGAAACGGTAAAAATGGCCGATGAAATATTAGCCATTGTTAAAGAATTTGTTCCGGACCAAATAGAGTTCAAGTACAACAAATTCTATATAGGACTTGCGAAGGACGGACAACCATTCAATTTCGTCATATGCCGTCCTAGAAATAAAGTATTGAACATCGATTTTAAGTCACCTTATTCGGAAGAAATACAGAACTTAATCGAAAGTGAAGGACTTGACGATATAGGCTATGAAAAACGATATAGCAATTATCGCATTAGACTTACAAAGCAGGATATTAAAAATAAACACGATGTTCTAAAATACTTACTTCAAAAAGCCTACGAATACTACAAATAGAAGGATGTCGAACGGTTCTTACTGTTAAAAAATGATCTCGTACCCCGTTCCTTTACGATAGTCGATTCCAGCCTGTATCCGTTCTGTCGGTTTGATTACCTGGCTAGTGGATAATAGTGGTAGCTGACCTTCTATGCTTCGTTGATACTTCTTAAGCCTTCGTAGAGGATTGTTAAATTGGTTTGCGTAGGTGTTGCGGATATTGTGCGCTATATAATAACACCGTTTCTCAAATACGGCTCCGGCCTGTTTGCCGGTTAAAAAGCGGTCAGCCAGGGCATTAAACATTTGACGGTTGGTCCTAGCTAAGTTCTTGATTTGTGTAATCGAAATAAACCGTTGGCGCGGACGCGGGGACTCAATAGTAATTCCTGTAACCGGACAGACAGCAACTCCCTGTTTTTGCTGTAAATCACTTAGGTCGGAACAACTTTGATCAGGTTGATTACTGTCACAAGGTACCCCGGAATATAAAGGGTTAATTTGTGACAGTGAGGGCGTTGGGGGGGCGGTTAATTCGTGACAGACAGGCGGGGTAAAATCGGTTAATTTGTGACAGGTCGCCCCCTCGTTTATCACTGTTTCCTCACTGTATTCGCTCACCGCAAAACCGTTCAAAGTGTATGGTTTTGAAAGGTTCTGCCAGGTGCTTTTGTGCTGATCAATGCGTGTCAGTAGTTGGTCGTCAACGGTGGTTAATTGGTCCCACGTTTGACGAACGAACGCGGCAACCTCAAGTTGCCAGTTACTACCGTACTGATCGAGTAAGGCCCGAAAACGGTTTTTGTTTCGGCTCAGACGTTGACGGTGCGTTGCGGCCTGTTTTACGGTCAGGTTTTCGGGTGTGTGCCAGTAACGCGGGTTCCGGCCTTGCTGGTAGATATGCCGCTGATCGGTGTTCAGGTTCTTTGTATCAATAGCCGGGTCGTCAAACAGAATATTGTTGAAGGTGTTGACCAGTAGAACGCCTAGCGGTCCGTAGTTAGCTACGTTTAGTAAATCGACCAGGGTGTGCAGTCGAACGCCCTTACCGTCAAAGTACCTCATCTTTCTAACCCGAATCTCAAACCGTAGCACGTTAGCGGCTAGTCCTTTCTGTTTGCCTTTGTCATACATCTTTACGACGTAGCGTTGTCGATCACAGACATAATACGGGATCGAGCTATGACTATCAACCGCAAACGGCTGGTTTTTGTAGCAGATGAGGTTTGCTAAGACTTTGGCAACTGGAAACGGCAATTCAACGTTTACGCCAAACTCTATGTTATTGATGACTGAATCAAACAGGTTAAAACCGTACTCAGTTGCTAATTGATCCAGCGTCAGTAACAGGTCGTTTGCGGTGTATTGGTCGGCATTGTGTAGACCGCCATTAAAGAATTTGTGCAAACTTCCTTTTACCTCAACCCGGTAACCTTTGCCGGTTTTGCGGGGAACGAGCCGAAAGGTTAGCCCCCGGTCATATGCCTTTCGGACCGGATTAAGAATGACCCCGGTTTGCCCATCAACCAACGTTCCAAACGTCAAACGTTCGTTTGTCAGCAGCGCATCAACATTTACCGAAACGTCCTGTATGGTGATTCCGTCGAACATGGCAAAGTGAACCCGCCCCCACGGTCAACGTGTGGTAAGTACCCGCGCGGGGCGGTTCGTTACATGAGAAATGAGTTAAAGAAGCCCCCGGCCAACAATGGAGGCTACAAACGCGGCCCGGTCTTTGGGGAATGGATAATAAGCCGGGAAGTAACGGAGAGTCATACGCCCGGCATCGGTCGAGAATTGAACGATAACTCCGTTGCGGACTTTACTACCTCCCTGTCCGAATGTTACGACATTACCGATGTAAACGCCCGCGTAGTTGGTCCGTTGCAGCCCGGTAAAGAAGGTAATCTTTCGTGCTGACCTTTTGCCCGTGCCTGGTTCTTTCTTCTTGGTATCGGGACCGCGTAGGATAAATTCGGCGTCTATGTTGTCATTGAACCGCCGTTCCTCAACAATCAATTCACGCGGAACCTTGCAAAACCCCGGTTCACATTCTTTGACAATGTACCGGCCCCGGTCAATATCAAGCCGGTACGTCAGGCGGTGGGAGGTGGGTAGATAGGTCATTGGTTACGGCCCTCCGCTGCCTTGTGTTTAAACCGGCGCGGCTGTTTGAGCGCGGCCAATACGTCCGTTTTTTGATAGCGTACACGCCCGTTGATTTTGCGCGGAACCAGAACGGCCGGGCGGTCGTCGGTGTCGGTTGCCCAATCATGCAAGGTGGTTAGACTCACTTGCAGAACATCGGCCGTTTGTCGGCGTGTCAGTAGTTCGGGAAGGTCGAAGCCTTCGGGGGCGGGGGGCGTGAAGTTCGCCAATTCCGAGCGGACCGCCCCACGTACCAGTTCGGTCAACTGGTCGGGTGTAATCTGAATTTGAGTGATAGTACTGAACATTTTTGAATCATAAATTATTTTCTACAATTCAAAAATGTTTTATATACACAGTGTAGGGTTAATTATGTAGGAGTAAATCTTCCTACATTTTATAAGGAATAATTAAGTTAGATTAACATGTAGAAAATCATCAACTTTTTTAATATCATTCTCCTTAGTAGTATTATATCTATCTTCCGTTTTCTTTACACCCCAGTATGTAAGCATTGCGCGTATATCTTGCTCATTCCTACCTAGTAGTTGACTCAATATTTTTGCCTTCTTTTGATTACCTACATTGTTCCAAACAGTAGAATTCATAAAGCCTAGTCTATCCATAGCTATCATTTGCTGTTTAAGGGAAAATCTATCCGATTTTAGTGTTGGTAAGATGCTATCATCTTTCTCTTTATTTCTCCTAGCAGCCGAAGTTATTACCCACCTTTCATATTCTTTAGGTGTAAAATCTTTTGATAGACCTTTGATTTCAGACGTAACCATTTCAAGTGTCAGATTCATCAACATTACAACAAGTTCATCTATCCTGTATTTTTCATTATCCTCTTCTCTTCCACTTGGCATCTTCAAATCTAAAAGATCTCTTTCAAAGTATTGATGAAAGCCGTCAAGCTCTATTAATTCAAAAAGAGTTCGAGCTAAATCTACCCGCCAAGTTACATTATGCACTAACTCTAATAGGTATCTAGTGTAACCTTGTTGAGACTCAAAATCCCGAAAATGACAATACCTTGCTGCAATTAATGTTCGAATTCTGCGAGTATCATAATATTTTGCTGCATTGTCTTCTTCAGAGTTTAGTTCTGCTATAGTATTAAAATCCACTAACGTTCTGTAATCCTCCGATTCAATTAACCAACGGAAACTATTATTAAGAACTTCCTTCCCGTCATCTGGCCTTTTTTCAAATAGATCCCTAAGAGGGTAAACCCATTCTAAAGCAAAAACAAAGAATGAATTTAGTTTCTTAAAAATATCATTCAAAATAACAACTTCATTGTTTTCCGTCTCATTGAAATCCATAAGTATATGTATTCGAGATTAGTTTTTTTACAAGTGAATATGTTCTGACAATAGTGAGGCATTCTGTCCCGAGGAAATTTTGTTATACTGTAAAAATACTACCTCTAAGCGGTGCCCGGTAATCTTAATTATGGCAACCGTAGGAACCTCATGCGGCACTTTCCAAATCACTATAATGAAGCATCACACGGCCCAGGTCAACGGCTCGTACTTCATCCGCGCTCAGTGTTTCTACGGCTACGGTGTCGCCTTTGGCGTTAATAAACTCCACTTCAAAAAGGTCATTTCTTCCGTAGATGTGAACAACGGTTCCTACGTCCCCCCGGCGCAAGCCAGTGGCCGGGCGATCTGTCAATAAGGCCACTAAATCAAGTTCCTGAATCATCGTTTTAGTTGTTTGGGTATGCTGTGATTAATCACGGTTCGTGATCAGGCGGAATGGGTATGTTTTGCCGTTGGGTGCCTCCATCGAACCAACAACAATGTATTTATGACCCGCCCGGTTAGCAGATTCATCCACAACCGAACCCGTACAGGCAAGCCGTAGTAAATCAGTCCGTAATTGTTCGCCTTTGTCGAGCGTGTAGCCAATGTGTTCGAAAAAACGGGCCTTACTCTTACCGTCAGGATGCGTCGGATTGAGCAGGTATTGATAAAGTTTGCTATCATCAATGCGAGCCTTTTCACAATTAGGTAATTTGTTATCCATCAGACAAATCAGGCTACTTTTTGCAAAGGCAAAACCGGAACGGCTGCGGCAACGGACTCGCTGGATAATCCCGAAAAATGCGGGTGATCCAGCATCATCAATGCATTCTGCTCCGAGGAAATTTTAATATAACGCAAAAACACGGCCTCCGATCGGTGACCGGTAATTTTCATAATGGCAACGGTCGGAACCTTTGCCAAATACGCATTGGTGGCAAAAGACCGGCGGGCGGTGTGCGTCGTAACCATTTCACACTTTTCAATGTAGCGCGTTTCCTTCCTGCCGCCTTTCGTCCGGCTCACCTCTACGGAGTCTGTCAGCCCGGCACGTCGGCACAACTCTTTCAGATAATCGTTCATTTTCTGGTTTGTGATCGTGCGCGGGGGAATACCTTCGTATTTGTTGATGATAGAAAGGACTTTAGGGTTGAGGGGTATAGAAACCCGTTCGGACGTTTTGAGCGTCTTACGGGTCAAAATACGGCCGTTGTGGGTAATGTTTTCGGGCCGCAACTCAGAGAAGTCGGAAAACCGTAGGCCCGTATAACAGCCAATCAGAAACAGGTCACGAACCCGGTCGAGTCGGGCGTTAGCGGAAAGGTCGAGGTTATAGAGTCTCGTTAATTCATCATCAGTGAGGTACACATTATCTACGTCCTCCACCAACTTTTTGAAATCCCGATGTTGATAAACGTTATTGCTATGCAGTCCGTCGGCATGAGCCTGTTTCAGCATCACTTTAAGGTCTTTGAGCAACGTACCAACGTAATTGAGTGTTAGGCCCCGGCCGGTTAGCCAGAGTTTGAAGGCGTGGTAATAATCGAGTGAGAAATCATTGTAATCAATGCCGTTACGGGTTTCGGCCTGGTAGCGCTCCAGGATTCGTTTTAACTTCATGTACCCGGCCAATGTGTAGCGGGCATACCGCATACTTTTTGAGTTTAGCCGTTTTCCGGCCTCAGCCTCTTTGACAAACCGCTCAATGTATTCGGTGAACGGTTCCGTTTTTTCCTCAACTACTTTGACTTTCTTAGTCCGGCCTAACTCCGTGTCGAGGTGCTGTTTGATCGTCTCATTTTCAAACGGGATTTGAGCCAGTTGCAGGGCGTTCAATACCTTTTTCGTAGCAGACCGCCAACGGTCGAGGTGGGCATTGATCGTTTCAAACGGTTCACGAGCGGCCCGGCTCTTTTGGTTGGTATACGCCCGTTGGTTGGTTATGTCCCATTGGTACGGTTCAATGGTGAGGCCGGTTGAGGTCTTGAACCGGGCGTTATCGTAGCGGAAAACAAGGTTAATGAGCGTTGACCGGTCAGCGCGGGCGTCTTTGAGTAAGAACTTGATGTCCTTATCTGATATGGTTTTCATTGGTAAACTTGGTTTGGTCAGTTCCAAGTTACGAATATTCTAAATACGGGGGACGGAATAGGGGACGGATTTACTTGATAATCCCTTACTTTTTTCCATTAAGCCCCATAAAGCAAAAAGGGCTAATCAGTTGATTTTGAGGTTTTACGCTCGAAAACTGATTAACCCTTATCTGAAAAATGAGCCTCCTACGGGATTCGAACCTGCGACCTACGCATTACGAATGCGTCGCTCTACCAGCTGAGCTAAGGAGGCAAAGTGACCGGCTGTTTTTGGGGCCGGTGCCCGATTGCGATGCAAATATAACGGGTCCTTTACAAACCATGCAAGCAAACGCGGCAAAATTGCGTAAATTTGCGGCATGATTTCTATTACCAACCTGTCTTATTATCTCGGGAGCCGGGCGCTCTACGAAAACGCATCAATGCACATCAAGCCCGGTCAGAAGATTGGGCTCATCGGCCTCAACGGCACCGGAAAATCGACGCTGCTGCGGCTGATCATTGGTGAATACCAGTCCGACGGCGGCATTATCTCCAAAGCGGGCGACGTTACCATCGGTTTTTTGAACCAGGATCTCCTCTCCTACCAAACCGATGACTCGATTCTGTCGGTGGCCATGCAGGCCTTCGAACGCCAGAACCACCTGCAAAAGCGCATCGACGCCCTGCTGCACGAAATGGAAGTTCATTATACCGACGCCCTGATCGACAAGCTGGCCCGGGCACAGGACGAGTTTGCCGCCCTGGACGGGTACACCATCCAGTCGAAAGCGGAGGAAATTCTGGAAGGACTGGGCTTTACCACCGAGGATCTGTATAAACCGCTCCGGCAATTTTCCGGGGGCTGGCGGATGCGGGTCATGCTGGCAAAACTGCTGCTGCAAAAACCGTCGCTGCTCATGCTCGATGAGCCCACCAACCACCTGGACCTTCCCTCTATTCAGTGGGTGGAGAAATACATTCAGAACTACGAAGGGGCCGTGATCGTGGTCTCGCACGATCGCGAATTCCTGGATAATGTGGTCGATAGCATCGTGGAGGTTTCCGGGGCCCGGCTGCATTATTATCCCGGAAATTATTCTTTTTACGTCGAAGAGAAGGCACTCCGCAACGAAATTCAGCAGGGTGCTTACGAAAACCAGCAGGCCAAAATCCGCCAGACCGAGCGGTTTATTGAACGCTTCAAGGCCAAAGCCACCAAGGCGAAACAGGCCCAGAGCCGGGTTAAAATGCTCGAAAAAATGGAACTGGTCGATGCGGTGATCGACGAAAATGCCCGCGTCAACTTCCGGTTTAACTTCTCAACGCAACCCGGTCGGCATATTCTGCACCTGGATGATGTCACCAAAAATTACGGCGAAAAGAAAATTCTGACTCATACGACCGCCCGACTGGAGCGCGGGGATCATGTCGCGCTGATCGGTGCCAACGGGAAGGGGAAATCAACTCTGCTCCGGATCATTGCCGGAACCGAACCAACCACCACGGGCGAACGGCGACTGGGGCATAATGTCTCGTTCAGCTTTTACGCCCAGCACCAGCTGGAGTCGCTGAACGTGGAAGACAACATGCTCGAAGAACTGAAATCGGCCAACCCAACCAAGTCGGAGTCGGAGCTGCGGACGGTTCTGGGCTGCTTCCTGTTCTCGGGCGATGATGTATTCAAGAAAATCAAGGTGTTGTCCGGAGGGGAAAAGTCACGGGTGGCGCTGGCGAAAGTGCTGTTGTCGCAGGCCAACTTCCTGCTGCTCGATGAGCCGACCAACCACCTGGACATGCAGTCGGTGAACATTCTGATTCAGGCGCTGGAACAGTACGAAGGGACCTATGTCATCGTCTCGCACGACCGGTATTTTGTCTCACAAATCGCCAATAAAATCTGGTATATTGAAGACGAGCAGGTGAAAGAATACCCCGGCACGTACGACGAATACGAATGGTGGATGGAAGAGCGGAAATCGAAGGGACTGGAAAATAAAGGGAGTTCGGCACCCGTTACCGCCCCGGCTCCTAAGCCGAAACCGGCCGCCAGCGACGACGAGCGGAAGGAACTGCAACGGGCTCTGAAAAAAGCGACGCAGCAGGCCGACGAACTGGAGCAGAAAATTGCCGGACTGGAAAAACAGAAAAAACAGCTGGAAGCCGAATTAGCGACGCCGGCCGTAGTGTCGGATGGTAAAAAGCTGCAAACCAAAACGGCCGATTATCAGCGCCTTAAGACGCAGCTCGATATGGTTCAGGAACAGTGGGAGGACGCCATGCTCGAAGCCGAGGAACTGGAGAAAAAGCTGGCGTAAACTTACCCGTAGATGATGTAAAGCGAACTGACCCCGACCGAAAAAACCGCCCAGGTGATCAGCCCGACAAGGGTAACCAGGGCGGTTTTGAGAACCGATCGGGGGCGATGGGCGGGTAAAAACTGGTAGTAAGCAATCGTTAAATACACCAATTGAACAAGCAATTGACTGTAATTGAAGGCGTTTCCCTCCGGCAAAAGCTGCCGGAAAGGCGTCAGAACGAGGGCGGTCAGCAGCGCATAGAAACTCGAAAAGAAGACCTGCGCCACCAAATGCTCGGCATAGTTGATTCCCGTTCGAAGGAAAAACAACCAGTAAACCATCGAAATTATCGGAATCGCCAGAAAAAGAATCAGGTTGTTCCGTTTCTCAATAAAGGCCTGAAGGTTCTGCCGACGTTCGGCAATGCCGATCATCTGCTGCCGTTCCCGCTCGCTCCCGTACGGTCTGGCTTCGGCCTTCTGCACCAGATTCTGCGAACGGGTATACGGATGAAAAACCGAGTTCAGAAATACCGTCAACCCTAACACCAGCACCAGAAAGGTAAAGGGGTTGAAGTATTTCTTGCGTTTGCCTTCCAGAATGTATTCCCGAGCCACCAGGCCGGGCCGGACCGCCAGTTCTTTCACCAGATGAAGCACGCCCTTGTCGGCATGGGTCAGGGCGTGGAAAATCTCGTGAAAAATGTGCGGCAGGTTAAACCGGTGAATGGGCGTGGTTTGCCCGCAATTCGGACAATACCGAAACGGTTCTTCCAGACTGGCCGTACAGTTCGGGCATTCGTTTACCGCAGTCAGGCTCATGGCGTTAGGTCAAAATGAAGCGGCCCGCAAAGTACTGGTTTTGACCCGAAACCACAACTCAGGCACGTCCGGCCACCCGCCAATTAACCGGATCCGGAACCGGCATGAGCTGATGCACCGATGCCCGGATGTTTTTGCAAATCGTCTCGGCGGGCAAATCGTTGGAGTCGGTGCCGAACGGATCTTCGATTTCTTCCGCAATCACTTCCAGACTGGCCAGCACATAAAAGATAAATACCACGAACGGAATCACCAGGTAGTGCAGGTTGAACACGTAGCCCAGCGGCAGCGTGATGCAGTAAATCATGATGAATTTCTTCAGAAACGCGCTGTAGGAATAGGGAATCGGCGTTTTATGAATCCGTTCGCAGGCCCCGCAAATGTCCATCAAACTGAGCAGTTCGGGATTCAGCACCAGCAGGTGTTCGGGCAGCAAAACACCCCGGCGCTGTAGTTCGTACACTTTGCGGATGATGGCCGCCGAAATCTGCGCCGGAATGTGACTTTCCCGGTTCAGATCGGACAACCGAAACAGGGCGGTTTCGACAAACTCCTGCTCGATAAAGCCCGACCGCAGGTGATTTTTTAGGGCGTAGGCAAAGTTGGGAATCATCGTCCGGAAAAACGCCCGTTCTTCGGCTGCCGCCGGGTCCAGCAATGGTTCCAGCTTCATGGACAGATTCCGGCTGTTGTTGACCAAAGCGCCCCACTGCCGACGGCCCTCCCACCAGCGGTCGTAGGCCGTATTGGTCCGGAAAACCAGCAACATCGAGATCACAAACCCCAGCAGGGAGTGCATGAGCGAAATATGTTTCAGATCCGACTTGTCCGGCAAATGAAAAACATCAATGATGACAAAGGCTACCACCAGGGAATAAACCGCCATCAGACCCATATAGGGCAGCAGTTTCCGGGCCGTATCGGCCTTCGGAAAATCAATCAGAAACCGGAGCCACTCTTTGGGGTTATAAACAACCTGTAATTCGGGATTTGTCTCGTGCTTTCTCAACGTTGATTGGTTGGATAGGATACATGAATTCGTGAGCAGTCGCGATTCCCAGGCCAGCCATCAGGGCTGCCCGTGCGCCCTCCTCCTTCCATTTTCATGGTAAAGATAGAAAACCTTCAGAAGTTCATCCAAACCGCCCCCCAAAACCGCAGCCCGGCCCGGCAACTTCCCGGCCGAATTTTCGTTCTTATACCGAAACCTTTTAGCTAAATGCCCGTAACCTTCCGACTTTTCCTGCTGCTCCATCTCCTGATCGTCGTTCGGGCTGCGGCCCAGAACCTGCCGACGGAAGACCGCATTTTTGATACAAGCCTTAAAACCGTTCTGTTGTATCCCGTGCTGGGCAACGATGCCACCGACCCGGCCCAGACGCTGAATCCGCCGGTTATCGACCAGACTGTCGGGACGCAACTCATGCTGGAGTTCGACGATCTGACGGCGAACTACCGCCCGTTCCGGGCCAAACTGGTGCATTGCAATGCCGACTGGAAGCAATCGGTGCTGAACGACATCGAGTTTACGTACGAATACAATGATTACCCGATTCAGGACTACCAGATTTCGCTGAATACCAAGATACCGTACTACCATTACCGGTTTCCGGTGCCGAAGGTGAAACTACCCGGCAATTACGTGCTGGTGGTCTACAATGAGCGCAATCCGCGCCAGATTTACTTCAGCCGCCGGTTTATCACCTACACCAACCGCGTGGCGGTTTCGCCAACAGTGCAGTTTGCCAACGATCCGCAACTGCGGTTTACCGACCAGCAAATCAATTTCGATATTAGCTACCGGGGCTATCCGCTCATTTCTCCGCAGGACGACCTGAAGATCGTGATCCGGCAGGATTACCGCGACGACCGCGCCATTTCGGGCCTGCGACCGACGAACGTCCGGGTGTTCGACAACCTGCTGGAATACCGGCTGTTCGATCTGAAAAACACCTTTCCCGGCGGCAACGAATACCGGTATTTCGATACCCGAACGGTTTTGTCACGGGGAAATTACATCGAGCGCGTCGAACGGAAGGAAGATAAGAATACGGTTTTTGTGAACACCGACGGCCCGCGTAGCGTGGGCGTTTACGTCCAGACCGACGACTTCAACGGCCAGTACGTGATCGACCAGCTCGAAACCAGAATCGGGGCCACGCAGGCCGACTACATCACGACGGTTTTTACGCTCCGCATCGACGAAATCGCCAACGCCGACGTGTTTGTGAACAGCGCGTTCAATTTCTGGCGGCTGGACGACCTCAACCGGATGAGCTACGTGCCGGAACTGCGGGCGTACCAGGCTGAAATTCAGTTGAAACAGGGCGTTTACAACTATAACTATTCGGTCAAAGGCATTCCGCTGCCGGTCACCCGCTCGGGCATGACTTTATCGGGCAACGAAACCCTGCTTGAAGGCAATTATTCGGATACCGAAAACGATTACGAACTTTTCGTCTACCACCGCCCCCCGGCCGCGCGGGCCGACCAGTTGATCGGCTACCGGCGACTGGGTTACAACAAGCGGAAGTAAGTTATTTCAGCAGCAAATCCAGCAACTCGTCGCGCAGGTTGCCGATCTTACGGACATAGGGGCCATCGGTGAGCGTACCCAGGTTGGTTCCCAGAAAAACGTAGAGCTTTTTCTCCGGGAAGTAGTACAGGCCGCAACCGGCTCCCAGGCCCGCTCCACCGTGACCATAGGCCACCTGCCCGGAAAAATGCTCGAAATACAGGCCCATTCCGTAGCGGAACTCACCCTTCTGGTCCTTGACCCAGATGGTCATGGTCGTCATACTTTTGTCCGATAGTAGCTTCCCTTCAAACAGGCCCCGCAACAGCTTGACGTAATCCAGGGGCGAAGCCGTAATACCGTCGTCGCCCCGCAGCGAGTTTACATTGGCCTGCTGCATTTGGGAGACATTCTCGAGCTTCCCATTCCCAAACCGGTCGAAATAGCTGTTCACGACGTTCGGCTGCTGCTGGATCGCGTCATAAAACGTTTGATGGAGGGTTAGCGGAGTCAAAATGCTTTCCTGAATCAAGCGGTCGTAACTACCGGAAACCCGATCCGCAATGAGCGCCAGCAACAGGTAATTGGTATCCGAATACTCAAAATAACTGCCCGGTTTGAAAGCCAACGGCGCTTTCCGAATGTACGACAGATACTGCTCGGGTGTAAATGTCCGCAGCGGATGTTGCAGCAAAACCGTCACATAATCCGTGTCGAGCGAATACCCCGGAATGCCGGAGGTGTGGTTGAGCAGCATCCGGACAGTGATGGTGTGGGCCTCCGTGATGTAATCGCTGAATCGGGCGGGCAGGTACGTCGTCACCGGTTCGTCCAGCGCGATTTTTCCGGCTTCGACCAGCTTCAGAATACCGATGGCCGTATACAGTTTAGCCACGCTTTGGCCGTAGTGCAAATGGCATATTTGCAGGGCGGTTTTATCCTCCAGCCGGGCATAACCGGATGCACCAGCCCAGTATCCCTCCTCCGGCGTGAAAACCGCAATGGACATGCCGGGAATGCCATCGGCGGTGCCCCGGTCGAGCAGCGCCTGCAGGGCCTGCGCCCGGGAATAGGTGGAATTGAGGGGCGTCGATTCCGTGCAGGAAACCGCCGGAATGGTGTAATCGTTGGGCGCGCAGGATAGCAAACCGAGCAGCAGCGCTCCGGTAACAATAGACTTCATGGGGTGTGGTTAATAACTAAAAAGATGAATCCGGGAGCCAACCTGAATCAACTGGTTCGGCAAGAGGGGCACATCGGGGTTGTAGCCCGACAACACCAAAAACTGGTAGCTGACAAACGGTTCGAACATCGGTCGGATTTTGCTGCCCTGATAGCCTAGCGATACACCGAGCGGTACCAGCAGCATCCCTTTGCCCGACTGGCCGGACGACCTCCATTCGCCGTTTTTAAACACCAGCGTCGTGTTGGGATGGAAGGCAAAATGGTAGCCCAGACCCGCTTTCAGTTCCGTATAAACTGGACCAAAATGGGAGCGATACGCGGTTTGGGTCGCGATGAACAAGCCGTTTCCCGCGTTCCGGTTGTGGAAAAACCCGAGCTGAAGCTGCTGCAAAAGCGTACGCCGGCGGTTGTAGGAAACTTCGGTACCCAGGCTGATGCCAACATTGGAGAACGTACTTTTCAGATCCCGGAACGGCATCGAAACCGATTGGAACTGCAGGCTGACGAGCAGCGGCCAGTCCCGGCGGGCCGGTTCCGGGCTCGAATTGGGCTGCGCAATAACCGGCAATACCCCCAGTAAGCTACCCAGAAGAGTGGTTATTAACCTTGATTTTAACATGACGTATTTGATGTTTACTCCCGCAAACCTCCGTCACAAAACCCGCAAATTAGCGCCCGAAGTAGCATTTTATCGGTGAGATGTAGCAAAAACCGCCGTGAACGGTATTGAATTTAATCGACAGAAAACCATTTTTTAAAAACCGGTGCCCTCGTCCGGCTCACCTGAATGGTCTCCGGCAAACCGGCTATCGTTTTCAGTCGGACGTTGAGCTTGCCATTCTCCATCCGGTCGAAGGCCATCAGGCTTCGGCGGTGAAGAATATACTGGCGGTTGAGCCGGAAAAACCATTCGGCGGGCAGCTCGCTCTCCAGCCGATCCAGCGACTGCTCAACGACGTACCGCTTCTGCTGCACCGTCAGCACCATCGTGTAATCGCCCTCGACGTAAAAACCGGCAATGTCGTCAAACGGCAGGGCAATATTCTGTTTGCCCGACCGAACCATCAACCCCTCCTGCCGGATACGGAGGGCTTCCTGTTTGGTCTGGTCAGCCTCCCGAAACCGCTCGTAAAAATGGGCGCCGACGTAAATCCCGTTGATCGCCAAAATCCAGATGAAAAAGATAAAAATGTCGTGCGTGTAAAACGTGCGCGGGACGGGTTTATCCGTCGCCAGGGCGTTAATGATTTCAGTGGAAACCGCGATCACCAGAATCCCGGCGACCGAGGTAAGCACACACTGCGTCACCAGCCGCCGGGTCACTCCCCGCTCGTAGGGAATCCGGTGGTCCAGCCAGCGAATGATCGTCCGGATCGTCCACCAGGCCGCATACCCCTGAAGGGTGTCAATGAGAAATGTGGCCGGCAGCCGCCAGCCCGAAGGAATGTTCGTGTAGGTCAGGTAATAATTGAGGGCATTGATAAACGGCAACAGGATCAGAAACAGCGGAATATCCCGGCTATAGATCGAAGCAACTGGTTTTTTCATTGGCAACACGGCAGGTCGTACAAAAATAGGAAGCCTACCCAAAAGTCGATAAAACGATCGGCTTGCCCTTCATCCGTTGTTCACGATTTGATTGATTTAAATGACATAACCGCTGTTCAAGAGTTGAAATCTTGAACCCACCTGCTTAGGATTTGCAATCCAACAACAAACGGATCGCAAACCACCCTGTCTGACAATGGCCTGAAAATGACCATACCGGTTTTACTCTGATCGAAAAAATAGCCAATTGATTGATCGAATTTTACACTTCAGCCGGCTTTCTCTATAGCCAGAGTTGTTTTGGGGTCTACTTTACCAGCTTAAACTTTTTATTCACCAAACAACAAAAGTATGAAGCAACAAAATCCACATTTCCGCAACGGATTCTGGCATTCGCTCCGGTGGCTGTTCGTCGGGTGGCTGACGGTTTCGGTCGCGGCTGCGCAGTCTGTCAGCAAACAGATCATCGTCGATCAGTTCGGCTGGCGCCCCTCGGCCCGGAAGATCGTCGTGTTTGCCAACC
This sequence comes from Larkinella bovis, assembly GCF_042655385.1. Lineage (NCBI taxonomy): Bacteria > Pseudomonadati > Bacteroidota > Cytophagia > Cytophagales > Spirosomataceae > Larkinella > Larkinella bovis. The sequence continues at coordinate 54,754 of NZ_JBHSMA010000012.1, read as the reverse complement.
CGATCAACGGGCAGAACAACCAGTCGTCCTACACGCCCGGCAGCCAGTTCCAGATTCGCCGATCGTCCGATAATACAACGGTTTTTACCGGCACTGTCACCACCTGGAACAACGGCAACCTGCACGACGATTCGGGCGACCGGGCCTGGCACGGTGACTTTTCGGGCCTGACGACGCCCGGCGCGTATTACGTCTACGACCCGACGAACAACCTGCGGTCGTACGAATTCGACATCCGCGACGACATTTACGCGGCCGCCCTGAAAGCATCGACCCGGACGTTTTATTACCAGCGATCCGGCACCTCGATTCCGGCGCAGTACGGCGGCAACTGGACCCACGGCCCGGCCCACATGCAGGACGCCAACGCGCTGCTCTACACCAGTTCGGCCCAGCCCGGCACGCAACGAAACGTCACCGGCGGCTGGTACGATGCGGGCGATTACAACAAGTACATCCCGTTTCTGAATCACACGCTCTGGAACCTCATGGTCGGCTACGAACTCCGCCCGACCGCTTTTACCGACAACACCAACATCCCGGAATCGGGCAATGGGGTGCCGGATTTGCTCGACGAACTGAAGTGGGAGCTCGACTGGATGCTGCGGATGCAGGCCGACAACGGTGGGGTGCACAGCCGCGTGACCGTCACGAGTTATGAAAATGGCTCGGACGACCCGGCCACGGATACGCAACCGCGGTATTACACCAACATCACGACCTGGTCGACCGCGACCTTTGCCGCCGTGATGGCCCATGCCGCCCGTTTGTACGGAAGCTACGCCGGGCAATACCCGGGTTATGTAACCACCCTCCGCACGGCGGCCGAGAAAGCCTGGACTTACCTGGAAGCCCACCCCTCGATGCTGCCCGCTTCCGGCACAGACGGAGCCTCAACGGCAGCTGCCGATGCGGGCTCCAACCCCGGCGACGACAAACGACGGCGGATTGCAGCCGCGGCCGAGCTGTTTTCAACCACCGGAGCCGAAAAGTACAAAGCGTTTTTCGATGTGCACTACAACGACGTGAGCGGCACCAGCGAGAACGGTTTTCACCCCTTCACCAATGGCCACCTCGACGCTTCGTTGTGCTGGGAACTGAATCGCGCTTATTACATCTACGCCAAAGCCAACGGTGCGACACCGGGCGTGGTGGCCGCACTCAAGGAAAAGTTCAAAAACACGATGGACTGGCCCGTCGAAGCGTACCACACCCAAAAATCCGATCCGTATCTCGGCTTTATGTGGACGGGTCATTACAGTTGGGGCTCCAACCTGCAAAAAGCGCTCTGGGCGCTCCTGCCCATTCTGGCGGTTGATCTGGACGTCAATCCGGCCAAAAATGACCTGTACCGGGAGATTGCGGAAGAGTATCTGCATTATTTCCACGGACGAAATCCATTATCGTGGACGTACCTGAGCAATATGGGGCCGCGCGGGGCAAATGCCGGGGCCGAAAACAGCGTCGATGAGTTTTACCACAGCTGGTTCCGCGATGGGTCGGCGCGGTATGATGGCGCTGCGTCGCAGTTTGGTCCCGCCCCCGGTTTTCTGGTTGGTGGTCCGAATGTGTATTACGGCGGAACGTCTTCTCCGCCCAAAAACCAGCCGGCCATGAAAGCGTACCGCAACTGGAACACGAGTTACCCCGAACCGTCGTGGGAAATTTCGGAACCGGCCATTTACAACCAGGCGGGTTATACGTTCCTGGTGGCGTATTTCACGAGTCCGGGCGGCACCACGCCCCCACCGGCGGTTTCGGCCTCCAGCAACAGCCCGGTTTGTGCCGGACAAACCCTGAACCTGGCCGTGGCCAATGCCCCCGCCGATGCAAGCTTCCGGTGGAGTGGCCCCAACGGTTTTTCATCCACAGCGGCCAATCCAGTCATTCCGAACGCAATAGCAACGGCTTCGGGAACGTACTCGCTGACGGTAACGCCGGCCGGCGGAACTCCGCAGGTCGTGACTACCGCCGTGACCGTGAACCCCGTACCAACCGCAACTGCTTCGAGCAACACACCGGTAACCGCCGGTCAAACGCTGACGCTGACAGCCGCCAACGCCGGAACCGGAGCGAATTATAGCTGGAAAGGCCCGAATGCCTTTGTAAGCAACGCGCAAAATCCGTCGATTGCCAACGTAACCACGGCGGCTTCGGGCACGTATACGCTAACCGTTGGTTTGAACGGCTGTTCGGCCACGACCCCCACGGTTGTTTCCGTAACGGGCACCAATCCGCAACCGGAGCCGTCGTCGCTGCTTATTTACGACGAAGCCCTCCAAACCGGTTGGGTCGACTGGTCGTGGAGCACCACCCGGAACTACAACGCAGCCTCCCCCGTATACAGCGGCAGCAAATCATTGGCCGTGCAGAACACGGCGGGCTGGGGCGCGTTGTACCTGCACGCCGACAACCCGATTTCGCTGGCCACGTATCCAAATCTGACCTTCCGGGTGCACGGCGGCCCCACCGGCGGGCAACGGATGCAGGTGGTCATCAACAGCAGCGGATCGTTCGTGTTTACGCCCCAGGCCAACCAATGGACGCTGGTGACGGTGCCGTTCTCGGCTTTTGGGAATCCGGCCACGCTGCGGGACATTTTTATTCAGGATGTAACGAACACTGCGCAGGCCCCGGTTTACTTCGACCTGATTCAACTGGGCTCGTCGGGTGACACCACGCCCCCACCGACGCCAACGGTTTCGGTATCGAGCAACAGCCCGGTTTGCGCGGGTCAACCGTTGAACCTATCGGCCACGGTGGCAAATATGGCAGCGGGCGCGACCTATAGCTGGGCCGGTCCGAACGGCTTTTCGGCTTCGGTACAAAACCCGGTTCTTACAAACGTGACGACGGCGGCTTCGGGCACCTACACGCTGACGGTGATCAGTAACGGCAATTCCTACACGGCCAGCACTGCCGTAGCCGTCAAACCCCTCCCAACTGCGACGGCATCCAGCAACAGCCCGGTTTCGACGGGGCAAACCATTACGCTGGCAGCCGCCAGCGCCGGAACGGGTGCCACGTACGGCTGGAGCGGACCGAATGGCTTTACGGCTTCGGTACAAAATCCGGCTCTTACGAATGCAACTCCGGCGGCTTCGGGCACCTATACACTGACGGTCAGCCTGAACGGTTGTTCCAGCACGGCCACGACCAGCGTCACCGTCATCGGCGGAACCACAGACCCAACGCCGGGCGGTTTGCTGATTTACGACGATGCACTAAAAACCGGCTGGCTCGACTGGTCGTGGAGCATCACGCGCAATTACGGCAACGCATCGCCCGTTAAAGCGGGTAGTAAATCGCTGGCGTTGCAGTATACGGCGGGTTGGGGCGGTTTGTACCTACACCCCAATCCGGCGGTGAACCTGTCGGGGTATTCGCAATTGCAGTTCTGGGTGCACGGCGGCCCCACGGCTGGGCAACAGTTCAAGGTCACGCTGAATTCGGGTTCGCAGGGCTATACGGTTCGCCCAACGGCCAACACCTGGACGCTGGTGAGCATTCCGTTGTCGAGCCTGGGCAGTCCGACCACCCTGAACGATCTCTTCTTTCAGGATACCGGCGGAGCAATCCATTCGGTTTTCTATATCGATAACCTCCAGCTTTCGGGAGCCAGCCCGGCCCGGCTGGCGTCGGCAGAACCCGATGGAAAACCGGCGGTTCAGATTTACCCCAATCCGCTCGGTCGGCAGACCGGCGTCGTCAACCTTTCATTGCGCGGTTTTCGACCCAATGAAACTGTTGTCGTGCAGCTAACCGATGCGCAGGGACGGATTTTGCGGCAACGCCCCCTGACGGTTTCGGGACCCGACCACGCGTTTCCGGTGGGCAGCTTAGCGTCGGGCCACTACCTGATTACCGTTCAGGGTGAAACGGCGCTGGTGACAAAGAAGCTCATCATTGAATAAAACCGGGCCTGGAGAAACGGGGTAGACAATTGCCTGCCCCGTTTTTTTGCTATTTTAGCAGCGTTTCACCCCGGTCAGTCTGCTTGAATCCGATGACGGAAATTTTCGAGAATATCCGGAAGCTGTACCAGTTCCACGTTCCTGATAACGAACTGGCCGACTTTATTGAGTTTTTTTCGGAGTCATCGGCTACGGAAACCTTCCGCCATGTCGCCAATAACCGCTTCAACATCCGAATGTTTCCCAGCTGGACGCCAACCTTTTACATCAATCTGGGGGAGCCGTATCAACTATCCGTCGGTCCGAGGAACTACCAGATCGGTTCACGCACGGATGTACTCATTTTGCGGAACACCCTGGTGGAGCGGTACAACCTGCCCACGGATCACATCCTGACGGTCAAATTTTTTCCGGGCGGACTGGAAGCCGTACTCGGTATCAATCAGGCGCAGTTGGCTGATCAGGTCGTGAATCTGGAAACCGTCCTGCCACCCGCCCTGCTGCAACACATCAAACAACGAGCGGTTTTTGAAGAACGGCTTGAACTGCTGCAACAATTCTTTCTGGAGCAGTTTCGGCTCCGAAAAAAAACCGATCATTACCGAACGATTGTGACGGACACCATCGGCACCTTCGGTGCCAGCGGCATGGAATTAAAAACAGGCCAACTGGCCGACCAGCTGTTTGTCACGTCCAAAACCATCAACCGCTATTTTAGCCGGGTGATCGGAACCCCACCTAAAACCTACCTCGCGACGGTCCGGACCCGGGCGGCCCTCACCGCTTATGTTGCCGACAAAAAGGCTTTTACGCCGTACGACTATGGTTATTTCGACATGAGCCATTTTTACAAGGACGTCATCAAATTTACCGGTCGAACCTTGCGGGAGAACATCGGGTAAAATGTCCGTTTTTTACTAAAATCGGTAGCGGTTTTCCCGTTGTTTTGTCGAAACATTCGGCACAATACAATGAACAAACGTTGGATCCGGAAGAGCCTGGTAGTAGGCCAGTTAGCCATTGGTATTGCCCAGGCACAGCCGGGCACCGTCCGTCCGCTTGAGCCCTGCGCCTGTCCGGTTGCGATTGACAGCAGTTTCCGCACCCGTTGCGCCTACCTGATCGTTCCCGAAAACCGGTCGAAGCAGAACGGAAAAACTATCAAACTTCCTTTCGTGCTGGTTGAAAGCAAGAACCCGAACAAAAAGAAAGACCCACTCCTGTTCACCGGTGGAGGACCGGGCGCCAGTTCGCTGGGCTGGGCCAAAGGGGCCGCCCAATCCCTGGTGATCAACGACCGGGATTGCATTGCCCTGGAGCAACGGGGAACCCGCTATGCCGTACCGCATCTATCCAGTCCCGAGCTGAGCGAGGCCATTAAAGAGTCGTACCGAAAAAACCTGAACAAAGACAGCATGATGGTGGTCGGCGTCAAACGCTACAAAAACGCGCTGGCAGCCCGGGGAATCGACCTGTCCGGTTATAATACGGACGAAACCGTGTCGGATATCCACGACCTGATCGCCACGTTACGGCTCGATTCCGTCAATCTGGCGGGCATCTCCTACAGCGGAGGGCTCATGCTGGCGGTTCTGCGGAAAGATCCGTCCCGTATCCGGTCGCTCATTCTGGACTCTCCGCTGCCGACGTTTGTCCCGATCGATGAAGATGAACCCGCCAATTTCAATGAGTCGCTCCAGATTCTGTTCGAACGCGTCGCCCGGGACTCGACCAACAAAACCGTATACGGGAATCTGAAAGAACGATTCCAGCAGTACTTCACGGCTATCGGTGGCAAAACCTTTTACATCCCGTATTTGGAGAAAGGCACGACCGATACCGTGCGCATTGCCTATACCCGCAGTGAGTTACTGGGCATTATCGTGAACACCAGCCTGAAACGACTCCCCCAGGTCATTACCGACCTCATCAAGGGCACTCATTATCCATACATCAAACGCTTCCTCGATGACACGTTCGAGTCCGGGAATGGGCCATCAGGCATGCGCCTGTCGGTGTATTGTGCGGACCAAACCGCTTATCACCGCGAAAAAATTAGCCAGCAGCTCTACGATGCGTTTCCGTATTTAAAGGGGTATCACATCAATGACGTATACAGGGAACTGTGTGACTGCTGGCAGGTGCCGCCCGTCAAACCGGAAACCAAGCAACCTTTTTATTCCAACAAACCGGCTTTGCTGGCCGATGGCGAACTGGATAACGCCTGCCGACCGCTTTATATCGACATGATTCATCATTACATGCCCAACAGTCAGCGGCTGTTGTTCCGGAATAAGGGACATGGCGTGGGCGGGCCGGAGATGACCCGGTTTATGCAGTCCTTTCTGACAAATCCGTACCAGAAACTCGAATCGGCCAGTCCCGACATTGTGGTTTATTGACGCCCTGTGCAGGACTTTTGCGATGTAAATCGTAACCGTTGTGGCCGCTTCAATACCCTAAAAACGGTCTGATCGTCGTCGCCCAGGCTTCGGGAAACAAAACCGCCCGGGCGGTTTTCAGAAACGCATCCAGCGGTTCTTCAAACAGCGATTCGGCCTGCCAGATCCCCAGCAGTTTGTCCAGATGCTGTTCGCCCGTCGGATTGATCAGGGTGGGGTACGGACGCCAGCCGAAGGTTTCCGGATGATGGTCCCTGACCAGTTTGATAAAAGCCATCGCCGAAAAAACCGGCCTTACCCGGGCCGCATCGCAGACGTGAAACTGTACCCCCCGGCACAACTGGTTCGCGTATTTGCCCTCCTGTGGGGTAAAGATCAGCGCCCGGGCCACCACACCCGGCACTTGCAGAGCGTTGAACCGGGCAACCAACGTGGTGGCCTCCAGCCAGGGTGCACCCGCCACCCGAAACGGCAGGGCGGTGCCGCGTCCTTCGCTGAGATTGGTCGCTTCGAGCAGCCCCAGACCGGGATACAGCAGAGCCGCTTCCCGACTGACCATAGCGGGTGACGTGGGCACGAAAGAGGGCTGCCAATCCGCCTGAAACCGGGAACGCTTCCAACCTTCCACCCGGATAACCGTCAAATCGAGGGTCGGCAGCCGCTGGTGTTGCCAGAACCGGGCCAGTTCGCCAAACGTGCAGGAATGCCGGACAGGAATCGACCACCGGCCGATGAACGATGCGCAGCGGCTTTCGTCCAGCATGGGGCCTTCTGCCCGCGCCAGCGTACCGGAAAGCGGATTCGGCCGGTCGAGCAGCAGGAGCGGTTTCTGGTGTTCCGCGCAGGCTTCCATCACGTACGTCAGCGTCCAGAGGTAGGTATAAAACCGGCAGCCCACGTCCGGCAAATCCACGACAACGGCGTCGAGATCCGCCAGATCGCCGGCGGCAGGCCGGAGTTGGTCGCCGTACAAACTAATGACCGGCAAGCCCGTCAGCGGGTCGGTTCCGTTGGGCATGAAACGACCGTCGGCGCCGACGGTTTCCAGGCCGTGTTCGGGCGAAAACAGCCGGACCAGTCGAAAACCGGCGGTTTGCAGGGCCTGTCGGGACGGGGTGTAAGCCGAGGTGGTAGCCGCGTGGTTGGTTACCAGCGCCAGCTTCTTCGACCGAAAATCACGCCATTGATCCAGAAAAACATCAATTCCCAGCCGGACGGCCATACGGTTTTACTTCTTCTTTTTCTTCTTCCGGCTCATGACAAACTCCTCGGCTTCTTTCATCAGCGCCTTGAGGTCAAACGAGGCTTCCGCGCTGGTATCGACGGTTTCCTCGTAGGTGTCTTTGTCGAGGGCCACCACCGTGATGGGCTTGGTCAGAAACTGCTCGATTTCGTCCAGAATCGGTTTTTCTTCGGGACTGCAAAACGAAAACGCCTGCCCTTTCTGCGTGCCCCGCCCCGTTCGTCCCACGCGGTGAACGTAATTCTCGGGTTGTTCGGGCAAGTCATAATTGACGACATAATCCACATTCGGAATATCGATCCCACGCGCGCTGATATCGGTGGCAATCAACACCTTCACCGCGCCCGTCCGGAATTGGTTGAGCACCTGCAAACGGTCTTTCTGCTCCTTGTCACCGTGGATGGTTTCACTCGGAATACCCACCCGCGCCAAGGCTTTCAGGACGCGTTCGGCCCGTATTTTTGTCCGGACGAAGACCAGAATCTTGCTGTCGGCGTGTTCCTTAATGAGCCGTTCCAGAAAAAACCGCTTGTCGTCCATCCCGACCATGACCACGGAATGGTCGATATTTTTCGCCACCGGATCTTTGGGCGAAATCTGAATCCGGATCGCATTATGCACCAGCGAGTACGCCAGTTTCTTGATTTTCTCGTTGATTGTGGCCGAAAAAAACAGCGTCTGCCGTTTCCGGGGCAGAAACTTCATCAGGTCCTGAATGTCTTTGATAAACCCCAGATCAAGCATATGGTCGGCTTCGTCCAGGATCAACACCTCCACCCGCTGCAACCGGATGTATCCCTGACTGACCAGATCAAACATCCGGCCCGGCGTCGCAATCAGGATGTCAATGCCCGCTTCCAGTTGCTGAATCTGTGGCCCCTGCTCCACCCCACCGTAAACGCAAAATACTTTCAGATTCAGATGGCGGGCAATCTGCTCAAACACACCCGCAATCTGTAGCGCCAGTTCGCGGGTGGGCACCATCACGAGGCACTTGATGCCCTCGGATCGGCGCGACGTTTTCCGTTCGTAAAGCATGCTGACGACCGGGATGGCAAAAGCCGCCGTTTTCCCCGTGCCGGTCTGGGCAATCGCCAGCACATCTTCGCCCTTCAGAATCGGCGGAATCGACTTAAATTGAATGTCAGTGGGCTTTTTGAAGCCCAGACTTTCCAGGTTCCGTTTGATTTCGGGAGCAATTGAATAATCGTCAAATTTCATGGTAGGTATCCGTTGGAATCCGGGCCGCGGGCGTGTTCCGCCCGTTGGGAATGCGAATTAGGGAAATAGTTTCGAAAAACCGTTCCAACCTTTTTGGTTTTGCCCGAATCCTATTCCCAAACAACAGATACTTGATGAATAAGTTTCCGCTTCCCGGCCTCATCGCCGGATTGGCGGTCTGGCTGCTGGTCCTCTCGTTGCCCGGCTGCCAGACCGCCGAACGGATTTCACCCGATCCGGTTTCCCAATCCGACTCCGTCGTTTTGTATACCACCGGCCAGTCCCTGGATACCCCGGCCCGGCGTTACGTGGCGGTTTACTGGGAAAACCAGCGACTCCACCGACTGGAGATGGGCACGGCCCGCGAAACCGGCTGTTACGGCCTCCAAAAACAGGGAAACGACCTCTACATCGCCGGGTATTTTGTCGACCCGGACGACGACCGCACAAAACCGTGTTACTGGCAGAATGGCCGTAAAATAGACCTGCCACTGCCGGGTGACCTGGCATTCGATAAAGCCGGAGCCCGTGACCTTGTTTTTTTTCAGGGCGCCCTGTATTTGCTGGGCGATATTGATTTCCAGCCGGTTCTGTGGAAGATCCAGCCGGGTTCGGCCCCGAAACGGATCGTTCTGAAAGGATCTCCGCAGGCGGTGGCGGGTGGTGAACTGAGCACCGGCAACCTGGCCGTGTACAATAATCAATTGTTCGTTGGCGGAGTACAGGTGTTGGAAACCGACGGCCAGCCGGTGGTGCATCCCGGGTATTGGACGGTCGACCCGAACGATATCGTCCGGTTCGAAGAGACAGACAACCAGCCGGTTAAATCGCTATCCTTTTTTATTTTACCCAGTGAACAGGGCGTTTTTATCGCCGGGGAGCGCAATGACCTTCGTGACCGCTCGGCACCGACGCCGACCATCTGGAAAAACAAAACCCGGTTTTCCCTGCATCAGCCGGTCGATCCGGCTTCGCAACGCCTGCACGAAATGGCCCTTGATAGCCGGGGCAATCTCCACCTGAATATCCTGGATTACCGGCGGCAACTGCCGGTCGTCTGGCAAGTCAGCCCCACAGGCGCTGTCACTGAAACACTATTACCGGTTCCAACGGGTTCCACACGGGCGTTCTGCCAGAACCTCGCCCTGCACGACGACACGCCTTTTTATAGCGGATCCTACGAATTAAACGGCGATTTCCACGCCTGTTTCTGGATCGGCAACCAGCGCACCGAAATGGAAACGCTCAACGGCGGTTTTCTGACGCTCGCCCGAACCATTGCCGTTCCGGTCAAAAACTGACGTCTACCAGTCAGCCAACAAAAAACCACCTCCGTTGCGCACAGAGGTGGTTTCCCCGGTTGATCTCCAATCGCCTTATTCAGCCGCCGGCGTGTTCATCACCACCGACCGCGTTGGAGCCGCTACCGGTTGGGTGGCCACGTTTACGGTTTTGCGGATGGCTCCCTGGGCGGATTTAAACTCCAGTTCATAGGCCCCATCGGCCAGGTTTTTCACATCCAGCTTGGCGGCATATTTCAATTCTTTTTTCGAAATCGTTTCCTGAAACAGGATTTCTTTCTTGTCGTTGCGCAGCAACACCATTACCGATTCGGGAGCTGATTTGACGACGGACAGCCGGATTTTGTTTTCGGCCGTTACATACGTGCTGACTTCAAACGGTAGGGCTTTGGGAGCTGCATTGGTTTCTCCCCCATTGACAGATGCGCTTACCAGCGCGGCACAAATCAGGTTACTCAGTACATTTAACATGGCGTTCGTTGTTTAGTATTTGTTGTTGTTTATGAAATTGAAATTTGTTGTTTACATGTTCGATTACTCAAAATTCAAATGCTGTGCCAATTTAACAAAACGTTAATAATCAGTCATTTACACAATTACTCAAGAGCTCTCACTGTACGATCCCGGACATTTGTTGTTCACTGCCGGACAAACGGACCGGCGAATAGTGCCGTTTAAGCGGTGGGGTTGTCTGCCTTGGTCGATACAAATATGGGCTACAACGTACCTGTAAATCAATCGACTACCCGCTAAAATCGCTAAAATCCGGGTTGAAGTGCTGCGAAGAGTGGTTAAAACCGTCGGCCCGATTGGGCGACCGATGGTGAACATCCTGCTCGCACTCGGTCGTTTGTCTTTCGCGGCCCGATTCTGTAGTTTTGGTTACATCAACAAACCGCTACTCCTATGAGACTTTCATACACACTTCTGATAGCCAGCATGTTACTAACGATACGTGAGTCAGCAAACGGACAACCTGCTGCGGACAACCCTTTTTTCAGTGCGTACCAGACGCCGTTTGGTGTTCCGGCTTTCGATAAAATTAAGGCTGAACACTTCGAGCCGGCTTTTGACGAAGGCATCAGACAACAAACCGCCGACATTGCCCGGATCACCGGCCAGACGCAGGCCCCAACGTATGCCAACACCATCGAAGCTCTCGAAGCGAGCGGAGATTTGCTCAGTCGGGTGAGTACGGTATTTTTCAATCTCAACAACGCTAATACGAGCGATGCCCTACAGAGAATAGCCCAGTCGATTGCCCCGAAACTCGCCAAAAACGGTGATGATATCGCCCTGAACCCGGTTTTATTCAAGCGCGTCAAAGCCGTATACGACCGGCGCAACCAACTCAAACTGACCGGCGAGCAGCAACGTCTGCTCGAAAAAACGTATAAAAATTTCGTACGGGGCGGAGCCGCCCTCCCGGCCGGCAAGCAGGAACAGCTGCGAAAAATCAACGAGGAACTGTCGGTGTTGACCCTGAAATTTGGTCAAAACCTGCTGGCCGAAAACAACGCCTACACGCTGGTGATCGACAAGCCGGAAGACCTCAGCGGTTTGCCCGCTTCGCTGGTTAGCAACGCGGCTGAGGAAGCCAAAAAGCGGGGGCAAACGGGAAAGTGGGTTTTTACGCTGCAGAATCCGAGCATCATGCCGTTTTTGCAATATGCCGATAATCGTGCACTCCGCGAGCAGATTCTGAAGGCTTACCTCGAACGCGGCAACCACAACGACGCCCGCGACAACAAGGCGATCATGACCCGGATGGTCCGGCTCCGGGCCGAAAAAGCGCAGTTGCTCGGATACGCCAACCACGCGGCTTTTGTGCTCGAAGAAAGCATGGCCTCCACCCCGGCCAAAGTGAGCGACCTGCTGAACCAGCTCTGGGAGGCCGCCCTGCCCGTCACCCGACAGGAAGCCGCCGACTTGCAGGCGCTGATGGATAAAGAAGGGCGCAACCAGAAACTGGCCAGTTGGGACTGGCGGTATTATGCCGAAAAACTCCGCCAGGAAAAATACGCCCTGAATACCGAGGAACTGAAACCGTATTTCTCGCTCGACAACGTGCGCGAAGGCATTTTCCTGCTGACCAACCGGCTCTACAGCCTGCGTTTCGAACTTCGGAAAGATCTGCCGGTTTACCACGACGAAGTGCTGGCCTACGAGGTCAAAGAAGCCGACGGGCGACACGTCGGGGTTCTGTACATGGATTTTCACCCGCGCGCCAGCAAACGGGGCGGAGCCTGGATGACCAGCTACCGGCGGCAGGAAGTGGAAAAAGGCCGGAAAATCGCGCCGGTAATTTCCATCGTCTGCAACTTTTCGCGCCCGTCGGGCGACACTCCGGCCCTGCTCACGCTGGAAGAAACCCGGACGTTCTTCCACGAATTTGGCCACGCCCTGCACGGTTTGCTGTCGAATGTAACCTACGCCAGCCTGTCGGGCACGTCGGTACCCCGCGATTTTGTCGAACTACCGTCGCAAATCATGGAAAACTGGTCGGAGGAAGCGCAGATGCTGAAACTCTACGCCCGGCATTACAAAACCGGGGAGGTACTGCCGGACGCGCTGATCGAGAAAATCAACAAAAGCAGCCTGTTTAACCAGGGCTTTGAAACCACCGAATACCTGGCGGCTTCGCTCCTCGACATGGCCTACCACACGCTGACGCCCGACCAGACACCGACCGACGTGCTAGCCTTTGAGAAACAGTCGATGGATAAAATCGGGCTGATCGAACAGATTCCTCCGCGGTACCGCAGCACGTACTTTCAGCACATCTTCGCGGGCGGGTATTCGGCAGGTTATTACAGCTACATCTGGTCTGCGGTGCTCGATGCCGATGCGTTTGAAGTCTTCAAACAAAAGGGATTATTTGATCAGAAATCCGCCCAGTCGTTCCGCAAAAACGTGCTCGAGCGGGGCGGCACCGACGAACCGATGACGTTGTACAAAAATTTCCGGGGTGCCGAACCCGATATCAAACCGCTGCTCCGTCGCCGGGGCTTGCTGAAGGTGTTGTAACGGATCAACCTAAAGTCGGCTGCTGATCGGGATTTGAAATCCCGATCCTGACTGGTAAGGATTTGTAATCCGAACCGAGAAGCAACAAGGCCGATTCCAAATCGGCTACAGGCGCGATCGGGATTTCAAATCCCGATCGGCAGCTCATACACGCAATACTCCAGACCTGTAAAACATAAACCCCGACAATGACTAAATACATCCTTTCCCTGCTCGTCACTTGTTCGCTGGTTGCCTGGACCATCGACGAGGTTCCGCAAGCCGTCATTACGAACGGTCCCGTGAAAGCAACGCTGTATCTGCCCGACACGGCAACCGGTTATTACCGGGGCACCCGCTTCGACTGGGCGGGGGTCATTGCGAATCTGGAGTACAAAGGCCATACGTATTTCGGGCAATGGTTTCCGCACTACGATCCGTACCTGCACGACGCCATCATCGGGCCGGTCGAAGCCTTCGATCCGCTGGGCTACGACCAGGCCAAACCCGGCGAGTTGTTCGTCAAGATTGGCGTGGGCAGCCTGCGGAAAATCGACAACGAACCGTATAAGTTTGTGGCCCCGTATCAACACGTGAACAAGGGAAAATGGTCGGTTCAGCCCAAAGGTGATCAGGTCCGGTTTACGCACGTACTCAAGGAGGCTGCCGGGTATTCTTACGAATACGAGAAAATCGTCAAACTCACCAAAGGCAGGCCCGAACTGGTGCTGGAACACCGGCTGAAAAACACCGGAAAACAGCGCATCGAAACCGCCGTCTACAACCACAATTTTCTGGTGATCGACCAGCAGCCGTCGGGACCGGATTTTCGGATGCAGTTTCCGTTTGCCATCCAGCCAACCGGCGACCTGAAGGATATCCTCGCCAGCACGGCCCGGGGACTGACGTTCCGGCGTCCATTGCAAAACCGGGAGAGCATTTACACGCTGATTGAAGGCTACGGACCCACTGCCACCGATTACGACATTCGGGTTGAAAATACAAAAACCGGCGCGGGCGTCCGGATTCGGGCCGACCGTCCGATTGCCAAACTGGCGTTCTGGTCGAACCCCCAAAACCTGTCGCCCGAACCGTATATTGCCATCAATGTCGAACCGGGCAAGGAATTTACCTGGCAAATCCGGTACGAATTTTACACCATGGAGCGGTAACCGTTTCCGTCCCTATTTTTCAGCAAAAGGTCAGATTTTATCTGGCCTTTTTTGGTTTGGCAAAGTCCAGCGGGCCGGTTTTTGTCGTTTCGAAATCGCCCCATTCACACACCGTTTGATAAGTCGTTTGGCAACGCGACAACTTTTACAAGTACCTTGGCAGTCAAGCACAACGCCCGATTTTATCGCTATTCCTCCCGAAAGACACGCCATCCAACCCGATGCAAACGAATCGTTTTTCACCCTTTAACCGGAAGAAAAAATGGAACCTGCAAAACCGAAACTCTATGCCCTGCTGGTGGGCATCAACGAATACCGTGGGGATTTAATTCTGCCCGGCCAGGTGACGTTTCCCGCGCTGGGCGGTTGCGTGGCCGACGCCCGGAAAATCAACCGGTATCTACAAACCGATCCGGCTTTTGTGCCGGATATTCTCTTTTTACAAGACAGCCAGGCCGATAAAGCCAGCGTGGTCAAGGCGTTTCGCGAACACCTCGGCCAGGCCCGGGAAGGCGACGTGGCCCTCTTCTATTTCTCCGGCCACGGCACCCAGGAGTGGGCCGACACCACCGTCTGGAAAAACGAAAGCGATGGCCGGCTGGAATGCATCGCCTGTTACTACGACGAACAAACCGCTGGCGAATTCCTCCTGTCGGACAAGGAATTACGGTATTTAATCCATGAACTGGCGGCCCGAAAACCGCACATTGTCACCATTTTCGACTGCTGTCATTCGGGCGACAATACCCGCAACGGCACGCTGGTGCAAACCGTTTTCCGGAACGAAGCGCCGAGAGAAAAACGAATTCCGTTTGTGTTTCCCAAACGGCCCTGGAACCAGTTTATTTTCGGACAAACCCTTCCGGCCGACACGGTTCGCCAGCAGGGCGATGCCATTGCCCTGCCCGAAGGAACTCACATTCAATTGGCAGCCTGCGAATCCGACGAATCGGCGGTGGAAGTAGCGGGTGAAGGCGTTTTTACCAAAACCCTGCTGGACGTGCTGCGTAGCTCGGCGGGTGATCTGAGTTACTATACCTTACGAAGCCGCGTACAGCAGTATCTGCGAAACGTGTTCGAGCAAAAACCGCGCATTTACGTGGCCAACGGCGACGATGCCCTACTCTTTACCCCCTTCCTCAACCGTCCCGGTCAGGGAAGTCCGTCGGCGCTGGGCGAAGTAACCTATAACCAGAGCCTCGGCTGGCAGTTGAGCCTGGGAGCCATTCACGGCATTACGGCCGAAACCGGCACCATCACGGTTTTCAACCCCGACGATCCGGCCCGAAAATACCCGGCGAAAGTCGACGCGATCCGGGTCGATTCGACACAGCTGCGTTTTGATCCGGCGGTGAACCTGAATCCGAATGCAGTTTATCAGGCCACCATCGACGGTCTGATGACGCAGCCGCTGCCCGTCACGATCAAAAGCCGGGGTAGTTTACCAGAAGAACAGGCCAAACTCCTGAACCAACTCGCCAGCGGAAGCGGTGGACAGATTGTTGCCGAAGAAGACGAAAACCGGGCGAAGTACGTAGTTCACGATCAGGATGGCCGCTACTACATCACGTATCCTCACGATCCCTACCGTCCGCTCACGAAGGTCATCGAAACCGCGTCGAACACCGCCGTACCGGAACTGCTCGACCAGTTGAAACACCTGTCGCGCTGGGAGTTCATGCACAACCTGAGCAATACGGGCCCCAACCGCCTGACCGGCCAACCGCTGACGGTGGAATTTTTCCAGGTCGGAGCCGATGGGCACCCGGCCCCGATCCACCTATCGGATGGCGTGATCCCCATTGAATACGAGCGCATTAACGGCAAATGGAAAAGTACGATCCAGGTTAAAATTACGAACCCGACGAAAACCGACCTCTACTGCGCGGCCTTGTACCTCTCGTCCACGTTCGAGTCCTTCACCGGTTTTCTGCCCAATAAACCGTACCTACTGGAATCCGGTAACTCGGTCTGGCTGGGGCTCAAAGGCGGCCAGGTGTTGCCCGCCAGCCTGCCCGACGCCATACGGGCCTACAACTGGCCGTCGCGGCTGGAGCATCTCAAACTGATCGTCAGCACCGAAATTTTCGACCCGCAGGCCTTGACCCTGGCCACGCTTCCCGACCCGCCCATGCCCGGCGATTTGGATCGGGGCGAAACCAAACGGGGCGGATTTGCCACGGAGGACGTATCCCGGGAGCCCATTCAACTGACGGGCTGGACCACGCAGTCGTATACGCTGAAGCTAATCAATCCGGAACCGAACATCGTTGACGAATCCGAACTGAATGCGCTCTTGCACGACCCGGTAACCACACCGTTTGCGCTGGGCCTCTATTTCGATGTAGAATCGGGCCCGAACTGGCAACCCGATTACAAGCTCAAACCGGGCATTCAGGTTCGCGGTTCGGCCCAGCTCGACGAACGGGGACTGATCCAGGATTGGGGCCTTGATCTGGCCAATTCCGTTGCCCGCCGACTGCGCAACCAGCATTACGCGCAGGTTATCCGGCAGTACCCCAACCGCGTCCGGCTGGTGTCGGAGGGCGATTCGTGGTTCCAGCATCCGCTTGTAACCGACACCATCGACCATCTGTCGCGGGCGTTTGCCATCTATTGCGTGGCCGCTGCGGGCGATACGCTGCGCAACTACCAGAAAACCGGCGAATACCTGAATGCCATCGACGAGCAAAATCCGGCCCTGTTCCTCATCAGCGGGGGCGGCAACGATATTCTGGGCGAACAATTCCGGTTTTTCCTGAACGACAACCCGGATCTGAGTGAAGCCCCCGGCCAGAATCCGGGCCGGTTTTTGAATGCTAAGCTATCGGCCGAGCTCGATACCCTGCGCGACATTTATAAAGCGATGTTCGGTCATTTGCAAGTTCACAAACCGAAACTGCACATTCTGGTCCACGGCTACGATTACGTCATTCCGTTGAGCGTCACGAACAAAGGCTGGCTCGGGCGGTACATGATCGAGAAAGGAATCCACCGGCACGAAGACCGGTTTGCGATCATCCGGTTTATTCTCGATGAATTCAACAAACGGCTGAAAGCGGTAGCGTCCGGCTTCAGCAACGTGTCGTACATCAACGTCCGGAACACCGTCCGGGCCGATCAGTGGTACGACGAAATTCACCCGAACGCCGACGGTTTTCAGCAGGTAGCCATGAAGTTCATGGAACGCATCAACGCCATTCTGGCCACGCAGCCGGACCTGATGCAACCACTACCCCAGAACCGCAGCGGGTACAAGCTGGCCAAACCGCCGGAAAAACCGCGTGGCCGGGGCATCACGATCGACCTGACCCATGTCGAATACGAACGCGATCCGAACCGGCCCAGTGGAGCCAGCTTGCCCAACGTTCCGATTATGGAGTCTCCAAAACCCGCACCGGGCAGCAGCTCAGGTCTGCGCGAAGGACAACTGGAGTATGACATTCCCGGTTCGATGAAAGTCAATGAGACAACCGCCTGCACGGTTCGGATTGCGGGAAAAGAGGTAGCCGCTGAGCTGCTGAAAATCAGCGAAACCAGTGTGCACCAGGGCATTACCATCGGCGACGAAATGAGCGTCCGGCTGGTCGACAGTTCCGGGGGCGATTATTTCAAGATTACGACCACCAGCACCGAGCGGCAGGCCATCTGGGAAGGCGACGACACGCAGTGGAAGTTTTTTGTCCGTCCGCTGAAAACCGGCCGCCACCCGCTGCTCCTCCAGATTACGGTTCATCAGGGCAATCGGTCCCGGGATCTGGACGTGCTGGAGAAAGAAATTCTGATCAACAGCGACGCTCCCGACCCCGCTCCGTCTGCCGACGCCAAAACCTGGAAACGCATTTTATTCCTGTCGGCCAACCCCGTAACCGAAGAACCGCTGCGGCTCGGTGCCGAAGCCCGCGAGATTCAGGACGAACTGCGGGGCAGTGAGGGCATTCTTTTTTCGACCAGCCTGGCCGTGACGCCCCGCACGCTGACCCGTTCCATTTTGCAGGAAAAACCGACCATTGTGCATTTCAGCGGCCACGGCACCACGGACGGTTTGTGTCTGGAAACGGAAAGCGGGCAACTCAAAACCGTAAGCGCCGATGCCCTGGGGCGGCTTTTTGCGGTTTTCGACGATTCGGTGCAGTGTGTGCTGCTCAACGCCTGCTACTCCGAACCACAGGCCCGGGCCATCGGCGAACACATTCCGTACGTGATCGGCATGCAACGCTCCATCGGCGACGAAGCCGCCATTGCGTTTTCTGCCACCTTTTACCAGGCCCTCGGTGCCGGTCTGTCGATTGTCGATGCCTACGAACTCGCCGTGGCCGGTATGGGGCTACAGGACGACCGCCAGGCCGATATTCCGGTGTTATTGCAAAAACGTTAAGGAGCGGTTTTTAAACCGACACCACGGGCTCCGGTCAGCGGTTTTATTCGCCGACCGGAGCCAGTAAGGCAATTTTGCCGTCCATCGTCGTCACCAGCACCCGGTTCTGGTTCAGGGGCCAGACGCGGTTGAGCATGGCGTTCGAAAGTTTGTGCGACCAGAGCAGCCGGCGGTTTGGGCGGTCGATCGTGTACAGCGCGCCTTCGTCGGTCGGAACGTAAATCAATCCGTCGCGTTCGCTGATGGGCCCCGGACTAATTTCGTACCCAAACTGGCAATTGACAAACCACGCGCCCTGTCCGTCGGCCGAGTTCGTCGGAATGGCCCAGACCGAATCCTGCATGCACTTGACGTAAATCAGGGATTGATCGGCGGATACACCCATCGACTCGAAGCCTTTGTGCTGACTGGTTTTCCAGATTTCCTGCCCGGTTTCGGTATCGATGGCGGTCACGGTGCGGTCGGGCGTCTGGATGAAAATCCGGTTATTGACCACCACCGGCACACAGGCTGCGGGCGAGAAATTGCGAACTTTGCCGTTGGTCCACCGCCAGACCGAATCGCCGGTTTGTTTGTTCAGGGCGTATAGCGACGATCCCCACGACCCGAAATAGACGCGGTTTTTATCCACCACCGGCACCGATTCGACAAACCCTTTCACCCCGCTGAACGTCCATTTGACCGAACCGTCGGCTAGCGAGAGCGCCCGGAATTTCCCTTCGGAACTGCCGATAAAAACCGTACGGCGGTCGATCAACGGAGAAGCCACAATCGGTTTGCCGGTTTCGTGTTTCCAGCGCACTTGCCCGGTTCGCTTGTCGAGGCAATAAATGGTGCCGTCGGTGGAGGCTACCACCACCCGGTTTTTCTGAATGGCGGGCGTCGAATACACTTTCCCACCCGTCGCAAACCGCCAGCGGACGGCCCCGTCGGTCGTGGCCAGTGCGACAATCTGCCCCCGGGTGTTGGGGTAAATGCAAAAACCGTCGCTTTCGACAAGGCCCGCGCCGATGTCACTGCTGTCCTGTTTGGCCCAAACCGCCCGGATGTTGGCAAACTGGTCGTTCATCCGGTACGAAGGACGCGGGAAGGACACCGTCGGCTGCTGGCTGAAATGGTGGTTTTCGAGCCGAATGGTCCGCCAGACCGGCCTGGTCCCGACCCCGGGTGTCCGTTCGGCGAAGGTCATCGTGTCGTTTTGAATCGTTACGAGGTTGTACCCGCCCACGGCCTCTTTCGCGCGCAGGTTGGAGCGCCCCATCGTGCCCGGAATGCCTTCGAAATCCAGTTCGCGGTTGGCGTGGCCGTGGCCGCAAAAAGCCGCCTGGACATTCACTTTCTTGAGTTCATCGATCAGCAGGTACCAGTTTTCCAGCGATTCATCGAGCGGGTAATGGTTCATAAAAATCACCGGCTGATCGGAACCCTGCAGCTTTTCGACCTCGGCCCGCAGCCAGAGAACGTCCTCGCGGGCCACCAGCCCCGGCGACATCCGCATGTTGGGGCCGCTCCCGCAGCCGATAAACCTGTATTTTCCGGCATTGAACGCAAACCGCTCGGCTCCGAACACGTTCCGGAAACTGTTGCAGCCATTCTCCGACCACTTGGTGTCGTGGTTGCCGGGAAAAATATACCACGTCTTGTTCAGTCCGTCCAGAATCCGTTTGGCCGTCTGCAATTCCTCGTCGGAACCAAAATCGGTCACGTCTCCCGTAAAAACCGCAAAGTCGAGATCGGCCTGGGCGTTGATGTCGTTCACCGTGCGTTGCAGGTCTTCGACGGCGGTGGCGGGGGCACCGATGTGGGTATCGGTCACAAACGCAAACCGGATGGGTTGGGCCAGCACCGACCGGAAACCGACCAGCCCTAGTAAGAGAAAGAAAACATTCTTCATACCGCAAAGTACGAAGACAAAAACAGAAACCACCGCTTCGTCGAAAACCGGCGGCTGGATAGATAAATGCTGGGAAGTCGCGGGCAATTTCCTATCTTTTGGTTTCAAATTGACTTTTCATGGATTGCCTGACTGCCCTGAAAACCAATCCGACGTTCCAGTCGGTGCCGGAGGAACAGCTGCGCTGGCTGGTCGATCATTCCGACTGCCAGACGTACCCCGCCGACACCATTCTGTACAAACCCGGCGACCGGACCGACCACTTCCTGCTTGTGCTGGAAGGCCATATCCGGTTTTACGTCAACGACCAGGAAATCCGGTTTTCGGAACCAGGTTCGCTGGAAGGTGTCCTGCCGTTTTCGCGGATGGTGGAATCGCTGGCGTTCTGGAAAACCCTCGACCCAACGACACTGCTGGCCCTGCACCGCGACCATTTCCGCGAAATGATCCAGACGCAGTACGAACTGACCGAAACGCTGGTTCACGCCATGACGACGCGGGTTCGGGAAACGACGCGCGTTTTGCAGCAGAACGAAAAAATGCTGTCGCTGGGCCGGATGTCGGCCGGTCTGGCCCACGAGCTGAATAACCCGGTTTCGGCGGTGGTCCGAAGCGCCAATACGCTGAAAGCCCACCTGCACAACACGCCCCAGCGGTTTAAAGAGGTGATGACGTTGTGCGTCACCGACGAGATGATTGATCGGGCGGGCGAGCTGTTGTTCCGCAAAATGAACGAACAGGGCAAAGGCAAACGCCTGACACTGCTCGAACGCAGCAGCCGGGAAGACGAACTGCTCGACTGGTTCGACGACAATCAGGTGTCGGACGGCGACGATCTGACCGAATCTCTGATCGATTTCGGTTTTACGACCGACGATCTGGATGCGCTGCTGTCGGATCTGGAACCGGCGGCCCGGACGACCATTCTGAACTGGATTGTCAATAATCTGGCAACCGAGCGGCTGGTCAACGACATTGAAACGGCTTCGCAGCGCATTGCCACGCTGGTCGATGCCATCAAGGCGTACTCGCACATGGACCGTGGCACGGGCCGGGAGCCAATCCGGGTTTGTGAAGGCATCGACAGCACCCTGGTGTTGCTGAAACACAAGCTGAAAGCCAAAAACATTGTCGTAGACGTGGATATCCCGGACGATTTGCCACTGGTTGATGCCTTCGCGAGCGAACTGAATCAGGTCTGGACCAACCTGATCGACAACGCCATCGACGCCATGAACGACGGGGGCCACTTGCAGATTTCGGGCGAAGTCGATCACGAGTTTGTACTGATTCGCGTCATCGACGACGGCGCGGGCATTCCGACCGCCAGTCTGGATCATATTTTCGACCCGTTTTATACCACCAAACCCCCGGGGCAGGGAACCGGCCTTGGTCTCGACATCGTGCAGGGCATCATCCGTCGCCATAACGGCCGGATTTACGTTCAATCAAAACCGGGCCGAACCGAATTTAAAGTATGTTTACCGATGAAGGGTGAAAAGGAAAAAAGGAAGCACGAAGCCCGGAGTCTGATGGATTTAAACGAATGAACCTGGCCTGTTTTACTCCTACTTTTCTGTTCTTTCCGTTTTCCGACTGACGCATGAAACTTCCTATTATACTCGCCATCGACGACGACCAACCGGTTTTGCAGGCCATCCAGCGGGATTTACGGCAGCACTACCGGAAAAACTATAAAATTCTGGCGACGACCTCGGCCCGGGAAGCGCTGGAAACGCTGACGGAACTGAAGAAAAAAAACGAGGACGTAGCACTGTTTCTGTCCGACCAGCGGATGCCCGAAATGCTGGGCGTCGATTTTCTGATCCGGGCACGGAAGATTTATCCTAACGCCAAAACCGTATTGCTGACGGCCTATTCCGACATCGAAGCCGCCATTCGGGCCATCAACGACGTGCAGGTGGATTATTACCTGAACAAGCCCTGGGACCCACCTACCGAGAAGCTGTATCCGGTTCTGGACGAATTGCTGAACGACTGGCAGTCAAATTACCAGCCGCCCTTTGAGGGCCTGACACTCCTCGGCTACCAGTTTTCGCCCCAGACGCACGAGTTGAAGGATTTTCTGGCCGGCAACCTGTTTCCGTACCAATGGCTTGATTTTGAAGCCAATCCGGAAGCCCAAAAACTGGCCGAGCTGCACGCGATCAATCCCCGCGATCTGCCGGTTGTGCTGACGGAAGATGGTACGGTTTTGAAACAACCGTCGATGCAGGACGTCGGTAAACAGCTGGGCCTCAAACCAACCGCCACCCAATCCCTCTACGACCTGGCGATCATCGGCGCGGGACCCGCCGGGCTGGCAGCTGCGGTTTACGCGGGTTCCGAAGGGTTGCGGACGGTACTGATCGACAAGCGGGCCCCCGGTGGACAGGCCGGAACCAGTTCACGAATTGAAAATTACCTCGGTTTTCCGAACGGATTGAGCGGGGCCGAACTGACCCGCCGGGCCATCACGCAGGCCACCCGCTTCGGTGTAGAGTTTCTGGCCCCGCAGGAGGTTATCTCCATCAAACCGAAAGGGCAGTACAAACACGTGGAATTCAGCGACGGCAGCGAAGTCGTGGCCCGGAGCATTCTGCTCAGCACCGGGGTGTCCTACCACCAGCTGGACTGTCCAGGCCTGGACCGGCTGGCGGGGGCCGGGGTCTATTACGGAGCCGCCACCACCGAAGCCTACGCGTTCAAGGGCAAACCGGTTTACGTGGTGGGGGGCGGTAATTCGGCCGGACAGGGAGCCATGTACCTGTCGCGAACCGCATCGGAGGTGTACATCATTATCCGGCGTCCCGACCTGACGGCCACGATGTCGCAATATCTGATCGATCAAATTGAAAATACCCCGAACATTCACGTGCTGCCCTGCACGGCGGTGGCCGAGGGGCTGGGTGAGTCGCACCTGGAGTGTCTGATGATCGAGGACATGAATTCGGGCGAGCGCCGGAAAGTGCCCGCCAGCGCCCTGTTCATTTTTATCGGAACCAAACCGTATACCGACTGGATCGAAGTGAACATCATCCGGGATACCAAAGGATTCATCGAAACCGGGCGCGATCTGGCAAAATACGGCGATTACAAAAATTTCTGGAAATTAAACCGTGACCCGTACCTGCTCGAAACGTGTAGTGCCGGTATTTTTGCCGCCGGCGATGTGCGGGCCGGAGCCATGAACCGCGTGGCGTCGGCAGTGGGCGAAGGAGCCATGGCGGTCAGTTTTGTTCATAAATACCTGGCAGAAACCTGATGTTATGCTAACGCGAAAAAGTTGTGTACACCTGAACGACGTCGAAACCGTCAGCCTGCCTGAGCAACCGGCGGTTTGCGAAGAGTGCCTCAAAACCGGGGATTCGTGGGTCCATCTGCGGACCTGCCAGACCTGCGGCAAAACCCACTGCTGCGACTCCTCGGCGAACCAGCACGCGACGAAACACTTTCACCAGACCGGCCATCCGGTGATGGCGTCGGCCGAACCCGGCGAACGCTGGCTCTGGTGTTACGTCGATGAATTAATTACGCCGTATTCGCTCTGAAAAGCAAAGCCCCGGAGTGGTTATTTCGGAATCGGTATGGCAACATTCGTCGATAAAGGCTGCCCGAACTGCGGCATGCCGTCGGTGGTCCAGGTAAATTTCTGCGCCCGTGGTGATCGGTTCGTGCCGCAACCTTGCCCCGGTTCGGAATTGGCATGGTACAGAATCCAGTCTTCGGTGCCGTCGGGTGACTTGAAAAAGGAGTTGTGGCCAGCCGCGTGGGTTCCCGTAACGTTCACGGCTTTGAAAACCGGCTGACTTTGCTTGGTCCAGTTGCGGGCCTCCATCAGGTCTTTATCGCCATCAATGGAAAGCATTCCCAGCGCATAGCTATCCGTCCAGCAACCACTGGCGGAGAAAATCACAAACAGCCGGTTTCCTTTCTGAAGCGGTTGCGGTCCTTCGTTCACGAGCACCACCGGTTTGTCGTCCGGGCCGGGTTTGGGAATCTTGCCGTCAATTTCCCAGGCATAGGTAGGCGACGAAATTTTAACCCGTTTCCCCGTCGCCGTCCACGGGTTTTCCATCCGGCAGAGGTAAATATCCTGCTCCCCATTCTCGTCGCCTTCCCAGCCCGACCAGACCAGGTAAAGCTGGCCTTTGTATTCAAAAACCGACCCATCGATGGCCCACTTATCGTCCGGTGTTTTGATCTGGCCCTTCATGGTCCAGCTGCCCTGCAAGGGGTCGGCGGCTTCGTTTTCCAGTACCCAGAGCCGGTGGTTGCGGTTGTGCCCGTCGTCGGCGGCAAAAATCAGGTACCATTTGCCGCCAATGAAATGCAGCTCCGGTGCCCAGATTTCTTTGGAGTAGGGCCCGGTGGCGGGCGGAGTCCAGACCACTTTCTTCTCGGCGGTTTTCAACTCGGCCAGCGAGCGGGTTTTCCAGAGTGTCAGATTCCGGCCGGTCGTATGGGTGTAGTAATAAAAACCGTCTTTGTGAATGCTCCACGGATCGGCCCCCGCGGGTAATAACGGATTGGTCAACGTCTGACCGACGCCAATAGTTGCCCAAAGGAAGAAGGAGAACAGAAGTAGTTTTCTCATGCGGGGAAAGCCGGGATGGAAATTTCTGGTTTTGTCGATGGGCGGTTTTTTAGTACCCTTTTGCCAGCTCGATCGGGTTTTCAAGCGGTTTTCCGTTCCGAAAGCGTTCCAGGTTTTGCAGAAACAGGTCGATTTTCCCTTTGTCTTCCGTCATGGACCCTCCGCCCGTATGCTGCGTCAGGATCACGTTCGGCATGGCCCACAGCGGATTGTCGACGGGCAAAGGTTCGGTTGCGGTAACATCCAGCACCGCGCCGGCCAGATGACCGCGTTGCAGGGCCTCAATCAACGCTTGTTCGTCCGTCGTACTGCCCCGGCCGATGTTGGCGTACAGGCTGCCCGGCTTCATGGCGTCGATCAGTTCGGCGGAGAAAAAGCCTTTGGCCGTCCCCGGTAAACAGTTAACTACCAGATCGGTTTCGGGCAATTCGGCCTTCAGTTCTTCGGGCGTGTGCAGTTCAGCCTCCGGGTTGGTCCGGGCCAGAAACTTCACCTGACACCGAAAACCGGTGAGCATTTCGCGCACCGCCTGCCCGATGGTTCCCGCGCCCAGAATCACCACTTTTTTATTTTTCAGCAAATCCAGTTTAAACCGCAACGGCACGCCCACCCACTTTTTCTTCGTTTGCAGCACCGCCAGTCCGTGAATATCCCGGTAAAACGCCAGAATACCGGCGACAATCGTTTCGGCGCAGGGCCAGGCGAAATAGTCCCCCATGTTCGTGACCGGAATATCCAGCTGAACGTTTTTATACCCATCAAAACCCGCCGACTCCAACTGCCACCATTTCAAGTTGTTACCCTCCGAAAACCAGGCCACGGGCGGATTGCCCAGCAGCAGATCGGCGCGTTGAAAAGCCGCCGGTTGTTCGCTTTCGGGCAGGTCTTTTTTGAAGATCAATTCATATTCCGCTGGCAACTGGTTTCGAAAATAGGCTTTATCAGACTCGGTTAACGGGGTATTTACAAAAACAATCATGTCAGAAAAGTTAGGGTTTTACGCGTAAAAGTAGTGAATGGGCCATTTCTATCGGGACAGGATGATTTTCTGGTGCCGAACCGGCTGTCCGTCGCGCAGCAGCCGAACCAGATACACCCCCACCGGCAGCGATCCGAGATCAAGCGTGGTTTCGGTATGCGCCGGCACCGCCGTCCGGGCCGTGACGGGCTGGCCGTGCAGATTAAGTACCTGCACGACGCCTTTGCTGGGCGATTTCACCCGCAAAAACCGGTCGGTCGGACTCGGAAAGACCCAGGGGCGTTTCATTTCTTCCTCTTCATGGCCCGTAATTACCACCTTCTCGGAGGTATTTCGCAGGTACCGAACCCCGCCGGCGCTGGTTCCGATGAGGACATCCGCCAGCCCATCGTCGTTCAGATCGGCGGCCGTCAGGGCCAGGTTGCCGCCGGGAATGGCGTTGTCCGACGTTTGCGTCAATTCATTGATCACCAGCGTCGAATCGAGCAAGGTCATTTTGTCACCGGGTTGGTCGGGCAATTGGTAAAGCTTCATGATGCCATCGCGGGTACCGGTCAGCAACTCAGGGCGCTGGTCGCCGTTGAAATCCGCAACGACGATCGACGGGCCGGTCGAACCGGGAATAACAGTAATTTGTCCGTAATTCTGTTGTTGCAACTGATACCTGGGAGCCGCCGGGGTGCCGGTGTTCCGGTGGTACTCAATGGAGCCGCTTTGTTTACCAATCAGCAGATCGGTTTTCCCGTCGCGGTCCACATCGTACCAGGTGAGCATGTCGATAATTCCCAGCCGGTCGGGCGTCGGGATTTGCTGGACTTTGGTGGCATCCAGTTGAAAAGCCGCCCCCCGCTGTCCCTGATTCAGGATGTAACGGATTTCCGGCGCCCGGTTGATGGAATTGCCAGTAAAAACCAGGTCGTAACTGTTGTTCCCGTCGATGTCGGCAAGGGCCAGTTTCAGGTCGGTCAGCTGAAATTGTTCGGACAGCTTCAGGTAGTCGGTCGTCCGCAATTCAAAAGCCGGTTTACTTTTCGTGCCGGTATTTTCGAAATGCGCAATGCTGGCCCGCAGCCCCTTGTCGCCCCGGATGCCCGTGTTACCCACCAGCAAATCCATGTCACCGTCGCCGTCGAGGTCCACTAGCACCGGCGTTGCGCCTTCACCCAGATCGATCATGTCTTCCTGCAAAAAGCTCCTGGTCATGTACTGAAAATTGGGCAGTTTATCGGTACCAGCGTTGCGGTAAAACCAGTTGGAGGCCCGAAAATCGATCAGGTTGCCTTCATTGACGTACACGTTGGGCGAGGCAACCAGATCTTTGATCCCATCAAAATCCAGGTCTTCGGAGTAAACCGCCGGGAAGATATCGAACGAAACCGGGGTGGTGGCCGGAAACCGGTTCGTGAAGGTCGAAAACCGGGCCGACGCGCCGTTTCCGCCCGAATTGGTCAGCATCGACAGGTGCTGACACGTCACGTGAGCGGTCAGCAAATCTTTGTTTCCATCGCCATTGAGGTCGATCACCAGCATGGAATTGCCGTTATGCTTCACCCGCGCCCCCGCGTTGTTGCCCCCGGTTTCCGCCCCATTGCCGACGTATACGCAATCCAGCCCAAATATAAATTCATCACACTCGTCACCGCTTCTGAAGCTGCCCCAACAAAAGCCGATGCGCTTGAAATCCAGCCCGTTGGGATCATTTTTCCGTTCGACGCTCATGTTCTGAAACAGATTCGCCGTGCCGCCGTTGATGTCGTACGTCAGAATATCGATGTCCCCGTCGTTGTCCACGTCCAGAATGGCCGGAATGTCCACCGAATTAATATACAGGTTCAGCGTGCCGGAAAGGCCTTCGTGGTACACCGGATCAGCAATGGTTTTCCACGACAGTTTGCCGTTGGAGCCAGTATTCTGCAGAATCCGCAAGCCGCCGTTGGTATGCGTAAACAAGTCTTTTCTACCGTCGTGGTCGTAATCGACCAGCAACATCCAGGTGCCGTACGTAATGGCCGGAAACTGTTCTTCGTACTGCGGAGCGTGCCGCCAGACATACTGATTATCGGCCTGTTTTTCAGCCACAAACGTCACTACCCGGTTGGTCTGCCGGTCGTATACCGCCAGGTCGGGCTTGTCGTCGGTATTCAGGTGAATGGTGGAATATTGCGCCCCGTTCATACCGCCCGCCCAGGGGTTAGTGAGGGTCCGCCCGGCGATTTTGACGGAAGCGCCGGCCTCGTAACGAAACGAAAACGATCCGGTACCGGTTTGAGCCTGCGCCTGGTGAAGAATCAGAAAACAAAGTATGGTAAACAGCTTTTTCATGTAACTTTGGCTCATAAACCGTCCATTGACTGCCATTCAGATGGCATGCGGTTCATAGATAACGAACAGACTGATAACGTTGGTTTACTTCCTTCCGGAAAATGGTACTATCCATTCCTGAATTATACGATCGCTACCGCGAATGCGCGGGCGTATCGACCGATACCCGTAAAATTACAGAAGGTTGTCTGTACGTCGCACTCAAAGGCGACAAGTTCGACGGAAATTTATTCGCCCACGAAGCCCTGGCGAAAGGGGCGCGCTACGCCCTGGTGGACAACGCGGAGGTGGCTACCGACAGCCGGTTTTTGCGGGTTGCCGACGGACTGACGGCCTTGCAGGAACTGGCCCGTTACCACCGGAACCGCTTGAGCATCCCGGTGATCGGGCTGACGGGATCGAACGGAAAGACGACCACGAAGGAACTTATTTCCAGCGTGCTATCCCGCAAATACCGGACGTACGCGACCCAAGGCAACCTCAACAACCATATCGGGGTTCCCCTGACCGTCCTGGCCATCGACGAGCAGTATGAACTGGCGGTGGTGGAAATGGGCGCCAACCACCAGGGCGAAATCCGGTTGCTGTGCTCCATTGCGCAGCCCACCCACGGTCTGATTACGAACGTGGGAAAAGCCCACCTGGAAGGCTTCGGTGGGGTCGAGGGCGTGCGAAAAGGCAAGGGCGAACTGTTCGATTTTCTGGCCGAAACCGGCGGGACGGTTTTCGTCAATGCTCAAAGTGAGGTGTTGGTGGCCATGCAAAAGGAGCGGCTGTTCCGCGAAGCGGTTTTCTACCAGCTAACCGATCAGTACGAAATCCTGACCGACAATCCGGCGGTGGTGTTCAAAGATGAAACCGGGCGGGTGGTCACGACGCATCTGACGGGCCGCTACAATTTCGACAACATCGCGGCTGCGCTCTGCCTCGGGAAATTTTTCGGGGTTTCGCCGGAGGAAGCCAACGAAGCCGTAGCGGCTTACAACCCGACCAATAACCGGTCGCAGACGGTCCGGAAGGGTAGCAATATGCTTTTGCTGGATGCCTATAACGCCAATCCAAGTTCGATGGCGGCCGCCCTTCAGAATTTTATGAAGCTGGACGCCCCCCGGAAAGTGGTGATCCTGGGTGATATGTACGAACTCGGCGACGAAAGTCCCGCCGAACACGCGGCCCTGGGCGAACTGGTGGCGCAAGGGCGTTTCGATACCGTCATTCTGGCCGGTCAGGACATGCGGTATGCGCTCCCGGCCCTGCCCAAAGCGTATTATTTCCCCGACAAATTTTCGTTACACAACTGGATCATAGACCACCCGTTTGACAATACCGCCATCCTGATCAAAGGGTCGCGGGGGATGGGTTTGGAATCCGTTGTGCAGTTTTTGTAAACACTAGCCCCCGCTTAAAACCGACTTTGTGACTTCCTTACCGCCTACTATGAAAAACCGCCTAAGCCTTTTCCTGCTGACGTTCAGCCTTTCGACCGGCGTTTTTGCCCAGCAACCCGTTCCGTTCGAAAACGAAATCAAAGCGTTCGAGCAGCAGGACCAAACCAGCCCTCCGCCCAAAAAACCGATTCTTTTTACGGGCAGTTCGTCCATCAAACTCTGGCAAAGCCTCAAGACGGATTTTCCGGATAAAGTGGTCCTCAACCGGGGTTTTGGGGGTTCATCCCTCCCCGACGTCATCCGGTTTGCCGACCGGGCGATTATTCCGTACAAACCCAAACAAATCGTCATTTACGTGGGCGAGAACGACGTGGCCAGTGGAAAAGTAACGGCGCAGGCGGTTCTGGACCGGTTTGTGACGCTTTTTACCACCATCCGGAAATCCCTGCCCCGCACGCCGATCGTCTTTATTTCGATGAAACCCAGTCCGTCGCGCCGGAAATATTTACCGATTACCCAGGAGGCCAACCGCCTGATCAAGGACTATCTGGCGAAGCAAAAGCGCGCCCAGTACCTGGATATTTATTCAGCGATGCTCGACACCAACGGCCAGATTCGGGGCGAGCTGTTCCGGGCCGATAGCCTGCACATGGCCCCCAAAGGCTACGAACTCTGGACCGCCAAGCTCAAGCCGTTATTGAAGTAAACTTCTTGTTTACAGTATTCAGTTTACGGTTTACAGTACCTGACGCCAACCAGCCGAAGCGTCCCGGCAAAAACTGTATACCGTAAACTGAATACTGTAAACCGTAAACCGTAAACCGATACACGATGACCCAACCGGTCAGGACCACATCCATTGAAGAAATTTTTGAAGCGTTCAATTCGCTCCGGGTGCTCATTATTGGCGACGTAATGCTCGATTCCTACGTCTGGGGCCGGGTAGACCGGATTTCGCCGGAAGCCCCCGTGCCAGTCGTGACCGTCCAGCGACGGGAGTTGCGATTGGGTGGCGCGGGCAATGTCATCCTGAACGTCCAGGCGCTCGGAGCCGAACCCATCATCTGCTCCGTCATCGGCACCGACGAACCGGGCGACCGCTTACTGGGTCAACTGAAGGACCACGGCCTCAACTGCGACGGGCTGATCCGGAGCGACGACCGCATCACCACCATCAAGGAGCGGATCATGGCTGGTTCGCAGCAGGTGGTTCGGGTGGATACCGAAACCGACAAATTCATCACCGAATCGGAACGCAACCAGCTGGTTGCCAAAGCAAAATCATTGATTCCAAGTTGTCAGGCGGTTATTTTCCAGGATTATGACAAGGGTGTTTTAAGCCCGGAAGCCATTGCCGAGCTCACGGATTTCGCCAACGAGCACCACGTTCCGACGGTGGTCGATCCGAAAAAACGAAACTTTCTGGCGTACCACAACACCACGCTTTTCAAACCCAATCTGAAAGAGCTGAAGGAAGGATTAAAGATTGATTTCGATAGTAAACAGGCCGGGGAACTTCAAAAGGCCATCGACCAGTTGAAAAACCGGATGAAGATCAAGGGGGCTTTAATTACGCTCTCCGAGCGGGGCGTTTTCATTGATTATCAGAACGAAACCCACCATTGCCCGGCCCATTTCCGGCAGATTTCGGACGTGTCGGGCGCGGGCGATACCGTCATCAGTGTCGCGGCCTGTTGCGTCGCGCTGGGCTTGCCCCCCCGTCTGATTGCCGGTTTATCGAACCTGGCGGGCGGTTTGGTCTGCGAATCCCTGGGCGTGGTGCCGATCGACAAACAACGCCTGCAAACCGAGGCTATTCGGGAAAAACTCGCTTAATATGGACGTTCATCGGAACCCCTACACCATCTCGACCGATGCCGCGCGGCTGCAATTCGACGTCATCCACGATTTCCTGGCCAACCATTCCTACTGGGCCACGGGCATCAGCCGCGAAACCCTCCGGAAACAAATGGAGCATTCGACCCTGCACTTCGGGCTGTACGATGGCGACCGGCAGATTGGTTACGCGCAGGTGCTGACGAATTACACCTCGTTTGCCTACCTCGGCAACGTGTTTGTGCTGGAAACCTACCGGGGCCAGGGGTTATCGAAGTGGCTCATGGCAACCATCATGGAACACCCTGATTTACAGACCATCCGGCGCTGGCTGCTGGCCACCCGCGACGCCCACGGTTTGTACCAGCAATTCGGTTTTACCGAACTCGCCAAACCGGAAACGATCATGGAAAAATTCAACGACGATGCCATCCGGCAATAAGTTTCACCGGTTTTGGGTCAGGATTTCCGCGCTTCAACTTTCAGTTTCTCCTTGGTTTCCTTGATGGCTTCCTCCACGGAATGGGACTTGCGCAGATCGCTGGCGCGTTTGGTAATTTCGGCCATTGTGCAGTAGTGCTGATACAGGATCGAGAGTTCCTCCTCGCTCAGGTCTTCGCTGTCGATCAGTCGGTTACTGGCTCCCTGCGTAGCCGCAATGAGTTCGTTTAGCTTCAACTGAACCGAGAGCGATTCTTTATTCTGTGCCTTCTGAATCACAAACACCATCAGAAACGTCACGATGGTGGTGCCGGTATTGATGACCAGCTGCCAGCCTTCCGAATACCCAAACAGGGGGCCCGCCAGGGCCCAGATCAGCACCGTCCCCAAGGCCAGCGCAAACGCCAGCGATGAGCCGGTAGCTTTGGCAACTCCCGTCGAGAAGCGTTCAAAAAATCCTTTTCTGCCGCGGCCTTTAACATCTCCTTTTTTCATAGCATGATTGGATCAAACAGATCAAAAACCGCCCGGATCGATGGAAGTCGAGCAAGACGGACCCTCAGGATGAGATTTCTGTTGATATACCCCAATCAGGCGGTTTTTGTTTAAAAGGCAACCCGGCAATGCCCGCCAGCCTCCGCGAACAAGGTCAATAAAACCCTGACAATCTACCTGTTACCACGCATCATTGCGCCCGGCTCCGGGTTTCCTTGATGAAATCGTCCGTATACGCTTTGCCCCGGTTGTTGTGGTGCCGCCAGACCACCTTGTAATTGGCAATCACGGCAACGGGCTGAATCTCTTTGCTTTCCAGCCCCTGTTCCATAAATTGAATGGCGGTTTCCGCCGTCTCAAAGTAATCGATGAACGGTTCGGCGTGGCGGTGGTAAATCGCTTCTACTTTCTTCTTCGACGGGTCGCTCATGCCGTGAGGTTTTTGACGGTTTCAATAAAATACCGCACCTTTTCCGGGTCCGTATCGGGATACACGCCGTGGCCCAGGTTGGCAATATACCGCTGCGTTCCAAAGGCGTCCACCATCTTCTTCGCTTCGGCCTTAATCTGGTCGTAATCAGCGTACAAGACGCAGGGATCGAGATTTCCCTGCAGGGTTTTGTTCGGAATAAGCTGCCGCGATTCGGCCGCATCCATGTTCCAGTCGAGCCCCACCACCGAGCAACTCAACTGCCCGATCTCCTGCCGGGCGAAGAAAGCACCTTTGGCAAAAACCGTCACGGGAACCTGAGTGGCTGCCGTCACCGCGTCGCAAATCTGTTTGATGTACGGCAACGAAAACGTGCGGTATTGTTCGGGCGACAGAATGCCGGCCCAGGAATCGAAAAGCTGCACGAGATCGGCCCCGGCCCGTACCTGCGCTTTCAGGTAATCGATCGTGCTGTCGGTAATTTTCTGAAGCAGCGCGTGCGAGAAAACCGGGTCGGTATACAGTAATTTTTTGGCCACGGAGAACGTTTTGGAGCCGCGTCCTTCGGTCATGTAGCAGAAAATCGTGAACGGCGCCCCCGCAAAACCGATCAGCGGCACCCGGCCATTCAGTTCTTTTTTGACGATTTTGATCGCATCGAGCACATACGCCAGATCGTTTTCCGGATCGGCAATCCGGATTTGCTCCAGTTGCTGCGGATTCCGTACGGTTTGCGGAAAAACCGGGCCGCGCTGCTCCACCATTTCGTACGGCAGGCCCATCGCTTCCGGGACGACAAGGATATCCGAGAAAATAATGGCCGCATCAACTCCCAGAATGTCAACGGGTTGAATCGTTACTTCGGCCGCCAGCTCGGGCGTTGTTGCCAGGTTAATGAAACTACCGGCTTTTTCCCGAACGGCGCGGTATTCGGCCAGGATCCGGCCCGCTTGCCGCATTAGCCAGATCGGAACACGTTCTACGTTTTCGCCACGGGCCGCCCGCAGCAACAGGTCATTTTGTAAAGTCATGGTGCAAAGATAATGGGTGAAGGTTAAAAGGTTGTTTCGCGGAGTTGAGCGGAGTTAAAAAGAGAGAAGCAGAGGCTCCGCGAAACGGTATGTTAACTCTGCGAAACAGCTTTTTAAATTTTACCAAACAAACGTTTGGTAAAATTATTTTAATCGCTTACCTTTGCGCCATGCCAGTTCAGAAAGTAACCCGGGAGGAGATTTTGCAGAAGGCGATGCAGGTTTTCAAGCGGCAGGGCTTCCACCGGACGACGATGGAGGATCTGGCGCAGGCC
Source organism: Larkinella bovis (assembly GCF_042655385.1). Lineage (NCBI taxonomy): Bacteria > Pseudomonadati > Bacteroidota > Cytophagia > Cytophagales > Spirosomataceae > Larkinella > Larkinella bovis. The sequence continues at coordinate 20,429 of NZ_JBHSMA010000012.1, read as the reverse complement.
TGCGGTTTGCTGAAAGGTAGCTTTTACCATTATTTTCGCAGCAAGGAAGCGTTGATGAAGGCGGTGCTCGCGTACGTGAATACCTACAACGAAACGCAGCTGTTTTCGATCGCTTTTGACGACACCCAACTGCCCCGACAACGGCTGGAAGCCCTGCTCGATGCCTTGTTTGCGGGCGTCCAACGGTCGGAAGGCGGTTGCCTGATGGGCAACACCGTGCTCGAAACGGCTCTGGTAACCGACGAATTCCGGGAACCCTTGCAAACCCATTTCCATAACGCCCTGAAGGCGTTGACGTACCTGTACCAAACCAATCATTCGGCTGCCGAAGCCCGGGAACTGGCGCAGCAGGCCACGGCCGAAATTCAGGGCTCGCTGCTGTTGGTCAAGTTGTTCGGCGATGACCAGTTGCTCGCCGACTGCCGAAACCGGGTCATTGCCCGCTTGTAAAAAGTGTTTTATCTATACCAAAAAGACGGTTTTCACAACCGTCCTCTCACATGAAAAGAGTTGTTGTCACGGGATTGGGCGCGCTGACGCCTATCGGAAATACGGTCGAAGAGTACTGGAACGGGCTGGTGCAGGGCCGCAGCGGTTCGGCCTTGATTACCAAATTCGATACCACCCATTTTAAAACCAAATTCGCCTGCGAGATCAAGGGCTTTGATCCGCTCCAGTTTCTGGAGAAAAAAGAAGCCCGGAAAATGGACGAATACAGCCAGTATGCGCTGGTGGTGGCCGACGAGGCCGTAAAAGATGCCGGTTTGGTAGACGACCGCGTGGACCCAAACCAGGTCGGCGTCATCTGGGCGTCGGGGATTGGCGGGATGTATAGTTTTCAGGAAGAGGTGATTGCCTACGGTGCCAACGACCGCCATCCACGCTTTAACCCGTTCTTCATCACCAAGATGATTGCTAACATGGCGTCGGGGCTGATTTCGATTCGGTACGGTTTTCGGGGCGTCAACTTTGCCCCGGTTTCGGCCTGTGCGTCCGCAACGCACGCGCTGATCGACGCTTTTAACTACATCCGGCTGGGCAAGGCCGACGCCATCATTGCCGGGGGCTCCGAAGCCGTCGTGACCGAAGTCGCCGTGGGCGGTTTTAACGCCATGAAAGCCCTGTCGGAACGCAACGACGATCCGGCCACGGCCTCCCGCCCGTTCGATGCCGACCGCGACGGTTTTGTGCTGGGCGAAGGAGCGGCTGCCCTTGTGCTCGAAGAATACGAACACGCCAAGGCCCGGGGTGCCAAAATCTACGCCGAACTGGTCGGAACCGGCGCGACGGCCGACGCCTACCACATGACTGCTACCCACCCCGAAGGACTCGGCGCGCGGCTGGCGATGACGGAAGCCCTACGGGAAGCCAATCTGAAACCGGAAGACGTCGATTACCTGAACGTTCATGCGACCTCCACGCCCATCGGTGACCTCAGCGAGTCGCAGGCCATTCAGAACGTGTTCGGCGAAAATCCGGAGCGCCTGCACCTGAGCGCCACCAAGTCGATGACGGGCCATTTACTCGGGGCCGCCGGGGCTATCGAAGCCGTAGCCGCGATTCTGGCGATGCAGTACAACACCATTCCGCCGACGATCAACCTCCAGAACCGCGACGAACGCATCAGCCCGAATCTGAATCTGACGCCCAATGTCGCCGTTCAGAAACCGGTCAATGTGGTGATGAGCAACACCTTCGGCTTCGGCGGCCACAATGCGATTGTGGCGTTTCAACGGGTGTAAAAGTCCATTTCAGAAAGTTTAAAACAGCTTACATACCCGACTGGTACGGTTTTGAAAACACTACCGGTTGGGTAGCTCGTTTCCTACATATATCTCCTAACATTTCCTAATATCTCCTAACATTTCCTAATTTTGTGAAAATTAGGAAATGTTGTGAAAAAAATTCAGCTCCCTCCTGCCCCAAAACGGTTATTGGATCTAATGACACGATTCGATGAAGAGGGGAATCTTGTTCTTTTTAAAATAGATGAAAGCAGAATCCTCGATAAAATTAATGATGAATACCTTTATTGGGATAAGGTAAAGTATAAAGTTCCTTCGTCTTTGAGTGCAGAGCTTTCAGAAGAAGAGTTATGGCACCTGGTTAAGCGTGCTCGAAATGTAAATCAAAAACGGCTTTCTTTTGCCAAGAACTGGTTCTGTTATACTCCTACGGATACGCTATATAGCCAGTTACACGAATTCGATCTTAATTTAGGCGGGTCCCTTGGTGGCCAATCAGAGTTATCAGAGTCCGACAAGCACCAATACCTCATCGGCTCCATCATGGAAGAGTCCATTGCTTCCAGCCAAATTGAAGGAGCGGTGACGTCGCGGGTGGTTGCCAAGGATATGCTGCGGAAAAATCGTTCTCCCCGCAACAAATCGGAGCAAATGATTCTGAATAACTACCTGACGATCCAGCATATTCTTCAAATTAAAAGCCAAGCTCTCACTTCCCAAACGTTACTGGAAATTCATCAGTTGATAACAGCCGATACGATGGATAAACCGGAAGAAGCCGGGACGTTTCGGCAGCATGATGATATTCATGTCATTGATGCCATTGAAGGCGACATTATTCATACGCCACCCAGTCATACCGCACTTCCTTCTTTTATTGAAGATTTGTGCCGGTTTTTCAATGACGAAACGCCGGAATTTTTCATTCATCCGATTGTTAAGGCCAGCATTATTCATTTTCTGATCGGTTATTTTCATCCTTTCACGGACGGTAATGGCCGGACGGCCCGGGCATTATTTTACTGGTATTTGTTGCGGAAAGGGTATTGGCTCACCGAGTATCTATCCATTTCCAGGGTGATTTTGAAATCCCGGATGCAATATTACCGGGCGTTTCAATACACCGAAGCGGATGAAAATGACCTGACTTATTTTGTCATGTATCAGGTCAAAACCTTGCGACAGGCGTATGAGGAACTAAAAAAATACATCGATCGTAAGAATGCGGAAAAGAAACAGCTGGTTTCATTCCAGCGGATTGAAGGTATTTCGTTACGACAAGCTCAGATTATTAAATTGATGCAGGACGACGCCGATACCATTTTAACTGTGAAAGAAATTGAAAACCGCTTTGGCGTAGCCAATCAAACGGCCCGAACAGATTTACAGCAATTAGTTGATATGAATTTCCTGGAAAAAGTGTTTGTAAACCGCAAAGAACAACGGTTTGTGAGAAGTGAGCAATTTGATCAGGTTTTAAAAAAGCATCTTTCCCGCTAAACGAGTATGCCCACAGCCATCGCGAAAGATCTCAAGAAGGAGATTCTGAAATTACCGGCGAATGAAAAAGACAAACTTCTGCTGCGGCTGATTGCCAAAGATAAGGATTTGGTCGAACGGCTGCATTTTGTGCTGATCGAGGGCGAAACCACGACGGAAGAACGGCGGCAGGAGGTGAAAGTAAAGATTGCCGAAACCGCCAACGGGCATTACAACCACCCCGACGGCTGGATGCTGAAGGCCATGCGTACGCTGAGTTCAGCCATTACGCACCACGTCAAGATCACGAAAGACAAATACGGCGAAGTCGAGCTGAATCTGTATCTCCTGACCGCCTTTTTTGCGATGCAACCGAGTCAGTTTGCCCATTTAAATCACCACAACCAGAACTCCTGCGCGTTTGTAGCCAAAAAGGCGGATTCGATTCTGAAGAAACTCCAGAAGATCGACCCGGATTATTACATTGAATTCGAAAGTGAGGTGAATCAGGCGCTGGCGTTCATCCACATCCACGGACCCGGGCTGTACGCGCGGCAACTGGGTTTACCGAAACAATGGACCCCGTAAGACCCGCCTTACCCGCTCTTCGGCACTCCACCTAGTCGAAACCGGCTCTTAACCAGCAGGATAAAACCGACCAGAACAGCCGGAATACTCAGGAGCTGCCCCATGTTCAAGACGAGGTTGTGCTCAAAGTCTTCCTGATTCGTTTTCAGAAATTCGACAAAAAACCGGAAGCTAAACAGCAGGACCAGAAACAGTCCGGCGATAAAACCATCGGCGAGGTGATGCCGCTTCTGCTTCCACAGGGAAAACGTCAAGGCAAACAACAGGAAACAGAACAGCGATTCATACACCTGGGTGGGATGGCGCGGCACCAGCGGCAGCAAATCCGGGTCGGTTTCCCGGACAAAGACAAACGCCCAGGGTAAGCGGGTCGGTGTTCCGTAAATTTCGGAGTTGAACAGGTTCCCCAACCGAATGAGTGCGCCCGCTAGACTACCGATAATAACCACCCGGTCGAGCACCCACAAAAACGACTGATCGGGCCGCTTTCGGCTGTACAGAGACAACGCCACCAGCAGGGCAATGGTAGCGCCGTGGCTGGCCAGTCCTTCAAACGGTACCCGCAGCATCGATTGGACCCAGTGAGCGGGATCGGCCAGCAGTAACTCCCATTCGTAAAACAGATAATGCCCCAGCCGCGCCCCCACCACCGTCGCCACGACGCCATAAAGCGTTAACACTTCCACGTCCGAAACCGGTTTTTCCTCCTGCTTATACAGGTATCGCAACAGCCGTTGCCCAACCAGAAAACTAAGGGCAAACAGCAGACCGTACCAGGTAATAGGCCAGTCGGAACCAAAAACTGCCAGGCTGGTGAGTTGGGGATCAACATCCCAGACGATGTACGCTAAGCCGTGATGACGCATAAAAGTGTATCGTAACGACTGATTAACAACCGGTTGTCAAGCCCATCAGCAAAAAAACGACGCCGAAGTTGAGGGCCACGTGCTGATACGCCTGATACCACGAGCGGCTCCCCGATGGGGTTGTCACCAGCCGCAACAACTCCTCTTCGCGCCAGACAGACTCCTCCCCGATTCGGTCCTTATAGGCGTTCCAGGCATTTTTTACGTCGTTCGTATTCATTGCAGTTCCTGTTTCAATAATTTCCCGAGCCGGGTTTTAATCCGGCTGATTTTGGTACTGACATTCGTCCGGCTTAACCCCAGAATATGCGCCATTTCCTCGTAGCTGTGTTCCTCCAGATACAGCATGATCAGGGCTTTGTCCAGGTCCGGCAATTGGGCAATGGCCCGGTACAAGTCGCGGGCAGCTTCCTCTCGCTCATCCGATACGTCCGCAATTTGAAGCGTGGCTTCCGAAAAGGCGGCATTCGGTGGGCGGTTCTTTTCGGTCCGCAGCCGCCGGAAAACCGTGTTGATCGCCACGCGGTACATCCAGGTGCTCACCTTGGCCTGGTGGTTGAAAGCAGGATAGGATTTCCAGAATTGCAGCACGATTTCCTGAAAAAGATCCTGCCGGTCTTCCAACAACGGGAAATACAGGCTACACAGGCTGTGGAGCAGCTTCTGGTGTTGCGCAATGAGTTGAACAAACTCCCGTTGGATGGATTTCGGAGCCACAGACGAAAAACATGAATGAATGCAAAGAGATTAGTTACCCAAAACCGCCCAAAGTCACAGTCGGGCAAAAAAAAGCCGGTTTTTCTTCAGGAATGACCTTCCAGATTCGCGAGAACCCGGGCCACGTCAGCCTCTTCCGCCTTGATTTCCAGCTTCTTATGCGGATTGGTAAAACCGGAAACGATTTCAATGCAGGATTTGGGCACCCCGAACTGCCGGGCGAGGTAATCGACTAAATAGGCATTGGCTTTCCCGTCCTGCGCCGGGGCTTTGATTTTGGCATTCAACTGCCCGGCCGCGTCGTACAGCAGCTTATCCACCTTGCTGCCCGGTTTGACTTTGATGTGCAATACCATATTGGTTTACGGTTTTCTGTTCACAGTTTCCCGTTGCCGGAAAAGCCTCCTTCTGTTCCAACCAGCCGCCACCCGCGGGTGAGCTATAGCGCCTACAACAAACCCGTATACAGCGCCCAATACTGCCGGGCGGCCTGTTCCCAACTGAATCGGGCGGCTTGCTGCCGGAGCCGATCGGCACGGAAAGGATTGGCCCGAAAATCATTCAGCCCGGCAAAGACGGTTTCGGCCATCTGCTCGGGTTCGAACGACTCAAAATAGTAGGCATCCCGACCGCCAATCTCGGGCAAACTGGTGAGATTGGAGATAAAAACCGGTTTCCCCCAACTCATCGCTTCGACCACCGGCAAACCAAATCCTTCGGAAATCGACGGAAACAGAAAAGCGTCACACTGCTGATACAAGCCATTTTTAGTAGCTTCATCGACAATGCCGGTCATGATCAGCCGTTCACTGATGCCCAGTTGCCCAGCCTGCTGCCGCAGGTGAGCCGCATACGGATGGCTGTCGGGGCCGGCCAGCACCAGATTCCATTCGGGAAACGCTTCCAGCAGGGGTAAAAGCGTGTGCAGATTTTTTTTCGGATGAATCACCCCGACAAACAGAAAATACGGTTTGGGGATTTCCGGTGACAAGGCAATGGCGGGATGAACCGAGTTGCCGTTGTGGATGACCGAGAGCGGAATGTCAGGCCGTTTCAGGTGTTGGCGGACAACGGAAGCGGTATAATCCGAGATGGTCGCTACTGCCGACGCCCGGTTAACCCGGCGTTGCAGAGTCGCCAGCTTCTGCGCTTTTTTGGCCGCACTATAGTCGGGCCGTTCCAGGAAATTGAGATCATGGATGGTCAAAACCGTGCGGGTCCGGCCCGATGCGGGCCAGAAAGCGGAATCCTGGTGGGTGCAGTGCCAGACGTCGTAACGCCCCGGATTGAACCATTTCCGCCACCAGACCGCCGACTGGTAGTTGACCTCAGGCCCAAAAACGCCTTGCTGGCCGTCCGGAACCAGAAATGTAAGCTGCGCCGAAGGCGGTTTTTGCCGCACCAGTTCCTGCCCGAGCTGCCGGCAAAACTGGCCCAAACCGCTGTTCAAATCCCGAAGCCGTTCCGTATCGATAAAAATCTTCATGCGATCAAAGTAGTTTTCCCCAGCGCACTTTTCGGGCAAACCGGGTTATCGAATCCGTCCCCCGGATGTCGAGCCGTTGCAACTCAAACCGGTTGCGGATTGGGAACAGATTCAGGCGGTTTCCGATCCGAAAAGCCAGTCTGATACCGAGCTGTTGCATCGTTTGCAGCATGGCTTGCCGAATGGCCGGGTCTTTGGGCCGACCGCCGTACGGGTACGCAAACACCCGGACGTACGGCAGATTCAGGGCATCAAAAACCGCCAGGTTCCGGGTGAGATCGGCCCGAACAGCGTCGGCCGTCTGGTGTTTATAATTCAGGTGTTGATGCGAATGGAGCGCCAGTTCGAAGGTAGGCACGAGTTGTCGGAGTTGTTCGGCCGACAGCAATGCATCCGAACAGCCGTCCCATTCGTTACATTTCCCGACAAACGCCGTCGGGACAAACAGCACGGCGGTCATGCCGAAGCGTTGCAGCAGCGGCAGTGCGTGCGTGAGGTTGTTGACGTACGCATCGTCGAAGGTAATCAGAACCGAGCGGGCCGGCAGGTGTTGTTGCTGGTCAACGGCTTCGATAAGGTGCTGGAGACGAACGGTTTGGTAGTTATTTGCCCGGAGCCAGCGGAGCTGCTGTTCCAGTTGGGGCACCGAAACCGTCAGCGAATCCTGGCGTTCGGCCTCCACTTTGTGGAACATTAACACAGGCAAAGCCTTTGAAGTGCGGAAAAAATACCACAACAACACGCCTGCAACCACGATGGCACCGAGCCACATCATAAATAAATACCGGTTATTCCGGATCAAAATTCAGTATAATTTGCGTTATATAACAAATTGCTGACCAATTGGCAGCTTATTTTTAACCCGATGCCTAAGATCAGTCATATTGGCGTTAAAATCCGTCGGATTCAGTTAGGTACGCAATTTGATTTAACACAGTAGACAACCAACAAGTACGACTATGAAAGCGATAGAAAATACGCTGAAAGGCATGGGGGGGCAGTTCGATTTGCTCAATACCCTGTATGGTGGTTCGAGTATGACCCGAATGGAAACCGAACAGGAAGACGATCGGCTGATTATTAAATTGTCGGCACCGGGCGTTGGGCCCGATGCGTTCAATGTGTTAATTGACGGCAAAAAGCTGGTTTTATATACATTACTCCAACAAAAAAACGTGACCGAAGGCGCCCAAAGCCTGGCGGTTCCGATGTTTTTACGGGTGATCGATATCCCGGATTTTGTGGATGCTGATCATATCGAAGCCCTCCAGGAACACGGACAGGTGCTGATCCATTTGCCGTTCAAGGATGGCCAGCATTTCCAGCGCCGGGTGGAGATTCAGAATTTATTTTGATAGGAATACACGCTGAATACCAGAGCGGTCAATTCTCCATTGACCGCTTTTTCTTTTGGGGCCAGCGCTACCTGGAAACCCGGTTTTCAGGCCGAATTACGGATAAAATCTTCCAGCGCCGTCAGATGGTCGGTGAAGGCCTGCCGGCCGACGGAGGTGGCCGCATAGGTGGTATTGGGCTTACGACCCACAAATTGCTTTTTCACAGAGACATAGCCCTGCTCTTCCAGCGCCCGCAGGTGCGTCGCCAGATTCCCGTCCGTCATCTCCAGCAGTTCTTTCAGCGAATTGAAACTCAGGGATTCATTCACAATCAGAACCGACATGATGCCCAGCCGGGCCTTACTCTCAAATGCTTTATTAAATCCTATCAGGAACTCTCGCATCAGCGCTTGGGTTCATCTCGTTCATACTTTAAATACATGACGGTGCCGTACACAATGTGCAATGCCCCGAATCCCACGGCCCACGTCAACAAGGAAAAACCGGTCCAGAACAGCGCAATCAAGCCCAGCAGAATTTCCGATAAACCGAGGTACTCCACGTCACGGACGGTGTATTTACTGCCGCTGCAAAGCGCCAGTCCGTAAAAAATTAAGGTGGATGGGAACACCAGCCAGATCAGGTTGAACCGGATCAGGGCCAGGCAGAAGATACCGCCCGCCACCAACGGTACGGCCAATGCCCACAACAATCGTTTCGAGATGGTATTCCAGACACTTAAACCCTGCCGGTGGGCTTTGCGAATTGTAAAGAAAATACCCAGAAGCAAAGCGCCAGCCAGTACAAGAGCGCCATCGGCCAGCAGAAAATCGACCATTTCCCTGCGTTCCGGGCCTGTCAATTGGCTGATGCGTTCGTAGCTGAGCCAGGTCTGGTTATTTTTCTGCAACCGGATATAGGCCGCCCCGGCGCCCACCAGTGCCACGATACCCGCCGAGACCCCAGATAGCCCACTTAACGACAGAAACTTCGATGAACGTTCCATCAAGCTCCGGATTTCTGTCAGGGTTTGTAAATGTTCACGCGATTCGGACATCGAACAGGTGTAGTTGAATGGGTTAATAGTTCGAATGGTGTAGGTTTCGGTCGCAACGCATCAAAACCCACTGCCCCCTTCAAGTTTATCAATCAATTTAGTACCAAAAATCAGAATACCGACGATAACGGCCAGAATTACCACCAGCAACACGGCACCGGCCGACAAATCCTTGACCGCTTTGATCTGCGGATGGCGTTCGGGCGAAACCACATCGGCCAGTTTTTCGATGGCGGTATTGAAGGCTTCGGCGGCCAGCACCAGGCCAACCTGCGTCAGCACCAGCGCCCACTCCGTCCGATCCAGCCGCAGCCAGAGGCCTCCTGCAATGACGGCAACAGCCGCCAAAAAGTGGATTTTAGCGTTGTTTTCAAAACGAAACAGGGCCAAAATGCCTTCGATGGCGTACCGAAAACTCCGTAAATTCTTCCGAACATCAATCCAGTGGCTCATGCGTCCGGCGTTGAACATACTGCGTGAAGCCCACGTAAAGCGTTACCAGCGCAAAAGTATACGAAAGCGTGAGTTTTAAGGCAATCGGATTGAACAGGCTTCGGCCAATAATTTCGGCCAACGCCAGCGGATTCGTGAATAAGTCCCAGCTATTCAACCGAATATACCGGCCCAGGTAAACGCCGAAACTGGTCAGTGCCAGGCACCCGATCATCACCACCCAGGTCTGCCGGTGAGTCAATCGCTGCTTCAGCAGGCGGTGAACCAGCAGTTGCGAGTAAAGCCCCGCCAGCAAACCGGTGAGCGCACACATGAAAATCATCATGGTGTCGAACCAGACGGTTTCTTCGGAAACGCTTCGTAAGTGAAACAGGTCCGTAATGATATAGGGCGAATTAGGCAGAAACAGGAGCCAGAACGCCAGCCCCGGCCAGAGCGACCAGCGCGGCAACTGCCGGTTTTCCAGCCCTTCGCGCAAAAACAGAGCAACCATGAGGGGAATCCAGGCCAGAAATAAATTCCAGCTCAGCATCTTGAAGAAAAAGGGCGTCAAACGCATCACCACCATAGCGATACTCATCACCGACAACAAAATCAGCATGCGTAAGCCTTCGCCGGAACGATAGACTGCGAGTAACCTGTTTAGCATAGAATAAAAGAACTTTGAGTTGCAAAGTAGCATACTGAAACGATGCGGGTCAAGCGAATGGCCGAAAATATTTAGGAAGTGGAGCCTATTGACTGGCTTTTCGTTGGTGAGACTGAAAAGAAAGGCTCTTTGTCAACCTTGAAGGTGTAACTTTGTCAAAAATTAGTCTGGATGGAGACCAACCTGAATCAACAACTGGAAACGATGTCGCCCCGGCGGCAGGAGCAATTGCTGGCCTTTGACCGCTTGCTGACCATTATGGATGAACTGCGCGAACAATGCCCCTGGGACCGCAAGCAGACGATGGACAGTCTTCGTCACCTGACGATTGAAGAAACCTACGAACTTTCCGACGCGATTCTGGAGAAAGACCTGCCCGAAATCCGCAAGGAACTGGGCGATGTGATGCTGCACCTGGTTTTCTACGCCCGCATTGCTTCCGAACCGCAGTCGGGGGCCACCTTCGACATTGCCGATGTCCTGAACGGGGTCTGCGACAAGCTGATTTCCCGCCATCCGCACATTTACGGCGATGTAGTGGCGGATACGGAGGAAAAAGTGAAGCAGAACTGGGAGCAACTGAAGCTGAAAGAAGGCAATAAGTCCGTGCTGGCGGGCGTGCCGGGCTCATTACCGGCGCTGGTGAAGGCCATGCGGATTCAGGAGAAAGCCCGCGGAGCCGGTTTTGACTGGGAGGAGAAACAGCAGGTCTGGGCGAAAGTGGAGGAAGAAATGCAGGAATTCAAGGCCGAGTTCAACGCCGAAACCGACGAGGTGATTGACGCAAACCGGGCCGAAAAAGAGTTTGGCGATGTGCTGTTTTCGCTGGTCAATTACGCGCGTTTCATCGATATCAACCCCGAGACGGCCCTGGAGCGTACCAACAAGAAGTTTATCAAACGCTTTCAGTACCTCGAAGAACAGGCCCGCAACAACGGCCAGCAACTCAAGGATATGACCCTGGACGAGATGGAAGTCTACTGGCAGGCAGCCAAGCAGTTTACGTAACTCGTTCGTCGGTTCCCCAATAAGGGCTCTTTATCAACCCTATAATTTTATTTCTGAACCAGACCATTACTTTTTGATAAGCCCTACGTCTCAGAGAGATAGCTAACCTTTCTGGGTGATGAAACACGCTTATCTGCTTTCTGTCGGTCTATTGGCATTCGTCACGTCTTCACCGGCCTTTGCGCAGGATCTGGATTTTGCCACGACGGCCCCGCTTTATCCGGCGGGCGCAGCCTTCCATTCCTATACCAGCATTGGTTCACCAGCCGTCAATGTGGATCTTGCGATCAGTGGACCGGGTACGGCCTCCATTCCCTCCCCTGAACGGGCCGGTACGGGCTTGTCCACGCCAAACTGGAAGTTCAATAACTCCGGCGAAACCCGAAGCTACAGTTTCACGTTCGGGGATCCCGTTACGGGTCTGGAGTTTTCGTTAAATGCGCTTCAATACCGGACTTTTGCCATCACGGATCATAATTATCAGGATAAAATAACCATTCTGGCGACGGATGAAGGGGGGAATGCCGTCATGCCGGTTATTCCGGCCGGAACCGGCTATAGCGTGAATGGCAACGAAATTCTTGCCACGTCGACAACGGCATCGAATGTCAATAAAGTACGCTTTCCCACGCAGGTAAAGAATGTAACCATTGTGTATGGGAATGGACCACTGGCGGGGCCCTTTCCGAACGGCCAGGGCTTCACCATCGGTGATCTGGACTGGGCCGGTGTCGTTCTGCCGGTTGAACTGGCCTATTTCCGGGCCAAGCCTATTGGGACCGTTGTTCAGCTGGTTTGGGAAACCACCTCCGAACGCAATGCCGACTTTTTCGTCGTGGAGCACAGTTTTGATGTGGTGCATTTTACGCCCATCGGCCGGGTGAAAGCCCGGGGCGAATCCACTCGCCGACAAGCGTATTCATTTGCTGACGATCAGGCGCATCGCTCGAACAATTACTACCGGTTGCAGCAGATTGACAAAGATGGGGCGAAACACTATTCCAAAATCATTGCCGCCCGGCACGCTGATCCTTTACCCACCTTAACGGTTTATCCGAATCCGTCCGATGGGCAGTCGATCGGCCTGCAAGGCAACGAAATCGACCTTGGCTCCCTGCAATTGACGGATCTGAACGGGCGGAGAATCGACTTTCAGCTCGTAGAAGAAACCGCCGGGCACCTTACGCTTCGGCCCCGGATTGCGGTTAAACCCGGCCTCTATTTCCTCTCGGCGTCGGGTATTCGCGCCACCCGATTGTTAGTTAAATAGCTAAGTATACAGAAGCACATCAAAAATCCACGCACCCTTTATGAATCCTTTTTTACGAATACTCAGCTTGGCCGTCCTCTTCCTTGGGTTGCTTAAACCGGCTGGCGCGCAAACCGTCTACTACCAGAGTTTTGCTTCCGGATTGGGTACCTGGACCTCCAGCAACACGACCGCTATTACCTCAAACACCACCTCGGCTAGTTCCGGTTATACCACCCCCATCATGGCATCGGGCGGTTTTAATCTATCATTCGGGGAATGCGGTGGCAATGCCGAACATAGCGTCACGTCCTCAGCCATCAGCACCATCGGACGCACCAATCTCATGGTCGGATTTGGCCGCCGGCGAACCGCTTCGTTCGGTCCGCAGGTCGTGCAGTTCGAATTCAGCACCAATGGCGGGACGAGCTGGACCACCATTTCTTCCGATGTTTCGAGTACGGCAACCACGGTATGGGGCCTTTCAATCTTCAATCTACCGGCAGCCGCTGAGAACCAGGCCAGCCTGCTCTTTCGCTTCCGGTATACACCACCGCCTGGAGCCGCCTGCGGAACGTCGTTCCGAATCGATGATTTTACGGTGAATGAAAATAACACCCTCCCGGTCGAACTGGTATCCTTCCGGGGTACGGCAGACCGTAGCGGCAATCGGCTGGTCTGGGAAACCGCCTGGGAACGGGGTGCGAGCCATTTTGTCGTTGAGCGCAGCGCCGATGCCCGCGTTTTCGGCGATATTGGCCAGCTGTCGGCCACTGGAAACGCAACGAGCGGGCAATCCTATGCCTTTATGGATAGCGAACCGCTCCCGGAAACCAGTTATTACCGGCTTCGACAGGTGGATTTGGATGGTTCCGTGCGGCACTCCAAGCTTATTCCCGTAAGCCGGGCCGCCGATGAATGGATGATTTATAATCCTGCTTCCAATCGGGAGATCCGGTTAAAAGCCTCCAGCACCGCTGCCGACCCGGCAAGTCTATGGCTGTACACCGTTTCCGGGCAATTCGTCCCTTTTCAACTCCTGCAACACTCCCCGACCGACTGGCTGATCCGTCCGGCGGTACCGCTGCAAGCGGGCTTGTATATACTCCAGGTTGGCCAAACCCCGCAGCACCGAACGTTGCGGGTCTTGGTTCGGTAAGCTTCCTGCAAAAACCGGCATAGAAAGCCAATCAGGCTCGGTTCTGATCCGGGGCCTGAAACCGGCAATATTCCGAAAACCTTGCGTATCTTTCAGCAAAGGAAATATACTATGCTAGCGCGATTCTTTTCCCCCGAGCCCCTCTGGTACCAACAGGGGCTGGCCGGCCTCCGGATCATTGTCGGTTTGCTCATGGCGTACCACGGCTGGGAGGTTTTTGACCGGCCCACGATGGAAGTCTACCTGACCTGGGACGTGATCAAAGCCCTGCCGGCACCGGAATGGATGGTATACCTGGGAAAAGGGATAGAGCTCGTCACGGGTATTTGTTTTATAATGGGCTTGTTCACCCGCCTGGCAGCGTTGCTCATGATCCTGGATATGCTTTTTATCTGTTTTGTGGTGGGCGAAGGGCGGTTTTATTACCAGGACCAGCACCCGTTTCTTTTTGCGTTGATTGCGCTGTTTTTCTTTTTCACCGGCCCGGTCAAATGGAGCCTGGACCGGCTGTATTTTGGTAAAAGTGACAACGCTCCCACCCCCATGCCATGAAGCAACGCAACCACCCGGTAAACGGGCCTTGTAGGTTTTCTTTTTTCGTACTACCTTTTCTTTTTTAATTTGCAGTATGAGTGAAAAACGATGGATATACCGACCGGTTCCGGAGTCGCCCGAGGAGTTGCTGGCTGTTGAAAATCTGACCCGTGATCTGAAAGTAAATCCGTTTATGGCTGCGCTGCTCGTGCAGCGGGGTGTTCATACCTTCGAAGAGGCCCGTACCTATTTCCGCCCGGAACTGACGCACCTGCACGATCCTTTTCTGATGAAAGACATGGAAAAGGCGGTGCTCCGGTTGCAAATGGCCCTGCTGCGGAGCGAAAAAATCCTGGTCTATGGTGATTATGACGTGGACGGAACCACTTCCGTGGCGCTGTTCTATGGATTCATGAAAACCATCTACCCCAATCTGGATTATTACATTCCCGATCGGTACAAAGAGGGATACGGTATTTCATCCCAGGGAATCGAGTGGGCCGCCGAAAACGGATTTACGTTGATTGTCAGCCTCGACTGCGGGATCAAGTCCGTTGAGCGGGTGGAAGAAGCCCGGGAAAAAGGCATCGACTTCATCATCTGCGATCACCACCGCCCCGGGGCCGACATTCCGAATGCTGCGGCCGTACTCGATCCGAAACGCTCGGACTGTGAGTACCCCTGCAAAGACCTGACGGGCTGCGGGGTGGGGTTTAAGTTACTGCACGCCTTCTGTCTGTTCAAGTCGATTCCACTGGAACGACTGTACGATTACTTGGATTTACTGGTCATCAGCATTGCGTCGGACATTGTTCCGATTACCGGCGAAAACCGTGTTCTGGCCTATTATGGCCTGAAAAAACTGAATGCGACGCCCCGGTTTGGGGTTCAGGCGCTCATCAAAATTGCCGGGTTTCAATCGGCGCTGGACGTCACCAATGTGGTGTTTGGCCTGGGGCCGCGCATCAATGCCGCCGGCCGGATCAAACACGCCAAAGCCGCCGTTCAGTTGCTATTGGCCGAAACCGAAGAGGAAGCGACCGAGTTTGCGTTTGAAATCAACGAACACAACAACAGCCGACGGCAGTACGACACCAGCATTACCGAACAGGCGCTGGCGATGATTCAGGGCGATGAATGGCTGCTGAATGCCAAAAGCACGGTTTTATTCAACAATACCTGGCATAAAGGCGTCATCGGCATCGTGGCATCGCGCTGCATCGAAAAATACCACCGGCCCACCATCATCCTGACCGAGTCGCACAACCGGGCGGCCGGGTCGGCGCGGTCGGTACCCGGTTTTGACGTCTACGAAGCCATCGAGGAATGCGCCGATCTGCTGGAGCAATTCGGCGGACATACCTTTGCCGCCGGTTTGACGCTGAAGCTGGAGAATATCAAGGCGTTCCGGCAAAAATTTGAAGAAGTCGTGACCCGGCGGATTCAGGAGGAACAGCTCATCCCGATGATTGAAATCGACCTGCCGCTCGATCTGGACGCCATCGACCAGAAATTCTACAACGTCCTGAAACAGATGTCGCCCTTCGGTCCGCAGAACATGACGCCCGTTTTTTCGACCAGCGAGGTATACCTGGTCGGCGAACCGTACATCATGAAGGAAAAGCATTTGAAAATGACCGTACAGCAGGCCAACTCCTACCAGCGGTTCACAGCCATCGGATTCAACATGGCCCACCACGCGCTTTTCCTCCGGCGCGACCGGCCATTTTCCATTTGTTACCAGATTGAAGAGAATAATTATAACGGAAATAAATCGTTGCAGTTATATTTGAAAGACATCAAAGCCGCCGTGGGCGCTCCGCAGTAAACAACCTCCATGATTCTTCGCACTGAAAATTTAGTTAAAAAATACGGTTCCCGCCTGGTCAACGACCATGTTTCCTATCAGGTTGAACAGGGTGAAATCGTCGGTTTACTGGGCCCCAATGGCGCCGGAAAAACCACGTCCTTCTACATGGCGGTCGGCCTGATTAAACCTAATAGCGGCAAAGTCTACATTGACAGTCAAGACATTACCAGTTTACCCATGTACAAACGGGCGCGGCTGGGTGTCGGGTATCTGGCGCAGGAAGCCTCGGTTTTCCGGGATTTGACGGTGGAAGAAAATGTGCTGGCGGTGTTGGAAATGACCAGCCTATCGCGGCAGGAGCAGAAAGCCAAAGTCGAACAATTGCTCGAAGAATTCAGCCTGACACACGTTCGGAAAAACAAGGGAAAAGTCTTGTCGGGCGGAGAACGCCGGCGCACCGAAATTGCCCGGAGCCTGGCCGTAGATCCCAAATTCATTCTGCTGGACGAACCGTTTGCGGGGGTGGACCCGATTGCCGTGGAGGACATCCAAAGCATTGTGGCTCAGCTCAAACACCGCAACATTGGCATTCTGATTACCGACCATAACGTCAACGAGACCCTCTCGATCACTGACCGCGCTTATCTGCTGTTCGAAGGCAAAATCCTGAAACAGGGAACCGCCGAAGACCTCGCCAACGACGAGCAGGTCCGGCGCGTGTACCTGGGGCAGCATTTCGAACTCAAGCGGAAAATATAAACGTTACTCTGGTTAACCCTGATTAACTCTGTGTAACCTCTTTTTCCCTAACTCAACACCTCCCGCAAAACCGCCAGGGATTTGATTTCGCCCAGGCTATCGATGTGAATCTGGTAAAACGCCACCAGCGCATCCAGCAATTCGGCGCGGGTCTGGCGGGAAATTTTGACCGACGCGCCCAGCCGTTGGCGCAGGAAGCTATTCAGCGCTTTTTCGGCCGATTCGTCGGGCAGAAACGGATAGCGTTGCTCCTGTAACTGCGTTTCAAACTCCCGGGCATTGGCCGGACCAAACCCCAGAAAAAACGCCAGCTTCAGCAAAAAGGCCAGGTGAAAATTCTCATAATCGGCCTCTGCTTCTTCCAGATACCGCACACTTTCCTCAAGAAAATGAAACAACGTGGGGTTGCCAGCTTCCTCCTTCAGGGTTTTGGTCAGCATTTCGCTCACAAACAGGGCCATGCTCGATTTAGCAATATCGAACGGAATGTGCTGGAACGGGTAATTGATTTTGACTTCCGAAAGCCGGTGCAGGTCTTTGTCCGGTTTATAATACACCACCATGTCGAGCAGCGTCAGCGGCTGGAAAAAGGCAATCCGGTTGGTTTTGCTTTTGGCCGAACGAACGCCATTGACGAGGTAACTTTGCAGACCAAACTCCTCGGTGTAGATGCGGACAATGACGGATGTTTCGCGGTAACGAAAATAACTCAGAACGACTCCCCGGGTTTTATGAAGCATTTTTTCAGGAAAAAATCGAAATCGGCTAGTATGAAAACCGGCCAAAGACGTACTATAGAAAGGCAGTATGGTTTTCGTCCAGCGATTACCTGCTTTCTAAATTTAATGCATTTTGCTCGATTTTCAAGGCATGGCCTGGTAAAATCCTGCGTAAAAATGTTGATTTTTACGGTTTTTACAGCAATCCTCAACTCAATCCCTATGAAACTATACCGTACCCGTCAGGGCATCGTCGTTGAACACCAAAACCGCTTCCACCGTGCTCCGAGCGACGATTGGGATTATCTGGTCAACCAGGACGATTTATTCCAGTTTTTGCAACAGGAAATACCTTCTACCACGGCTTCCGATGAATACCGGAGCTGGACTGAAACCCAATTGTTACCGCCGATCAGTCAACAGGAAATCTGGGCGTCGGGCGTCACCTACCTGCGCAGCCGGAACGCCCGGATGGAAGAGTCGAAAGACGCCGGAGGGGGCGATTTCTACGAACGGGTGTACGATGCCGAACGTCCCGAATTGTTTTTTAAATCGACAGCCGCCCGCGCCGTGGGACCGGGTGATGCCGTCCGGATTCGGAAAGACTCGACCTGGAACGTACCGGAACCGGAATTGACGCTATTTGCGACCTCGAACGGAAAAATTGTCGGTTACACGATCGGCAACGACATGAGTTCGCGGAGCATAGAGGGTGAAAACCCCCTGTATCTGCCCCAGGCCAAAACGTACGATGGTGCCGCTGCCATCGGTCCGTGTTTGTACGTGCCGGGTGAACCCATTTCGTCGGATACCGAAATCCAGCTCGAAATCCGGCGCGATGGCCAGACGGCTTTTGACGAAAAAATTGCCATCAATCGCATGAAACGCCAGCACCCGGAACTGGTTTCTTTCCTGTATCGGGAAACTACTTTTCCGCACGGTTGTTATCTGATGACAGGCACCGGCATTGTTCCGCCCGACACGTTTACCCTGGCTGCGGGCGATGAGGTGCGAATTTCGATTGCAGGAATTGGTACATTAATCAATAGCGTCCAAGCGTAAAAGAATGAGTTTTCAAGGCATTAACCCAGCTACCGGCGAAGCATTGCCCGGTGTATTCGAAGAATCGACCCCCGAAGAAGTAGCCCATGCCTGCTGGCAGGCGGCCGCTGCGTTTCATACTTACCGCAAACTTTCCGGCGAGGCCAAAGCCCAGTTGCTGGAGCGCATCGCCGACGAAATCATGGCCCTTGGGTCCGAGCTGCTCGAACGCGCCAACCAGGAAACCGCCCTGCCCCTGGCGCGCCTGACCGGCGAACGCGGCCGAACCACCGGCCAGTTGCGGCTGTTTGCTCAATACCTCCGCGAAGGTTCATGGGTAGATGCCCGCATCGACACCGCGCTGCCGGATCGTCAACCACTCCCCCGTCCGGATCTGCGGCACATGCTGATTCCGTTGGGTCCTGTCGGTATTTTCGGCGCGAGCAATTTCCCGCTGGCATTTTCCGTCGCGGGCGGGGATACCGCATCGGCGCTGGCAGCGGGTTGTCCGGTGGTGGTGAAGGCGCACCCGGCGCACCCCGGCACTTCCGACCTGGTAGGTAAAGCCATCCGCAAAGCGGTGGAAGCCTGCGGTTTACCCGAAGGCGTTTTTCAGCTGGTCCACGGCACGACGGTGGAAGTCGGAATGGCCATTGTGGAAAGCCCCCTGATCAAAGCCATCGGTTTTACGGGTTCGTTCCGGGGCGGGAAAGCGATTTATGATGCCGCCGTTCGGCGGCCAGAGCCAATTCCGGTTTATGCCGAAATGGGCAGCACCAACCCGGTTTTCTTCTTACCCAATATCCTGAAAGAGAAAGGATTGGATCTGGCAAAAGCCTATATTGATTCGGTAACACTGGGCGTCGGACAGTTTTGTACGAACCCCGGTCTGGCCATTGTCAAACAGTCGGACGGGGGCGATGCGTTCATCAGTCAGGCCCGGCTGGCGATGTCGCAGACGCAGCCGACACCGATGCTGACCAAGAGCATTCACCAGGCTTACACCAGCGGTATTGAAAAATTGAATTCGCACGCGCGGGTGCAGGTAGCCAGCAAGTCCGAAACCGTGGTCGAAGGCTTTGCGACCGCGCACCCGACGCTGTTGTCCACCACCGCCGACGTGCTGGTGGAAAACCCGGAGCTGACGGAGGAAGTGTTTGGACCAAGCAGCTTGCTGGTGACCGCCGATACCAAAGAAGAAATGCTGGCGGTGGCAAATGGTCTGGAAGGCCACCTGACCGCCACGGTATTCGGTACTCCGGACGAATTGCTGGACTATGCCGATCTGCTGGACGTGCTGGAGCAGAAAGTCGGTCGGTTGCTGATCAACGGTTTCCCGACGGGTGTAGAAGTGAGCCACGCCATGACCCACGGCGGACCGTTTCCGGCGACGACCGATGTGCGGTCTACCTCGGTGGGCACAAACGCCATCCGGCGATTTGCCCGGCCGGTTTCTTACCAGAACTTCCCGGACGCCTTGCTCCCCGACGCCCTGAAAACCGATAACCCACTGGGAATCTACCGGTTGATAGACGGTACGTGGCAAAAATAAAGGTCGCTCCCCCAATCGAACGGATCGGCAACGGTTCGCTAAACGACGAAACGTTGTTCCGCAGAAGGTTATTTCCTTTTTGCAACATTCATCTACATGAGTCATCCCGCAGTTTGTAGGATGACTTGATAGAAGTTGAATACCGCAGCTAACGCAGCGCGAAGTCGATAAAGCGGTGTCAGGGCAGACTGGCACCGCTTTCCGGTTCGATGACACCACCT